>NZ_AZUB01000030.1:0-337 GCF_000568095.1 Enterobacter sp. DC4 | reverse complement strand
TTAGTCGCTTAACCTCACAACCCGAAGATGTTTCACTTCATGATTGCGAAAATTTGAGAGACTCGAACACACCTTAAAGATGTGTCGTTTCAATTTTCAGCTTGATCCAGATTTTAAAAGAGCAAATATCTCAAACGTCACCCGAAGATGAGTTTTGAGATATGACGGCAGGTGACTTTCACTCACGAACCAGCAAGTGGCGTCCCCTAGGGGATTCGACCCCCTGTTACCGCCGTGAAAGGGCGGTGTCCTGGGCCTCTAGACGAAGGGGACACTGAAGTCTCAATCGCAAGACGCCTTGCTATTTACTTTTCATCAGACAATCTGTGTGAGCACT
>NZ_AZUB01000029.1:0-339 GCF_000568095.1 Enterobacter sp. DC4 | reverse complement strand
GGGCGTCCTGCTGCCGGCAGGGGCGGCCTTCGGCGTCATGCAGCATAATCCGGCGTCCGGCATCGACGCTGAGGGTGCGCAGGGGCTGCCCGTCGGGGGAGGAGATAAAGGTCAGGTTGTCGACGGGGGTGTCCGGTGCCCCGAGGCGGGGGTCGGCCTGGGCCAGGGGGCGTCCGGCGTCGTCAAAGCGGCCGTACGTCACGCGCAGGTCGGCATCAGCCCCGGGGGCGGAGCGGCACCAGGCGAGGGTGCGGACGGTCCGGCCGCGGGGGCCGGTGACGGTGACGACGGGCGTGCGGGTGTCGATCGGGGTGGTGGTGACGGGCATAAGGGTGCTCA
>NZ_AZUB01000028.1:0-348 GCF_000568095.1 Enterobacter sp. DC4 | reverse complement strand
CGCAGATTAGCACGTCCTTCATCGCCTCTGACTGCCAGGGCATCCACCGTGTACGCTTAGTCGCTTAACCTCACAACCCGAAGATGTTTCACTTCTGATTGCGAAAATTTGAGAGACTCGAACACACATAACATGTGTGTCGTTTCAATTTTCAGCTTGATCCAGATTTTTAAAGAGCAAAACTTCTTAATGCACTCAAAAGTACATTCAGAAGTTCATCATTCATCAGACAATCTGTGTGAGCACTACAAAGGCAGGTTCTTTAAGGTAAGGAGGTGATCCAACCGCAGGTTCCCCTACGGTTACCTTGTTACGACTTCACCCCAGTCATGAATCACAAAGTGGTAA
>NZ_AZUB01000027.1:0-373 GCF_000568095.1 Enterobacter sp. DC4 | reverse complement strand
TTCATATCACCTCGCCGGCGCTTTTCGCAGATTAGCACGTCCTTCATCGCCTCTGACTGCCAGGGCATCCACCGTGTACGCTTAGTCGCTTAACCTCACAACCCGAAGATGTTTCACTTCTGATTGCGAAAATTTGAGAGACTCGAACACACCTTAAAGATGTGTCGTTTCAATTTTCAGCTTGATCCAGATTTTTAAAGAGCAAATATCTCAAACGTCACCCGAAGATGAGTTTTGAGATACTAAGGCAGGTGACTTTCACTCACGAACCAGCAAGTGGCGTCCCCTAGGGGATTCGAACCCCTGTTACCGCCGTGAAAGGGCGGTGTCCTGGGCCTCTAGACGAAGGGGACACTGAAGTCTCAATCGCAAG
>NZ_AZUB01000026.1:0-516 GCF_000568095.1 Enterobacter sp. DC4 | reverse complement strand
AGTGCTCACACAGATTGTCTGATGAAAAACAGCAGTAAAAATCTCTGCAGGCTTGTAGCTCAGGTGGTTAGAGCGCACCCCTGATAAGGGTGAGGTCGGTGGTTCAAGTCCACTCAGGCCTACCAAACTCCTTTTAAAGGATGAGCGGTACAGAGATTGCAAAACGATGGGGCTATAGCTCAGCTGGGAGAGCGCCTGCTTTGCACGCAGGAGGTCTGCGGTTCGATCCCGCATAGCTCCACCATCTTTTACTGCAAATACAAGAAAACTTCAGAGTGAACCTGAAAAGGTGCACTGCGAAGTTTTGCTCTTTAAAAATCTGGATCAAGCTGAAAATTGAAACGACACATCTTTAAGGTGTGTTCGAGTCTCTCAAATTTTTGCAATCAGAAGTGAAACATCTTCGGGTTGTGAGGTTAAGCGACTAAGCGTACACGGTGGATGCCCTGGCAGTCAGAGGCGATGAAGGACGTGCTAATCTGCGAAAAGCGCCGGCGAGGTGATATGAACCTTTGA
>NZ_AZUB01000025.1:0-553 GCF_000568095.1 Enterobacter sp. DC4 | reverse complement strand
TAGGTAGCTTAACCTTCGGGAGGGCGCTTACCACTTTGTGATTCATGACTGGGGTGAAGTCGTAACAAGGTAACCGTAGGGGAACCTGCGGTTGGATCACCTCCTTACCTTAAAGAACCTGCCTTTGTAGTGCTCACACAGATTGTCTGATGAAAAGTAAATAGCAAGGCGTCTTGCGATTGAGACTTCAGTGTCCCCTTCGTCTAGAGGCCCAGGACACCGCCCTTTCACGGCGGTAACAGGGGTTCGAATCCCCTAGGGGACGCCACTTGCTGGTTCGTGAGTGAAAGTCACCTGCCGTCATATCTCAAAACTCATCTTCGGGTGACGTTTGAGATATTTGCTCTTTAAAAATCTGGATCAAGCTGAAAATTGAAACGACACATCTTTAAGGTGTGTTCGAGTCTCTCAAATTTTCGCAATCATGAAGTGAAACATCTTCGGGTTGTGAGGTTAAGCGACTAAGCGTACACGGTGGATGCCCTGGCAGTCAGAGGCGATGAAGGACGTGCTAATCTGCGAAAAGCGCCGGCGAGGTGATATGAACCTTTGA
>NZ_AZUB01000024.1:0-2819 GCF_000568095.1 Enterobacter sp. DC4 | reverse complement strand
TCAGGGAGAACTCATCTCGGGGCAAGTTTCGTGCTTAGATGCTTTCAGCACTTATCTTTTCCGCATTTAGCTACCGGGCAGTGCCATTGGCATGACAACCCGAACACCAGTGATGCGTCCACTCCGGTCCTCTCGTACTAGGAGCAGCCCCCCTCAATTCTCCAGCGCCCACGGCAGATAGGGACCGAACTGTCTCACGACGTTCTAAACCCAGCTCGCGTACCACTTTAAATGGCGAACAGCCATACCCTTGGGACCTACTTCAGCCCCAGGATGTGATGAGCCGACATCGAGGTGCCAAACACCGCCGTCGATATGAACTCTTGGGCGGTATCAGCCTGTTATCCCCGGAGTACCTTTTATCCGTTGAGCGATGGCCCTTCCATTCAGAACCACCGGATCACTATGACCTGCTTTCGCACCTGCTCGAGCCGTCACTCTCGCAGTCAAGCTAGCTTATGCCATTGCACTAACCTCCTGATGTCCGACCAGGATTAGCTAACCTTCGTGCTCCTCCGTTACTCTTTGGGAGGAGACCGCCCCAGTCAAACTACCCACCAGACACTGTCCGCAACCCGGATTACGGGTCTACGTTAGAACACCAGCCATTAAAGGGTGGTATTTCAAGGACGGCTCCACGCAGACTGGCGTCCACGCTTCAAAGCCTCCCACCTATCCTACACATCAAGGACCAGTGTTCAGTGTCAAGCTATAGTAAAGGTTCACGGGGTCTTTCCGTCTTGCCGCGGGTACACTGCATCTTCACAGCGAGTTCAATTTCACTGAGTCTCGGGTGGAGACAGCCTGGCCATCATTACGCCATTCGTGCAGGTCGGAACTTACCCGACAAGGAATTTCGCTACCTTAGGACCGTTATAGTTACGGCCGCCGTTTACCGGGGCTTCGATCAAGAGCTTCGCGTTACCGCTAACCCCATCAATTAACCTTCCGGCACCGGGCAGGCGTCACACCGTATACGTCCACTTTCGTGTTTGCACAGTGCTGTGTTTTTAATAAACAGTTGCAGCCAGCTGGTATCTTCGACTGATTTCAGCTCCACCCGCAGGGGCTTCACCTACATATCAGCGTGCCTTCTCCCGAAGTTACGGCACCATTTTGCCTAGTTCCTTCACCCGAGTTCTCTCAAGCGCCTTGGTATTCTCTACCTGACCACCTGTGTCGGTTTGGGGTACGATTTGATGTTACCTGATGCTTAGAGGCTTTTCCTGGAAGCAGGGCATTTGTTACTTCAGCACCGTAGTGCCTCGTCATCACACCTCAGCGTTAATAAGGTACCGGATTTACCTGGAACCTCCGCCTACATGCTTAAACCGGGACAACCGTCGCCCGGCTAACATAGCCTTCTCCGTCCCCCCTTCGCAGTAACACCAAGTACAGGAATATTAACCTGTTTCCCATCGACTACGCCTTTCGGCCTCGCCTTAGGGGTCGACTCACCCTGCCCCGATTAACGTTGGACAGGAACCCTTGGTCTTCCGGCGAGCGGGCTTTTCACCCGCTTTATCGTTACTTATGTCAGCATTCGCACTTCTGATACCTCCAGCATGCCTCACAGCACACCTTCAACGGCTTACAGAACGCTCCCCTACCCAACAACACCTAAGTGTCGCTGCCGCAGCTTCGGTGCATGGTTTAGCCCCGTTACATCTTCCGCGCAGGCCGACTCGACCAGTGAGCTATTACGCTTTCTTTAAATGATGGCTGCTTCTAAGCCAACATCCTGGCTGTCTGTGCCTTCCCACATCGTTTCCCACTTAACCATGACTTTGGGACCTTAGCTGGCGGTCTGGGTTGTTTCCCTCTTCACGACGGACGTTAGCACCCGCCGTGTGTCTCCCGTGATAACATTCTTCGGTATTCGTAGTTTGCATCGGGTTGGTAAGCCGGGATGGCCCCCTAGCCGAAACAGTGCTCTACCCCCGAAGATGAGTTCACGAGGCGCTACCTAAATAGCTTTCGGGGAGAACCAGCTATCTCCCGGTTTGATTGGCCTTTCACCCCCAGCCACAAGTCATCCGCTAATTTTTCAACATTAGTCGGTTCGGTCCTCCAGTTAGTGTTACCCAACCTTCAACCTGCCCATGGCTAGATCACCGGGTTTCGGGTCTATACCCTGCAACTTAACGCCCAGTTAAGACTCGGTTTCCCTTCGGCTCCCCTATACGGTTAACCTTGCTACAGAATATAAGTCGCTGACCCATTATACAAAAGGTACGCAGTCACACCACGAAGGTGCTCCCACTGCTTGTACGTACACGGTTTCAGGTTCTTTTTCACTCCCCTCGCCGGGGTTCTTTTCGCCTTTCCCTCACGGTACTGGTTCACTATCGGTCAGTCAGGAGTATTTAGCCTTGGAGGATGGTCCCCCCATATTCAGACAGGATACCACGTGTCCCGCCCTACTCTTCGAGTTCACAACCTGTGTGTTTTCGTGTACGGGACTTTCACCCTGTACCGTGCGACTTTCCAGACGCTTCCACTAACACACAAGCTGATTCAGACTCTGGGCTGCTCCCCGTTCGCTCGCCGCTACTGGGGGAATCTCGGTTGATTTCTTTTCCTCGGGGTACTTAGATGTTTCAGTTCCCCCGGTTCGCCTCGTTAACCTATGTATTCAGTTAACGATAGTGCAACGAATTGCACTGGGTTTCCCCATTCGGACATCGCCGGGTCAAAGGTTCATATCACCTCGCCGGCGCTTTTCGCAGATTAGCACGTCCTTCATCGCCTCTGACTGCCAGGGCATCCACCGTGTACGCTTAGTCGCTTAACCTCACAACCCGAAGATGTTTCACTTC
>NZ_AZUB01000023.1:0-3906 GCF_000568095.1 Enterobacter sp. DC4 | reverse complement strand
GGACCGCCGTTTTGAATAACGAACTGCAGGATAAATTTGTCTGCTGGTATCCGGGTTTTCAAAGTGATGGGAAGGGACCAGCGATGGCAGCATAGCTCACGCTGCCCCAATATTTTTTATGCTCTCCTGATATAACGTCCGATCATCTCCTCCTGTGCCAGCGTCTGCTGGCGGTACTGCTGTGTCCGGTGATCATAGTAGTTGTGCACCACGGCGCCGCCGCTGTAGTGCCTGAGCTTCGCCGCCGACACCGGCGGTCGCTTCAGGTACCGGCCCAGGTATTTGACGCTCCTCCATGCCCCCCGGGTTTTCTTCGCGAAGTGGACTTTCCAGCGGCGTCCGTACTGCGCCTGCAGATAGCGCTGCCACTGCTTTTTGTCGCGAATGTGCCCCAGCCCGGGCAGACTTCCAGGATTTATCAGGTCATAGCCGTGGCGCAGCAGGCGGATGACCGCACCGCGCCAGATTTCCTCCACGGCGTGCTTTTTAAAGAAGAGATCGCGCCAGACGCCATGTTTTATATCCAGCCCGCCGCGGGTGACGGACAGGTGAATGTGCGGATGCTGGTTGAGCTGGCGACCGTAGGTGTGCAGGGCGCAGAAGATGCCGACCTCCACGCCCTGTTTACGGGCCCACCGGAGCATGGCCCGGGTGGGCCCGTAAACAGGGCGTTGAGCAGGGGCCAGTTGTTGTTAAAAAAGGGCCACAGCAGGTGGGGCATGGTAAAGGTAATGTGCTGCCAGTCGCAGTCGGGGAGGATGTGGCTCTGCTGCGACACCCACTGCTCCGTGGCTTTGAAGCCGCAGGAGCTGCAGGCCTTTGACTTACAACTCTGGCAAAAAAAGCGGGAGTGCCCCTATTTAAGTTGTCAAGCATGTTTATGACGACGCAGGGGTATAAAAAGTCCCGTCACGCATCATGGCGAACAGAACGTCACAGCGTCGTCTTGCCAGGGCTATAAGTGCCTGATTGTGCCGTTTCCCCTGGCTAATTTTGCGTGTGTAGTAAGCCCTGGAGATTGGATCTCTGAGCGCTGCGAAGGCTGACAGGAACAGCGCCCGTTTGAGGGGTTTATTACCCCGCCGGGATGGGTGTTCGCCGCGTATGGAAGAGCCGGATCTCCGGGTTACCGGCGCAAGACCAGCATAGGCTGCAAGATGTGCAGCAGAGGCGAAGGTACGGCAGGCAACCTCTGTAAGGAGTCTGGCTGCGGTCCTGACACCGACACCGGGCATGCTCGTCAGGGCCGGGTAAAGAGGGTGAGCAAGAACCCGTTGTTCTACCTCAAGCGCGACCTCATCTCTCTGTTTGCGTAGCGTGATAAGCTGGAGAGCCAGGCGCGGCAGAACAACGACAGCAGCATTCGTACCGGGCACGACGACGGTTTGCTCGGTCAGTGCCTGGGTGATGTCAGCAGCAAGGCGTTTTCCCAGGCGGGGCGCGAATTTGCTGAGTTGGGTTGCCAACTTCTTTTCACCCAGCGAAGCGAGTTTTTCAGGTGAGGGATAATGCTGGAGAAGATCGAGTACTGCCGGATGATCCAGTCGTGGACCGAGAGCACGCTCCAGAGCCGGATGTATCTGGGTTAACAGGCCGCGGATACGGTTGCTGACCTGCGTTGTCTGTGCGGCAAGATCATCATCGAAGCCACAGAGCATGGAGAGTTCGGCGATTTGCTCATCAGTCAGCTTCAGCGTGCGTAGCGCGTGAGGCAGAGTACGAGCCGCTTCAGCGATGATGGCTGCATCGCGGGCATCGGTTTTGGCTTCACCTGCGTGCAAGTCGGCGATGCGACGCATTGCCAGCCCGGGAAGGTATCCGACAAGCACGCCTTCAGAGCGGGCAACAGCGACGGGTAACGCCCCTATGGTGGCAGGCTGGTCAACGACCAGCAGTATCTGACCATGCTGTTTCAGGTCAGATATCAGCGCTCTGAGTTTGTTTTCGTCGTTGGGTAATGCTTTGTCGAACAATCGATTACCTGAACGATTAACGGCAACGGCGTGATGGGTATCTTTACCGACATCAACGCCAATAAAGACCTGGACGGATTCGTAATTGCTGGATTCGGTCATTCTGCCTCCCTGTTTATACGGGTTAACCAGATAACCTCGGGGAGCAGGTACCGGCATCCACGTTACAGACGGTCCCGACATGATGTCTGACCTGACCCCTATTAGCGGTTACCAGCGCCCCACCAGACCCGGTGACATCACTCCCGGGATCATGAATGACTGGGTGCAGTAATCATGCCGGGTCTGGCTGGCTAACACCCCTAGTATAAGGGGTACGAATAAAGTAACGGGTGCAACCTGCTGACGAACAGCAGTAGCGGCGAACGCCCATGCTGGCGGTGGCGCAGGCGAGCATGCGCTCAACGCAAAGGCGGGTCCAGGGGCTGACGCTGTCGCCGTTCGAACCCAGGTACCTGTTCCAGCCATCATCGACGGTGAAGAGCAGTTTGGCAGGGCGAGGAACATACATGCAGCAGAGTATAAAGCCGGGCTTAGTACATGCAAACCCTCGGAACCGCGAAGCGGTGACACTCGCCCTGAAAGGGCGCTACTGTTCCGGCGTAGAACCCCGACATGCTGAGCAGAGAGGACTTCTACATGATAAAGCAAATGCGTAAGCAGGGTGCGTACATTATCGACATTGCAACTCAGGTGGGTTGCTCTGAACGCACCGGCAGAACAGTTTTATCTTCTGGTTACCTGAATATTCGACAGCACCACTTTTGCTGACTTCCTGTCGTTAACGCGACAGAACCAACTTCGAGATCCTGCCGGGGATGGATTGTCACCGGCAGAACAATTCTATCTGTCAGATGCCTGAAAAGCAGGCAGCCCAATTTCCTTTATGACTACATCGGGGAAAATGTGCGACGAACTGTCTTTCCTCTGGTCAGCCGGTCCGCCGCATTAATCATCTTAATTCTCCGGGTATGCGTTCCTTCCAGGCTATATATGTCTCCCAGACCGTGGTAGGCCTTTACAATCCCTGCAAATCCTCTTTTGAATAGCTCATCGCTGACTTTTTGTGCAATTCTCCGGGTATGCGTTCCTTCCAGGCTATATATGTCTCCCAGACCGTGGTAGGCCTTTACAATCCCTGCAAATCCTCTTTTGAATAGCTCATCGCTGACTTTTTGTGCAAATGGTTTTTTGGAGACAAACTTCGGTAACCAGTTACGATTGTTAAGTCCAGCGCTTTTATTCAGCACTTCACTGTTAAAACTCTCTGGCTCTACTGTATCTGCGCCAAAGCAAGCATTAAAACGGATATCATCAAATTCTTTAGATAATCCTTCTGCCGCTAGTAAGTCGACAATTTTTCTGACATTCAAAGAACCGGCGTTACCGCTCAGGTCAGCAGAAATATCGTCGCCGGCAGGGCTGCCATGCCCCAGCACATAGAGTTTATGCTTACCGGGAGACAACGTGCTTAGCATGGAAGGCCCTCCTGCACCAATATTACTAATATATAATGTGTTTTTTAAAACAGGCCTTGTTCGTGAATTCAGTAACATTGCACCTGCACTTTTATTGTATAGTTCGTCAAGCTTTTTTCTTTTCTCCGGAGTGATATTTTCCACATCAAATTCTTTGGCTTTATTATATAATTCCACGGAATCTTCTCTGTTTTGAGTATGTTCACGGTCAAGTTCCTCAGATAATTGATTAATTTCCGAGAGTCCATTTTCACCTGCCGTAATTACCGGGTACAGCGTTTTCCCTTTCATATATCTTCTGATATTAATACCAACGGCCATTGCTACCATGTCGCGTGAAATAAAGGGAAGATATATATATCCATCCCTTCCCGAACGGGGGGCATTACTGTCCAGTGGCTTCGGTTCAAGCCCGTTGCCGTCAAACAGCGTGACGGGATTATTCCTGACCATCC
>NZ_AZUB01000022.1:0-18410 GCF_000568095.1 Enterobacter sp. DC4 | reverse complement strand
CAGACAGACCCCGGAACAGCGCTTCGCGCTGGAGCAGGAACATCTGCAGCCGTTGCCGGATACGGACTTCGATACCAGTTACTTCGACATCCGTCATGTGTCCTGGGACAGCTATATCGAGGTTGGCGGCAATCGCTACAGCGTTCCCGAAACGCTGTGTGGTCAACTGGTTTGAGCAGACTGTCAGCGGGGAGGTGGCGGGGATCATCCTCACGGCGCTGGTACTGAATCACCGGAGCTGGCACCACAGTAACCATGACCATGAGGAGCTGTGCCGCCACTTCTGCCGCCGTTATGAGCAGCTTATGGCATTTGCTGATACCCATCCTGAAAGCGCCACGATCTGGCGTGCTCTTGACTGATTCACCACGGGCGGCAATGCCGCCCGACTAATGGAGAAAAACATGATTGGTACAGCAAAAGAGATAGCCATCGAAATGCTGCGTGATGACGATAATGACGGCGAGAAATTTGTATTCGCCAGCTGGAGCCGGAACGATATTCGCGGTCTCTGCATTGATTGGGATCTCAGTGATGAAGAGATCGACGTGGTGATGGAAAGACTGGAGGCAGAGTTGTATCCCTCCGGATGTGTCCCTCTCATCTACAACATTGTTGAGGTGATGGTGGAAGAAAAACGGAAACACCGTAATGTCACCATTCCGGCAGCGGCGCTTGCGGTGGTGATGCAGCTTGCAGGGAAGGAAATGGAGCGTATCGCCGTATGCGCTGAGGATGGCGGCGGATCGGCAGAAGAAACCCTGAAAGAAGAAAACGACGTCATGTTGAACCTGCGCGCAGCGCTCGATGCCTGACAGAGAAACCGGAGGCGTTGCCTCCGGAAACTGAAAAAAGGAGAACACCATGCAACTGTCACCGGAAACCCGCAGCATCCTGCGCCAGTATAAAACGCTCATCAACGAGCGACGTCGCGAATCCGGACTCAACCCCGTAACCACGGCGAAAGTGCTGGATGAGATCTGCGAATCGGCTACCCGCCAGTGTGCCGTTTATCTTTGCGGCCACTTCATTCTCCAGGGCGGTCAGGGGGATGCACAGTAAATAATCCGGGCGGGGCATATGCGCCGCCTGTTCGCGCGCGAAAACCCTGTCATCCCTTCGGGCTGACGGACGGCAAGGCCAGCGCCTGCGGCGCTGCCCCCTCCCGCCCTGATGTAAGCCCGGGGAGATGCACATGAAAGGCATTGTGAGGGCGAATTGTCACTGATACGGTCCTGCGTGGCGTGGCGTGGCGTGGCGTGGCGTGGCGTGGCGTGGCGTGGCGTGGCGTGGCGTGGCGGCTCTGAAACCCGATCAGCAAATTCCCTCAAAACACCCGAATCCCACTTCTGGCCCCCTTCGGCTCCCGGCCAGCGCTGCTGTCCGGTCGTCGAGCCCCACTCCGCCAGGGCGGCTGCTGACGCACCCGCCGGGCTCCGCCGAACCCCTCCGGGGTTCGTGCCATACGGCTAGGGTCTGATGGCGAAGGTCAAGGGCTGCGGCTTCTCCGGCCGTGCCGTCCGGAACGCCTTCACCGCGCCGGCTGACGCCGTCGCTTTAATGGCGCCACGCCGTTCCGACGTGTCGGGTGTGTGCATCCTGTTCCCCCGGTGAGGCCATCCCCCGTGCGTCCTCACGCGGAGGGCTTGTCGTAGCACCGTCGGGTCGTCATCCAAGGGGTGAAATGCACTCCGCCAAAACTTTTTGCGTGCCGCAAAAACTTTAGTCTCCGCCCCTTTCCTTCCGCCCTTCGCCGTTGCTCCTTTGCCCTTTGCCGCGAGAGAACTCACCAGGGAGATGGACAACCATCACCACAGGAGAAAACCAGGATGCACACACGAAACGTCAACGTCAAAACCGCCGCTCAAGAATCTTCCAGGAAGATGGGGGAAGAACAAAACCCTGTTTCTGTCGCACGGGAGTGGGTGGCTCAGGCCACTTCGCTGAAAGCGGGTGTCACCGTCACCCTGTCCGATGTGTCCCGATACGGCGACGTGCAGGTGGAGATCCGCACCAACGGAACGCTTAACTGGCGCGCCTGGTCGTTTGAGCCTGATTTTCTTTTTGAACTGAAACGCAACCTGCAATACGTGCAGTTTTAACCGGAGGCCGGATGTCCGGCCTTAACCCAGAGAAGGAGGAAACATGCAGAACCTTAACACCCGTCCGGCGACCCGTAAGGTCGGGCAGAGCACCGAAATCGTGAAGCTGCTGCGCATTCAGGCCAGCGACACCCACGTAGTCGAGTTTGACAACGTGGACACCCGATTTAATGACTGCAACAACTGGCAGGTTATGGCAGGAGGCAAACGCGTCCTGTTCAGCAACCGCATGTATGAGCGTTTTTCAGATGTGAAATCGGGGATCGTGGCAACGATCAACGTGTGTGAAAACAGCGGCAGCGTAACGGATAAAGCGATGCTGGAAGGGGCAAAAGTCATGATGCAGGTTCTTGATGGCTATCCGTCCTTTGCAGCACTGGCAGCACACCCGAAACGCATTACCGGTTAACCGAGTGCCGTGACCGGAGGGCAATCCGGCCACGGCTAACCACAACTATCACTGAGAGGTAAAAATCATGGTCGCCACCAATACTACGGCAAAAAAACCAGCTAAGACCACCCGTCAGACAAAATCTGCGGAAAAAATCGCGCAGTCTACCGAGCAGAAGCTCGTCCAGCTGCTCGCTGATACGCCTGTGCAAATCTTCCCGTACTCCCGCCTGTCACACACGGGCTTAAACACGCGCATCATTCCGCATACCGATCAGGAAGTGGAAGAGATGGCAGACAGCATTCAGGCAATGGGCATCCTCCAGAACCTGATCGGTGCAGAACTGCCGGACGGTACGATCGGCATTGTCGGCGGGGAAGGTCGTCGCAGAGGCACAGGCATTCTGGTGATGCGCGGTGTGCTCGATGCAGACACGCCGTTTGTTCCGGTGAAAGTCCTGCCCGTTGAGATGGCTGTGGCGGCCTCGATGATCGAGAACGGTCGACGTAAAAACATGCATCCCGCCGAGCAGATTATCGGTTTTCGTACTCTTCAGCAGGAAGGTAAAACGGCCTCTCAGATCGGCGCACTGATGGGCTATCACCCGCGCCACGTTCAGCGCTGCCTGAAACTGGCGAATCTTGCCCCCTCCCTGCTGGATGCGCTGGCGCGGGATGAAATCTCCCTTGAACAGTGTGAAGTCCTGACACTTGCTGATACCCATGAGCGTCAGGAGCAGGTCTGGAAAGAGGCTGTTGAACAGTGGCGCGATCCAGCCGTACAGACCCTGCGCAAAATGGTGACTGACGACAAGATGGCCATCAGTCACCCGATGTTTGAGTATGTGGGCGAGGAAGCCTATACCGCCGCTGGCGGTACGCTGACCGCCGACCTGTTCAGCGACAAGGACAGCACCTTTGCCGATGCTGCGCTGGTGAAATCTCTGTTGGCTGGCAAGCTCACCGTGCTCGCCGCCCGTGTTAAGCAGGAGCAGGGCTGGGGCTGGGCTGAGTTCCGTATGACGGAACTCAGCTTCAGCGGTGAGGACGGTGAACTGTACCGTTTTGCCATGCCAAAAGCTGTCCTCACGGAAGAAGAACAGAAGCGCGTCAGTGAGCTGGAAGAACAAAGGGAAGCCACTGAAACCTACGATGACGATTACGAGCTTCAGCAGCAGATCGATGACATTTACTGCGAGGCGAAGTACCGCGAAGCCACGCCGGAATTTCGCGCCGCGCACGGAATCTGGGTGTCATGGGACGGTAGCAATTTTCAGGTTCAGCCTGGTATCCGCAAGCTGACCGACGAAGACCGGGCAGAAGAAGAACAGGCGCGTCAGGAACGTGAAAAGAACGTGATTAGATACACCACGCCTGACATTCCCGCTGACGCCTATCCGGCAACGCTGGTTAAGGCCATGTCAGCCGAACGTACTCTGGCTGTTCAGGCCGAACTGGCGGGGCGTCCTGACGTGTCGGTGGCGCTGCTGACGTGGACGCTGTGTCTTGCGCTCTTTGATCGCACCCACGGCAAGCGCAGCCAACCGCTGAAAGCCTCCGTGTCCTCGAATCAGTATCACCTTGCATCACTGGCTCCATCCGGTGACGAAGGGAAGGCGCTGACGGCGCTCAATGCACAGAAAATAGCGCTTCAGGCAACGCTGCCAGAAAACTGGCATCTCGATTTCACCTGGCTGCTGTCATGGTCAGCAGAGCAGGTGAACACCCTGCTGGGATTCTGTGCAGCGCACGGTATCAACGGTATTCAGGAACGTATGTATAACCATACGCAGAAAAGTGAACTGGACGGGCTGGAAGCGGCGCTGGACTTTGACCTGCGCAAATGGTGGCAGCCGGATGCTGAGAGCTACTTCGGTAAGCTCACTATTTCCCAGATTGGCAAAGCCTATGAAGAAGCCGGACTCAGCGCCCGTGCGGGTGAAGTTGTGAAGCTCAAGCGCCGCGATGCGGCGAAGGCCGCCGAGCAGGATCTGAATGCTCAGGGCTGGCTGCCTGACTGGATGGTGCGCCCAGCGCCAGCCGCTGAGGCTGAAGAAGCCACCGAATCCGACGCTAACACCACTGACCACGCTGCTTAATACAGGAGGCCGCCGCCTTCGGGCGGCGGGAACAGACATGACCATGCAATATGACCTGAACCGAATCAACACACTGACCGCCACAGACCTGGAGTTTATCCGTCAGCAGGGCGAGGACGCGCGCCGCGCCCTCAGCGATGCCGTGACCGGCCTTCTGTCGACACCTGAAGGATGGTGCGTCTGCGCCGAGTTCCGCACCGAGTTTGGCGGCTTCTTCCCCGTCCAGTACCGCTTCAGCGCGGACGGCAGCGATGACTGGCATCTGTGCGTGTGCAGCCCCGGCGAAGTCTCGCCTTACTGGCTTCTGGTGCTGCTCTCCTCCGGCGGTGAAGTGGTGCGTACCCTTTACCAGAGCGACAAGCTCCAGCCTGACCGGATAAACCAGCTGATCGCGCAGCTGGCAGGTATGCGCCGCTTTAACTGCACAGCCAGCACCGTGGTGAACCTGATGAGCGTGGAGGTGACAGCATGATCCCGTCCTCACACGCGCTCGTTTCCCTGAAGCCCGCCCGTCAGGCTGCAATACAGGCTATCAGCCATGTTGAGTCTGCCCGCGAACGCGGCGCACGACTTCCCGCCATGCCGTATGTGCGTACTTTTCTGCGCCTTCTCACGGGCAGCGGGCGTCTCAACGCCACGGTGGCCAATAAAATACCTGGCCTGCACTGGGTGCCAAATAACCGTCATTCGAACCTGAAACAGGTCGAGGAGGCGCTTAACACGATGATCGCCACCAGTGGCGAAGCCTGCCCGCTGCCGCTCACGATTGACGTACAGGCCGAACTGTTTCCTGAAGTCATGCACACCCGCACGGGTCGACGGCTGCACAGGTCTGGCATTAAGACCACGCGCCAGCTGCGCCGCCAGTCCCGCGAGTACGAACAGCGCTGGAAACTGCGCCAGAACCTGCTGGAGCAGGCGAAAATCGACCTGAATTTTCAGTCACCGGAAACCGTCTGCACCTGGTACACCCGGTGGAGCGACGAGTTTGACGCGGCAGAGCTTGCCGCACCGTTCTGGCGCTGGCAGTCGCGGTTCACGTCGCTGAAGGAACTTGACTGGCTTCGCATCAGCGGTGAGCCGCTGTATGCAGTGATGTACGAAATCCCGTTTATCGTGCGGGAGACTCCGGAATCTGTCCGTACTGCTGAGCGCTGGCAGGTGCCGAACAAGTTGCGGTATCAGCAGGGGGCAGAATGAGAAATAACCCCTGCAAGACGGAGCTGAAAGTCGCCCGCAGCCAGCGTAACAAGCTCCGTACCATGTCGGCAAAGCTGAAAGAGATGTGCTGCGAGTGGGACGGACTCAGTGGCTGGCTGGAAACCGAAACCGAGCAGCTGGCTGAGAGTATAGACAGGCATCTTGAGGCGCTCGAAGACCAGATCCGCGAGTGGTCAGAAGGTACGGATAACCGGGAGGGATATTGAGCATTATCAGCCGCAGGTTCGACAAAAAAGAAACGAGTACCGTGTTCCGGCATGCTGAAAGCGGGAAGATTCTGTACCGTCTTGATGCCCGGCTGGAGCGGGATGATTGGGAAATGTTGCAGGCGATGATCAGCCTTGTCTATAACGCCGGCGTGACCGCCGGAAGCGAACAGCGAGCCGCTGAAATTCGTGAGGCGCTGGGGATGTCAGGAACTTAATGACGCGGAAAAACGATGAGGATTTATACAGTTTTCAGACTGTTATTCCTGGGCAGATGATCGACAACGGGATATAATGGCGATGGCGCTTGAGGCTTTTTGC
Source organism: Enterobacter sp. DC4 (assembly GCF_000568095.1). Lineage (NCBI taxonomy): Bacteria > Pseudomonadati > Pseudomonadota > Gammaproteobacteria > Enterobacterales > Enterobacteriaceae > Enterobacter > Enterobacter sp. DC4. The sequence goes on along the minus strand of NZ_AZUB01000022.1, from coordinate 12,071 downwards.
CTCATGACGTGAAGGTGGTTTGTTACCGGTTGTGTGGCAAAAAGAAGAAAGCCCCGTAGGAAGTTAATTTTCATTAACCAACCAAACGAGGCCATCTGCTTGACTAGACACCAACAGAATAGCCTCTTAGCAGCCGCAAGGCAAGGAGAAGACGGCTATGAAACTGCCACGAAATACCCTGATCTGGTGTGTATTGATTGTGTGTCTCACACTACTGATATTCACTTACCTGACACGGAAATCGCTCTGCGAAATCCGTTACAGGGACACGAACAGGGAGGTGGCGGCTTTCATGGCTTACGAATCCGCTAAGTAGCCAACCCCGGCGGGGGGAAACCCCCGCCATTAAGGGGCTGAGGCTGTCTGGACATGCCTGAAGCGCCTTTATGAAGGGGTTACCGGTTTACCGGTAGCCCCTTTTTCCTTCCTGACGCGACCGCACGCCTGAACTTCCGGGAAGGGCTGTTCCCCTGCGGGGAACGGGGGAGGGGGGACGCGCCTTCGGCGCTGCCCCTCTGCTCCCCCCGCCTTGTCCACACTCCAGGCTTTCCTGCCTGATTTTGCTGAAGTCAGAGCACCATGAGTTACCTGCCTGTACCTGGCTTCAGCATGGTTTTCCCTGTGTTCTTCATCCCGGGCGTCATATCCGGTGTCCTGCTGGTTAACTTTTCCAGCTGCAGCTCCGTGGCCATAACCCGAAAACAGGGCAGGGCGATGGCCCCCTTCGGCTCCCGGCCAGCGTTGCTGTCCGGTCGTCGAGCCCCACTCCGCCAGGGCGGCTGCTGACGCACCCGCCGGGCTCCGCCGAACCCCTCCGGGGTTCGTGCCATACGGCTAGGGTCTGATGGCTAAGGTCAAAGGCTGCGGCTTCTCCGGCCGTGCCGTCCGGAACGCCTTCACCGCGCCGGCTGATGCCGTCGCTTTAAGGTCGCCACGCCGTTCCGACGTGTCGGGTGTGTGCATCCTGTTCTCCCGGTGAAGCCATCCCCCGTGCGTCCTCACGCGGAGGGCTTGTCGTAGCACCGTCGGGTCGTCATCCAAGGGGTGAAATGCACTCCGCCAAAACTTTTTGCGTGCCGCAAAAACTTTTGTCTCCGCCCCTTTCCTTCCTCCCTTCGCCGTTGCTCCTTTGCCCTTTGCCGCGAGAGAACTCACCAGGGAGATGGACAACCATCACCACAGGAGAAAACCAGGATGCACACACGAAACGTCAACGTCAAAACCGCCGCTCAAGAATCTTCCAGGAAGATAGGGGGAAAAACCGTGTCGTACACGATCCTCGTCGCTGAGACGAAAAAAAACTCTGAGGAGGAATCGGACGTTCTGGAGTTCAGCAGCCTTGCAGAGCTGAAGAAACTGCGCAGACGCTGCCCCGAAACAATGCGCTGCACCTATTTCTACGCCCTCAGCAGCGGCGTCGATAAACAGTTCCGCCATATCCATGTGGCTGAAGCTGACCACTTCAAACAGTTTGTGCGCCTGATCGAGCGCGAAGGTATCGACATTTAAATCCGGTTCCCGGACTACATCATTCACCTCTTACTGGAGAACATGCGGGCCGAGGACAGCGCGAAACGTAAAAAGGGCCAGACGATGTCACTTTCTGAGCGCCTCGACAGGTTGTTTGCAGGCGAAGGGCAGGAGAACGCCGAATGTCACTGATACACAATAACTCTGTGCCACCTGCGTCTCAGCACATGACAGGCCGCAATGCTGATACCAGGGGCTGCGACGAAACCGTGAAACAAATCAGTCAGCTGTACCCTGAAATCGCATCATGGCAACCGGCGTTGATCGCCGGTGCCTGGCATCAGTGGTGCGCGGAGAACCAGCGTCAGCCGATAGCGCCAGACGAACGTGATGAGGCGTTTCCCATGTACCTCGTCAGGCTTATCCGCAACAGAATGGAGGAGATGAACGCATGGCGTTAATCAGCTGCTTCACCGCCACTCAGGGGTTGCAGGGAGTGCTCACCTGTTTGCGCGATACCGAGGGCATGACCGGTATTCTGGTCGTCGTTGCACTACTCGCTGGCTGGATTGTTGTTCAGTACGTGGCATGTGCCCGACGTGAACGACGGACGTGGGAGAGCAGACCGGGAATACCCGTCCCTCTGGCGCAATTTGGCGGTACCCGACATGCTGACGCGGTTCACGCCTTTGCTATCCGGGCTTCGGGTGTACCGGTGCCGTTGTGAAGACAGTGATACAAAGACAGTCAGTTTGCTCAGCGACTGGGCCGGCGATTATTCTCACCCGGCACTGAAATATATTGAAACCCGCTTCGGGTGTACCGGTGCCGTTGTGAAGACAGTGATACAAAGACAGTCAGTTTGCTCAGCGACTGGGCCGGCGATTATTCTCACCCGGCACTGAAATATATTGAAACCCGCTGGGCCTCGATGATCTCCTATGAAATGACGACTCGTCTGCTAAAAGATATTCTGCCGGTGGGTCACAGCCTGAATGCCTCAACGGTGAGAAATCATTTATGCCAGGTGGCGCAGCGTCTTGACGATGAGGCTGAAGCTCATTCAGGTTTTCTTTCCGGCTGCCCCCGCGACTGGGGGAACCTGCCCAGGCCAGGAAAACCGCTTGTGGTGGGGATCGATGGTGGTTATGTTCGCGATCGGGATGACAAAAAGCGCAATTTTGAAATTATTGCCGGGAAGTCTTTTTCCGTTGGTGCGCCTGCTGACACCCGCCGCTTCGGTTTTGTTCAGAAGGATGACTGCCATCCGGAACGCAGGCTCATGGCCCACCTTTCAGCGCAGGGAATGCAGGCCAACCAGCAGATATTTTTTCTGTCCGACGGCGCGGATAATCTCAGGGACCTCCAGTTCGGTATGTACCCTGAGTCAACGCATGTGCTGGACTGGTTTCATATCACCATGAGGCTGACGGTGCTCATGCAATATGCCCGGGGACTGCTGGCATCAGATCCAGAGGCGGGGAGTAAAGTTCTGGCCCTGCTGGAAAGCAGTAAACGATATCTCTGGCATGGCAATGTTGTCGCTGCGCTGGAACATATTGATAATTGCGTTATGTATTGCGATGACCCTGAACTCAGCTATCCTGGTCTGAAATCCCTGCAAAAACATCTGGATGAAATGTATACGTACATCCGGAATAATAAGATGATGATCCCAAACTACGGCGAAATGCGTCGGTACGGAGAACCGGTATCAACCGCGTTTGTGGAATCCACAATCAATGAAGTGATCGCCAGACGAATGGCCAAAAAGCAGCAGATGCAGTGGAGCAGAAAAGGGGCTCATTATTTGTTACAGACCCGGACCGCCGTTTTGAATAACGAACTGCAGGATAAATTTGTCTGCTGGTATCCGGGTTTTCAAAGTGATGGGAAGGGACCAGCGATGGCAGCATAGCTCACGCTGCCCCAATATTTTTGAATAACGAACTGCAGGATAAATTTGTCTGCTGGTATCCGGGTTTTCAAAGTGATGGGAAGGGACCAGCGATGGCAGCATAGCTCACGCTGCCCCAATATTTTTTATGCTCTCCAATCTGTTGCAGCTGGTCTGTAAACTCCGGCGCACGCTGGCATACGCCGGGCTGGCGGGGATGGTGAAAACGGTTTATCGTCAGGGCTATACTTTAACCCTTCCCGTCCTCACTGAGGATAAGCCGTCCTCTGCACCGGTCGCTGAGAATTCCTCTCAGACGCCCTCCGTCCCGTCCCCCCCAGCGTGGCGACGCACGACACTGTTGTTACTTTCTCCTTTACTGGTGGTCCTTCTGGTTGCAGGCACCGTCTATCAGTCCATTCCTTCATCACAGCGTGTGCTGGTCAGCGTGCTGGCCCGGGCCCCCCGTCTGCGGAGTCTGACATTTCTGCGGACTACGCAGGGGTACGTTATTGACTACCAGACCTGCGACCGGCAGGTAATGCATCGGGTCATACGCCTGTGAAGGTACTGGCAGCAGGGGCCTATCGTGAATTCATAACCCTGAGTTTGATGAAAAAACCGGTGATTCATTATTATCAGCGTAAAAAACGATTCAGGATGGGGCATCCTTTATCAACGGAGGCTGCTTAAAATGTCACACTCACTTAAGGATATTGCGCTGCTTTGTGCTGGATTGTTTCTGATTTCGCTGTGGAGTGGCGTGGTCGCCTATATTATCCACCTGCGCGACAGTCACGAAAAACCCTCACTGTTATTACTACTGTCGCAGGTCATTGTATCCTGCTTTACAGGGTTCCTGGGAGGACTGATAGCCATGGATCATCGACTGTCCTTTCCTCTGACTTTTTGTGTATCAGGTCTGTCCGGCACACTGGGTATCGCTTTACTGCGGGCATTGCAGAAAAAGCTCCTGCAGACGATCCGCCGCTTTTCGCAAAGTGACGCATAGCGGCAGCTTAATATATTATGTATTAATTCGTGATGTGCATTAATTAATACACTGTAAAGATATCGACACGGCATGGTATTACATCCATGCCGTACGGGTCGAAATAATCAAGTAAATCATAGGAGAGATACAGATATTATTTTTTTATTTTAGCACCATGGACAATGCTCGAAATAATGCTAGCTTTAAATGCTGATGGTTTGCATTAATCATGCAGGTAGCCAATCAGTATAAAATATACGCAATTAATATTTGCGTCATTTATTGCATGCATTATTACTAGCGCTGTAAATGACGACATTGTCATTTTTTATGCCTGTGCTAACAGTATTTCTACGTCATCTGTCTGGCTGAGTATTCAGCAGGCGTTTGATAAACAGCACCACCTCATCAATATAAGGGTTAAAATATGTCATCCTGGAAAGATGTAACTGGTTTTTCAGCCGTTAAAGTGACCCGCTATGACGGTACTCAGACGGGTAAAATCTATGCCAACGGGTTAAACCAGACGGAAATTGTTGTCTACTTTGAGCCCATTGACGTGAATGGCAGGCTGGTGACGGGCCTCACCAGTGATGATTACCTTGAGCCGATGGCGCTAATTGATGCCGAAACAGGCACCGAACTTGACTGGCACGAGTGGAATGAATCATCCAACTGGACATATACCGAATACAAGCATGAATATTACTACCCCGTACCTGATAATAAAACCGTAGCGGATATTACCGAAGGGGGATATTCTTTTACCTTTTACGTCTCCTGTAGCGCTGATGCAACATTCAAGAGCATGGGGATTGCTGTACAGTTTGCGCTTGCAGATGGATCGACGTATTCCACGGGGGATAACAGTCAGAATGCAAGTAAAACCACTATACATACGCGTAAAAAAATCATCTATGATACAGAAAACACCAAAGTCACTAAGGATATTGTAGTTAATGAAGATCTAATTGATAAAAACATCCCTGAGACTGATCACGGAACTTATCTTTGGGGACAAATTAATTATGGATTGTACCCTAATGACGATGATGGGGCAGCCAATTACTTTATTTCATCTGAACTATTTAATTACGCTCTTGGTGATTTTTCAATGAAATATTGCTTCTATGAAAAAATTCATGGTTGGGGTAATGACCGTTTGGCATATTTTTGGCCAATGGATCTGAAAAGTCCGAGAATTGTTGGGCGAGGTAATTTCTCGTTAACCATTAACACAATGAAAGGTGCCTTCAACTTCACAAAAGTTTATTATCATCACCATGACTGGGAGGATTATGAATGGACTGATCATGCTAATGATAACCTCGCTATTCTGACCGATCAATATGGTAATTCAGGGAGGTTTCACTTCGTGAAGTTTGATAATGATAGTGCTGATATTACTGTTGCCAGTGCTAATTAAATCCGGCTTGTATTTATTTTAAGGATGCCAACCATATTGTTTCCACAGGCTGTAGCAAGGAAACAGTATGGTTATTCTTAATACTACTTTTTATATGATAACCACCCATTAACAGGACGCTTTCTCATGTCATTAAAACTTGCAGCTTCCGGTGATTTCTATACTCAGGCCTTTAACTTTGTCAGTGCCACCCAGAGTGGCGTTGACCCACGCACGGGCCTTTACACACTGAATTGTGCTATTGCCAACCTGTCCCCTAATGACGGGCTCGGCCCTCAGCTGAAGCTGGCGCTTAACTACAGTCCATTGAGCACCTCGACGGTGGGACTCGGCACCGGCTGCACACTCGGCCTGTCAAGCTACGACACTGATCATCAACTGTTGACCCTGGCCAGCGGTGAGCAATACAAAATCATCGAAAGCAGCAGCAACGTAGTGGTCAAACAAAAGAAAATTGATAATTTCCGGTTTGAGAAATTCCCTGACCACTACAAAATCACGCATAAATCAGGACAGATAGAAATTCTCACCGGTCCCGACGTGGCCTGGCACACGAAGGTTCCTGTTCAGATATTCGCGCCCGGCGGACATGCGGTGACCCTGAACTGGGCGTATGTGGGAGGCCAGCCTCGCCTGCTGAATATTCAGGACGAGCAGGCAACCGTCCTGGTCGAGGTGGACTATTCCGCGGGCACCGGACAGACCACGCTGACGGTCTGGACGGGTTCAGCCGAAAGCCGCCGCATCGTACTGCATTTTATGAATGACCGCCTCAACAGCCTGGACCAGGTGGCGGGTGACACCACGCTGACGTGGCAATTTAAAAATGAGGTCGTGGGTGATTATACCCTGATAACCGGGCTGACCTCGCCATCGGGCCTTATCGAACAGGTCTCTTACCAGAAAGACGGACACGCGTTCCCGTCCAGTGCCGGCATGAAGCCCCTGCCGTACGTCACCCAGTTGACACAATATCCGCAGAAAAATCAGCCTAAAATCACCCTCAATTACCGGTACACCACCACGAATTATCTGGGCGGCGGCAACGGTCAGTCCTGGTCGAACAGTGAGGATTATCTGTATGGCGTATTGTCGAGCTACCTGTATGGCTCAACAGAAGCGCGTCAGGATGGTGATGTTCTTATCGAAACCACACGGACTTATAATAATTATCATTTGTTGACCGAGGAGAAAGTCGCGCAGGACGGTTGTATTCAGACCAAAACAACGGATTACTACGCTGTTGTGGGGAAAGTTTTTGATGACCAGCCTAATCAGTTCCAGTTTCCCAATAAGGTCACCGTGCAATACACCAGTGCCAGCGGTGACACCTCCGAGCCGGAAGTGACCCACACCGAATTTGATGACAGTGGTAACATCACAAAAAAAGTTGAACCTGATGGCATGACGACGACCTGGGACTACTATCCTGCGGATGGCGATGGTGATAATTGCCCGGCGGAGCCGAATGGTTTTGTACGCTGCGTCAGGACTGAAACCGTGACGCCGGGGACCCCCGTCCCTGCATCGGCGACCTATACCGCCCCCGTGCACAAGAAACAGTACACCTTTGAAAAATTGCCTGCGGCGAACATTGCGGGCACGCCAGTGCCCTACGTCCTCTCAACCGCCACTGAAAAATACCTGAGTGATGATGTGGTCAACAGCAGTAAACAGATGACCTATATCAATGCCCCGGACTCAGCCGACCATGGCCGTCTCAGTTCGCAGAGTGTCACCCTTTATGTCGCAGCACAGGTCCCCCAGGCCACCCAGTCCTTTACCCGTCAGCATACGTTCACCTATGAACGCGCCGCCGGTGTTCTGGTCACCACAACGACCATCACTGGTCATGACAACATTGCCACCACCAGTGTGTCCGGCCGTCAGCGCCTGACTGGATTACTGACTTCCACGACTGACGTTCTCGGTAACACGACAGACTATACCTATGACGGGCTGGGCCGTATGCAAAGCAAAACGCTGAGTGCTAAGTCTGCATATGAGCACACTACCACATACAGCTATACCGTGGATGAGAACGGCTCCACGATCACCACAACGGATCCGTCAGGCAATCAAATCCGTACTGGCTACGATGCGCTGGAGCGGATAGTACAAAAAGAACAGTGGAATAACGATGACCTCCGCCTGCAGGGGGCTCCCTTTGCGACAGAAAGCCATCAGTATGATGCGCTGGGCCGCAAATCGCAGATAACCCTGACCGACCAGCTCAGTGCCGGTGTCGGAGACGCAACGACCGTCGTGAACGGTCTTCTGGGTTACGACAGCTGGGGCAATCCGTCGACAAAAACATTCAACGACGGACGCGAGGAAAACAGCCATTACGATCCGGTTACCCGGACATTAACCAACACCGCCAGCGGTGAGGGTAATGGCAATGCGGTCACACTGGGCAGTCAGGTCACCACCTACTCTCTTTCTGCTCTGCCGGTCTCCTCCACCCGTTACCGCGCCGATAACACGCAGGAGAGTCAGAATACCCAGGAATATGACGGGTTGCGGCGCTTGCGTAAGGTCACGGACGCGATGGGTTATGTGACTCTTTATGAGTATGACTGGTGTGGCCGGGTGGTACAGACAACCCTGCCGGATAACACCGTTATCCGGAAAGCTTATGCGCCACACTCCACCCGACCGCTGGTAAGCGGGCTGACGGTGACAGATGCAAAAGGTGTCCTTATTGATATGGGGAGTCAGACATTTGACAGCCTTAACCGTCGCACCAGTACCACCAGTGGTGGGCGAGTCTGGCAGTTCACCTATCGCGATGCCAGCAACAAACCCGCGCAAACAGTGACACCGAATCAGGACACCCTAAAATATACCTACATCCCGGAACTGGGTAATGCCCTGCAGACGGTGAATGCGCCGGATATTCAAAAAACGTTTGAATATGACAAGACCACTGGGCAGGCCAGGACAGCACAAGAGGCCAACGGCCGTAAAAATGCATGGTCATATTATCCTTCCGGCCGCCTGGAATCCGAAACCATTGATGACGACCTGACCACTCACTACAGCTACTCCCTGCTGGGTTTGCAGCAGAGTTATACGGATGTGATGCAGGGCGAACAGACGACACAATATGATGGTAAAGGCCGTCGTACCGGTGTCACGACGCCCGCCATCAGCGCTACGTTGAAATATGATGATATTGGCAGAATGGAGATCTATACCGCCACCGATATTGCCAGTAAAGCGACGTTAACCACAAAGCTAACGTTTGATGATTTTAGCCGGGAAATCCGCCGGGATATTACCGACCAGAAAGGTCAGTCCGTATTCAGCATTGCCCAGACGTATTATCCCAACGGTCAGGTGAAAAACCGTACCACGACCCGGGAGGATAAAACCCTGCGGGATGAAAAATATACCTACAATAACCGTAATCAGTTAATCGACTACACCTGTAGCGGCACTGAGAAGCCGCTGGATGCTTACGGGAAGGCAATTACCCATCAGGCCTTTACCTACGGTGTTCTGGGCAACATCACCACCATGGTGACGGAGTTTGATGGGGGTAAGGATACCGCCAGCTATACGTATGCCGCTAATGACCCGACTCAGTTGTCCAGTGTCACGCACACCCATAAAGATTATCCGGCATTACAGACGCTTACCTATGATAACGCCGGACAGCTTACTGACGATGGTGTGGGCCATACCTTAAGTTATGACGCACTGGGTCGGGTGATCAATATTCAAGGGACCAAAAGTCAGGGTTGTACCTATCGCTACGACGCCAGTAACACGCAGGTCGGACAGGATATCTCCGGTGGGTCACAGCATGATTTTTACTATGCTGCAGGTACCCGGGTAAATGAGATTGTTAAAGGCAAGGATGAACAGCAACGTCGCTGGCTGAAGCTGGGTGCGACCTGCCTGGGTCAGCAAACAGAAGGCACCGGTGCGCAAACCCTGCTGGCGGGGACGGATACCATGAACAGCGTTCTGGCAGCAGACAGCCCGGACGGTACACTGCACTTTTCTTATTCACCGTACGGGGTTCGTACCGCGCCGGACGATGCCACCGTCCCGGTCGGGTTCAACGGCGAGGCATTTGACCCCATTATTAGCGGATATTTCTTAGGCAATGGTGCGCGTTTGTTTATCCCGTCGCTGGGGATTTTCAATAAACCTGACGACTTAAGTCCGTTTGGGGCAGGCGGTATTAACCCGTATGCCTATTGTCTTGGCGACCCCATCAACCAGGCGGACCCCACAGGACATATCAGTATTGGTAAATTATTCGGCCTTATTTTTGGTGCCATAGCGGCCTTTATCGCGGGTGTGGTGACGTTAGGCGCTGCTATTCCTATGATTGCGGCGGGTGCCGTGACGCTGGCCGGTGGCCTGGCCGTTGCCGGTGGTATCACCGGTGGCGTGGCCGCTGGTCTGGGTATTGCGGGCCAGCTCGTCACCAACAAGAAGGTGGCCTCCGCACTGGGCTGGGCCTCTCTGGGAGTGGGTCTGCTATCGCTACCGACAGGGATTGGTGCAGCGGTAGCCGCATCCCGAGCGGCAGCTGCCGCTGCAGAAGGGGCGGAAGAGGTCGTAGGAGAGGCTATGGAGATGACTGAAATTAGCCCTGTAGAAGAAGAGGGTGATGTGCATGCCACTATCCAACGAGAAATGCAGGCCATGAGAGATGCCGATGCATCGTCCAGTATTTCACCGGAAGTCCAGCAGCAATGTGATAATGGCCCTGAAGCTTCGAGGATAGCAATGAGAGGGGTAAGGGATAAATGGGCGGTACAATATGAGGAAGGTGGAAGGCAGGCGAGGTCACTGATAGGTACAAGAACAACCCAGGATATTAATGATGCTCAGGCATCTGCAGAGAATGCAGGCCTGTCCCGTCAAGCCAGCCTTCGTTCAATTAGCAGTACCAACAGTGAAGAACTGCGAAGTACGTTTGAAGAACTGCTTGATAGTGCAGTGAAAAATGCCAAGGAAAATCATCAGACACCAGGTAATTTCACGAACAAATCAACGTGGTACATGCACGCTGCAGCGCGTGACAACGTATCAAAGGAGTTTAGCAATCTAACCCAAGGTTTTACTGATTCAACAACGCGGAGATTAGAAAACTTGCTATTTAGTTCACCTGAGTTTGGTCTTTATTACCAGGAGTAATTAAATTGCACCAATACAACAAATTAATTTGATATAAGTGCTAATTGCAGGTGGTCATTCAAATGGCTACCTGCTTTTTTATATGTGATACCTCACTTTTGGCGAATCGCTGAAAAACCGTAGTTTTTCATTTTCAGCTAATCTGGGTTGGCGAAAGTGAAATGCAGGTCGGTGAGGATAAATGCAGGCTCATTTGCAGGGAATGTGGGTTTTAGACCTGCGCTGGTTGCAGCTAATGTGGGCCGAAAACGTGAGGTAAATGCAGGTTTGTGAATTTATAAACGCAGGTCACTACATGTAGCTGAACACCTCAGCACGAATCGATTCGTCCGGTGTTTCTTCTTTCAGCAGGTACGAACATGCGCTGGCAAGCGCCAATGCAGATTTATCCAGATCCTTCAGCGAGCGGAGCCGTTTTTTCTGCCCAATCTTTCTGGCGTCACGGATGATAACGGCCAGCATGGCGTCCAGAACGTCCAGTGCATCATCCTGAGCCATCGCCTCCATACAGCAGGAGAATGCAACAAGCGTAGCCAGTTTTCTTTTTTCTGGTAAGCGCTGTTGTGTTAGGCTAGAGGAATTTTGAAAAATTCAGTGCTGTAAAGCAGGCATATTAATATGTATGAAACTAACACTTTTGCCGTCTCGTTTTTTTGTCAGAGACGTACCATTGAGTGAGTTGCATGTTCCCATGCAATCTGTTGATTAATAACTTAATAGCTATTCAACTTGACCACTTAACTACGTTTAGTGTTCCGCTGCTCCTCAAACCCCAGAAAAGTGAGCATGAAAAACAGACAATGCCACTTTTGCTGACTTCCTGTCGTTAACGCGACAGAACCAACTTCGGGATCCTGCCGGGGATGGATTGTCACCGGCAGAACAATTCTATCTGTCAGATGCCTGAAAAACAGGCAACCCAATTTCCTTTATGACTACATCGGGGAAAATGTGCGACGAACTGTCTTTCCTCTGGTCACCCGGTCCGCCGCATTAGTCATCTTAATTCTCCGGGTATGCGTTCCTTCCAGGCTATATATGTCTCCCAGACCGTGGTAGGCCTTTACAATCCCTGCAAATCCTCTTTTGAATAGCTCATCGCTGACTTTTTGTGCAAATGGTTT
>NZ_AZUB01000021.1:0-10634 GCF_000568095.1 Enterobacter sp. DC4 | reverse complement strand
GGATTATTCCTGACCATCCTGTAGAGGTTGAGGCCGTCCACGGTCCCTGCCGGGTCCGCGCTGAGCCATCTGCCCGCCCACGGCTGGTAGTACCGGTAACCGTAGTAGTACAGCCCCGTCGCGTCACGCTCCTTACCCGAGTAACGCACGGTTTTGTAGTCCGCTTCGGTCGCGCTCCGCGCCGCCCACACCGCCGTCCCCCCGTACGGGTAGTACTCCTCCCGGCTGATAACCTGACCCGTACCGTCCAGCTCCAGCCCGCTGCTCCCGGTGAGGCCGTCCACGCTGTACCGCACCCGGTCGTTGTCCACGCCGTCCGGCTTCCCGCTCTCCCAGTGCAGCGCCCGCACCTGCGCCCGGCCCGCCTCACCCACCGTAATCACCTGCAGGCTTTCCGTCGTCGTGTCGCCGCTCCGCGTGCGCCTCAGCTCCAGCCCCGGCAGGTACGTCACCCGCCGCGTCTGTGTGCCGCTGCCGGTTTGTTGCTGGCTCACCTTTCTCAGGCGCTGGCTCTGGCCGTCATAGCGGTAGCGTTCGCCGTCATTTGTTGTCGCTCCGGCGCCGGATTCTGCGGTGCGGCTCACCGTCGTCACCCCCTTCAGGTTGCCCCGCGGGTCCCAGACCAGCGTGTTCGTCGCGCTGAACCCCGGGTTCAGCTGATGGCCCGCCGCGTCGAAGTACCCGTCCACCCTCGCCGGGTCGTCCGTCAGGCTGCTCAGCACCGCCCGGTTGCTGGCATGGCTGACCGTCATCGCGGTGGTGTAGCTGTTACTGGTCGCCGGGGCGCTGTGCCGTATCTGCGTCAGGTTCCCGCCGGCGTCATAGGCGTAGGTACGGGTGTAGTTGGTGTACTGGCTGCTGTCGGCAGGGAGCGGGGTTATCAGGGGGGGCAGGCTCCGGCCCTGCTGCCCGGCGGCGGCATTCTCCCGCCCGGTGGCGCGGATAAGCTGGTACAGGCTGTCGTAGGCGAAGGTGCTTTCCGGGACCACCTTCTGGTTGCGCCAGAAGGTGGTCTCCTGCGCGTCGTCGCTGACGCTCAGCACGTTGCCCGCCGGGTCGTAGCCGTAGCGCAGGGCCTGCAGGACGGTGCCCGCGGCGCTCCCCTTCGCGGCGGCACCCCGGGTGGTGGTGGTGCCCGTCAGGCGCTGCGTCTGCGGCTCATACACATAGTCCGTGGTCACCCCGTTGCCGTGCACCTCCTGCAGCTTCTGTCCGGCCGCCGACCAGGTCAGGGAGACCAGGACCGGCTGTTCAGTACCCCCGCTGAGGGTGAGCCAGCTGCCGCTGACGCGGCCGGCCACGTCGTAGGCCGTGCGCTGCGTATGCCCGGTGGCCCCGGTCTGCGTGAGGGGAAGACCGGCGGCGTTCACCGTGGTGCGGGTGGTGTGGCGGGCATCGTCCCCCTGTTCAAGCTGCGCCCGCCAGGCGGCCTCGTCGTCCCCGGCCCAGTCCGCGTCGTCCGCGGCGTCCTGTAACAGGGTGCGGGACTGCTGCAGGAGCGCGCCTGAGAGGGCGTACCGGTCGGCGGTGGCCAGGCCGGCGGCGTCATAGTGGCGGACCACGGTGCCGCAGCGGTTGCGGGCCCGGTTCTCCTCCGGGGCGGTGCCGCTCCGGTCGGCGTACACCAGGCGCTGCGTGGTGCGGGCCGTGGCCTCACCGGTAGTCTGCTCCCGGACCGAGAGCAGCCGCCCGGGTAGCAGCGGCGCTGCGTTCGGGGTATCGGGTTGATAGACCTCGTACTGCCAGGTGGTGAGGGTACCGGGGGCGTCCTGCTGCCGGCAGGGGCGGCCTTCGGCGTCATGCAGCATAATCCGGCGTCCGGCGTCGACGCTGAGGGTGCGCAGGGGCTGCCCGTCGGGGGAGGAGATAAAGGTCAGGTTGTCGACGGGCACGGCAAGCGCCCCGAGGCGGGGGTCAGCCTGGGCCAGGGGGCGTCCGGCGTCGTCGAAGCGGCTGCGGGTGATGCGCAGGTCGGCGTCAGCCCCGGGGGCGGAGCGGCACCAGGCGAGGGTGCGGACGGGCCGGCCGCGGGGGCCGGTAACGGTGATAACCGGCGTGCGGGTATCGGTCGGGGTGGTGGTGACGGGCATAAGGGGGCTCCGGGCAAATGGCGGAAAAAAACCGGCGGGCGCGGCATGGGTCGCCGACCCCGGCGGCGGTGCATACCATACTGTAGCCGGATTAGCGACGGTCTGCCGGGCGTCATGCGCAAACTCAGATGAGTTTTTTACCGGGACAAGGGGGCTGTCGCGTTAATGACAGGAAATCAGCAAAATTAAGCGTGGTCAACGACGCGGTACTTACACCACTTTTACCTCAGGTTCATTGTGGTGCCAGGTGCCCTTGCGAAAGAAGCGCAGGGCTGCAGCAGAACATCAATGATCAGGCCTGCTGTATCGACCGCCCGATACAGGTATTTCCACCGGCCTTTAATTTTGAGAGACGGTGAATTTTTGTCTGTTTAAACCCGGATGAAATAGCCTCTTGCCCCTGCCTGATAATTACAGGTCAACTCGCCACCGGGACCGCTGATCTGGATCAATATTTTTGTTATAACATGGTATACCATGATATGCCTAGTGCAAGGAAACGACGTGAATAATCCCCGATAGCGTCGTATTTCGCTGACAGCTAACGAGGTTTTTTATGAAGATAATGAAAACGATGCAGCGTTTTCCCGGTGGCATGATGGTGATCCCATTGCTTCTTGCTGCTGTGATGAACACTCTCTTTCCCCATGTCCTGCGTATCGGCGGTTTTACTGAACAGCTCTTTATCTCGGGATCGTCACCTCTGATCGCACTCTACCTGCTCTGTGCCGCGGCAGGGATCAATGTTCGTAAGGTTGGCCGTCCACTGGAAAAAGGCGTGGTGCTTTTTGTGGCGAAGGTCGTGTCCGGCATTGCGATTGGCTTTCTTGTTGCCCACTACTTCGGGATTAAAGGTCTGCTGGGGGTGTCGCCGCTGGCGATTATCCCGGCGATGACGGCCATTAACGGCGGCCTGTATGGCGGCCTGGCGGGTGAGTTTGGCGATGCGACCGATATCGGTGCGCTGGCTCCGGTGCTGCTTGGCTGCAGCCCGTTCTTCACTCTCATCGCTCTCGGCGCTTCCGGCATTATCAGCGTGCCCTATATGGCGCTGCTGGCGGTGATCTTCCCGATGATAGTGGGCTTCATCCTTGGCAACCTGGACGACGACTGGAAAGCGCTGCTGACCAGCAGCCAGAACTTCCTGGTGCCGTTTTTTGCCTGGTCGCTGGGTATGCATCTGAATTTGCACGAGCTGATCTCCGCAGGTCTCCAGGGCGTTGTCCTGGGGCTGGTCACGCTGGTTGTTACCGGCGGGCTGGGGTATGCAGGCTACCGCATTTTCTTCAGGGAAACCAAACCGGCGGTAGGCGTTGCGGTAGGTACTACCGCGGGGCTGTCCGTTGCCTTCCCGGCGGTGGTGGCCCAGATTGCGCCAAATTTTGCGCCGCAGGCGGCGATTGCAGCCGCACAGATTTCTTCCGCGGTCATCGTGACCGCCATCCTCTGCCCATTGCTGGTTTCCGTGCTGGCGAAACGCGATGCACGCGAACCGAACCCTATTCGTCATTGAGTTAATCGAGGTTAAACATGTCACAGTCAACGGTACTGGCATTAAAAATTATGGCCTGCGACAGCGTCGCGACGGTCCTGGAAGACGTCCACCAGGGGGATACGATCACGGTGAAAGACAAAGCCGGGCACACCGAAACGGTGACCGCCAACGCCAGCATACCCTTCGGTCATAAAATTGCGGTCGCTGCGCTGGCAAACGGCGCTGAAGTGCTCAAATACGGCGAAAGCCTGGGCGTGGCGACGGAAAATATTCTCGTTGGTGATTACGTCCACACGCACAATTTAGCGAGCCAGTATGGTCGCGGCGATCTTAATCATGGCGTCGAAGTGACACATGCCCGGACTTCCCGTTATCAGGAGGCAGTAAAATGAATAACGATTTTAAATGGTTTGGCTACCGTCGGGAAAACGGTCAGGTCGGTTCACGTAACATTGTCGCGGTAATACCGGCCACGGTGTGCGTCACCGAGATTGCCCAGGCGATTGTCTACAACACCCAGATGTCCAGAGCGCTGTTGCACCACTGCGGATGCTGCCAGCTGATGCCGGATCTGAGTCTGGTGACGGAAACGTTAGGCCGCCTTGGTTCACATCCAAACGTCGGTGCGGCGCTGGTTATCAGCCTCGGGTGCGAAGGTTCTAACGCGGATGACATTGTGGCACAGATTGCTTCCACCGGTCGTCCCGTCGAAAAAATCGTGATGCAACGCCTCGGTGGCACCAGCCGCGCTATCCAGCACGGTATCGACCTGGTGCAGAAAATGGCGATTGCCATTTCATCTCAGCAGCGAAGTGAAGCGGGGCTTGAGGACCTGATGATGGGCATCAAGTGCGGCTCGTCTGACACCACCTCCGGTCTCTCGTCTAATATGGTCATCGGTCAGATGTCCGATGCTATTGTCGACGCGTGTGGAACCGTCCTGTTCGGTGAGACCACGGAATTTATGGGGGGCGAACACCTGCTGGCCCGCCGCGGCCGGACGCCGGAAGTGGGGAAACGCATCTATGAGATCGTCGACGCCATGGAAAAACGCGCGATGGCGGTGGGCGTGGATATGCGTAACGGTCAGCCTACGCCGGGAAACATTGCCGGTGGCTTATCGACCATCGAAGAGAAATCCCTGGGGGCTATCAACAAATCCGGGTCACGCACTATTGAAGGCGTACTGGATTATACCGACGTAGTCCCGGGGAAAGGCCTGTGGATCAAAGATTCTCCGGGGTTCGAACCCGAGATTTTGACCGGGATTGCTGCTGGCGGTGCACAGGGTATCGTTTTCTCTACGGGGCGTGGCGCGCCGCAGGGCTTCCCTATCGTGCCGGTGCTTAAAATCTGTGGTAATCCGCGTACTTACCAGAACCTGTCGCACGATATGGACGTGGACGCCGGGCAGATTATCCTCGGGCATAAATCCATCGAGCAGGTCGCACAGGAGACCATGATGACCTTCATGCGGGTGCTTTCCGGTGAGCTGACGAAGTCTGAAGCCATCAACTATAACCGGACGATGGATATCCATACCTACGGGCCCAAAATTTAATCGCCAGCCGCGGTTAATCTCCTGCCCACGCGTATTACCCCGCGTGGGCACTTACTCTGTGTCCCTGATTGCGCTTGTGACATGTTGATGAATGAATGATAATCCCTGCAAATGGAGACAGGAGCAGCATAATGTCAGCACAGTTATTTACCCCGATCCAGCGCAACGATCGGCAGCGTGGCGCCACCCTGGCGATGCTGGTTTACGATGAGATTAAGAATGCTATCGTGAGCGGCAGAATCAAGCCCGGTGAATGGCTGCCGGTACAGCGTAACATGGAGGCGTTGTTACAGGTTTCCCGTCCGCCAATTCGCGAAGCGCTGACCAAGCTGCAGGGTGAGGGGCTGCTGACAGCTGAAATGGGCAGAGGGCTGAAAGTTGCCGATGTTTTTGAAGAAGCCATTGCCTCACCGTTAAGCCAGCTGATGGTGTCCAATCCGCAGGTGCGGCTGGATATTCTGGAGTTTCGTCGGTTGCTGGAAGGGGCTGCCGCCTTCTATGCTGCACAGCGCAGCACGTCAAAAGAGCATAAGCGCCTGCGCGAGCTGTATCAGAGGCTGAAATGGGCCTATACCGAAGGCACTTTACTGGACGCCGCAAAGGCCGACGCGAGATATCATCTGGGTATTATTGAAGCCGCCCACAACCAGGCTATTCTCAGCGTGATGAGCGGTTTCTATACCATACTACAGGACTCCGTGCTGGATGCCGCCGATACGATCCGTCGTGACAAACAGAACTGGGATGAAACCGATCGCCACCATCGCCAGCTGCTGGAAACCATTATCTCCGGCGACGCCGAACAGGCCCAACGGCTGGCTTGTGAACACCTGACCTTTCTCTATTCCCGTCTTTCAATCGCTCAGCCTGTCCTTCCCTGAAAATAGCCGAATCGGTCCCGTTGATGGATGAGTCAATGAATTTATTCTAGGGGCTTTTTTATTTCAATTACTGCCATTCCATTTTAGCATGATTTCCATTGGAATAATTCATTTTGATGATTTTCTGTGGCGGGTACAATCAAAGGGTGGGGTGAGATATTCATTCCGCTGTGGAAGTGGTCATTTTTTAAATTAATTGAAATAATACGACATGAGTTGATGAAATGAAAAAATATCGGCCAACGATTGCTGATGCGTATTCCCTGGAGGGGAAAGGGTTACTGCGCAGAGCAAGAACAGTGTGGCAGAATATTGCCGTTAATGAGGCAAACCTCAGTAAGGACAGAGAGTTGGCCTGGCGTAAACTGGACACCCTGGATGCCGTCATGGAAGAAAAACAGCGTGAAAAAAAAGAACGATTGAAAATAATCTCCACCTGTAAAGCCAGTGCTGAAGAAGACAGGGAGAAGATTATTTCCTGTTTTAAATCCGGCCACAGCGTCATTCAGATCCAACAGATGACGCAGCGTTCCACCGCTTTTATCTACAGATGTAAAAAAGATATCCGGTATTAATCATTATCTATCTGAAACAGGTTGTCACCGCAATGGAAAAATCAATAGCCTTATCCGCGCAAAAAGACCGCTGGTATCGCATCAGTGAAGAATTGCTCGCCAGAGCTGGCATCAAAATTAACGGCTCCGCGTCGTATGATATTCAGGTGAAAAATAATCATTTTTATAAACGCGTTTTGCAGCAGGGATCGCTTGGCCTTGGAGAAAGTTATATGGACGGGTGGTGGACCTGTAAAAGGTTGGATCAATTTTTCACCCGCATTGTACAGGCCGATCTGGAGTCCTCCCTGAAGGGCAATGTCAGAGATTTGCTGCGCGTAGCGAGCCTGCGAATGACCAATCCGCAGTCCAGAAAACGGGCGTGGATTGTCGGCAAAGAGCATTACGATCTGGGCAATGACCTGTTCAGCGTGATGCTGGACCCCTGGATGCAGTATTCCTGCGGCTACTGGAAAGAGGCCTCCAGTCTGCATGAGGCCCAGGAGCATAAACTGAAGTTGATCTGCGAAAAACTGCGGCTGAAAAAGGGGATGACCCTGCTGGACATTGGCTGTGGCTGGGGCGGCTTAGCCTCTTATGCTGCCGAACATTATGGCGTGAAGGTGACCGGCGTAACCATCTCCGCGGAACAGCAGCAGTTTGCGCGGACTCGCTGTGAGGGACTGGACGTTGAGATCCTCTTGCAGGACTACCGCGATTTAAACCAGCAGTTCGACAGAATTGTGTCGGTTGGCATGTTTGAGCATGTGGGGCCGAAAAACTATGCCACCTATTTCAGCGTAGTAAATAACAACCTGAAGCCGGACGGAATTTTTCTGCTGCACACCATCGGCTCTAATCAATCTGATGACAAAGTCGATCCGTGGATCAACAAATATATTTTCCCGAACGGTTGCCTGCCGTCGGTGACACAAATCGCTGTCGCCAGCGAGCCGTATTTTGTGATGGAAGACTGGCACAATTTTGGCCAGGATTACGACAAAACGCTGATGGCCTGGTATGAGCGTTTCCAGGATGCCTGGCCAGCCCTGGAGACGCGCTATTCCGATCGTTTCAAACGCATGTTCACCTATTATCTGAATGCCTGTGCCGGTGCGTTCCGCGCCCGAAACATCCAGCTCTGGCAGGTGGTATTCACCCGTGGTATTAATGAGGACATGCGTGTTCCACGTTAAGTGCTCAGCCCTTTCTGCCGGGCGGAAGGTTCTAAATAACTTATATGGACACCTCCACGATGCAAGCACAGGCAGATCTTTTTCTGACAAAGTAGCCACACGCATATATCCGGCTTCGTGAGCCCTGATGAAAATCAGTGGCTTTACGCTTACTTTCAATTGTGATGTAGTTAAGGCTCTGTTGCGTTAACAACGAGAACGGTAGCACACCGCAGGCGTGCTACCGTTCATTCCATTGCAACATACAGAATCGCAAACAAGCTCCAGCCTTACCCTGTCCGTGCACCAACATCGTCTACTGACGCTTAGCTTTATTCATATCCATGAAGCCTCCAAATGTGGAGTGCGTTGCATTTCCTACCAGAGTTCCTGTTGTATCTTCGTCCTCAAACCCTTCCGTTACATAAATCATGACATAATTACTGAACGCATGCTGGACATTAACGTTATCCATTTGATAGCCATAATCAATGGCAATTGGAAGCAACTCGGAAATTCGTTTTAACCCATTCTGCACCGGTCCAAGTGCCACACCAGAGCTATCTTTTTTCATTATATTGCTTATTTGTTCTCTAATTTCCTGATTGTTATCGCTTCCATATGCCTGACGTTGTGATTCTGAGGAGGGGCCAGTCTCATTCCCTTTCTTAAAAAATTCATCAGCACTATATCTCAATGCCATCTTTGGCTTCCGTGAATCATCATGTAACATATGTATAAGAGGTTTAGGTTTGGGTAATAAATCGATGGTGCTTTGCCCGGCCTGATTTTTTGATATATCGTCTATTTTTTTCTCCGGGGTTAACGGAGAATGATGGACGCCTACTGGAATAGATAACCCGGATTGGTTCAGAGCTGTATTGCCAGCTCTGGCAGAAGACGTAGTGCCCGCATTCACTGATTGTGGTTGGTTAGAAATGATTGATAGGGGAGGTAACTGATGAAGCTCAGTAGGTTGATCGTGTGATTTATTAACATCATTCCCGCAACAACATGAAAAACATCCACGCCCGTCCGTATCCCTCATCACCACCGGATTATTCCTGACCATCCTGTAGAGGTTGAGGCCGTCCACGGTCCCTGCCGGGTCCGCGCTGAGCCATCTGCCCGCCCACGGCTGGTAGTACCGGTAACCGTAGTAGTACAGCCCCGTCGCGTCACGCTCCTTACCCGAGTAACGCACGGTTTTGTAGTCCGCTTCGGTCGCGCTCCGCGCCGCCCACACCGCCGTCCCCCCGTACGGGTAGTACTCCTCCCGGCTGATAACCTGACCCGTACCGTCCAGCTCCAGCCCGCTGCTCCCGGTGAGGCCGTCCACGCTGTACCGCACCCGGTCGTTGTCCACGCCGTCCGGCTTCCCGCTCTCCCAGTGCAGCGCCCGCACCTGCGCCCGGCCCGCCTCACCCACCGTAATCACCTGCAGGCTTTCCGTCGTCGTGTCGCCGCTCCGCGTGCGCCTCAGCTCCAGCCCCGGCAGGTACGTCACCCGCCGCGTCTGTGTGCCGCTGCCGGTTTGTTGCTGGCTCACCTTTCTCAGGCGCTGGCTCTGGCCGTCATAGCGGTAGCGTTCGCCGTCATTTGTTGTCGCTCCGGCGCCGGATTCTGCGGTGCGGCTCACCGTCGTCACCCCCTTCAGGTTGCCCCGCGGGTCCCAGACCAGCGTGTTCGTCGCGCTGAACCCCGGGTTCAGCTGATGGCCCGCCGCGTCGAAGTACCCGTCCACCCTCGCCGGGTCGTCCGTCAGGCTGCTCAGCACCGCCCGGTTGCTGGCATGGCTGACCGTCATCGCGGTGGTGTAGCTGTTACTGGTCGCCGGGGCGCTGTGCCGTATCTGCGTCAGGTTCCCGCCGGCGTCATAGGCGTAGGTACGGGTGTAGTTGGTGTACTGGCTGCTGTCGGCAGGGAGCGGGGTTATCAGGGGGGGCAGGCTCCGGCCCTGCTGCCCGGCGGCGGCATTCTCCCGCCCGGTGGCGCGGATAAGCTGGTACAGGCTGTCGTAGGCGAAGGTGCTTTCCGGGACCACCTTCTGGTTGCGCCAGAAGGTGGTCTCCTGCGCGTCGTCGCTGACGCTCAGCACGTTGCCCGCCGGGTCGTAGCCGTAGCGCAGGGCCTGCAGGACGGTGCCCGCGGCGCTCCCCTTCGCGGCGGCACCCCGGGTGGTGGTGGTGCCCGTCAGGCGCTGCGTCTGCGGCTCATACACATAGTCCGTGGTCACCCCGTTGCCGTGCACCTCCTGCAGCTTCTGTCCGGCCGCCGACCAGGTCAGGGAGACCAGGACCGGCTGTTCAGTACCCCCGCTGAGGGTGAGCCAGCTGCCGCTGACGCGGCCGGCCACGTCGTAGGCCGTGCGCTGCGTATGCCCGGTGGCCCCGGTCTGCGTGAGGGGAAGACCGGCGGCGTTCACCGTGGTGCGGGTGGTGTGGCGGGCATCGTCCCCCTGTTCAAGCTGCGCCCGCCAGGCGGCCTCGTCGTCCCCGGCCCAGTCCGCGTCGTCCGCGGCGTCCTGTAACAGGGTGCGGGACTGCTGCAGGAGCGCGCCTGAGAGGGCGTACCGGTCGGCGGTGGCCAGGCCGGCGGCGTCATAGTGGCGGACCACGGTGCCGCAGCGGTTGCGGGCCCGGTTCTCCTCCGGGGCGGTGCCGCTCCGGTCGGCGTACACCAGGCGCTGCGTGGTGCGGGCCGTGGCCTCACCGGTAGTCTGCTCCCGGACCGAGAGCAGCCGCCCGGGTAGCAGCGGCGCTGCGTTCGGGGTATCGGGTTGATAGACCTCGTACTGCCAGGTGGTGAGGGTACCGGGGGCGTCCTGCTGCCGGCAGGGGCGGCCTTCGGCGTCATGCAGCATAATCCGGCGTCCGGC
>NZ_AZUB01000020.1:0-16714 GCF_000568095.1 Enterobacter sp. DC4 | reverse complement strand
ATCAAAAATCGAACAAGAAGTGATGATTCTGACCGAACACGGACAAAGATAACTCATGTAGATTTGTCACTTTAGGTGACATTTCAAACTGGCTAAAACAGGTGACTTTTTAATCTTGCAATAACAGCATTGACCGCGTAAGGGAGTATTTCCGCAGACAGAAAAAGGAAGGCGATCATGCGAGTTGAGGTTATGCAATTTTTCGGCCTGACAAATCCGCTGACTCAGGCCGGATACTACGAAACGGATACGCATAAGCAACTGACGAAAGATATCAGGGCCGCCATTCTGGAAGGAAGGCTGATCGCCCTTTGCGGTGTGATGGGTTTGGGCCCCGCGCTGGTAGCAGCTAAATGTGGGCTGAGAATCAGGGGTAAATGCAGGTTTGTGAATTTATAAACGCAGGTCGCTACAGATAGGCAGCTCACATCAACGAAATAAGTGTGGTGTGAAGCAACACTAAAATAATGACGATATTCAGGACTGACAGGGTTAACAGCAGCACCAGCGTCAGCTTAAGCATGGCTTTCTTTTTGCTTTTGCCATGCCTGTTGCAGAAGGTGCTGGCCTGCGCCAGCGGTAAGCCCAGTCAGCGCAGCCAGCAGCACGATCATTAAGCTATCGGGACCTTCTTTTTTTACCGGTAGCGTGGCGGGCTGTAAAAAATTAACAACAGGAAAACTGAGGTCAGGCACGATGATTTGTTTCAGCATGGTCAGTCTATATTCCTGATTCCGCAGATCGACATTCAGTTCAGCGATATTATTCAGCGCTTTTTCAATTTGCAGCTTGCGGGAAAGCCCCTGGCTGCCGAGCATCACGGAAAAATCAGGATCGTCTTTAATGCCCTGGCCGTTGCTGTATACCGGACGGGATATTCCAGCGGCCTGAGCAATTTGCAGGGCATATTCGAGACGGTGAATTTTTGTCTGCTGCAGGTTTGTCAGTTCGATACGTTTTAACCTGACAACGTCCTCCTGACGCCGAACTTCAAGCCTCAGCGCGTCACGTACAGCATCATTTTTGGCATTACGTGGTATACCATGATGTATCAGAGGCAAGCGAACGGGGCTCTGTCGCATTAACAGGGGCAGGTTGTCGGAAAACTGGGAGAATGGTTTTAGTTTTTTCTACTTATTAAAATGTACGTTTGAAAAAGTAGACTCTCTGCGGTACGCTCTGATGGTACATTTCCCCTGATTTTTCACCCAGCGCGCCGGAGGCTTTCCGGCCCGGACGGAGCCCGACATGATCCTGATGCCCGACGACGAACCGGAACTGAGCTTGCCCGCGGTGGTCATTCCACCCGGTGAGGAATTGCTGCCGGCGCTGGCCGGTGAGAATGCTCCGGTCAGCCCGGCCCGGGCCTACCTGCTTTCTCTTAATTCCCCCCGCAGCCGGCAGACCATGGCCTCGTTCCTGAACATCGTTGCCGGCATGCTCGGCTCCGCGTCCCTGGAGTCCTGCAACTGGGGCAGCCTGCGGCGCCATCACGTGATGGCCGTGACCGAGCTGCTGCGCGACACCGGCCGGACTACGGCCACCGTCAATACCTATCTTTCAGCGCTGAAGGGCGTGACGAAGGAAGCCTGGATGCTCAGGCTGATGGACGTCGAGAGTTTCCAGCACATCCGGGCGATACGTAACCTGAGGGGCAGCCGCCTGCCGCGCGGCCGGGCCCTGCCGCCGGAGGAGATACTGGCGCTGTTTGGTGCCTGCGAGGCCGATGACTCCAGCATCGGGGTACGCGATGCGGCAATGCTGGCCGTCATTCTCGGCTGCGGCCTGCGCCGCTCGGAGGCCGTGGGGCTGGATTTGCGTGACGTTGTCACAGTTGAGCAGGCACTTCGTGTGCTGGGCAAGGGAAACAAGGAAAGGCTGGCCTACATGCCGGCCGGCACCTGGCTGCGCCTGCAGAAGTGGGTTGAAGAGATTCGGGGGAGAAAAGACGGGCCGCTGTTCACCCGCATCCGCCGCTTTGACACCCTGACGAACGACCGCCTGACCGATCAGGCGGTGTACCATGTCCTGCAGGTCCGCCAGTGCCAGGCCGGGATTGGGAAATGTGCGCCGCACGATTTAAGAAGAACCTTTGCGACCGCCATGCTGGATAATGGCGAGGATCTCATTACGGTCAAGGATGCGATGGGCCATGCCAGCGTCACCACCACCCAGCAGTACGATCGCCGCGGCGAAGCGCGCCTGCGTAGGGCGCGCGACCGTCTGAACCTGACATGAACTTAACAACATGTTAAGAGGTTAAGTTAACAAGTTAGTAAGTAACTATGCCCGGATGTTACGCAATATTCAGTAATGGTGCCACAGCGGGACATCCTTTAAAGTAAACCAGCCGGCTATCCCGTATTCCCTTCTAAACAGGAGTGGCTTGGAGTTATGCGCGGGAGCTGGTATTTGGTGGAAGCTCTGCTCTGTGGCTTAAGTCCCCCGCGAAAAAAACAGGTAAATAGGGCACCATAAAAATGCGTTTTATTTTAACGCGGGACGCACATACCTCCTACTTTCCCACGGGTGAAGATCACCTGCCACAGTTGGATGTTTCTTACCCGAAATGTGCCGGCACAGGCGTTTAGATAATAAGTAAACATTTTTCTAAAACGCTCGGGATAACGCTCTTTCAGGGTAGGCCAGGCAGCCTGGAATCGCGCATTCCAGGCCATTAGCGTTTTGTCGTAATCGGGACCAAAATTATGCCAGTCCTCCATCACAAAATAGGGTTCACTGGCAGCGGCAATTTGTTCAACCGACGGTAAAAAACCGTTAGGGAAAATATATTTATTGATCCACGGATCGACATTCATCTCCGTTTTATTCGACCCGATGGTATGTAATAAAAATATCCCCTCCGGCTTCAGATTTTTATTCACCACATGAAAATAGGTATCATAATTTTTCGGGCCAACATGTTCAAACATCCCCACCGAGACAATCCGGTCAAATTGCTGATGGAGATCCCGGTAATCCTGGAGCAATATCTCAACATCCTGCCCCTCACAGCGCGCCTGAGCAAGCTTCTTTTGCTCTGCCGAAATGGTGACACCTGTCACTTTCACGCCATAGTGTTTTGCGGCATATGACGCCAGTCCACCCCAACCGCATCCAATATCCAGCAGCGTCATTCCCGTTTTCAACTGCAGTTTTTCGCAAATAAGATGAAGTTTGTTTTGCTGTGCCGTATTGAGATCGGTAGTGTCTTTCCAGTACCCGCAGGAATATTGCATCCAGGGATCCAACATACTGGTAAATAGGTCGTTGCCAAGATCATAATGTTCTTTTCCGACAATCCAGGCTCGTTTTCTGGATTGGGGATTAATCAGACGAGCGCTGGCAATACGCAGCAAGTCTTTCATATTGTGCTTTATACTGGATTCGAGATCGGCTGCAATCAGTTTAGCAATAAATTCATCCAGATTTTCACAGGTCCACCAGCCATCCATATAGCTTTCCCCTAATCCCAGGGAACCTTGCTGCAGAACACGTTTATAAAAATTATTATTATTAATATGGATATCAAAAGGTCGACTTCCGTTAATTTCTATTCCTGCTTTCTGAAGTAAAGAACGACAAATTCTGTACCAGTGATTATTCTCTGGTGGTACTATTGATTTTAGCATTGTTACCACAGCCCTTATAAATGAAGGTTTAAAGATATTTTTTACATTTATAAATAAATGCACTTGAACGCTGCGTCAGCCCTTCAATTTGCCCTGCCGTATAGCCCTGTTTAAAATAAGAAATCACTCTCTGGCGATCCCTTTCAACATTTAATCTTCTGTTTGAAATCAACTTCTGTTTAATGACGCTCTCTTTCTTTTTCTGCTCGAGCAATTCATTAAGTTTTGCCAGTTCATTTCGGGCAAGATCATGGTAACAGGCTGGCGTATCCGGAGATGAAGATATCATCTGCCATACTGCCATTGCTCTTCGTAGCAGTCCTTTACTCTCAAGAAAGTAGGCATCTGAAATCGTTGAATCGTTTTTTTTCATGTCATTAATTGACTCCCCTTCTGGAAAATAAAAAAACGCATGAGTGATATTATAACACTCGATTGGAATTCTAAAAATGAATTAAACAAATAGTCATTATTCCAAAAAGGAATGATTTAAATCACGACAACACACCTAATGAACAATAATCATGTTCATTAGGGGATGACACATTAATGGTTGTTATTTGACAGGTATGACAGATTGAACCTGCGAGAGCGTTGAATGGAGAAATGAGAGATGTTCACAAGCTAAATTTTGCGCTTCTTCAGCATCACCATCAATAATTGCCTGTAATAATTGCTGATGATGGCGATCGGTTTCATCCCAGTGTTGTTTATCGCGACGAATGGTATCCGCCGCATCCAGAACGGAACCCTGTAATACCGTATAGAAACTTTGCATGACTCCCAGAATCGCCTGGTTATGTGCGGCTTCTGTGATACCCAAATGGAACCGGGCATCGGCTTTGGCAGCTTCCTGTAAAGTGCCTTCTGAATAGGCCCATTTAAGCTGCTGATAAAGTTCCTGTAAATGCTGATGTTCCTGCGGTGTGCTGCGCTTAGCAGCGTAAAAAGCAGCCGCGCCTTCCAGCAGGCGACGAAATTCAAGAATATCAAAACGCACCTGCGGATTCGTTGCCGCAAGCTGGCTTAACGGGTCTGCAAACGCGTCGTTAAAAACATTGGCGACAATCACGCCTCCCCCGGAGCCGATCTCAAGCAACCCTTCGGCCTGCAGTTTCGATATCGCATCTCTGATAGGGGAACGGGAAATCTGTAACTGCACTTCTAGATCGCGCTGCGCGGGCAGCCATTCTCCCGGTTTTATTTTTCCGCTCACAATCGCGTCTTTAATAGCATCATACGCCAGCATAGCAAGCGTAGAGCCTCTTTGACGATCGTTACGTTGAACAGGGGAAAATACGCGTGCAGACATCATGCGACTCCTGTGAGTAGTACCTTTTTAGAGTGTTTAGCAGTGCTAACGATACCACAAACAGGATGACGAGTATTGAGGGGTTTTCCCACACAGAGGTGAAGTGTGGGAGAAACGCCCTCCGGCGATTAGATTTTAGGTCCGTAGGTATGGATATCCATGGTACGGTTATAGTTGATCGCTTCAGATTTGGTTAATTCACCCGACAGTACGCGCATAAACGCAGCCATGGTCTCTTCCGCCACCTGGTCTATCGACTTATTGCCAAGAATTATTTGACCGGCATCGATATCCATATCATGGGACAAATTTTGGTACGTACGCGGGTTACCACAGATTTTCAGTACCGGGACAATCGGAAAACCTTGCGGTGCGCCACGGCCCGTCGAGAAGACAATCCCCTGTGCGCCGCCGGCTGCGATGCCGGTCAGGATCTCAGGTTCAAACCCGGGTGAGTCTTTGATCCACAGCCCCTTACCCGGCACCTTGTCGGTGTAGTCCAGCACACCTTCAATGGTCCGCGAACCGGATTTATTGATTGCACCCAGCGATTTTTCTTCAATAGTGGAGAGTCCGCCTGCAATGTTGCCCGGTGTAGGCTGACCATTGCGCATATCCACCCCCACCGCCATCGCGCGTTTCTCCATGGCATCAACAATCTGGTAGATACGCTGCCCGACTTCCGGTGTGCGACCACGCCGCGCGAGGATATGTTCAGCACCCATAAACTCGGTGGTTTCACCAAACAGCACGGTCCCGCAGGCATCAACAATCGCATCGGACATGTGTCCAATCACCATATTTGAGGAAAGTCCGGAGGTGGTATCTGATGAGCCACATTTTATCCCCATCACCAGGTCTTCCAGACCCGCTTCGCTACGCTGCTGTGCGGAAATGGCGATAGCCATTTTCTGCACCAGATCAATACCATGCTGGATGGCACGGCTGGTTCCGCCGAGCTGCTGCATGACAATTTTTTCTACCGGGCGGCCGGTCGCGGCGATTTGCGCCACAATTTCATCCGCGTTGGAACCTTCGCAACCCAGGCTAATCACCAGTGCTGCGCCGACGTTAGGATGCGAACCCAGGCACCCCAGCGTGTTGGTGACCAGATCCAGATCGGGCATTAACTGACAGCAGCCACAATGGTGCAACAGGGCTTTCGACATCTGCGTGTTATACACAATCGCCTGGGCGATTTCCGTCACGCAGACCGTTGCCGGAATAACGGCGACAAAGTTACGGGAACCCACCTGACCATTTTCACGACGGTAGCCAAACCATTTAAAATTATTGTTCATTTTACTGCCTCCTGATAACGGGAAGTACGGGCGTGGGTAACCGCCTCATCATGTGTAAGATCGCCGCGACCATACTGACTGGCTAAATTGTGTGTGTGAACATAATCACCGGCAACGATGGTCTGGGTTGCCACCCCGAGACTTTCACCGTACTTCAGCACTTCTTCGCCGATGTTTAACGCCGCTACGGCCACTTTATGACCGAAAGGGATGGTGGACAGTGCGACAATAGCCTGGGTATTGCCCGCTTTATCCTTCACCGTGATGACATCGCCGCGCTGGACATCGCTCAGTACGGTGGCGACGCTATCACACGCCATGATCTTTAAGGCCAGTACTGTTGACTTTGACATGTTGAACCTCTTTTAACTCAATGAATTAGATTTAGCGGATTCGGTACGGACAGGGCGTTTCGCCAGTACGGAAACCACTAAAGGGCATAAAATGGCAGTCACAATGACCGCAGAAGAAATCTGGGCGGCGGCAACAGCCGCCAGCGGCGTAAAGCCAGGGGCGATTTGCGCCACAATCGCGGGGAACGCGACCGATAGTCCGGCGGTAGTTCCGACCGCTGCACCCACGGCAGGCAGGGTGTCACGGAAGAAAAAGCGATAGCCTGCATATCCCAACCCGCCGGTGACGATTAAGGTCACCAGTCCCAGTACGACGCCCTGAATGCCTGCTGAAACCAGTTGATGGAAATTGAGATGCATGCCAAGAGACCAGGCGAAGAACGGGACGAGAAAGTTCTGGCTTTTGAGCAACATCTCTTTCCAGTCATCATCCAGGTTGCCAAGAATAAAACCGACAATCATCGGGAAGATCACGGCGAAGAGCGCCATGTACGGAACGCTAATTAACCCGGAGGCACCCAGCGCAATCAGGGTAAAGAAAGGGCTGCAGCCGAGCAGCACCGGGGCCAGGGCGCCGACATCCGTATTGTCACCAAACTCCCCTGCCAGCCCACCAAACAGGCCGCCATTGATGGCGGTCATCCCCGGAATGATGGCCAGCGGTGAAATCCCGAGCACGCCCTTAATGCCAAAAAAATGGGCAACCAGTACCCCGATCACAATACCGGACACCACCTTCGCGACGAACAGCACCACTCCTTTCTCCAGTGGGCGACCCACTTTACGCACGTTAATCCCGGCTGCCGCGCAGAGCAGATACAGCGCAATCAGCGGAGAGGAACCTGATACAAACAATTGTTCAGTGAACCCGCCGATCCGCAGGGCATGCGGACAGAATGTGTTGAGCAGTGCCGCCAGTAACAGCGGGATCACCATCATCCCGCCTGGAAAACGCTGCATGGTTTTCATTATCTTCATATTCATCTCATTAATTCGATAACCCTTATCCTGGCGGTGAACGCCAGTGTACGGCGTGACATCACCTCACTGAACCAATGGTATGCCAAGGGATACCATTTAAATTGATCGACATCAAGAGAACGGATCCTTGCGCTTGCCTAAAGAGTCTCAATTGGTGATAGACTTATTGCACCCTATGGTATACCAAGGAATATCATTAGTATTCAGGACAGTTACGCTCTGGTAGAAAGATAAGGATTTCGGCAGCAGCCAGATATTCACGCTTTCACTTGCCTATGAGGATTCCTATGATTGACTATCACGCCCCTGCTGAACTCTCTTTTCCGCTTTCGGCAGTTAACGACTTATCCGCGCTTTTGTTGCCCGAGGCGCATGTCCCTGTCCCGTCAAAAGTGACCCACGGTAAGCGGTTATTTTATTTCACCGTTCATAATGAGCCGGTTCTCTATTTACTGACAGAAGGGCACTGTTTATTACGCCGTCATTCTGATCACCGCGTCGTGGGCACCCTCTTCGCCCCTTATATTGCGGGCTGGAGTTGGCCGGACCAGGGGAAAGGGAGCGTTTACCTTGAAAGAGGGTCTGCTGGCGTATTACATGCCATCCCCTTATGGCAGGCGAACCGGCTGGTAGAGAAAAATAACCAAAACCACAATATGTTTAAATTGATGAGTTATTCCATCAATAAGCTCATGTTGAATCAGAGAAATGCGTCTGACCGGAACGTGAACAGCACCGTAAAAAATCTCGTGCAGCA
This sequence comes from Enterobacter sp. DC4, assembly GCF_000568095.1. Taxonomy (NCBI): domain Bacteria; kingdom Pseudomonadati; phylum Pseudomonadota; class Gammaproteobacteria; order Enterobacterales; family Enterobacteriaceae; genus Enterobacter; species Enterobacter sp. DC4. Next base: position 8,378 of record NZ_AZUB01000020.1, on the reverse strand, counting down.
GTTGAGTCTTACCCCGAACGGGTTCCAGCAAAAAACATCAGTGTTGAATTATATTGCACAGCGTACCGGGCTGGGACGATCTTCCATATTACGTGCGCTGCGCGAATTACGCGACGAAGGGTATGTCGTGATGGAGAATGGTAAGCTTGAAAATATTACTGCCGATCATGCTAAATAATACAGGCTGTCGCGACAGCGGGGATAAATACAGGCTACTCCAGCTAAGCCCGCTGTCTTAGATCAGATCACTTCACATTTGTCACTGCCCACTTACCCTGTAACGGACGTGAGAACATCGCCAGCACCGCAATTAAACTCACCTCAATGGAAACTGACCAGCAAATATGGCCAAGCAGTTCACTCCAGAACTCGTAGCCATTAAGATTCCACAACCAGCCGGTTTGGCCTGAAAGATAGGCCGGATGCCGAAAACCCAGAGTCGGGATCAAAAAACCATGCATAATCAACGTGATCACAATCCCGTAAGCCGCGCCATACCAAAGTCTGATTTTAGGGGCAAAGGCAGAGATAAGAATATACAGGCCCGCAAAGATAAAACTGAATAGCCAGTGATAGAGCATAACCGCCCCCGGTATTGTTATCCCCTGGTACACATAATCCAGCGAGTGGGAGTTGATACCGAGCCACCCTAACCATGCATCGATATTAAGAGCTGGTGGTGATGCTTCACCCGCAATACGAGGAGGCATATTGGCCTCGGTACCGGATTTAACCAATGAACTGATCACCCCGCCAATAAATGTTGACCACAAAAAAATACGCAGGTTTATCTTATTAAAAATATTCATAATATTTTGACCATTGTGTAGAAAAGCAATTTCTCATGAGCGCCCCATAAAATGGATTATGGGCGCATGACTCAGTGCTGATAGCATTGCCGATTAATATTATCCAGTGCCATTAACATTTAGAAAAAAATTAATGAACGGTCGCGACACCAGGCATAGGATAAATCCTATGACTGATATAAGAAAGCAGTATATATCTTATGCAGGGTAAAAAAACATATCATTTATTCAGCAACAGGAAATTGCTCACTGGATAAAGCCTAATCCAGTGCGATAACACTCCGTCTTAACCAAAAGGAAATATCATGAAAAAATTTGTATTAGCATTATCCGTTCTGGCTGTCTCTGCAACTGCGGCTTATGCGGCAGATGGCACCATTAATTTCACAGGTAGCGTCATCGATCCAGCCTGTACTGCTACGGCCTCTAACGCAAATATCGCGATGGGCTCTATCAGTAAATCGGCGTTAAGCAGTGTCGGTGCAACCAGCCAGGGGAAACCGATAACCATTACCCTCTCTTCCTGCCCGGAAGCGGCGACAACGGCATCCATTACATTCAGCGGTACGCCTGACACGGCAAACAGCCAGCTGTTGAAAGTGGTCGCAGCAGACAGCAACACTGCAGCAACCGGCATTGGTATTGCAATGTATGAATCTAACGGTTCAACACTGATCCCGTTGAACACCGCATCATCGTCTCAGACACTGAGTACAACAACCGATACCGTTTATAACTTTATTGCTAAATATATGGCCACGAGTGCAGATGTGACTGGTGGTGATGCAAATTCAAGCCTTAGCTATACCATTAACTACAACTAACAGCCTGTTCACCCGGTGGTTTTAATTCTTAATTACTGCCACCGCTTTAACTGCTGTTTGATTCGAGGAAAACCTTTATGAAATTCACCTCAACATTATTATTAGCAGGGAGTCTGCTGGCAACCGCGACCGCAGCTAACGCTGGCGTTATTGTCGGTGCGACACGTGTTATTTATCACGGTGAAAACAGAGAGGAAACGTTATCCGTTAAAAACCCGGAGAAACAAACCGTTTATATGATTCAGTCCTGGGTGGAAAAAAAAGCTGCGCAAGACAATGTGCCATTTATCATTACCCCGCAACTGTTTCCTCTCGTGGCGGGAAAAGAGACCAATTTACGTATCACTAAAGTCAGTAACACCATGCCAAAAGATCGGGAATCTGTTTACTGGTTGGACGTGAAATCCACTCCGGGTTCCGTTAAGCCTGAAGAAAATGAATTGCAGATTTCAATTAAATCCCGTCTGAAATTGATTTATCGCCCGACAGGTTTACAAGGTAACCCGGCCGATGCGTATAAACAGCTGACCTTTAGCCGTCAGGGAAATCAGCTGCAGGTGACAAACCCGACGCCCTATTTCGTGTCCTTCTATAGCGTGAAGGTCGGGACCCGGGAAATTAACAACGCGGGTATGGTGTCACCGAAATCGACATTAAACCTGCCGTTACCAACAAACGCGGCCAATACGGTCACGTGGCAAAGCATTACTGATTTTGGCGATATCTCCAAACCTGCTGAAAGTCATATCTGAATCTGTTCTTTTTCATACTGAACATGGAAGCCCAGAGTCAGAAAACTTTTTTATAAAAACAAAAAGGAAACATTTTTCATTGTCCTGAGACATGAAAGGGTGCCAGTATGAAAATATCTTCACTTCACCTGCGCAGTATTACCCTGACAGGGTTAGGGTTAATTGTATTTCCGGTTGCCGCTCAGGAGTATTATTTCAACCCTGCGGCACTGGAAATGCAGGACCCTGGCCAGCAAACCGCCGACCTCGAACGTTTATTCCGTACGGGTGAACAAATGCCGGGTAACTATCGTGTTGATATTTATATGAACGGCAGTTTTGTTGAAACCCGCTCAATAAATTTCGTCATGGCTGACAATAAATTAGCCCCCGAATTAACCGTAAAACAGCTGGCTGAGATGGGCGTAAAAACCCAGGCGCTGCCTGCATTAACAAAATTATCGGACAGTCAGGCAATCACCCCTATTGGCAACTATATTCCGGACGCCAGCACTGACTTCAGTTTAGAAGAGCAGCGCCTTGATATTAGTATCCCGCAGACCGCGCTTGACACAAAAGCGAGGGGCTTTATCGATCCGTCTCAATGGGATCAGGGCATCCCGGCGCTATTACTGAACTATACCGCCAGCGGCGCGAACACCCGAAGGGCACATCAAGGTGAAAACAGTCAGAGTAATTATGTGAACCTGCAATCCGGTATCAATATGGGGCCGTGGCGGTTACGTAACTACTCGACGTATTCCCGGAGCAGCGATGGCCAGAACAGCTGGGATTCCGCCTACACCTACCTTCAGCGTGATATCCATGCATTGAAAAGCCAGCTGATCCTCGGTGAAAGCAGTACGCCAGGCATGGTGTTTGACAGCAACTCATTTACTGGCGTGCAGCTGACGTCTGACGACAACATGCTGCCTGACAGTATGAAAGGGTTTGCCCCCGTGGTGCGCGGGATCGCGAAATCCAACGCGCAGGTTACGGTTAAGCAAAATGGTTACACCATCTATCAGACCTATGTCGCGCCGGGTCAGTTTGAAATTACCGATCTCTACCCGACCTCCGCGAGTGGCGATCTGTATGTCACGGTTACGGAAGCTGACGGTAGTACGTTCTCGTTCGTACAACCCTTCTCCGCCGTACCGTTAATGCTGCGCCAGGGGCAGACTAAGTTCTCGGTCGTTGCCGGGCGTTATCGCTCAGCCAGTGGTCACGGCAGACAGCCTCAATTCGGGCAAACCTCGCTGATTTACGGCCTGTATGGGGCTACCACCGTCTATGGCGGACTGTTAGCGGCAGATAATTATCTGGCGGCAAGTCTCGGCGTGGGACATGGATTCGGCACGCTGGGTTCTGTTTCGTTCGATGTGACCCAGGCGAAAAGCGAGCTGCGCGATGAAAGCACCCATTCCGGGCAGTCATACCGTATTCAGTACGCGAAAGATTTTGCCGAAACCGGCACGACATTCACGTTAGCCAGCTACCGCTACTCAACCCAGGGGTTCTATACCTTCCAGGAAGCGAACGAAATGGGGTACGTGAACGATCCCGACTCGACCCTGGGTTATGTGGGCTACAACAACAATAAACGCAGCAAGTTTCAGCTCAACCTGAACCAGTCATTTAAAGCCTACGGCAGCGTGTATATCTCCGCTTTTCAGCAGGACTACTGGCGGATGAACGGCTATCAGCGCACGGTGAATCTGGGTTACAGCCAGAATATAGCCGGAATCGGCTATAACCTCGGCTATAGCTACAGTCAAATGCCTGATGGCCAAAACAGCGACCGGCAGGTGTCGTTCAGCGTTCAGGTTCCGCTGAGCCGCTTCCTGCCGAACAGCTGGGCCACGTACAGCGTGAATACCGCCAGCCACGGCAGCGTGAACCAGCAGGCGGGGATCAGCGGTACTGCACTGGAAGACAACAACCTTGACTATAGCGTACAGCAAAGCCTCGGTAATCATGGCCAGGGATACAGCGGCAACGCCAGCGTGCGTTATAAAGGCAGCAAGGGCGAAGTGAACGCAGGCTATAACTATACCAAAGATTATCAACAGGTTAACTACGGTGCGCAGGGCGGCATTGTGGTTCACCCTTATGGCGTGACGCTGTCGCAATCCCTCAGCGACACCATTGCGCTGGTTCGCGCCCCTGGGGCAGCCGGACTTAAGCTTGAGAACAACACCGGGGTCTACACCGACTCACGCGGTTATGCGGTTGTGCCGTATGTCAGCACCTATCGCCATAATCGGGTCGCGCTGGATACCCGCTCGATGGGCGGCAATGTCGATATCGACACCACCGTTCAAACCGTCACTCCGACCCACGGCGCGGTAGTCGTGGCGAACTTTACCCCTCGTATTGGTAAGCGGGCGGTGATCACCCTGCGCTATCAGGGCAAACCGGTGCCGTTCGGCGCCACCGCGACGCTTGTACAAGAAGAGAGCGATGTGGATAACAGCGCACTGGTCGGCGATGGCGGCCAGGTCTACCTCAGCGGCGTGCCTGAAAAAGGGACACTGATCGTGCAGTGGGGGAAAACCGCAGATAAACAGTGTAAAGCGCCATTTACACTGCCATCTGCAGACAATCACGATGCCGATGTGCTGCAGATTTTTGCAGCAATCTGCAAATAATGGATGGGAAATAGGATGATTCTACGTAATACGTTTATTGTGACCTTACTATTGTCCGGAACGGCATTCACATTTGCCCCCTCAGCACATGCTGACTGTAGCATTACCGCTTCGTCGACCATCAGCGTACCTAATCTGATCGTCCAGCGCGATGCCCCGGTCGGTTCACAAATTGGATCTGAAATAATCGGCTCCGACAGACAATTTTCAAGCTGCAGTACCGGTGTGACAAATCCCAGTTGGGGCTGGGGAATAAAAAGCTACGGAACTTATGTCATGACTATTAATGGTCGGCGGGTTTATAGCACTAATATAGCCGGTATTGGCTATGCTATTGGCATGGAGAGTACACTAAGTTGCTCTGGCGCAATATCCTATGTCACCGAAAGCAACAATCAGAATATGATCTGTGGTTCTTCCGCTGCGGGAATGTTCACAACTTTTGTGATGAAGGGTAAGCCCAGACTGACTTTTTATAAAACCGCACAAACCACAGGTTCTGGCATGGTAAATAGCACCAATGTTGGCGCCTCTATTCTTAATGATTGGGGCACATGGCGCTCTGATTCTGTTTTATCCATGAACAGCTTTAACGTCACCACTACAGCCTGCTCGGTCACCAACGCGGCCGTCAAAGTGCCGCTGGGCAATGTATTGAGCACGGCATTCACCGGGACAGGTAGTACCGCAGCAGAAAAAAACTTTACCATCGATCTTGATTGCGACGCGTCAACCCGGGTGAATTTGACCCTGGAAGGCGCTCAGGACAGCAGCGGTGCGGCAGGTGTTCTGGCGTTGACCCAGGCAACAACCGGTGCAACCGCGTCCGGCGTGGGTGTGCAGGTGCTTTATAACGACACCCCGGTCACGTTTGGTTCGATGTTTAACGTTGGCACCGCCACTACCAAAGGCGCTTACGCTATCCCTTTGACTGCTCGCTATTATCAAACGACGGAAAAAGTGACAGGTGGCCAGGCTAACAGCCTGGCGACGTTTACTATCACCTATCAGTGAGAGCAATTTAAAAAGCGTGAATTTCCTTATTTACAAGGGTAAGATTTTTCCTAAGAAAAATCCCAGTATTAAGGAATTCGATGGAACGCAACAGCATGAAAAACTCTTATAACTACCATAAGAGGATACTCATTTTAAGTGCGACGCTCCTGTCTGTCAGTTTGATATTTGCCACACTACTGGGGATGTATAACCACTTTGAATCGTTTATTGCCAGGCAGGCTAACGTGCTGCAAACCGAGCGGGACTATGTCGAGATCAGAACCGATCAGTTTACGACCCGTCTCAAGATGTTTGCTAACTTACATGAAGAGACTGAAGGTACACATATTCATGACTATAGCCAACATCAGCACTTTTTGAATGACATTCAGCACCACAATGGCGTGCTGCTCGGTTCACCGCTGACGGGCAGCTTGCCCTATATTTTTCTGGCGGCGCCGTCAGAGACTGGCGTCCCCAGCACGGTCAGTGATAATTCCTTGAACCTGCTTCAGGACTTTACCCCGGCCGTCGCCATTCGCACTCGCGAGCTGGGCAGAACGCTGGATAATTTTATCTATACCCCGGACGGTAAATTCTTAGCGTTTCTCTCCCCGGACGACAGTGAGATCAGACATGTATTACAGTCGTACCCTGTTAGCGAAATTATTCAGTCGCAGATCCAGCCCACCGAAGCCGCACGACAACAACAAACGCCGGACTATTTGCTAAAAAAACGTATCTTTTGGGTTCCCCCTCACCGGGAAGCGCTCACCGGAAAACTGGCGACCTACTACGCGACCCCTATTTTTACCTACGGTAAAATTAGCGAAGTCGTCGTTGTTGGAGAGCATGAAAAACCTTGGGGCAGTCATCGAATGGGGTCTCTTCAGGGGTTAAAATACCCACCACCACTTCATAACAATACCTGCTGACTATGAAGATCTACGTCATCAAAATAGCAGTTCGTGGAGTCAGTCCGATGGTCTGGCGTCGGCTGAGAATTGCTGCCGACACGTCGCTGGCCGCGCTTCACTACATAATCCAGATCGTGCAGGGCTGGGGGGACTACCATCTCCATCAATTTCACATTTATGGCAAAGATTACGGTATCTCCTACGAAGGAGGCATCGGTTTTATCGATAATCCATTCCGGGTCGTGATTGATGATTTTGCTTTTGATGCTGGCGATCGCTTTACCTATGAATACAATTTCTTTGAGCACTGGCTTCATGACATTCGTGTTGAGGCCATTCATGAAAACTCTACGCTGAAAGCGCCGTTTTGTATAAGCGGCCATGGTATGCCCGGAGCCACAACTGCGGATGAGTTCGATAAAACCCTGGCGTTTCTTGAAGCTATCGTTAATGCGGATGATGAAACAACGGTCGGCGAGATCCGCCCTTTTGCTGACGACCTGGATGCTGTCCGGTTCAACCGCCACAAAATCAACCGGCAACTGAGTAGACTCAACCTTGCATCTCCGGTGCTGGAGCCTGAAGTGATTTGGCTGGGTCGTCGTCGCTGACGGATGTCTATAAAGGTATACGTTTTCAGCATGCCTCTCAGATCCCCGAAAAAATGTCTATAAACCTCCCTAAATCGGTGTTTATGGATTATTCTTTAAATCTCTATGATGTTTAAAGACCTTCCGGAGGTTTTACGTGCAATATGCCTACATCAGGGTAAGCTCGGCCGATCAGAATACGGCCCGTCAGGAAGAAGCATTGTCAAAGGCGGGTTTTCAGCCTGATAAAATTTGTGTTGAGCATGCCAGCGCGAAAGACACAAACCGCCCGGGGTTACAGGAACTCCTGGGGCAATTACGCCCTAGTGATACGCTTCTGGTTCATTCCATCGATCGCCTTTGCCGGAATATGTCGGATATGTGCGCTGTCACCACCCGGCTTCGTGATCAGGGCGTTACCCTTATTTTTCTGAAGGAGCAACTGACGTTCAGCGCCGGCACAAACAATCCGATGCAGGAACTGCAGCTGCACATGATGTCGGCATTCAGCCAGTTTGAACGAGCCTTACTGAAGGAAAGGCAGGCCGACGGTATCGCCGCAAAAAAAGCACGGGGTGAAAAAACCGGGCGCCCCGGCGCCGATATCAAAAAGATCCAGGAAATTGACGCACTCAGAAGCAGAGGGGTCAGACTCAGGATCGCCTGCGACCATGCGGGCCTTGGCGTTTCCACATACTATAAGCTTCGTCACCAGATGAACAACCAGTAGCCGTGTTAGCGCCAATGATATAAGACGGTAATTCACCATTTGAATTGTCCGCTCCACCCAACATGTTGTTTCCTTGAGGTTCTCACACCAGAAAGGACATCGACATGCTGAGCAGAGAGGACTTTTACAT
>NZ_AZUB01000019.1:0-18290 GCF_000568095.1 Enterobacter sp. DC4 | reverse complement strand
ATGTCGCGTGAAATAAAGGGAAGATATATATATCCATCCCTTCCCGAACGGGGGGCATTACTGTCCAGTGGCTTCGGTTCAAGCCCGTTGCCGTCAAACAGCGTGACGGGATTATTCCTGACCATCCGGTAGAGGTTGAGGCCGTCCACGGTGCCCGCCGGGTCCGCGCTCAGCCATCTCCCCGCCCACGGCTGGTAGTAACGGTAACCGTAGTAGTACAGCCCCGTCGCGTCGCGCTCCTTACCCGAGTACCTGACGGTTTTGTAGTCCGCTTCGCTCGCGCTTCGCGCCGTCCACACCGCCGTGCCCCCGTACGGGTAGTACTCCTCCATGGTGATGATATTCCCGTCACCGTCCAGCTCCAGCCCGCTGCTCCCGGTGAGGCCGTCCACGCTGTACCGCGCCTGGTCGCTGTCGGTGCCGTCCGGCTTCCCGCTCTCCCAGCGCAGCACCCGCACCTGTGCCCGGCCCGCCTCGCCCACCGTAATCACCTGCAGGGCTTCCGTCGTCGTGCTGCCGCTCTGCGTGCGCCTCAGCTCCAGCCCCGGCAGGTACGTCACCCGCCGCGTCTGTGTGCCGCTGCCGGTTTGTTGCTGGCTCACCTTTCTCAGGCGCTGGCTCTGGCCGTCATAGCGGTAGCGTTCGCCGTCATTTGTTGTCGCTCCGGCGCCGGATTCTGCGGTGCGGCTCACCGTCGTCACCCCCTTCAGGTTGCCCCGCGGGTCCCAGACCAGCGTGTTCGTCGCGCTGAACCCCGGGTTCAGCTGATGGCCCGCCGCGTCGAAGTACCCGTCCACCCTCGCCGGGTCGTCCGTCAGGCTGCTCAGCACCGCCCGGTTGCTGGCATGGCTGACCGTCATCGCGGTGGTGTAGCTGTTACTGGTCGCCGGGGCGCTGTGCCGTATCTGCGTCAGGTTCCCGCCGGCGTCATAGGCGTAGGTACGGGTGTAGTTGGTGTACTGGCTGCTGTCGGCAGGGAGCGGGGTTATCAGGGGGGGCAGGCTCCGGCCCTGCTGCCCGGCGGCGGCATTCTCCCGCCCGGTGGCGCGGATAAGCTGGTACAGGCTGTCGTAGGCGTAGGTGCTCACCGGGACCACCTTCTGGTTGCGCCAGAAGCGGGTTTCCTGCGCGTTGTCGCTGACGGTCAGCACGTTGCCCACCGGGTCGTAGCCGTAGCGCAGGTCCTGCAGCACCTTCGCGCCTGAGTCATGTCCGGCCGGGCGCTCCGTTTTAATTCCCGTCAGGCGCCGGGTCTGCGGCTCATACGCATAGTTCGTGGTGACCCCGCTGCCGTGCACCTCCTGCAGTTTCTGCCCGGCCGCCGACCAGGTCAGGGAGACCAGAACCGGCTGCTCCGTGCCCCCGCTGAGGGTGAGCCAGCTGCCGCTGACGCGGCCGGCCACGTCGTACGTCATCCTCTGCATATGCCCGGCGGCGTCGGTCTGGGTGAGTACCCCCCCCGTGGCATTCACCGCAGTGCGGGTGATGTGGCAGGCGTCGTCGCCGGGCTCGAGCTGCGCCCGCCAGGCGGCCTCGTCGTCCCCGGCCCAGTCCGCGTCGTCCGCCGTGTCCGGCAGCAGGGTGCGGGACTGCTGCAGGAGCGCGCCTGAGAGGGCGTACCGGTCGGCGGTGGCCAGGCCGGCGGTGTCGTAGTGACGCACCACGGTACCGCAGCGGTTGCGGGTCTGGTTCTCGGCCACCGCGGTACCCGAGCGGTCGGCATAGATGACCTGCTGCGTGGTGCGGGCCGTGGCTTCCCCGGTCACCTGCTCCGTGACCGCGAGCAGGCGTCCCGGCAGTACGATATCCGCCGCCGGGTCGTACGCCTCATACCGCCAGGCCGTGAGGGTACCCAGGGCGTCCTGCTGCCGGCAGGGGCGGCCTTCGGCGTCATGCAGCATAATCCGGCGTCCGGCATCGACGCTGAGGGTGCGCAGGGGCTGCCCGTCGGGGGAGGAGATAAAGGTCAGGTTGTCGACGGGGGTGTCCGGTGCCCCGAGGCGGGGGTCGGCCTGGGCCAGGGGGCGTCCGGCGTCGTCAAAGCGGCCGTACGTCACGCGCAGGTCGGCATCAGCCCCGGGGGCGGAGCGGCACCAGGCGAGGGTGCGGACGGTCCGGCCGCGGGGGCCGGTGACGGTGACGACGGGCGTGCGGGTGTCGATCGGGGTGGTGGTGACGGGCATAAGGGTGCTCATGGTCAGGTTCCTTCATGCCCCCGGTTTCCCGGGGGCGACAGATTACGAAAACGTGATGTCCGGTGACGTTAAGACATCCTGTATACCCACCCTGACACTGACCGTGCAGACGGCCGGCGCCAGGCTGGTCAGCGTGACGGTGCTGCTGCCATCCTCACCGCTCATGGTCACTGATGCGCCCAGCTGCCCGCCACCCTGTACCGACCAGTACACGCCGATATCCGCCAGAGGGGTGGCGCTGGCATCGGTGACGGTAACCGTCAGGGTCACTTTATCCCGGCCATCCGCCTTCGCGGTGACTTTGTCCGGCGCCGGCGCTGAGGCACTGGCGGTCACCTCCTGCTCGGTGTCATTCTCATCCTCCTGCACCGTAAACCACGGGAAGTACTGCGTGCGGCGCAGGTAGCCGGCGGCGGTCAGCACCCGGACCTCGCGCCCGGCGGCGTCAAAGCAGTGAGTGTCGGCATACGCCTGCGTGCGGGCGCTGTCGTCGCTGACGTAGCGCCAGTCGTTGAGGAAGTACGGCTGGTAGACGCGAATGGCCTGCCCCTTGTTGTCGTGCTCCACCCGGCCGCTGACCATCCAGCGCGGGTCGGCATCCGCGTCCGTGGGCACCAGGCTGCCGTCCGCGTTGCGCTGCCAGGCTTTGCCCGGCGGCACCTTCTGACCGGTCTGCAGCGCCCGGCCAAAACCGTCGCTGAAGGCCACCTGCATCTGTACCTGCTGTTCGCTGTCTCCCGGGTAACGGTCCGCGGCCAGGGTCGCGGCATGGACCGGCAGGGGGGACTGTGCGTCCTGCTGCCTGCGCAGGGCCTCACCCAGCGGTGTACCCTGATGACGTGCGGCACGAAGGTACCCCTCCGGTGTGATGGCGCGCGCCTCAAGCAATGCGCCCCAGCCCAGTCCGGTATCGGCCTCCAGAGCGCTGATGCTCTCCTGTGTCGCCTGTCCCATCCAGCTGAAGGCGTCGGTGACCATGATGCCGGCAACCGACAGGGTGGTCAGCGCCAGTGCCGCGTCGACAGAGGTCGGCAGACTCTCCTCGCTGACCGGTTTAAACCCGACCGGTACGCCGGCCTGCGTCCCTTCATCCCACTCGGTGCCATAGACACTGGTGGCCACCACGCGACCCAGCGCGTCCAGCCGCACCTCGTGCGTGTTGGCGTTGATGTCGGTCAGCCGCCACGGCTGCAGATGGCGGTAATCCAGCTGCGCGGTGGTGGCCTGCTGCAGAACGTCGGTCACGGTGACCACGCCGCACAGGTGTGTGTCATAGGTCAGCGAGACCGGTGCCGTCAGGCGGGTCTTCTGCTGCGTTAATGGACGGAAAAATGCGCTGGCATCCGCCCAGGTGGTGAAGCCCTGCTCCACGCACCAGACCTGCGGTTCACTCTGGCCCGCCGGCGGCAACAGCGTATCGCACAGGACGTACCCGGCCTGTTGCAGCGCCGGTTTCAGGGTGTCATTGGTGAACGGCGGGTTCTCGCCGCCGGTATAGGCTTCCAGGCTGGCCTCATCCAGGATCGACACCGTGGTGTGGTCCACGCAGGCCTGCAGGTCGGGAGCGCTTGTCAGATAGTGCACCTGCTGCTGCCCGACAAACTGCCGTACGGCGGTGGGGGCCAGCGGGCCGTTGTCCGCGGCCAGGGCCTCGGCGCTCAGCCAGGGCGTGGTGCCGGAGACCCAGCCGTCCTGGCCCAGGGTATTGTGCCGCTGCTGGTCCGGCAGGCCCAGGCGCCACTGCTGTTTATCGTCGACCAGATGAATGACCGACTGTCGGGTTTCGTCGAACAGCAGGCGCGCCTGCTGCGGGTCATAGGTATTATCCCACGCATCGTCCGGCAGCGTCGGCGGGTAAGGGTTATCCGTGGCCGCCGGCTGATGGCGCCGCGGGTAGGTGACGACGACGCCGTGGACTGGCGTGCCGTAGTCGTCCCGGTCAAGCGTGACCTGCTGACTGACGTTCGGGTCGGCGGCTATCTGGTCGTAATGGCTGTCGGCCTGCTCGAGGGGAAGCGGCTGCACGACGGGGGCGTCCCGGACGGCGCCGTTTTGCACCCCGTTCACCTGATACCGGAAAATACTGACGGCGTACGGCGTGTCGGGGGCGTCCAGCGCAAAGGTCTCCTGGCGCAGCGGGTGTCCCTTGAGCGCGCGGTATGCCCAGGCCTGCGTGGCCTCATCGGCACCGGCGAGGGTGCCGGTCAGCCGGGTGCTGCCCAGGGTAATGGCCTGGGCATCGCCGCTCCAGGCGCCGTCCAGTGTGACCTCGTCCGCCTTGAAGCCGGTATGGTACCAGCTGCGGCTCAGCAGCGGGGCGGTGGTGACCTCGCCGGTGCCCTGGGCCAGCGCGGTGGTGTCCTGGCTTTCCACGTAACTGAAGCCCCGGAATTCGCGTTCTTTCGGGTCGTAGCGGCCTTTGGCGTAACGGTAGCGCTGCGTCAGCACGTTACCGGTGATTTCATCGGTCTGCGTGGTTTGCGCCACGACCTGCACCGGGAACGGCAGGCGACAGACGGCGGCCGGGTTCGCCTGCTTCTCGTCCAGCCAGTACTGGGCTGAACTGCGGTACGTCAGGCCGCTGGCGGCGCCCATGTTGTTGTTCGTGCCGGACAGCAGCCAGGGGCGTTCAGCCACCAGGCTGAGCTGCCAGTGCTGCGGCTCGGGACCGTCGGTGCTGAAAATGAGCGTCGACACCCCGTGCGCCCGGATGTCCGCGGCCTGCACGCGGGTCAGGGTGTTGAAGGTCAGCCCCATCGGGCAGGGGACCATGAAGGCGGCCGCAAAGCCGTTGCCGGCCAGGTTGCGGTAAATCACCAGATGGTCATGCTCCTGATAAATCAGGTCCGCCGCCCCGGTACCGTCGATATCGGCCAGCATCAGCCGCGCGGGGTTAAAGGTGGCGACATCGAACAGCGCCCCGTCCGGACCGGTCAGAGTGACCGGCTGGCCAAAGGTGCCGTTACCCAGGCCGGGCCAGCAGGTCACGCTGTCCGCGGTCACGCACACCAGATGGGACTGCCCGGAGCCCAGCATGTCGCTGAAGGCAATCAGCTTAGCCGCAAAGCGGGCCGGCGCTGGCAGGGTAACGCCGGCGGCCTGCTCAATGACCGTCAGCGGGTCAAACCCGGCTCCGGGCTGAGGGGTGTCGCGCTGATTGACGTACAGCCGCACGCTGCGCGGCCCAATCAGCACCAGGTCCGGGGCGCCGTTGCCGCTCAGATCGGCGAACTGCGCCTGCTGATGGAAAAACTCCGGCGGCAGGGCGGCCAGCGGGATAAAGCCGGACCACTGCCGGTCGGCGTCGAGCGTAAAGTACCCCGCAACTCCCGGTTGGGTAACCACCCAGTCCAGGTAACCGTCCCCGTTGATGTCCATCAGCCGGGCGGCGCCCCCCTGCGGGGCCGGCACCTGCGGCAGGGGCTGCCAGTCCCCCCAGGTCACCGCATCCGGGTCGCCGGAGGCGGTATCCCGCACGGCCGGGCGGTAGCGCCAGTCCTGACCGGCGTGGTACAGCAGTCCGGGAATACCTTCGCCGTACAGGTCCACCCACTGGCAGTGCTGCATGGCGGTCAGCGCCAGTCCGTCAACCGGCTGCCATTCCGGGGGGGCGCCGGCATCAAAGGTGGTGTAGTGCAGCTCCAGTGGCGGCAGTGACACTTTGCTGTTCGTCTTCGGCTCATAAGCCAGCGACTGTGCCGAAGACAGCTGGCTCAGGGCGGGGCTTTCGTCATACTCCAGCCACAGGCGGCTCACCAGCGTGTCCGGCGTTCCGAGCTCCTCCAGAAAGCGGTGATACATCAGCGCCTGGCGGCACAGGCGCCACTGGCGGTGCTCGAAGCCGTACTCATAGCGGGAGAACGGGTCCTGGCGCGCCGGCCAGGTGCCCGCCGGGACGTAAGGCGGCGGGGTTTCGGTGTCCGCGCCGCGCTCGCCGTAGTCCAGCACCAGGCTGAACAGCCAGTCAGCGTCGCTGAAGGGGCGGGCCTGCCACAGGTCCCGGCGCGCCAGCGGCTTGACGTTGCCGTAGTGCACCGCAGTCAGGTAGCGGGCGGCAGCGGTGTCCCGGGTCGGGTTCTTCAGGTTGTCGGCGTTTTCGGCGGTGTAGCAGTAGTGGATGACCTCCCCTTGTGGGGAGAGCGAATCCTCAATGCGCCATTCGGCGATACGTGCCGGGCTGGCCGGGTCGGCCAGCCGGCTGTCGGCGGTCAGACCCAGGCGATGCACCTCGCCGCTGGCGCTCTGCAGCACCCACAGGTCGCTGCCCTTGTCACCCACCCAGCGCTCCAGACGATGGAAGGCGCCCTCCACGCGCGGGAAGTAGCGGGTGACCTGGAAGGTTTCGCCGTCGGGGAAGGTGCTGCCCAGCCAGGCGGAACAAGGCGTGGTGACAATGTCACCATTATCATCCCGCTCAGGGACCAGCACCTCGCCGTCCGGGCCGATAAAGCTGTCGCTGACCGGGCGGCCCTGTGCGTCGTCGTCATAGCGCGGGGTGCCGAGGTCGGTACGGCGTCGGACGCTGAGGGTGCTAAGCGTCCAGCCCAGACCAAATGCGCCGTTGCCGCCGCCGCTGTGGTAGCTCAGCGTAAGCCCGGGGGCATAGCCGCGTCCGGGGGATGCCGGCAGGGGCAGGGACAGGCCGGCGGCGCCGTCGGGGCCAATGGCGCCCGGGATGCCGTTCATGCCCGCCAGGGTGCCGCTGCCTTTAGGCAGGGACAGTTCGGTGACCGCCACGCGGTCAGGTGTAAAAGAGGTTGGGGTATTCATGCGTCGGGCTCCGTAAACCCCCGGCGAGCCGGGGGTGAGGGTCAGGTTATTTTTTTGCGGACGAGGCGGGGACGAGCAGCTTTTCCACCGCCGTGGCGAAAGTGTCTCCCCCGTCGCAGGCGGTGTAGTGCACCTGGAAGAGAATGTCATCCAGCGCCGCCAGCAGAGCCTGCTGCTGCGCGTCGGCGGCCAGGGTCTTGCCGTCAATTTGCTTGTCCGCCACCCGCGGGAAGCGCAGCGTCCAGTCGGAGACCGCCCCGGTCCCCTCAAACGGCAGGTAGCGTTCATCATTGAACTGCAGCTCGAAGGTGCCGGCGTCGTTGAGGCCGCCCGACAGCGCAATCTGCTGGCTGGCGCGCAGGTTCCGCACCAGGGTGCCGCCCGGGGCCGTGCCGGTGCCGTTGATGAGCGTGGCCACTGCGTCGCCGCTGGCGCTCAGCACGGTGGTGCTGCCGGTCTGTGTCAGCACCGCCTTCACGTCCTGGTACGGCCCCATCAGCGTCGGCAGGGTCACCGACACGGTCTTGAGCGTGCGCAGGTAGTGGCCGGCGTAGTCGTTGTCGAACAGCTTCTCACCGAGCGTAAAGCTCAGCGTGCCGACGGTGCCGCCGGCCACGGTGCCCTTAAACTTATCCCAGGCCTGAGCTTCGCCACCGTAATCGGGGTTGGTCACCAGGTCCTTCAGCGACACGGTGCGGGTGATGTTCAGCCGGCGCTCATAGCGTGACAGGTACGCCGCCTCCATCTGCTGCAGGTTCAGCTGCAGCGTCTCGCCGACCAGCAGGCCGCGGTAGTGGTCATTCCAGGCGCCGGTCTGAATAAAGGTGGTGGTGAAATCCCCGATTTCGTACTGCCAGCAGGCCTGGGCCGACAGGCACAGCGAGACCACCGCGTCATACGCCTGGTAATACAGCGCCGACAGCTGCCCGGCAAGCCACTGGTACAGGGTCGCCTGGGTAAAGCGGGTTTTCAGGTACGTCAGCATCACCTGGGTCTGGGCCTGGCGGGCCTTTTCCTGCGCCAGGGCGGTCTGCGCGGCCTGAATGCGCACGTCCAGGGCGTCGAGCTGTTTGCCCTGTGCGGCAACGTCGGATTCAGCCTGCTGATACTGAATCTGCCATTCCTGACGACGACGGCGGTAGCCTTCTGCGGTCAGCATGGTATCCGCCGTGGTTTGCAGGATATTCCCCCCCAGACGCAGTACCGCACCGGTCGCTTCGGTGGCTCCCTCATAGCGCGAGCCGCCGTCTGCAAGCCCGAAGATATTAGGCAGTTCTTTCAGCGCCCCGGAGACCACCTCCATATCCTGAGACACTGCGTACATGGCCTGTGCCTCAATGTGGAAGCCCATGGCCACCGCCTCCGCCGCGGAGATGTTTTCCTGATAGAGGGCGTAATAGCTCTCATAGCGCTGTTGCGCGGTCGCCTGGCTGGCCAGCAGCGCCGTGCGGTCTGCCTGCAGGCCGTCAATGGCCTGCTGCTGCTGCGTCAGCACGTAGCTGGACATGTCCAGCAGCTGTTGCTGGGCCAGCTCCTCCTGGCCGGCGCGCTCGCTGCGCTCAAGCAGGCTGAGTAGCGACTCGCCAAAGCGGCTGAGGGTCGACACGGCGTTGTAGGCCCGCGGCAGTACGGCGCTGAAGCGGTACGGTGGTACCACCAGTTGCGCTCCGACCCCGCCTCCGGTGAGCGTGCCGTCCTGGGCGCGCTGGGCCAGCAATACCAGTGGGTTGGCCGGCGCTTCATACAGCGCTAGCGACATCGGCTTGCCGTCCACGGTCAGGTTGTGGCGCAGATTGTACAGGCGGGCGTCCAGCGTGTCCCAGTAGCTCAGCAGCATGCCGTTGAGCGGCGGGATAAAGGCGGCGTTATCCGCATCCCGCAGGGTACCGTGGTACGAGGCGCGCAGGGCGGGCAGGGTCAGGGTGTTGCTGCCGGCCAGCTGATGCTCGTGCGCACGCAGCGTCGCCGACTGACCGCCAGCCAGGGTAGCCAGGGTCTGAGGCACCCAGCTGGTGCTGATGTCCGCATCCGGCCTCGGCCCCAGGAGCTCTGCCACCTGGCTGTACAGGACGCGGGCCTGCGTCAGGGTGTCGCGGGTGAGCTGGCGGTACCAGGCGTCCCCCTGCGCTATCAGGTTGCTGACGTAGGCCATAAAGACGGCCTTCTGATACAGCTCAGGATAGGCATAAGCCTGCGTGTCCGGATTGATGGGGTCCACGTCCAGGCGGGAAAGCGCCAGGGCGGTGGCCGGACGCAGCGTGACGGGGTAGCAGTTCCAGTAGTCCGGCGCACTGTCCGCCGGGTCTTTCAGGCTCGGGTCAAAAATGTAGTGCAGCCAGGTCTGTGCCTCATCCAGCTGCTGTTCGCTGGCGAAGCGCCAGGCCGCCATGAAGGGCAGGTGGAAGAACAGTTCCCAGAAGTAGAGGCCGTTGGCGCCGTCAAAGTCGATGTGCGCGCTGGCCCCATCAGTATCCAGGTCAGCCTCCAGCTTCTGGGCCTGCAGGGTATAGTTGAGCAGGCTGCCCAGCCCGTTATTGGCCTGCGTAATCAGTTCGCGCACGAAGGTGGTGTTGAGGCGAGTGGAGGCCGGCAGGTCGTCACTCCAGAACGCCAGCTTTTGCACCAGGCCTTTTTTGCTGTCATAGCGCTTGACCAGCATGGGCGGCGTGTCGATATCGGTTTTGCCGTAAGACTCCAGGGTGACCTGGTAGTTTTTGCCCACCCAGCCGGCATCAACGCCTTCCTGAGCGCTCCATTCATAGAAGACCTGCGCAACGTACTGCAGCGTCGGGGCGCCGGCGGTAAAATCCGAGGGGATGATGGCGCGGGGTGTGCTGGTAAAGGTGTAACCGTCAGCAATGATATTCTGTGATGAGTCAGGCCATCTGCCGAGCTTGGTAGTACCATCGGCGCGGAACAGCTCAAGGGCGATGTAACCCTCCCAGGTGGGGTCACTGGCGCCGGATTTTGCTGCGTTCAGTATTGAAGCTGCATTGTATATTTCGGTCATAGCATAATCGACAGCCCCTGCAGTGCTATATACTTCCAAAGAGATTGAGTTTGAATAAGTGGTTGTCATGAGTTGATCAATGAACGCGGGATTAATTTCCAGACCGTCCAAATCCAGATAAGAGCTGTAAGTGCCGCCCGTCCATCTGATGTGACCATCAGCAGAAATATCAACAGAGCGGTTTTCAGCCAGTAAATGGATGTCTAAGGCAGTATATTTCCCCCCGTTATAGCCCAGAGTGACATTCGTCACCGCCTCGTGCCCCCAGGAATGACACTTTAATCTGGTATTTTTAAGGTACCATTTATTCTCAGTCTGGTCATAACGAATGGTTGCACCTGTGGTTCCGTCAGGCTGGCACAAGAGCCCATTGACGGGGCGTATATTATCTTCAGTGAGGACAGCGTCAAACCGTGTGCGCGCAATCTCCGCCGAGGTCTTTGCCTGTATCGTCAGCGTGCGGCCGTCATCCGCAACGGTGAAAGACGAGCGGCCCAGGTCTGCCAGGGCGTCCAGCCAGGCATCGCCGGTATCGGCGGCGTTGTGGGTGTCCGTACCGGCGTGCTCGACACTCGTGACGCTGTAGGACAGATTGTTCAGCGCATACTGTAGCGGGTTGCGGTATTTGCCGTCGGTGTCCCAGTCCGGGATGATGAATCGCTTAAACAATTCGGTGCGAATACTGGAGCTGAGCGCGCGGCGGATAAACGCCGAATCCCCGTAGCGATAGGCAAAGGTGGTGACATCGGCAGGCTTGCTGGCTGAGGCGACCAGCAGTGACATAAATAACCGGCCGTACTCGCTTTCATCTTCGGAGACCTGACCGCCCACGCTCAGCGAGCTCTCTTCCACCGTGGTGTCGCGCGTGATGAGGGTGCCCACATGCATCTGGTTGTCGCCCTCATCCTTTCCCTGAATCAACAGCTGACCGGACAGGGCGATATTGTTGTTGTCATTGCCGGCGTTATTCGTCAGGGCGCTGTTCGTCACCATGTCGGCGGTGTTGGGCGCCGTCCACTTGCCGTCAAAGCGCAGGTAGGCGTAGGACAGTCCCCAGGCGTAGTACTCCTTGCCATCAAGTACAATTCGGCCATGGTCATCAATAGTCGTGCCCGAGCCTGCCCGCGGCGTGGCATCCCGGGTGGCCCAGCAGACATACAGGCGGTTGTTGTAAAACACCGGGCGAATGGTGTGTTCAACCACCCCCTCGCCGGACAGCGGCAGGTCAATCGGCGCCCAGTCATTCCAGCAGTTGGGGGTAACGGGCTTGCCCGCCGGCTCTTTCTGGTTTTTCTTCAGGTCCATCAGTCGCCAGTAATACTTATAGGGCTTGGCCGTGGTGCGGCCGATAAAGTAAAACTTCGCCGAATTCATGAGGTTCTCGTTGCCCGACATCCCGGTCTGGGTGATATAGCCGTTAATCACCTCCAGGTTGCTGACCCCCTCAAACTCATTAAGATAGGCCAGCGCCGCGTCCATGACCCGGTCGCTGTTCAGCTGGTTCTGATTGAGGGTGTTTTTCAGCTTATCAAAATAGTGGCTGACGTCCAGGCGCGTGACCGGGGAGAGGTAGTTGTTGGGGTAGTTCACCACATCCGTCCCGGCCGCCCAGATATCGTACCGGCAGTACAGGTTTCGCCACTCATTCACCACCGAGTCAACCGGTGGCGCATGCCCCGGCTCGCTGTTGTTGATGATGCGGGTGAGATACGTTTGCAGACTGGTGATGGCGGAGGCCACCAGGCTGGTCATGCTGTCCGCCGACATCTCCATGTCCAGCAGCAGGTATTCATACATGTCCTCATCGCTGATGGGGCCGCTGACCCCGTTCAGCGTCGGGGCAACAAAGGTTTTATAGCCGGTCACCAGCGCATCGCGCTGCGCTTCGGCCAGGGTGGATTCAAATGTGGTCGACATACAAATTCACCTTATAGAGTGAGTCCGTGGCAGGCGGGCCCGCCACAAAAAAAAGAGTGTCCACTGCCCGACCGGCAGAGCTGTCGGGCGGACAGTGGATTCATTCACTGCAGACCGGCAAGGTGGCGCGCACCCGCCACCATCGCCTGCCCCATACGGGACCAGGCGGTGTATTCACCCGTATCGCCCGTTTGCTTCAGGGAAAAGCCCTCTGCCAGCTGCGCAACCGTAAGGCCGGACGCCAGTTCGCCCTGCTGCAGGCACATCACCACGTCCAGGTCATCCAGACTGGCGGCGGTGTGACCCAGCCCCCCGGTGACAAAGGCGGCGGCGATTTCGGTTGCCTCCCAGCCGAGCAGGTCGGCCAGTCGGGTTGCCGCATCGGCAGGCGCAAGCGGCGGGGTGGCATTGACATCACGCAGGTACGCCAGCAGGTCATCTTCGGTGTAACCGGCGCTGCCGGCCAGGGTCAGCAGGTCGTGATAGCGGCTGAGGCGATACAGGGTCTGGATGCTGATAGCGCCTTTCTGCTCATCAGCATCCAGACTGAACCAGGCCGGATAATCCAGCCAGTGCTGCAGGCCGGCCGGGCTGAGCTGGAGCCGGGTGCAGGCCATGCCGCGACGGACGATGTCGCGCAGGGTGGCCAGCCAGTCGGCCGGAATGGTATCGGCGGTGGTGACGGTTGCTTTTAGGGTCCAGGTGGTGTTGAGGTTGCCAGAGATGCTACTAAAACAATGCATCCCGAACTGGAGCGGAAGGGCCGCCAGCGCGTTGATATCAGTAAACGTGCCTTTCAATGGAACATCCAGCGTGTAGACGGCGTTGGGTGTGTAACGGCCATCGCCCGGAACGGCGTTTCCGACGGGCTCATACACTGCGTTCGTGCCGTCATAATTCGCGTTCGGGGAGCACCACGTCGGCCAATTATCGGAGGACAGGGTTGGGGCTCCACTGACAGACAGTCCGGTCGGAAGCGGAAGCCAGTTGCTGGAAGTGGCCATATACTGCCCGTTATCCTTAATACTGAACGACAGCCGCGCAGTAAACGTCAGATTTCCGGTGTCTGGAGCCCACTGCAAATCCCGCCAGTCGGCGGCCAGCAGGTTGTAGTCCTGCTCGGTGGTGGTGGCACCAAAGCGGCCTTCGCTGACCAGAGGAAGCTCTCCCACCAGGGCGACTGGCGAGAGGTTCCATGTACGGCTCAGCCACTGATACGGCGTAGTCTGCGCCCAGCGCAGCAACAGCGCCGGCAGAGACTGAGACACATTCAGCGCCTGCGCCAGGGCGGTGATGGCGACACCGCTCTGGGTGGCCTGCGCCTGCTGCAGGGTGGCGGTCAGGGCGGTGATGGCCAATGACTGGCTGTCTTTGGACAGATTTACTTGTGCGTTGACAGCTTTTTTTACGGTGTCGGTAACGGATAAATCGGTCACCAGCCCGCTGACGTCCAGCAACCCCGCGCCATCACCGGTCCGGAATACGGAGAACCAGTCGATAGTTTCGAAATGGCCCTCGGTGTCATTCTGCAGAGGCGCACCGCTGCGGGCGAGCAGGGCGGTATCCACAAAGGTGGCCGGCAGGCGCTGCCAGATTTGCTGGATGAAGCTCAGCTGAGCGTCTGTGCCAGCGGTTGCCGGGGGATTACTCAGCAATGCGCAGGTCGCCATCGGCAGCTTCGCCTGTTGCTGCCAGTCAGTGACCCAGCTCAGCGCCTGCAGCAGGCTCAGGATATCCTGGCTCAGCGGCACGCCGCTGGCGGGGGGGGTAATGACCGGGTTGCCGGCAAACTGCTTCCACACGTCGCCGGTACCGGTATCCCAGGTATCGACCAGGGCATAAAACGCCTCTACGGTCATACCCAGCGTACCGGCCAGCGTCGCGATGCGATAGAAGGCCGTCACCGTCGGAAGGTTGCAGGTCAGGGTGCTGGTAGTGACATCACCTCCCTGATTTGCGGCGATTTTATCGGCCAGCAGCAGGAACTGGCGCTGGTTCAGTCCCAGTGCTGCCATGATGTGTTTGCAGCGCAGCTCTGCGGTCGCATCAGAGCCGGTGGCCTCCGCGCGGTAAACGAAGGGGGTGTTGTCCACCTGGAGCGGAGTGTCGAAGGCCTTCGAGCCGTTGAAAATCTGGTCAAGGAACGGCGTGGTCGGCGTGATGGCGTACGGGGTGATAACGCTGACCCAGGCGACAAACTGCTTAACCGTGGTGCCGTACTGACGCTGGAAGTGTCTGAAAACACCCAGTGTACGCAACGTATTTTCAGTCAGAGGTGTTCCGGAGCTGCCTGTGCGGGTCAGCAGCAATAAAGCATCAACATCCTCAAAAGGTAAATTCAGCCATTTTTGCAGACGAACCATGATGTTGATGGCCGTGAGCCCCCACCCATCCGGCAGATTGCCGAGCGTGAGTGATTTGTCCGCTCCCCGCTTGATGGTGAGTGGGGTAGTAATATTATCATTAGGGTTGTTGACAAAGCTGGCACCGTAGAGGAAAGGCAGCGCTTTGGGGGCATCATCTGGATTGGTCCAGTTGGTGGACTGAATCACTGAATGTTGATCCGTGTCACCGGTATTGCTCGCCGTGGTGCACAGCAGCGCTTCAACCTGGGGGACGGTCATGTCGTTCATGGTGGTGAAATACGACATATCCAGAAATCTGGTGTACGTATCGTCACCACCGCCAGAGATGGCATAGTTTTTCAGGTAAAAATCTGCCCAGTCTTCTGTGAAACGATCCAGAAGAATGCGCTGCTGCTCCGGCCCCAGGCCGGAGGCCATCACCTGCAGGCGGGCCAGGTCATCGTTGGTCAGTGCGGTGGTTGGGGACAAGAAGGCTGCCGGCACATCCGCCGCCAGCGGCAGCGTCAGGTCCTGCAGGGTGGTGTTAATTTCCTGTTGAACAGCCTGCATCTGGGCATTGCCCAGGTCAAACGGCAGACTGTTCGGGTAGCGGGTCGTAGCCAGCAGGGCATTAACGTCCGCCAGGCTGGTCAGGCTTTTGGCTGCCCGAATGGCCGAGCTAAGCACCCCGGTGACCACCTGCAGCTGCGGGATTTCCTCATTAATCGCTTTGTCGTCCACCGTCAATGCCGCCAGGTCAGGGCGGCGCGTCGCCAGCAGATTTATAGTGCTCCCACCAGTCCCGGCATCCTTCTCCCTGTCAAGCGCCAGCCGATACAGGACGGCGGCGTAATGAGCCGGGCCGTCATTGGCCTCCGGCGCCCCCGCCGGGCTCAGCCCGGACCAGTTCTCATCCGAAAACTGATGGCGGTAATCCGGGCCGCTGACGGAGAACGGCCCTTTCAGGCCGCCTTTGACCGCCCGGGCCAGGCGGTTATGGCGAAAGCTGTGCGCCACCTGGTGGGCATAGCCAATGGCCAGGTCATAGACCTCGGCGGCTTTGAACTTCAGCGCCCGGTTGTGTTGCTGAATAAAGCGTTCGCGCGGCATGCGCACCACATCGAAAACCGAGGCGTACCCCAGCGCGGACAGCTGGCCGCTGACGTTGTGGATATCTTCGGTGCGGGTAATAAGCGGACTGACGGTAACGGGCTCGGTGACGGGCTGACTCATGGTAACTCCTTTGAGAATGGTAACAAACACCTGCAACCGCGAGGTTAAGGCATTCATTATGGATACGGGTGAACAGAATGAAGGCCGCCTGATAACAGTAGCTCAGTTAAAAAAGACCGCCATCAACAAACAGTTAATTAATAATTTTTTGCTGCCAGGATTGATTTTTATGACCAGCAGGTGACATGCCGGCCTGTATTTATGTTGATAACGTCATTTCGGTTTTTTCTTATAATCCCGAAAAATGGGTTTGTCATTTTCACCTCCTGCTTTCGGGGGGATATAGTCCTGCAGCCGCTGCATGAGCTTTTGCTGTAATAAGTGAAGCAGGGCGGTTCCGGACGCGCCGGCCAGTCCGGCCACGCAAAAAATAATCGGCACCGAAAACTTTTCGTCCAGGGCAATTAACCCGCCGATAACCCCCGTAAAACAGGACACCACGACCTGACCCAGCATCCGCAGGCAGGAGGGTTTTATATGCCCCTGCTGAAGCCGCAGAATATAAGCAACCACGCCGCTCCATATGGCCATTAGTAATAATCCGCCGCATAACAATACGGTTTCGCTAAATAGATGGGACACTGCTCGCACTCCGCCGTCTGACCGGAATACACTCTGCAACGGACCACCTCTGAAATAAAAGTGACTCAGATGATAATTCATATTAACAGTGTTGCTATTCTGACCAGCAGGGGCGCCCCTCCCCCGGACGGCCCGGCGGCGCAAGGGGAAGGCCGCGCCCGGGAAAGCGGGTGACATGCTGATTATCCCGGGTGTGATACTCCAGAATATAGCCTGAGCCGGCGCATGTCAGGGAAAGGTCATGAACCTGAGCGAGGTGGGGGATAAGCCTGAGCACCGTTTTCTGGACGGGACTCAGGCAAACTAAGCCGATAATCGCGACCAGGCACAGCACCGCCGGAAGCAGCATACAGATGAGAAAGGCTCGCCTCAGGGCCTGCGCAAGACGACCGGGACGGTCAGCGCCACCCGTACGGTCTGCAGGGAGGAGGGGGCTGTGAACCTCATCGGGCAGGTTCAGCGTGTAGCCCTGCCGGTAAACCGTCTGTATCACATTCTCCAGGCCGCATCCCGACAGCGTGCGACGTAATTTACAGACCAGTTGAAGCAGATTAGCCTCGGTAACGCCGCGCTCCCTTCCCGGCCAGACCCTGGTAACGAGCTGCTCCCGGGAAAGCACCTCCCCGTCCCGTCCGTATTTCCACAGCGCGGTAAAAAGCCGCCCCTCTTTTTCCGTCAGCGTGTGCGACACACCCTTGCAGATAATTTCATTTGTCTGTTCATTGAAGCTGTATTGTTTATTGATAATCAGCATGCCACATTCCCTTTAATTAAATAACTCGTTATTAATGCCATGGTATACCAAAAAAAATAAAACCAACGCAAGGCGCCGACACGGACATTTTAAACTTCAATGATATTAGTTATCAGAGGTGTTGAATTTATTTAAAATAACGTGAGAATGACTTTTAATGACAAATGGAAGCTCATGTATATAACATTTCCCGTCTATGTGTGAATCACGTCATGATGTCTGAATATTCATAAAAAACATCCCGGTCATATATTGCGTGAGAACATTTTTCGCCCGCACAATGAATAATAAAACCGCACCCGTTTCATTCAGTAAAAAGGCATAATAAGGAATTGACCATGTACCAGATGTTGTCAGAGCGAGGGTTTTCGCTCATTAAACAGTTCGAAGGTCTCAGGCTGTCCTCCTACCGGGACAGCGCGGGAGTCTGGACCATTGGCTACGGGCATACCGCTGACGCCAGGGCCGGACAGACCATCAGCGAGCTGACGGCCCTGACGCTGCTGCAGGCCGACGTGATGGAGTGTGAAGAGCGCCTGCGCGCTATCGTTGAGGTTCCCCTGACTCAGGGCCAGTTTGATGCGCTGGTGTCATTTTTGTTTAACGTCGGGCCCGGGAAGCCGGGCGTGAAAAGCGGCCTGCAGTATCTGAAGTCCGGGTCACCCTCCACGCTGCTGGCGCTGCTCAACGCCGGACGATACCAGGAGGCGGCCGCCCAGTTCCCGCTCTGGGTATATGCCGGCAGTCAGCGTCTCCCCGGGCTGGTTCGTCGCAGAACGGAAGAGCAGCGGCTGTTTTTGTCGGTGACGCAACATGTGGCCTGAACCGCCGGGCTGGCTCATCCGCGGGGTATCGATAATACTGATATCCTGTGGTGCATTTGGTGCCGGATTGTATCAGGGGCGGTTGCAGGCCGCCCGTACCTGCCAGCAGACGCAGTTTGCGCAACGGCAGCAGGCGTGGGCGAACGACCAGCAGCGGCAGCGGAGGCAGTTGACCGCCCTTAACACCACGATGGAGACATGGCATGACGCCGATGACCGGGCAATCCTGTTTACGCAAAAAATCCTGGCCGACCTGGCCACTGATACCTCTCCTGCTGACGGCGCTAAGCAGCTGCCAGAGCCCGCCCCCGCAACCCCCGACGGAATGCCGCCCCGTGCAGGTGCCGGAAAGGGTACTGCGCCCGGTGAGCGCCGGCTTTCAGCAGCGGATGTGGCGTCTCTTGTCAGGCTTGCCGCGGACGCCGACGGGGTTGTCAGGCAGCTCACCGCCTGCCAGCAGGCCTTAACTCAGCTTCAGGATACCTCTCGTGGTACCCCCTGAAGGAGTCAGGCATGTCACATTAACAAATACCTGAGCACCCTTATGCCCGTCACCACCACCCCGATCGACACCCGCACGCCCGTCGTCACCGTCACCGGCCCCCGCGGCCGGACCGTCCGCACCCTCGCCTGGTGCCGCTCCGCCCCCGGGGCTGATGC
>NZ_AZUB01000018.1:0-28015 GCF_000568095.1 Enterobacter sp. DC4 | reverse complement strand
CAAAGGCAGGTTCTTTAAGGTAAGGAGGTGATCCAACCGCAGGTTCCCCTACGGTTACCTTGTTACGACTTCACCCCAGTCATGAATCACAAAGTGGTAAGCGCCCTCCCGAAGGTTAAGCTACCTACTTCTTTTGCAACCCACTCCCATGGTGTGACGGGCGGTGTGTACAAGGCCCGGGAACGTATTCACCGTAGCATTCTGATCTACGATTACTAGCGATTCCGACTTCATGGAGTCGAGTTGCAGACTCCAATCCGGACTACGACGCACTTTATGAGGTCCGCTTGCTCTCGCGAGGTCGCTTCTCTTTGTATGCGCCATTGTAGCACGTGTGTAGCCCTACTCGTAAGGGCCATGATGACTTGACGTCATCCCCACCTTCCTCCAGTTTATCACTGGCAGTCTCCTTTGAGTTCCCGGCCTAACCGCTGGCAACAAAGGATAAGGGTTGCGCTCGTTGCGGGACTTAACCCAACATTTCACAACACGAGCTGACGACAGCCATGCAGCACCTGTCTCAGAGTTCCCGAAGGCACCAAAGCATCTCTGCTAAGTTCTCTGGATGTCAAGAGTAGGTAAGGTTCTTCGCGTTGCATCGAATTAAACCACATGCTCCACCGCTTGTGCGGGCCCCCGTCAATTCATTTGAGTTTTAACCTTGCGGCCGTACTCCCCAGGCGGTCGACTTAACGCGTTAGCTCCGGAAGCCACGCCTCAAGGGCACAACCTCCAAGTCGACATCGTTTACGGCGTGGACTACCAGGGTATCTAATCCTGTTTGCTCCCCACGCTTTCGCACCTGAGCGTCAGTCTTTGTCCAGGGGGCCGCCTTCGCCACCGGTATTCCTCCAGATCTCTACGCATTTCACCGCTACACCTGGAATTCTACCCCCCTCTACAAGACTCTAGCCTGCCAGTTTCGAATGCAGTTCCCAGGTTGAGCCCGGGGATTTCACATCCGACTTGACAGACCGCCTGCGTGCGCTTTACGCCCAGTAATTCCGATTAACGCTTGCACCCTCCGTATTACCGCGGCTGCTGGCACGGAGTTAGCCGGTGCTTCTTCTGCGGGTAACGTCAATTGCTGAGGTTATTAACCTCAGCACCTTCCTCCCCGCTGAAAGTACTTTACAACCCGAAGGCCTTCTTCATACACGCGGCATGGCTGCATCAGGCTTGCGCCCATTGTGCAATATTCCCCACTGCTGCCTCCCGTAGGAGTCTGGACCGTGTCTCAGTTCCAGTGTGGCTGGTCATCCTCTCAGACCAGCTAGGGATCGTCGCCTAGGTGAGCCGTTACCCCACCTACTAGCTAATCCCATCTGGGCACATCTGATGGCAAGAGGCCCGAAGGTCCCCCTCTTTGGTCTTGCGACGTTATGCGGTATTAGCTACCGTTTCCAGTAGTTATCCCCCTCCATCAGGCAGTTTCCCAGACATTACTCACCCGTCCGCCGCTCGTCACCCGAGAGCAAGCTCTCTGTGCTACCGCTCGACTTGCATGTGTTAGGCCTGCCGCCAGCGTTCAATCTGAGCCATGATCAAACTCTTCAATTTAAGTTTGATGCTCGTGAATTAAACTTCGTAATGAATTACGTATGTTCACTCAGAGACTTGGTATTCATTTATTGTCCGAAGACATTAAGAATCCATGTCACTTTGAGTGCCCACACAGATTGTCTGATAAATTGTTAAAGAGCAGTTGCAACGCGGCTTTCGCTCACCGTTGCGAGGTGGCGTATATTACGCTTTCCTCTTTCAGAGTCAACCCGTTATTTCAGGATTTTTTCTCTTCAACCGACCGGGCTGTTTGTGAAGTGATTCACATCCGCCGTGTCGATGGAGGCGCATTATAGGGATCCCATTTTTTAGCACAAGTATTTTTTAGATCTTTTTTTCCGACTGCTGATTTTCCGCGCTTTTCGCTGAAATCCCGCCCGATCTGCTTAAATATTGACGTATTTTGCCTTGCCTCGATCCATTACTATGATCAAAGTCTTCTGTATAGCGCCCATTGTTAGAGGTAGATATGCCCGCAGTATTACGTCCTTATAAAGATATGTTCCCCCAAAAAGGCGATCGCGTGATGATCGATGCCAGCAGCGTGGTGATTGGTGATGTCCGAATGGCCGATGATGTCAGCATCTGGCCGCTCGTCGCCATCAGGGGTGATGTTAACTATGTGTCGATTGGTGCACGTACCAACATTCAGGACGGTTGCGTTCTGCATGTCACGCACAAATCCTCCTATAACCCGGAGGGCAATCCCCTCATCATTGGAGAAGAGGTTACCGTCGGCCATAAAGTGATGCTTCACGGCTGCACGATCGGAAATCGCGTGCTTGTTGGCATGGGGTCGATTTTGCTGGATGGCGTCATAGTAGAAGATGACGTAATGATTGGTGCCGGTAGCCTGGTCCCGCAGAACAAACGACTGGAGAGCGGCTATCTCTATCTGGGAAGCCCGGTAAAACAGATCCGCCCCCTGAAGGAGGCAGAGATCGAAGGGTTAAAATACTCAGCGAACAACTACGTTACGTGGAAGAATGAGTATCTGGATCAGGACAACCAAACCCAGCCCTGATCGTCTTCCTGCTGTTCGCGGATTAAATCGCTGGCTTCCTCTTCCAGATCCCAGCGATTTTCGCAAAATACCGCTATCGGGTTTGAACCGCCAAAACGACGCAGCAGCGTTTCCCCATGAATGGCACAGGTAAGTTGCATACCCTGCACCAGCACCGGAAAACAAACCGCGTGTTTACTCTCATCCCAGCTCTCTCTGTCCGGGAAATGAATAGCCTGGTTCACGCCGAAAGTTCCTGCTTTAACTTTTCAATGACAGGTTCGACCGCAGGCAACACGCCGTGCCAGAGCAGCACCGCATGCGCAGCCTGACCCACCAGCATTCCCAGTCCATCGGCTAACTGTTTCGCGCCGTGTTGTTCACACCAGTTAAGGAAAGGCGTCTTCCCTTTCTGATAAAACATGTCATAGAAGTACATATGCGCGCTGACCAGAGAAGCGGGGATTGCCGGGATCTCACCGTTGATGCCGCTGGACGTGGCATTAATGACAAGATCGAACTCACGATCGGCAAGATCGTCAAGCGCTACCGCGCTCACGCTACCGGTATGCGCAAACAACGCCGCCAGCGCTTCTGCACGGGAAAAGGTTCTGTTGGTAATGGTCACCGCACAGTCCAGTGAAAGCAGAGGCAACAGTACTCCCCGCGATGCGCCGCCCGCACCAATCAGCAGGACCCGGAACCCGGGCTTAATAAATGAAAGTCGTTCCAGATCGCTAAGTAAACCAATTCCGTCGGTGTTATCCCCCAAAAGGCGACCGTCCTCAAGCCGTTTTAGAGTATTGACTGCGCCAGCCAGTGAAGCGCGCTCGGTCAGCTCATCCGCACGTTCGAAGGCTTCTTCTTTAAACGGGACCGTCACATTCGCACCTTTACCGCCCGCGGCGAAAAAAGCCTCCAGCGTTGGAATAAATGCATCCACCGGTGCCAGTACGCGACCATAGGGATGATTTATCTGCAGCTGCTTCGCAAATTGCTGATGAATCAACGGTGATTTGCTGTGCGCAATCGGATTACCAAAAACAGCATAGGTTTCCATGAGATTACCCCTGGCGAAAACGTTCGCCGGTTAAAGCGTCGCGAATTTCAGACGGATTCAGACGCCCTCCCGTTTCACCGACAGCAACAGGGAAGTCATTCCCGAACTGCGCCAGCACTTCTTCGGTTGTCCGACAAGGTGGCAATCCGGTCAGGTTGGCGCTGGTTGAGACCAGCGGTTTACCAAACGCCAGACAAAGCTCAACCACCAGCGGATGGTCAGTGACGCGAACGGCGAGGGAATCAAAGCGTCCGGTTAACCAGCGCGGCGTTGTCGGCTGCGCAGGGAAGACGAAGGTCACCGGTCCAGGCCACGCGGAGAAGATCGTCTCGCGCTGCGCTGGCGTCAGCATGGAGTCATCTATATAGGGTTTAAGCTGCTCGTAATTCGCAGCGATCAAAATCAGCCCTTTCTCGACGGGTCTTTGTTTTAAGGCAAGCAGACGGCTCACAGCCGTCTCGCTGTCAGGATCGCAACCGACCCCAAAAACAGCTTCAGTTGGATAAGCGATGACTTCTTCATTTTTCAGAACATCCACTGCATGCGCAATGGAGCCTGATGGCAGGTTATTATTCACTATTTTGATCCGCCGTAACCGGCTTTCCACATTGTTTACTGGCGCAGAAGCGTTTCATGCCTTGCGCGGTTTTCTTCTCTATGAGTAGCGGATAATTGCAATGAGGGCAGGTTCCCGCTACCGGTTTAAAATTGATAACGAACTGGCATTCAGGATAGCGATCGCACGAATGGAAGGTCTTACCATAACGGGAGCGGCGCTGTACCAACTGACCGCGCTGACACTGAGGGCACGCAATTGCCGTTTCATCAGGCTTATCAATTTGTTCCGTATGCTCGCATTCCGGGTAGCGACTACATCCAATAAACATGCCGAAACGCCCCTGACGCAGGGCTAATTCACCACCGCAGAGTGGACAAGACTGCCCCTCCAGATTTTTAACGATATGTCCATCCGCCTGGCTTTTCAGGGGACGGACATAATCACATTCCGGATAGTGTGAACAACCGAGAAACGGGCCGTGTTTCCCGGACCGAATAACAAGTTCAGCCCCGCACTGCGGGCAGGGCTCGTTTTTATGCACCGTGAATAGTGCTGATTTGGCCATAACAACTCTTGGTGCTGCACATTGAATTAGTGCAGCATACCTTCATTCACTTCAAAGAGTAATTCTTCCATTTGTTGATAGGCATTTTCACAGCCCGGGATATTAAACAGAACCATCAGGATCACCCACTTGAGATCTTCCAGTTCAAATTCTGCTGTATCCAGCGCCATGACGCGCTCTATCACCATTTCTCTCGTTTCGAGGTTCAGCACCTGAATCTGCTCAAGGAATAAGATGAACCCCCGGCAGCTGGCGTCCAGCCTTTCACACTCTTCTGCGGTATAAATGCGTACTGACAATGGGTCGGAAGCAAGCTGCATCGGTTCGGCGAGGCCTTCCTGATAATCAGCCAGTTTTTCCAGCCACATCAACGCATTATAGATATCTTCCCGCTCAAACCCCGCATCGGTAAGATCCTGTGTCAATTTGTCCTGATCCACTCGCATTTCTGCTTCGTTATGGATGTAAGTCTCAAACAAATACATCAGTACGTCGAACATGGCATGCCCTCCTTAATCGGACATAGCCGCCGGGTACAGCTGCGATCCACCCTGCTAACTCCAGTTCGAGTAGCTGTGCTACCGTTACTGGCACAGGTTGGCCGGCACGTTCAGCGACAACGTCAACAGGTGTTACCTCATCTCCTACGTTAGCCAGGAGCTTGGGAAATGGCAATGCCACCTTTCCCTGATCTGATGAATATTGTCGCTTTTCGGGATCTTCCTGCAGCCATT
The DNA here is from genome assembly GCF_000568095.1 of Enterobacter sp. DC4. Lineage (NCBI taxonomy): Bacteria > Pseudomonadati > Pseudomonadota > Gammaproteobacteria > Enterobacterales > Enterobacteriaceae > Enterobacter > Enterobacter sp. DC4. Next base: position 22,531 of record NZ_AZUB01000018.1, on the reverse strand, counting down.
GCAGCCCATATTGCAAATTTTCAAGAATATCCCCTACTTCCGTTACCGGTGTTGCCCCTTGCTTAATCAGCCAGTGGGGACCCTCGCATCCGGGGTTCCCTATCGGACCAGGCAAGGCGAAGACTTCTCGTCCCTGTTCCAGCGCGCATCGCGCCGTGACCAGTGAACCGCTTCGCAGCGCGGCTTCAACCACCAGCACGCCTTTGCTAAGCCCGCTGATAATGCGATTACGACGCGGAAAGTTTGCCGGTCTGGGCTGTGCGGAAAGCGGAAATTCAGACACTATCGCGCCATCAGACTCAATAAGCCGCATCGCCAATGCCTGATGTCGGCGTGGATAAATGCTAAAAAGACCATTCCCCAGCACCGCGACACTTCGTCCTTTAACTGACAGCGCCGCGCCGTGGGCAACGCCATCAATACCACAGGCCAGCCCGCTGGTAATCGTGAAACCACTTTGTGAAAGTTGTTCGCACAGGATTTTCCCCCATCGCTCGCCGTACCATGACGGCGCACGACTGCCTACCACCGCCAGCTGAACAGTTTTGAGCGTCTCAGGGTTACCTTTTATGAATAATGCCCCGGGATAGTCAGGGATCGTGCGGAGTAGAGGGGGATAAAGGGAATGATTGGCCGTTAATAAATGATGTCCCGGCTGCTCAAGCCATTTCAGGCTACGTTCCAGCTCACTCTCATTGAACGCAAAGAATCGTTCAGCCTGCTTTGCTGTCAGTCCAGCATTTCTTAAGGCAAGCATGTCGATGCCTTCCTGCCTCTGCAGTCGTGCAGCCGCTTCCACCATGACATCACCACACAGAGAACCTGTGTGCATAAGCCGTAGCCATATCTCGATTGGCGTCATCCTTTCCCCTGCCATAAGCAGCCTCCGCAATCATTGCGATTGGTCACTGATGCTGTCAATCGATGGGGGATTTGTCTAGAATAGAGGTAGTATTCTTATCAACTCCTGAACACGACTCTGGAAATTTATGGCAGTTTTGCAAGTGTTACATATTCCGGACGAGCGCCTTCGCATCGTCGCTGAACCGGTCAAAGAAGTGAATGCAGAAATCCAGCGTATCGTTGATGATATGTTCGATACCATGTACGCCGAAGAAGGCATTGGCCTGGCGGCGACGCAGGTGGACATTCACAAGCGTATTATCGTGATTGATGTTTCTGAAAATCGCGATGGTCGCCTGGTGCTGATTAACCCTGAGTTGCTCGAAAAGAGTGGCGAAACCGGTATCGAGGAAGGCTGTCTGTCTATTCCTGAACAGCGTGCGTTAGTGCCGCGTGCTGAAAAAGTGAAAATTCGCGCCCTGGATCGTGACGGTAATCCGTTCGAACTGGAAGCAGACGACCTGCTGGCGATTTGTATTCAGCATGAGATGGATCACCTGGTCGGTAAACTGTTTATCGATTACCTCTCGCCGCTGAAACAGCAGCGTATTCGTCAGAAAGTAGAGAAACTGGATCGTTTGCGTTCTCGCGCATAACGTCCCCCCGGATACAAGGATCATCGTGTCTAAAACACTACGTATTATCTTCGCGGGAACCCCTGATTTTGCAGCGCGTCACCTTGACGCGCTGCTATCGTCTGGTCACCAGGTTGTTGGCGTCTTTACCCAGCCGGACCGTCCTGCAGGCCGCGGCAAAAAACTGATGCCGAGCCCGGTCAAGGTGCTGGCAGAAGAGCATGGGCTTCCTGTTTTTCAGCCTGCATCGCTGCGCCCGCAGGAAAATCAGCAGCTGGTTGCTGACCTGAATGCCGACGTAATGGTGGTGGTGGCTTACGGTTTAATTCTGCCAAAAGCTGTGCTTGATATGCCGCGCCTGGGTTGTATCAACGTGCATGGGTCTCTACTCCCACGCTGGCGTGGTGCAGCCCCGATCCAGCGCTCGCTGTGGGCGGGTGATGCCGAAACGGGCGTGACCATCATGAAGATGGACGTAGGTTTAGACACCGGCGACATGCTGTATAAACTGGCCTGCCCCATTACGCCAGACGATACCAGCGCCACGCTGTATGACAAACTGGCAGACCTTGGCCCACAAGGTCTTATCGAGACGCTTCAGCAGCTTGCTGACAATACGGCAAAACCGGAAGTTCAGGATGACGCGCTGGTGACGTATGCCGAAAAACTGAGCAAAGAAGAAGCGCGGATCGACTGGTCCCTGTCGGCCGCTCAACTTGAACGCTGCATCCGCGCTTTTAATCCGTGGCCAATGAGCTGGATGGAGATTGATGAGCAGCCAGTGAAAGTCTGGAAAGCCTCCGTCATTAGCGGTACCACCACGGCTGAACCCGGTACGATTGTTGACGCCAACAAGAACGGGATCCAGGTGGCGACTGCGCAAGGGATCCTGAATCTTGAATCGCTACAACCGGCCGGTAAGAAGGCCATGAGCGCTCAGGATCTGTTAAATTCCCGTCGCGAATGGTTTATTCCGGGCAAGCGTCTTGCCTGAGCAAATTTATTCTTAAGGCCCGGTGTTTCCGGGCATTTTTATTTTTACGGTTATGAAAAAACAAAATCTACGCAGTATGGCGGCTCAGGCCGTTGAGCAGGTTATCGAGCAGGGCCAGTCATTAAGTAACGTCCTGCCTCCCCTGCAACAAAAAGTCTCTGATAAAGACAAAGCCCTGCTTCAGGAGCTCTGCTTTGGCGTTCTGCGCACGCTTTCTCAGCTTGAGTGGTTGATTAACAAGCTGATGTCACGCCCAATGACAGGCAAGCAGCGCACCGTACACTATTTGATTATGGTGGGTTTTTATCAGCTTCTTCATACCCGCATCCCACCTCATGCCGCGCTGGCTGAGACGGTGGAAGGTGCCGTTGCGATTAAACGCCCTCAGCTGAAAGGGCTGATCAACGGTGTACTGCGTCAGTTCCAGCGACAGCAGGATGAGCTTCTGGCTGAATTTGCCCAAAACGAAGCACGCTTCCTGCATCCGGACTGGCTGTTGAAGCGGCTGAAAAAAGCTTATCCGCAGCGGTGGCAGGACATTGCCGATGCCAACAACCAGCGTCCGCCAATGTGGTTACGCGTGAATCGTAATCACCACACCCGTGACGCATGGCTGGCATTACTCGAAGAAGCTGGAATGAGTGGTTTCACTCACGCTGCATACCCTGATGCCGTACGTTTAGCCTCCCCCGCTCCGGTACATGCATTACCGGGTTTCGAAGAGGGTTGGGTAACGGTACAGGATGCTTCTGCCCAGGGTTGCATGACCTGGCTTGAACCCCAAAACGGTGAGCAGATCCTCGATCTCTGCGCCGCACCAGGGGGCAAAACGACGCATATTCTTGAAGTGGCTCCGCAGGCCAGCGTGATGGCGGTGGACGTCGATGAACAGCGTCTTTCACGCGTCTACGACAACCTCAAGCGTCTGGGCATGAAGGCTCAGGTTAAGCAAGGCGATGGACGCAAACCCGCAGAATGGTGTGGTGAAACGCAATTCGATCGCATTTTGCTGGATGCTCCCTGCTCTGCAACCGGCGTTATTCGTCGTCATCCGGACATCAAGTGGCTGCGTCGCGATCGTGATATTAACGAACTTGCCCAGCTGCAGTCCGACATTCTCGACGCCATCTGGCCGCATCTCAAACCTGGCGGAACGCTGGTCTATGCAACCTGCTCCGTACTGCCGGAAGAAAACAGCCAGCAAATCGCGGCCTTCCTTAAACGTACCCCGGACGCCGCGCTGCGCGATACGGGAACGCCTGAATCCCCGGGTCTGCAGAACCTGCCGGGTGCCGAAGAGGGTGATGGCTTCTTTTACGCTAAGCTAATCAAAGAGTGATGTTGAGAACAGGTCACGAGATATGAAGATTATCATTCTGGGTGCAGGACAGGTTGGCGGAACGCTGGCGGAAAACCTGGTTGGGGAAAACAACGACATCACCATAGTCGATACCAACGGCGATCGTCTGCGTGTCTTACAGGACAAGTTTGACCTGCGCGTGGTGCAGGGTCATGGTTCTCACCCACGGGTTCTTCGTGAGGCGGGTGCCGATGATGCCGACATGCTGGTTGCGGTAACCAGTTCTGACGAAACCAATATGGTGGCCTGTCAGGTGGCCTACTCGCTTTTCAACACGCCAAACCGAATCGCGCGCATTCGCTCTCCGGACTATGTTCGCGATGCTGAGAAACTGTTTAACTCAGAAGCGGTCCCTATTGATCATCTCATTGCCCCAGAACAGCTGGTTATCGATAATATCTACCGTCTGATCGAATATCCGGGCGCCCTGCAGGTGGTGAACTTTGCCGAGGGTAAAGTGAGTCTGGCAGTGGTAAAGGCCTATTACGGCGGGCCATTGATCGGCAATGCGCTTTCTACCATGCGCGAGCACATGCCGCATATTGATACGCGCGTCGCAGCCATTTTCCGTCACGACAGGCCAATCCGCCCGCAAGGCTCCACGATTGTCGAAGCAGGTGATGAGGTCTTCTTTATTGCGGCCTCACAGCATATTCGTGCGGTAATGAGTGAACTTCAGCGTCTCGAAAAACCCTATAAACGCATTATGCTGGTCGGCGGCGGCAATATCGGTGCAGGCCTGGCACATCGGTTAGAAAAAGATTACAGCGTAAAATTGATCGAGCGCGATCAGCAGCGTGCTGCTGAACTGGCGGAAAAACTGCAAAATACGATCGTATTTTATGGCGATGCGTCGGATCAGGAGTTGCTGGCTGAAGAGCATATTGATCAAGTTGATCTTTTTATTGCCGTCACCAACGACGACGAGGCGAATATAATGTCCGCCATGCTCGCCAAGCGTATGGGTGCAAAGAAGGTCATGGTGCTTATCCAGCGCAAGGCGTATGTCGATCTGGTCCAGGGTAGCGTTATTGATATTGCCATTTCGCCGCAGCAGGCGACAATTTCCGCGCTCCTGAGCCATGTTCGTAAAGCGGATATTGTCGGTGTGTCATCGCTCCGCCGCGGCGTAGCGGAAGCCATTGAAGCCGTGGCGCATGGAGATGAAACCACATCACGCGTCGTGGGCCGGTCAATCGACGAAATTAAGCTGCCGCCAGGCACGATCATCGGCGCCGTTGTGCGCGGAAATGACGTCATGATTGCCAATGACAATTTACGTATTGAGCAAGGCGATCACGTTATTATGTTCCTTACGGATAAAAAGTTTATTACCGACGTCGAACGTTTATTCCAGCCAAGTCCATTCTTCCTTTAAAGAGTAGGGTGCTCGAGAAAGAGTACCCGCACTTTATCCTTTTCATTTCTGTGCCTTTTATTTTTCATAACGTTTAATTATCCCGAATGGCAATTGGCTAATCATTTGTTAAACTTATACTCGTCAGCTGGCACAAGGAGAGAACAATGAGTTTTATTAAAGAATTTCGCGAATTTGCGATGCGCGGGAACGTGGTGGATTTGGCAGTGGGTGTCATTATTGGTGCAGCATTCGGCAAGATTGTTTCATCATTAGTGGCCGACATTATCATGCCACCATTAGGGTTGTTAATCGGGGGCATTGATTTCAAACAATTCGCTTTCACACTGCGTGAAGCGCAGGGTGATGTTCCGGCAGTAGTAATGCACTACGGCGTATTTATTCAGAACGTATTTGATTTTGTGATTGTCGCGTTTGCCATTTTTATGGCTATCAAGCTGATCAACAGGCTCAACCGTAAAAAAGAAGAGCCGGCTGCTGCACCTGCACCAACGAAAGAAGAAGTGCTGCTGAGTGAGATCCGCGATCTGTTAAAAGAACAGAATAACCGCGTTTAATCGAAAGCTTAAAGCAGAAAGGCCAGTGGTAAATAAGCGATTCGCTTGCTTGCCACTGGCCTCCCAGTTACCCCGTTTTTCATGTTTGTCTTTACGCAGATAACTTCCTTTCCCTTTTTTATTCTTCTCAACGCGCTGCCTGAATAACGGGTCGTGAAGTAACGCCTCAATGGCATTGTCTTTTATCTGTCCTTTCGTGTGCTGATAGCGGCTCATAAATTCTCCTGAGCATGGTTTATGACGACGGGAGTCTAGATCCTGATGGACTAAAAATCAACAGCCCTCGGTTTCTCCACTCGCTCCCTGTTCAAGGGCTTCGAGAATTGAACAGTAAATACTGCTGTGGGCCGTACCGCAGCAGGCATCATTCAGCCTTTGCAAAGAGCGCTGCATGGTTTGAAGCTCCTGGATGCGTGCTTCAACTTCATCCAGCCGGGCCTGCACAATGCTTTTAGATTCCTGGCAGGTGTGATGTTCCGGATCGATACGGATCGATAATAACTCGCGGATCGAATCCAGCGTGAAGCCGAGCTGACGCGCATAACGAATAAATCGCAGGCGCTGAAGATCGTTATCGGTATAAAGTCGAAAGCCTCCTTCAGTACGAACTTCATGATCGATCATCTGCTGCTTTTCGTAATAACGGATGGTATCCGGCGTAACGTTCGCAAGCTTCGCAAGTTCACCAATACGGTACATAACTACTCCTCGTTTATTCTCTGCATCAATCTTTCACCGTATTCACCGCGCAGAAAATCAGTGTTCATCCCAGCCTGGCGCAGCTTGAGTTCAAGCAGGGCGAGACAGCGGCTCAGTTCAGAATGTCGCGGATCGTCCTGACGGATACCGTTGAGAAGATCGGCCAGTTCAACAGCCTCTCTGCGCTGTTCTAGCTCCGGAGGGAGACAGCCCGCGTTTTTCAGTAAACGGTATCCAGCTCGCAGTTCAGGCGCAATGTGCGAATCATCGTCGAGCACAAGGGGTTCGCCGCTTCCCGGGAGATCGTCGAATTCACCTTTATTTTGGGCATCGCGAATATGGCGTTCTGCCCACTGGTCGAGCAACCACATTACCAGCTCCAGGGAATGAACAGAATTGATACAGACATTGTAGAGAAGTGGGGATATCGCGGATATAAAAAAACCCGCCGGAGCGGGTTTTTTTACGTTACTACAGATTACTCTGCAGCAGCTTCTGCTTTCTCTGAACGATCAACCAGCTCGATGTAAGCCATCGGCGCGTTGTCGCCTGCACGGAAACCACACTTCAGAATGCGAGTGTAACCACCGGCACGGCTCGCGAAACGCGGGCCCAGTTCGTTAAACAGTTTTGCCACGATCTCGTTATCACGAGTACGGGCGAATGCCAGACGACGATTAGCAACGCTGTCAGTCTTGGCAAGAGTAATCAGCGGCTCAACTACGCGACGCAGCTCTTTCGCTTTAGGCAGGGTCGTCTTGATGATCTCATGACGAACCAGTGAACCTGCCATGTTGCGGAACATAGCCTGGCGATGGCTGCTGTTGCGGTTCAGTTGACGACCACTCTTACGATGGCGCATGACCTTATCCTTCTCAGTAAAACCTTAACCTGTGATCCGGTTACTCGTCAGCAATGCTTGCCGGTGGCCAGTTTTCCAGGCGCATGCCCAGAGACAGACCACGTGAAGCCAGCACGTCTTTAATCTCAGTAAGAGATTTTTTACCCAGGTTCGGCGTTTTCAGCAACTCAACCTCGGTACGCTGTACCAGATCACCGATATAGTGGATAGCTTCTGCCTTGAGGCAGTTAGCAGAGCGGACAGTCAATTCGAGATCGTCAACAGGGCGCAGCAGGATCGGATCGAATTCTGGTTTCTCTTCTTTCACTTCCGGCTGACGTACATCACGTAAGTCAACGAAAGCTTCCAGTTGTTCTGCCAGGATGGTTGCCGCACGACGAATCGCCTCTTCAGGATCGATTGTGCCGTTGGTTTCCATTTCGATGACCAGCTTGTCCAGGTCGGTACGCTGTTCTACACGCGCTGCTTCAACATTGTAGGCAATACGCTCTACAGGGCTATAGCATGCGTCGACCAGCAGACGGCCGATTGGGCGCTCATCTTCTTCCGAATGAATTCGGGCAGAAGCCGGCACATAACCACGACCGCGCTGAACTTTGATACGCATGCTAATAGCTGCGTTCTCATCGGTCAGGTGGCAGATCACGTGCTGCGGCTTGACGATTTCAACATCACCGTCGTGGGTGATGTCGGCTGCAGTCACAGGGCCAATGCCAGATTTATTCAGAGTAAGAATAACTTCATCTTTACCCTGAACTCTCACCGCCAGCCCTTTCAGGTTGAGCAGGATTTCAAGGATATCTTCCTGAACGCCTTCTTTGGTGCTGTACTCATGAAGTACACCATCAATCTCAACCTCGGTCACCGCGCAACCCGGCATCGATGAGAGCAGAATACGGCGCAGTGCGTTACCCAGAGTATGGCCAAAGCCACGCTCTAAAGGCTCAAGGGTCACCTTGGCGTGCGTCGAACTCACTTGCTCGATATCTACCAGGCGCGGTTTTAGAAACTCTGTCACAGAACCCTGCATTGTGTCCTCTCTTTGGTACTAAGCTTTACTTGGAGTAAAGCTCGACGATCAGGTGTTCGTTAATGTCCGCAGACAGATCAGAACGTTCTGGCTGACGCTTGAACGTACCTTCCATCTTGCCAGCATCAACTTCCAGCCAGGTTGGCTTTTCACGCTGCTCAGCCAGCTCCAGAGCGGCCTTCACGCGAGATTGCTTTTTCGCTTTCTCACGAATGCTAACAACGTCATTCGCTTTAACCTGATAAGAAGCGATGTTAACAACACGACCGTTTACCATGATTGCTTTGTGGCTAACCAGCTGACGTGATTCAGCACGAGTAGCGCCGAAGCCCATACGGTATACAACGTTGTCCAGACGACCTTCCAGCAGAGCGAGCAGGTTTTCACCTGTGTTGCCTTTCAGACGTGCTGCTTCTTTATAGTAGTTACGGAACTGACGCTCCAGCACACCGTACATACGGCGAACTTTTTGCTTTTCACGCAACTGCACACCATAGTCAGACAGACGCGGTTTACGCGCACCGTGCTGGCCAGGAGCTTGTTCAATTTTACACTTGGTATCGATCGCGCGAACGCCAGACTTAAGGAATAAGTCGGTGCCCTCACGACGGCTCAGCTTGAGCTTAGGACCCAAATATCTTGCCATTTTCTATCTCCAACTAACCTAAAAAACGGAGCGTTATACGCGACGTTTTTTCGGCGGACGACAACCGTTATGAGGGATCGGAGTCACATCAGTAATATTCGTGATGCGGAAACCAGCGGCGTTCAGAGCGCGAACAGTAGATTCACGACCCGGACCCGGACCTTTAACCATAACTTCCAGATTCTTGATGCCGTATTCTTTTACGGCTTCTGCGCAACGCTCTGCTGCAACCTGAGCTGCGAACGGAGTGGATTTGCGAGAACCACGGAAACCGGAACCACCGGCTGTTGCCCAACCCAATGCGTTACCCTGACGATCAGTAATAGTAACGATGGTGTTGTTGAAAGAAGCATGGATATGAGCCACGCCGTCAGAGACTTGTTTTCTTACACGTTTACGTGCACGAACTGGTGCCTTTGCCATTATTCAATCACCCCGATTATTTCTTGATCGGTTTGCGCGGACCCTTACGGGTACGTGCGTTGGTCTTAGTACGCTGACCGCGCACTGGCAGACCACGACGATGACGCAAACCGCGATAGCAACCAAGATCCATCAGGCGCTTGATGCTCATGCTGATTTCACGGCGCAGATCACCTTCAACGACAAATTTGGCAACTTCGTCACGCAGCGTGTCGATTTGTTCTTCAGACAGCTCACTGATCTTAACATCTTCAGCGATACCCGCTGCAGCCAGAATGGCTTTAGAACGGGTCTTGCCGACGCCGTAGATCGAAGTTAATGCGATCACAGCATGTTTCTGATCAGGAATGTTAATGCCTGCTATACGGGCCACTATGCACTCCTACTATTTAATATGTACGCACCATGCTGAAAAGCCCGTTTTCAGGATACTCAAATGGAAACGTACAGACATACAAAAGATTGGCTGGCTAATCTAGCCAGCTCAACCCAACTTTGCAAGAAAAATATGCGAAATAATCAGCCTTGGCGCTGTTTATGCTTCGGCTCGGCACTGCAAATCACACGGATGACACCATCACGCTTAACGATTTTGCAGTTACGGCATAATTTCTTGACGGAAGCACGAACTTTCATTTTTACTCTCCGTAACTTCTCAGGCGACCATTTAGCGGCCGTAGCCTTTCAGGTTCGCCTTCTTCAATGCAGACTCGTACTGACTGGACATCATCAGAGTTTGCACTTGAGCCATAAAGTCCATAATCACGACAACAACGATAAGCAGTGAGGTCCCACCGAAGTAGAACGGTACTTTCATTGCATCACGCATGAACTCCGGGATCAGGCAGATAAAAGTAATATAAAGCGCACCAACCAAAGTCAGGCGAGTCATTACTTTATCGATATACTTCGCCGTTTGCTCTCCCGGACGAATTCCTGGTACAAATGCACCGGACTTCTTCAGGTTATCTGCTGTTTCACGCGGGTTGAAGACCAACGCCGTGTAGAAGAAACAGAAGAAGATGATCGCAGACGCATAGAGTAACACATAAAGTGGTTGCCCAGGCTGCAAATACAGCGAAATTGTTGTCAGCCAGTTCCAACCAGTACCGCCCCCGAACCATGACGCGATGGTCGCCGGGAACAGAATAATACTGGAAGCGAAGATAGCCGGGATAACCCCCGCCATGTTCACTTTCAGCGGTAAATGTGTGCTCTGTGCAGCATAGACACGACGACCCTGCTGACGTTTAGCGTAGTTCACCACAATGCGGCGTTGACCACGTTCAACGAAGACAACAAAGAACGTCACTGCAAATACTAATACTGCAACCAACAGCAACAGGAGGAAGTGCAGGTCGCCTTGACGCGCTTGCTCAATAGTATGGGCGATGGCTGGCGGGAGGCCCGCAACAATACCGGCGAAGATAATGATTGAGATACCGTTACCGATACCACGCTCAGTAATCTGTTCGCCGAGCCACATCAGGAACATAGTCCCTGTGACCAGACTTACAACAGCGGTGAAGTAGAATGCAAAGCCCGGGTTTAACACCAGGCCCTGCATACCAGGCATATTCGGCAGACCGGTAGCAATACCGATCGACTGGAATATTGCCAGCACCAGAGTACCGTAACGGGTGTACTGACTAATCTTACGACGTCCAGACTCCCCTTCTTTCTTCAACTCTGCCAGGGCCGGATGAACGACCGTCAGCAGTTGGATAATAATAGATGCCGAAATGTACGGCATAATACCCAATGCGAAGATAGAAGCACGGCTGAGAGCACCACCAGAGAACATGTTGAACATTTCAATGATGGTGCCTCGCTGTTGCTCAAGCAGTTTGGCAAGTACAGCGGCATCGATACCAGGGATCGGAATAAAAGAGCCAATACGGAACACAATCAGCGCGCCGATAACAAACAGCAGTCTGCGTTTCAGCTCGCCAAATCCACCTTTGGCACTTTGAAAATCTAATCCCGGTTGCTTAGCCATCTGCTACTTATTCCTCAATTTTACCGCCAGCAGCTTCGATAGCAGCACGAGCACCTTTAGTAACACGCAGGCCACGAACAGTTACCGGAGTAGAAACTTCACCAGCCAGGATCACTTTCGCGAACTCGATCTGGATACCGATAATGTTTGCTGCTTTCAGCGTGTTCAGGTCTACAACGCCGCCTTCAACTTTCGCCAGGTCAGACAGACGGATTTCCGCTGTGATCGCTGCTTTGCGAGAGGTGAAGCCGAACTTCGGCAGACGACGGTACAGTGGCATCTGGCCACCCTCGAAACCGCGACGTACGCCACCGCCAGAACGAGAGTTCTGACCTTTGTGACCACGACCACCGGTTTTGCCGAGGCCAGAACCGATACCACGACCCAGGCGTTTACCCGCCTTTTTAGAGCCTTCGGCCGGAGACAGAGTATTTAAACGCATCTCTTACTCCTCAACTTTAACCATGAAGTAAACCGCGTTGACCATACCACGAACAGCAGGAGTATCCTCGCGCTCAACGGTATGACCAATACGACGCAGACCCAGGCCAAGCAGCGTTGCCTTGTGTTTCGGCAGACGACCGATTGCACTGCGGGTTTGAGTGATTTTAATAGTCTTTGCCATGGTCAATTACCCCAGAATTTCTTCAACGGATTTACCACGCTTGGCAGCGACCATTTCTGGAGAATTCATATTTTCCAGGCCATCAATAGTTGCACGAACCACGTTGATCGGGTTGGTGGAACCATATGCTTTAGCCAGAACGTTATGAACCCCAGCAACTTCCAGAACGGCGCGCATTGCACCACCGGCGATGATACCGGTACCTTCTGAAGCTGGCTGCATGAATACACGAGAACCCGTGTGAACACCTTTAACTGGGTGCTGCAGGGTGCCGTTGTTCAGCGCGACGTTAATCATGTTGCGACGGGCTTTTTCCATCGCTTTCTGGATCGCTGCTGGAACTTCACGCGCTTTACCGTAACCAAAACCAACGCGACCGTTACCATCGCCTACTACAGTCAGAGCTGTGAAGGAGAAAATACGACCACCTTTAACGGTTTTAGATACGCGGTTTACCGCGATCAGCTTTTCCTGCAGTTCGCCAGCCTGTTTTTCGATGTGAGCCATCTTACACCTCTACCTTAGAACTGAAGGCCAGCTTCACGGGCAGCATCTGCCAGTGCCTGGACACGACCATGATATTGGAACCCGGAACGGTCAAAGGAAACATTGCTGATGCCTTTTTCCAGAGCGCGTTCAGCAACAGCTTTACCTACAGCTGCAGCGGCGTCTTTGTTACCGGTGTACTTCAATTGTTCTGAGATAGCTTTTTCTACAGTAGAAGCAGCTACCAGAACTTCAGAACCGTTCGGTGCAATTACCTGTGCGTAAATATGACGCGGGGTACGATGTACCACCAGGCGAGTTGCACCCAGCTCTTTGAGCTTGCGGCGTGCGCGGGTCGCACGACGGATACGAGCAGATTTCTTATCCATAGTGTTACCTTACTTCTTCTTAGCCTCTTTGGTACGCACGACTTCGTCGGCGTAACGAACACCCTTGCCTTTGTAAGGCTCAGGACGACGGTAGGCGCGCAGATCTGCTGCAACCTGACCGATCAGCTGTTTATCAGCGCCTTTCAGCACGATTTCAGTTTGAGTCGGACATTCTGCAGTGATACCGGCCGGCAGCGGATGCTCAACAGGGTGTGAGAAGCCCAGAGACAGGCCTACTGCATTCCCTTTGATAGCTGCACGATAACCTACACCAACCAGCTGAAGCTTTTTAGTGAAGCCTTCGGTAACACCAACAACCATTGAGTTCAGCAGGGCACGCGCGGTACCAGCCTGAGCCCAACCATCCACGAAACCATCACGTGGACCGAAGGTCAGAGCGTTATCTGCATGTTTAACTTCAACAGCTTTGTTGAGGGTACGAGTCAGCTCGCCGTTTTTACCTTTGATCGTAATAACCTGACCGTCGATTTTTACATCAACGCCGGCAGGAATAACGACCGGTGCTTTAGCAACACGAGACATTCTTTCCTCCGATTAGGCTACGTAGCAGATAATTTCGCCACCAAGACCAGCCTGGCGCGCTGCACGATCAGTCATAACACCTTTAGAGGTAGAAACAACTGCGATACCAAGACCAGCCATAACTTTTGGCAGCTCATCTTTTTTCTTATAGATGCGCAGGCCTGGGCGGCTGACACGCTGAATGCTTTCTACAACAGCTTTACCCTGGAAATACTTGAGAGTAAGTTCCAGTTCCGGCTTGGTGTCGCCTTCAACTTTAAAATCTTCGATAAAACCTTCTTCCTTAAGCACGTTGGCAATTGCCACTTTCAGCTTGGCGGAAGGCATGGTGACCGCAACTTTGTTCGCGGCCTGACCGTTACGGATACGGGTCAGCATATCCGCGATCGGATCTTGCATGCTCATCTGTCTTTACTCCCGTGATTCAATTGGTAATTACCAGCTAGCCTTTTTCAAGCCTGGCACTTCACCGCGCATAGCGGCTTCACGCAGTTTGATACGGCTCAACCCAAACTTGCCCACATAACCATGTGGACGACCTGTTTGACGACAGCGGTTACGCTGACGAGACGGGCTGGAATCACGCGGCAGAGACTGCAGCTTGAGAACCGCATTCCAACGATCTTCGTCGGAAGCGTTCACATCAGAAATGATCGCTTTCAGTTCAGCGCGTTTAGCGAAGAATTTATCAGCTAAAGCTACGCGCTTTACTTCGCGTGCTTTCATTGATTGCTTAGCCATTCAGTAACCCTACCTTACTTGCGGAACGGGAAGTCAAAGGCAGCCAGCAGAGCACGGCCTTCTTCGTCAGATTTCGCAGTAGTGGTAATGGTAATATCCAAACCACGCACGCGGTCGACTTTATCGTAGTCGATTTCTGGGAAGATGATCTGCTCACGGACACCCATGCTGTAGTTACCACGACCGTCGAAAGACTTAGCGGACAAGCCACGGAAGTCACGGATACGTGGAACAGCAATAGTGATCAGGCGCTCAAAGAACTCCCACATGCGTTCGCCACGCAGAGTTACTTTACAGCCGATCGGATAGCCCTGACGGATTTTGAAGCCTGCAACAGATTTGCGTGCTTTGGTGATCAGCGGTTTTTGACCGGAGATTGCTGTCAGGTCAGCTGCTGCGTTATCCAGCAGTTTCTTGTCAGCGATCGCTTCACCAACACCCATGTTCAGGGTGATCTTCTCGACCCGAGGGACTTGCATGACAGAATTGTAGTTAAACTCAGTCATGAGTTTGTTAACTACTTCGTCTTTGTAGTAATCATGCAGTTTCGCCATCGTACTACTCCAAATTACTTGATAGTTTCGCTGTTAGACTTGAAGAAACGGACTTTTTTGCCGTCTTCGAATCTAAAGCCTACACGGTCAGCCTTGCCGGTAGCCGCATTGAAGATTGCAACGTTAGAAACCTGAATAGCAGCTTCTTTTTCAACGATGCCGCCTGGTTGGTTCAGGGCCGGAACCGGCTTCTGATGTTTCTTAACCAGGTTGATACCTTCAACGACAAGTTTGCCGGAAGACAGAACATTTTTTACTTTACCGCGTTTACCTTTATCTTTACCGGTTAACACGATAACTTCGTCATCACGACGGATTTTCGCTGCCATGATTCGCTCCTTAGAGTACTTCTGGTGCCAGAGAGATAATTTTCATGAACTTCTCAGTACGAAGTTCACGAGTTACCGGCCCAAAGATACGCGTGCCGATAGGCTGCTCGCTGTTATTGTTTAAAATAACGCATGCATTACCATCGAAGCGAATGACAGAACCGTCAGGGCGACGAACACCCTTCTTGGTGCGCACCACTACCGCCTTCAGCACATCACCTTTTTTGACCTTACCACGTGGAATTGCTTCCTTGATGGTGATCTTGATGATGTCGCCTACGCCTGCGTAGCGACGGTGCGAGCCACCCAGAACCTTGATACACATTACGCGACGTGCACCGGAGTTGTCGGCGACGTTCAGCATAGTCTGTTCTTGGATCATTTTAGTGCTCCGCTAATGTCAACTACTACCTGAGACTCTAAAATCAGAGCCGTTAAAAAGCCCCATATCGAGGGCGCGGCATTATAACACCGCTTCTGCGATATGGGTAGAAAAAATAAACGGCTCATCGCTGAGCCGTTTATTCGTATTGAGAAGGCGTACTGTATTACAGAACCGCTTTCTCTACAACGCGAACCAGCGTCCAGGACTTAGTCTTGGACAGTGGACGGCATTCACGGATTTCAACCTTGTCGCCGATACCACATTCGTTGTTCTCGTCATGTACGTGCAGTTTGGTCGTACGCTTGATGAATTTACCGTAGATCGGGTGTTTCACAATACGTTCGATAGCTACAACAATGGATTTCTCCATTTTGTCGCTAACAACACGACCTTGCAGAGTACGGATTTTATCGGTCATTACGCACCCGCCTTCTGAGTCAGTAAAGTCTTAACGCGTGCAACATTGCGACGCACTTGCTTCAGCAGGTGAGTCTGTTGCAGCTGGCCACTTGCAGCCTGCATACGCAGGTTGAACTGCTCACGCAGCAGGTTCAGCAGCTCAGCGTTCAGCTCTTCAACGCTTTTTTCACGCAGCTCTTTTGCTTTCATTACATCACCGTCTTAGTTACAAAGGTGGTTTTGATAGGCAGTTTCGCTGCTGCCAGGCCGAAGGCTTCACGGGCCAGCTCTTCCGGAACACCGTCCATTTCATAAAGGACTTTGCCCGGTTGGATCAAGGCAACCCAGTACTCCACGTTACCTTTACCTTTACCCATACGAACTTCCAGCGGCTTCTCGGTGATCGGTTTGTCCGGGAATACACGGATCCAGATCTTACCTTGACGCTTAACTGCACGGGTCATTGCACGACGTGCTGCTTCGATCTGACGTGCAGTCAGACGACCACGGCCAACAGCTTTCAGACCGAAAGTGCCGAAGCTAACATCCGTACCCTGCGCCAGACCACGGTTGCGGCCTTTGTGCACTTTACGGAATTTTGTACGCTTTGGTTGTAACATCAGCGACGCTCCTTATTTACGGCCTTTACGCTGCTGCTTTTTAGGTTGAGCAGCCGGTTTTTCCGGTTGTTCAACAGCAGCCATACCACCCAGGATCTCACCTTTGAAGATCCATACCTTAACGCCGATTACACCGTAAGTGGTGTGCGCTTCAGAGGTGTTGTAGTCGATGTCAGCACGCAGAGTGTGCAGCGGTACGCGACCTTCACGGTACCATTCGGTACGTGCGATTTCCGCGCCGCCCAGACGGCCGCTAACTTCAACTTTGATACCTTTAGCGCCCAGACGCATTGCGTTCTGTACAGCACGCTTCATAGCACGACGGAACATAACACGACGTTCCAGCTGAGAAGTGATGCTGTCAGCAACCAATTTAGCGTCCAGTTCAGGCTTACGAACTTCAGCGATATTGATCTGTGCAGGAACGCCAGCGATATCCGCTACGACCTTGCGCAGTTTTTCTACGTCTTCGCCTTTCTTACCGATAACGATGCCAGGGCGAGCAGTGTGAATAGTCACACGGATGCTCTTAGCTGGACGCTCGATAACGATACGAGATACAGACGCTTTAGCCAGTTCCTTAGTCAGGTACTGACGTACTTTAAAATCGCTGTCCAGGTTGTCAGCGAATTCTTTGGTGTTCGCAAACCAGGTAGAGTTCCATGGTTTTACAATACCCAGGCGAATACCATTAGGATGTACTTTCTGACCCATTGCTAGTCTCCAGAGTCTCAGCGATCGGACACAACCACAGTAATGTGGCTGGTGCGCTTCAGGATGCGATCTGCACGACCTTTCGCACGCGGCATAATGCGCTTCATGCTTGGGCCTTCATCTACGAAAATTTTCGCGACTTTCAGATCGTCGATGTCAGCGCCATCGTTGTGTTCAGCGTTAGCAATGGCAGATTCCAGTACTTTCTTGACCAATACCGCAGCTTTCTTGTTGGTATAGGTCAGGATGTCCAGGGCCTGCGACACTTTCTTACCGCGAATCAGGTCAGCAACAAGGCGAACCTTCTGAGCAGAAGAACGAGCATGGCGATGTTGAGCTAAAGTTTCCATCTCTTCCTCCTACCTTATTTCTTCTTCGCTTTTTTATCAGCAGCGTGGCCGCGATAAGTACGAGTCGGTGCGAATTCACCCAGTTTGTGACCAACCATTTCGTCGGTAACAAAGACTGGAACGTGCTGACGACCATTATGGACAGCGATGGTCAAACCGATCATGTTAGGAAAGATCGTTGAACGACGGGACCAAGTGCGCAGGGGCTTCTTGTCTCCGCTTTCCACCGCTTTCTCTACCTTCTTCAGCAAGTGCAGGTCAATAAAAGGACCTTTCTTGAGAGAACGTGGCATGGCTTATCCTCTAAAATTATTTGCTACGGCGACGTACGATAAATTTATCAGTACGCTTGTTGCTGCGGGTCTTCTTACCTTTGGTCTGAACGCCCCACGGAGTTACCGGGTGCTTACCAAAGTTACGACCTTCACCACCACCATGTGGGTGGTCGACTGGGTTCATCGCAGTACCGCGAACGGTAGGACGAACACCACGCCAGCGTGCAGCACCTGCTTTACCCAGAACGCGCAGCATATGCTCAGCATTGCCAACTTCGCCCAGAGTAGCGCGGCAGTCTGCTTCGACTTTACGCATTTCACCAGAACGCAGACGCAGGGTGACATAAGCACCATCACGCGCAACGATCTGAACGTAAGTACCAGCGGAACGTGCCAGCTGACCGCCTTTACCTGGTTTCATTTCTACGTTATGAACGGTAGAACCAACCGGGATATTGCGCATCGGCAGGGTGTTGCCTGCTTTGATTGCAGCATCAACGCCAGACTGAATCTGGTCGCCAGCTTTCAGGCCTTTAGGGGCCAGGATGTAACGGCGTTCGCCGTCTTTGTACAGAACCAGCGCGATGTTCGCGGAACGGTTCGGATCGTACTCAAGACGTTCAACAACTGCTGGGATACCGTCTTTGTTGCGTTTGAAGTCAACAATACGATAAGCCTGCTTGTGGCCACCACCGATGTGACGAGTGGTGATACGGCCATTGTTGTTACGACCACCGGATTTGCTGTTTTTTTCCAGCAACGGAGCAAAAGGTTTGCCCTTGTGCAGCTCAGGGTTAACCACTTTAACTACGTGGCGACGACCCGGAGATGTCGGTTTACATTTAACAACTGCCATTGTATTACTCCTCCGACTTACTCAGCGCCGCCAACGAAGTCCAGATTCTGGCCTTCTTTCAGGGTGACGTAAGCTTTTTTCCAGTCGCTACGACGACCGATACGCTGTCCGTGACGTTTAACTTTCCCTTTAACTACCAGGGTGTTAACGACTTCGACTTCGACTTCAAACAGTTTCTGCACAGCAGCTTTGATCTCTGCTTTGGTCGCGTCTTTAGCAACTTTGAGAACGATGGTGTTTGTTTTTTCCATCGCAGTAGACGCTTTTTCAGAAACGTGCGGTGCGCGAAGCACCTTCAGCAGACGTTCTTCACGAATCATGCCAGCATCTCCTCAACTTGCTTAACAGCATCAGCAGTCATTACGACTTTGTCGAAGGCGATCAGGCTAACCGGGTCGATACCAGTCGCATCGCGTACGTCAACCTTGTGCAGGTTACGTGCGGCCAGGAACAGGTTCTCGTCCAGCTCACCGGTGATGATCAGCACATCTTCCAGAGCCATGTCTTTCAGTTTCTGTGCCAGCAGCTTAGTTTTAGGCGCTTCTACAGAGAACTTCTCGACAACGATCAGACGATCCTGACGTACCAGTTCGGACAGGATGCTTTTCAGCGCGCCGCGGTACATCTTTTTGTTAACTTTTTGACTGTGGTCCTGTGGACGCGCAGCGAAGGTCACACCACCTGAACGCCAGATCGGGCTCTTGATAGAACCTGAACGCGCACGGCCGGTACCTTTCTGGCGCCATGGCTTTTTGCCAGAACCAGTTACTTCAGCACGAGTCTTCTGAGCACGAGTACCCTGACGAGCACCAGCTGCATAAGCAACAACAACCTGGTGAACCAGCGCTTCGTTGAAATCACGACCGAAGGTAGTTTCGGAAACAGTCAGCGCGCTCTGCGCGTCTTTCAATACTAATTCCATTGCTATCCCCTTACGCCTTCACAGCTGGTTTAACGATCAGGTCGCTACCGGTTGCACCCGGAACTGCACCTTTAACCAGCAGCAGGTTGCGCTCAGCGTCAACACGTACTACGTCCAGGCTCTGAACGGTTACACGTTCGTTACCCAGCTGACCTGCCATTTTCTTGCCTTTGAACACTTTGCCCGGAGTCTGGTTCTGACCGATAGAACCCGGAACGCGGTGAGACAAGGAGTTACCGTGAGTAGCGTCCTGGGTACGGAAGTTCCAGCGCTTAACGGTACCAGCAAAACCTTTACCTTTAGAGGTACCGGTTACGTCAACTTTTTTAACGTCAGCAAACAGCTCAACGCTAATGTCCTGACCTACGGTGAACTCTTCGCCTTCAGCAAGACGGAATTCCCACAGACCACGGCCAGCTTCTACGCCAGCTTTAGCGAAGTGACCCGCTTCTGGTTTGGTTACACGGTTAGCTTTTTTAGCACCAGTGGTAACCTGAATAGCGCGGTAGCCATCGTTAGCCAGATCTTTAACCTGAGTAACGCGGTTTGCTTCAACTTCGATTACGGTTACTGGGATAGAAACGCCATCTTCAGTGAAGATGCGGGTCATACCCACTTTTTTACCGACTAAACCAATCATTGTTTCAACCTCTCAATCGCTCGATGACCTGATTAACCCAGGCTGATCTGCACGTCTACACCGGCAGCCAGATCCAGACGCATCAGAGCATCAACGGTTTTCTCAGTTGGCTCAACGATGTCAACCAGACGCTTGTGAGTGCGGATTTCGTACTGATCGCGCGCGTCTTTGTTGACGTGCGGGGAGATCAGAACGGTGAAGCGCTCTTTGCGGGTCGGCAGCGGGATCGGACCACGGACTTGCGCACCAGTGCGCTTAGCAGTCTCGACGATTTCCGCGGTTGATTGATCGATCAGACGATGATCAAACGCTTTAAGGCGGATACGGATTCTTTGGTTCTGCATGAGACCAGAGCTCCAATTATTTTATAAACGAAAATGATTACTCCTCAAACCCATTACGATTGATGGGAGAGTGTAACCGTTCTTACGTAGCTCCCCAATTGGGAGCATTGTTGAGTAACAAAATGAGCTACTCTGGTTCTGATTGAACCCGCCGTCAATTACGACAAGCCCGCGCATTATACGTAAATCTGGGCAAGACGCAAGTGCCGTTTAGAAATTAAGCGCCAAAGGCGCAGGATGCGTAAGAGCGCGCAGCATTTCATGCAATGTATTCTGCGTCGATTCTTTGTTTCGAGCCGCTACGCATCTCCGTTTTTTGTGCATTGCCGACCAGGCCGATTATAACGAGTATGCGCTCAAACCCGTTTGAGGCCTTTTTCATGCTAACCACCCTCCCCTTTCTTCTGATCTATCTTTCACTGACTGCCTTACTGGTACATGCCGATATTCACTACGGTCTGCTTCCCGATAAATTTCTCTGCCCGCTGCTATGGGCGGGTCTGCTCTTTCAGCTCTGTATCCATCCTGATTTTCTGCCGAGCGCGGTGGCGGGTGCGTTGGCTGGATATATTGGCTTTGCCGTTATTTACTGGGGCTACTGGTTTATCCGCCGACGTGAAGGTATGGGATATGGCGATGTGAAATACCTGGCGGCGCTTGGTGCATGGCACGGCTGGTGCGTACTTCCTACGCTGGCGCTACTCGCGGCGCTGATGGCGCTTCTTTGCATTCTTGTTTTTTCGTTAATCCGCCCTGATAAGAAGGCAATAAAAAACCCGCTGCCTTTTGGGCCATTTCTGGCAGCAGCGGGTTTATGCATAGGCTGGAAAACGTTGGTTACTCTTCCACTTTAATCTGTGACTGAAGGTAGTTCTGCAGGCCAATTTTAGCAATCAGATCCAGCTCCGTTTCCAGCCAGTCAATGTGGCCTTCTTCATCGGCCAGGATCTGGATCATCATATCGCGGCTGACGTAGTCATGTACGCTGTCTGCGTAGGCAATGGCTTCACGGAGATCTTTGGCGCCTTCAAGTTCCAGCCTGAGGTCAGAACGCAGCATTTCTTCGACATCTTCTCCGATGCCCAGCTTGCCGAGATCCTGCAGGTTTGGAATGCCTTCAAGGAATAAAATACGCTCGATATATTTATCAGCGTGTTTCATCTCATCTATAGATTCATGGTACTCAACGTCGTTTAAACGTTTGAGTCCCCAGTTTTTGAACATTCTCGCGTGAAGAAAGTACTGGTTAATTGCGACAAGCTCATTTCCCAATAATTTATTGAGATAACTTATGATTTTAACATCACCTTTCATTATATAGTCCCTCCGCTTCCACTCATTGAAGCGTAGATCGGGCTACAGGGATGTCAAAAAAAAGATGGGCGCTTACGCGATCTCTTTGTATTCCGGGATCTGCATCAATTCGTCCTGCATGATCTCTCGCGCAGCACGTACGCATTTACCGCATTGATTTCCCACCGGAACAAATTTGCGTAGCTGTTGAAATGACTGAGGCTGAAACTGGCGAACGGCCTGACGTATTTTCTTGTCGCTTACACCATTACATAAACAAACGTACATAGAGACTCCCGTTCAAATTATGCGCAAAGTGTAAGTGAGAATGGTTATGATTACAATAGCACAAACGCCACAATACGGGACGGGAGCAGGCAAAAAATGCGAAATTTTATGACTACGCCTGAGCGGCAAAAAACAAAAAAGGACGCCGAAGCGTCCTTTTTTTATTCGGGGATAATTAATTAGCCCAGAACTTTAGCAACCACGCCCGCGCCAACGGTACGGCCGCCTTCACGGATTGCGAAACGCAGACCGTCGTCCATCGCGATTGGGTGGATCAGAGTCACAACCATCTTGATGTTGTCGCCTGGCATTACCATCTCAACGCCTTCTGGCAGTTCGATGGTACCGGTCA
>NZ_AZUB01000017.1:0-30137 GCF_000568095.1 Enterobacter sp. DC4 | reverse complement strand
AGATTGTCTGATAAATTGTTAAAGAGCAGTGCAACGCGGCTTTCGCTCACCGTTGCGAGGTGGCGTATATTACGCTTTCCTCTTTCAGAGTCAACCCGTTATTTCAGGATTTTTTCTCTTCAACCGAACCGCTTGTTGTGTGAAGTGATTCACATCCGCCGTGTCGATGGAGGCGCATTATAGGGAGTTCTCCGCAGGCCGCAACCGCTAAATGACAGAAAAATGACTGACTGCTGCATTCCACAGCAAAACCCCGCCTTATACCTTTTTACACACAGACTTATCCACAATGATACGAAAAAGTGAAAATGTGCGAGCGTTGCGCAAACGTTTTCGTTAAAATGCTCGCGCTTAACAAGGATGCCTCGTCAGGTGTGTTAGATGAGTTTTTCACAGGAAAATTCATCTAACGCTCTCTGTAATCGTGAAATCCAGGGGATTTACCATGCAACAACGTCGTCCAGTCCGCCGCGCTCTGCTCAGTGTTTCTGATAAAGCCGGTATCGTCGAATTCGCTCAGGCACTTTCCGCACGCGGTGTGGAGCTGCTTTCCACAGGCGGTACCGCTCGCCTGTTAGCAGATAAAGGTCTGCCGGTAACCGAAGTGTCCGATTACACCGGTTTCCCGGAAATGATGGATGGACGCGTCAAAACCCTGCATCCAAAAGTCCACGGCGGTATTCTTGGCCGTCGCGGTCAGGACGACGCCATTATGGAACAGCATGACATCGCACCAATCGACATGGTGGTTGTTAACCTCTACCCGTTTGCCCAGACCGTTGCCCGCGAAGGCTGCTCTCTGGAAGATGCCGTAGAGAATATTGATATCGGCGGCCCGACCATGGTGCGCTCCGCGGCCAAGAACCATAAAGATGTGGCCATCGTCGTAAAGAGCAGCGATTACGAAACCATTATTAATGAGATGGATGCCAACGAAGGGTCGCTGACCCTGGAAACGCGTTTCGACCTCGCCATCAAAGCCTTCGAACACACCGCCGCGTACGACAGCATGATCGCCAACTACTTCGGTAGCCTGGTACCGGCTTACCACGATGAAAGCAAAGATCCTTCCGGCCGCTTCCCGCGCACCCTGAACCTGAACTTCATTAAGAAGCAGGATATGCGTTACGGTGAGAACAGCCACCAGCAGGCAGCCTTCTATATAGAAGAAGAGGTAAAAGAAGCCTCTGTTGCGACCGCTCAGCAGGTTCAGGGCAAAGCCCTCTCCTATAACAACATTGCCGACACCGACGCCGCGCTGGAATGCGTGAAAGAGTTCAGCGAGCCGGCCTGCGTTATCGTCAAGCACGCGAACCCATGCGGCGTTGCCGTGAGCACCTCTATTCTGGATGCCTACGATCGCGCCTACAAAACCGACCCAACCTCTGCGTTCGGCGGCATTATCGCCTTCAACCGCGAGCTGGATGCTGAAACGGCTCAGGCCATCATCTCCCGCCAGTTCGTTGAAGTGATCATCGCGCCATCCGCATCCGAAGAGGCGCTCAAAATTACCGCGGCAAAACAGAACGTACGCGTACTGGTTTGCGGCCAGTGGGCAGAACGCGTGCCGGGCCTGGACTTCAAACGCGTAAACGGCGGTCTGCTGGTTCAGGATCGCGATCTGGGTATGGTGACAGAAGCCGACCTGCGCGTGGTGACCAAACGTCAGCCGACCGAACAGGAACTGCGTGACGCGCTGTTCTGCTGGAAAGTGGCGAAGTTCGTCAAATCCAACGCCATCGTCTACGCGAAAGAGAATATGACCATCGGAATAGGTGCTGGCCAGATGAGCCGCGTCTACTCCGCGAAAATCGCGGGCATTAAAGCAGGCGATGAAGGTCTGGAGGTGAAAGGCTCCGCCATGGCTTCTGACGCGTTCTTCCCGTTCCGTGACGGTATCGATGCGGCAGCTGCTGTCGGCATCACCTGCGTGATCCAGCCTGGCGGCTCAATCCGCGACGACGAAGTGATTGCCGCCGCCGACGAACACGGCATTGCGATGATCTTCACCGACATGCGCCACTTCCGCCATTAATTCCCGGAGCTGAAAATGAAAGTATTAGTAATTGGTAACGGCGGACGTGAGCACGCGCTGGCGTGGAAAGCGGCGCAGTCTCCGCTGGTGAAAACGGTCTTCGTGGCGCCGGGCAACGCCGGTACCGCACTGGAACCCGCGCTGCAGAACGTGGCTATCGGCGTGACTGACATTCCGGCGCTGCTGAGTTTTGCCCAGAGCGAGAAAATCGACCTGACCATTGTCGGCCCGGAAGCGCCGCTGGTGATTGGCGTCGTTGACGCGTTCCGCGCGGCGGGCCTGACAATCTTCGGGCCAACACAAGGGGCCGCGCAGCTGGAAGGCTCCAAAGCCTTCACCAAAGATTTCCTCGCGCGTCATAACATCCCGACGGCGGAATATCAGAATTTCACTGAAGTGGAGCCTGCTCTGGCCTACTTACGTGAGAAGGGCGCGCCGATTGTTATCAAGGCCGACGGTCTGGCCGCCGGTAAAGGCGTGATCGTCGCGATGACGCTCGAAGAAGCCGAAGCCGCGGTTCAGGACATGCTGGCAGGTAACGCTTTCGGCGATGCGGGCCACCGCATCGTGATTGAAGAGTTCCTCGACGGTGAAGAAGCCAGCTTTATCGTGATGGTCGACGGCGAGCACGTTCTGCCGATGGCCACCAGCCAGGACCACAAGCGTGTGGGCAATGCCGATACCGGCCCGAATACCGGCGGAATGGGCGCCTACTCCCCTGCTCCGGTCGTGACTGACGAAGTTCATCAACGCACCATGGATCGCGTCATCTGGCCAACCGTGAAAGGGATGGCGGCGGAAGGTAACACCTACACCGGTTTCCTCTACGCGGGCCTGATGATCGACAAGCAGGGTAACCCTAAGGTTATCGAATTCAACTGCCGCTTTGGCGATCCGGAAACTCAGCCCATCATGCTGCGCATGAAATCCGATCTGGTGGATCTGTGTCTGGCAGCCTGCGAAGGCAAGCTGGACGAGAAAACGTCAGAGTGGGACGAGCGTGCATCTCTGGGTGTGGTGATTGCTGCGGGTGGTTATCCGGGTAATTACAACACCGGGGATGAGATCCACGGTCTGCCGCTGGAAGAGAATGACGGTGCGAAGGTGTTCCATGCCGGTACGAAGCTGGCTGAAGACGATCGCGTCCTCACCAACGGCGGACGCGTGCTGTGTGCGACCGCGCTGGGCCATACCGTGGCAGAAGCGCAGAAGCGCGCCTATGCGCTGATGGCGGATATTCACTGGAACGGTAGCTTTAGCCGTCAGGATATCGGCTATCGCGCAATTGCTCGCGAGCAGGGGGAGTAATTCCTCCTCGCCCTCACCCTAACCCTCTCCCTCAAGGGAGAGGGGATCGTTCGTAGGCCGGATAAGCGTTAGCGCCATCCGGCTTAATCCACAGAACTCAAAAACTCTTCTCTGTCGGCTGCCAGGTACAGAAGTCTTCGTTCGCCACCAGCAGCAGCTGAGAGCCTTCCGGCGCTTCCAGCCATGCCACACTCACTTCCATTGATGAATGACGCTGACGGCGTTGAATGTGTTCGGTCGCCCAGGATTCAAGCTCAGGCTTGACCGTTTGCCCTTCGCAGGTGGTTACCGTCCCGTCGTTATGCCAGCGCCCCTGGCGCAGCACAACGCGTCCCAGACGAAGCGCATCGCTGGTCTGGCGAATTTGTTCGGCACGATAACGGTAGAGGGCGATTTGATCGCTGGAAAGCTGCTGTTTTTGACCGCTGACTTCGCGCTGCATAAAGCTCAGCTCGCCATGGTCGTCAAAACGCACTTTCACGTGTTCGGGGGTCTTGCTGTAGACGTTCAGTTCAATCAGCGACAGGTCATCTCCCTGCCAGCGATATTCCGCCGTCGACGTATTGCCGTTATGCCACGGGCTAAAGGCAGAAAGCAGATGCACTTCGCCGCCGGAATCTTTGCGCCAGATCCTGACTGCACCCTGGTTGTCCGCGTAGCCGCTGGCGGTAAACGGCGGCAGGGAGGTGTCGTGGCTGCAGGCGGACAGCAGCAGCATGCCTGCCAGCGCGAGCGTTCCGCGCCAGAAAGACAAAAGGGGCGTTGCCGCCCCTTCGCTAAAACTGTTCACTGCCACGCGTCTTACTTAACTGCGTCTTTCAGTGCTTTACCAGAAACAAATGCCGGCACGTTCGCTGCGGCGATTTTGATTTCTTTACCGGTCTGCGGGTTGCGGCCAGTACGCTCAGCGCGGTGGTTCACTTTGAAGGTACCGAAACCAACCAGTTGTACAGCATCGCCTTCTTTCAGAGACTCAGTAATAGCAGCCAGGGTAGATTCCAGAGCAGCTTTAGCCTGCACTTTAGACAGATCAGCCTTGTCCGCAATTACATCAATCAGTTGAGTCTTGTTCATAAGTTATCCTTTCAATGTGTTTATCGCTTGCTAAGCATCGAGTGCGACGAAAATGCCAAAAAAGCACTCTCCTGCATACACGCACCGATAGCCACTTTTTTTCGCCCCCCAAATGTAGACCAGACAAGGGGCGAAAGGGAAGAGTCGAGGAGCGACAAAACGGGCGTTATCTCAAGTTTTCTTATCTCATTGGTTAAAAATTATACCAATATTGCTCTCACCGGCCTCACGTAAGTCCGCACGCAGCCCTTTTATCAGTTCAATATCGCGTTCTTCACACTCTGCCAGCAGGCGGAAAATTTCCCACTGAATGTCCCATTCTTGCTCAACGGCCGGGTTTGCACGCAGTTCTTCATCGGTCATTTCGCGACCTTCCTGGGTCATTTCCAGCATCGCCACGGTCGTAATAGATGCCTTACTGACTTCAATAGCGTGCTCCAGCGTCTCACCGCTCAGACGGGAGTGAAGCAGTTCGCTTAACGCCACGCAGGCATCAATCGCCGGGTAGACGCCGTACAGGTCAAAATCATCCGCCACCGGAATCGCCTCTTCGAGCTTTTCGAGCTGAGAGTCGAAATTCACCTTCGCGTCTTTCACCGTCAGCGTTTCCCAGATCAGATCCAGAATGCGGCGGTAGATATGGCCATCACCAAAGCCCGTCTGCTTACAGAACGCGGCATAGTTGGGATACATGCGCTCGCACAGGCAAGCCATAAAGGTGACGTGCTGCCAGCTTTCCAGCTTTTCAAGGCGCAGGTGAATCGGGTTTTGTAGCATGATGATCTCTCGAATCGAAAATTAGGCGCAGTTTACCTGAATCACCGCTGAATTTCCTGCCAACGAACAAAAGCCGGACGCGAAGAGGCCACCGCGTCAGCCCAGCGCGTCGGCTCCGGTAAGCGGTAGCCGTTCATGCAGCGCTGTACCCACGCCAGAGCGCTGTCCATGCTCACCCGATGGCCGGTGGCGATGAACAGCGGATTACAGCGAGCCTTGCTGCGCCAGACCCACGCCAGCTGCTCGCCTTTATGGATAAGCGGCGCCAGCGCGCCCGGCTCGGCGGAGAGTGGCTCAAACGCGCCGCACAGGCGTTTCTTGGCAACGCCAATGGTCGGCACATCCACCAGCAGCCCAAAGTGGCTGGCAACGCCTAAACGGCGCGGGTGTGAGATCCCGTGCCCATCGACAAACAGCAGGTCAGGTTTTTGCGAGAGCTGCTCCCACGCTGCCAGCAGCGCGGGATATTCACGGAAGGAGAGAAAGCCCGGGATATACGGCATGGTGGTCGCGATACGCGCGACCTTGTACTCCACCAGTTCAAGCGAAGGGTATTTCAGTACCACCATCGCCGCTCGCGTCACTTCCCCACCCTGCTCGAACCCGACGTCTGCTCCGCCAATGTACTGCGGAGGATCCTTATCCAGACGATCCTCGCGGATCACCGATGAGGCCAGTTCGATTTGCTGAGCGCGTAGCGACGCGAGATCCATAACGACTCCTTACTTGTGATACTGGGCAGAAAGCCGATGCACCGCCTCCACAAATACGCCTGCGTGCTCTGGCGGTACATCCTGATGAATACCGTGGCCGAGGTTAAAGACGTGGCCTTCCCCCTGGCCGAAACCAGACAGTATAGTCGACACTTCTTCTTCAATGCGGACTGGCGGCGCATAGAGCATGGACGGATCCATATTGCCCTGCAGCGCCACTTTGTCGCCCACGCGGCGGCGCGCATCAGCAATATCGGTGGTCCAGTCAAGCCCCAGCGCGTCGCAGCCGGTTGCCGCCATGGCTTCCAGCCACTGACCGCCACCTTTAGTGAACAGCGTCACCGGCACGCGGCGACCTTCGTTTTCACGCAGCAGGCCGTCTACGATTTTGTGCATGTAATACAAGGAGAACTGCTGATAATCGCGTCCGGTCAGCACACCGCCCCAGGTATCGAAAATCATCACCGACTGCGCACCGGCTTTAATCTGCGCGTTCAGATAGAGGGTGACGCTCTTCGCCAGCTTGTCGAGCAGCGCATGCAGGGCCAGCGGCTCGGCGTACATCATCTTTTTAATCAGGGTGAAGGCTTTGCTGCTGCCCCCTTCCACCATATAGGTTGCCAGCGTCCACGGGCTGCCGGAGAAGCCAATCAGCGGCACTTCGCCTTTCAGCTCGCGGCGAATGGTGCGTACGGCGTTCATCACGTAGCCCAGCTCGCCTTCCGGATCGGGGATCGGCAGCTTATCCACATCGGCTTTGCTTTTAATTGGGGAGGTGAAACGCGGGCCTTCACCGGTTTCGAAGTACAGGCCAAGGCCCATGGCATCCGGAATGGTCAGGATATCCGAGAAGAGGATCGCAGCATCCAGCGGGAAGCGGCGCAGCGGCTGGAGCGTCACTTCACAGGCCAGCTCGGCGTTTTTGCACAGCGACATAAAATCGCCCGCCTGCGCGCGCGTGGCTTTGTACTCTGGCAGATAGCGTCCCGCCTGGCGCATCATCCACACCGGGGTGACATCAACGGGCTGGCGCAGCAGCGCACGCAGATAACGATCGTTCTTCAGTTCGGTCATTTTTGCAGTTCCTTAAGCGTCATGGCCTCAGTGTAACACTACTCATACTCGGCCCGACACATCGCCACGGTATCTTCTATCAGCCGACGCGCCACGGTGCCCGGCGGAGGTAACAGCGGTAAATCGTCGTAGCGATACCAGTTCGCATCCAGCAGCTCTTTCTGATCGATAACGATCTCGCCGCTGTCATATTCGGCCATAAAGGCCGTCATCAGCGACTGCGGGAACGGCCACGGCTGGGAGGTGACGTAGCGCAGGTTCTTCACTTTGATCCCGCTCTCCTCCATCACCTCGCGCGCCACCGCCTGCTCCAGCGTTTCGCCCACTTCGACGAAGCCGGCCAGCACGGTATGAACACCGTTGCGATGACGGGTATGCTGCGCCAGCAGGATGGAATCCTCCCGGCGGATAGCGACGATAATGCACGGCGCAATCTGCGGATAGTAGCGTTCGCGGCAGTGGCTGCAGAGCATCGCCCATTCGGTTTTGCTCGGACGCATGGTATGGCCACAGTAGCCACAGTATTTATGCGAGCGATAAAACTCGGCCAGCTGCACGCCGCGCCCCGCCAGTTGGAACAGCCCTACGTCCTGATCCAGCACCTGGCGCACAGATCCCATATCCTGGCGGCGGGGCTGTTGGATCAACCACACGGGCTCACCCTGCCACTCACCGATCTGTAGCGCTGGCTGGCCAGCAAGATCGAACGCCTCAGCTGCGCCATAGGGGATTTCCCCGGCAGGAAGCCATAATTTTTGTTCGTGACTGACGATCCACCAACCAAGATCTGATTTTTCAATAATACGATCCATATCTATTGCACTACCTTCGCTTCACTGACATGTTGTTAGCATTGTGGTTACATTCTGGATAAGCAGATTCAATCCTACATTTTGCGGAGTCGACCATGTTAAACCAGCTGGAAAGCCTGACTGAGCGCGTTAGAGGAAGTAACAAACTGGTGGATCGCTGGCTACATGTGCGCAAGCATCTACTCGTGGCTTATTACAATCTGGTCGGCATTAAGCCTGGCAAAGAATCGTTTATGCGACTGAATGAAAAAGCGCTGGATGATTTTTGTCAGGGCCTGGTCGACTATCTGTCCGACGGCCATTTCAATATTTATGAACGCATTATCCGCGAAATGGAAGGGACAACACCGTATTTAGCAGCCAGCAAGCTCTATCCGCTGCTGGAAGCCAACACCCAGCAGATCATGGATTACTATGATTCCGCGCTCGAGAACGCCATCGATCACGATAACTATCTTGAGTTCCAGCGGGCGCTATCCGACCTCGGTGAAGCGCTGGAAGAGCGATTCACGCTGGAAGATAAGCTGATCGCCCTCGTACTGGACAATGATTTGAACATCAGTAACGAAGAGAACGTCGCGCGCCCTGCTTGAGTTCTTCACCGTTAACGAGTAATTTACAACCATTCGCCCCTCTCACGAGGGGGATTTTTCTTGTCGGAGTGCCCAGCGCCTGAAAGCGCGGGCTGAGACCGTTAATTCGGGATCCGCGGAACCTGATCAGGCTAATACCTGCGAAGGGAACAAGAGTCACACTGCTGTTGTATCGCCTGAGGGCGATCCTCTCTTGCTTCATCCGTCGTCTGACAAGCCATGTCCTTCACTTTTGGAATGAGCTATGTCTACTGCAAAACTGACCCGCCGCGAACAGCGCGCACAGGCCCAACACTTCATCGACACCCTGGAAGGCAGCGCTTTCCCGAACTCGAAACGCATCTACATTTCCGGCTCGCAGGCCGATATCCGCGTCCCGATGCGCGAAATCCAGCTCAGCCCGACGCTTATTGGCGGCAGCAAAGATAACCCGCAATACGAAGACAACGAAGCCGTGCCGGTGTATGACACCTCCGGTCCGTACGGTGACCCTGATGTTGCCATCAACGTCCAGCAGGGTCTGGCTAAGCTGCGCCAGCCGTGGATTAATGCGCGCAACGACTGCGAAGAACTGAGCGTGCGCAGCTCTGCGTACACCAAAGAGCGCCTGGCCGACGACGGTCTGGACGCGCTGCGCTTTACCGGCCTGCTGACGCCAAAACGCGCTAAAGCGGGCAAATGCGTGACCCAGCTGCACTACGCCCGCCAGGGCATCGTCACGCCGGAAATGGAATTCATCGCCATCCGCGAAAACATGGGTCGCGAGCGCATCCGTAGCGAAGTGCTGCGCTATCAGCATCCGGGTGAAGGCTTTGGCGCTCGCCTGCCGGAGAACATCACGCCGGAGTTTGTGCGTGACGAAGTGGCCGCCGGGCGCGCGATTATCCCCGCCAACATTAACCACCCGGAATCCGAGCCGATGATTATCGGCCGCAACTTCCTGGTGAAGGTCAACGCGAACATCGGTAACTCGGCCGTGACCTCCTCCATCGAAGAAGAGGTGGAAAAGCTGGTCTGGTCCACGCGCTGGGGCGCGGACACGGTAATGGACCTCTCCACCGGCCGCTATATTCACGAAACCCGCGAATGGATCCTGCGTAACAGCCCGGTGCCGATTGGCACCGTCCCGATTTATCAGGCGCTGGAGAAGGTCAACGGCATTGCCGAAGACCTCACCTGGGAAGCGTTCCGCGACACGCTGCTGGAGCAGGCTGAACAGGGCGTGGACTACTTCACCATTCACGCGGGCGTGCTGCTGCGCTACGTGCCGATGACGGCGAAGCGTCTGACCGGCATCGTCTCGCGCGGCGGTTCCATCATGGCGAAGTGGTGCCTCTCCCATCACCAGGAAAACTTCCTCTACGAACACTTCCGCGAGATCTGCGAAATCTGCGCCGCCTATGACGTCTCCCTGTCGCTGGGCGACGGCCTGCGTCCGGGCTCCATCCGCGACGCCAACGACGAAGCGCAGTTTGCCGAGCTGCACACGCTGGGCGAGCTGACTAAAATCGCCTGGGAGTATGACGTGCAGGTGATGATTGAAGGCCCGGGACACGTGCCGATGCAGATGATCCGCCGCAACATGACCGAAGAGCTGGAGCACTGCCATGAGGCCCCGTTCTATACCCTGGGACCGTTGACCACCGATATTGCGCCGGGTTACGACCACTTCACGTCAGGCATTGGCGCGGCGATGATCGGCTGGTTCGGCTGCGCCATGCTCTGCTACGTGACGCCGAAAGAGCACCTCGGCCTGCCAAACAAAGAGGACGTGAAGCAGGGGCTGATTACCTACAAAATTGCCGCCCACGCGGCGGATCTGGCCAAAGGCCACCCGGGGGCGCAAATCCGCGATAACGCCATGTCGAAGGCGCGCTTTGAATTCCGCTGGGAAGACCAGTTCAACCTGGCGCTGGATCCGTTCACCGCCCGCGCCTATCACGATGAGACCCTGCCGCAGGAATCAGGCAAAGTCGCGCACTTCTGCTCTATGTGTGGGCCAAAATTCTGCTCGATGAAAATCAGCCAGGAAGTGCGTGACTACGCCGCAGCGCAAACCATTGAAGTGGGCATGGCGGACATGTCTGAAACCTTCCGCGCCAAAGGCGGCGAAATCTACCTCAAAAAAGAGGAGGCGTAATGTACCAGCCCGATTTCCCACCCGTCCCCTACCGTTTAGGGCTCTATCCGGTGGTGGACAGCGTGGCGTGGATAGAGCGACTGCTGGAGGCAGGCGTTCGCACCCTCCAGCTGCGCATCAAGGATAAGCGCGATGACGAGGTGGAAGCCGATGTGGTTGCCGCCATCGCGCTGGGGCGTCGGTATAACGCCCGCCTGTTTATCAACGACTACTGGCGGCTGGCCGTTAAGCACCAGGCGTACGGCGTGCATCTGGGCCAGGAGGACCTGGAAACAACGGATCTGAGCGCTATCCGTGAAGCCGGGCTGCGTCTTGGCGTGTCAACGCACGATGACATGGAGATCGACGTGGCCCTGGCGGCCCGTCCCTCTTACATCGCGCTGGGCCACGTCTTCCCGACGCAAACCAAGCAGATGCCCTCCGCACCGCAGGGTCTGACGCAGCTGGCGAGTCACGTTAAACGCCTTGCCGATTACCCCACCGTCGCCATCGGCGGAATCAGCCTTGAACGCGCCCCGGCGGTGCTGGAGACCGGCGTCGGCAGCATCGCCGTCGTCAGCGCCATCACCCAGGCTGCAGACTGGCAGTCCGCCACCGAACAGCTGTTACAGCTGGCAGGAGCTGGCGATGAACGATCGTGATTTTATGCGCTACAGCCGTCAGATCCTGCTGGAGGATATCGCCATCGACGGGCAGCAAAAGCTGCTCGCCAGCCGGGTGCTGATTGTCGGTCTGGGCGGATTAGGCGCGCCCGCCGCGCTTTATCTGGCAGGTGCGGGCATCGGTACGCTGGTGCTGGCCGACGACGACGAGGTTCACCTCAGCAATCTGCAGCGACAAATCCTCTTTACCACCGAGGATATCAACCAGCCGAAAGCAAAAATCACCCGGCAGCGGCTGAACCAGCTAAACCCGGATATCGAGCTGATTGCCTTACAGGAGCGTCTTAGCGGTGAAAGCCTGCTCCGTGAAGTCGCCCTTGCCGACGTGGTGCTGGACTGTACCGACAACATGGCGACGCGCCAGGCGATTAACGCCGCGTGCGTGGCAAATCATACGCCGCTTATCACCGCCAGCGCGGTGGGGTTCGGCGGGCAGATGATGGTTCTGACGCCACCGTGGACGCAGGGCTGCTATCGCTGTCTGTGGCCGGATGATGCCGAGCCAGCGCGCAACTGCCGGACGGCGGGCATTCTTGGTCCGGTGGTCGGCGTAATGGGCACCATGCAGGCGCTGGAAGCCATCAAGCTGCTCAGCGGCATGGAGACGGAACGCAATACGCTGCGGCTGTTTGATGCCCGCTCAGCCGGCTGGCGCCAGCTGGCGTTACGCCGCGCCAGCCGCTGCCCGGTATGTGGAGGCCGCGATGCGCATTCTGTTTAACGATGAGCCGATGAGATGCGAAGACGGGCTCACCGTTGCGGTACTGCTCGACAAGCTGCGTCAGCTCAAGCCGGGAACGGCGCTGGCGCTCAATCAACAGATCCTGCCGCGCGAGCAGTGGGAACATCAGCAGGTCAATGACGGCGACCAGATCCTGCTGTTTCAGGTTATCGCAGGGGGCTGAGATGTTTCGTATTGCCGATAAAGTCTTTGATTCACATCTGTTTACCGGAACCGGAAAATTCGCCTCGCCGCAGCTGATGGTGGATGCCATTCGCGAAAGCGGCAGCCAGCTGGTGACGCTGGCGCTCAAGCGCGTGGATCTGCGTCATCACAGCGATGCCATTCTGGCGCCTTTACTGGAGGCAGGCGTCACGCTGCTGCCCAACACCTCCGGTGCCAAAACGGCCGAAGAGGCGATTTTCGCCGCGCAGCTGGCCCGCGAGGCGCTCGGCACCCGCTGGCTGAAGCTGGAAATTCATCCTGACGCCCGCTGGCTGCTGCCCGACCCGATTGAAACGCTGAAAGCGGCTGAAAAGCTGGTGCAGCAAGGGTTTACCGTCCTGCCTTACTGCGGCGCCGACCCTGTCCTGTGCAAACGGCTGGAAGAGGTCGGCTGCGCCGCCGTCATGCCGCTGGGCGCCCCCATTGGCTCCAACCAGGGGCTGGAAACCCGTGCGATGCTGGAAATCATTATTGAGCAGGCTACCGTGCCGGTGGTGGTTGATGCGGGCATTGGCGTGCCCAGCCATGCCGCACAGGCGCTGGAGATGGGCGCCGACGCGGTGCTGGTGAATACGGCCATCGCGGTTGCCGACGATCCGGTCATGATGGCGCGTGCGTTCCGCATGGCCGTAGAGGCTGGGTTGCTGGCAAGGGAGTCCGGCCCCGGCTCGCGCAGTTTCCAGGCGCAGGCCACCAGCCCGCTGACCGGTTTTCTGGAGGCGATCTCATGAGCACGTTTACCGAGCGCTGGCGGCAGCTTAACTGGGACGACATTGCCCTGCGCATCAACAGCAAGACGACGGCTGACGTGGAGCGTGCGCTGAATGCCCGCCATCTGACCCGCGAGGATCTGATGGCCCTGCTCTCCCCGGCGGCCAGTGCGTACCTCGAACCGATGGCCCAGCGAGCACAGCGGCTCACCCGCCAGCGTTTTGGCAACACGGTGAGTTTCTACGTGCCGCTCTATCTCTCAAACCTGTGCGCCAATGACTGCACCTATTGCGGTTTCTCCATGAGCAACCGCATCAAACGTAAAACGCTCGATGAAGGTGAGATTGCCCGTGAGTGTGCGGCTATTCGTGAAATGGGCTTTGAACATCTTCTGCTGGTCACGGGCGAACATCAGGGAAAAGTGGGAATGGACTATTTCCGTCAGCACCTTCCCGCCATCCGTCGTCAGTTTGCGTCGTTGCATATGGAAGTACAGCCCCTGGCGCAGGAGGAGTACGCGGAGCTCAAAACCCTCGGGCTGGATGGGGTCATGGTCTACCAGGAAACCTACCACGAGGCGACGTACGCCCGGCACCACCTGAAGGGTAAGAAACAGGATTTCTTTTTCCGGCTGGAAACACCGGACAGGCTGGGTCGCGCGGGCATCGACAAAATCGGTCTGGGTGCGCTGATCGGGCTCTCCGACAGCTGGCGGGTGGATTGTTACATGGTGGCGGAACATTTGCTGTGGCTTCAGCAGCGCTACTGGCAGAGCCGTTATTCCATCTCCTTCCCGCGTCTGAGGCCCTGCGCGGGCGGGATTGAACCGGCTTCGCTGATGGATGAACGCCAGCTGGTGCAAACCATCTGCGCGTTTCGCCTGCTCGCTCCGGAAGTGGAATTATCGCTCTCAACGCGTGAGTCCCCGGCGTTTCGCGATCGCGTTATCCCGCTTGCGATTAACAACGTCAGCGCGTTTTCCAAAACACAGCCTGGCGGCTACGCCGACGATCATCCGGAGCTCGAGCAGTTTGCGCCGCATGACGGACGACGTCCGGAAGCGGTCGCCGCCGCTCTGACGGCGCAGGGTCTTCAGCCTGTCTGGAAAGACTGGGACAGCTGGCTGGGAAGAGCCTCGCAGTGATGTTGAAACGCTCTGCAACATCATAAAAAATTGTCGAGGCGCGACGAAAAGACAAAACCGGAGGATTGTCAGCGATCGTCCGGTTTTTTATTGTCACACGGTCAGCAACGGATGCTGACCAGGGCGAAAAGCTTCTTCCTCGTTTCGCCCTGCCTCTGGTTCATTGCACAAACGACCCCAGCCTGGTGAATAAGTATTTTCTTAATGGTTCTTAAGATAAATCATCCCGTCAGAAATCGTGTGCCGTATAATTCACCGCTAACCGCAGGACAGCGACTATGCTGAGAGGATATCGGCAGACGAACAGTATTCACCATCAGGAACGATGTACAGCTCATGGCACTTCACAGCAAAAAGCTCTCTTTTACCCGGCCAATCATGCTCAGCTTCGCGGGGATCCTCTGCAGTTTTGCGGTGATCGCGATCGCGGTGACGCTTTCGCAACGAAAGGATTTTCTTGAGGATTATCATAAGATCAATAGCAATTTCACGCACAACCTGGCGGTGAACTACACCGAATCTATCCTGCGTGAAAACGACTATATCCTGGGCCGTTCCGCGATGTACTTTGCGCGTGACGACAGGCTAAACGAGACGCTCAACGTCAACCCGACGCAGGGGTTGCAGATGATGATGCATTTGCAGAACCTGATGCCGACCGTCTCCTCCATCTCGCTGGCGGACACGCAGGGGCATTACCTCCGCGCACCGGAAGTGCTCCCCACGGAGACGAGTAAAACCTTCGATCCCAGGACGAGGCCGTGGTTTGTCGCTCAGGCGGAAGCCAGCATCTTCAGCCATTATACCCGTCCTTATATGGATTACTTTACGGGGCACCCCACGGTCACTCTTTATAAGCCAGTGATTTCACCAGAAGGCAGACTGAAGGGAACGCTCGCGTTTCATCTCGATTTGACATCAATGGGCTACACCCTGCGTCAGATGGTGGCGCCCGTTCAGGGGGAATTCTTCGTCGTCGAGCGTGACGGTGCTGTGGTGCTGCATCCGGATACCGGCGCGCTCTTCAAGCAGTACGTGAGCGAAGCGCTGATGGACAAAATGACCAGCGGTGAGGGCCACCTTTACGACAAGAAAAGCAACGCCTGGTATTACTACTACTCGTTTACCAACCCGGACTGGTTTGTCATTTACCGGGTATCGGATGCGACGCTCACCGATATTACCCGCCACGAAACGACGATTGTTGGCTGGGGGTTTGCGCTGGCGGCCATCATTATCATCCTCTTCGGCTTATACCTCCGCCACGCCTCGCGTAGCGTGCTGATGCACATTATCAATGCCATCAAAACCGGCGACGTCAGCGAGGCGCCGCGCCTGGAAGCGATGCTGAGCCACACGATTCAGTCCAATAAAGAGCGCGAAATGGCGTATGTGCGCCAGGCCACCCACGATGCGCTGACGGGCTGTAAAAACCGCCGCGCGTTTGATAGCGATATCGCGGAGCTGCTTAATGCCCAGCGGCCTTTCGCGATGGCGCTGGTGGATATTGATAACTTCAAGGCGATTAACGACACGCTGGGCCACCTGACCGGTGATATCGTTCTGCGTAACGTGGCCCGCGAAGGGATCCAGATCATGCAGCCACATCACGTCTCGCTTTACCGTTATGGTGGAGAAGAGTTTGCGGTAATTTTCCAGGTTGAGCAGATGACTTCTGCGCTCTCATTACTGGAAGCATGGCGTACCGCTGTTGAAAAACGTGTCTGGCGGGAAGAAAACCTGCGGGTTACGTTCAGCGGCGGTCTTGGGGAGTGGCATTTTGAACCGCTGGAGCACTTTATCGGAAGCGTTGATAACGCCCTATACAGCGCCAAACAGCAGGGCAAAAACCGCATCAACCGAACGTCCATCAGCTAATCCCCCCTCTTTCACCCTGCCCGTTTCCACGGGCCGGGTACCCGACAATGCAAAATTGTAACCGGTTTCAGAAAATCGCCGGTTTCTTTGTGATGCCTGACACACAATCGCGGTAAACCGGTTGTTGAAGCGGTCTGCACGGGATAATTATCAATAAACACATGTAGATCGAGGCTGATTATGAAGAACATCGTTTTATGCTGTGCAGCGGGAATGTCAACCAGCATGCTGGTTCAACGTATGAAAGACGCCGCGCAGAAAAAAGGGGTTGAAGTCACGATTAAAGCCGTTCCGGTTGCGGAGTTTAAAGACAACATCGCGACGGCCGACATCGTATTGCTGGGGCCACAGGTTAAATACGAGCAGGCCAAACTCCAGGCGCAGGCCGAGCCGCTAGGTAAAAAGGTCGCGGTGATCGACATGATGGATTACGGCATGATGAAAGGTGATGCCGTACTGGAAAAAGCGCTCAAACTTCTGGAGTCATAATGGAAGACTTAGAAACCACGATTATGGAACTGCTGGTCAACGCAGGCGCGGCGCGCAGTGCGGCCCTGACGGCGTTACAGATGGCGCGTAAAGGTGAGTTTGATGAAGCTGAAAAAGCGATGGAAGAGTCGCGTGAATATGTGAAGCATGCGCACACGATCCAGACGCAGCTTATCGGTCTTGATGAAGGGACCGGGAAGCTTCCGGTTAATCTGATCACCGTTCACTCTCAGGATCACCTGATGAACGCGATGGTCATTCAGGATCTGGCGGGCGATATGATTGAGCTTTATCGTCGGATCCCGCTGGTGAATTGAAAACATGCAGATGTAAAAAAACCCGCCGAGGCGGGTTTTTTATTAGCGACTCAACGATTACTCGTTGTCGGAACCGCCCAGACCTGCGTTCAGCAGTTCTGCCAGGCTCGCGGATGCATCTTCAGCAGTCACCTGCGGTGCAGCTGGCAGTTCGCCCGCAGCACGACGACGCATACGATCCTGGTGGTACGCATAACCGGTACCGGCCGGGATCAGACGACCCACGATAACGTTCTCTTTCAGACCGCGCAGTTCATCACGCTTACCAGCAACAGCGGCTTCGGTCAGGACACGAGTCGTTTCCTGGAACGATGCTGCAGAGATGAAGGACTCGGTTGCCAGAGACGCTTTGGTGATACCCAGCAGATCGCGCGAGAAGGTCGCACCGATTTTGCCGTTCGCTTCAAGTTCGCGGTTAGCGATCTTGACGCGTGAGTATTCAACCTGCTCGCCTTCCAGGAACTCAGAGCTGCCAGCGTTTTCGATGGTTGCTTTACGCAGCATCTGACGAACGATAACTTCGATGTGCTTATCGTTAATCTTAACGCCCTGCAGACGGTAAACGTCCTGCACTTCGTTGGTGATGTAACGCGTTACCGCGTGTACGCCACGAAGGCGCAGAATGTCGTGCGGCGCTTCTGGACCATCGGAAACCACGTCACCACGTTCTACACGTTCACCTTCGAACACGTTGAGCTGACGCCACTTAGGAATCATCTCTTCGTACGGTTCGCTACCATCTACTGGAGTGATAACCAGACGGCGTTTCCCTTTGGTCTCTTTACCGAAGGAGATGATACCGCTGATTTCAGCCAGGATTGCAGGCTCTTTCGGACGACGCGCTTCGAACAGGTCCGCAACGCGTGGCAGACCACCGGTGATGTCCTTGGTACCGCTGGATTCCTGTGGAATACGCGCCAGAGCATCACCCGCACCGATCTGAATGCCATCTTCCAACTGAACGATCGCTTTACCCGGCAGGAAGTACTGCGCAGGCATGTCGGTACCAGGGATCAGAACGTCGTTACCCTGAGCATCAACGATTTTCAGCGCAGGACGCAGATCTTTACCACCGGTAGTACGTTCAGCAGAATCCAGAACCACCAGAGAAGACAGACCGGTCAGCTCGTCGGTCTGACGAGTAATGGTCTGGCCGTCGATCATGTCAGTAAAGCGGATGAAGCCACTTACTTCGGTGATAACCGGCATGGTGTGTGGATCCCAGTTTGCAACGGTTTCACCGCCGGCAACCTGCTCGCCATCACCTTTCGCCATAACCGCACCGTAAGGCACTTTATAGCTCTCTTTGGTACGACCGAATTCGTCAATCAGTTTCAGCTCGGTGTTACGAGAGGTCACAACCAGCTTGCCTGCGGAGTTAACAACAGACTTCGCGTTGCTGAGCTTGATGCTACCTTTGTTTTTCACCTGGATGCTGGATTCAGCAGCCGCACGAGATGCCGCACCACCGATGTGGAACGTACGCATCGTCAGCTGTGTACCCGGCTCACCGATGGACTGTGCCGCGATAACGCCGATTGCTTCACCTTTGTTGATGATGTGGCCACGCGCCAGGTCACGACCGTAGCAGTGCGCACATACACCAAAGTCGGTGTCACAGGATACAACGGAACGCACTTTCACTGAGTCAACAGAGTTCGCTTCCAGCAGGTCACACCAGTGCTCGTGCAGCAGCGTGTTGCGTGGAACCAGAATGTCTGCAGTACCCGGCTTCAGAATGTCTTCCGCGGTCACACGACCCAGAACGCGATCGCGCAGTGGCTCTTTAACATCACCACCCTCGATAACCGGGGTCATGGTGATACCTTCGAGGGTGCCACAATCGTCTTCGGTGACAACCAGATCCTGGGCAACGTCAACCAGACGACGCGTCAGATAACCGGAGTTCGCTGTTTTCAGTGCGGTATCCGCCAGACCTTTACGAGCACCGTGCGTGGAGATGAAGTACTGGAGTACGTTCAGACCTTCACGGAAGTTCGCGGTGATTGGCGTTTCGATGATGGAGCCATCTGGCTTCGCCATCAGACCACGCATACCTGCCAACTGACGAATCTGTGCTGCGGAACCACGCGCACCGGAGTCGGCCATCATGTAGATGCTGTTGAAGGAAACCTGCTGCTCTTCTACGCCGTCACGGTTAATCACGGTTTCGGTCTGCAGGTTATCCATCATCGCTTTGGATACACGATCGTTCGCCGCTGCCCAGATATCGATAACTTTGTTATAGCGTTCGCCCGCGGTAACCAGACCAGACTGGAACTGCTCCTGGATCTCAGCAACTTCGGCTTCCGCTTCAGAGATGATCTCGTGTTTCTTCTCTGGGATGACCATGTCATCGATACCAACAGATGCACCTGAACGCGCTGCATAAGCAAAGCCGGTATACATTGTCTGGTCAGCGAAGATAACGGTCGGCTTCAGACCCAGAATGCGGTAACAGGTGTTCAGCATTTTGGAGATCGCTTTCTTGCCCAGCGCCTGGTTGACGATGGAGAAAGGCAGACCTTTCGGTACGATCATCCACAGAATCGCACGGCCAACGGTCGTGTCTTTCAGGCTGGTTTTCGCAACGAATTCGCCGTTTTCATCTTTTTCGTATTCGGTGATACGCACTTTAACGCGCGCATGCAGAGAGGCCAGGCCAGCGCGGTAAATACGCTCAGCTTCTTTCGGGCCAGTCAGCACCATGCCTTCGCCTTTGGCGTTAACACAGTCACGGGTCATGTAGTACAGACCCAATACAACGTCCTGAGAAGGAACGATGATTGGCTCACCGTTCGCTGGAGACAGGATGTTGTTGGTAGACATCATCAGCGCACGCGCTTCGAGCTGGGCTTCCAGCGTCAGCGGTACGTGAACAGCCATCTGGTCACCATCGAAGTCGGCGTTATATGCCGCACAAACCAGCGGGTGCAGCTGGATAGCTTTACCTTCGATCAGGACTGGCTCAAATGCCTGGATACCCAAACGGTGCAGGGTTGGTGCACGGTTCAACAGTACCGGGTGTTCGCGGATAACTTCGTCCAGGATATCCCAAACGACAGCTTCTTCACGCTCAACCATTTTCTTCGCGGCTTTGATGGTGGTGGCCAGGCCACGCAGTTCCAGCTTGCCGTAGATGAATGGTTTGAACAGCTCCAGTGCCATTTTCTTCGGCAGACCGCACTGATGCAGACGCAGGTATGGACCTACGGTGATTACAGAACGACCGGAGTAGTCAACACGCTTACCGAGCAGGTTCTGACGGAAACGACCCTGTTTAC
Organism: Enterobacter sp. DC4; assembly: GCF_000568095.1. NCBI lineage: Bacteria > Pseudomonadati > Pseudomonadota > Gammaproteobacteria > Enterobacterales > Enterobacteriaceae > Enterobacter > Enterobacter sp. DC4. The sequence goes on along the minus strand of NZ_AZUB01000017.1, from coordinate 10,180 downwards.
CTTTGATCATATCGGCCAAAGATTTCAGAGGACGTTTGTTAGAACCGGTGATCGCACGACCGCGACGACCGTTATCCAGCAGGGCATCTACCGCTTCCTGCAGCATACGTTTTTCGTTGCGTACGATGATGTCCGGCGCAGCCAGATCCAGCAGACGTTTCAGACGGTTGTTACGGTTGATAACGCGACGATACAGATCGTTCAGATCGGACGTTGCGAAACGACCACCATCCAGCGGAACCAGTGGACGCAGATCTGGCGGCAGAACCGGCAGAACGGTCAGGATCATCCACTCTGGTTTGTTACCAGACTGAACGAACGCTTCCAGCAGTTTGATACGCTTGGTCAGCTTTTTACGTTTGGTTTCGGAGTTGGTTTCGTTCAGCTCTTCACGCAGCTGCTCGCACTCTTGCTCCAGATCCATGCTCTTCAGCAGGGCCTGAATAGCTTCCGCACCCATCTTCGCGTCGAATTCGTCACCGAACTCTTCCAGCGCGTCCAGATACTGCTCTTCAGTCAGGATCTGATGACGTTCCAGGTTCGTCATCCCGCCTTCGATAACCACATAAGATTCGAAGTACAGAACGCGTTCGATATCACGCAGCGGCATATCCAGCAGCAGACCGATACGGGACGGCAGAGATTTCAGGAACCAGATGTGAGCGGTCGGAGACGCCAGCTCGATGTGGCCCATGCGCTCACGACGCACTTTGGTCTGGGTCACTTCAACGCCGCACTTCTCACAGATCACACCACGGTGTTTCAGGCGCTTGTACTTACCGCACAGGCACTCGTAATCTTTTACTGGCCCGAAAATACGCGCACAGAAAAGGCCGTCACGCTCAGGTTTGAACGTACGGTAGTTGATGGTTTCCGGCTTTTTAACTTCACCGAAAGACCATGAACGGATCATGTCTGGCGAAGCCAGAGCAATTTTGATCGCATCAAACTCTTCGGTTTTAGTCTGCGCTTTCAGAAACTTTAATAAATCTTTCACGGATTTGCTCCCGTCGGAGTTAGCACAATCCGGTGCCGGGGGTTAACCCGACACCAGTGACCTGTTTGAGCGAGAATTACTCGTCTTCCAGTTCGATGTTGATACCCAGCGAACGAATCTCTTTCAACAGTACGTTGAAGGATTCTGGCATGCCCGGTTCCATCTGATGGTTGCCGTCCACGATGTTTTTATACATCTTGGTACGACCGTTCACGTCATCAGACTTAACGGTGAGCATTTCCTGCAGGGTGTATGCCGCGCCGTATGCTTCCAGCGCCCACACTTCCATCTCCCCGAAGCGCTGACCACCGAACTGTGCCTTACCACCCAGCGGCTGCTGAGTAACCAGGCTGTAAGAACCGGTAGAACGAGCGTGCATCTTGTCGTCGACCAGGTGGTTCAGTTTCAGCATGTACATGTAACCTACGGTTACCGGACGCTCGAACTGTTCACCGGTACGGCCGTCAAACAGCGTAATCTGACCAGACGTTGGCAGACCACCCAGTTGCAGCAGCTCTTTAATTTCAGCTTCTTTCGCACCGTCGAAGACTGGCGTTGCGATTGGCATACCTTTTTTCAGGTTCTCAGCCAGGCGCAGCACTTCTTCATCGCTGAAGGTATTCAGGTCGACTTTCTGACGCACGTCGGTACCCAGATCGTAGGCACGCTGGATGAATTCGCGCAGTTTCGCGACTTCTTCCTGCTGCTTCAGCATGGCGTTAATCTTGTCGCCGATACCTTTCGCAGCCATACCCAGGTGGGTTTCCAGGATCTGACCGATGTTCATACGAGACGGTACGCCCAGCGGGTTCAGTACGATATCTACCGGCGTACCGTTAGCATCATGCGGCATATCTTCGATCGGGTTGATCTTAGAGATAACACCCTTGTTACCGTGACGACCTGCCATCTTATCACCAGGCTGGATCTGACGTTTAACGGCCAGATACACCTTAACAATCTTCAGCACGCCTGGTGCCAGATCGTCGCCCTGAGTGATTTTGCGGCGTTTCGCTTCGAGTTTTTTCTCGAACTCGTGTTTCAGTTCGTCATACTGCTCAGCCAGCTGTTCCAGCTGATTTTGTTTCTCTTCGTCGGTCAGGCCCAGTTCCAGCCAGCGATCGCGTGGCAGTTTGTCGAGCTTCTCAGCTTCAACGCCACCGGCAACCAGCACCGCATAGATACGGCTGAACAGACCCGCTTCGAGGATCTGCAGTTCTTCAGACAGGTCTTTCTTCGCCTGTTTGAGCTGCATCTCTTCGATTTCCAGCGCACGCTTATCTTTCTCCACGCCGTCACGGGTGAAGACCTGAACGTCGATAACCGTACCGGAAACACCGTTTGGTACGCGCAGAGAAGAGTCTTTAACGTCAGACGCTTTCTCACCGAAGATTGCACGCAGCAGTTTCTCTTCTGGCGTCAGCTGGGTTTCACCTTTAGGCGTAACCTTACCAACCAGAATGTCGCCGCCAGTCACTTCCGCACCGATGTAAACGATACCGGATTCATCCAGTTTGGAGAGCGCAGCTTCACCCACGTTAGGGATGTCAGCGGTGATCTCTTCTGGCCCCAGCTTGGTGTCACGGGACACACATGCCAGTTCCTGAATGTGGATGGTGGTGAAACGATCTTCCTGAACCACACGCTCGGAGACGAGGATGGAGTCTTCGAAGTTGTAACCGTTCCACGGCATGAACGCTACGCGCATGTTCTGACCGAGCGCCAGTTCACCGAGGTCGGTGGACGGGCCGTCTGCCAGCACGTCGCCGCGCTCAACTGGCTCACCCAGAGATACGCAAGGCATCTGGTTGATACAGGTGTTCTGGTTAGAACGGGTGTATTTGGTCAGGTTATAAATGTCGATACCTGCTTCGCCCGGATACATCTCGTCTTCGTTAACTTTGATAACGATACGGGATGCGTCGACGTACTGAACGGTACCGCCACGTTTAGCAACCGCAGTAACACCGGAGTCAACGGCAACAGCACGTTCCATACCGGTACCAACCAGCGGCTTATCAGCGCGCAGAGTTGGAACGGCCTGACGTTGCATGTTCGCACCCATCAATGCACGGTTGGCGTCATCGTGTTCCAGGAACGGGATCAGGGACGCACCGACGGATACCACCTGCTGGGTGGATACGTCCATGTAGTCAACCTGGTCGCGGCTGAACAAGCTGGATTCGCCTTTGCTACGGCAGGTAACCAGATCTTCTACAAAGTGGCCTTCGTCATCCAGGTTGGAGTTCGCCTGAGCGATAACGTAGTTGCCTTCTTCGATAGCAGACAGGTAATGAATTTCGTCGGTTACAACACCGTCGGTCACTTTACGATACGGGGTCTCAAGGAAACCGTATTCGTTCGTCTGTGCGTACACGGACAGGGAGTTGATCAGACCGATGTTTGGACCTTCAGGCGTTTCGATTGGACATACGCGACCGTAGTGAGTCGGGTGTACGTCTCGAACTTCAAAGCCTGCGCGTTCACGGGTCAGACCGCCTGGGCCGAGTGCAGAGATACGACGTTTGTGCGTAATCTCAGACAGCGGGTTGTTCTGGTCCATGAACTGAGACAGCTGGCTTGAACCGAAGAACTCTTTCACTGCTGCAGAAATCGGCTTGGCGTTGATCATATCCTGAGGCATCAGGGTATCCAGATCGCCCAGAGACAGACGCTCTTTCACCGCACGCTCTACACGTACCAGGCCAACGCGGAACTGGTTTTCCGCCATTTCGCCTACGGAACGGATACGACGGTTGCCGAGGTGGTCGATATCGTCCACTTCGCCTTTACCGTTACGGATATCGATGAGCTTCTTCATCACTTCGATGATGTCGTCTTTGCTCAGGATACCGGAACCTTCGATTTCGTCGCGCAGCAGAGAACGGTTGAACTTCATACGACCAACCGCGGACAGATCGTAGCGGTCTTCGGAGAAGAACAGGTTCTCGAACAGGCTTTCCGCCGCTTCGCGAGTTGGTGGCTCACCAGGACGCATCATGCGGTAGATTTCTACCAGCGCGCTCAGACGATCGGTGGTTGGGTCGACGCGAATAGTCTCAGAGATATACGCACCGTGATCCAGATCGTTGGTGAACAGCGTTTCGATACGTTTGTGGCCAGACTGGCTCAGCTTAGCCAGCAGATCCAGGCTCAGCTCCATGTTCGCCGGGCAGATCAGCTCACCCGTTGACTCGTCAACGTAATCTTTCGCGGCTACTTTTCCTGCAATGTACTCAACCGGAACTTCGATGAGTTTGATATCATCTTTTTCCAGCTGGCGGATGTGGCGCGCGGTGATACGGCGACCTTTTTCCACATACACTTTGCCGTCGGCTTCGATGTCGAACGACGCGGTCTCACCACGCAGACGTTCCGGCACCAGCTCCATCTGCAGCTTGTTGTCGCGGATTTCAAAGATCACTTTCTCAAAGAACAGGTCCAGGATCTGCTCAGTGGTATAGTTCAGTGCACGCAGAATGATGGTTGCAGGCAGTTTACGACGACGGTCGATACGGACAAACAGGTTGTCTTTTGGATCGAACTCGAAGTCCAGCCATGAACCACGGTAAGGAATGATGCGTGCGTTATACAGTACTTTACCGGAAGAGTGTGTTTTACCTTTATCGCTGTCGAAGAAGACGCCCGGGCTACGATGCAGCTGGGAAACGATAACACGCTCAGTACCGTTGATAACGAAAGTACCGTTGTCAGTCATGAGTGGAATTTCACCCATGTAGACTTCTTGTTCTTTAATGTCTTTTACGGTGCCTTCCGGCGCTTCGCGCTCGTAGATCACCAGACGCAGTTTTACGCGCAGCGGTGCGGAATAGGTCACGCCACGGATCTGACATTCCTGAACGTCAAACACCGGTTCGCCAAGGCGGTAGCTGACGTACTGCAGCTCGGAGTTACCGCTGTAGCTCTGAATCGGGAACACGGAGCGGAAGGCTGCTTCCAGACCGTACTGCCCTTCAGGATCTTGCTCGATAAACTTCTGGAACGAGTCAAGCTGGATAGAAAGGAGATATGGAATGTCCAGAACTTGTGGACGTTTACCAAAATCCTTACGAATACGTTTTTTCTCGGTATAGGAGTAAACCATAGGGTTCCTCAGCTCGCTGACAAGTCGACCCATCTGTCCGACGAAGGGACAGTTTGTGCAACACCATTTTGTGGACCGGAAAATTGAATACTTTCCGCAATACCTGTTGCTATCACGCTTAAATCATTTCGTCGCGATTTACACAGAGCGAGCACCCTGTCGCAATATATTAAGTCGTCGATAGAAACATGCATTGTCAGGACAATCAGCAGTCAAACAGTGTGAAATGCTACTGATGCCTTACAGCGCAAAAAGGCTGGTGACTAAAAAGTCACCAGCCATCAGCCTAATTACTTAGGCTGCAACCAGAAAAGTTGGCTTATTTAACTTCAACTTCAGCGCCAGCTTCTTCCAGAGATTTTTTCAGTGCTTCTGCGTCGTCTTTGCTCACGCCTTCTTTCAGCGCAGCTGGAGCAGATTCTACCAGGTCTTTAGCTTCTTTCAGACCCAGGCCAGTTGCGCCACGTACTGCTTTGATAACAGCAACTTTGTTAGCGCCAGCAGCTTTCAGAATTACGTCGAATTCAGTTTTTTCTTCAGCAGCTTCAGCCGGGCCCGCAGCTACAGCTACAGCAGCAGCAGCAGAAACACCGAATTTTTCTTCCATTGCAGAAACCAGCTCTACAACGTCCATTACGGACATAGCTGCTACTGCTTCAATGATTTGATCTTTAGTGATAGACATTTAAATTGTTCCTGAAAATCAGAATAAGTTTATACGTAAGCAAATGCTTTATAAAGATAACTGCAATTAAGCAGCTTCTTTCGCATCGCGAACAGCAGCCAGAGTGCGAACCAGTTTGCCAGCCGAAGCTTCTTTCATGGTTGCCATCAGGCGTGCAATTGCTTCTTCGTAGGTCGGCAGGGTTGCCAGGCGATCGATGTTCGATGCCGTGATCAACTCACCTTCAAAGGCTGCAGCTTTGACCTCAAATTTTGCATTCGCTTTCGCGAACTCTTTGAACAGACGAGCAGCAGCGCCCGGGTGTTCCATAGAGTATGCAATCAGGGTCGGACCAACAAACGTGTCTTTCAGGCACTCGAACTGAGTACCTTCAACTACGCGACGCAGCAGGGTGTTACGAACAACACGCATGTATACGCCAGCTTCACGACCTGCTTTACGCAGTTCAGTCATTTTGTCTACAGTTACGCCACGGGAATCCGCAACTACTGCAGACAGCGCGCCTTTGGCTACTTCGCTGACTTCAGCAACAATCGCTTGTTTGTCTTGAAGATTTAAAGCCATTAGCTTTGCTCCTGGATGTTTGCCGGAACTCATGTTCCGGAACTCACTTCACTCTTCCCAATGGAAAGAGCGTCTTAATACGGTGAGCAGAAACAAGCCAGAGTATCCAAAAATAATCTTAGCGTTCTGTCACCGTCTACGCAGGGGATTAAGTCTCTTGCGAAACACCTGCGGTCTTCGACGGAGGCCTGGATTAGGCCAGGCTCCAACGAACAAATCTTTTAGCCGCTAACTTTTGTTAGCAAACGTGGGGGTAAGATTGTAGACAAAATCACCGCCCACGTAAAGGCATTAGTTTGCAGCAGCGCTCAGGCCAGCCTGGTCAACTGCAACACCTGCACCCATGGTGGTGGAGATGCTAACTTTCTTGATGTACACGCCTTTCGCCTGAGTTGGTTTTGCTTTTTTCAGCGCAACCAGCAGAGCTTCCAGGTTTTCTTTCAGTTTGTCAGCGTCAAAGTCCACTTTACCGATGGTGGTGTGGATGATGCCGTTTTTGTCGTTACGATAACGAACCTGACCTGCTTTAGCGTTCTTAACCGCTTCAGCAACGTTAGGGGTTACAGTACCAACTTTCGGGTTTGGCATCAGGCCGCGTGGACCCAGAACCTGGCCCAGCTGGCCAACAACGCGCATTGCATCTGGAGAAGCAATAACAACGTCAAAGTTCATTTCGCCTTTCTTGATCTGATCAGCCAGATCTTCCATACCTACCAGTTCAGCGCCAGCAGCTTTAGCAGCTTCAGCGTTTGCACCCTGAGCAAATACAGCTACACGTACGGAACGGCCAGTACCGTGTGGCAGTACAGTTGCGCCACGAACGTTCTGATCGGATTTACGCGCGTCGATGCCGAGGTTAACGGCAACGTCAACGCTTTCAACGAACTTAGCAGTTGCCAGTTCTTTCAGCAGAGCGATAGCTTCGTTGATGTCGTACTGTTTGGTCGCATCAACTTTGTCACGGATCACGGACATGCGCTTGGTCAGTTTAGCCATTTCTTAGTCCTCCACTACCAGGCCCATGGAACGTGCAGTACCTTCGATTGAGCGAGTCATCGCTTCAATGTCGGCACCAGTCATGTCGGCAGCTTTGGTCTGCGCGATTTCCTGCAGCTGAGCGCGGGAAATTTTACCCACTTTGTCTTTGTTCGGTTTACCGGAACCAGACTTGATACCAGCCGCTTTCTTCAGCAGAACTGCTGCTGGAGGGGTTTTGGTAACGAAAGTGAAAGAACGGTCAGCGTAAACAGTGATTACGACTGGGATTGGCAGACCTTTTTCCAGGGATTCGGTTTTGGCGTTGAACGCTTTACAGAATTCCATGATGTTCACACCCTGCTGACCCAGAGCTGGACCAACTGGTGGACTTGGGTTCGCCATACCAGCTGCAACCTGCAGCTTGACGTAGGCTTGTACTTTCTTAGCCATTCTAAAATCCTCTGATTGGGTGATAGCGCCTCAGGGAGGCTCCCCGTGAATAAAATTCGTTTTACGGGCCGGGGCCCATAAAAACAAAAGGCGCGAAATTGTATTCCAATCTCGCGCCCTGTGCAACGATTAAATCGCCGCTTTTTTGATCGCTGCTTAGGCTTTTTCGACCTGCGCAAAGTCCAGCTCTACCGGGGTCGCACGACCGAAGATAGAAACAGAAACTTTCAGGCGGGACTTCTCGTAGTCCACTTCTTCAACGACGCCATTAAAGTCAGCAAACGGACCGTCACTAACACGGACCATTTCACCCGGTTCAAACAGCGTTTTAGGACGCGGCTTATCACCCACCTGCTGCAGGCGGTTCATAATCGCATCAACTTCTTTGTCGCTGATTGGCGCCGGACGGTCAGACGTGCCGCCGATAAAGCCCATCACGCGCGGTACGCTGCGCACCAGGTGCCAGCTCGCGTCGTTCATCACCATCTGAACCAGCACGTAACCCGGGAAGAATTTACGCTCGCTTTTGCGACGTTGGCCGCCACGGATCTCAACCACTTCTTCGGTCGGAACCATAACTTCGCCAAATAACTCTTCCATGTTGTGTAATTTGATATGCTCACGCAGCGACGTTGCTACGCGGCCTTCAAAACCGGAAAACGCCTGAACGACGTACCAACGCTTTTTAGGGGCTTCAGACATCTTAGAACCTCAGGCCAGTAATAAAGGAAACCAGGCGAACCAGAATACCATCCAGTCCCCACAGGATCAGTGACATTACAGCGGTAACCGCCGCTACGATCAGCGTGGTGTGCAATGTTTCCTGGCGAGTCGGCCAAATGACCTTACGGACTTCGGTACGCGCTTCACGTGCAAAAGCAACGGTTGCTTTACCTTTAGTCGTCAACAGCGCGACACCGCCCGCTGCAGCAATCAGAATCACCACTGCCAGCGCGCGGAGCGGCAGCATCATGTCACGATAAAGATAGTTGCCAACGATTGCCACAATCAGCAGCACGGCAACAGCGACCCACTTCATCGCTTCCAGGCCGCGCCCGCTCCCTTGAGCTTCGGTATTCGCACTCATAAACCAACCTGTCAGAAGAATTCTACAAATAATTTCACCCCGCGATTGCGAGGCGAGCCAAATCGAAATAATCCCTTTAGGGATTATACGCTCTCTGCAGAGCCTGTCTCAGCAATGATTATGACAAAAATAATCACTGATGAGCCAGGTTCTGATGTGAAAGCGTGCAAAAAGGGCATCAAATGATGCCCTTTTCATGCGCATTGCGTCAAATGTTATCAGCGATTAGCCGAGAACTTTAGCAACCACGCCCGCGCCAACGGTACGGCCACCTTCACGGATTGCGAAACGCAGACCGTCGTCCATCGCGATTGGGTGGATCAGAGTCACAACCATCTTGATGTTGTCGCCTGGCATTACCATCTCAACGCCTTCTGGCAGTTCGATGGTACGGATTGCGAAACGCAGACCGTCGTCCATCGCGATTGGGTGGATCAGAGTCACAACCATCTTGATGTTGTCGCCTGGCATTACCATCTCAACGCCTTCTGGCAGTTCGATGGTACCGGTCACGTCAGTTGTACGGAAGTAGAACTGTGGACGGTAGCCTTTGAAGAACGGAGTATGACGGCCGCCTTCGTCTTTGGACAGGATGTACACTTCAGATTCGAACTTGGTGTGTGGCTTGATTGAACCTGGCTTCGCCAGAACCTGACCACGTTCGATTTCTTCACGTTTGATACCACGCAGCAGAACACCAACGTTCTCACCAGCACGGCCTTCGTCCAGCAGTTTGCGGAACATTTCAACGCCAGTACAGGTAGACTTCGCAGTCTCTTTGATACCAACGATTTCAACTTCTTCGCCAACTTTGATGATACCGCGCTCTACACGACCGGTAACAACGGTACCACGACCGGAGATGGAGAATACGTCTTCGATTGGCAGCAGGAATGGCTTGTCAATCGCACGCTCTGGTTCTGGGATGTAAGAATCCAGGAAGCCAGCCAGTTCGATGATTTTCGCTTCCCACTCAGCTTCGCCTTCCAGCGCTTTCAGAGCAGAACCACGAACGATTGGGGTATCGTCGCCTGGGAAATCGTACTGAGACAGCAGTTCACGAACTTCCATCTCTACCAGTTCCAGCAGCTCTTCGTCATCAACCATGTCGCATTTGTTCAGGAACACGATGATGTAAGGAACGCCTACCTGACGACCCAGCAGGATGTGCTCACGAGTCTGAGGCATTGGGCCGTCAGTCGCAGCAACAACCAGGATCGCGCCGTCCATCTGCGCAGCACCGGTGATCATGTTTTTAACATAGTCGGCGTGGCCTGGGCAGTCTACGTGTGCGTAGTGGCGAGTCGGGGTGTC
>NZ_AZUB01000016.1:0-41634 GCF_000568095.1 Enterobacter sp. DC4 | reverse complement strand
CCTGAAGGAACGTTGAAGACGACGACGTTGATAGGTCGGGTGTGTAAGCGCAGCGATGCGTTGAGCTAACCGATACTAATGAACCGTGAGGCTTAACCTTACAACGCCGAAGGTGTTTTGGCGAAGAGACAGACACGATTTTCAGCCTGATACAGATTAACAGAATTTGCCTGGCGGCTTTAGCGCGGTGGTCCCACCTGACCCCATGCCGAACTCAGAAGTGAAACGCCGTAGCGCCGATGGTAGTGTGGGGTCTCCCCATGTGAGAGTAGGGAACTGCCAGGCATCAAATTAAGTAGTAAGCCGGTGCATAAATCCGGTGGTTACAAGCAGTCTTCGGTGGAGCGGTAGTTCAGTCGGTTAGAATACCTGCCTGTCACGCAGGGGGTCGCGGGTTCGAGTCCCGTCCGTTCCGCCACTTATTAAAAGCCCTGAGTTAACGCTCAGGGCTTTTTTCTTATCTGACGTTTAATTATTGCGAAATCAGCAAAAATCCTCTGCGTTTTACGATCTTTTTCTCTATAACACCGCCAGCGATAATCGTCCTCAGTTTACGAACATAACGCTTGAGGAAAATTATGACTCTCCCTGCATTTGGTCTGGGCACATTCCGCCTGAAAGACGACGTTGTTATCGCATCAGTTAAAACCGCACTCGAACTGGGCTATCGCGCAGTTGATACGGCACAGATCTATGAAAACGAAGCTGCCGTTGGACAAGCTCTCGAAGAGAGCGGTGTACCGCGTAATGAGCTGTTCATTACCACGAAAATCTGGATTGAGAATCTCAGCAAAGACAAGCTGATCCCAAGCCTGAAAGAGAGCCTGAAAAAACTGCGTACTGACTACGTCGATCTGACGCTGATCCACTGGCCATCACCAAACGATGCCGTCTCCGTGGAAGAATTCATGCAGGCGCTGCTGGAAGCGAAAAAGCAGGGCTTAACCCGCGAAATTGGGATCTCCAACTTCACCATTCCGCTGATGGAAAAAGCCATTGCCGCTGTTGGCGCAGAAAATATTGCGACCAACCAGATTGAACTGTCTCCATACCTGCAAAACCGCAAAGTCGTGGACTGGGCAAAACAGCACGGGATCCACATCACGTCATACATGACGCTGGCCTACGGTAAAGCGCTGAAAGATGAAGTGATTACGCGTATCGCTGAGAAACATAACGCGACTGCTGCGCAGGTGATTCTGGCATGGGCAATGGGGGAAGGTTATGCCGTGATCCCATCATCAACTAAGCGTGAAAACCTGGCCAGCAACCTGTTAGCAACGGATCTTCAGCTGGATGCTGACGATAAAAAAGCGATCGCAGCCCTGGAGTGCAACGATCGTCTGGTTAGCCCGGAAGGCTTAGCGCCTGACTGGGACTGATATTAACCCCCCTCTGTACTCTAAACCCTCACACAGCTCCTCCGGGAGCTGTTTTTATATGTTCACTCAGGAAGTCAATAAAGGCCCGTATGCGCGTGCTCACCGCTCTGTCACTGTAATAGACTGCACTAAAAGGCATCTCTACCGGCAGACGCTTATCGGCCATTAACTCCACAAGTTCACCGCGCGCAATTTCTTTATCAATCATGTAATCCGATAAACAGGCGATGCCATTCCCGGTAAGGCACAGCTGCTTCAGCGTTTCCCCGCTGTTTGAGGATAATCCGCAGGTAATTTCATGAAGTTGACCATCATGACAGGCGACAGGCCAGGTGTTCAGCGACACCGGCTCCGTAAAGCCCAGGCACAGATGCTGCTTCAGTTCTTCAACCGTCTCCGGTTTACCATGTTCAGCAATATACTCTGGTGATGCGATAATTTTGCGGTAGCTGGCAAACAGAGGGCGGGCACGCAAGCTTGAATCGGTCAGGGTTCCTGCCCGGATAGCCACATCCACTTTACGCTCGATGAGGTTGATAAACGTCTCTGAGGAGACCAGAGAGAGCGTCATCTCCGGATAACGTTCGCGGAAAGGTTTAATCAGCGGCATCAGAAAGTGAAGCACCACCGGCGTGGCCGCATCAATGCGCAGTAACCCGCGCGGCGTGCTGCGGGTCTCCATAATCTCCGTCTCCGCTGCAGCCATCTCCTGCAGTACCGACTGCACGCGGCGAAAATAACGCTCTCCTTCTTCCGTCAGGCTCAGCTGCCGCGTCGTTCGGTTGAGCAGACTCACCCCAAGCTTCATCTCCAGCTTTTTTACCGAGCGGCTAATGGCTGAGTTAGCCTGTCCCAGTTGTTCGGCCGCGCGGCTAAAGCTGCCGCTTTCGACGACGGCGACAAAGATTGTCAGCTCTTCCGACGTTGCTTTCATTGTTGCACCACCTGCAAAATTCTATTGATATTTTGACCATTTTTGTTATTTAAGCACTGGCGCATACTGCCTGTCATCTTAATCCTGATGATACGGAGTATTTTATGCCACTGGCGCTTCTTGCCCTGACGATCAGTGCCTTTGCAATTGGCACGACCGAATTTGTTATCGTGGGGCTGGTTCCCACCATTGCTAACCAGCTTGCGATCTCGTTGCCCTCCGCCGGGCTGCTGGTGTCCATCTATGCCCTGGGCGTCGCCGTCGGTGCACCCGTGTTGACGGCCCTGACCGGACGTTTTCCGCGTAAGCAGCTGTTAGTCGCGCTGATGGTGCTGTTCACCGCCGGCAACGTGTTGGCCTGGCAGGCACCGGACTACACCACGCTGGTCATCGCTCGTCTGTTGACCGGCCTTGCACACGGGGTGTTCTTCTCGATTGGTTCCACTATTGCAACCAGCCTGGTACCCAAAGAGAAAGCGGCGTCTGCCATTGCGATCATGTTTGGCGGACTGACCGTCGCTCTTGTTACGGGCGTACCGCTGGGCACGTTTATCGGACAGCACTTCGGCTGGCGTGAAACGTTCCTGGCCGTCTCCTTACTGGGCGTCATTGCCCTGGTGACCAGCCTGCTGCTGGTACCGTCGAATATTCCTGGCCGGGCCAGCGCCAGCCTGCGCGATCAGTTGAAGGTGCTCACGCATCCGCGCTTACTGATCATCTATGCGGTCACGGCACTGGGCTATGGCGGCGTATTCACCGCCTTCACCTTCCTGGCACCGATGATGCAGGACCTGGCAGGCTTCTCCCCCAATGCCGTGAGCTGGATTTTGCTGGGATACGGTATTTCCGTTGCGATTGGCAATATCTGGGGCGGCAAGCTTGCGGATAAGCATGGTGCGGTACCGGCGCTGAAATTCATCTTCGCCGCCCTGGTTGTCCTGCTGATGATTTTCCAGTTCACGGCTTCGCTACACTACGCCGCGCTGGTCACGGTGCTGGTCATGGGGATCTTTGCCTTTGGTAATGTGCCCGGGCTTCAGGTTTACGTTGTCCAGAAAGCCGAGCTCTATACGCCAAATGCGGTGGATGTGGCATCGGGTCTGAACATTGCCGCATTTAATATTGGCATCGCGCTGGGCTCCATCATTGGCGGACAAACCGTAGCGCATGTTGGATTAACCCAGACCCCATGGATTGGCTCGGTGATTGTCCTGGTCGCCTTCCTGCTGATTGGCCTGAGTGGACGTCTTGATAAACCTGCTCGTGTCGCGCTGGGATAAAATCAGTAAGTGCTTGCTTACAAAACTGGAAAGCGGTTTCTCAGAAATTGCGTTGAAAGTATGACCTAAAGTCCCTATAACATTAGAACCAGTCCGTTTTCCGGGCTGGTTCATGTTACAGAGGCTGTTTCCAAAAGTGCGAAAAAATACCTATGCCATGCGTTATGTTGCCGGAATGCCCGCGGAGAGGATCTTGCCTCCGGGGTCATTTGCGAGCATAAGCCAGGCATTACCCGCCGGAACTCCGTTAAGCAGCGATGAAAAAATCCGTGTACTGGTGTGGAATATCTTTAAGCAGCAGCGTGCAGAGTGGTTATCGGTCCTCAAGAATTTTGGCAAAGATGCCCATCTGGTTCTGCTCCAGGAGGCGCAAACCACCCCTGAGCTTGTCCGGTTTGCCACCACGAACTATCTTGCCGCCGACCAGGTGCCTGCATTTGTTCTGCCGCAGCACCCCTCAGGCGTGATGACGCTTTCAGCAGCACATCCCGTCTATTGCTGTCCTCTGCGCGAACGTGAACCTATCCTGCGTCTGGCGAAATCGGCGCTGGTGACGGTCTATCCGCTGCCGGATACCCGTATGTTGATGGTCGTGAACATCCATGCGGTCAATTTCAGCCTGGGCGTGGATGTCTACAGTAAGCAGTTACTTCCCATTGGCGATCAGATTGCGCATCACAGCGGGCCCATTATTATGGCAGGCGATTTCAATGCCTGGAGCCGTCCACGCATGAACGCGCTGTATCGCTTTGCGCGCGAAATGTCGCTGCGTGAAGTTCGTTTTAGCGATGACCAGCGCAAAAAAGCCTTTGGTCGTCCTCTCGATTTTGTCTTCTATCGTGGTTTGAGCGTGCATGACGCCTCTGTTCTGGTGACGCGCGCCTCGGATCATAACCCTCTACTAGTTGAATTCAGTCCCGGCAAACCTGATTAATAATGGTGTGTCAGGTCTGCCGTGGGGCAGGCCTGCGCGGGTGCTGCCCTTTATTTTCCACTCACAAAGGACAGTACGATGACAACAACACACTCCCATCATGACAACGTAGAAAAACAGTTTGGTTCTCAGGCAAATGCCTATCTGAGCAGCGCCGTGCATGCTTCTGGCCGCGATCTGGTGCGTCTCGGTGAACGTCTGGCGGCATTCCCGCAGGCTCACGTGCTGGATTTAGGCTGCGGGGCAGGGCATGCCAGCTTTACGGCTGCACAGTATGTCGCGCACGTTACCGCGTATGACTTATCCAGCCAGATGCTGGACGTCGTTGCTGAGGCGGCGAAAGCGAAGGGGCTGGACAACATTGATACGCGTCAGGGCTATGCCGAATCATTACCTTTTGATGATGCGTCGTTTGAGGTGGTGATCAGCCGTTACTCCGCGCACCACTGGCATGATGTTGGCCAGGCATTACGCGAAGTCAAACGTGTTCTGAAGCCGGGCGGCATCTTCATTATTATGGATGTGATGTCTCCTGGACATCCGGTGCGCAATATCTGGCTGCAAACGGTGGAAGCGCTGCGCGACACCTCGCATGTGCAAAACTACGCCAGCGGAGAGTGGTTATCGCTTATCACGGAAGCGGGACTGATTACACGCGCGTTAATCACAGACCGTTTGCCGCTTGAGTTCAGCTCGTGGATCGCGCGTATGCGCACCCCGGAAGCATTAAGCCAGGCAATCAGGCTGTATCAGGAGAGTGCGTCCGCAGAGGTAAAGGCATACTTTGAACTGCAGGACGATGGTTCGTTTACCAGCGATACCATCATGGCTGAAGCGCAAAAAGCGGGATAAACAAAAAAGGCACCGAGGGGAATCGGTGCCTTTTTATCTTTCGATCGTGCTATCAGGAGTCTGGCGTCGCGCTGTTCTTCACAAACAGCGTCAGCTGGTCGCCAGGTTTCAGATTGTCAGTATCATTGTTCCAGCGCATCACATCCTTGATGTTCACGCCGTGTCGTTTTGCGATACTGGACAGTGAATCGCCCTTGCGCACGCGATAGGTAATGCTATCGCTGTTGCTGGCGAGACGCTGTGCGCTGCTACCTGCGCCTACCGTCAGAGTCTGACCCACTTTCAGGCCGGAGCTGCGCAGATTATTCCACTGCTGCAGATCTTTCGCATTCACGCCAAGACGTGACGCAATGCCCGAAAGCGTATCACCTGAACGAACCTTATAACTGCGGCTGTTAACTGATGAGACATCCGCGATCAGCGTTGACTGAACGGCGGCGATTTCACCCGAAGCTAAAGACTCACGTAACTGCTCAGCATGTTTCTGCGGAACCATTACATACTGCGGGCCACTTGCCCCCAGGGTTGAGCCTTTAACGCCAGCATTAAAGGTTTTCAATTTACTTACCGACATACCCGTCATATCAGCAACCTGTTGAATATCAACCGGATTGCTGAGGCGAACACGCGCCAGTGCACGACTTTCGTCTGGTGTTGGCAGTTGTACACCGTAACGCTTGCTGTTCTTGAGAATATCGCTCAATGCCAGCATTTTCGGTACGTAAATCTTTGTTTCCTGTGGCAGTGAGAGCGACCAAAAATCGGTGGATTTACCCCGTGCCTTATTCGCTTTCATTGCCTTCAGTACACGACCTTCGCCGCTATTGTACGCTGCGACCGTTAACAGCCAGTCACCGTCAAACATCTTGTTCAGACGTTGCATCATGTCGAGAGCGGCTGTCGTTGAAGCGACAACATCGCGACGCGCATCATAGTTGCGGGTCTGTTTCAGACCATAGTTTCGCCCGGTGCTCGGAATGATCTGCCAAATGCCTGCGGCATTGGCGCCAGACGTCGCGTGTGGGTCAAAAGCGCTCTCCACTATGGGTAGGAGTACCAGCTCCATAGGCATGTTACGTTTCTTAACTTGCCCGGCTATCCAGTACATATACGGCTCTGCCCGTAACGTTACATCGTGGAGATAGCTCTTATTACTTAAATACTTCTGTTTCTGTTCGCGAATCCGGGTATTTTCCGGAATTCCCATCTTTAGCTCGTCGCCAATAGAGGTCCACAAGTCTTGATCCTGCGCGAAAGATGTTCCATCGTCCATCCAGCGCGCCGAACTTGCAAACTTCCCTGCTTCCCCTTGACCAGCTGCAGAAAGGCTCTGTGCGTGCTGTTGTACGTTGCTGCCGTTCTGCGACTGGCAACCTACAAGCAGGACAGAGGCGAGTAATATCGCTTTTGCCTTCATGTGTGTGTCAATAGTTGCTTAAAAGACGAGCGATAATAACGGCGAAATTTTGAAAAGGCAACCCGCAATTATCTGAAGTTATCTTTCTTTGACCTTAACCATGCAAATCGCTGTTCTGGTTGTTGCAAATTTGTTTCTTGGTTAATTTTATTAATTAAATCAATATCATCTGTTCGTAAAAATAAATTAATTTGGCGCTCGTTTTTCAGAATTACGGGTAGTGTTTTTTGGTCTTTTGCACGTAACTCCTTCACTTTGTGATAATAATCCTGAATCGCCCGATCCTCGGGTAAGAGGCTCACGGCAAACTTCATATTTCCTAATGTATACTCATGGGCGCAACAAATAATGGTGTCATCGGGTAACGCATTAATCTTCTGTAAAGACTGGTGCATTTGAGCTGGCGTGCCTTCAAACAGTCTTCCGCAGCCTCCGGAGAACAACGTGTCGCCGCAAAAAAGATAAGGTTTACTGTAGAAACACAGATGTCCCAAAGTGTGACCTGGTGTTGCAAATACGGAAAACTCCCACTCGCGTATGAGGATAGTTTCGCCTTCTTCGACTACTTGCGTGACGCCCTTATCTTGTGCCTCCGCCGGTCCGTAAACCACCAGATGCGGAAAATGAGCGCGCAGTTCAGGCACGCCGCCAGTATGATCGTGATGGTGATGCGTCAACAGAATGGCTTCCGGCACCCAGTCGTTCTCTTTTATTGCGCGCAGAACGGGGGCGGATTCTCCGGGATCGACAATGACGCATCGGCGATCGTCGTCAACCAAAACCCAGATGTAATTGTCCTCAAAGGCTGGAATACTGATAAGATTCATACATTACCTCTTATAGCGTGGCGGGTGTTTTGATGAAACCGGCAAGGATACCTCAGACTGTCGCAGCACCGGAACGTTGGGCGGAATTGCCCTGGGGTGAATACTATCGCGAAGCGTTAGAACAACAGCTGAAGCCCTGGCTCGCGAAGATGTATGGCTTTCACCTGCTTAAGATTGGCAATCTCAGCGCGGAAATCAATACCGAAAGCTGCGCTATCTCGCATCAGGTCAACGTCTCTCTCGGCGGAGCGCCGGTTCAGGTGAAAGCAGACCCGTTGCATCTGCCGTTTGCAGAGAAATCCGTTGATGCCTGTTTGCTCGCCCACACGCTGCCCTGGTGCAGCGATCCGCATCGTCTGCTTCGCGAAGCCGATCGCGTGCTGATTGATGACGGCTGGCTGGTACTGAGCGGGTTTAATCCGCTAAGCCTGATGGGCCTGCGTAAGCTGGTACCGGTGCTGCGTCGGACGCCGCCTTACAACAGCCGGATGTTCACCATGATGCGCCAGCTCGACTGGCTTTCGCTGCTGAACTTTGAAGTGCTCTGCTACGGTGGTTTTCAGGTGCTGCCCTGGGCGCGGCAGGGGGGCGTTGTACTGAGTACCCACCTCCCCGCGTTGGGCTGTTTGCAGTTTATCGTCGCGCGTAAGCGAACCATTCCCCTTACGCTTAACCCCATGAAGCAGAGCAAGTCGAAAACGCCCATCCGCCAGACCGTCGGTGCCACGCGGCAGTACAAAAAAACCGATTAAACGTCGGGCTGATAGCCCGCATCTTCATGAGCGGGATTGGATGCCGCAGCACGCGCCAGTTCGTCGCAGCGTTCGTTTTCCGGGTGGCCTGCGTGGCCTTTAACCCACTCCCACTTAATCTGGTGCTGGCCCAGCGCAGCATCAAGACGTTTCCAGAGATCGACGTTCTTGACCGGTTTCTTATCGGCGGTTTTCCAGCCGCGTTTTTTCCAGTTGTGGATCCACTGGGTAATCCCCTGGCGCACGTACTGACTGTCGGTGCTTAACACCACGTCACAATGTTCTTTTAATGCCTCCAGCGCCACGATGGCCGCCATCAACTCCATCCGGTTGTTGGTGGTCAGAAAATAGCCTTCGCTAAAAGTTTTTTCGTGCTGGCGATAGCGCATAATCGCGCCGTAACCGCCGGGTCCTGGGTTACCGAGACAAGATCCATCGGTGAAAATTTCTACCTGTTTACGCATCTCTGGTAGACTTCCTGTATTCGAAACGTTCAGTAAAACGATAAGTCTGACATAAATGACCGCTATGAGCACTGCAATTACTCGCCAGATTGTCCTCGATACCGAAACCACCGGTATGAACCAGATCGGCGCGCACTACGAAGGGCATAAGATCATCGAGATCGGCGCCGTTGAAGTGGTGAACCGTCGTCTTACGGGGAACAACTTCCACGTCTACCTCAAACCCGATCGGCTGGTGGATCCGGAAGCGTTCGGCGTTCACGGGATTGCCGATGAGTTCTTGCTGGATAAGCCGACGTTTGCGGATGTCGCTGACGAGTTCCTGGAATATATCAAGGGTGCCGAGCTTGTCATCCATAACGCCTCGTTCGATATCGGCTTTATGGATTATGAATTCAGCAAGCTTAATCGTGATATCCCTAAGACGAACACCTTCTGTAAGGTGACGGACAGCCTGGCGCTGGCAAGGAAGATGTTTCCCGGCAAGCGTAACAGCCTGGATGCGCTCTGCTCGCGCTACGAGATAGACAATACCAAACGAACGCTCCACGGGGCGTTGCTCGATGCCCAGATCCTGGCGGATGTCTATCTGACGATGACCGGCGGGCAGACCTCAATGAAGTTCAGTATGGAAAATGAATCCCAGCAGACGCAAGGCGAAGCGGGCATTCAGCGTGTTGTCCGTCAGGCAAGCCGGTTGCGGGTTGTTTTAGCCAGTGATGAAGAGCTTCATAACCACGAATCCCGGCTTGATCTGGTCCAGAAGAAGGGCGGTAGCTGTATGTGGCGCGCCTGAAAAAACGCCGGAATGCCTGTAAAATCATCGTTTGGGCGATTTTTGCAGCAAACGATTCAAAACGCGAGAAAAAGCGTTGACGAGATCGGAGGCGCACCGTAATATGCGCCTCGTTCCCCAAACGGGAACAGTGGAGCGGTAGTTCAGTCGGTTAGAATACCTGCCTGTCACGCAGGGGGTCGCGGGTTCGAGTCCCGTCCGTTCCGCCACTATTCAGAAGGCCTGAATCAGAAATGATTCAGGCCTTCGTCGTTTCAGCATTCTGTAATCTCATCCCCTCAACTATCGTTAACAAAAAGTTAATATCTATGGTGCAATTAATTAACAATTGCACAAATATAGTGCGTTATCCGCACTGATATTGTGCATTTAACCACCGTTCCTCTCTTCAGACCTCAGTCAGAATGTGTCTTTCTGTAAAAATAATTCACGCAGAATCATTTGGTTATCTCCCGCTTTCCAAAAAATAACCGAACCAATTGCGTATTGGTTTGGTTATTGCTTAATCATTAGCACGATAAGCTTCATTCCATATCAATAACTTATCGTTAATAAAAATAAAATTATGATGAAAGCGAGCGAACCAATATGGAAAAACCGTCACGGTTTCTGGCCAATTCCAGCACCGCGCTTGAGCAGCTGCGCGGGCTAATCAACCAGCATGAGTCAACACCAGGCATACCGCTGCCCACGGAACGTGAGCTGTCGGACACTCTCGGCGTAGGGCGACGTGAAGTGCGTCGTGCGCTGGACGTGCTGGAAGAAGAGGGGCGCATCTGGCGTAAGCAGGGCAAAGGGACCTTTATTGGTCCGGCGGCACCTGTTGAACCGCTGGCCCTTCAGGGATTGGTTCAGCAGACCAACCTTCTGGAAGTGATGGAAGCTCGTCTACAGCTCGAACCCGGCTTAGCCCGGCTTGCGGCACTGCGTGCCACCAGGGAAAACCTCGCGCTCATGCAGCGCATGCTGGAACGCATCGATAAGGTCAGCCCGGATGACCGCGATCTCAACGAACTGTGGGATAGCGCCTTTCACCGGGCAATTGCCGAGGCGGCGGGCAACCGTCTGATGCTCGGCCTGTTTGATGCCATTGATGCAGTGCGGCGTGAACCGGGCTGGCAGCATCTGCGCGAGCTGGCGCGCACCCCCGAACGTGTCGACAGCTATAACGACCACCACCATAAGATCATGGCTGCGATTATCCATCGCCAGCCTAATGAAGCCGCGGCCGCCATGCGCGAACACCTGCTCAGCCTGCAAACCGCCCTGATTCAGGCGATCCACCTCGAGGACGACTTCACGCCATGACGACAATATCCTTTAAGGACGCCACGCCCGTATTGCGAGTGCAAAATCTCAACGTTACGTTTGCTGGCTCGCCGGTTAGCGTGCTTGATGGTATTTCTCTGACCGTTAGGGCAGGCGAAACGCTCGCGCTGGTGGGGGAGTCCGGCTGCGGGAAAAGTATCACCTCACTGGCGCTGATGGGGTTACTGCCCGCCAGCGCACGGATCGTCAGCGGGGAGATGCAGTTTCGCCGCCACGATCTGCGCAAGCTCTCACCGCGGGAATATGCCGATCTGCGCGGCAGCGAGCTGGCGATGATATTTCAGGAGCCGATGACCTCGCTCAATCCGGCGTTTACGCTCGGGGATCAGCTGAGTGAAGCGGTTATGCGCCATCAGAACGTCTCACGCGCAGAGGCGATGAGGGTCGCGCTGCAGATCCTCGAGAAAGTGCAGATCCCGGCGGCAGAGATGCGTCTCAAGGCTTACCCTCACCAGCTTTCCGGCGGCATGCGCCAGCGCGTGATGATTGCGATGGCGCTGATTAACCATCCCAAACTGCTGATTGCCGACGAACCCACCACCGCGCTCGACGTCACCATCCAGGCGCAAATCCTCGCCTTGCTCAACACTTTAAAAGAGGAAACCGGCACGGCGGTGCTGATGATCACCCACGATTTAGGCGTGGTGGCAGAAGTCGCCCAGCAGGTAGCGGTGATGTATGCCGGGCAGGTGGTGGAGCAGGGGAGCGTGGAGGCCATCTTTGCCGACCCGCAGCACCCGTACACCATCGGCCTGATGGGCTCGATCCCCTCGCTGGGGGCACGCAAGGGCCAGCTCTCCACCATTCCCGGCGCGGTCCCGCTCCCGGAATCCATGCCGAAAGGCTGTCGTTTCGCGACGCGCTGCCCGTTTGCGCAGACCCGCTGCCACGCTGAAAAACCGCAGCTCACCACGCTCGGCGCGGGCCATCAGGTCGCCTGCTTCCGCGTGCCGCTCGAACAGCACATTGCCCTGGGAGAAATCGCATGACCACGCCCATTCTTGAAGCCCGTGACCTCAGCAAGCTTTTCCCCGGCCCCAAAAAACTCTTTACTCCGGCACGGTTTGTCACCGCGGTCGATCGCGTTTCGCTTGCCGTGATGCCGGGCGAAACGCTGGCGATCGTCGGCGAGTCCGGCTCCGGAAAATCCACGCTTGGCCGTCTGCTGCTGCGCCTGCTGGCCGCCAGCGAAGGGCGCGTGTTTTACCAGGGGGAAGAGATCACGCATGCCTCGGGGGCGCGCCTCAATCAACTCCGGCGCGAGCTGCAGATCATCTTCCAGGATCCCTTCGCCTCCCTGAACCCGCGCATGACGGTGGAGCAGATCGTCGGCGAGCCGCTGTGGCTGCACCAGAACATGAAAAAAGCGGATCGCCAGTACCGCGTTGCCGAGCTGCTTAAAACCGTTGGCCTGCCCGCCGCCTGGGCCGGCCGGTATCCGCACGAGTTTTCCGGCGGGCAGCGCCAGCGTATCGGCATTGCGCGCGCGCTGGCCTCGGGACCGAAGCTGCTGCTGGGTGATGAGCCGGTATCCGCGCTGGACGTCTCCGTTCAGGCGCAGGTGGTCAACCTGCTGGAAAGCCTGAAGCACCAGCTGGGGCTGACGATGGTGATTGTCGCCCACGGCCTGGCGGTGATCCGCCATATGAGCGACCGCGTGGCGGTCATGTATCTTGGGCAAATCGTCGAGCTTGCCACCGTGGATGAGATTTTTGACGCGCCGCTGCATCCCTATACCCAGGCGCTGATCGCCTCGGCGCCGCAGATGCAGCCGGGCATTGAGCGAGATGCGCCGCTGCTGCAGGGGGATCTGCCCAACCCAGCCAGCCCGCCGTCCGGCTGTCGTTTCCACACCCGCTGCCCGTACGTCACCGACGAATGCCGCCAGGTCGAGCCGATCAATCAGGTGCTCGACGGCGGGCGTCAGGTTGCCTGCCACCGCTGGCAGGAGATCAACCGCGATCGCAGCGTTATCCAGATTGCACCGCCATCCGCCGCTTTTCTGCGCCGCCGCGCGCTGTTTGAACACGCGGCCACTCACTCGTCCCTTCCTTCAAGGAACTCATGATAATGACAATGCGTAATTCTCTTTTGACCGTACTGGGAAGTGTTATGTTGCTTGGCGCGGCGCTGCCCGCCCATTCTGAAAGCGTGCTGCGAATCGGTCTGGGCGCTGACCCGGACATGCTCGACCCGCATCTGGCGCGCACCTACTATGGCCGCTTCGTGTTTGCCTCCCTGTGCGACAGACTGGTGGACGTGGATGAAAATCTGAAGGTCGTACCCGGTCTGGCCAAAGACTGGGCGTGGAGTGCGGACGGTAAAACCCTGACGCTCAATCTGCGCGAAGGTGTGACCTTCCACGACGGTGAGAAATTCGATGCCGCCGCGGCAAAATACAACCTCGACCGCGCCCTGACCTTAAAAGGCTCCCTGCGTAAGAGCGAGATCTCCTCCGTTGAATCGGTCGAGGTCACCGGCCCGATGCAGATTGCGCTGCACCTGAAGACCCCCGATGCCGCGCTGCTGATGCAGCTCACCGACCGCGCGGGCGCGATGATGGCCCCCGAGGCGGCGAAAAAGCCTGACTTTGCCGCCCATCCCGTCTGTTCCGGCCCGTATAAATTCGACAGCCGCGTGTCCCAGGACCGTATTGTTCTGACCCGCTTCGACAACTACTGGAACAAAGACGCCTACCACTTCGACAAAATTATCTATCTGCCGATCCCGGATGCCTCTGTGCGCCTCGCGAACCTGCGTGCGGGCGATCTCGACCTGACCGAAGGCATCGCCGCCAGCGATGTGAAAACCGTCGAGGCTGACAGCAAGCTGGCGCTGGCAAAGGTAACGGGTCTGGGCTATCAGGGCATCACCTTTAACATCAACAACGGCAAGGTGCCTGCGAACGATCCGTTTAAGGATGCCCGCGTGCGCGAGGCTTTCTCGCAGGCTATCGACCGCGATGCGCTAAACCAGGTGGTCTTTGAAGGGCTCTACACCCCGGCCAACCAGGCGTTTTCACCGGTCAGCCCGTATCACGTTAACCTGCCGGTCCCGCCGCGTGACGTCGATAAAGCCAAAGCGCTGCTGAAAGCCGCCGGTGTGACCGCGCCGCTGACCGTCAACCTGCTGGTGCCGAACAACCCAACCTCGCAGCAGGTGGGGCAGGTATTGCAGGCGATGGTGGCCGAGGCGGGCTTCACCCTGAACCTGCAGATGACCGAATTCGCCACGCTGCTGGATCGCCAGCAGAGCGGAGACTATCAGCTGAGCTTCTCCGGCTGGTCGGGACGCCCGGATCCGGACGGCAGCATCTACGGCTTTATCAACAGCAAAGGCACCCTGAACGACGGCCGCTACAGTAACGCGCAGGTTGACGAATGGCTGACCCAGGCGCGCCAGAGCACCGACCAGGCCGCACGCCAGCCGCTGTACGACAAGGTGGTGAAGCAGCTGCAAACCGACATGCCGATTGCCTACCTCTACTTCGAGCCGCGTATTTTCGGCCTGAACAAAAGCGTGCAGGGCTTTAAGCCTTACCCGGACGGCATCGTGCGTCTGGCGGGTTTGACGCTGGCGAAATAACCGTCCTGAGGAGAGCCCATGCTGGAACTGATTTGCAAACGTCTGCTGCTGGCCGTCCCGACGCTATTGCTGGTGAGCATGATGGTGTTCGGGCTGCAAAAGCTGCTGCCCGGCGACCCGCTGATCGCCATGGCTGGCGAGGAGCGCGATCCGGCGGTCATCGCTCAGCTGCGTGCGGAACTGGACCTCGATGCGCCGATCCCCGTGCAGTATTTCCACTGGCTGACGCGGGCGCTGCAGGGGGATCTGGGCGTCTCCTTACGCACGCACGAGCCGGTGACGCAGCTGATTGCCAGCAAGCTGCCGGTCACGCTGGAGCTGTCCCTGCTGGCGATGATTATCGCGCTGGTGTTTGGCATCAGCATGGGGATCCTCGCGGCGGTGAACAAAAACAGCTGGGTCGATCACGGGGCGAACTTCGTGGCGATCTCGGGGATCTCGATCCCGCACTTCTGGCTGGGGATCCTGCTGATTCTGGTTTTTTCGGTGAACCTGCAGTGGCTACCCGCCTCCGGCTACGTGCCGTTCAGTGAAGATCCGATCCAGAACCTGCGTACGCTGCTGCTGCCCGCGTCCGTTCTCGGAACGGGCCTCGCGGCAACGCTGATGCGCCATACCCGCGCCTCGATGATTGCCGTGCTGAAAGCGGATTACATCCGCACCGCGCGCGCTAAGGGGCTGCTGCCGAAGGCGGTGATCTTAAAGCACGCGTTTCGCAACGCGCTGGTGCCGGTGATTACCCTCACCACGCTGCTGTTTGGCGAGCTGCTGGGCGGTGCGGTGCTGACCGAGCAGGTTTTCACCATTCCGGGCTTCGGCAAGATGATCGTCGACTCGGTATTCAACCGTGACTACGCGGTGGTGCAGGGTGTGGTGCTGATCGTGGCAATCGGCTTCCTGATGCTCAACCTGCTGGCCGACGTGCTCTACGTCCTTATCAACCCGAAAATGCGAGGTTAACCATGGCGGAACTGACGACGCAAACCGTTACGCCTGCACTCCCGCGCGCGCAGAACCGGGTGCTGAAGAAATTCCTCGGCAATAAAAGCGCGGTCATTGGCGCGGTGGTGGTGGGTTTCTTTGTGCTGGTGGCGCTGCTGGCGCCGTGGATCGCCCCGTTCGACCCGGTGAAAGCCAACTTCCTGGCGGTGCGCAAAGCGCCGTCGGCGATGTACTGGTTCGGCACCGACGAGCTGGGGCGCGACATCTTATCCCGCATTATCTGGGGGGCGAGAACCTCGCTGATGGCGGGCTGTATGTCGGTCGTTATTGCGGTGGTTATCGGCGTGCCGCTGGGGCTGGTGGCGGGCTACTTCCAGAAGATGTGGGACGGGGTGATCTCGCGCTTTATTGAGGCGCTGCTGGCCTGCCCGTTCCTGATCATGGCGATCGCGCTGGGGGCGTTTTTGGGCCCAAGCCTGACCAACGCGATGATCGCCATCGGTCTTTCCGCGATGCCGATCTTCGCCCGCCTGACGCGCGGCCAGGTGATCGCCATTCGCAACGAAGAGTATATCGACGGCGCGAGGGCAATTGGCCTGCCGGATCGCTGGATCATCATCAAGTACGTCCTGCCCAACGTGATGTCGCCGATCCTGGTGCAGGCCACGCTGGCGATTGCCTCGGCGATTATTGCCGAAGCCAGCCTGTCGTTTTTGGGGCTGGGGCAGCAGCCGCCAAATCCGTCCTGGGGCTCCATGCTTAACACCGCGAAAGGGTTTCTGGAGCAGGCCCCGTGGATGTCCATTTTCCCCGGCGTGGCGATTTTTCTTGCCGTGCAGGGCTTTAATTTACTCGGCGACGGGCTGCGCGATGCGCTCGAACCGCGCCATGACTAAGGAGTCATGATGACCAAAGCGCTTGATTTTACGTCCGGTTACGATTCACGCCGCCCGCCGATGCTGGGCCATAACGCGGTTGCGACGTCTCAGCCGCTGGCGGCGCAGGCGGGCATGAAGATGCTGCAGCTGGGCGGGAATGCCGTGGATGCGGCCATTGCCACCGCGATGGCGCTGACGGTGGTCGAGCCGACCGGCAACGGGATCGGCAGCGACGCCTTTGCCATCGTCTGGGACGGTGAAAAGCTGCACGGCCTGAACGCGTCCGGTCGTTCTCCTGCGAGCTGGCATGCGGATCTGTTTGCCGGAAAAACCGCGGTGCCGGAAATCGGCTGGGACGCGGTGACCGTGCCGGGCGCGGTATCCGGCTGGGTCGCCCTGGCGGAACGCTTCGGCACGCTGCCGCTGACTACGCTGGCGCAGCCCGCCATTGACTATGCGCGCAACGGTTTCCCGGTCTCGCCGCTGATTGGGCATCTGTGGCAGCGCGGTTATAGCAAGCTGAAAGATCAGCCGGGCTTCAGCGCCTGCTTCGCGCCGGAAGGCCGCGCCCCGCGCGTGGGGGAGATCTTCCGTAACCCGGCGCAGGCGAACTCGCTGGAGCTGATCGCCCGCACCAACGGCGAAGCCTTTTACCGTGGCGAGCTGGCGCAGAAAATTGCTGCTTTTGCCAAAGAACATGGCGCGCACCTGACGGCTGAGGATTTAGCCAACCATCGCGTGGACTGGGTAGAGCTGCTGTCGCGCGACTTCGCGGGCGGTTCGGTGCAGGAGCTGCCGCCTAACGGTCAGGGGATCGCCACGCTGATTGCGCTCGGCATTCTTGAGCAGTGCGGCATTGAGAAGCATCATCCGGATTCCGTGCAGTCTCTGCATCTCTCCATTGAGGCGATGAAGCTGGCGCTGGCGGATCTCGACCGCTACGTGGCGGATGAAGAACACATGGCGTTCGCGGCGAAAGAGCTGCTGAGCGACCATTACCTGAAGTCGCGCGCGGCGCTGATCAACCACGACAGCGCATCTGATTTTGTCTACGGTTCCCCGACGCAGAGCGGCACGGTCTACATCAGCACTGCAGATGCCAGCGGGATGATGGTCTCGTTTATTCAGTCCAACTATATGGGCTTTGGGTCAGGCATCGTGGTGCCGGATACCGGGATCAGCCTGCAAAACCGGGGCTGCGGGTTTGTGCTGGATCCGAATCACCCGAACGCGCTGGCGGGCAGCAAGCGTCCGTTCCACACCATCATTCCGGGCTTTGCGATGGACGGCAACGGTCAGCCGCTGATGTCCTTCGGCGTGATGGGCGGCCCGATGCAGGCGCAGGGACACATGCAGATGGCGCTGCGCATCATGCTGCACGGGCAAAACCCGCAGGCGGCAATCGACGCCCCGCGCTGGCGCGTGGTGCAGGGCAGGGAGGTGATCGTTGAATCGACGTTCGATCGCAACACGATTGCCGCGCTGCGCGCGCGCGGGCATCAGATCGTGGTGGAAGATCCGCTTCAGGACTACAACTTCGGCGGTGCGCAGGTGATTTACCGCCTGCCGGAAGGGCACTACGTGGCCGCGACGGAAAGCCGCAAGGACGGGCAGGCGCTGGTGAGTTAGAAAGAAGCGGGCAACATTTGTAGGCCGGGTAAGGCGTAGCCGCCACCCGGCTTTTATTCACCCAATGCTAAACGGATCCGCATCCTGCCACGCAGGAAACTTCTCCCGGTACTCTTTCAGCGCGGTCAACGACAGCTCGGCATCAATACGCGTCGCCTGATGCGGTTCGGCGGTGGCAATAATCTCGCCCTGCGGATTCACCACCCGACTGTCGCCGCGGTAGTGATGTCCGTTGCCGTCCGTTCCCACGCGGTTACAGCCCACCACGTACGCCTGGTTCTCAATCGCGCGAGCCACCAGCAGCGACTGCCAGTGCAGGGAGCGCGGCGCAGGCCAGTTGGCGACATACAGCGCCAGGTCGTAATCGTTGCGGTTACGCGACCACACCGGGAAGCGCAGGTCGTAGCAGACCAGCGGCAGAATACGCCAGCCGCGCCACTCGAACACCACGCGCTCGTTGCCCGCTTCATAGTGATGATGCTCATCCGCCATGCGGAACAGGTGGCGTTTATCGTAAAAATGCACTTTCCCTTCCGGCTCCACCAGCAGGAAGCGGTTCACCGGCCCGCGTTCGGTTTGCAGGGCGGCGCTCCCGGCAATCAGCGCGTTGGTCTGCTGCGCTTTGACATGCATCCAGGCGACCACCTCATCCTGCGGCATTGACTGCTGTGCCGCTTCCATGGCGAAGCCGGTCGTGAACATCTCCGGCAGGACAATCACATCACGCCCGGTAATGCCTTCCAGTTGACGATCAAAGTGGCGCAGGTTGGCGGGGCCATCCATCCACACTAAAGGTTGCTGCAAAATAGAAATCTTCAGACCAGGCACAATTCAGACTCCTCAAACGACCACTTTTTGACACTGTAGCACGACATAACGAGAAAATGTGGCAATAAAAAACCCCGCGCGAGGCGGGGTTTGTATAAGCGAAACGCGTTACGCCGCTTCAGGTTTACGGTGCTTCTCCGGGAGCTTTACCGGCTGCGTCGCCAGCTCGTCCGGTTCGAAATCATCCACGTTAATACTGCGCAGCCGGCTCTCTTCGGCTTTCACCAGCAGAGCGGCTTCATCTTTATTGATAATGCCACCGGCGAGTGCCTGTTTTGCCAGTTCGTCCAGACGGGTAAACGGCAGGTTTTTGCCCAGCTGTTTACAGATCTTCTGGTGAATCGGATCGGCAGCCATCACGTCCAGCAGCGCTTCTTCCAGCAGACCCACCGGGTTATGCGGCGTCGGCGTCAGATACTGACCGCGACCGATGCGGGAGCGGGTTGCGCTCGGAACCTGCAGGATCTTCGCCACTTTGTGGTCCAGCTTGTCGGACGGCGCCAGGTGGTGACGACCGGTCGGGAAGATCACCACGCGCAGGGCGCCTGCCACGAAGCGGTTCGGGAAGTTCGCCAGCAGATCGTCAATCGCCTGTTCAGCCTGATACATCGCATCCTGCACGCCCCAGTGCACCAGCGGCAGATCCGCTTCCTGACGGCCTTCATCGTCGTAACGTTTCAGGACCGCAGAGGCCAGGAAGATCTGGCTCAGCACATCGCCCAGACGGGCAGAGATACGTTCGCGACGCTTCAGGCTGCCGCCCAGCACCGCCATGGAAACGTCAGAAAGCAGGGCCAGGTTGGCGCTCAGACGGTTCAGATGCTGGTAATAACGTTTGGTCGCATCGCCGGTCGGCGTCGCGCTGGTAAGACCGCGCGTCAGGCCCAGCCAGAAGCTGCGCACCTTGTTGCTGCCCACGTGACCGATATGTTTGAACAGCAGCTTATCGAAGGCATCCACGTCGTTGTTCTGCGCGGCGGCCATCTCTTCCAGCACGTAAGGATGGCAGCGAATCGCGCCCTGACCGAAGATCATCATGCTGCGAGTCAGGATGTTTGCCCCTTCCACGGTGATGGCAATCGGTGCGCCCTGATAGCCGCGCGCCAGGAAATTGCCTTCGCCGAGCATAATGCCTTTACCACCTGCGATATCCATCGCGTCAATGATTGACTGCTGCGCGCGGTGGGTACAGTGGTACTTCACAATGGCGGACAGTACGGCCGGTTTTTCGCCCAGCATAATGCCGTAGGTAATCAGCGTGGCGGCGGCGTCCATCACGTAGGCGTTGCCCGCAATACGCGCCAGCGGCTCTTCGATACCTTCCATCTTGCCGATGGAGATTTTGAACTGACGACGGATGTGAGCGTAAGCCCCAATCCCCATCGCGACCGACTTCAGACCGCCGGTTGAGTTCGACGGCAGGGTAATGCCGCGGCCCACCGACAGACATTCCACCAGCATACGCCAGCCCTGACCGGCCATTTTCGGACCGCCGATGATGTAGTCAATCGGCACAAAGATATCCTTGCCGCGGGTCGGACCGTTCTGGAACGGCACGTTCAGCGGGAAGTGACGACGACCAATCTCGACGCCTGGGGTAGAAGTTGGGATCAGCGCACAGGTAATGCCCAGATCTTCTTCGCCGCCCAGCAGTTTTTCCGGGTCAGAGAGCTTAAAGGCCAGACCCAGCACGGTGGCGATAGGCGCCAGGGTGATATAACGCTTGTTCCAGGTCAGGCGCATGCCCAGCACCTGTTCGCCCTGCCATTCGCCCATGCAGACCACGCCGGTATCCGGGATCGCGCCCGCATCTGAGCCTGCTTCCGGGCTGGTCAGCGCGAAGCACGGAATTTCCTGACCGCGTGCCAGACGCGGCAGGTAGTGATCTTTTTGCTCTTCGGTACCGTAATGCTGCAGCAGTTCGCCCGGCCCTAAGGAGTTAGGCACGCCAACGGTAATCGCCAGGATCCCGGAAACGCCCGCCAGCTTCTGCAGGACGCGAGCCTGAGCGTAAGCGGAGAACTCCAGACCGCCGTACTCTTTCTTGATGATCATCGCGAAGAAGCGATGCTCTTTCAGGTACGCCCACAGCTCTGGCGGCAGATCGGCCATTTCGTGGGTGATGGCAAAGTCGTTCGCCATGCGGCACGCTTCTTCCACCGGGCCGTCAATAAAGGCCTGTTCTTCCGCGGTCAGGCGAGGCTGCGGATAGTTATGCAGCTTTTTCCAGTCCGGATTGCCCTGGAACAGGTCGCCTTCCCACCAGGTAGTGCCCGCATCAATCGCTTCTTTCTCGGTACGCGACATTGGCGGCATCACTTTGCGGAAGCCTTTGAACACCGGCGCAGAGATCATGGATTTACGCATCGGCGCCAGGTTAAACGGCAGAAGAATGATGGCAAGAGGGACTAAAAGCCAGATATTCCAGAGACCTGCGACGCCAAGCGCAGCCGTCCAGGCCAGAAGAATCAGGCTGCTCAGGAATAAACTTACGCGGTGATAGAACAACACACCGAGCAGAACAACGGTTGCGAGAATGCTCAAAATCATCATAAAGAAAAGCTCCCTTGCTTGTAGGAGGTCTGACCACTTGTGATGATATGGTTGTAGTTGATGTAAATTCCTTTAGCAATGTGTTTACAAAATAATTACAACCTGGTTCACATTGTTCGTGTTTTAGCCGGCACAAAAAATCAAAACGCCGGACGATTCGCATGGCTTTAGCTTCTCGCTTTTCGCGCTATCCGGTACACTCCACTGTGTTATTTCATCAATACTGAAGGATTATCCTCATGTACCAGGATCTTATTCGTAACGAACTGAACGAAGCGGCGGAAACGCTGGCGAACTTTCTGAAAGATGATGCCAATATTCACGCTATTCAGCGCGCAGCGGTCCTGCTGGCCGACAGCTTCAAAGCCGGTGGCAAAGTGCTCTCCTGCGGTAACGGCGGTTCCCACTGCGACGCGATGCACTTCGCAGAAGAGCTGACCGGACGCTATCGCGAAAACCGCCCGGGCTACCCGGCGATTGCGATTTCCGACGTGAGCCACATCTCCTGCGTAGGCAACGACTTCGGTTACGACCACATCTTCTCCCGCTACGTTGAAGCGGTAGGCCGTGAAGGCGACGTGCTGTTGGGGATTTCTACCTCCGGCAACTCCGGCAACGTGATCAAAGCGATCGCCGCCGCGCGTGAAAAAGGGATGAAAGTCATCACCCTGACGGGTAAAGATGGCGGTAAGATGGACGGTACGGCGGATGTTGAAATTCGCGTTCCGCACTTCGGTTATGCTGACCGTATTCAGGAAATTCACATCAAAGTGATCCACATCCTGATCCAGCTGATCGAAAAAGAGATGGTTAAGTAAGACTTCGCTGGGGGCACTCTTGCCCCCGCTGTTGTGGAGGTGACGTATGTGCGAACTGCTCGGGATGAGCGCCAATGTGCCAACCGATATCTGCTTTAGTTTCACCGGGCTGGTTCAGCGCGGTGGAGGAACCGGGCCGCATAAAGACGGCTGGGGCATCACCTTCTACGAAGGCAAAGGGTGTCGCACGTTCAAAGATCCACAGCCCAGCTTTAACTCACCGATTGCCAAACTGGTGCAGGACTACCCCATCAAGTCCCGCTCGGTGATCGCCCACATCCGTCAGGCTAACCGTGGCGAAGTGGCGCTGGAAAATACCCATCCGTTTACCCGCGAGCTGTGGGGCCGTAACTGGACCTATGCGCACAACGGGCAACTCACGGGCTATAAGTCGCTGGAGACGGGCAATTTCCGCCCGGTCGGCGAAACGGATAGCGAAAAAGCCTTCTGCTGGCTGCTGCACAAACTGACGGAGCGCTATCCCCGCACGCCCAGCAACATGGCTGCCGTGTTCAAATACATCGCGACGCTGGCGTCTGAACTGCGTGAAAAAGGCGTGTTCAACATGCTGCTCTCTGACGGCCGCTATGTGATGGCGTTCTGCTCGACGAATCTGTTCTGGATCACCCGCCGTGCGCCGTTTGGCGTGGCGACGCTGCTGGATCAGGATGTGGAGATAGACTTTCAGAAGGAGACCACACCGAACGATGTGGTCACAGTCATTGCAACGCAGCCGCTGACGGGCAACGAAACCTGGCAAAAGATTATGCCAGGCGAGTGGGTGCTATTTTGTCTCGGGGACCGTGTAATTTGACGCCAGCTGTGGATGGACGACTTCGTGGCTCAGCGGTTTGCTGACCACGTAACGGCCATCGACGATAGAGACCACCGGCGGCTTGTGGGTCTGCTCAAAGTAGTCGTAACCTGGCTTCAGCTGTTTCCAGAAATCCGCGTAGTATGAGTACTTGTGACGCGCCATGTTGGCGTCCGTCATGCGGAACGGATAGATGCTGACCTGTACGCTAGGCTGTCCAAAGACCAGCGCGCCGGTCACGAACTGGAATATCTCATCAATGCCGGAATCGGTCATCGCATAACAGCCGATAGACACGCAGGCACCGTGAATCATCAGGTATTTACCTTCATAACCGTGAGCACGGTCATAGGCATTCGGGAAGCCGATGTTAATGGCTTTATAGAAGCGACTGTCAGGCTTGAGCTGGCTGCGCTGAACGTTGTAGAACCCTTCCGGACTTTTGAAGTCGCCCTGACGCTGTTTTGGCCCCAGTCCGCCGGAGTAGTTACAAATTTTGTAACTATCAAGCAGCTGATAGGTCTCGCCCATTTTCACAAACAGATCGAGAGTGCGTTCTTCCTTGAAGATTTGAATATAAACCGGCGATCCCATTAACTGCTGTTTATATTCCTTGCTGACCGGCGTCGTTGAGCTATTACTGCTGAGCAGTCCGGCAAACGACATGCACGGAATCAGAAGCATCGCAATGAACAATGCGATTTTACGCATACTACTAGTTCCTTGATAAAACCATGACCAACTTGCCAGGACGGCAAAAGAGACCCGAAATCAGATTATTCTGTTAGGAGCGCTCACATTAGCACCGCTATAGATTTTCGCAAGAGCCGGGCGGTGAGTTTACAAATTAGTTTTACTTTATAAACCATCAAAATCGCGATGGCTCCAGGAACTTTGCGCATTAGCTCGCAATTTGGCGCGCGCGACGGCGGATTCCCTGCCCGCGAGAAGGGGAAAATGTTACACTTTGCGCCCATTGGATTGTTGTTCATGGAAACCTGCTAACCACATGTTTAAAATAAAAAAAGGACTTGATCTGCCGATTGCAGGCGTGCCCGCGCAGCACGTTTCGACAGGCGCAAGCGTTCATCATGTCGCCATTGTGGGCGACGACTACCTGGGAATGCGACCTTCTATGTTGGTACAGGAAGGCGATCGCGTGATCAAAGGACAGGCGCTCTTTGAGGACAAAAAAAATCCCGGCGTGATGTTCACGGCCCCCGCAAGTGGCACCGTTGTGGCGATTAACCGTGGCGAACGACGCGTTCTGCAGTCGGTGGTTATTCGCATTGAAGGCAACGAACAGCGTGAATTCGCCCATTACGATGCCGCAGACCTCGCGTCGCTGAGCCGTGACGCCGTTCAGGCTCAGCTTCTGGCGTCCGGTTTATGGACCGCGCTTCGTACGCGTCCCTTCAGCAAATCCCCTGTTCCGGGCACGGAACCGGCCGCGATTTTCGTCACGGCCATCGACACCAATCCGCTTAGCGTGGACCCGCAGCCGGTTATCCTGGCACAGCGCAAAGCCTTCGATGCCGGATTGACCGTTTTAACCCGCCTCACGTCAGGGAAAGTCCACGTTTGCCAGGCCGGCGGCGGCAAGCTTGGCGGGCATCCGCAGGGGCAGGTCACGTTTAATGAGTTTGCTGGCCCGCATCCGGCGGGTCTGGTCGGAACGCACATCCACTTTCTTGAGCCGGTAAGCCTGACGAAACGGGTCTGGCATCTGAATTATCAGGACGTCATCGCCATCGGAAAGCTTTTTACTACGGGTGAAATCTGCGCGGAACGCGTCATCGCCATCGGCGGGCCGCAGGCTGCACACCCGCGCCTGGTGAAGACGCTGCTGGGCGCAGACATCAATGAACTGCTGGTGGGGGAAAACAAAGAGGGTGAAAACCGCCTGATTTCCGGTTCGGTCCTCAGCGGACGCCATGCTGCCAATGCGCACGCGTATCTGGGACGTTTCCATCTTCAGGTCAGCATTGTGCAGGAAGGGCGTGAGAAAGAGCTGTTCGGCTGGGTGCTGCCCGGTGCGGAAAAATATTCCGTCACCCGCACCACGCTGGGCCATTTCCTGCGTAATAAGCTGTTTAGCTTCTCGACCAGTACGCACGGTGGCGAGCGCGCCATGGTCCCGATTGGTAACTACGAGCGCGTCATGCCGCTGGATATTCTGCCGACCATGCTGCTGCGCGATTTGCTCGCCGGTGATACCGACAGCGCGCAGGCGCTGGGCTGTCTGGAGCTGGACGAAGAAGATCTGGCGCTCTGTACCTATGTCTGTCCGGGCAAATACGAATATGGACCGGTATTGCGCGAGGTGTTAACCCGCATTGAGCAGGAAGGATAACCGATGGGCTTAAAACACCTCTTTGAAAAAATTGAGCCGCACTTTACCGAAGGGAAGCTCAAAAAGTACTACCCGCTGTATGAAGCAACGGCGACCATTTTCTACACGCCGGGGCTGGTGACGAAAGGCGCGGCGCACGTTCGCGACGCCATCGACCTCAAGCGAATGATGATCCTGGTGTGGTTTGCGGTCTTCCCGGCGATGTTCTGGGGGATGTACAACGTTGGCCTGCAGACCATTCCGGCGCTGCACCACATGTACGATGCACAGCAGCTGGCGCAGGTGCTCCAGTCTGACTGGCACTACCGTCTGGCCCAGTCGTTAGGGGTGAGCTTTGCTGCAGACGCGGGCTGGATCAGCATGATGACGCTGGGCGCGGTGTTCTTCCTGCCGATTTACCTCACGGTATTTATCGTGGGCGGCTTCTGGGAAGTGCTGTTTGCCATCATCCGTAAACACGAGATCAACGAAGGCTTCTTCGTGACCTCGATTCTGTTTGCCCTGATTGTCCCGCCAACCTTACCGCTCTGGCAGGCGGCGCTGGGCATTAGCTTTGGCGTGGTCATTGCCAAAGAGATCTTCGGCGGCACCGGGCGGAACTTCCTCAACCCGGCGCTGGCTGGGCGTGCGTTCCTCTTCTTTGCCTATCCGGCGCAAATCTCAGGCGATCTGGTCTGGACGGCGGCAGACGGTTTTTCCGGCGCGACGCCGCTTTCACAGTGGGCAGCCCACGGTGGCGAAACGCTGGTGAACAACGCGACGGGTCAGCAAGTCACCTGGTTTGATGCCTTTATTGGCAACATTCCGGGCTCCATCGGTGAAGTCTCGACGCTGATGATTTTGCTTGGCGGGGCGATCATTCTTTTCGGACGTGTGGCCTCCTGGCGGATTGTGGCGGGCGTGATGATCGGCATGGTGCTGACCGCCACCCTGTTCAACGTTATCGATTCTACTACCAACCCGATGTTCTCCATGCCGTGGTACTGGCATCTGGTGCTGGGGGGCTTCGCGTTCGGCATGATGTTCATGGCGACGGACCCGGTCTCGGCCTCGTTTACCGATAAAGGTAAATGGAGCTATGGCGTGCTCATTGGCGCGATGTGTGTCCTGATCCGCGTGGTCAACCCGGCGTATCCGGAAGGGATGATGCTGGCCATTCTGTTTGCCAACCTTTTTGCGCCGCTGTTCGACTACCTGGTGGTGCGGGCCAACATCAAGCGGAGGAAGGCGCGTGGCTGAGGTTAAAAATAACGACAGCATCAGCAAAACGCTGCTGGTGGTGCTGGTGCTCTGTCTGGTCTGTTCCATCGTCGTGGCCGGTTCTGCCGTGGGGTTAAAACCCCTGCAGCAGGAGCAACGCGCGCTGGATAAACAGCGCAACATTTTGGCCGTGGCCGGGCTGATGCAGGAAGGAATGAGCGCAGACGACGTTTCGGCCGTCTTTGCCGAACGTATTTCCGCGCGGCTGGTGGATTTAAAAACGGGTGAACTGCTGGATAAAGACCCGGCAACCTTCAACCAGGCGCTGGCGCTGAAAGATCCGCAGATGAGCGTGACGCTCGAGGCATCGCAAGATCCCGCCGGGATTAAGCGCCGCAGCAACCTGGCCGAAATTTACCTGGTGCGTGACCCCCAAAAACGCATTCAGGAAGTGGTGCTTCCTGTCTACGGCAACGGCCTGTGGTCAATGATGTATGCCTTTGTGGCCCTGGATACGGATGGCCGCACGGTCAAAGGCATTACGTATTACGACCAGGGCGAAACGCCGGGGCTGGGCGGTGAAGTGGAAAACCCGAACTGGCGGGCACAGTTTGTCGGCAAGAAAGTGCTTGACGATAACGGTCTGCCTGCGCTGAAGGTGATGAAAGGGGCGGCACGTCCCGGTGACGACTACGCCGTCGACGGGCTTTCCGGCGCCACGCTCACCTCAAACGGGGTGCAGCACAGTTTTGATTTCTGGATGGGCGAGCTGGGCTTTGGTCCTTTCCTGAAAAACGTACGTGAAGGAGCGCTGAACAATGGCTGATACCGATGAACTGAAAGAAGTGAAAAAGGTGCTCATTGGCCCACTGCTCGCCAATAACCCGATCACGCTGCAGGTGCTGGGCGTCTGTTCAGCTCTGGCGGTAACGACCAAGCTGGAAACGGCGGTGGTGATGACGCTGGCCGTCACGCTGGTCACGGCGTTTTCGAGCATGTTTATCTCGATGATCCGCCACCACATTCCCAACAGCGTGAGGATCATCGTGCAGATGGCGATCATCGCCTCGCTGGTGATCGTGGTCGATCAGCTGCTGCGCGCCTTCGCCTATGAAACCTCCAAACAGCTCTCGGTGTTTGTCGGGCTGATTATCACCAACTGTATTGTCATGGGGCGTGCGGAAGCCTACGCCATGAAAATGCCGCCGCTGGCGAGCTTTATGGACGGTATCGGCAACGGCCTGGGCTACGGCGCGATCCTGCTGACCGTAGGGTTCCTGCGCGAGCTGATTGGCAGCGGCAAGCTGTTTGGCATCACGGTGCTGGACACGGTGCAAAACGGCGGCTGGTATCTGCCAAACGGCCTGTTCCTGCTGGCCCCTAGCGCATTCTTCATTATCGGTTTGCTGATCTGGCTGATTCGTACGCTGAAGCCAGAACAGCAGGAAAAGGAGTAACCGACGATGGCTCATTACCTGAGTTTGTTTGTGCGCGCGGTGTTTGTTGAAAACATGGCGCTCGCGTTTTTCCTCGGCATGTGCACGTTCCTTGCTGTGTCTAAAAAGGTCTCCACGGCATTTGGGCTGGGGGTGGCGGTCACCGTTGTGTTGGGGCTTTCGGTTCCGATTAACAATCTGGTGTACAACTTCGTGCTGCGGGACGGCGCGCTGGTGGAAGGGGTTGATCTCAGCTTCCTGAACTTCATCACCTTTATCGGGGTGATCGCAGCGCTGGTGCAAATCCTGGAGATGATCCTCGATAAATATTTCCCGTCGCTGTACAACGCGCTGGGGATCTTCCTGCCGCTGATCGCGGTGAACTGCGCCATCTTTGGCGGCGTCTCGTTTATGGTTCAGCGTGATTACAACTTCAGTGAATCCGTGGTGTACGGTTTTGGTTCCGGCATCGGCTGGATGCTGGCGATTGTCACCATGGCGGGGATCCGCGAGAAAATGAAATATGCCAACGTGCCTGCGGGTCTGCGTGGCTTAGGGATCACCTTTATCACCACCGGTCTGATGGCGCTGGGCTTTATGTCCTTCTCCGGTGTGCAGCTATAAGGGCTAACAGATGGAAATTATCCTTGGCGTGGTGATGTTCACGCTGATTGTACTGGTGCTGTCAGGACTCATTCTGGCGGCGCGCGCGAAGCTGGTGAATTCCGGCGACGTGGTGATTGATATTAACGACGATCCGCAGAATCAGATCCGCACGCCGGCGGGAGATAAACTGCTCAACACGCTCTCCGGTAACGGTATTTTTGTCTCCTCAGCCTGCGGCGGCGGCGGCTCCTGCGGGCAGTGCCGCGTGACGGTAAAAGAGGGCGGTGGCGATATTCTGCCCACCGAGCTGGCGCATATCACTAAGCGTGAGGCAAAAGAGGGCTGCCGTCTGGCCTGCCAGGTCGCGGTGCGCCAGAACATGAAAATTGAGCTGCCGGAAGAGATCTTCGGCGTTAAAAAATGGGAGTGCGAGGTTATCTCTAATGATAACAAAGCCACCTTTATTAAAGAGCTGAAGCTGCGGGTACCAGAAGGGGAAGATGTTCCGTTCCGCGCCGGGGGATACATTCAGATTGAGTGTCCTGAGCATACCGTGGCGTATGCGGACTTCGACGTTCCGCAGGCGTACCGCGCTGACTGGGACAAATTCAATCTCTTCCGCTTTGTATCCGAGGTAAAAGAGCCGACGCTGCGCGCCTACTCCATGGCCAACTATCCGGAAGAGAAGGGCATTATCATGCTCAACGTGCGTATCGCCACGCCGCCACCGAATGTGCCGGATGCACCGCCGGGCGTGATGTCGTCATACATCTGGTCTCTGAAGCCGGGAGATAAGGTGACCATCTCCGGTCCGTTCGGGGAGTTCTTCGCGAAAGATACCGACGCGGAAATGGTCTTTATCGGCGGCGGTGCCGGTATGGCCCCGATGCGCTCGCACATTTTTGACCAGCTCAAGCGGCTCGGCAGCAAGCGTAAAATCAGCTTCTGGTACGGGGCGCGTTCGCTGCGCGAAATGTTCTATGACGACGAGTTTGAACAGCTGGCGCGTGAAAACCCGAACTTTACCTTCCATGTGGCGCTCTCCGATCCGCAGCCGGAAGATAACTGGACGGGCTATACGGGGTTCATCCACAACGTGCTGTATGAAAACTACCTCAAACAGCACCCGGCGCCCGAGGACTGCGAGTTCTATATGTGTGGTCCGCCGATGATGAACGCCGCCGTGATTAAGATGCTGAAAGATCTCGGCGTTGAAGATGAGAACATCATGCTTGATGACTTCGGAGGCTGATGATGCTGACGTTTCTGGCAACCTTTGTGGTGTTTGTGCTTGTCATCTTCGGCATGTCGTTAGGCTGGATCGTTAAGCGGAAAAGCATTCAGGGCAGCTGCGGCGGTATTTCCTCCCTTGGGATGGAAAAGGTCTGCGACTGCCCGGAACCGTGCGATGCGCGGAAAAAAAGAATGGCCCGCGAGCAGCAGCGCATCATTTAATCTGCCAGGTCGGGTAAGGCGAAACCGCCACCCGACAATTCCCACGCACACTTCTCAACCCTCATTTGTTTACTGTATACTTATCCAGTGATGAGTGAGGGCTTACTATGCGCAAAATAATCCATGTTGATATGGACTGCTTTTTTGCCGCAGTGGAGATGCGAGACAACCCGGCGCTGCGGGATATTCCCATCGCCATTGGCGGCAGCCGCGTTCAGCGTGGTGTCATCAGCACCGCCAACTATCCTGCGCGCAAATTTGGCGTGCGCAGCGCCATGCCGACGGCGATGGCCTTAAAGCTTTGCCCTCATCTCACGCTTCTGCCCGGGCGGTTCGACGCCTATAAAGAGGCTTCCCTTCATATTCGGGAAATCTTTTCCCGCTATACCTCTCTGATAGAGCCGCTGTCGCTGGACGAAGCCTATCTCGATGTGACCGACAGCGTGCATTGCCACGGCTCCGCCACGCTGATGGCGCAGGAGATCCGCCAGACGATTTTCAACGAGCTGAATCTGACGGCATCGGCGGGGGTCGCGCCCGTTAAATTCCTCGCCAAAATCGCCTCCGATTTAAATAAGCCCAACGGCCAGTACGTCATCACGCCGGAAGAGGTGCCTGCGTTTTTGAAAACGCTACCGCTCGGTAAAATCCCCGGCGTCGGGAAAGTCTCCGCCGCAAAGCTGGAAAGCATGGGGCTACGGACCTGTGAAGACGTGCAGCGAAGCGACCTCGCCATGCTGCTCAAGCGCTTCGGGAAGTTTGGCCGCGTGCTGTGGGAGCGCAGCCAGGGGATTGACGATCGCGATGTGAACAGTGAACGGCTACGGAAATCCGTCGGCGTTGAGCGCACCCTCATTGAAGATATTCATGACTGGTCCGAATGCGAAACCATAATTACGGAACAGCTTTACCCGGAGCTGGAGCGACGCTTAAGCAAGGTGAAGCCGGACCTGCGCATTGCCCGTCAGGGTATCAAATTAAAATTCAACGACTTCCAGCAGACCACGCAGGAACACGTCTGGCCGCGACTGAATAAAGACGATCTTATCGCGACGGCAAAAAAGGCATGGGAAGAACGCCGGGGCGGGCGAGGGGTGAGGCTGGTGGGATTGCACGTCACGCTGCTGGATCCGCAGTTAGAGCGACAGCTGGTATTAGGATTGTAAAAAAGCCCGGTGCGCTACGCTTACCGGGCCTACGTTGTTCACCCTCTCCCTGTGGGAGAGGGCTGGGGTGAGGGAATTACTTAACGGGGATCGCTTTCAGCAGTTCAGTCAGCAGCGTCCAGTAGTGACCGACGCTTTCGATATGAACCTGCTCATCCGGCGAGTGCGGACCGGTAATGGTTGGCCCGATGGACACCATATCCATATCCGGATACGGTTTCTTGAACAGACCGCATTCCAGACCGGCGTGGATCACCTGAATGTTCGGGGTGCTGTTGAACAGACGCTGATAGGTTTCACGCACCAGCGCCATCACCGGAGAACTTGCATCCGGCTGCCAGCCCGGGTAGCTGCCTTTGGCAGAGGTTTTTGCTCCCGCCAGCGTACCCAGCGATTCCAGCATGCTCACCACGTACTCTTTACCGCTGTCGATAAGGGAGCGGATCAGGCAGATGATTTCCGCGCTGTCGTCGCTCATGGTCACCACGCCCACGTTCAGCGAGGTTTCCACCACGCCTTTCGCCACATCAGAGTTGCGGATCACGCCGTTTGGCGTCGCGTTCAGCAGCTGAACGAAGGTGTCACGAGACTTCGCGGTCAGCGCGGCTTTATCCGTGGAGACGGATTCCAGCACCACGGTCAGGTTCTTCTCTTTCGCCGACAGTTCGTTTTTCAGGATATCCAGGTACACGGTGGAGAGTTTTTTCAGCTCGTCGGCTTTTGCCGCCGGTACTGCCACGGTGGCGAAGGCTTCGCGTGGGATCGCGTTGCGCAGGGTACCGCCGTTGAAATCAACCAGACGCAGATCCAGCTCAGCCGCATGGCCTGCCAGGAAGCGCGCCAGCAGCTTGTTGGCGTTGCCCAGACCCAGGTGAATATCGCCGCCGGAGTGGCCGCCTTTCAGACCTTTCAGCGTCAGCTTGAAGGTCTGGAAACCGGCAGGAATCGCTTCGCGTGACAGCGGCAGGGTAGAGATGAAATCAATCCCGCCCGCGCAGCCCATGTAGATCTCACCTTCTTCTTCAGAGTCGGTGTTGATCAGGATATCCGCCTGCAGCCAGTTCGCCTGCAGACCGAACGCGCCGTCCATGCCCGCTTCTTCGGTCATGGTCAGCAGCACTTCCAGTGGACCGTGCTCAACGCTGTCGTCAGCCAGTACCGCCAGCGCAGAGGCCATACCGATGCCGTTATCCGCGCCCAGGGTGGTGCCGCGTGCTTTCACCCAGTCGCCGTCGATGTACGGCTGGATTGGGTCTTTGGTGAAGTCGTGAACGGTGTCGTTGTTCTTCTGTGGCACCATGTCCAGGTGCGCCTGCAGCACAACCGGTTTGCGGTTTTCCATGCCTGCGGTGGCGGGTTTGCGGATCAGAATGTTGCCAACCTGGTCGCGTTCAGCATGCAGACCTTTTTCCTTCGCCCAGCCCATAATATGTTCGGCAAGCTGTTCTTCATGGTAGGAAGGGTGTGGAATGGAGCAGATTTTGGCAAAAATATCCCACAGCGGCTGCGGAGATAATTGAGACAGTTCAGACACGATAAGTCTCCTTGTCGAGGCGCTGCAAACAGGGTTGCAGGTCACAGGGTTAGCAGGTTAATAGTTACCACAAGTCAGGCTTGCGAGATGAAACT
Organism: Enterobacter sp. DC4; assembly: GCF_000568095.1. Taxonomy (NCBI): domain Bacteria; kingdom Pseudomonadati; phylum Pseudomonadota; class Gammaproteobacteria; order Enterobacterales; family Enterobacteriaceae; genus Enterobacter; species Enterobacter sp. DC4. The sequence continues at coordinate 8,775 of NZ_AZUB01000016.1, read as the reverse complement.
GAGAATACCACTTTCTCTGCTGGCTGGTAGCATAAAGCATGTAAAAACACAGGCAGAGGGCGCTAAACACTGGTTTTTAGTGCGTCAGATCTCTATAATCTCGCGCAACCTATTTCCCCCTCGAACACTTTTTAAGCCGTATAAAAACAGGCTGGGACACTTCACATGAGCGAAAAATACGTCGTCACCTGGGACATGTTGCAGATTCACGCCCGCAAACTGGCGGCGCGTCTGATGCCTTCCGAACAGTGGAAAGGCATTATTGCCGTCAGCCGTGGCGGTCTGGTACCGGGGGCGCTGCTGGCACGTGAGCTGGGTATTCGTCATGTCGATACCGTTTGCATCTCCAGCTATGACCATGACAACCAGCGTGAGCTGACCGTGCTGAAACGCGCGGAAGGCGACGGTGAAGGTTTCATCGTGATTGATGACCTGGTAGATACCGGCGGTACTGCGGTCGCTATCCGCGAAATGTATCCGAAAGCACATTTCGTCACTATCTTCGCGAAACCTGCTGGCCGCCCGCTGGTTGACGATTACGTGATTGATATCCCGCAGGATACCTGGATTGAACAGCCATGGGATATGGGCGTGGTCTTCGTACCGCCGATTTCAGGCCGTTAATCCCAGTACGTAACTTTACACGCCCGGCAATGCCGGGCGTTGTTCTTTTTGGCCTGCCACGCGTTACAATAGTCTTCATATGACGTATTCATGGAGGCAACGCAATGACGCAGGCGAATCTCACCGAGACACTTTTCAAACCCCGTTTCAAACACCCTGAAACGTCGACGCTGGTGCGTCGCTTTAATCCGGGGACACAGCCTGCCGTCCAGTCCGCGTTAGACGGTAAAAACGTGCCCCACTGGTATCGTATGATTAACCGCCTGATGTGGGTCTGGCGCGGTATCGATCCTCGTGAAATCCTTGACGTGCAGGCGCGTATCGTGATGAGTGAAGCCGAGCGTACCGACAGCGAACTCTATGATACGGTGGTGGGTTACCGGGGTGGAAACTGGATCTATGAATGGTCTAAACAGGCGATGCTCTGGCAGCAAAAAGCCAGCCAGGAAGAGGATGCCACACGCAGCGGCAAGCACTGGCTGCATGCTGCCAATCTCTACGCCATTGCCGCGTATCCACATCTGAAAGGTGATGAGCTGGCTGAGCAGGCACAGGCGCTGGCGAATCGCGCCTATGAAGAGGCGGCTCAACGCCTGCCGGGCCAGATGCGCGAACTCGAGTTTACCATTCCGGGTGGGTCATCCATTACCGGGTTCCTGCATATGCCTGAAGGTGAAGGCCCGTTCCCGACAGTCCTTATGTGCGGTGGGCTGGATTCGTTGCAGATCGATTATTACAGCCTGTATGAGCGCTACTTCGCACCAAAAGGGATCGCGATGCTGACGCTGGATATGCCCTCTATCGGCTTCTCCTCCAAATGGAAACTGACTCAGGATTCCAGCCTGCTGCACCAGCATGCGCTAAAAGCGCTGGAAAACATTCCGTGGGTCGACCACACCCGCGTGGCGGCATTTGGCTTCCGCTTTGGTGCAAACGTCGCGGTGCGTCTGGCTTACCTTGAATCTTCTCGCCTGAAAGCTGTCGCCTGCCTCGGCCCGGTCGTTCACGCCCTGCTCAGCGATCCCGCACGTCAGGGGAGCGTACCTGAAATGTACCTTGATGTGCTGGCCAGCCGTCTTGGCATGCATGATGCATCAGACGAAGCGCTGCGCGTTGAGCTCAATCGCTACTCGTTAAAAACGCAAGGGTTGCTGGGACGCCGCTGCCCAACGCCGATGCTGTCGGGATTCTGGAAAAACGATCCGTTCAGTCCGGAAGAAGAGTCGCGCTTAATCACGTCGTCATCTGCGGATGGCAAATTGCTAGAAGTGCCGTTCAGCCCGGTCTATCAGAATTTCGATAAAGCGCTGAAAGAGATTACGCGCTGGATCGCTCAGAGATTGTGTTAATAGATTGCTAAATTTTGCTGGTTTGGTAAAACAGTGGCTTCACAAAAGGAGATCGCAATGACGTTACCGAGTGGACACCCGAAAAGTAGACTGATTAAGAAGTTTATGGCTCTCGGCCCGTATATTCGAGAAGAGCAGTGTGAAGAGAATCGCTTTTTTTTCGACTGCCTGGCTGTATGCGTCAACGTGAAGCCTGCACCCGAAAAACGTGAATTCTGGGGCTGGTGGATGGAAATGGAAGCAGAGGAAAAACGCTTTACGTATAGCTACCAGTTTGGCCTGTTTAATAAAGACGGCAACTGGCAGGCGACCTCTATTAAAGATCAGGAAGTGATTGACCGCCTGGAATATACGCTAAAAGAGTTCCATGATAAGGCACGCGCACTGCTGGCGACTCTGGATCTCAAGCTCGAGCCCGCAGATAACTTTTCCAGCGAAGCGGTGAAACTGACTGCCTGATGGTGTCCCAGCGCCGGGTGGCGGCTTCGCCTTACCCGGCCTACAAAAAATGATGGTTTTCTCCCTCTCCCCGTGGGAGAGGGCACCAGACCGCATTAATCCCTGAAATAAAAAAACCGGCACTAGGCCGGTTTTTTTATTTCGCATCATCAGAACTGGTAGGTCATACCCACGGCAACGATGTCATCGCTGCTCACGCCCAGTTTATTTTTGTCGTCAATCTGGTTGATTTTATAATCAACAAAGGTGGACATATTTTTGTTGAAGTAATAGGTCGCGCCAACGTCAATGTATTTCACCAGATCTTCGTCACCAATACCTTCGATATCTTTGCCTTTAGACTGGACATAACCCAGGGACGGACGCAGACCGAAATCGAACTGATATTGTGCGACCACTTCAAAGTTCTGCGCTTTATTGGCAAACCCGCCAGAAATTGGCGTCATATTACGGGTTTCTGAATACATCGCTGCCAGATAAATATCGTTCGCGTCATATTTCAGACCGGTTGCCCAGGCTTCTGCTTTCTGGCCCTGGCCACGCGCCAACAGGTTCTGCGCATTGGTGCGGTCAGAGTTGGTGTAGGCGCCGCTGACGGCGAAATCGCTGCCGCCGAAGTCATAGGTCAGAGAGGTACCAAAACCGTCACCGTTCTGTTTCTTGGCGTCACGGTTTTCGTTTTTGCCCTGGTACTGCAGGGTCATGTCAAGACCGTCAACCGCGCCGAAGAAATCGGTGTTACGGTAGGTAGCAAGACCGGTCGCACGCTTGGTCATGAAGTTATCGGTCTGCGCGGAAGAGTCGCCGCCGAACTCAGGGAACATGTCGGTCCATGCTTCAACGTCATACAGGGCACCCAGGTTACGACCGTAATCCAGAGAACCAAAGTTTTTCAGCTTCAGGCCCGCGAACGCCAGACGGGTTTTCTGAGAGGAGTCGCTCTCGGCTTTGTTACCTGCAAATTCAGATTCCCAACGGCCATAGCCCGTCAGCTGATCGTTAATCTGGGTTTCGCCTTTAAAACCGAAACGAACGTAAGTCTGATCGCCATCTTTGGTGGCATCATCGCTGATGTAGTGCATGGCTTTCACTTTGCCGTACACGTCCAGCTTATTACCATCTTTATTATAAACTTCAGCTGCGTGAACGGATGCAGAAGCCACTACGCCCATAACCATTAATGCCAGAGTGCTCTTTTTCATTTTCGATCCTGTCTTATAAACGCGCTAAAAAATTCGCTGGACGATAAGCTCATGCTTAAGTCCCGTGAAAAAACAGGAAGGGTTTTATCGTTCTGGAATGAAACTTTTATGACAAACTAAGAATAATTTTAAAAAACTGTGATTTATTATTTCGGTAATAAAAGTGTCAAATTCTCCCGCTACGCTTCCTGATCCCGCGCAACAAAGTGTTTCGCGATGTGCTAAGGCAGTTGGCAACGGGGCTGACTCCTGCTAAAACGTTCGTTCGACATTACTTTCCCTTATCGTTGAACGGCAGAGAATCATGAGTGACAGCCAGACGCTGGTGGTAAAACTCGGTACCAGTGTTTTAACAGGCGGATCGCGCCGCCTAAATCGCGCCCACATTGTTGAGCTTGTACGTCAGTGCGCTCAGTTACATGCCGCAGGGCATCGTATTGTGATTGTGACCTCCGGGGCGATTGCCGCCGGGCGTGAACACCTGGGTTACCCCGAACTCCCCGCGACGATAGCCTCCAAACAGCTGCTGGCCGCCGTGGGGCAAAGCCGACTCATTCAACTCTGGGAACAGCTGTTCTCTATCTATGGCATCCACGTCGGGCAGATGCTGCTGACGCGTGCGGATATGGAAGACAGAGAGCGCTTCCTGAACGCCCGCGATACCCTTCGCGCGCTGCTGGACAACAATATCGTTCCGGTCATTAACGAGAACGATGCCGTTGCTACCGCTGAAATCAAAGTAGGCGATAACGATAACCTCTCTGCGCTGGCTGCCATTCTGGCCGGTGCCGATAAATTACTGCTTCTGACCGATCAGCAGGGGTTGTTCACTGCCGATCCGCGCTCCAACCCGGAAGCCGAGCTGATTACCGACGTTCACGGTATCGACGATGCGCTGCGCGCCATCGCCGGTGACAGCGTGTCCGGCCTCGGAACGGGCGGCATGGGGACCAAGCTGCAGGCCGCTGACGTGGCGTGCCGCGCCGGTATCGACACCATCATTGCGGCGGGCAGCCGCCCTGGCGTGATTGGTGACGTGATGGAAGGCATCTCGGTCGGCACCCGCTTCCACGCTCAGGAATCCCCGCTGGAAAACCGTAAACGCTGGATATTTGGCGCGCCGCCTGCGGGCGAACTCGTCGTCGATGAAGGGGCAACCGCCGCGATTCTGGAACGAGGAAGTTCATTACTTCCTAAAGGAATTAAAAGCGTGACAGGCAACTTCTCCCGTGGTGAAGTGATCCGTATCCGTAACCTCGAAGGCCGCGACATCGCCCACGGCGTAAGCCGTTATAACAGCGATGCCCTGCGCCGCATCGCGGGTCACCACTCACAGCAGATCGACGCCATTCTGGGCTATGAATATGGCCCGGTTGCCGTACATCGCGATGACATGATTATTCGTTAAGGAGCCAGAACATGCTGGAACAAATGGGCGCTGCCGCGAAGGCCGCCTCTTACAAACTGGCGCTCCTTTCCAGCCGCGAGAAAAACCGCGTGCTGGAAAAAATCGCTGATTATCTGGAATCACAGTCCCAGGAAATTTTGCTCGCCAACGAGCAGGATTTACTGGAAGCGCGCCGCAACGGTCTGAGCGAAGCGATGCTCGACCGTCTGGCGCTGACCCCGGCCCGCCTGAAAGGCATCGCCGACGATGTTCGTCAGGTCTGCAATCTGGCCGACCCGGTAGGGCAGGTGATCGACGGCGGGCTGCTCGACAGCGGTTTACGCCTGGAGCGCCGTCGCGTGCCGCTCGGCGTTATCGGCGTTATTTATGAAGCCCGTCCAAACGTGACGGTGGATGTCGCCTCCCTGTGCCTGAAAACCGGTAACGCCGCTATTCTGCGCGGTGGGAAAGAGACCTGGCGTACCAACGCCGCGACGGTGAAAGTCATTCAGCAGGCGCTGGAAGAGTGTGGCTTACCGGCGGGTGCCGTGCAGGCAATTGAGAGCCCGGATCGTGCGCTGGTCAACGAGATGCTGCGCATGGATAAATACATCGACATGCTGATCCCACGCGGCGGCGCGGGCCTGCACAAGCTGTGCCGCGAGCAGTCGACGATTCCGGTGATCACCGGCGGTATCGGCGTATGTCACATCGTTGTAGACGACAGCGCTGAGATTGCACCGGCGCTGAAGATTATCGTTAACGCGAAGACCCAGCGTCCAAGCACCTGTAACACCGTTGAAACGCTGCTGGTGCATCAGGATATTGCGAACACCTTCCTGCCGGCCCTGAGCAAACAGATGGCAGAGAGCGGCGTGACGCTGCATGCTGACGCCAGTGCGCTCGCGCTGCTGCAGGATGGCCCGGCTAACGTCGTTCCCGTCAACGCGGAGCAGTACGACGACGAGTTCCTGTCACTGGATCTGAACGTGAAAATCGTGAGCGATCTTGACGACGCGATTGCGCACATCCGTGAGCATGGCACGCAGCATTCTGACGCCATACTGACGCGTACGCTGCGCAATGCGGATCGCTTCGTGAACGAAGTGGATTCCTCTGCGGTATATGTGAATGCCTCCACCCGCTTCACCGACGGCGGCCAGTTCGGGCTCGGCGCTGAGGTGGCGGTTAGCACGCAGAAACTGCACGCGCGCGGTCCGATGGGGCTGGAAGCGCTGACCACGTACAAGTGGATCGGCTTCGGTGACGATACGATTCGTGCGTAAATAATCACGGGTGATGCAAAAGTAGCCGTTTGATTCAAAAGGGCATTGACGCATCACCCGGATAGATCTAACCTTTTGCCCCGTGGTTACACTCGTAACCGGCCTCTCAGGGCCGATATAGCTCAGTTGGTAGAGCAGCGCATTCGTAATGCGAAGGTCGTAGGTTCGACTCCTATTATCGGCACCATTTCGACTTCCCCAAATGTCCGTATTCATCCATAATACCCTGAATTATAACGATTTTACCGCTTTTTAGTCCATCATCGTCCGCAGCCATCCAGTAGAATCCGATAAAGAATGTGTATAGGATTGTGTATATGTTCCTGTTCGGTCATGTATTTCTATACACATGCCTTTAAACGATATGCAGATTCGCTGCGCTAAGCCTGAAGATAAACCCTATACGCTTGGGGATGGGCAAGGCTTGTCATTGCTTATAGAACCTAATGGAAGCAAGAGCTGGCGGTTCCGCTATCGCTATGCCGGTAAACCCAAGATGATCTCGCTTGGCGTTTACCCAACGATCACTCTTGCCGATGCTCGTTCCCGTCGTGATGAAGCTCGAAAACTTGTGGCAGAAGGAAAGAACCCTAGCAAGGTTCGAAAAGAGCAAAAGCTGGCTCTGCAAACAGAGTCAGAGAACGCCTTCGAAAAGATAGCCAGAGAGTGGCATCAACTTAAATCTGCTAAATGGTCGGCAGGCTATGCATCAGACATCATGGAAGCGTTTAAGAAAGATATTTTTCCTTATGTTGGAACAAGGCCTGTGGGAGAGATTAAACCGCTAGAGCTGCTGAACGTACTGCGTAAAATTGAGAAAAGTGGTGCGTTGGAGAAAATGCGGAAAGTGCGTCAGCGTTGCTCCGAAGTGTTTCGCTACGCAATCGCAACAGGCAGGGCGGAGTACAATCCTGCGGCGGATCTCTCCAGCGCTCTCGAAGTACACCAATCCAATCATTTCCCGTTCCTAAAAGCTGATGAGATACCTGATTTTCTGCGTGCCTTAGAGGGGTATACCGGAAGTAAGCTTGTCCAGATAGCCACGAAATTACTGATGATTACAGGCGTGAGAACCATCGAATTACGTGCGGCATTATGGCAAGAATTTGATCTGGATAACGCTATTTGGGAAATTTCTGCTAAAAGGATGAAAATGCGAAGATCACATCTTGTGCCATTATCAGCTCAAGCGTTAGATTTACTCATTGAGCTAAAGTCCATGTCAGGAAACTATCAGTTAGTTTTTCCTGGGCGTAACAATTCGAACAAGCCTATGAGTGAGGCTAGCATCAACCAGTTGATCAAGCGTATTGGATATGGAGGAAAAGTGACTGGGCATGGATTTAGACACACGATGTCAACGATTTTGCATGAATATGGATTTGAGTCTACATGGATTGAAATGCAACTTGCTTACTGCGATAAGAATAAAATTCGAGGTATTTATAATCATGCTGGATCAAACATTCTCGCCAAGAAACCTTTTGAGGCTTTTGTATAAAGAAGATCCTAAAAAATTCCTCAGAAATATTGATAGGGAAGATTATGAAAGTGAAATGATAAGGTTATCACAAATCATAAATGACGATAAATTTAATTTTGGCAGGTTTTCCTTTGCAAGGATAAATAATAAAAAGGTCATAATACCTAATGAATTCAAAGATATATTGGCACTAAGAAAAGCAAATGATAATCTCAAGAGAATCTATGGTGTCAGACAATCAGATAGGAATGATATTGTAAGACATGTGATTTGCATGCTCGAAGAGCCGGTCCCATTTTTTGTATATAAGTTAGATATTAAAGATTTTTATGAAAGTATTAATAAAAATAAAATTTTGGACAAAATAACAAGATCCTCAATTGTTTCTTATAAAACGAAAAGGTTGATAAAGCGTTTTTTTGAACTATCACATCTGTCTACTGAATCAGGTCTTCCAAGAGGAATCGGTTTAAGCGCCACCATGGCTGAGCTTTACCTTGAAGATTTTGATGATAAGGTTAAACGTACTAAAAGTGTTTTCTACTATGCACGCTATGTAGATGATATTATCATTTTTACGTGTGAAAAAATAAATGACTTTCAAAATTTCTTTAAGGGTTTCTTGCCGGATAATCTAGACTTCAACATTTCAAAATGCAGAGAAATAGATATCCATAATAATGAAAAAGGGATGGTGGCCAATGAGTTTAATTATTTAGGGTATTGTTTTTGTGTTAGAAGCGGGAAAATAAAAGCTTCTGATAAGCGAGATGTTAAAGTTACGATTTCAAAAAAGAAAATACTTAAATTAAAAAGAAAAATTGTACTTTCTTTAAAAGATTATTGCAATACGAATAATTTCGCTCTTTTGGAAAAAAGAATAAAGTTTCTTACTTCTAATGTTATACTTGAAAAGGCTAAAAAAGTTTCTGATGAAGAAAGTTCGCCACTATATAGTGGTGTGTATTATAACTACTTACATATC
>NZ_AZUB01000015.1:0-71042 GCF_000568095.1 Enterobacter sp. DC4 | reverse complement strand
CTGTTATTGCAAGATTAAAAAGTCACCTGTTTTAGCCAGTTTGAAATGTCACCTAAAGTGACAAATCTACATGAGTTATCTTTGTCCGTGTTCGGTCAGAATCATCACTTCTTGTTCGATTTTTGATGCAAACCACTCGTTCAGATTCCTGGTGATTGATAGTATTAAAGCTCAACCAGAGAGGGATGCTTATGAACGGTATTGAGAAGTTATTTCTTGAACTGAATGATAAGGAAGCAATGGCGCTGGCTCAGTTTATTAAGCGTCTGACCTGGACTGAGATGAGGGCCTGTGCCATCAGCGATGATGAGACGTATCTTATGAAAGACGCGATCGATAAATTGCAGAAGGCCTTGAGCGAAGAAGGCTACGCACCGCGTTAAACCCTGGTCGTGATTACGGCCAGAGCTTTAGGCTAATCAGGCAGAGCAGGGGGCTAGCGTTTCAAACTGGCCCTAAATTCCTCCGGGTTGGCAAGAACCGGATTAATTGCTCTGAGCTGCTCCTGAATTCTGGCCTGTGCACGTCGTTTGGGCATCTTTTTACTTCGGTCACGTTTACCATCACGTTCAAGTTCATCCATCTTATCCTGAGCCAGTTTCAGTACGGCGCCAAGCCGCTTGTTATCAACAATTTGTCCTTGATCGATGCATTCAAGTTTATCGAAAACCTGATAATTGAGTGATCGGTAGCCATATTTAAACGCCAGTGTGCCATCCGGGTAGTCGTAAACTGTGATTTTTTCGCCCGCAATTCTGGTGTTTTCTTCCGTAGGTTCAACGAGATATATCATCTTATCGTAACGGAATGTCAGCGTTTTGGAGAGTTTTCGTGATTCCTGCCGGGCAAAGGTATCATCCAGATCTTCAGCATTTTCAGCCACCGGCCGGTGCAGGTCTTTGGGGTATTTTGCCGGTCTGGCAAAACGACGATTGAAATCAATAATGAAGGTATCCAGCCAGGCATTGGCATCCTCGATGCTGCTGATGCCTTCAAGCCGCATTTCTTTGATAAGCCGGTCCTGAAGAGTCTGGTTTGCGCGTTCAACGCGACCTTTAGCTTGCGGGCTGTTGGCGCATATCAACTCGATCCCCAGTTCGGAAAGCACCCGGCCGAACTGAGTGGTTCCAGTCGTGGTAGTTCCACCATTATTGACCCTGAAAATGCCGTGCTTATCGCTGTAGAACGCCAGTGGTTTGCCATGCTGCTCAAGATACTCGCGGGTGGCCATCATATAATCAAAGGCTGATTCAGTCTCGCCAAAGCGAAGGTGCATCAGACGGCCAGTAGCATCATCAATGAAGACGAGCAGGCAGCATTTGGGGGCGCGTCCTTCAAACCAGTCATGCGGGGAACCATCGATCTGAACAAGTTCTCCGAGGCAGTCACGCCGGTATCTGGGCTGATGAACACGTGGCCTGCGACGCGAGTATGGGACCCAGAGTCCATCAGCCGTCATCCATTTTCTGAGCGTTTCAACAGACACCGTGATGTTGTGGCGTTCGCGCAATTTTTCTGCGGCAAGCGTTGGTCCAAAGTCGCTGTAGTTATCGTGAAGCAAAGAAAGTACACGCAGCTTCAGTGACTCAGGACACCGTGATGTTGTGGCGTTCGCGCAATTTTTCTGCGGCAAGCGTTGGTCCAAAGTCGCTGTAGTTATCGTGAAGCAAAGAAAGTACACGCAGCTTCAGTGACTCAGGAAGTCTGTGATTACCGGGGCGTCCTCGTCGAAGGTTTGCCAGACCTGCAGCACCAGATTCACGAAAGCGATTCATCAAACGCTGAGTCTGACGTTCGGTCAGAGCAAGTTGATGTGCAGCATCACGACGGCGCATGCGTTTATCGATGACTGCCTGAATAACGTTGATCCGGTTTAGCTCTTTATCTGACATGGTCACAAGCATCCTGATGTCTCCACTGCAATAAGGTTCAATCCTTTATGCCAGAAAAAGTGACATCACTAAATGGGTTAAAAGTGACATCAGAATATTGGAGCCACAAGATTGGTGCGCATAACAAGGATTATGTTAAATATAAATACAATGACATTTAATATCAATGCGTTAGCTAAATGCGAAAGCCTTTCTACCAATGAATCTATTGCGGCAGCTTGAGAAACAGAGTCCGGTCCTGGGTTTGTGATGCCTTAAAACCATGATGAAGATAAAACCCTTTGGCTTCTTCTGTTAGCGCATGAACCATAATTGCACGAACGCCAATATTTTTAGACACACGATAACAGCGCAATACTGCATCGTGCAGTAAATCAGCACCCAGCCCTTGTCCTCGACATGATTCATCAACAGCCAGGCGAGCAAGTATGATTACCGGGATTGGATCTGGCATATTGCGCCGGAGACTTCCCGTCGCTTCTACATGGTTAACGCTACCGGTGGCCAGGGAGTAAAAACCGGCAACCTGTTTGGTGTCTGTTTTACATACAACAAACGTTCTGGCAGCACCAAGGGCCTGATTTTTTAACCCTCGCTGTTTAAGCCAGTCATCGAGAACGACCTCTCCGCTTACGAACTCAGCCAGTTGATGTGAGCTGCATAACGGTTCCGGAGCTGTTACACGTCCCACTGAGGTTTCCTTGCCAGAAGTTTATTGATGGCAGCGTCATCCGCAACTGGCGCATCGAGCATATCGATAAACTCGGCATACTGCTCATCGTTAAAATTAAATACACGTCGATCGAGAATCACATTCTCCGCAGCCTGGCAGGCCATTTCCAGAATGAAATCCGTACGTGATTTATGAAGTATCTCTGCAGCAGCATCGATGAGTGCTCTTTGAGATTCTTTGGCTCTGAGATTGAGTTGAACATCTGATTTCATTAGTGCCCCCCTTGTATAGCAATTGCTTTACGCAGCATAACACAGGAATAATATATATCAAACGCTATACACACTTTCACTCACTGCAGATATGACCCCAAAGCTTCACAGTTTATTAACCACTTGAGTTAAATGCCCTGCCTGCAGACTTCTTTACTCTCTGCAGGCTTCCCGGATTACACATAATTCCCTGACATTACAGCGAGCGCTGCCGGTAAAAATTTCTCAGGGACAAGCAGCATACGCCGATGAATGGTAATCTAGCCTGACATCTGGAAAAATTACTGACGAGAAGGTAGTATTCGGAGCGTCAGCGATCGTCTTGTGGTGGGACAGATTGTTGATTCAGATTACTTTTGTGACCTAACTAACCGTGAGGCGTTGTCGATTGAAATCGATCTGAATCTGCCAGCTCTGCGCGTGATCCGTATACTCGACAGGATCGCAGCAAATCGCGGCTATCCAGTCATGCTACGCATGGATAATGGTCCGGAATTTATCTCACTTGCACTGGCTGAATGGACAGAGCAACACTCAGTAAAACTGGAATTTATCCAGCCGGGTAAGTCGTCACAGAACACTTTTATTGAGCGCTTTAACCGAACATACCGTACAAAAATACTCGATTTTTATCTGTTCAGAACGCTGAATGAAGTGCGGTAAATCACGGAAAGATGAGTGTCAGAATATAACTGTGAACGCCCTCATGAATCACTGAACAATATGACACCAGAGGAATATCGACAGCACCATTATTTGGCCGGGTTCTCAAAAAATGCATGGAACTAAAACGGGTCTATTTACACGAGGTTCATTGATTGACACTGAATGATAACCAGTGAAAGTAAAAGATATTTTCAGTTTGTGAGTTTAGTGTAAGAATTTTATTGCTAACGTGAAAAATATGATGCTAATTTTTCACTTCATGTAAAAATCCATAACGCCCCGAATACTATAATATTGCAAGTCTTCTTTAAAGTTTTATGTTTTATTTAATGTTGATACAATGTTGATTGTTTTAATAAAAAATCACTATACATCTAAGTTAACGGCATGGTGGACAACATAGGGTATGGAAAACACTTACTCAAAATTACAGGCTGCAATACTAATTGGTGATGCCTCCAGTCATCTTTTTTTAAATGACATTAAAATTAACCATGCATCTCTTGCCTCCATTCTCCAGAGCAAACTAGAGCTTGCAATTAAAAACAATGATCATTTGCATGCTGAAATTATCACTTTAGCTATCTCTCTATTGCTGACTAATGATAAGGAGGTCTTTGTTAAATAAATAAAATATTGCTGGATGTCCGAGTTGACAGGCTTTCACATCCGCAGAAGGGATATTTTTTAGAGCTCCGTAATTTCTGTCGGTGCTAATGTCAGGCATATTTACGTCAGCCTGACTTTTCTCCAGTGACCTAAATTGGACTGACCCCGCTCCGGTAAACAATCCTGCACTATGCATTTTGCGTTGACGGGGCCGTGCTGGCACTGCGGGTCCCGAACTGCCGGGTCAACCACCCGACCAGTTAGTGTATCTTATGAAGACATTACTAACATCGCGGTGTATTAATCAACGGGGAGCAGGTCAGTTTGATGCAGAGTTCTTTGCTGATTTTGTTATCGATACCCTGGGGGTGTCGATTTACAACGCCAGTATTGAAGAGGCAATCAAAACGCACATGAAATATAGTGAGCACATTCAGGAAGAAATGGAACTTAAGAGGATACTGTGAAGATTACCGCCGATCTTATGCTGATGCGCAGGGAGTGGTACAACGCTTTCTATTCGCTGGATACAGGTTGACCGTTTTCTGCCTGTAAAATGCCCGGTGAACCTCATCGGGCATTTTGTATTTCAGGGCTATGCGTACTCAGCGCTGGCGACCTGTTCAACCAGCGCCATTTCTGCACTGCTCAATAGCTTTTCAATATCCATCAGAATAAGCATTCTCTCTTCCAGTGCCCCCAGCCCCAGCAGATACTCATTAGAGAGTGCGCCACTAAAATCGGGGGCTGGACGGATTTGTTCAGGCTCAAGCGAGAGGACATCCGACACCCCATCCACCACAATACCCACGACCCGTTTTTCAAGGCTCAACACGATCACTACGGTATTTTCATCAAACGTTGCCGAGTTCAGGTGAAACTTCATCCGCAGATCGACGATGGGCACAATAACCCCACGCAGATTAGTGACGCCGGAAAGAAAGTCGGGGGTGTTGGCGATACGCGTCACCCGATCTCTTTCATAACCACGGATCTCCTGCACCTTCAGGATCTCAATACCGTACTCTTCATGATCCAACGTAAAAACCAGATATTCCTGACCCACGTCTTCACGGACCAGTTGCTTTTGTGCATCAGATAAACTCATGGAACACCTTCTCTTTTAATCAGTTGTCAGCGACGACATTTCTTTTGACAAGCGTACTCAAGGCGGCAACATCGAGGATCAGCGCCACGCTGCCATCACCTAAAATGGTGGCGGCCGAAATTCCGGGCACTTTGCGGTAGTTCTGTTCGAGGTTTTTGACAACGACCTGATGCTGACCAATCAACTGATCGACTAACAGTGCATACCGGTTGCCTGCACTTTGCACAATGACCGCAATCCCTTCTTTCACATCTGACGTATCACCAGCGATACCAAAAATGTGCTGTAACGCAATAAGAGGCAGATACTCTTCGCGTACCTGCACCATCTGTTTACCGCCAGCAATGCAGTAAATGGGCATTTCAGAGAGCATCAACGACTCCATCACGGTACCCAACGGTAGAACGTAGATTTCCTCACCCACCCGCACGGACATTCCGTCGAGGATCGCCAGTGTCAGCGGCAGAATAATCCGGATTGTGGTGCCTCGCCCTTGTTCAGAATGAATGGTGACATGGCCGCCCATTTCCTGAATATTGCGCTTGACGACATCCATGCCGACACCGCGACCAGAAACGTCCGTCACCTTTTCCGCCGTGGAGAAACCCGCCGCGAAGATCAACATCCAGACATCTTCATCGCTCATGTTTTCACTGATGGCCATGCCCTGAGCATGGGCTCTGGCGAGGATTTTTCCCCGATTGAGCCCGGCGCCATCATCAATGACTTCAATGACAATATTGCCGCCATGATGTTCTGCCGACAGGATTAGGTTCCCCTTATCAGGCTTCCCTTTCGCCCGCCGCACATCTGTCGGTTCAATGCCATGATCCAGACTGTTACGTACCAGATGGGTCAGCGGATCGATAATGCGTTCAATCAGACTTTTATCCAGTTCCGCCGATCCCCCCCACAATGTCAGATCCACCTCTTTGTTGAGTTTGCCGGCCAGATCGTGCACAAGTCTCGGGAAACGGCTAAAGACGAACTCCATTGGCATCATGCGAATGGACATCACCGACTCCTGGAGATCGCGCGCATTGCGTTCCAGTTGAGCAATGCTACTGATCAGCGTGTCGTACTGGGAAGGATCCAGCACACTGGATAACTGAGTCAGCATCGCCTGAGTGATAATCAGCTCGCCAACCAGGTTAATAATTTGATCGACCTTTTCCACCGCCACGCGAATACTGCTGCTTCCGGATTCAGGATTGTGTGGATGGCTGGAACTTCTCTCCCGTGCTACTGCCTTACGCGGTACAGCGATCATTTCCGATGGCGAGGTCTCCCCGGAGAGGGTTATCTGATCGGGTTCAAGTACAAAACACATTACCGCCAGAATATCTTCAGTACCGACGGTTGTTTGCAGTGTGAGTTGCACCCCATCCGGCAGCATTTCCAGATCGGAAATTCTGCCAAGATTCGCCAGTTCCTGAACCAATGGTTCACGGTCTTCCTCTTTCAACCTGCTCAGACTCACCCGCAGTCGTGATTCTTCGGAGAGCGGAGTAACCGGTACGGTTGACTTCACATCGCTTTTCGCCACAACCGTTTCCGGATGTTTGCTTTCCAGTGCAATCCGGCGCAATGCTTCACAGATATAATGAAACTTTTCCTGATCCGGCTCTTGTGAGGATTTATAGGCCTCAAGCTGTTCCTGCATGATGTCTTTCCCCTCCAGAAACAGGTTAACAATATCATCGTTCAACTGAAGCGTTCCGCTGCGGGCATCGTCCAGCAGATTCTCCAGAATGTGGGTGGTTTCCTGTAATACAGTAAAACCAAAGGTGCCAGCACCTCCTTTGATGGAGTGAGCGGCACGAAAAATCGCATTCAGGCTTTCCTGATCCGGCGTACCGGGATTCAGTTTCAGAAGGTGGCTTTCCATATCAGCCAGCAGTTCAACCGCCTCATCGAAAAACGTCTGATAAAAATCACTGATATCCATGCTATTGCTTATGCTCAGTTAGCGTTGAAGAAGAATCGCGAGTGGGTGGAACAACCATAGGCTTTAGCAGCACATCTTCCTGAAGCGTCTCTTTCTCTTTTTCAGGACTGAGCACCAGAATACTGATACGCCGATTGATGGGATCATCAGGCCGAATACCCGCCTGACTCATGGTGTCAGCAGTCCCCACGACCCGCAGGAATTTATTGTCGACCAGGCCGCTGTGCACCAGGATCCGACGAGAGGCATTTGCGCGATCAGAAGAGAGCTCCCAGTTGCTATAGCCTGCTTCCCCCCCGGCATAGCGCAGGGAGTCTGTATGACCCGTGATGTTTATACGGTTAGGCAGATCGTTGAGGATGGGCACCAGCGCCTGAAGAATATTCACCATATACGGTTCAGGCGTGATACTGCCGACCTTAAACATGGGTTTGTCCTGGCTATCGGTTATTTGAATCAGAAGACCTGCATCGGTCAGTGAAAGCTGAATGTTCGATTTGAAGTTACTCAAGCGGGGGTCTATCTTGATCAGGCTTTCCAGCTTCTGCTGCGCGCGTTTCAGGCCCGCACGCCCTTTGACTTTATCCAGATTATTGAGCGTTTTCTTCAGTACTTCGCCCTGCTGGCGAACCAGATCTTCTCCTCCCCCCGGGATCACGCTGTCGCTGAGACTGTTTTTATTCCCATGTGCCAGAGAGACTTTCAGCGGCATTTTAAAATAGTCAGCAATCTGCTGACGCTGTTCCGGGCTTGAGGAAGAGAGCAGCCACATCACCAAAAAAAAGGCCATCATGGCCGTCATGAAATCCGCATAAGCGATTTTCCACGAGCCACCATGATGCGCTGCTTTTTTGCTATTGGACTTACGCACCACGACGATTGGGTTGTGGCTTTTCTTCATGACGCGTCATCCACAGCTGGCGTGTCTGAGGAGAGCCTCGCCTGACGAACATGCTTCTCAAGTTCAGCAAAATCGGGACGTTCGGAGGAGTAGAGTGTCTTTCGCCCAAATTCGACGGAGATCTGCGGTGCATAACCATGAAGACTACAAAGCAGCGTCGTTTTAATACACTGCATCATTTTCAGGTGCTCAGCACTTTTCTGCCGTAATAGTGATGCCAGCGGCAATACCAGCCCATAGGCCATCAGGATCCCGAGGAAAGTCCCCACCATTGCGTGAGCAATCAGTGCACCGAGTTCCGCCGCGGGACGGTCAGCCGCAGCCAGGGCATTTACCACCCCCATGACGGCTGCCACGATACCAAATGCCGGTAATGCATCGCCGGTAGTATTGAGGCTGTGAGCGGGGATCTCATGCTCTTGTTCACAGGTTTCGATCTCTTCATCCATTAACGCTTCCATCTCAAAAGCATTCATGCTGCCGCTGATCATCAGGCGCATGTAATCGACGAGAAAATTGATCACCGTAGTATCATTAAGCAACCGTGGATAAGCGGAAAAAATCGCGCTCTCCTGCGGATTTTCAATATCATTCTCCAGGGCCACCATTCCCTGCTGGCGACTTTTCGTCAACAGCAAAAACATCATTGCCAGCAGATCCATATACATCTCTTTGGAGTAGCGAGCCCCGCGAAATAATACCGGAAGTGTTTTAAAGGTGGCACGAATCGCTTTTCCATTATTACCCACAATAAAAGCACCGACCCCTGCCCCACCGATAATCAACAATTCAGCGGGTTGAAAGAGTGCCGCTAAATGCCCTCCTGTGAGGGCAAAACCACCAAAAACCGTTGCAAAGACAACAGCGTAACCAATAATGACCAGCACATCTGCTCCTTAAATTCTCTCACTTTTCCCATGCGTGACAGCCGTCATACCCGCGTGCGAAAAAACGCGTCGCCACAGCGATGGCAATGCGGTTAATAACCAACGTGACTGCTGGTGTTAGCTCATTGTGTTCGTGAAAGTAAACTTTCAGGTATATCCTGAATTTTATTTTTCTTAATTGCCCGTGACGGTGGAAGACACAAACTACAGGTAAAGACGGTATGCGTATGTTCCGGGGTAGTAATAAAACTCCCACCACAAATGCTGCACTGGGTATGTTTTACCATGCCACAGTCAATAAAACGCAATAATGTCCAGGCCCGGGTTAACCCTAACACAGGTCGATCATCCTGCGTTGTCAGGCAGTGATCAAGATAGAGTCGATAAGTCTTCAGCATAATTTCTACTGGACGCCCATAGGCCATTTTTTTCAAATACAGGTAGATATTGTAAAAAATAGATGAATGAATATTTTGCTCCCATGACATATACCAGTCAGGGGAAAACGGCAGCATCCCTTTCGGCGGAGAGCAGCCTTTTAGCTCTTTATACAATTTTAATAGTCGGCGACGACTCAATTTAGTTTCACTTTCAAGCACCTGCATCCTGGCGCCAAAAGAAATTAACTCCATAGCGATCTGAGCATCTCTGATCTCAGCCATGACGCTTTTTTCACACATAATCGTCTCCCTTCAGGATGAAGAAGAGTCTGAACTGGAAAGTGATCCCAGTAACTCTGTGGACAAAATAATTCCCGTGTGAATACGCTGTAAAGCATCAATCCGCGAATCCCTGGTCAGGCAGTCCAGCACCATCTCGTCATCAATACGCAACCGACAGATAAGCTGGCTGGCTGATGAGAGTTTGATAAGTTGTGAGAATGATAAATCTTTAAGAATATCAATGGTGGATTCGTTGAGTCCCAGGCGGAAACCAGCAGAAAACTTATCTTCTTGAATTAACCTCTGCGCAAGCAAGAGATAAGAGAGGTTCATATCATGAATACCCTGAACCTGCTTATCGAACTCTGTTACATTCATTTTGCGTTTGTCTCCAGGAAGGCTTTTGTCATGAAAAGCCCACACTTTAATTACAAAAAATTAACGTATAGCATCTGAATAACCACCTTAAATATGAATCAGTTTTGGAATGGAAAATTATTATCATTTTGATCGACAAATAATTATCATATTAACACATTGTGTTAACATTTTTGCTTCGATCATTATCATGGAATAATTAATTCTATCTAATTTAATTCCGTAAAACAAGTCTGCAAGAGAGTATCTGCCACCTGATAAAATAGTGAATCACCACCTTACAATCATCATACAAAAAGAATAGTATTCAGTAACTTCAGAAAGACATCTTGTACAAAAATATAAATCACATGGTCTTACTTATAGCAAAATCAACTTAACAATGAAGATGTACGATAAACGAGCTCTAAGAGTCAGGCATTTCGACATTCCAGCCACGATTTTCCAGCCGTGCGCGAAGCCTTTTTATCGTCTGGCTATGTAACTGACTCACACGTGTTTCTGTTATACCCAATAATATCCCTACTTCTTTCATGTTTAATTCCTGCTGATAATACAGATTCAACAAAAACTGTTCTCTTTCCGGTAGCTGCTTTATTTCCTGACTAATTTGCTGGGTTAAATCAGCCCGCAGAATATCATTCAACGGATTAGGCTCTTCCCCGTGAAGATGAGAGGATTCAATGGCATCAACCATCTCTTCTTGCAATTCATCAAGAGAGCAGATCAGACTCGTGTTTGTGTCCGATAACATCTTCTGATATTCCTGCAAAGAGATACCCATCTCTTTCGCCACTTCAGCTTCCGTGGCAACCTGTCCGCTGGCTTGTTCTACCCTGGCAATCGCCGAGCTTATCTGACGGGAGTTACTTCTCACCCGACGAGGCGCCCAGTCATGCTCCCGCAACTCATCAATAAAGGCCCAACGTAAACGCTGACTGAGAAAGGTACTCAGCTTAATCCCTTTACGGGGATCAAAATGATCCACCGCATTCAGCATCGCCATGGCCCCCACCTGGATAAGATCGTCAAGTTCCACATTTGGCGGTAATCTGGCCTGTAATTTGAGTGCCTCATAACGGACCAGAGCACCGTATTTCGCCCACAGATCGTCTTTGTTCACTGTACCTGTAGGGCTGTATATCCCGTTCACTTTTCCATTTTCCCGTGTCACTTAAATAATGGAAAATTATTAGCGATCATGCCCCGATCACATAGCGCGATAAGCGCCTGGAAAATGAAACTGTTCCCTCTTTCATCCATAACAGCCCGATACACAGTCAGAAAGTTTCCCACTGCTCTTCACCAGAAGACGTCGGGCGTTCACTACGCACGGGGGATGCGATAAGCACGCGATTTGGCACTTTTTGTCTTTCACCGGAACGAGAGGCTGCATGAGTGTCTTCGGAAATCGTAAACCGGGAGACCATAACATCCAGATCCCTGGCGTGACCTTCCACCCGACTTGCTGTTTTGGCCGCCAGTTCCACCATGCCCGCATTCTGCTGCGTCACCAGATCCATCTCATTCACCGCCTGAGCAATCTGATTAATACCACTGCTCTGTTCATCAGAAGCCGACGTGATTTCCGCCATGATGTCCGCCACCTGCACCACAGACTGCACAATCTGCTTCATCGACTTACCCGCCAGATTCACCTCTTGTGAGCCCGTGTTCATGTTGGCAACACAGGTGTTGATCAATTGACGGATCTCTTTAGCCGCATCAGCACTACGTTTGGCCAGATTGCGGACTTCGCCCGCCACAACAGCAAAACCACGTCCTTGTTCACCAGCACGAGCCGCTTCAACCGCCGCATTAAGTGCCAGAATGTTAGTCTGGTTAGCAATACTGTCGATCACACTGTTGATCTCGGCAATCTGGCGAGAGTTTTCGGTGATTTCCGCCATAATGCTGTCAAGATTGATCATCACTTCACCACCGCTTTTGGCGCTGATGCTGGCACTTTCGGCCAGTTGTTTGGCACTGTGCGCGTTGTCTGCGTTCTGGCGAACAGTAATTTTGAGCTCTTCCATACTGGCTGCCGTCTGTTGCAGAGCAGACGCTTGCTCTTCCGTTCTGGAGGAGAGATCGTTGTTGCTGCTGGCAATTTCCCGAACATCGCTATAGATATTGGTGACGCCATGACGGATCCCAGAGATAGTCTGCGTCAGCGAGTTGCGCATTTTCTCCAGTTCTATCAGCATCAGACCAATTTCGTTATGCCGCCCAATGATAATCTCTTTATTGAGATTGCCGGTGGCAATGGTACGGAACGCCTCTTTTGTTTGTTCGAGGCGGTTAAAGACTGAGCGCTTCAGCCAGACTCGGGAGATAATAATATTAATGACCGATAGGGCCAGGAGAATCATCGTCAGGGTGATCACCCAACCGGTATTTCTTATGGCGTTGTTGCTCACATTCGCATTCAGATTTTCTGAAAGCGTAAGATATTCCACAACGATATCAGACAATACCTTTGTGGCATGTTGTTCCTCTACCGCCTTCGTTTCTACATATGCTGCTGGTGTGCGAATATAATCGAGTTTATTCACAGCGATTCTCAACATATCATCAAAACGTTTTTTGATCTCATTTCCTTTGTTTTTTTCCGCTTCGGTATTAAACGGAATTCGCATAAAGAGATCCATCTGTTTTTTTGCCTGGGAAAAATCATCGTGGAGAGACGCGATATCACTGTCACTGACCGGATGAGATAATGCACTATCCATCATTAACGCATTAGTACGGCGGATGCCGGTAGTCAGGTAATAGATGGAACTGTTCAGCGCATCAATATTTTCATTGATGAGCACTACATGTTTGAAATTACCGTCAGTTAACACAGAGTTAGTCACGCTGCATGCGGATATTACAATAGTAAAAATAAACAGAAGACCAATCTGAATATTAATCCCTGTTGATACTTTTAATTCTCTGAACATAATTAGCCAACCATAAAACAAGAAAATCATACAAAACAGGCACAGTGGATACATTAGTATTCTTATAAAAATGTAATATTACTGCCCTAAAAATTTAAAAATGGAAAGTTGTTGCATTGACTGGAATACCGTCATGGATGAATTCAACGCAAATTCAGACATTTTAGATTGTGACAATACGGTGATCATCGAATCCCAGTCGGAACCCAGGGTCTGTTGTAAGCGGCTCTGTTCCTGAATATTCTGCGAATCCGCGCTGAATCCCAGCGTTTCCAGCTGCTGCATGTTAGTCCCGACTTTTGCCTGTACCTTGCCAAGGTTATCAATGTTGGCGTGGATTGCTTTATTGCTTGCATCCAACGCTTCCTGCAACTGTTTCAGTTCGCTGGGATCGACAATGGGTCTGTTCAACGCTTCAATCGCATTATCCAGCGCCTTAAACAGATCATTACTCGTACCGCTCATAAACACATCGCTACCCGTGGTTCCGACCGCCATTTCGGTACTGTCAGCCACAGTCTGGGTCATGGCAGTATCGCCCCCGACATAAGTACCGTCTTTCTGGAAGGGTGCAGCACCGGTTTTGTAACCCGCAAAGATATAACGCCCGTCACTATTTTTGGTGTTCGCCAGATCCATCAGGTTGTCACGAACCCCCTGCAACTCCGTCGCCAGTGCCTGACGGTCTGCGTCGCTGTAGGTTTGGTTGCCACCAGAGACAATTTTAGCTGCCAGATCGGTGGTAATGATATTACCGATAGAGCTCAGGGTATTATCCTCCTGGCCCAGCGCGTCCTGCGCATATTTTCGTGCCGTATCGTACTGGCTCATGCGAGACAATGCATCCTGGTAGTTCACCGCCTGAGATGCACCATTCGGATCATCTGAAGGTTTTAACAGTGTCTGTCCAGCGGACAGACGGCTGCAAATATCATTGTAGTTCGACATCGCACTGGAAAGATTATCAATCTGGTGCTGGTACATATAACTGGTACTGAGGCGCATCGCTTATTCTCCTGGCATACCGTTAACGATTAAGACTTAAAATCGTGTCAAACAACGAGGTCGCCGTCTGTAGCACCTGCGCATTGGCCTGGTAGTACTGGGAGTACATTTGCATATTGACGTACTCTTCGTTCATATCGACCCCGGAGACTGACTGCTGTTGAGTTTGCCACTGGTTGTAAGATTTACTGGCCGTGTCCATATCCCCTTTCAGCGTGCTGACGGAAGAGCCAACAGAGCTGACCAGACTGGCATAAGCCCCCGTGAGAGTCATGTTGCCCACGACCGTTTCGTCTTTTACCGCAATCATCGCTTTTATATTTTCGTTGTTGCTGGTATCCGTCGGATCAGAGGAGCTGGAGGCGGCAATCTGATCACCATCAGTGATCGCCACAGTCAGGCTAGAAGCCGCATTAGCAACCGGGTTGAGCGTGAAACTGTCTCCAGCCTGCGGTGTACCTTTCGGGGTAACCGTAATACCGTCAAAACTCAGCGCACCCGTTTGAGGATCGACACTTGGCTTAATGGTCTGTCCATCACAGGTCGTTACCGTCCAGGCAGAACCATCGTAAGATAAGGAGTAATCCTGCGCTTTGACTTGGGTGATGTCGCTGTAAGCCACATCCAGGGTAGCGTTCCCCTGATTGCCCGTATTGCCCATCGCCTGTGGGTTATCAACGTTAAAAATATCAACACCGGCATTGCCGTTTTTATCGTAGCCCTGCTTATTCACATCGTTGAACTTGTTGGCCATTTGTAGCGCCAGCTGGTTCAGCTGATTACGGGCATCGACTAAATCAGTACTGCGGAATTTGAACAGCCCCCCCAACGCCCCCGTGGTTTTGTCTTCATCAATCTTCAGCGTATTACCGGAAGCATCAATGTAAGACACGACGGTCTCGTTAGGATCTTTGTCTGACTGGCTCGTCTGCAACTGATAGGCTTTATCACCGCTGACCAGCGCCATGCCGTTTTGCATAGAAACATCAACAGTACCGTTTTCTTTGTTTTCTGTGACCTTGACCCCCAGGTCGGTACTCAATTTGCTCAGCAGTTGATCACGCTGATCCAGCAGGTCGGCAGGCATGCCGCCGGTCTGCCCATGGATTTTCGCAATTTGGGCATTCAGGTTAGCTAACTGTTTAGTGGCGGAGTTAATGTCATCCACCGTCAGATTAATCTGCGTGTTAGTACTTTTATCCAGACCATTCAGTGTCTTGCTGTTACTCTGAAACTGGTTGGCAAGCGCCTGAAACTGAGAAAGCACGCCCTGACGCGCCGCCGGATCAACCGGGTCTTTACTGACGGACTCCATCGCATTGAACATGTTGCCAAAGGTGGTCGAAATATTGTCAGTACTGTCACCCAGCATATCGTCAATTTGGCTGACTTGCTGATAGCGGCTTTGCAGTCCACTGAATTCCGTGGTTGCCCCACGAACCTGGTTATTGAGAAATCCATCGTAGCAACGCTGAACGTCGTCTACCTGCACACCATAGCCAAAATAGCCGTAACTGGTGTTTTTGCCCCCTGCTTCCCCCAGAATAATATTCTGACGGCTATAGCCGGGGGTCACCGCATTGGACAGATTATTACCGACCACGTTTAATGCCGCCTGAGCCGCACTTAACCCATTCTGTGCCAGATACAATAAATTCATACGTTATCCGTCATTTTCGTGTAGGGCCAGCCTGGCTGACCTGTTGTGAATTATCTAATTAAATTATCGGCCTCTTAAAAATCCACTAAAGGGCCGCGTTTAAAATAATGAAGAAATATCTGACTCATACGCATTAACTGCCTGATGTAGATTGTTTTTTACCTGATTAATAATACCAATAAGTTTTTTCGCATAGCCCGGGTCAGTCGCATAGCCCGCGTGCTGTAACGCTTTTGCCGCTAATTCAGGTGATGAGGATTGCAAAACATTTCTGTAACGCGGATTATTTTTCAGTAATGCGACATAATCTGACAATGCTTCGGTATAAGAAGCGTACACTTTGAAGTCTCCCTTCACTTTATAGGGGACGCCATCTTTATATTCCGTGGTGGTAATCTGGGTTGTTTTTCCCTGCCAGTCAGGTGTCGCCTTAATACCAAATAAGTTGTGACTCGGTTTGCCGGACTGTGTCGGTATTTCCCGGTTGCCCCAACCCGATTCCAGAGCAGCCTGGGCAATAATCAGCTGGTGAGGAATACCACTGTGACGCGCGACAGCCATGGCCGGGGCCAGCAACCGGGAGATAAAGCTCGTGCTATCCCTATGGTTCTCATCATCTTCATGATCCTGCGCTTTTTGCCCGGACACATGAGCGAGACGGAAAGGCACAGTGCTGCGAAGGGGTATGGGTATACTGCCAGATGGCACTTCAGGAGATGACGTTATCGTGGGGGCAGGCCTATGTCCCGTGACCTGCGCCATAAACAGATCGGCGAACCCCATTTTCCCCGTACTGGCGATATTCTGGGCGATCTGCTGATCGTACATGGAGGTAAACATAGAGGACTGCTCACTGTCCAGCATTCCCCCTTTAAACGACGCGTCGCGCATGCTTTTCAGCATCATCTGCACGAACAACCCTTCCATTTGCCGGGCTGCGGCCTTCATCGCCCCCGGTGAGTTGTTCTCTGCCGCCAGTTTCAGTTTGTCGAGGCTATGTTGATCAAAGGCCGCCCCCTGAGTGATAAGCGGATTGCTATTCATCAGTCGATCTCCAGTTTTGCATGCAGACAACCCGCGTTTTTCATTGATTGCAGGATAGCCATGAGATCATTCGGCGTTGCCCCAAGGCTGTTAAGCGTCCGCACGACATTGTTCAGGTCTGCACTGGTGTTTACCCGTTGCAGAGAACCATTCTGCTCACGCACAGAAACCTGCGTTTGCGGCACCACTACGGTACTCCCGCCACCAAACGGCGTATTCGGTTGACTGACCTGATTATTCTGGGAAATATCCACCGACAAGTCCCCCTGGGCGACCGCACAGGAATCCAGCGCCACACGACGGTTCATGACGACAGATCCCGTGCGTGAATTGATAATGACACGGGCATCACCCACGTCTGTACGCAGTGAAATATCCTGAATGTCCGCCAGGAAGCGAACCCGTGCGGCAGCATTCGCTGGCACATGTACTTTGACGGTACGGGCATCCTCGGCGACCGCGACCAGACCATAACGGCGGTTGATGGCATCACTAATCTGCTGAGCAACAGTAAAATCATCGTCATTCAGCAGTAGATTGAGTTGATTCTGTTCGGCAAAGGCCATGGGGACTTCACGTTCTACCGTACCACCGTCACTGATACGCGCGCCGTTCAACTGGTTAACCTGCACTTTACTTCCCCTGCTTTGGGCACCAACACCTGAAACCAGCAGGTTACCCTGGGCTAGGGCGTAAATCTGATTATCGACCCCTTTCAGCGGTGTCATCAGTAATGTGCCACCACGCAAGCTTTTTGCGTTGCCCATTGAAGAGACCACCACATCAATTTTCGCCCCTGGGCGGGCAAAGGGTGGCAATTCGGCGGTGACCATAACAGCCGCCACATTCTTAAGCTGCATATTGGTACCGGCGGGGACCGTAATCCCCAACTGCGACAGCATGTTATTCAGGCTCTGAGTGGTAAAAGGTGTCTGGGTGGTCTGATCGCCAGTTCCGTCCAGTCCGACCACCAGCCCATACCCCATCAACAGATTGCCACGCACGCCCTCCAGGGTCGTTAAATCCCGGATACGCTCGGCGCGGACGGGATGAGAGATCAGCGCAATGGCCGTCAGGCAAAAAATCCCAAATAAAAATACCCCGTTTCGCATATTCATCATCAGCACCTCAGAAAGGAGAAAGGTTAAGGAACAGACGCTGTAACCAACCCATCTGCTGCGCTTCATTGATATAACCATTGCCCACATATTCAATTCGGGCATCAGCCACCTGCGTGGAAATCACGGTATTACTGCCGCTAATCGTGCGAGGATTGACAACACCAGAAAAACGGATGAACTCAGTGCCCTGATTGATGGCAATCTGCTTTTCCCCTACGACGTTGAGATTGCCGTTATCCAGTACTGATTTGACGGTAACGGTAATGGTGCCGTTAAAGGTGTTTTGCGCCGCAGCGCCGCCTTTACCACTAAAATCATTGCTCCCGGTAATATCAGCATCAGCCCTACCACCACCAAAAACACCACTCATAAAGCTGGGGGTGGTGGCGAATTTAAGCCCGGTCGAACCACCACGGGTCGCATTCGCTGAGGAGCTTTTGCTGGCACTGACGTTTTCCTGCAACACAATCGTCAGAGTGTCGCCGACGTTTCTTGGACGACGATCTTCAAACATCGGTTGGTAACCGTAGTTCATCGCCTGCCCAGTCTGAAAAATCGCGCCATTCCCGACACCTGCCGCAACAGGAGTGGGTAATGCCGTCGTCTCTCCCTTCACCAGTGGCGTTCGGGGCAGATAAGCGCAGCCAGTCATCAACAATGTCAGTAAAAAAGGGGTAGACAGGCGGTAAACTACGCGCCCGGAACAAGGCAGAAAGGTCATAAGCGTCACTACAGATAAGGCCGCAGCGGGTCTCCCCGCTGCCGAAACGAATATCAACCCCCGGGCCGAACATATCCAACCTGAGGGCTCTGATTAAAGAATAAAAACAATTAAAGTTGCGTGAGACGTTGCAGCATCTGATCTGAGGTAGAGACTGCTTTACTGTTAATTTCGTACGCACGCTGCGTCTGGATCATATTGACCAGCTCTTCAGCAACGTTCACGTTGGACGTCTCTACATAGCCCTGCTTCAACGTCCCGGCACCATTCAGACCAGGGGTTGATTCATTTGGCGCGCCAGAGGATTGTGTTTCCCGGTATAAATTTTCCCCCACGCTCTCAAGGCCCGATTCGTTCACGAAGGTACAGAGTGTCAGTTGACCAAGCTGCTGCGGTGCGGTTTGCCCCGGCATGGTCACACTGACGGTACCGTCAGTGCCGATGGTCATCGTCTGAGCATCCGGTGGCAATGTAATCGCAGGCTGGATGGGATAACCGCTGGAGGTCACCAACTGACCATTCTGATCCAACTGGAACGAACCATCGCGGGTGTATGCGGTGGTTCCGTCCGGCATCAAAACCTGAATGAAACCGCTCCCCTGAATCGCAACATCCTTGCTGTTACTTGTTTGGGTCAGGCTTCCCTGACTATGAATACGCTCGGTGGCGACCGGACGTACCCCAGTACCCAACTGCAAACCGGAAGGGATGGTGGTTTGCTCAGAGGACTGCGCGCCAGGCTGGCGCAGTGTTTGATACAGCAGATCTTCAAACACAGCACGCTGACGTTTAAAGCCGTTGGTGCTCACGTTGGCCAGGTTATTGGATATCACATCCATATTGGTTTGTTGGGCTTCCAGCCCCGTTTTGGCGATCCACAAAGAACGGATCATAAAGCATTCTCCTCGCCGGAATTTAACCGGCACTCAATAGCTGGTTGGCGTTTTTCTCATCATCATCCACGGCGCTGATGACTTTCATGTTCATGTCAAAGCCGCGTGCGGTGGCGATCATATCGACCATCGACTTCACTGAACTGACGTTGCTGCCTTCGAGCATTCCGGGCATCAGCTTCATGTTGGTATCCGTCGGTAGCGCGGGTGCCGTTATGTCTGTCTGGTGGAACAGGCCATCGTCGCCACGCTGGAGTTGATCGGGCGTGGTATTGACCATTTTCAACCGCCCGACCTGTGCTACCGCCTTCGGTTCATCTCCCGCACCAAGTGCGGTGATCGTGCCATCCGGGCCGATAGTGAGTTGAGCTTGCGGCGGCACCATGATGGGGCCGTTATCTCCGAGTAACGGCATACCGCGAACCCGCAGTTGACCTTCGCTATCCACTTCGATGTTGCCATCTTTCGTGTAACCTTCACCGCCATCTGGCAACTGTACGGCAAGCCAGCCATTCTGCGGCATCGCGACATCCAGGTTACGTCCCGTTGATTCAATCGCCCCCATCGTGTCATCACTCCAGGGGGTGGATTCCGTGACTAACGTACGTGTCGCCATTGAGGGGCCATTGACCGGCACAGCCCGGAAGGCCGCAATCTGCGCACGAAAACCTGGCGTTGAAGCATTCGCCAGGTTATCCGCGGTGACAGCCTGGCGATCGAGGGCGGCTCGCGCGGCCCCCATAGCGGTATAAATCGCGTGATCCATGCCCGCCGCCGTTAGCCGAGATTAACCAGCGTCTGTAGAATGTCAGACTGGGTTTTGATGGTCTGGGAGTTGGACTGGTAGTTACGCTGATAAACAATCATGTTGACCATCTCTTTACTCAAATCCACATTAGAGGCTTCCAGCATGCTGCCATGCAGGGTACCAAGGTTGCCGGTACCGGAAATCCCAATCACCGGCTGACCAGACTCCGGTGTTTCTGTCCAGCAGTTATTGCCTTCAGATTTCAATCCACCTGGATTAGTGAAGTTGCTTAACACAACCTGGCCAATCAACTGGGTCTGACCGTTACTGTAGGAGGCGATCAACTGACCGTTATCTCCCACGGTGTAGCCATTCATGGATCCCGGTGGATACCCGGTCGTGGTTGGGCTATCCATCGTATTTTCAGACGCTTGCTGGGTCATCTTGCTCAGATCCAGATCAAAGCTCAGCGCATCAGCCCCTTTGTAAGCCCCACCTGCTACAGGTAACTTAACCGGCGTGTTTTGCAGTTGACCAGAAGCATCAAACGTCAGAGATACCGGTCCTGCTTCCCCTCCAGCGGTAGAGTCCACGCTATAAGCTGACCACTGGTTATCCGCCGTTTTAACAAAATAGACGTTCACCGCGTGTTCATTACCCAGGCTGTCATACGCCTTCAATTGGGTTGAGTAGGAGTAGCTGTCAGGATCATCTGTCTTGAAAGGATGGTTAGTCGTATCCACAACGTCCGTTCCTGAGTCAAGGTTACCGCTCAGTGTTCCGGCGTCGGAAGCTTTGGCGGGCATCTGCCCTGTTGGAATTTGCATCGGTCCAACCGGAGAACCAGGCTGAATCGCTGGCGGTGTTCCCGTCGCCATGTAGCCTGTCAGCTTCATCCCCTGGTTATTGATGACATAACCATCAGCATCTGTTTTAAACTGACCGTTACGGCTGTAAAAGACTTTGCCTGCATCAGTAACCAGACGGAAAAAACCGTTGCCCTGAATCCCCATATCCAGCGGGCTGCTACCCGCTCCCAGAACACCATCGCTGAAGTTCTGGTTAACACCTGCAACCTGTACCCCCATGCCAACCTGCGAACCCGCAAAAACGTCCGCAAAGGCAATCGAGCCAGATTTGAAGCCCACCGTTTGGGCGTTGGCAATATTGTTGCCGACCACATCCAGCGCTTGCGCCGATGCGTTCAGTCCACTAAGACCTTGTGAAAAACCCATTATCTGTTTCTCCGGCGCTTGACGTGCCTGTTCAAATTAAAAAAAAATTACTCAATGAGATAAACGCCGCTCAGGGTAGCGGTACCATCGACACCCAGTTGCAGCACGGCCCCAGTCTGCGTAAAGGAGACGCCATCCACGGTCGCTTTTTTCAGTGAAACAATATTCGGGGTACTGCCATCATTGTTGGTAGCAGAGAAGGAGACTTTGTAACTACCATCCGCCGGTGGCGCGCTCGGTTCAAAATCTTTCAGATCGTCCATCGTGTATTGATGCACGCCAGCCTTCACATCCTTCAGATGGGCGGTATAAGCTTTACCCGCAGGATCCGTCAGTGATACCGTGACATCATCAGCATCTGTATCCAGTGACATACCAAAGTCCTGATTGCCGCCGAAATTCGTCTGCACAGTAGAATCACCTTCCACCAATACTTTGCGCCCTACCCATTCAGCCGCATTCATCTGCTGCATGCTTGTCACCAGCGTACCAACACTGTTCAGGGTGCTATTCAGCTCCTGAACCCCTGCTGCCGTGTTGAACTGCGCCAGCTGTGATGTCAGCTGGTTGTTATCCATCGGGTTCGTGGGGTCCTGGTTTTGCATTTGCGCAACCAGCAGTTGCATGAAGGTGTTCATCAGATCATCGGCGCTATTGCCATCTGAAGCCCCGCCATCACCCTCTGCCGAGAGGCGTGGGTTATGGCTCGCTGACACCGTGGTACGGTGCTGAGACATTACGGGTGAAATTCCCATCTGTTGTTATCCTTATTGGCCGAGAGTCAGCGTTTTTAACATCATACTTTTCGCGGCATTCATTACTTCAACATTGGCCTGATAGCTACGGGAAGCGGAGATGGTATTAACCATTTCCCCGGCCTCATCCACATTTGGCATGTGCACGTAGCCTTTATTATCAGCCATCGGATTTGATGGTTCGTAAATAAGGCGGTCAGGGGCTGTACTTTCCACAATATCGCTAACTTGCACACCACCAATCTCCTGCCCTTCATCATGTTTAACACGAAAGACAACCTGTTTTGCGTGATAAGGCTGTCCATCAGGACCGGAAATACTATTGGCATTCGCCATATTACTGGCGCTCACGTTAAGACGCTTAGACTCTGCCGACATGGCCGATCCTGCTATATCAAAAACACTAAACAGCGACATTTTTATTAGCCCTGATTGATCACACTCGTCATGTTTTTAATTTGAGTGGAAAGAAAAGTTAAGCTCGACTGATATTTCATATTGTTATCTGCAAAATTCACGCGCTCACGATCCATATCGACCGTATTGCCATCAGCACTGGGTTGATCCGGTACGCGATAAAGCAACTGTGGGTCATCTATTGTTGTTGGCGCTTTCGCCGCGATATGCATACCCGAGGTGAGCGTCAGGGATAACGGTCCACTGACCGGGTGCTGACGGTTTACCGCGTCCTTTAGCTGCTGAGTAAAATTGATATCTCGCGCCATATAGCCCGGTGTATCAGCATTCGCAATATTTGATGCCAGAATATCCTGTCTTCTGGACAACAGACGCAATGCCTGCTGCTGAAAGCGTAATTCATTATCGAGTCTGTCAAACATGCCACAAAACCTTTATCCGCTCGCCAATTTACGCGCTATAGTCTAAAAGGGCTTAGCATAATTCTATACCTGAAAGATCTGACAAAAGTAACGCCTTTTGCCACCTTTATTATTTAACAGGCAGAAACGAATTCGGGGTTTATATCTTGCAACAATAAACCAACAAAATACGCGCATAAATGCCCGCATTTAACGCATCTGAATAGCGTTACCCATCGGTATAATAATTAAATTACAGTTCCCATTTTTCATTTGAAGGCTTCTTTAATATGTTCAGTCTGCGCGCTTTGTTGGTGGCACTGCTGGGGTTTAGCCTGCCGCAGGTTTATGCGGCCACACAACAAGAATTAATCCCTCGCATCAGCGAGCTGATTGCTCCACAGCAGCATATGAACACCCCGGGTATGCTCACCGTGAAAATTAAAATGCTGTCCCCCAAAGAGCAGCTGGCTAACCTGTGTGAAACGCCAGAGTTTCGTCTGTCGGGTCATCCCGCTCGTCTGACCGGCAATCGCAGTATTATTGCGCGTTGCGGCAACCGACAAACCTTTCTCCAGGTGAATATCAGCGCCACTGGCACCTACTGGACAGCGACCCAAACCCTCACCCCAGGAACCCTCATTAGTAGAGCTGACATCCAACCCCAGCGCGGCGAACTGGATGGGCTCAGCGATAACATCCTTCTCGATCCGGCAAAAATTGTCGGCACCACGCCAACACGAATCATTCGTGTAGGTCAGGTGCTGGATTCCGATCAACTGCGTAAATCCCGGGTGATTAGAGCCGGAAATGAAGTGGATATTGTCGCCCCCGGAAACGGTTTCCTCATTCATGCCAAAGGAAAAGCGCTGGACAGTGCCGGTCTGAATGAAAGATTGCGGATCCAAACACATACAGGTCAGATTGTGCGCGTCACTGCGACAGGCAACAATAAAGCGACAATAAATCTGCAAGATTGACTTCAGTACTGTTGACGCTATGCCGATAGTTATTCTATGAAGCACATATTAATTACCCAGGACAGCTATGAATATCGATCGTATTTCACAGACCCAACCCGTCAATACCAGTGATGTTCGTCAGAATGCTCAGACGCGTTCCGAACATACAACCGCACCCGGTACAGGCAAAGAAAATGGCACCCGTGTACGCCTGAGTCAACGCACACAGCGCTACAACACGGATGACAGCCATGACGTGAACTATCCCCGTCTGGCTGAAATACAGGCCAAAATAGATGCCGGAGACCTTCCGCTCGACAGCGACAAAATTGCCGGTTCGCTGGTCAATGATCTGTTCCAGTTATCCTGAGAAAAAAACCAATGGAAGCGTTAAGTGCTGTTTTAACTCAATTACAAACTCTGATGGATGAACTGGCAGATACGCTGACCGAAGAAGTTAGCCAACTGAGCCAGGCCCGAGTGAATCCAGTCTCATTACAGGTTATCTCGGATAATAAAAGTCGCCTGCTCTCCTCCATTGATTTTTACGATGAGAAACGCAAAGAGGAAGAGAAGCGTTGTCAAACCCAGGCGCCATACCCGCACGAATGTCCCCTTACCGGGCAGTGGGAGCACATTGTTCAGGTTGTGAAACGTTCAAGTCAGTTGAACCAGAAAAGTTTCCAGTTGCTGAATCTGCATCTCCAGCGGGTGAATGAATTTAAGGTGTTAATGGATAAGGCCAGCGGCACCCAGACGCTGTACGGAGAAGGAGGGAATAACAATGGAACATTCACGGGCAAGGCCATGAGCATCTCCGTGTAGAATGGTATACCATTGATATTTTTTCGTCATGAAAATCGGTAATATCTGTATTTTTTTCGTCCATTAGTCGCAAAAAATATGACTAAATGTGTCACCCGAATTGTTACAAAAAATATATGGAAACATCAATAAAACAGAATTAATGACACACAGAATGCAATTGAAAGAAATTAAACAGCGTAAAATCAAAACAAAATAGACAAATTAACTAATTAAATTCAAATTGCATTTATACAAAAATACGATTATTGCTCCACGAAACATTATGACAATCTAATTTTGTGTACCATTACCGGGGAGAAGACATATAGTCTGGCGCATGGCATACCATAACTAACCACCTTCCCGGTTTATGCCACGTGGTTGCCCATTTGGATTTCATGGACCAAATGAGCACAGATACGGAAGCAGTTTAAGCAGTCAAGGATATGCGCCTCGTTGTCATCGCATGCTCTGCATGTAGTGAGCACGAAAAGCCACTTTGCCGCCTTTTCAGGTGGCATTTTTTTTGCGCATCTGTCTGAAGCAGACATACCGGGGAATATGACGGGATCGACAAAACCTATCAATTTGCTGATCTTTGCAACAGTGCCGTAAACACGCTTAGCATTCAGAAAAAAGATGACATACTTTTTAAAATCAGTCCGACAGAAAATACGATAACTTTATAAATACGATAGATTTATAATTAACATTTTCTTAAAGGAAATAACTAATGGTGAAAATCTGGAACAAACTCAACATTTCAATCCTTGTCTGGGCAACACTCATTGGCGGTGCGGTCAGCTCTCTGGTGAAGTCAGGGACTGAGGCTAATATGCCTCCCAGAGTTCCGGGAGAGATTTCCCCACCCGCACTTAACATTGATGCCTGACTCGGCCCGCTTGGGATAAACGCGCATTCCCTGGATTACATCTGGCAGGGGTGACTGTCCCGGGTGCAGTGATGCTCTACCACTGGCTTTTCAGCTTTGCTTTTGCCTTCCTGTATGTGCTGTTTTCTGCGATAAGCCCTAAAATCCGTCTCTGGTACGGAGCGGCTTATGGCATCGTTATCACCCTTGTTATGCATGGATTGTTGATACCCGCACTGGGTTTTCGTCATCCAGTTTATCTTCACGGCAATACTGGCTGGTTGTGGGATCTCAATGGCTATGAACTATGGAGTGAGCTTATCGGCCATATTTGCTGGTCAGTCTCAATTGAACTCAGTCTCATCGCTGTACTTGCTATCTTCTCAAAACCTTTATCAGGTCCCTGGGGCACGACCCAATAGCAAGCAGAAAACCATGAACCGCTCCGGATCCCCGGGGCGGTTCAGTGCCTCCTGCAATCCTTCGGCCAGGGCGGTGAAGCTCTCCCCACCGGTGACAACCCGCATCCAGCTCCAGCGGCTCCATTCAAGGCGGAAGTGGAAGAGTTTGTGTTCCAGTGGCCTGCCATTAATGGTGATAACCGTGCCTTTCAGCTGGGTAAAGTCGGACAGCGCCCGCATTCCCGGCTGATGATCCTGAAGGAACATGATCTCACGTTCCTCACCGTGGCAGGCTTTCCAGGTGCGGATACGACGCTGCAGCGTCCGGCGCACATTATCAGGATACTTCCCCGGATATTTATCCTGCAGATACTCGAGGACCGTTGTCGGCGAGATCTGCGGACGGGACTGGAGCAAGGGAAGGATATCGCTCAGCCAGACATCTTCAAGAGGGTCCGGGCGTGTCCGCCAGTGCCGATCGCCTGACTGCTGCCATTGTCCTTTTTCAATGCGTCGTCCGGAACGAACAGAGATGCCGGCGGTGACCGCTGCGGCTTCCTGGGTAAGACCTTTATTATGTTGAGCCATGTA
The DNA here is from genome assembly GCF_000568095.1 of Enterobacter sp. DC4. Taxonomy (NCBI): domain Bacteria; kingdom Pseudomonadati; phylum Pseudomonadota; class Gammaproteobacteria; order Enterobacterales; family Enterobacteriaceae; genus Enterobacter; species Enterobacter sp. DC4. The sequence goes on along the minus strand of NZ_AZUB01000015.1, from coordinate 44,469 downwards.
AAAACTGACCTGTCTGGTATTTAGCGCCACAACCTCTCCCTGGAAAGAAGAAACAGGACGCTCAGATTACAAACAGGCCAGAGTAATTGTCGCGATGCGGACGGGGTAATTGTCGCCTAATAATCAGCTTTCAAAGCTTTAACGTATTCAAGAAAGCCAAGCTCAATCAGCCTTGGATGAATGGGAACTTGTCTCAACGCATTGAGCGTTTTCAGCGATTTATCCGCTTCAGCTTCAGCTTCAGTGTCCATAACTTTATCCGATGAATCTAAATTGAAGTCCAGATACGCAACACCATTTTCACTCATACGGATATCCGCAGAACATAGATCCCGCTAGGACGTCGATAGAGATTACCACGTTGCGCCATCGGCCGTATGAACTCCTTGTAGGAGGATCACGAGCGCCGTCACGTATGGTTTAGAAAAAGATAGTGGAATGAATACGTTAGGGGAATTCTGGAGCGGGCGAAGGGAATCGAACCCTCGTATAGAGCTTGGGAAGCTCTCGTTCTACCATTGAACTACGCCCGCATTTGAGGTGCACGAAGTATTATAAACCTTACACGTCTTCATACAAGCCTCTTCACAACTAAATGGTGATTAAACAATCACTTAGCACTTCGGTTTGCCGCCCTGTACCGGGAGATAGCGCTGTGGGTCGATGGCTGTAGCACGGTAGCGGATCTGGAAGTGAAGCTTCACAGAGTTCGTGCCAGTGCTTCCCATGATTGCGATCTTTTGTCCCGCTTTCACGTTCTGTCCGTTATTGACCAGCATCGTGTCGTTGTGCGCATAAGCCGTAATGTAATCTTCACCGTGCTTAATCATGATTAAGTTGCCGTAACCACGCAACTGGTTACCGACATCCACGACCTTGCCCGCCCCGGAAGCATAAATCGGCGAACCGCGCGTGCCCGCAATATCAATCCCTTTATTTCCCCCTCAGAAAGTGAATAAGGAGAAACCACTTTACCACTGGCAGGCCACACCCAGCAGCGTTGTCCCGGTGGTGGCCACGATGAGGTCGGAACTTTATAAGACGGCGTCACCGCTGCAGTTTGCTTTTTGGTGGACGAGGGTTTTTCGCCGAGGAACCATTGACCTTAAGCCGCTGCCCCACTTCAATGGTATAAGGGGGGAGATGCCATTGATACGTGCCAAATCTTGCACGCTGGTTGCCGTCTTCTGCAAAATACGATAAAGCGTATCGCCGCGTTTAACGGTATAGACCGACCCGGAATAGCTGCCGGCATCCGGAGATTTACTGCCGGAGCAACCCGCCAGTATCAGACAACACAATGCGGCAATGAGCGTTTTTATCAAGCGTCCTGCGGGCAAAACAGACCTCGTTCAATGTGAATAGAGACCCTCTATACTACCAATAAGACGGTTGCATTGCCTGACAATTTTCTGACCGAGGGTCGCTGAAATATCGGATGACTTTCCTTACAAAAGAACTAAACTCTGAAAGCTTATTTATGTCATGAGGTCTGTATGCTTGATAACTTATTTACACCCATAATTAAAAATAAAGACCAAAAAGAAACACTTTCCGATCTGGTTTATAACGAAATTCGTACAGCAATCAGAAATGATAAACTTCGCCCGGGCGATCAACTCCCGGCAGAGCGGCAACTGGAAAAACTATTTCTCGTCTCCAGGGTGCCTATTCGCGAAGCCATCAAAAAACTGACTACCGAAGGGATGTTACGCCATAATCCGGCAGGTGGTGCGATCGTTTCTGATCTCTACAAAGAGGTATTTTCCCAACCTCTGGAACTGTTGCTAAACGTCGATCCACAAGCCAAAAGAGACGTCCTGGAACTGCGTCGCCTGCTGGAAGGGGAAGCCGCTTATTATGCTGCTCAACGCGCGACTGCTCAGGAGCATGAACTGCTGACCCAAAATTACTATAAACTTCGGGACGCTTATTTTAATGGTACCCAGCAGGAAGCTGCAGCAGCCGATGCTGCGTTTCACTTAAGTATCGTTCATGCGGCTCATAATCACGCGCTTAATAGTATTATGAGTATCTTTTATACTGTACTGGAAAGTTCTGTTCTCAATGCCGCAGACACGATAAGAAAAAATGAAGAGAGCTGGAATGCAACGGATAATCATCATAAGAAATTATTATCCAGTATTATTCAGGGAGATGCCGAGGAGGCTCGCCGTATTGCCAGAGAGCATCTGAATTTCATTTACAGTATTCTGACCATGATACGCTAATTACGCGACTGAAATCCGGCGAAAACGTCTCTCAGCCCGTCAAAACACCCGGCCAGCAGATGGGAAAAGAAAGGTGAAAGGGTGTACATAATAAGCGATAATGCCAGCATCCCCACACTCAGGGAGAGCGGGAATCCAATCACGAACACCGACAGTTGTGGTAACAACCGGTTGATAATCCCTAGCGTCAGGTTCAGACACAGCAACAAAGCAATAACCGGTAATCCAAGCATCAGACCAAATTTGAATACCATCCCCGCCCCTGCCACCAACGTATAAAAGCCTGCGGCTCCCATGAGGCTCACGCCAATGGGCAATGTTTTAAAACTCTCCGCAACAACCTCTATCATGTACAGGTGACCATTAAAGATCAGGAACAGCATCGTCACCAGCAAGTTCAGCAACCTTGCTACCACAGGCATATTCTGTCCGCCACTGGGATCGTAAAACGTGGCGAAGGAAAGCCCCATTTGCAGGCCGATAATTTCCCCGGCATGGCGCACAGCCACGAAAATAAGCTGAGCACTGAGTCCGATGGCGGTACCGATCAGCAACTGCTGCGCCCCACACCACAACCCACTGAATGAGTAGATAGCAACAGAGTTATCAGGTAACTGCGGCGCGATAAGCGCACTCAGAATCAGCGCGAGACCAATTTTAACCTTCTTACTGATCTGCTTTTCGCTGAACAGCGGCGCACTGCTGAAAAGCGCCAAAATACGCAAGAAGGGCCAGAACAGATGACTGATCTGCGGGAAGAGCGAAACCAAAGACAGTGCCAGCATAATTAACGGATGAGGTAAGGAATACTACTGAAAAGCGTGTGCATATAATCGAGAAAAATCTCCATCATCCAGGGACCAAGAGCAATCACCACCACCACCAATACCAGGATCTTGGGAATAAATGACAGCGTCATTTCGTTAATCTGGGTCGAAGCCTGCAAGATACTGACCACAAGCCCCGCCACCAGCGAGGCAAGTAATAATGGCGCGGCGATCAACAGGCCAATTTTTATAGCCTGAAACCCCAATGACATGACTATTTCCGGCGTCATTTTCGCTCCTGATTAACTAAAGAAGCTCTGGGCGAGCGAGCCAATAATCAACTGCCACCCCCCTACCAGCACAAACAACATCAACTTGAACGGCAGTGATATAGTCGCTGGCGGTACCATCATCATCCCAAGCGCCATCAGTACGCTGGCAACCACCAGGTCGATTATCAGAAAGGGAATAAACATCGTAAAACCGATCTGAAACCCGGTTTTCAGTTCACTGGTCACAAAAGCGGGTACCAGCAGGCTCATCGGCACATCATCCGGAGTGGCAAAATTTTGTTGATGCGCAATGCGGGTATAGAGTGCAAGATCATCTTCCCGGGTCTGGCGCAGCATAAATTCACGCATCGGCTGCTCTCCTTTCACCAGCGCTTCCTGAAAAGTGATTTTGTCCTGAGAGAGCGGATGCCAGGCCTCGTCATATACCCGGTTGAATACCGGCGACATCACAAAAAAGGTCAGAAACAACGCCAGTCCCAGCAAGACCTGGTTTGGCGGCGTGGACCCCGTGCCCAGCGCATTACGCAGCAGTCCTAACACAATAATAATCCGGGTAAATCCGGTCATCATCAGTAAAACCGCAGGCAAAAACGTCAGTGACGACAGCAATACAAGCGTCTGCACTGGCAAAGACCAGCCATTGGCCGTTTCGTGAGCCAACAGAATATCGCCATTCGCCGCGAGAGCACTGTGTGCTGGCAGCAACATCAACACACAGCTCAGCAGCAGCAGTTTGCGTAAGCAGATATTCATTTGCGCCCTCCGGGAGCGTAGCGTTTCACGCTACTCAGCAGCGCTTTGTGGAAACTTTCCCTGGCCGATAAAGGGGAAAACGAAGCCTCAATATTCTCCTGCTTCTCCATCGTTGACAGACAAGAGATGCTTTTTGCCGTCACCCCCAGCACCAGCCATTGCTCCCCGATTTCCACCACCACAACTCGCTGCCCAGGGCCTAACGATTCGCTGTGTTTAACGCTAAGCATTGGGCGCACATGACGCCCTCGCCCCGTAAAAACGACCCGCCGATAAAGGTTGACTGCGACTATAAAGGCCAGCAGCACCAGTACCAGTCCTCCACCAACATGAAGAAAGACAGAGGATATCGCAGGCCCGGTATTCAGAACGGTGTGTGTAGCAGGGATCATTATCGGCTCAGACGGTTCATACGTTCAGAAGGGGTGATGATGTCGGTGATGCGGATACCGAATTTATCAGAGACCACCACAACTTCCCCCTGAGCTATCAGATAGCCGTTGATCAGGATATCCAGCGGCTCTCCCGCTAACCCTTCCAGGGCAACAATCGATCCCTGGCTGAGTCGTAGCAAATCTTTGATCGTCATTTTAGTGCGCCCTAACTCCACGGTCATTTTGACCGGGATATCAAGCACCAGATCCAGATCTTCAGAAAACTGGGCAGTCGGCTGTACAGAATGTTGCTCTTCGGTGGAGAGCTGTTCACTCATTGCACTGGCCCAGAGATCGTCCGCTGAGGATTTGTCTGCGCCAGCAGGCTGTTCGTTATCGCTCATGCGACCGTCACTCCTTGGTTTTTAAAGATAACAATGCGGGGTTCATCATTTTGTCGACCCGCAGGGCATACTGGTTGCTGACGCTCCCGTATTTCCCCGCCAGGACAGGTATGCCATCAACAAAGGCTTCCACGTTTTCGGGTCTATCCAGCGGAATAATGTCCTGCGGTTTGAGTTTCATCACCTGCGACAGGCGCGTAGGGATGTCAGCAAAATTCACCACCAGTTCCAGCTCTGTATCACGCACCTGAGACGCCAACGCGCTACGCCACCGATCGTCTTCCTGGCGGGAGTTTTCCACCGGTGGGTTGGTCAGCAACTCACGTAAAGGCTCAATAAGGCTGAACGGAATACAAATATCCAGCTCACCGCTATGTGAGCCTATCTCGACATAAAACGGCGTAGTGATCACAATGTCGTTAGGCGAAGAGGTAATATTGGTAAACTTCACCTGCAATTCAGAGCGCACATATTCTGTTTTCAGCTTGAAAATGGTGCTCCAGGCATCATCGTAAGCTTCCTGAGCCATGGACAGCATACGCTGAATAATGCGCTGCTCCGTTGGGGTAAATTCACGTCCATCCGCTTTGGTCTGAAAACGCCCATCGCCACCAAACAGGTTATCGACCGCCATAAAAACAAGGTTTGGCGAGAAGACAAACAGCGAAGTGCCACGTAACGGATTTAAATGCACCAGGTTCAGGTTGGTCATTACCGGTAAATTGCGGGCAAATTCGTGGTAAGGCTGAATACGAATATTGCCAGCGGTAACATCCGGGCTGCGACGCAGAATATTAAACAGCCCCATACGAAACTGACGGGCGAAACGTTCGTTAATGATCTCCAGCGAGTGTAGACGCTCACGGATAACGCGGCGCTGAGTATTGGGATCATACGGGCGGATCGTTTCACTCCCGATTTGCTGTTCGGCAAATCTTGGGTGCTCTTCGCCCCCTCCACCGTTCAGCAGACGATCTATTTCATCCTGAGACAATATGCTGTCAGACATTATTATTACCGTAAGATAAAAGCGTTAAACAGGACGTCAGTGACAACCAGCGACTGTTTTCCTGGAAGCGGCGTTTTTAGCATCGTTTCGATATCCTTCACCAGCTGTGCCTTACCCTGCTCCATGGAAAGGTCGGAAGCCGTCTGCTGAGACAGCAACATCAACAAGCGGCTGCGTATTTCAGGTAAATATTCCGTTAGTATCGTTTTGTCACGCTCATTCGCTAAACGCAGGGTTAATCCGATATACAGTACCCGCTCACTGTTATCACTTTCGGGTTTGAGGCTGACGGTAAATGTGTCCAGAGGAACATAAATCGGCGGTACCATCGTCTTTGCCGCCGCAGATGTCGATTGCTGAACATGGCCCGCAACCTGATTTTTAATTTTGTTCATTTCGAAATACATAAAACCTGCCAGCAACACAATAATGATAAACATTAACACCAGCAGAATAATAATCAGGGGGCGTGTTTTACCGTTTCCGGCGGGTTTCTGGTTTTTCTTCGACATCGGATTAATAAACCTTTAATAAAAGCCATCTGCTACGTGAGTCATTAAATGTGCAGACCGGGAGGGCATTCTATTACAGCCTCCTCCCGGAACAATTTGCTGAAAAAATGAAATTCCTGACAGCAGATTGAGTAATAGAAAATAGCGTCAGACGAACGTATTGATCCCACTGGAATAAGAGATCGTCCGCAGAATATTATCCGTCTCTTCAACGGTGGATTCCCCACCACCTTCTTCCGTCATCCCCTGAGAAGAGCCTCCCCCCTGACCCTGGCCGGAGTAAGACGATCCCCACGAAGCGGCCCCATCTGAGCCGATACTGCTCTGCCCAAGCTGAATACCGGACTCTGCCAGAGAGGTCCGAAGGTGTGGCATCGCAGATTCCAGAGCGGCGCGCACCTGGTGGTTATCGGTGACAAAATGCAATTGTGCCTGATCATTGTTTAGCCTCAGACTGATTTGTAGCGCCCCTAACTCTTCGGGATGCAGTCGAAGCTCCGCATGATGTACGCCATCACGGGTGAAACAGGCCACCTGCTGACCCAAAGACTGTTGCCACACGGGAGTTCCGACGTCCGCATTCAACACCCCAGTCGTGATGAGTGGCGCTGGCGTGGTAAGGGAAACGGTGGGAGGTGTATGAACCGGTGTGCTACTCACTTGTACTGGCGTACTCACATCAGCCATCGGTGTAAAATGTGCCGGTTGCTGAGGTTGATCAGGCTGCGACTGTCCCACCGATTCACGCGCAACGGATAACCGCGTCGCCATGATGTCGGTTGCCTTCGCTGACTGTTCGGCCGAGGGCTTCATAGGGATTAACGAGATAGCACCCTGCTCATGCTTTGTCGCCTGAAGACTGTCCTGTACGGCCAGATGAACCGACTGGGGTTTATCCGTCACAGAATCCTTTTGTGCCTGCATCAACGGAGCCAGCACAGCAGACATATCCTTTTCCCCTGCTAATGCCGTCGTTGCCACGGTTTCCTGCCGGGCAGTCCCGCCCCCCTCCGCTGCCGTCGGCACATCAGACAATACCGGAGATAAACGCGAAGCGTGGTGGATAGCACCGGCCGCAACGTCTGTGGACAATGCATCAGGTGGTGTATCGGCAACGGTCTGAACCAGCGGGAACAATCCAACAGCAAGACCGTTGACCGGTAATTCTGTCTCTTTCTTATCAGACGCTGGTTTATCCCCATTCTGCGCCGTCTTACCGGGTAAAGTATTCTGTGTCGCGGGTTGTGCTGACGGTGGGAAATCCGGCTGCCGTTTTTTATCCAGCTCGGCTGCGAAACGTTCATCGCCGTCAGGCTGTGCAACGGCCTGACGGCCTGTTTCGCCAGGGGTGACTGGCAGTGTTCGAACGATCATTTTATTTATTCCTCTGGCTCGCACGACGTGCAAATTCATCCATCATTTTCTGATCCTGACGATTTTCATAGAGTAACCGCCGGGCTTCAGCACGGTTTTGCAGGGTTTCAAACGCATTCAGTCGCTGCTTATCCTTACGCCAGGCGCAGAGAGTCTCTTCCACTGCACGTTCGCTATCGTTGACTGTATGGGTCTGCCGGGCGACCACGCGTCCAAGTGAGCCGATAAACCCCTGGTAAGCCTGTAACGCAATGACTGAGACACCTTCACCCACGAGGGTATTTTGCATACGCTGGCGGTAATCACGTTCATAGCTCTGTAACTGTTCAAGACGGTGCATCTCCATGGCATGCGCCTGACGCGCTCGTCCCAGTCGGGACGTGGTGTCATTCAGCGTCTTCTCCGCCAGATCGCGCAGAATATCCATTGGGGCTGGTGCAGCCATCGCAAATACCTCTGGTTATGCTTTCGCTTCCGGGATCAAAGCACCAAGCTGCTCACGTGCTTGCGTATACTCGCAACATTCGTGGATCCCCTGCTGTAGATACTGTTCTATCTGCGGGTAAAGCGTAATCGCCTGATCCAGTAGCGGATCACTGCCTGCGGCATAAGCCCCCACACTGATCAGATCGCGATTGCGCTGGTAAGAAGAGAGCAACTGCTTAAAACGCTGCACCTTTTTAAAATCGGAAAGCGCAATAAGTTCCGCCATCACGCGGCTGATTGAGGCTTCAATATCAATAGCCGGATAGTGACCCGACTCCGCCAGACGACGAGACAGGACAATATGTCCATCCAGGATAGCGCGCGCGGAGTCCGCAATAGGATCCTGCTGGTCATCCCCTTCAGTCAGTACGGTGTAAAACGCGGTGATGGAGCCCCCCCCTTTGATACCATTCCCGGCACGTTCTACCAGCGCGGGAAGGCGGGCAAATACCGAAGGTGGGTACCCTTTGGTTGCTGGCGGCTCGCCAATGGCCAGCGCAATTTCACGCTGCGCCATGGCGTAACGGGTCAGGGAATCCATGATGAGCAGGACATCCAGACCGCGATCGCGAAAATCCTCTGCAATACGGGTGGCATAAACCGCGCCCTGCATACGCAATACTGGGGAAACATCCGCCGGAGCAGCAATCACCACCGAGCGTCGTAGCCCTTCATGACCGAGAATATTTTCAATAAAGTCTTTTACTTCACGACCTCGTTCACCAATAAGCCCCACGACAATCACATCGGCTTTGGTATAACGGGCCATCATGCCGAGCAGCACGCTTTTACCCACACCAGAGCCGGCGAACAATCCCATACGCTGCCCACGTCCCACGGTCAACAGACCATTGATGGCGCGAACACCAACATCCAGCACCTCTTTGATGGGATCACGTTGCAATGGGTTAAAGGGGGTCGTAAACAACGACGCCTGGTGACCCGTATCCGGCGGCGGTAGGCCATCCAGTGGACGGGCACTGGCATCCAGCACACGCCCCAAAAGCCCACGTCCCAGCGGCAACTGCTTACCTTTTACGCTACCCTCACCACTTTCCGGGGCATAAACCCTCGCGCCGGGCAAAATCCCTTCGACGTTTTCCAGCGGCATCAGATACAGTGTCTCGCCGTTGAACCCCACAACTTCGCTCTCCACCGCCTGGAGCCCCTCAGTATCATTGCGTTCAACAATACACAGCGTGCCAATAGGCAACTTGAGACCCACAGCCTCCATCACCAGCCCTGTTGCTCGGGTCAGAAAGCCGTAGCGGCGAAAAGGTGGCAACGTGGTCATCCGTTGTTCGCGCTTATCAAGACACATAAGCCAGTTTTTAAGCCGCGAAGACATCAGGAGATCTCCTCCCAACTGAGCCGACACAGCGCCTGCCAGCGCGTTCTGAGGGTGGCATCCAGCTCCCCCTCATCCGTACTCATCCGACAGCCACCAGGCAGAAGGTGCGAATCAATACACAACTCCCAACCACGGGCGGTAACAACCTCTTCTAGCGCCTGTCGTACCTGCTCAGACTCATGGGTACTGATCCACAATTTGCCATACCCCTTCAGTAAGGGATCTTCTGCCAGCAACTGCTGCACACGGGAAAACAGTTGTGAGTGCGTGCTGTCATTCACAATGTGTTTTCCGAGCATAGATCGTGCTGCAGTAAGCGCCATCTGCACCAGCCTCGACGGTACCACGCTGTCAAGATCGTCCAGCGCCGTCTTAAAGCTCTCCAGCAGTGTGCCAAATTGCTCTGCTAACTGTTTTTGATGCGCCAGCCCTTCCGCTTTTCCCTGAGCAATGCCCTCTTCACGCCCCTGCTGCAGACCGATTTCGTAACCTTGTTTCTTTCCCTCTTCCAGCCCTTTTTGCTGACCCTGGGAGAAACCGCGATGTTCGGCCATTTGTTGCAAACGAGCCAGTTCAGCCTGTTGTATCTCCGGGGAAAGCCCCGGTTCGGCGGCAACCATCTGCGGGGATGTTTCGTCCCATGCAGGAGTGCCTAACAGATCTTCTGGCTGCCAGTTGCGCCAGTCGTGATCAGACGTAGACATCTTCGCCTCCTCCAATCACAATCTCACCGGATTCAGCCAGACGACGAACAACCAACAGAATATTTTTCTGCTCCGCTTCAACCTGAGACATACGCACCGGCCCACGGGTGTTGAGATCGTCACGCATGATATCGGCCTGACGTTTAGACATATTGCGGAAGAACTTCTCACGCAGGGCCTGATCAACCCCTTTTATGGCGATAATCAGCGACTCGTTGTCAATATCCTGAAGGATCCGTTGAATACTGCGGTCTTCAAGTTCAACCAGATTCTCGAACAGGAACATCTCATCAATAATTTTTTGCGCCAGTTCAGCATCAAATTCACGCACAGCCGCAATCGCCGCCTCTTCCTGTTGAGATTTCAACAGGTTGAGAATTTCTGCCGAAGCACGCACGCCGCCCATCTTGTTGCGTTTCAGATTCTGACCGTGCAACAGATTGTTCAGCACTTCCGTCAACTCCTGCAAGGCCACGGGTTGCACGCCGCCAAAGGTGGCAATACGCAGCATGATGTCATTGCGCTCGCGCTCATCGAAACGCGCCAGGATATCGGCAGCCTGAGCACGTTTGAGATGTACAAGAATGGTCGCAATGATCTGCGGATGCTCTTCGCGGATCAGATCGAATACCGCGATCGGCTCCATCAGATTAAGGGTTTCGATACCGTTGCTGTTATTGTGTGACTCCAGCAAATCTTCCAAGAGCGTAGCGGCGCGTTCCTCACCCAGCGCCTTAACCAACACGCTGCGCAGGTATTCATTGGTATTAATACTCAGTGCCGCATACTCTTCGGAATCACGCTGAAACGCTTGTAAAACCTGAGAAAGCTGGTCATGGGTAAAAGAGCCCATATTGACCATTGCGCTACTGATCTGCGTCACCTCATGGGTATTGAGATGTTTAAAGACCTCCGCTGCCCGCTCTTCACCGAGCGTCAACATAATAATGGCACTTCTCTCGGCGGCATTCATGATGGCATTTGCTCCTTATTCATCCACTGACGGATCACCAGGGCAATGATCTGCGGCTCCTGTTCCGCCATTTCACGCAGATTCTGGGTGCTCAGTTCGGCATCCATTCGCAGTTGCGCTTTCGCAAGCTCATTGCTCTCTTTCTTACGGCGTTGCGCATCCATCTCAGCTTCACGGGCCTCCTTGACCATCGTCAACCGTTGCAGCTCCAGCTCTTTATGCTTGTGCCAGAACGGTTGTACCGCTTTACGCCACAGCACCCAGGCGATAACTGCCACGACCAGGTAACGCACCACCTCCAGCAGCAGATTGATCACATCTGGCTGTTTCCACAGTGGGATAGCCGCGTCGTGATCCTGAGTACTAAAGGGTGTATTGACCACATTCAGCGTATCGCCACGCGTGGAGGAGTAGCCCATCGCCTCTTTCACCAGCGCATTGATCTGATCCATCTGAGCCTTCGTCAGCGCAGCAGACTGACCATCTTTTCCCGGCAAATAGTTCACCACCACGGCCACCGATAGGCGCTGTACCGTACCGGTATCGTGCTTGATATGGGTCAGAGTGCGATCCAGCTCGTAATTGGTCGTGTCATCCTGATGCTGGTTATAAGGCACCGTCACCGTGCCGTTACCGGCAGCTGCCTGCGACGTGTTTTTACCCGATGAGGTTGTCTGCCCAGCAGTCGAATTTACGGGTCGCACAATAGGGGCGGTGGCAGGCTCTGGCGGCTGGTTGCTTAATGCACCGGGAACCCCTCCGACGCCGCTTTTCCCCCCCTGCTCAGAGCGGCTACTCTGCTGGCTGCGGATCGCCATTTTGTCCGGCGAACTGTTAGGCTGATACTGTTCGGAGGTCTGCTCGTTTTGGGTAAAATCGATTTGCGCCGTCACTTCCGTTCTGACGTTCTGACTCCCCACCACTGGCGCAAGAATGGCCTGAATACGGTTCTGGTAGTCTGATTCTATATGTTGGGTATATTTCAGTTCGGTTGTCTGCGCCGACTGCGCCCCGTTCTGGGTGAGTAAGTGTCCGGCCTGATCAACAATCGTCACATTATCAGCGCTCAACCCTGGGACTGCACTGGCAATCATGTAAGCGATAGCGTTGACCTGTCCATCACCGAGCGCACGCCCACTTTGTAGCGTCAGGGTCACAGACGCAGTAGGCTCTTTCTGCTCACGAATAAACAGAGATGGCTTTGGCATCGCCAGATGAATACGCGCGCTCTGCACAGGACCCAGTGTTTCGATAGTACGGGAAAGTTCGCCTTCCAGCGCACGCTGGAAGTTCACCTGTTCACTGAACTGGCTGATACCAAACCGTTCCTGATCCAGCAGTTCAAAACCTACAGCCCCCCCCTTCGGCAACCCCTGCTGAGCCAGCTTCAGGCGCACTTCATAGACCTTATCTTCCGGAACCATAATTGCACCGTTATGTTCCGCAAACTGGTAAGGTACCTGCATCTGTGTCAGTTGCGTGACAATCGCGCCGCCATCTTGCTCGCTGATGTTGCTGTACAGAACACGGTAATTCGGTGTTCTGGCCCACAACAGTAATGCAATGATGATTGAGATAGAAATCGCCGCCGCAACGATAAAAATAATTCGGGGATTAGCACGAATGCGTTCAAATATCGCCTTCATATCAACGGTGCTATTTTTCTTGCTGCCTATGGTTGTGGCATTCATGCCATATTCCTGTAATAAATAAATGACGCGAATTTAACGCTGGCGTAATATCTCAACGGACGTTCTTCCCAGTGTATCTGGATCGATATCAGGTTCTTACCAGTCAAATTCTGGCGGAGTATTATCTACAGAATAAGGTAAATACTAAGTGGCAATAAGCTGAAATTTGTGTCAGCTATTCACATTATGCCGTTCGGGTGCTCACATGTTAATCTTTGTGACATTCAGAATAGTCTCTGGTCATGCCAGAATAAGAACCTGAAAGACTGGTTCAAAAGGAACGTGTTAATGTCCATGAATTCGATTGGTGGGGTGCTGGATCAAATTAAATTTCAATCCGGCCAGATTTCCACTCCCCTTTTTGGGTCTTTTTCCCCTTCAGCATCAGGAAAAACATCCCCATTCTCAGATTTATTGCTCAATAGCATTAATAACATTAGTCAACAGCAGCAACAGGCTAAACAGCAATCGCAGGATTATCTTTCTGGCGTACCGGGGGTAGGACTGAATGATGTGATGGTTTCATTACAAAAATCGTCACTCTCTCTGAATCTCGGTGTTCAGGTCAGAAATAAATTAGTGAGTGCCTATCAGGATATTATGAATATGGCCGTGTAATAGCGGCCTTATCATTTTTGTCACTCCACCCCTGACATTTTTCTGTATTGCATCCTCCAGAGATATGAACGACGTAACTGAAAAATACTACTCTGCTCAGAATGCCCTGACAGAAAATGAATTAGCGCGCATCGGTCAGTTGATTTATCAGCGAGCGGGCATTGTGCTAAATAATCAAAAGAAAGATATGGTCTATAACCGTCTTTCCCGACGATTGCGTGAGCTCAGGCTTCATCGCTTCAGTGATTACCTGTCGCGTCTTGAAAGTGATCCTGCCTCTCCGGAGTGGCAGGTGTTCACCAATGCACTGACCACCAACCTGACCTCTTTTTTCCGTGAAGCCTACCATTTCCCCATTCTGGCAAAACACGCTCAGACACATCGAGGGGCTTACAACGTCTGGTGTGCGGCGGCCTCCAGCGGCGAAGAGCCCCTGTCCATCGCCATGACGCTTGAAGAGGTGCTGGGGCACAGTATTACCGGCCCTCGCGTTCTGGCTACCGATATTGATACCGAAGTACTGCAAAAGGCCAATGAGGGGGTCTACCGTATGGCGGATCTGGAACGGCTGACGGAGCAGCAGAAAAAAAACTGGTTCTTACGTGGTAAAGGTCCGCTTCAGGACCATGTAAAAGTGAAAAAAAATCTGCTGTCGACGATCGAGTACCGACAACTCAATCTGATCGCACCGGAGTGGAAGATTCCGGCGCCTTTTGACGCCATTTTTTGTCGTAACGTGATGATCTATTTCGATCGTCAGACCCAGGAACAATTGATGCAGCGTTTCGCCAGAGTCCTTAAGCCTGGCGGTCTTCTGTTTATCGGCCACTCGGAACATTTCAGCACCGTTAACGGCCCATTCCGCCTGAGCGGACAGTCGGTCTACTGCCTCTCCGGGAAGGAAAAATGAAAAAGATAAAAGTGCTCTGCGTGGATGATTCCGCACTTATCCGCAACATTATGACCCACATCATCAATGCACAGCCGGATATGGAGATGGTCGCGGTGGCGATAGATCCGCTGATGGCTCGCGATCTCATTAAACAGCATAACCCGGATGTGCTGACCCTCGATGTGGAAATGCCGCGCATGGACGGTCTGGATTTTCTGGAAAAGTTGATGCGCCTGCGTCCAATGCCTGTCGTCATGCTCTCTTCGCTGACCAGTAAAGGGTCAGATATTACCCTCAGTGCGCTGGAACTTGGAGCGGTGGATTTTATCACCAAGCCACAGATGGACCTGCAAGAGGGAATGGTGCAGTACAGCGAGATGATCGTGGAAAAAATCCGGACCGCGGCAACCGTGAAAATCAATCGCCACCATGAAATGCCAAAAGCAGCAAAAATCCGGCATATGCCACTTACAGGCAGCGAAAAGATTATTGCCATTGGGGCATCCACCGGCGGGACCGAAGCCCTGCGTCAGGTGCTGGAGCCGATGCCGCCAGGCTGTCCAGGGATTGTGATAGCCCAACATATGCCCCCCAAATTTACCCGTTCTTTTGCCGAGCGACTGGACAACATTTGTCAGTTGGCAGTGAAAGAAGCGGAAGAAGGTGATCGTGTCCTGCCAGGCCACGCCTATATTGCGCCAGGTGGCTTGCATATGGAACTGGTTCGTAGTGGGGCGAACTACCATCTGCGACTGGACGATTCACAACCGGTGAACCGCCATCGCCCCTCTGTAGATACCCTTTTCCGCTCTGTTGCTCGTTGTGCCGGACATAATGCCGTCGGCGCCATTCTCACCGGTATGGGTAGCGACGGTGCAGAAGGGCTGTTGGCCATGCGTCAGGCGGGAGCCAGAACCCTGGCTCAGAGCGAACGCAGCTGTGTGGTCTTTGGTATGCCACGAGAAGCCATTGCAATGGGCGCCGTCTGTGAAACGGCTGACCTTGATCAACTGTGTCAACGCCTGCTCAGCAATGTGGTCGGTCAGGCGCGACGAATTTAACGCTATCCGATTGAATATCTCCCTTACATCAGGAACTTTATTATGGCAGACAATAACTTGCGCTTTTTAGTTGTGGACGATTTCGCCACCATGCGCCGTATCGTTCGTAACCTTTTAAAAGATCTCGGCTTCCACAATGTGGAAGAGGCCGAGGATGGTCAGGATGCGCTGACCCGTCTGCGAACGTCCCATTTTGACTTTGTCATCAGCGACTGGAATATGCCCAATATGGATGGCCTACAGTTGCTGACGGCAATCCGCCAGGATACCGCGCTGAACACAACACCGGTACTGATGGTGACGGCTGAAGCGAAGAAAGAAAATATCGTTGCTGCCGCTCAGGCGGGTGCCAGCGGCTATGTGGTAAAACCGTTCACCGCCGCGACACTGGAAGAAAAGCTAAACAAAATTTTTGAAAAAATTGGGTGGTAACCATGACAACGCCCTCTCATACCCTCGCTCCTGACAATTTCAAAAATATCTTCTCCCGCATCGGACATCTGACACGTTTGTTGCGCGACAGTCTGGTAAGCCTCGGTCTTGACCGGGCGATTATGGATGCCGCCGAAGCGATCCCGGATGCCCGGGATCGTCTGAGCTATGTGGTCGGTAAAACGTCCCAGGCCGCCGACCGAGTCCTTACCTGTGTTGAGCAAGCGCGCCCGCAGCAAGAGCAGCTCAGCGAGCAGGCTCAGCAGCTCTCGCTACGCTGGGATGACTGGTTTGAAGAGCCAATCGAGATGCCCGTGGCGAAAGAGCTGGTGATGGACACCCGCCAATATCTGCAACAGGTGCCGGATCTTGCTCGTCAGACCAACATCCAATTGATGGAAATCATGATGGCGCAGGATTTTCAGGATCTGACCGGTCAGGTGATCCAGCGCATGATGTCGCTGATTGAGGTTATCGAGAAAGAGCTGATTCAGGTTCTGGTGGAAAATGTCCCGGAAACTGTCATGGCGCCAGATGACGAGACGGACAACCTGAAAAATGGTCCGCAGATCGATCAGAATCGTGACGGTGTGGTCGCAACGCAGGATCAAGTGGACGATCTGCTGGCGAGTCTGGGTTTCTAATCCAGGTAGCTTATGTCCGAAGAGAGCAACGAAGACAAGACCGAGGACCCCACCCCCCACCGACGGGAAAAGGCCCGCGAGGAAGGGCAGATCCCCCGTTCGAAAGAACTCAGTTCACTCCTGATGCTGCTGACCGGGTGGGGACTTCTGTTAACGGGTGGGAGTCGGCTGGTACGCAGTCTGTTGCATCTGTTACGTAACGGACTGACATTTAGCCGGATGCAGGTTCGCGATCCCATGTTTATGCTCCACCATCTGCATCAGATGCTGAACCTGATGAGCAGCGCACTGATGCCGCTGGTTCTGGGGCTATTTATCACCGGCATCACAACACCGATGCTGATCGGCGGACTCCATTTTGGCGGTAAATCGCTGAGCTTTGATATGAAGCGTCTCAACCCACTCCCTGGGATGAAGCGCCTCTTTTCCGGCCAGGTTGTGTCCGAGTTATTGAAAAGTCTGCTGAAGGTACTCCTGGTGGGCTGTGCGGGAGCACTGTACCTCTATAAAAGCAGAACACATTTTATTCAACTGACCAACGAGCCATTGACCTCTGCGCTGGCGGACGCCATGCAGCTCATCATGAATGGTTTGCTGATGGTGCTGCTGTTTTTGATCCCGGTCGTGGGCTATGACATTTTTTATCAGCTCACCAGCCACATGAAAAAGCTACGGATGACCCGCCAGGAGATCCGCGACGAATTTAAACAACAGGAAGGCGATCCGCACGTCAAAAACCGCATCAGGCAGATGCAACGCGCCGTGGCCCGCAACCGAATGATGTCGGATGTGCCAAAAGCAGATGTGATCGTCAATAACCCGACCCACTACTCCGTTGCACTTTCCTATCAGGAACACGGTATGGGCGCCCCCGTGGTGCTGGCAAAAGGGGCTGGCGAAGTCGCACTCAAGATTCGTGAACTGGCAGCCCAACACCGGATACCCATGCTTGAAGCCGCACCACTCTCGAGGGCGCTTTACCGCCACTGTGAAATTGGTGAGCAAATTCCGGCGGAACTTTACAGCGCGGTGGCCGAAGTCCTTGCCTGGGTCTACGGCCTTCGTCGCTGGCGTCAAAGCGGTGGCACGCCGCCGAAAAAACCCAAAGATCTTCCGGTCCCCGAAACACTGGATTTTGAACAAGAGATAACACGCGATGGCTGATATTGCTGACAAATTACGACTCCCGCGACTGAAAGACACTCAGTGGCAAATCCTCGCAGGCCCTGTGCTGATCATGATGATCCTGGCGATGATGGTGCTGCCGCTACCCGCGTTTATTCTGGACACACTCTTTACCTTCAATATTGTGCTTTCACTCATGGTATTGCTGGTTTCGATGTTTACCCGTAATACGCTGGAGTTCTCCGCCTTCCCGACAGTGTTGCTGTTCGCCACTTTACTCCGGCTGGCGCTGAACATTGCTTCCACCCGAATTATTCTGATGGAAGGTCACACCGGTGCTGCTGCCGCAGGCCGTGTTGTTGAGGCCTTTGGTCACTTTCTGGTGGGCGGCAACTTTGCCATCGGCATCGTGGTATTCGCCATTCTTATCATCATCAACTTTATGGTCATCACCAAAGGTGCCGGACGTATTGCTGAAGTGGGAGCCCGTTTTGTCCTTGATGGTATGCCGGGCAAACAGATGGCGATTGACGCCGATCTCAACGCCGGATTGATTGGTGAAGCAGAAGCGAAGCGTCGCCGTAATGAAGTGACTCAGGAATCTGATTTTTACGGTTCCATGGATGGTGCCAGTAAGTTCGTGCGAGGGGATGCGATCGCAGGTTTGCTGATCATGGCGATTAACGTCATCGGCGGCCTGACTATCGGCGTACTCCAGCACGGCATGAGCTTTGGTGAAGCCGGAGAAACCTACACGCTGCTCACCATCGGTGATGGTCTGGTGGCGCAGATCCCGGCACTTATCATCTCCACTGCAGCGGGTGTTATCGTCACCCGGGTCGCGACCGATCAGGACGTGGGCGAGCAGATGGTCGGCCAACTGTTCAAAAAACCACAGGTGATGCTGCTGGCTGCCGCAGTGATTGGTTTGCTTGGGCTGATTCCGGGGATGCCCAATTTTGTTTTCCTGCTGTTCACTGCCGCTCTGCTGGGTCTGGCCTGGTGGCTGCGCGGCCACCAGACTCAGGGGGCAGGTGTCAGCGCTAGCGAAGAACAGAACCGTAGCGATGCACAAGCAAAATCAGATCGTGCTACAGCAGATGCCGCCTGGTCCGACGTCCAGATGGAAGATGTGCTGGCGCTGGAAGTGGGTTATCGCCTGATCCCGATGGTGGACAGCGAGCAGGATGGTCAGCTACTGACGCGAATACGCGGGATCCGCAAGAAATTCGCCCAGGAAATGGGGTTCCTGCCGCCTTCAGTACACGTTAGCGATAACCTCAGTCTGACGCCTGGTGCTTATCGCATCCTGCTTAAGGGGGTAGAGATTGGTCATGGTGAAGTACAAACCGAGCGCTGGATGGCGATTAACCCTGGTTGTGCCGAAGGCGATCTGCCAGGTACGCCGTGTGAGGATCCCGCTTTTGGTCTGCCAGCCTGTTGGATTGATGAGGTACAACGTGAGCAGGCCCAGAATCAGGGTTATACCGTAGTCGATCCGAGTTCCGTGGTGGCAACACATCTCAACCACCTGCTGACGTTGCACACGGGTGAGTTATTTGGTCGTCAGGAGACTCAGCAATTGCTGGATCGCATTACGAAAGAGTCGCCGAAACTGGTGGAAGATCTTATTCCAGGAGTGATCTCTCTGACGCTATTCCACAAAGTGTTACAAAACCTGCTGTCCGAACGTATCTCTATCCGAGATATGCGCACCATTATTGATACCCTGGCCGAATTTGCGCCAATCGTGACGGATGCCGATGAACTGACCGCCCAGGTTCGCATTCGTCTGGGACGCGCCATTACCTACCAGTGGTTCAACAATAACAACGATATTCAGGTCATTGGCCTCGACAGTACACTTGAGAAACTGCTTATCCAGGCCGTGCAAAATGGCAGCGCCATCGAACCCGGTATTGCCGATAACCTGATGCAACAAACTGAACAGGCCATTCTTGAGCAAAATGCCCTGAGCCAGACACCCGTACTGCTGGTCTCCCCTACGCTTCGCACCATGCTGTCTCGCTTTCTGCGCCGGGTATTCCCGCAGTTGGTTGTACTCTCCACGCTTGAAATCAGCCATAACCGCACCGTGAAGATGACCGCTGTGATTGGAGGCCAGGGATGAGGCTCATCATGCTCCCCCTGCTACTCAGTCTTCCCTTAACGGCCACCGCCGTGGCCGGAGGTAGCTGGAGTCAACAAAGCACCGGTGGCACGGTAAGCGTCGGCAAACAACTGTTGGTAGGTCGTACGTTATCTTCACCCGCAATGATTTCTCACACCGCCCTGGTGAGGGAAATTGGCTGGAAAATCACTCTACTTTCACCTCCGCCACGGGGACTTGAGGTTAAACTCTGCCGTCGGGAAGGATGTCTTCAACTTCCGGCACTGGCAGGGCATATGACGCTTTCCCACCCCTGGTCAGCCATCGGTGATTTTCGCTTCCTCTATTCCGTGAACAGTACAGGACAGCTTATCCCCGCCTTAACCGTGGTACGTAATCAGCTGACGGTGAATTACCGTTAATCGAATCAGAAACCCTGAATACAGAAAGGCTATTCCCATATCAAGGACATAGCCTTCATGCATTTTAATGGAAAGAGGTGATTTGCTGGAGGGCGTAGTACTGGCTAATCTTCGCCCCCTGATGCAGGGAGGAGAGATTTTTCTTCAGAATCATCAGACGGGCTTTGAGGTGACGGGTCATCTCGGCTTCGTTATCCACCAGCGTCCCAAGCAAGGTTTTCAGCGTCTCTTTTTCATGAAACGACACCTGCGGGCTGGCAAGCTCATCGGCCAGCGCCTGCATTTTGATGACATAGCGCTCAGCAAGAGCAATAAACTCTTCCCACTGCTCCTGCTGCACCAGCATCAGTAAGGTGGTATTGATTTCAGCAATCTCGTTATAAAATCCTGAGAGTGTTTCTTCCATTCTACTTTTCACTTTTGTTAAGGTTCAATTTCTTTCCACGTATCCGCAAGCCTGACCAACAGCTCATCAACGTGCGCCAGCAGGTCGGGATCGCCGCGAAGGTTTGCCTGTAATAAGGTGCGGGACATATAGACGTAAAGACGTTCCAGATCAGCGGCAATATCCAGCCCCCGCTCATGATCGAGTGAGGCACGTAACCCGTTATCAATAATGTTGATCGCTTTGGAAATCATCTTGCCCCGTAGTGCAACATTACCATTGTCAAAATAGATACTGGCCCGGCGCAGGGCATTATGCGCCCCCTCAAACAGCAGGGTGATTAACTGATGTGATGTGGCGCCAGAGACCTGACTTTGCAGCGACACCTGGGCATAAGCAGAAGATCCCTGAGATTGATACATATAGAACTCCATCAATGCGGGGCCGATAACCGCCCCGCAACTTTCCCAAAATTACAGTGAAGACATTAAAGAGGTGATCTGCGAACTCATGTTGTTCATTTGCGACATCGTGGTATCCAGCGCTTCGAACTGTTTACGATAACGCTCCACATCGCCATCAATTAGCTTCTGGGTTTTGTCTATCTGCTCCTGAATCTGTTTAGTCTGATCGTTCAGGCCATCGGTGGCCGTTTTGATAAGCCCATCCGTGTTGGTTTTGGAATCCCCGATATAGCTAGTGATGATGTCACTCATCGTAGAGGAGAGACCTTTACCGGTTTTCGTATCCGTGAACATCTTACTGATCTGATCCGGATCGTCGGCAATGGCAGAATCCAGCGTATCTTCGTCCAGAGTCATCTGGCCGGTAGATGCATCAATTTTGATGCCTAAATCCGCCAGCGAGCTGTAATCTGCCCCTGAATCACCGTAGTTAGCATTCACCGTCGAGCGAACCTGACTGACCAGTCCACGCAGGGTCGAATCCCCTACCAGAGGGCCGCTCTGGTTACTCTGCGTCGCCACGTCGTCGTCAGTCAGGCCAGAGGTGTCGTTCTGCACATATTTGCTGGCCGCCGTCGTCAACCCCAACAGGCTGTTATACTGCTTCACAAAAGCCTGAATATTGGTCTTGATGGCGGAGGTGTCCTGAGTCAGGGTTAACTGCTCAGACTGGAATTTTGTTGGAGTGGAGTCATCTTTTTCCGATACGGATTTCAGTTTCAGGGTAATGCCGTCGAGAATATCGGAAATATTGTTGCTTGAACGGGTGTACTGGCTGCCGTCAACATCCACAATAGCGTCTTTGGCATCGGAAACCGCGATCATCGCATCGCCAGCACCTGGATCGTTCGGAATTTCGTTACCCTTGTCATCCACATGCTGACCACCATTAGAGGTGTCCATCATCGCAGCCAGATTACCGTCACCATCCACTTTAACGCTCATCTCACCGTCTGTACCGGTGGATTTGGAGTTAAGCGCCAGCTGATATCCACTCCCGGTTTTCTGAACGGTTGCCGTGACATTCCCCCCCTCCTTGTTAATTGCTTTCGCAATATCATTGAGGGAAGTTTCGTCGTCACTAAGTTCAACTTTGACTTCGGAGCCATCTTTCTGCGTGATGGTAATCGTACGAGTGCCGCCGGTCTGCGTACCTAAATCGGTATCGGCGCTGTCTTTCGTCTCGGTGCGCAATTTATGCGCCTGAGCCATCTGTTCTACCGTCACTTCATGGGTATCCGCCTGCGCACCACTACTGGCAGTGGCCGTAAATGCTTTATTGTCGCTGACGGTCATCGTGCTAAACGCATCGCTACCGAGGGATTTAACACTCTTTTGCAACGCGGAAAGCGCACTGGAGATCTGTCCCCAGGCGGAAATTTTTGATTTATAGCTGGTCTGTAAGTTAGTCAGCGGTGTCAGACGGGTCTGCTCGCTGGCCTGAATCTGTTGCAGCATAGAGGCGGTATCAATACCTGAACCGATACCCAGTGATGAAATACCCATTTATGTCTCCTGTCCGGAATTAGCGATATTTGGAACTGCTCTTCCTGAACTATCGGCCTCAATAAAGATTAGATTAATTTTTTACTTATCTATGAGCAAGCGCAGACAGCCCCGACAGCGTTTATTTTCGTTTTTCGATGAATCACCATGATTGATATTCGATACCGAATGTTATGGCATAAAAATGAACACCAAAATCAATACCTGAATTTACGAAAGATTTTGTGCGCAATTCATCGAATTACCTTTAGCATTGTCTTATCAGGAGATAAAAAGCGTTAAAGGACAAAAATAAATATCCTTAAATAACAATGGAATATAGGTTAATTACTGGCTTTAACATGCTTTTCATTTCAGTCAATTTTTCCCACGCCGATATTTCTAATATGCGAACAGAATAACGCATATCGGTATAACGAAATGGGTTCAATATCCCCTATATTTGAGGAATTTACATGTCACAGGTTATTAATACCAACGCCCTGAGCCTGATTGCCCAGAACAATCTGAATAAATCTCAGTCTTCTCTGGGTACTGCTATCCAGCGTCTCTCTTCTGGTCTGCGTATTAACAGTGCAAAAGATGATGCCGCTGGCCAGGCCATCAGTAACCGCTTTACCGCGAATATCTCTGGTCTGACCCAGGCTTCCCGTAACGCCAACGATGGTATTTCTATCGCGCAGACCACTGAAGGCGCGCTGAACGAAGTCAACGACAACTTGCAGAACATCCGTCGTCTGACTGTGCAGGCACAGAACGGCACCAACTCCGATTCTGACCGTCAGTCCATTCAGGATGAAATCACCGCTCGTCTGGACGAGATCAACCGTATCTCCGACCAAACCGAGTTTAACGGCGTAAAAGTACTGAGTGCAGATCAGACGCTGTCTATTCAGGTAGGTTCAAACGACGACCAGACCATTGATATTCAGTTGAATAAAATGGATCAGACAACGCTGGGAATGGATGGCTTTAATGTGGTGCAGGGTCTGGATCCATCAACCCTGACCGATGCCACCACTACAGATATTGATGCCGGTTACAAATACAGTATGGCGAATGCCACAGACAGCGCAGCTACCCCACAAACTGCAACGGATGTTCTTAAAGACGACAAAGGCCAGCTCTATGTCAAATTTAATGATGGGACTAACGATCAATACGTGAAGGCGACTGATGATGGCAAGGGTAACTTATCATTTGATTCAACTGCCAGCCCTTCCCAAACCGTTCCAGCTAATGCAACCAGCGTAGATGGGAAAGAAGCCACCAAATCAGTGACTATTGATACTTCTGGTCTCGCATCCGGTTCAACATTACAAACGGATGGTAAAGGGAACTACTATGTCAAGGCAACTGATGGCTCCTTCACCAAAGCCAATATTACCGTTGATAAAAAAGCGGGAACAGCAACAGCGAAAGATACTGGCACCGCAGTTTCTACTGCTGATGCAACTCAGGATCCACTGGCTGTTGTCGATGCCGCGCTGGCACAGGTTGATAAACTACGTTCAGGGCTGGGTGCAGTGCAGAACCGCTTTGACTCTGTTATCAGCAACCTGGATAACACCGTGACCAACCTGTCTGAATCACGTTCTCGTATTCTGGATGCTGACTTCGCGTCTGAGGTGTCCAACATGAGTCGCGCCAACATTCTGCAATCTGCTGGTACAACCGTGTTGGCTCAGGCTAACCAGGTGCCGCAGAACGTACTGCAGCTGCTGCGTTAACCCTCTCCATCCTGATGAACTGACTGCATATGCGGGTCAGTTCATATCAAGGGCTGAGTTCGTATTCAACCGAACTCAGCCCTTTTCTATACTTCTTTTTATTCTTAAGCCTTATTTCACCGGACGCATCGCCGGGAACAGGATCACGTCACGGATGGTGTGGCTGTTAGTGAACAGCATCACCATACGGTCGATACCAATACCCAGACCTGCAGTTGGTGGCAAGCCGTGTTCGGGCCTCGCGAAAGATACTGATGATCTGTTCGTCGGAAAAACGCTTCTTCATGGGGATGCCCTCACGTTGCTGATGAAGGCATTACTAACATCGTGGTGTGTTAATCAACGGGGAGCAGGTCACAACGCTTTCAGTTAAAGAGGATAATAACGTTATTTCCCGAGAAAATGACCTTTTCGCATTTTCGTTATACACTGTTAATTGCAGATAGAGCCTTGGCTTATTAATGGTAAGTTCACACATGCAGACTACTAAAACCCAATGTATATATAATAATACTCCTGACTTACGGATGACCGGCCATGCCGGTGCAGAACGTCAATTAAACACAGAACTGGACGAGCACTGCGATTATTACCCCGGCAGACCCGGATCAATGGATCCAGTTACAGGAGTCTCTAATCACCGCACAAACACTAGGAGTCAGCTATCCACTCGACCCTTCTGCGGCATTTGATCTTTTCATCAAAAAATTTCAATCTCAACAATTAATGGAAGAATATATAAAGTTAACACCCGCTCTGATACAACAATATTCTCGATCATCGGAGCACGGACGAGAATTCAGTCAGGCAGTTAGTGCCATGTTTTCTGGAACACAAGCACTGGCGATTTCTGGCGGTAAAAATGAATCAGCTCCACTTTATCGCTCCTGGAAACTCAGCTTAACGGGGCCACACCCGCAAACTGCTCAGGATACCCTGAGAGGATACATCGGTTTTGTTACCGACAAAACCATTACACAGATACAACAGGAGCTTCATGAGGCACTTCAGCTGAAAATCAAAACGGAAAAAAGTGGCCTGGCACTGGAAATCTCGGAATTGCAGAACACTCATCTTGCCCGCGTTCAGAGGCTAAGATACGCCCTGCAAATTGCCAGGGCTGCTGGCATTGATGCTCCAGTTTATTCCCGTGGGCAATCGATGAATGATGACCCTGATTTTTCTGTCTCCCTGGGGGCCAGAGGACTTGCCAGTAAACTGAATATTGAAAAAAAATTAAGCGATTTGACTGAGTTAAAACCGGAACTAAGGAACCGGAAGTATCGGTTAGAAGAGCTTGAAAAAATCAGTATCCGGAACACCAATTTCCCAGTATTCAGTTACCAGGTTCCACCGTCCTATCCCGAGAAAAGAGAAGGTCCGGGGATGATGCTTTTACTTATCCTCGGTGCACTACTGGGAGGACTTACAGGTGGAGCATATGTGCTTTTACTCAATATGGTTGTCAGCAGAAAGCCACTGCCTTAGAGTCTTTATAATAAATCACCCGCTGGGTCAGCGAACTGTTGTCATGGCGCATAATACTATCAGTGGAATGAAACATCACCTAAATTACTGTTCTTGCTGTACGCTTCCAATACAACGATGTTGCAATAATTATGAGCCCTTACAGTTAACTGGTACTAAGTAGTCGAACCCGGAAAAAGCCGATGAGCGTATACTCATTACCAAAACTTATTCTGATACCAAGCGGGGTCGGAGAGCTAACCGAAATTTAGATTGATAAGGTTTCGTAAGGTGAAAAATTACAGATAGTTTCTGCAGGGTTCCCGGAGCTTGCATATATTTCAAGTGAAAACAGTACGTTCTTTCACCTGTTCTGAAGGCTGACAGAACCTTAACAGGTACGCTTAAAATTTCCGGTACATAAATGGCCTTCTGAAGAGAACGCCCGCTTCCATCAACTTGCCTTTTAGGCCTACAAGGAAGATATCAGCGCCGCAGCTGCAGAATGCCCTGCAGAAAGTGTCTGACCTGATAGAGGCTGCAGACCTGTCCCTTCGTCTGGAAGTGGACTATTTTAGTAACTGGCGTACCGAAGAAAACCGGGAAATCATTTCGGCCGCGCTGCGCATATCCCCGGGCGGAGAAAGCACGCATCTGAGATATCACCGATCGTACGGTCCGCACCTAGTTCAGCGAGGCAGTGGAAGCAGCAGCGGTCGACGAAGTGACGTTCTCCGTGCCGGTGACACCGCAGACGTTCCGTCATTCCTACGCCATGCACATGCTGTATTACGGGATTCCGCTTAAGGTTCTGCAGAGCCTGATAGGGCACAAGAAGATCAGCTCGACGGAGGTCTATACGAAGGTGTTCGCGCTGGATGTCGCTGCACGGCATCGAGTGAAGTTCCAGCTATCTGAAAGCGAAGCGGTTGCAATGTTGAAAGGAAATGGCCAAAGCCCAACTCAGCAATGACGACGGAGTTCAGGGGGGCTGTTTCCATAATCTGGAGGCAATTCCTTTCGACGACACGCTGGAGGTAACTTTGGTAGCATCATAGCTGAAGCAGGATATTGACTGAGTGGTGTAGTAGGACATGCCGCAGTGAATAACTTCAGACTATGATCACTTCTAACGCTCACCGCAGTCAATATTTCTACTCTAAGCGTGCTTGTTTACATACCGCTGTCAATATAAGGATTACCTGAATGATGGGTGAATGAAGAAATATTGACTGTGGTATGTAGACTACATACCACAGTCAACAGACTTCAAAATCTGCATACATCAGTCATTATCCCCTTTCACGCTGGCGAGCGCTTTTGCAAGTTTCTTAGGATCAATACCAGCGGCCTTCAGGGCTTTAATCACTTCGTCATAGTTCTGCTCAGGCACTTCCTCTTCCTGCTCACGAGGAACAATAACCTTACTGCTTATTAGTTTTGGATTGCGGTAATGCACACTGAAGTATGTGGCCCGACCGCGTTTGAATTCGGTGTAGTCCAAATAGCCGATATCCTTCAGCTGGGTCATGGCTTTGCGCACCGTGTGGTTCTGCGTGTAGACATTAGATGTAAGATTGAGTCTGTCACGCATACGCTTCATGGAGATGGGGGCAGGATTCTGCGGAAGGCTTTCGATATAGGTATAGAGCGCTTGAGCGGACTCCTTACGTTGCAGGGCATCAATGGCCTTCAGACGCAACAAGACACGTCTGTCCATCTGATAAAGCTCGAAGAGTTTGGGTTCTGCCTTGATCTCAACGACATCGGCGGTAATATCGTAATATGCGGACTGGACCAAATGAGTTGTCCACCCTTTCGTTTCACTCTGAAACTTGAGGGTAACAGACGCCAGCTTGAACAGGGAATTACTGATCCTGTCGCGCATTTTCTTGTTGGAACGACGGGAGTCAAAACCACACATTTTAACGAACTCAACAAAAGATAGTTTGAGCGTGTCACCTTTGACTCCAAAATCATACATTGAACGAATGATCCCGAGCCAGACTTTAAAGTCCGTATCCATATCGAGTCGCGATCCGGTGATCCTGACATCGGTATACCCTTCACTCCGGGCTATGGACAACTGTACGAGCTCCTCAGTTGCATCTGTGACGTTTTTGCGGTTCGTCTTACTCCTGGAAGTCGATTTTAGTGTAGGAACGAACAGACCTAGTCTCATGAGTGCTACAGGCTGAACAGTGCTGGCGCTGTTGACATCCAGCTTAACAACTTCGCCCGTAGTCTTGTTGACCTCCTGAAGATTCAGGGGTAACTCATTATTTTCCATAGCCATTTGATTAACCCACATTTATCCACATAAGAAAGTATATACACATATTACAGTCAACGGAAATACATACCTCTGTAAATACAATTGCATACCGCAATAGGTGATCCCGCACATAACAGTCAACATACCACACGCCACAGTTAATGAAGGAAGCCTCCCGAGCCAAGCTAAACGGGGCGCTGAACGATCCTGGGATCTCTTTTGATCTCAACATGATCTCTATATGGATCATTTATTGGATCGAAATATGGAATAACTTCCTTCAACACATACAGGTCATAAGTGACATCGCACTGAATGATCCTACTGCAACAATTTGTTGGCAAAGTTCGAATCTGAAAGACAAAAAGATTGACTGTGGTATGCAAAAAATACGATTCAGCCCGCTTCCATGTGTTAACGAATGGCATACCGCAGTAAAGAAATTGCATACCGTAGTCAATTATCATTCATAGAAAAAATCCAGCAGATTTTCTTTTACTACGAAGCGTCAGTTATCCCCTTCCAGTGCGCAGTAATTCCGCTTCCTCGACGCATGCGCCTGCTGTCTGCGGCGAGCGGATAATATTCACTGAGATATGCCTGCAACTACTCAGGACATTCCTTAACCTGTTATATTTTGAGCAGCTTTGCAATTTTTAATATGGTTTGCAATTTTAGAGTTGCTTTGCGTCTTTTCTCAAGATTTAATATCTTTATGCAAAGATGATGACAAGGAACAGACAATGGGATTGATGGACACGCTTGATCAATGTATAGCAGCCGGTCATGAAATGACGAAAGCCATAGCAATTGCTCAGTTTAATGATGACAGCCCAGAAGCCAGGAAAATAACTCGTCGCTGGCGTGTGGGTGAAGCCGCCGATTTAATTGGCGTTTCTTCCCAAGCGATACGTGATGCAGAAAAAGCAGGCCGTCTTCCCCATCCGGATATGGAAATGCGCGGACGTGTTGAGCAGCGTGTGGGTTACACCATTGAGCAGATCAATCACATGAGGGATGTATTTGGCACCCGTCTGCGGCGACCTGATGACAGCGTTCCACCCGTCATCGCGGTGGCGGCACATAAGGGGGGAGTTTACAAGACGTCGGTATCTGTCCATCTGGCACAGGATCTGGCGCTAAAAGGGCTTCGAGTACTACTTGTGGAAGGTAATGATCCTCAGGGTACTGCATCCATGTATCACGGCTGGGTCCCTGATTTACATATCCACGCCGAAGACACGCTGCTGCCTTTTTATCTGGGAGAGCACGATGATGCAACCTATGCAGTAAAACCGACCTGCTGGCCAGGCCTCGACATCATTCCTTCATGTTTGGCTCTGCATCGTATCGAAACTGAGCTCATGGGCAGGTTTGACGACGGGAAACTGCCAACAGAACCCCACATGATGCTTCGCCTTGCTATTGAAACGGTGGCACATGATTATGATGTTATTGTTATAGACAGTGCACCAAACCTCGGCATTGGTACCATTAATGTCGTTTGTGCCGCGGATGTGCTCATCGTTCCAACGCCAGCTGAATTATTTGATTACACCTCTGCCCTTCAGTTTTTTGACATGCTGCGTGATCTGTTAAAAAACGTAGATTTGCAGGGTTTTGAGCCTGACGTCAGGATTCTTCTGACCAAGTACAGCAATAACAATGGCTCACAGTCACCCTGGATGGAGGAACAAATCCGCGATGCTTGGGGAAGCATGGTACTGAAAAACGTCGTACGCGAGACCGATGAGGTCGGTAAAGGTCAGATCCGTATGAGAACGGTGTTTGAACAGGCTATCGATCAACGCTCTTCGACCGGAGCTTGGAGAAATGCGCTGGCCATCTGGGA
Organism: Enterobacter sp. DC4; assembly: GCF_000568095.1. Classification (NCBI taxonomy): domain Bacteria; kingdom Pseudomonadati; phylum Pseudomonadota; class Gammaproteobacteria; order Enterobacterales; family Enterobacteriaceae; genus Enterobacter; species Enterobacter sp. DC4. The sequence goes on along the minus strand of NZ_AZUB01000015.1, from coordinate 14,564 downwards.
GCCTGTTTGTAATGAAATTTTTGATCGCCTGATTAAACCTCGCTGGGAGATCAGATAATGAAACGTGCACCAGTCATTCCAAAACACACTGTAAAAAATATTCGCCCCGTTAATCAGTCAGAGGCGCCCGCTGCACCGATGGTTGATTCTTTAATTTCACGGGTAGGAGCTATGGCCCGAGGGAACTCCATTCAGCTTCCGGTTTGTGGTCGGGAAGTTAAATTTATTCTGGAAGCAATCCCGGCCGAGATTGTTGAAACGGCATCAAGAGTCTGGTCAGGTAATGAACGCGACCAAGAACTGCTGACCGAAGACTCTCTTGATGATCTGATCCCTTCTTTTCTCCTAGGTGGCCAGCAGACACCTGCATTCGGACGACGGGTGGAGGGCGTCATTGAGGTTGCAGATGGCAGTCGCCGCCGGAGAGCTGCCATACTGACGTCATCGTATTATCGTGTTCTCGTAGGGGATCTTGATGATGCACAAATGATGGCTTTATCCCGGCTGGGTAATGATTACCGCCCTGTCAGTGCATATGAGCGGGGTAAACGCTATGCGCATCGGCTTGAAAATGAATTTAACAGCAATATATCTGGCCTTGCTGACGCAGAGAACATTTCCCGTAAAATCATTACTCGCTGCATAAACACGGCCTTATTACCAAAATCTGTGGTTGCCCTGTTTACTCATCCTGGTGAACTTTCGGCCCGTTCTGGTGAGGCTTTATACAAAGCATTCAAAGGAAAAGAAGCGTTATTGCTGCAACAGACTCAGCAGCTTCATGAGCAAAAGAAAGCCGGTGTTATATTTGAACCTGAGGAATTAATCGGATTACTGACTGATGTACTGAAAGAGCCATCCGGTAAAAAAATTAACTTGAGTACCCGTCATCAGTTTGTACCTGGTGCGACCGCCCTTTATAAAGGTGATAAAGTGATTTTCAACCTCGATAAATCACGCTTACCTGCCGAATGTATCGAGAAAATAGAAAGCATACTGCGTGACTTACAATAGGTTCATTCAGCCTGTGTAGTAATACCTGAAAGCTTCAACATTATTTTCTGATTTCCTCTCTTTCTGACTTGCTGCTCTGGGATATATATTCCAGAGCAGCACTTTTACCCTTCATAACAGTCCATCCCGTCTCTAGATTGTAATTACCAGAACAATATCTCCAAACAATTCCCTCGGGTTTCATATCTGTGGCCATGAATCTGGGTGCCACGGTTCACCCAGTAATCCGGCCTGGACTTACGTGATCATACTCTTGAAGGAACTGGGACCACGGTCCCACTTTGTAACCGAGTTTCACGAACCGTCCAGTGACCCGGTTCGGCCATATGTGATCATACTCTTGAAGGAACTGGGACCACGGTCCCACTTTATTACTGATTTTCACGAACCGTCCGGTGACCCGGCTCGGACTTACGTGATCATATTCTTGAAGGTGTTGAGACCACGGTCCCAATCTGCACTTGAATATCACACTCATCCTGATAACTTTGCCAAGATTGGCGACACCATACTCCGAAATGAGCTGAAACTAGACCTCTCTCTTTTATGCAGTCGTTTATCATGATCTATTTCGTGAGAATATTAACTTTACTCTTGTTTACGATGCGAAAGCAGAATATGTCCGTGCACTTCCCTGGCGCTTCCTCGTTCACTCGCGGGCTTCGCCCTGTCGTTCGGCTGCGGCGAGCACTACAGGTTCTCTCTGAAAGCCGAAATTTAACTGATTCTCGCATGAGGATTCCTTTCCAACGGTTGGTATACGCAGGGGGGCATGTTGCGTTTCGTTTGTCGGAATGGCGCAATCCCTCGTCCGGCAAACCAGGCCTGTCCCTGACCGGAATGATCAATGCCATAGAGAACCATCCTCAATGATACATACCTCGCAGGATTGTTCAGATACGATTTGGTTAGTAGGGCGCTCATCCTTCGCATTCCATGTGAGAAGGACAATTGCCCCGAGCGAACGCATTATTTGTCAGGAGGGCAGATTCTTGTCAAGCCAGAGGAGCGCCGAATAAACGTTTGGTCGTCTACCGATGAGATCTTCCACCCCCTGAGAACCTCCTGTGTAGCCAAGGATATCGCGCATCCAGTAGGGACCTATCAAGTATTGATGTGCGGTGAGCGAATAGCCCTGCAGTACCGCAAGCGCACCAGCTACCAGTGGTGTGGCACTTGATGTTCCTGCGAAGGATTTTGTGTAATTGCGTTCGTTGGACACCGTCTGCAGGTCGCCATATCCGGTGGTCGTCACGCTCCAGTCCCCCCACGCACAGACATAGGATGTGTAGTGCCCGTAATTCGAGAAAGACAGGCGGCGGCCCGTGACGTGATCACATGCGCCGACGAGCATACCTCCACTGTCTCCGTAGTCATGCATTGCACCAGATTCCGGACTCAGGTCCAGTCCACCGTTACCTGCGGCGAGAACGACGGTTACCCTGTTACTGGACAGTGCAAAAATCTTGTCCCACCATGATTTCACATGGATAGCGGGAAAATAGACGCCGTCTGAGCCGAACTGGATATCAAGACTGACTATATCGCCTGCTTGAGCGTCGGCCACGATCTTGTCGAAATCGCCCGTATCGTAGAAATAGAATTGACAGTCGTAGGCGATCCCCGTGACACCAGAACTGTTTTTTGTTGCGGCTATGCACCCGACTGATGCGGTGCCATGGTTACAATCATCTGTTTCCGGTCGGCTGGTGACGACCGTGATATGGCCAAGATCTTCATGATTACGGTACACGCCGAAATCGAGATGGCGCACAGTCGCGCCCCGGCCGGTCGCCGCCTTGTTCCCCCAGGCAGCGCGAACGTTCAAGGCAAGAGTTTGTGTTGTGGCCCAGTCGCCGAGGTACGTTTGCCGTGCAGTGAAATCGGGCGTGACACCACCGGGCGCGAACGGAGGGCTCATCTCCCCCTCCTGATTGGGGCGAGCTGGAGCCCTGGGCGGCAGCATACCGGCCGTATCGGGGGTAACTGAACAGTAGACGACATAGTCGAGCGTTTCGAACTCATGTGCGAGCGTGATCATTTCATCGCGCGAGATCGTCCCGTAGAGCCTGTACAAATGAGTAAAATGTTCGCCGTACTTAGCAATGACTTTTGGCGAATACACAAGTGCGAAACTGAGTACAGACTTCAACCTGAGATATGTGGGCAATGCCGAACTTACGATTTCGTTCTGCAACCTGACTAGCCCGCCCGTTCGAGATAATAGTTATCAATATTGTCGTAGAAGCAGTGTCCACCTTTCAAGCTCCTGACGGAGCCTGCCTTGGCGGATGCCGGCCACGGGGTCGTGGACTGGATCGTCAGCGGAGATGAGTCGAGCACCGATGTCGAACCATCGGCGTGCTTGAAAAGTGCTTTTGCCCGATAAACACCGGGCGACTGTATGTCAAAGTGCGCGGTTTCGCCGGGGCGAGTGACATCCTGCTCGGAGATCACTGCATCGTCCTTTTGCAGTTGATAGCGAATAGATTTGAAGCTTGCACGTCCTTCATAGCGAACAAATACAATGCCGTCAAAATCCAGATTTCTGAAGATAAGAAGTTCGGTCGTCATGGCTGGTCCTTTCGTCACATGAAAATCAAATCACAGTCCTGTTGGTTTTCAAGCGGCGTCTCGCTTGTATCCACAGATATTCTGGGCAGCATTCGAACATCCCCTGGTTCAAGCTAAAATGCGCTGAACAAAAAATATGGTACCTCATCGTGAATTTTGCAACATAACCATCCTGGAGGGCATCTAAGACGTCAGTCAAACCACTAAGCATTTTTGACATTTAATAATTCATTAATGTAAGTATGAATCGTCACGGATAATCTAGACACTTCCGAGCCGTTGATAATTCTGGTTTTCATATTCTGTCGGTGACATCTGATTGCTCGAACCATGCCGACGCTTACTGTTATAAAACATTTCGATGTAATCAAAAATATCGCTGCGGGCTTCTTCCCGCGTTCCGTAGATCTTTTTCTGTATCCGTTCGCGTTTCAACAACTGGAAAAAGCTTTCTGCAACCGCATATCGTGACAGTTACCGCGACGGCTCATGCTCCCCTCCAGGCCGTGTGATTTCAGGAACGACTGCCACTCATGGCTGGTGTACTGACTGCCCTGGTCCGAGTGAACCAGCACCTGTTTTTGGGGATTACGCCGCCATAAAGCTGTCAGCAGTGCATTCAGGACAATGTCCTTTGTCATCCGGGATTGCATTGACCAGCCGATAATTTTGCGTGAGAACAGATCAACAACCACAGCAAGATACAGCCAGCCTTCGTGGGTCCTGATGTAGGTTATGTCCGTTACCCAACGCTTATCCGGAGCATCCGGATTGAACTGTCACTGGAGCCTGTTGGGCGATACGATACTGGCCTCGCCTTTGCGTGCCCGCGGGCTTCGGTACCCGACCTGAGCCTTTATCCCGGCACGATTCATCAGTCGCCAGACTCTGTTCACTCCGCACTGTTGCCTGCTATCCCGCAAGTCTAGATGGATCTTGCGATAACCATAAACGCAACCGGACTCCAGCCAGAACTGTTTGATCTGTCCCGTTAGTCTCAGATCTACCTAGTTGTAGCGACCTGCGTTTATAAATGCAGGTTTGAGCATTTATAAACGCAGGTCGCTACAGATAATGGCCTCCGGTACCTGCTGGACTGTAAAGCGGAATGGAATGGCATCCTGGACAGCTTCTGACAGTCAGAAACGGCGCTTCAAGCCATCAGACTGACCTGAAGGCGAAAAGCGCTGGCCGTTTGAGCCTGCCCGTTTTGTGCCAGGCCAGGCCTGACGGGATTTCTCAGGAATATAAAGAGGTAAAATGATCAATGGCTGATATTCAGGTCGCAGCGGAAAGCATAGTTACTGCGACATCCCATCCCGTTTCCGTACAGGTGATTAACCAAGGGGCGGGGATCTCGGGAAACGTAGCAACTGGGCTTATCACTGGCCTGCTGACCGGGGGAATTACGCTCACAGGCATCTGGCTGACACACTATTTCACACTTAAGCGCGAGAGACAGGCGTCAGAAGATAAACTGAAAAAGGAGCTGCATTACATTGCTACCGAATTGGTTTTTAAGCTTGAACGGTATGCTGAGGCTTGTGCCCAGGTTGCGTCGGATGACGGTCAGGATGATGATGCCTCACAGCCTGAAAGGGAAGCTGTGACGGATTACCCTAAACTGAATCTGACTGATATCTCCGGTGACTGGCGGATTTTAGATCCACGTCTTATGTACCGCATCCGTGAACTAACAGTGCTCCAGGATGAGGCCCGCAGGGCAATTAAATATGCCGCCGAAATACCCGCCCCTCCTTGGCATAAGGACTATTTTAGGGAACGGCAGTATCAGTTCACGCGTTTAGGCATCAGGGCCGTCATTCTTGCCGTCCGTCTGCACCGGGCTACCGGTCTGCCCGAAACACGTCTTACAGGTCATGATAAATGGTCTGCGGTTTCCGTGTTTCATAAAGTCTGGAGACGTGAAAGACCCCTGCGCGCTGCTGAAGCAGCCCGCAACAGGAAATGGAATCAAGCGGTGATACCTGATGGAATGTCAAAACCATTAGCGGCCTAATATCATATTCTCACCCGCAGCAGCCGGCGCAAATGCCGGTGGCCATCGATTACCCGGCAGCGCTGGCCCTGCGCCAGATGGCTCTCGTTCAGGACGAACTGCCGAAATATCTGCTGGCACCGGAAGTAAGTGCCCTGCTCCACTATGTACCCGATCTACACCGCAAGATGTTGCTGGCAACCCTCTGGAACACCGGCGCGCGCATTAACGAGGCGCTGGCGCTGACCCGGAGTGATTTTTCCCTGGCGCCGCCCTACCCGTTCGTGCAGCTGGCCACACTCAAGCAGCGGGCGGAGAAAGCGGCCCGAACGGCCGGCCGCTCACCTGCCGGTAGTCAGGCGCATCGCCTGGTTCCGCTTTCCGATGCGAACTATGTCAGCCAGCTGGAGATGATGGTGGCCACGCTGAAAATACCTCTTGAACGTCGTAACAAGCGAAGCGGCAGAACCGAGAAGGCACGTATCTGGGAGATTACCGATCGGACGGTCCGCACCTGGCTCAGCGAAGCGGTTGAAACGGCTGCGGCCGATGGGGTGACGTTCTCCGTGCCGGTGACCCCGCACACATTCCGCCATTCCTACGCGATGCACATGCTGTACGCAGGCATACCGCTGAAGGTGCTGCAGAGTTTAATGGGACATAAGAGCATCAGCTCGACGGAGGTGTATACGAAGGTGTTTGCGCTGGATGTGGCAGCACGGCACCGGGTGCAGTTCCAGATGCCGGGCGATGAGGCGGTGGCGTTACTTAAAAAAATAGGTGACTAAGATAACAAGATAACAAGATGGTAAGTTACTATCTTACTATCTTACTATCTTGTTAATTTAGTAATCATACTACCTTTATTTACCAACTACACAAACCATTAAGTTATTAAGTTATTAAGTTATTATTACTTTAATCTAGATTTTTCAATCAGTTGAGAGATTTCTTCTCGTGATAAATTTTCTAATGCCATCACTGCAGCTCTAACTACATCGGATCTATTTACTCTCCTGTTCCCTGATAACATCTCTTCCTTTATGACATTATCAATTGAGTTAAGATTCTCTTCAGCAAGAGAGATACTGACTGGTTTTGCTTTACTAGTCGCAGATTTATTACTTGGTTCATCTGGATTTTTTGCAGTGAGACCAGCTGTGCCTCCGTTTATAAACGAAGCTTCGTCCCTTGGCGGTGTTTGTGCTCTATTCCTCACAGAATGATCTCCTTAACCAGAGCTTCAATTTCTTCTTGGGCTTTGATGTTCTGTGTTTCAAAAATAGTCATTGATTCGGCCCAGGCATCCCTGTGAGCTTTTCTGTCACATACACGAGCATTAGACAGATTCATTTCCGGAAAGTCTTTGAGAACATCCGCTGCCTGATTAGCTTCATTAACGAACATGTTAGTTGGTGTCATATTCAACACTAAATACCCACGTACCGACTCGTTGAAATCTTTAGCTGCAGTAAAAACAGAGCATGTGTGAGGAACGACATCCAAATCCATTTGGGACGGTCGTAAAGGGGAAATAAACACATCTGCAGCCATTAATCCGCTTCGCATCTCTGCACTGTCACGGCCAGCACAATCGGCGATAACAAAGTCATAAGATTTTTCATGCTCTTTTAGCATGGCTTTGATGTTGCCGGACGCTCCAGTCACAGGCATATGAGGCAAGTTCTCTGGTCGATTGTTATACCAGGTCAGCACTGATTTTTGATCGTCGGCATCTACAATGAGAACTCGTTTTCCTAGTGCCATAAGATATGCAGCGATGGAAACTGCGAGCGTACTTTTACCTACTCCACCTTTTTGACTACCAAGAACAATGATCATATTCCGCACACCTTGTTTGTTATCTTGTTAAGATAATAGGATAACAAGAATTAATTTTCAATATGCTACGGCATTGATATCTTGTTATCATATTAACTTACAATGTTAGCAATTTCTTTAGATTCAGTGCGTTATGAATAAATTCAATATATTTATCATCTTAATAAGATGTTATGATATCAAGATATGATCTTGTTATCGTAATCACACTTTTGAGTGAAGGAGTAAATCAATGGACCCAGTGTGGAAAAAAATCCAAGGGGAAGGCTTGAAAGGAAACTGAATCTGGCAGAGAGAGGCATTGCTGCATGTTTTCAGCAACGGTCGAAAACCCGCTCAGGCTGATTTACGTATAGCAAATTCTGTGCTTGAAGAAATGGACCGCCGTAAGTTGTGGTTAAAATGTGATTGCGTCGAACATGACCCGAACATTGAAGGTCCTTTTAACTGCGAGGTTAACGTTGCCAGGTTACGCCACGTCAAGACGACAAGACAACATGATGAACAGTGCCCTTTGTTCAGGCTAAAGAAAAGTAAGGATGCTGATAACACTACCACTGAAGGAAAAACCAGCCCACTAAATCCGGTTGGCGGGAATGACTGGTTACCCGACAAGAAGAAAGACACCAAAATCAACGCTGTGGAAGGACCGGTACTGCCCCGTAAGCGTCGAAGCAAAACTCTTAAACCCATTCCGGCTCTGGGTCGAAAATTGCTGACTCTCATTCAGGCTGCTGGCCTGAACTAACTTGAACTAGTACCTGAATATAAAAGTCCGGGTTTAGTCGGTTCGGTCAATAGAATAAAAGAAGTTCTGAATGAACATACAATGGGCAATGGAACACAGCTTAATATACTGTTCAGTTGCGCGCCCTGGTTGTCCCTCGAACGGATTAACGACATGCTGACTCAGCTAGAAGTTTCACTACAGACTGATAGCAGTGATAAGGAGGCATGCGTGTATATCATTGGTATTGCGACCGATGCCAATCGGGAAGAAATAATCTTTAGCGTTCGGAGTAATACTTTTATCCATAGGCCTGAAGCCCGAGTCAGTATCAATGGAGAAAGCACCTACAACACTGGCAGTCGGGCCCCATACTGGGCAATTCTGGAATACCGCAGAGGTAGGGATGGCAAGGTTTACTGCCATGAGGGGTATGCGCATGCCGCGTATACGCTTGATAATCCGGTGCCTGTGGATAGCAACAAAGAGCGCGATACACTGAAGGTAATTATAAACGCCAGCAGCTATGCTGGCCGTCAGGAAAATCATCCGGATGCGATCAGCCTCAGCAAGCCACTTTTCACTTCTAAAAGCACTAAGAATGGGGTGGAGGAGGTCATTCATCCTGACTTCATACTGAATGTGGTTCCGAGCAAAGAAAACACAGTTACCACTTTCATCATTGAAACAATGGGCTCTGAATCCGAGGAGTATGTCGAGCGTAAACTACAAACACATAGCTGGATGGAGCAGGAAGGTGTGCTCTTAACTGATCCTCCGGGCTGGCCAGAACCATCAGACAGGACATTTAACAGCTTCCTGCTCAAACACATTTTTAGTGCAGGGAAAATGCACTAACAGGGACAGGCAGCGGTTTTGAATTCAAATAGTGACAATGCACCCTCAGCCAGAAGTGGAAAGGACGCTCTTAAGTGTGACAAACGACACTCAGGGCTGAGGGGAGATGTGACAAGCTGCACTGAACTAAATGTGACAAATTGCCCTCATTAAGTGTTTTTAAAGAACAAAATTGGCACCATTTAGTGCCTGAAAACCAGTCAGGGCAGAGGAAGGCAAACTGTTCTGTGACAAATCACCCTGAGAGCTTTAACTCTAGTGTGACAAACCACCCTGCTAATAGTGACAAATCACCCTCAAAGATCACTCAGGTGTTATCGACATTATGTCGCTGAAAGAAAAGACTATATGAGTCGTCTGGCGGCCTTTCTTTTTCTCTATATAAGACAGGCGCATTGGCGTTCTGCTGTTAATCTCATCGACACTCGCCTGCAGGAACCGACGGCGAAAGTCCGGCATACGCTGATAACTTTGCGGAAGCTGATAGCGCTCCATGATCCAGTCTATTTTCAGGGATACTACGCCAGAGCCATCCGGCTTACGGTACTGGCATAGTGACTCGTACAGGCGCATGGCATAGGGATTAGTGATCTCTTTCGTTTCACTTAGCCGAAACTGTGTGAAACGGTTCTGAAGGCCAATAAAGAAAGGAATGAGGTACGGGTTAATATGAACACTGTAGAGCCCTCTGGAGGGACTATGGGCACGTTTGATGAACCAGGGAAAGGACTCATAACCTTTTTCTTCCCCGGCATCCTCTTCAGGCCGATAAAAGACCACTTCTTTACCCGCGAATCCCTTGAGAGCCTGACGGATATCTTTGCTGGCCTCGGCGGAGGTCAACCCGAAGGTTTCCGCATACTTGGCGACCTGAATTTCACATATCCCATCATGCTCCTGCAGCGTACCGTCAGATTTTCTGATCTGGTCCACAAAGAGATAAAGCATACGCTTTTGATCGCGAGAAAGACTGTATGCCGCCTCAGTCAGTTCGTTTGACTGGACAATTCGCGGGCTATTCTTACGTTTTTTATGGTTGAGAACCGCAACTTCCGTCATGACAGGTCCGTGTAAAGTGTGACAGGAATTTAGATTGTCACACTAATTGAAAAAGAGTCAACAGGTTGGGATAACTTGTGGAATACAGCAAATCATGAGGGCAATTTGTCACAGGGTTAAGGGCAATCTGTCACACTTTAAGAGGGAGGTTGAGGGTGATTTGTCACACTGAAAGGGCAGATTGTCACACTGATCCTTCTCAAACCCGCATGAATAAAGGGCTGAGAGGTATTCTAAAAAGGTAAACCTAACAACCCTTTAAAAAGATCGTATAAAAATATGCCCGTGGATAAGTGGATAAAGCAGAGTGGGGTATCCATTAAACGCCGAGCGTAAGCTGAATTTGTCCGTGCAGTTCCCTGGTGCTTCCTCGCTCACTCGCGGGCTTCGCCCTGTCGTTCGGCTGCGGCGAGCACTACTGGCTCTCTCTGAAAGGCTAAATTTAACTGATCCTCGCTATGGGGATATCTTTCCAGCGGGTGGTGTACGCAGGGGAGAGCATATCGCGTTTCATTTGCCATGCAGGCGCAATCCCTCGCCCGGCAAACCAGACCTGTCCCAGACCGGAATGATTAATGCCATCGAGAACCTTCATCAGCTCAGCGCTGTGAGGACGTGGCGGACGGTCGTCGAACAGCTGCAGCTGCGAAACGCCTGAGTCGGTGAAGTCATTCAGCATCACACCGGCTTTGGCATACCGGTGCCCGTCCTTCCAGAGCCGCTGTGGCGGCCGCAATGATATCCCGGGTGTCCTGAGTGGGGGTAAGTAGTTTCTCTGTGGCCACGTTGCCGTAGTAAGGCTCTTTAACGGCGAACGGGGACGTTTTAATGAAAACGGAAATATGCCGGCAATACTGGCGCTCTTTACGCAGCTTTTCTGAGGCCCGCTCTGCGTACTGACAGACAGCCTGCCGCAGCGAATCGTACTCCGTGATTTTCTCTCCAAAACTGCGGCTGCAGACGATCTGCTGCTTTGTTGGCGGTGCTTCCTCAAGCGACATGCAGCTTTCCCCGTTCAGTTCCCGCACCGTTCGCTCGAGAACCACGGAGAAATTTTTGCGGATGAAGGCCGGGTTCGTCAGGGCCAGATCGAGCGCAGTCCTGATGCCAAGAACATTGAGCTTGCGTGCAATACGGTTTCCCACGCCCCAGATCTCTTCAACCGGCTGCAGTGAAAGCAGTTTCCGCGTTCGCTGAGGATTCCCCCTGGTCAGGGCGAGCACGCCACGAAACTGTTTCCACTCCTTTGAGGCCCACTGGGCTGATTTTGCCAGGGTTTTCGTCGGCCCGGCACCCACGCCGATGGTCAGACAGGTACAGTCATACACGTGCTGGCGCAGCTGCCGGCCGAAGTCCTCCAGGTCCATGCAGTGCTCCACTCCAGCCAGGTCAACAAAGAGCTCGTCAATTGAGTAAAATTCTACTCTCGGCGCCAGCTCCTCCAGGCAGCTCATCACGCGCGCTGACATCGAGGCATAAAGTTCATAGTTGCTTGAGAACGCGTATATTTTTTCCGGGTACTTTTCGTTTTTCATCTGAAACCACGGCGTGCCCATTTTGATCCAGGGCTTTGCCTCGGCACTTCTTGCGATGACGCAGCCATCGTTATTACTGAGCACCACAACCGGCTTTCCTTTCAAATCAGGGCGGAAAACACGTTCGCAGCTGGCATAAAAGCTGTTCACATCGGCCATGTTAGCGCCAATGATATAAGACGGTAATTCACCATTTGAATTGTCCGCTCCACCCAACATGTTGTTTCCTTGAGGTTCTCACACCAGAAAGGACATCGACATGCTGAGCAGAGAGGACTTTTAGCGCCAATGATATAAGACGGTAATTCACCATTTGAATTGTCCGCTCCACCCAACATGTTGTTTCCTTGAGGTTCTCACACCAGAAAGGACATCGACATGCTGAGCAGAGAGGACTTTTACATGATAAAGCAAATGCGCAAGCAGGGTGCGTACATTATCGACATTGCAACTCAGGTGGGTTGCTCTGAACGCACCGTCAGACGGTACCTTAAATACCCTGAACCACCGGCCAGAAAGACGCGCCACAAAATGGCCAAACTGAAGCCGTTCATGGACTATATCGACACGCGTCTGGCTGAGAATGTCTGGAATGGCGAGGTTATCCTCGCAGAAATCAAAGCTATGGGTTACACCGGTGGTCGCTCCATGCTGCGCTATTACATCCAGCCCAAACGCAAAATGCGTCCGTCGAAGAAAACGGTCCGCTTCGAAACCCAGCCCGGTTACCAGCTGCAGCACGACTGGGGCGAAGTTGAGGTAGAGGTCGCCGGGCAGCGATGCAAAGTTAACTTCGCGGTTAATACGCTGGGGTTCTCTCGTCGCTTCCATGTCTTCGCCGCGCCAAAGCAGGATGCTGAACACACCTATGAGTCGCTGGTTCGCGCCTTCCGCTACTTCGGTGGCAGTGTGAAAACCGTGCTGGTTGATAACCAGAAAGCGGCGGTGCTGAAAAACAACAACGGGAAAGTGGTGTTCAACTCCGGGTTCCTGTTGCTGGCCGACCACTATGACTTCCTGCCGCGTGCCTGCCGTCCGCGCAGGGCCAGAACCAAAGGTAAAGTTGAGCGGATGGTGAAATATCTCAAGGAAAACTTCTTCGTCCGGTACCGCAGGTTCGACAGCTTCGCCCATGTTAATCAGCAACTGGGGCAGTGGATGGGCGATGTGGCTGACAAGCGGGAGCTTCGCCAGTTCAGACAGACCCCGGAACAGCGCTTCGCGCTGGAGCAGGAACATCTGCAGCCGTTGCCGGATACGGACTTCGATACCAGTTACTTCGACATCCGTCATGTGTCCTGGGACAGCTATATCGACCCCGGAACAGCGCTTCGCGCTGGAGCAGGAACATCTGCAGCCGTTGCCGGATACGGACTTCGATACCAGTTACTTCGACATCCGTCATGTGTCCTGGGACAGCTATATCGAGGTTGGCAGCAATCGCTACAGCGTTCCCGAAACGCTGTGTGGTCAGCCGGTCTCGATACGCATATCGCTGGATGATGAGTTGCGGATCTACAGTAATGAGCAGCAGGTGGCATCACACCGGCTCTGTTCAGCATCATCTGGCTGGCAAACGGTGCCGGAACACCATGCCCCGCTCTGGCAGCAGGTCAGCATGGTGGAGCATCGTCCACTGAGTGCGTATGAGGAGCTGCTGTGATGCATGAACTTGAAGCGCTGTTGATCCGGTTGAAAATGGAACACCTTAGCTACCACGTTGAAAGCTTGTTAGAGCAGGCAGCTAAAAAGGAGCTGAACTACCGGGAGTTCCTGTGTATGGCGCTGCAGCAGGAATGGAACGGCAGGCACCAGCGCGGCATGGAGTCACGGCTGAAGCAGGCCCGTCTGCCGTGGGTCAAAACGCTGGAGCAGTTCGACTTCAGCTTCCAGCCAGGAATCGATCGTAAGGTTGTCAGGGAGCTGGCCGGTCTGGCGTTCGTGGAACGCTGTGAGAACGTGATCCTGCTGGGTCCTCCCGGCGTGGGGAAAACCCACCTGGCCGTAGCCCTCGGCGTGAAAGCGGCGGATGCAGGCCATAGGGTGTTGTTCATGCCACTCGACAGGCTGGTAGCAACGCTGATGAAAGCGAAACTGGAAAACCGGCTGGAGCGTCAGCTACAACAGCTGAGCTATGCGCGGGTGCTAATCCTGGACGAAATAGGCTACCTGCCGATGAACAGAGAGGAAGCCAGTCTGTTCTTCCGCCTGCTGAATCGCCGGTATGAAAAAGCGAGCATAATCCTGACATCAAACAAAGGCTTCGCAGACTGGGGAGAGATGTTCGGCGATAACGTACTGGCAACGGCGATCCTGGATCGGTTGCTACACCACTCAACCACAGTGAATATAAAAGGAGAAAGTTACCGGTTGAAGGAAAAACGCAAAGCCGGAGTGCTGGCCAAAAACGCAACGCCAATCAGTGATGATGAAATGGCGGAAAGCGGACAACAGAAATGATCAAATAGCGGACATTAAAAATGGCGAAAAACGGTCATAAATCTTGGCGTTGACAGCCGGGAGATAATCATCCACCACCGCAGGAGGCAATGATGCAACTGACGCTCCAGATAGTCATCACCGATGAATCAGGCTCCAGTCGAACGGAGGAACTGATGACACTCCAGAAATCAGGGGAGACCCGGAACGACATCGGATTATCGGTATCAGAATCTAAGCTGTTGCTGAATACGGTCCAGCAGTCGGTGGTCCAGCGGCAGGCAGACGAATATACTCAACACCATATCCGGTGCCCTCACTGCCTTGCTGCGCGCAGAATCAAAGGCAAACAGAAAATACGGTACCGGACGCTGTTTGGCGTTATTCCTGTATCCGGGCTTCGGGTGTACCGGTGCCGTTGTGAAGACAGTGATACAAAGACAGTCAGTTTGCTCAGCGACTGGGCCGGCGATTATTCTCACCCGGCACTGAAATATATTGAAACCCGCTGGGCCTC
>NZ_AZUB01000014.1:0-70815 GCF_000568095.1 Enterobacter sp. DC4 | reverse complement strand
GAACGAAGCAGCCTGGCGGCTGCAAATCGATGTGTGGCAGAATAGCGTTATTCTGAAACCCGACAGCTGAAGGTTATCCCGTGCCACACTCCCCTGAGCATCAGCTCATACACACGAAAATGGTTAAGCAGGTTCTGAAGACTGTTGCCCGACAGAATAACTTCACATACCAGTCTGTTTTTACTGAATTCATCGCCGGCAACAGCCCTTCCTGCACGCAGTGTTTCTGGGAAACCTTCTACCGTACGTTTCCCGACTCGCCATACCATTACGTGGCCTTCTGTCATGACTGCCGTCGTTTTGACCTGTACGAAACCGAAGCCGCGATGCGCGCCGATGACCCGTTCTTCTGGTGATACCGGCTTTCAGCCCCGCCCCATGAAAGCGCTGTTTCAGCGTAACGGGGCCTGGGCCGACATCATGGAGACGTACCAGCTCCGCCCGGTGGAGATTGAGGTTGTCACCAGGATGCTGGCCTGCGGTACCCCGCTGGCGGGCAGCCGGGAATTTCGCTGCAGCAACCCCGACTGCACTCACCGCCGCTACGTCCATCAGAGCTGCAAAGGCCGCGGATGTCCGACCTGCGCCAAAAAGGCCACCGACCTGTGGATTGCCACCATGATGGCCCGTCTGCCGGATACGCCCTGCCAGCACGGCACATTCACGATGCCGGACACGCTGTGGCCGCTGTTTGAGGCTAACCGCTGGCTGCTGAATGGCCTCTTTGCGCTGGCGGCGGACAATCTGCTGTACGCTGCGGAGCAGCGGGGTCTGACCATCGGTATTTTCGGCGCCCTGCATACCTACGGGCGGCAGCTTAACTGGAACTGCCATATCCATCTGTCGTGGACCACCGGCGGTATAAGTGCGCACGGCGACTGGAAAAAGCTGTCGTTTGCCCTGCCGAAGGTCAGGTCGCGGTGGATATGGAATGCGCGCCAGTATCTGCTGAAAGCGTGGGACTCACTGACACTGCCGCCATCCCTGGCTCACATCCGGGATTATGATGAGTGGAAACGCTTTGTGCTGAGTCAGGGAAAAAACGAGAAAGGGGAAGATTACTGGCACGTGTATTTTGCGAAGCCGACAAAAAACGCCCGCCAGACGGCGAAGTACCTGGGCCGGTACCTTAAAAAGCCGCCGGTGTCCGGTGCCCGGCTGGCACACTATGACGGCGGGAGCCGTATCCCCCTGCGCTTTCTGGACCACAGGACGGGCCGGCATGAAGACCTGGAGCTGAGTCAGCATGAGCTGATATTACGGCTGATAAAACACATTCCGGAGAAACACTTCCGGATGGTGAGGTACTTTGGTTTTCTGGCCAACCGGGTGGTGGGCAGGCTGTTGCCTCTGGTGAGAAAAGCCTTGGGTCAGGATGAGGTCAGGAAAGTCGTGCCGGTGACTTTCACCACGCTGAGTCAGGGTTTACTGGGAACAGATCCGTTCGCCTGCCTGCTGTGCGGGGCGAAAATGACGTACAGCCGGGCACTGGCGGCGGTGCCGCGGGAGAAGCTGATTGCCAGTGCCACAGAGATAGCGCGAATGCGTTACGCAGGATGATACGGGGAAGATCTGCCTGAAATTCACCGGAATAAGCAAAAAATAAGCAATGTGTTCAAATATCAACCACCCCCCTGGCTACCCTCACGTGGAAAAGCCGATTTTCGTGGCTGCCAGCCCACGGTATCCACGGTATCCGGGGCCTCAAAAAGTTCGAAATTCCTAGGCGTGTTCAAATATCAACCACCCCCCTGGCTACCCTCACGTGGAAAAGCCGATTTTCGTGGCTGCCAGCCCACGGTATCCACGGTATCCGGGGCCTCAAAAAGTTCGAAATTCCTAGGCGTGAACACTGTTTATGCTGGACTGGTTCCGCGATCCTGCATTGCGTCGCAGGGTTCAGGCCGGTCTGAACAAAGGAGAAGCCCGCAATGCCCTTGCCAGAGCCGTCTTCATGCATCGTTTGGGCGAAATTAGGGATCGTGGTCTGGAAAACCAAAGTTACCGCGCCAGCGGCCTTACGCTGATCACAGCCGCGATCACATTGTGGAATACCGTGTATATAGAAAACGCCATTAATCAGTTGAAAAAGAAGGGACTGCCACTGAATGATCAATTGCTGTCACACATGTCTCCACTGGGCTGGGAGCACATTAATCTGACGGGAGACTATATCTGGCGAACCAACAAAAAACTGTCTGAAGGGAAGTATCGTCCTTTGCGGCCAGTTGATGTCAGTCAGTACAAAAAGCAACCTTAACGTACAATATTTTCCGTTTCCCAAACGGAGCCCTATAAACACGTATTACCCAATGGTACTTACTTTGTTGATGGCGAACCTTACGGTACTGAGCCTATCGAAAGGGCAAAACCGTAAGGTTCTGTTCAAATGCTCCCGCTGGTCCTACTGAATGATGCGAAGCGTCATGGAGGCGCCAGCTGAAGGTGAATATAGCTCAGTGAGAGACTGGCGCCGTAGCCCGGCGTAGCCGGTTACCTTTCTGATAGGTTCTGCCAATCCATCCCTTCGCCCTGCTAGACCAAAACCCGCTAAAAGCGATACCGAAGCTTCTGTGCGCTGTCGGAGTGGTCACGACAAGGCGAAGCCGCAGTCGGGGCGTATCTCCGCGTTAGCGGGCCGTGAGGGCCGCTTACGGGCGTGTTACTCAATACTTTCAGCGAAACGACTTACAGCGACTCAAAACTCTAGTTACAACATCCATCATTAAAAGCGGTGCAGTTCCGGGCCTTTGGCCCGGGGCGGCTTCGCTTTTCAGTGGTGGGGAGGGGCTTGGGGGATTCAGACGGGCACTGTTGGTGCTCTTAGGGAATTATTTCGTATGTTGTAACTATAAGTATGGTTGGGGCCCGTCGCGTAGCGATGGGAGCTACTTCAGGTAGTTGCCGAACCGGCGCGGACGTAGTCCGCTGCAAGGGCGGGCATTCTCTGGAGCCTGTCCACAGGTCAGGCGACGAACAGGTTATATATTTATATGAAAGAGATAAAAGATATTTAAAAGAAGTACAGAGCAGGTTTTTAAAGGAAACCACGCACTTTGAAATCAGGTCGTATGGCGCTTTGTCAGCATAACGGTTGTAACTTTATGGAAAGGTCCCTTGCAGTTATTTGTGGGTAAGTTAATTCAGTGACAGGAAGAGGCGCCGGTGATGATATTTATGGCCATTTCGATGGCGAGAAGACGTGGGATTCGCTGAGCAGCTTTACCATTTAGCGCAGAAAACAAGCGGCAGCAGACAACAGGCGTGCGAAATCCTCCGGCGCCAGCCGGATTTTTCAGTCAGGTCGGGTTATATGGGGACGGTGCCCAGCCGCGTGTAGTTGTTGCCACGCGACATCAGCATGCGCTCTTTCACGCGACGTTCCAGCTCGCGCTTCATGGCATCGAGCCCTCCGGTAAAGCGCCCGGTGGCATATTCCCGCGTCAGCTGCTGTTTCACCAGCGTCACAATGTCCTGACGGGTTCTGGTTGCGTCACGTCGGGCTCGGGCACGTTTCAGGCCATGTTGTTTACGTTCAGACTGGTAACTTCGGAACCGTTCGCGCACAAACCGCCAGGCTTTCGCTATCAGCTCGTCCATCTCCAGCGGCTTCAGGCTCTGCTTCTGACGCTGCTGATTTTCCCATTCGACACGGCTGCGGCGGGCGGCCACAACTGCCACGTCAGAGATGTCCAGCGCGGAGAACAGTGCCGGCGTGAAGGTGATATCGGTCGGAATGTTGCAGCCAATCTGCGGATCGTACTCGGTCTGGTAGGTAATCAGCCCCAGCTCCGCCATAAACTTCAGCGCCCGCGTAGCGCGGGTGATGGACAGATTGCCGGTTTTCGATTCCGTGGCCAGACCACATTCGATGGCCAGATTGGTAATGGAACGCTGTACACGATTGGCCAGCGGGTCATAGTGGAAGCACAGTCCCTGCAGCAGCGCATCAATGGCACGGCGGCGCAACAATGGCGGCATCCGGTGACGCTTACCCAGCGAGCGTACGAACGCTACATGGACGGAAAAGTCAAAACGGGACGTGAAGCCTTCGGCTTTCGCCATCAGCTTACGACAGAACGGCAGGGTCTTTTTCCCCTCGCGCGGCGTGAATACCGGATTCGGGTTTTTGACCTGACGATAATGGGAGAACAGGGTCTGAGCGTCAGTCACACCTTCCCGCACTTATGTTGCACGGAAGGAGCAAATGGCACAGAAACAGGTATTGCAGTTTTCTGAGCATAAAACTATACTCCCTGCATAGAGCAACAGCTTCTATACAGTTTAAGTAGGCCCCGTTAATCTTCTAGTCGCCAAACTCGGAAAGATTATCGGGGTTTTTGCTTTTCTGGTTCCGGGTAGACACCTCATCAAAACCAGTTCCCTGCCACCTTACGGCGTGGCCAGCCAAAATTCTTTAAACGATCAGTAATCTAGCACTCACGCGCATAAGTATCAAGAATGTGATGTTGTTGCATTCTTTCTACTGTTTAGCAGACTCCATAGCTATCAGTTTTTCAATCATCTCAGCCTGGGTTATCCCCTCTTTCTCACAAAGAATCTGAAGCTGGTTTTTGAGAGCATCTTTTACAAAAACTCGAATCTCTTTGTGAGTTGCTTTTTTACGGGCTAGAGCCTGCTGTTGACGTTCTGACGCAGAAAGCGGATTACCTTTTCTGTAAGTGCGTTTCGATGAGGAAGTTACTGCATTTTCGATCTGCGACATCTCTGCCTCCTCAAGGATCAAACAAGGATCATTTCGCAGAGGATACTACAGATTCCTGAAATCAGCGACTTAACTTTACATCAAACTGTGAGCCACGTTGGCGCGTGGCCCATCGAGGGGGAAAAGATCGGCGTACAAATGTCAGGTTAGTATGAAGAGTACCAGTCAGCCCCCTTATCCCAGCGAGACTGCCAGTGCTGCAGATAGATACCGGCCACCTCAGCATCATCTCGGATCACCAGCACGTTCTCACTATTGGAGCGGTCCGCACTTGTCGAATAGTTGAAAGAGCCTAGTTGAGTGTTTTTCCTGTCAGTTATCAGCACCTTATCGTGAAGTATCTTGAAACTATTGACTGTCCGTACCGGGATGCCGGCATTAACCAGCAAATTCATCGCTGCCACGCTGGCTTTGCCGGTATTCGCTCTCTCATCCAGTACAACCCTGACATCCACGCCGCGACGTTTTGCACCAATAAGAGCACGAACAACGACCGGGGATGTGAATGAATAGCCCATCAGCCGGATTTCCTGCTGCGCTGTCTCAATGGTCGTAATGACCAGCTGCAGAGCAGTTCCTTCCGGAGAAAATCCCGCCTCGATGCTGGCGGCGGACACTATCGGCACGGGTGCACATAGCGCCAGACTGAGCAGCCCGGGTAGCCACCATCTGCAGGCATTTGTTTTGCACGGTATTTGCATTGTTATCCTCATTACATACCGTCCATAAAATGCGGGGAGAGTATCTGCACGTCATTAATCAGCAGCCAGAGACTTAAAATCAACTCCTCCATCAGAACTACGGCCGCAACCAGGGACGTCCACGCTCGCCGCTCGCGTTTCAGGAGCTGACGAAACAGCACCACGCTGGCGATGAAAATGCAGACCGTCACCCAGGGGACGGTCTGGTTGAAAAGCATTGCGCTGCTGCTGCACTCAAAACATGCCATATAAGTTCCTGCTGTGGATTTGTTAAGAAACGCCGGGATCGGGGAAAACTCGCTTTGCCCCGATGACCGGGGTTGGACAACGACGCCAGACGGAGGCGTCAGGCCGTTGTGGTATTACGGAACCAGTAGCAGGCAGGCCCGTAGTTGGTATCATGGACAGACCCCAGGAACCAACCGTCATCATCCGGCGGCTCTGGTATCCAGTCACGGGCATCCGGCGCCTCGTCGGTGGAGCTGGCAGCAAAAATCTCTGGCGCTTCATCACGCATGGTCATCACGAAGCACTGCAGCCCGTGGGTTCTCAGCCAGTAGCTCAGTTCTGCCGGTGTTTCACAGCCGCTGCGGGAAAGCGCAGGATGAGTCCAGAATCCATGTTCATCACAGTTTACATCGACGGGAATAATCATTATCTGACCTCATTAAGTGCATTGTGGCTGTCCTGAGTTTCGTTGCGACGGTTGGCATCTCCGGTGTCGTCAGACACAGTTCCGTTCACCGTAATAGCGGGAAAGTCATTTATCATCCGTGCCCACATCTGACGCTCACCTTCAGACATCCTCCCGCAGAGCCCTGGAACCAGAGCATTCATCAGCCGCTCAATGTACGCCAGGCGACTCAGCATTATGAATACTTCTTCCTTCTCCGGGTGCACTAACACCTGTGCCAACTGACGACACTCAAGAATACCTTTCATGAGCTGCCTGCCGCCGGCCACGCGCTCCATCTCCTCGTAGATAGTTATCTGCTCCTGCATCCTCATGAAGATGGCTTCATCGCTTTCACTGACATGCAAATTTCCATATATGCTATTAACGCGCAGGTAAACCATCCAGATAAGTAATGGCGCGGCTATCAAAGCGCAGGTTTTAAAACTCATGCCCTCAGACTGAAAGTTTTTTAACGCCAGATAAGCTATCAGGTAAATCAGACAACAGAATAAAACCAGCCCGAAACATTTAATAATACGCATGCATCACCTTTAAGTTATTTCGTTAATCACAGAAAATATATATAATTAGCAACCTTCTGGGATAGTCACTTGACGTAACTTCGTCATGAATGAAAAACGTTGCACCCTGCCCTGACAAATATGATTAAAATAGATTACCCTCGAATTGCTCCGGGTTAATTAACCCACCATTTATTACGTTTTGGAAAAACAACACTGGCATTCATTCCCCCGCGTCTTTGTCAGTTTGTGTGGGGTCGGACGTCTTCAGGTCATCTCCCGGAAGATGTTTATCCTGGCCCAGCCGAAATCGGTCAGAGAACAGCCAGCCACTCAGGGTGAGTGTATTATCAGGCTCATCCGGAGCACAAACAGTAATGCATTCCTCCGTCACCTCAGTGATATCAAAGTTCGCACCGCAGAGATGCCGGATAATATCATCCCGAGAATGTACACGACCGTCCCCAACCAGTTGCTTCACCGTCCCTTTAATTATCTCCCTTGCCTCGTCATTTACACCGGAGCAGCATTTAATTTCATCTGACATAACATTTCCTTATCTGGTATGAATTTTATTTGTGCTAAACAGACATATCCACCTCACTGGCGGTAAAGTCATAACGAACAATAAAAAATCAGGCATCACGAACAGGCTTTGTTTTGCGCAGTCGGACATTGCCTGCATCATGCCTGATAACATCTATTTCATTTAATACACGACGTAATTCGTTACGCATGAATTCCATTTCATCCCATGAACCAGAATGCCTTATGTATTTAATCATGTGGTGAAAAACTGTCGGCAGGAAAGAGGGTTCATAGTCAACCCTGAGTCTCCAGTACAGTTTAATGACAGTAAACATCAACAAAACATTCAATATCACTGAAGCAATGACAAAAATATACATATTTGAAGTTCCACTTTGTTAAATATAGAACAGGACATTTACCAAACGATGAAGGGACATTACCTCGTAAAATGCTGTTCGGATGTGTTAACCAGAAACGCCAGAGACGGGGAAAACTTGCTTTTACCCTTCTCCGGGGTTGGACAACTGAGCGCAGCGAAGGCGTCAGTATCTTTTAGCGGTATCAGGTGGCGAACAACTGATTATTTTTTGGAATCGCCGGCAGCATGATTAATGGCCTGCTGCAGGGCCTCCGCGCTGGTGTATCCGGGGATAACCGTCACGTTATCAGCACGGGCACCGGCTGACGGGAGAACCACCAGGGCTGGCGTACCGCTGAAGCCCAGCTGCTGAGCCAGGGCATTAATACCTTCCAGCGTTTCCTGAACATCAGGTGCTGTCTTCGCATCAAATTTCACGGCATTTGCCGCCGTGCTGATATCAGCGTCGGTCAGCTTGCCCTCGTTGTGCCCGGTGGCGTAAATCGCGTTGTGATAGTTAAGATAGGCATCGGCCCCCTTCTGCTTCCAGACCTGCAGCCCGGTTTTCGCCGCACTCAGCGACGCTGGCCAGCGCTCGCCAAATATCGGGAACTCCTTAAAGACAAAGCGCACCTTCGGGTTTGCCTTGATGACTTTCTCCAGCTCAGGCGCGAGGCGGGCACAGTAGATGCACTGGTAATCGAAGAATTCGACAACCGTGACTCTTGCATCAGCCGGACCATAAGACGGCGTGCCTTTATCGTTCAGCAGCGCGCCCTGATTCTGAATCACGGCAGCCGTCATTGCCTGCTTCTGCTTCTCCTGTTGTTGGGCCTGCAGCTTCTGGCTGACCTCAACCAGCACCTCCGGATGAGCCAGCAGGTAGTCTTTCGCGATTTCACCAATGCGGGCTTCCTGTTCCGGGGTAAAGGCTGAAGCTGGTTGCGATGCGGCACTGACCAGTCCGGACACAACCAGCCCTGACGCCAGCATTATTTTCAGCATGTTATTCAGTTTCATTTTGGCTTTGATCTCCAGTGTATTTATCGTTATTCCATTCAAGTGCCTGTTTACGCGCGCGTCTGGCATGCTCCTGCGCTTTACGCGTTTGGGCGAAAGCGGCTTCATCGGGGGTTATCACGGCCACAGGCTGACCATCAACGTTTTTGCGCCATGCCCCCACCGTCATGGCATCGAGATATTCATCCGATCGGGTAATGGCAGCAAGGCACTGCTTCAGCTTTTTCGTGGAAAGTCCCAGCTCCCGCTGCCGGATATCCTCAAGCAAAGTCTGACGAATATTCACGGCCAGCAGCTGCGGTTTACCCTCATCAACCAGGCCCGGCCAGTGTGCCTGAAGGAGCGATATCGCCTCCTTCAGCGGCATCGCTTTCCGGTATACCGGTCGCGGGATAACCTGGCTTTTTTCTGCCTGTGATTCTGCCCGCTGCGGCTCCTGTTTCGCCTTTCTGACAGCCTGAGCCTTTTCTTCCAGCGCCTGCTTTTTCACTTTCCAGGCAGGTGGTGAACTGACCACAATGTTTTTTTTACGCGTTGCTTTTAATGCAGGCTTTGTACCTGTGTCTGACGCAGGACTGGCTGGTTCAGCTGTACGCCGCAGCGTCAGCGTCGGCCGCTTCTGCTCTTTCATCTTTCCTCCCGAGAGTGGTATATCTTTTATGGCGCATACTGTACCTCATCTGTGTACGCTTGCCGTTACATCGCGATTAACCCCAGGACGGCAAGATGTACGGTATAGAACAACGGGAAAAATTCCCGTGGCCAGAAACGTGGAACCATCCGGCAGCTGCGGCTCAGTATCGTCAGTGTCACACCGGGGATAACCAGGCCCGCAACCGCAAAGAGCGGGCTGTACCCGGTATTCAGACTCAACAGAACAATGACCATGCAACAGGCCAGCCCGGTACGGGTAGTGCGTCGGGCCGTCATAAATACCCCGCAGGCCAACAGCAACAGCAGCACACCAGGCAGACCAAAGCTACCGCCTGAGAAGGGCAACCAGACAAGAACCAGCATCAGGGGGAGTGGCCATACTTTTGGACCATACTGCTGCATCAGCCAGAGAGCCTGTCCACAGACGGCAAAAACAAACAGGATGTTGCCTTCATCCGGACGCAAGCCAGCCAGTATCCAGCCCACCTGAGCCACAACAGCCCATACCCAGAGGCGGTTAATCGAACGCTGACGGATATGCGAATGTCTGGCCATATTCATCGCCCAGACCAGGGCAAACAGAGGAAAAGCACCTCTTCCGGCCATCCGCAGCCATTCATTATCAAGACCAAACAGCAGACTGATGTGATCGAGCACCATTAACACCATTGCCACGGTTTTGATGAGATCCATCTGCCCGGGGGTCCAGATGACCAGTCGTTGCAGCCAGCAGTCGGCCACGACCACGAGGGGAAAAAAGATATTCTGCTCTGTACGCATGTCAGTCTCCCCCCAGCGTTTTCTCACGCTCAAGGTCGCGCACCACCTCTCGCTCCATCTGCTGCAGACGGTCACGCTGCACGTTCTCTTGTACCACCTGTGACACCGCATCATCCCGACGTCGTTCCTCCGGCCTGTCAGGCAGCGTGACAGTCGTGGGAGACACCTCTTTGGCCCGGTCCATGTCACGCATAACATCCTGTACCACCTCTGCAGCATCAACAGGCTTATCGCCACCCCGGGCCATTTCCCGAATCACCTCTTCAGCCCGCTTTTCAAGCTCGTGTTGTAGCTGTGCTTCCTGTGCCTGCTGCGCCAGCACTTCAGGAGGAACAGGCTCCCCATGCTGCGTACCGGTGCTTTCCGGAATGCTGTCCCCCCATACGCGGCCACCGGTTATCGCGCCGGGATTCCACGGACGATCCTCGCCCTCAAGGCGTACCACCACGCCACTTTGCGGGTTCTCCCGCGCCAGCCTGACCGCCTCGTTCATATCCCGCGCAAGCAGGGATTCGCCGTTCTGGCTCAGCTGCAGTCCGGCAAATTTTGCCTCCTCGCTCCCCAGAATCCGGCCCTCATGACTCAACCCCCGAAGTTGCCCGTCTGTCGGAAGCAGAGAGCTCAGCCACACGCCAGCTGGCTTCCCGTTACCGTCAAATGCCGGCAGTGCCACATGAGGCTGCGGATACTTACGTCCGGGTGAAATAAAGCGGGCCATCGTGCTGTCCTGGCTTAGCCCGGCCTGACGCAGTACGGCACGACCTGCCGCCACATCTCCCAGCGGTTTCGCCGTTCCCATCAGCCGCGCGGCATTGCTGACAGCACGATCATTACGTGGATTAAGAATATCGTGCGCCGTACTTCTGGCCTGTGACTTCTCCATCGCCGCGATCCAGTTTTCACGGTTATCGGTATACACCTGAGCATGTTGTTTCATTCGACTCAGCGCCACATAAGCGGATTCGAAGCTCACCATCTGTTTCCGCGCCCCCTCCGTTCCCTGCAAAGAGATGGAGAACGGTTCACTGGCACCCTGAGAACCGTTAACGGTGACAGCATAAGCCAGATCGATATGCTGCTCCGCGCGCTCTGCTGAAGGTGTCAGGGTCCGGGTTTGTTTCCCGTCGCTTAGCGTGACGCTGTCACCTTTAATATCGCTCACTGACCAGACGCTGTTGGCCACAAAGCCCCGTTCGTTATCGCTTTTTGAAAAACGCATCCGATCACCGGCAGACACGGTGATGGAATTCTGACGGTACAGGGTGACGCCCTCAGTGACGGCCTGCGAAGGTGACAGCTGGCGAATACCGCCTTCAGCATCTTTCAGGGTGACCAGATGGGCCTGGGTGTCCAGGTCGTTTATCCGGTAGTACGTGTTGTCCAGCAGGACCAGGCTGTCACGCGCCTCCTGCCATGTTGCCATCCGCCTGAGTTCACCGTCACGAATATTGGCGGGTGTGAGTACCGGTAGCGTGACCTCCTTTTCTCCCAGTTCACCGGCTTCTTTACGGGCATCATGGATCATCGAATTCACTTCGCGCCTGTCCGCATTCAGGGCCGTGATAACGATGGTCTGAGCCTGCGCCTCCGGGGTACGTCCCGTATAGTCGCGCACAATGGCTTCCAGCAGCGTTGCCGGCTGTTCTCCGGGATTGAGATCCCCCGCTTCCAGTGCCTTTCCGATAGCCTGCTCCCGTTCACGACTGAACTCCACGACAGAGCTTTCTGGCTGCCAGGCATCCGGTTTACGCGGTACCTGCTGTGGCGCCACGCTCTCAATGGTCGTCAGGGCGCTACTGATGTCACGGTCAATCAGGCTGTACACGGCGGGTTTAAGTTCCGGCGTCTGGCGGACAATCTCCTGCATCACAGCCACGTCAATGGCGCTGCGTTTTTGCAGCAGGCGGAAAGGTTGCCCTGGGGCAATGGACTGCAGCTGGTCAGTATCTCCACTGGAGACCGCACGTCCCCCTCCACCGGCAATGAGACTGTAGGCGCGAGCCATGTCAGCGTTACCCACCATCGAGCTCTCATCCACCAGGAACAACACGTTACTGAAATCGGGCTTTTCGCCACCACGCAGCTGCTGCTGTGTATCGTGAATAAAGGCGGCCAGCGTCTGGCTTTCCGGTACGCCGGCGTCACGCATCTCACTCACCGCACGGTGAGTGGGAGCCACGCCAATGACCCGCGGCTGCTGCTCAGCGGGAAGCGTGTTAATAGCTGACATCACCGCCCGGAACTGGGTGGTTTTACCCACCCCGGCATAGCCCTGCACCAGGGTGAAACGATCGGAGGACTCCAGAATCATCCGCGTGGCATTGCGTTGCCCGGACGTAAGCCCCTCCATCTGCGCCCCTGGCACACTGTGCATCAACGGCGCAACGGCATCCTTACCTTCCAGCACATGGCGGATAATGCTTTTCTCTGCGTTGTAAGACTGACGGGATACCAGCAGCTGCAGCCCATTTCCCTGTGATACCGGTACCGACATAAGCTCACCGCTGCGCGTCTGCCTGTCGGCCTCATGCTCAATGGCCTGCAGGCTCAGTTCCCCCTGAGCAAACTCGTTTGCCGCAGCCATCAGCTGTGGTTTTGTGAACGCCAGCCCGTTCCCCTCCAGTACCGGAATGGCCAGATGAATGGCCTGCTGCTCTGGCGTATGTAACGATGACTTCTGGTGCGCCATGGCATCATCAAGATTGTCGCGCCCGGCAGCATCCTTAATCTGTTCAGAAACGACGCTCCAGGCAGACTGTCGGGACAGTTTTTCTGTTGTTTTCTGCTCCGTCTGCGCGGAGTAAAGGCGCACATGAGGACCACTGAGCGCCAGTTTATTGAGGGTCGTATTATCCAGTTCACGCTGAGCCAGTGAGGCAAACACGGTTGCATTATCGCTCACGGTACGCCCCGGAGATTCCACCCATCCCTGACCGACTTTCGGGGCGGTGAAGGGATTGTCTCCAGGAGAAAGCACAACATCCGCTTTACGCCCCGACATGCTGACGACGAGCCCCTCCTCACCGAGCGCTTTTACGGTTACCGTGTCGCCCCCCTTCAGTCGGGTTCCCTGACTCTGGCCCAGCACCGCAAGGCGATCCCCTTCGGCCACCTGCAGCGTACCGGTGCGGTACAGCGACCAGCTGCTGTTGAGTTCTGACAGGCGGGTCACCTGCGTATCACCCTGCGCGTTGCGCAGCGTCAGACTGTTGTTGCGGGGTGTCACGCGGTCAATGACAAAGCGCTCCCGGCTGCGTTCCTCCGCATTCCAGCGCTCCATGACCATCCCCTCACGGTAATGATCCCGTACCTGCTGATGGCGACTGTCCAGCCAGACCGGTTCCAGTGTGGTGATGCTCATTTCCCTGTCGCCCAGCACCTTTTCCGCCTTCAGCGCCTCACGAACAGCAGTGACCAGCGCCGCCTGTTCACGCGGACCGGAAACCTGTGCCACACTGTTTTCCCCCGCCCGAATACTCTGCGCAAAGTCAGTCGCCAGGCGGTCATAACGCTGGCGCCTGTCGGGTTCACTGATAACCGTAACCTGCGTCTTTTCGCCGCCCTGCCATGTAAGCTGGTTCACACCCGCCTCTTTCATCACGGTCAGCGCGCTGCCGGTGCCGGTACGCTGTCCGCTGTCGGCAATCAGCAACTGAATGTTGTGACGCAGTGCGCCATCGAGCAGCGTCAGGGTCTCTTTCAGGGTAAGCTTTTCGCCCTGATCCACAATCAGCGTGCTGCCGGGCAAAAAGGTCATCCCTTCCGCCAGCCCCCGTTTATCAGTGATATGTTCTCCGCTCAGTCGTTCATCCTGCGAAAGCGCGTTGAGCGAACGCCTGTCAGCAGCAATAATCTGCACATCACGCCCGTGCTCACGTGCCATCATCGTAAGTTCCGCCACCCTGTCACGCTGCCCCGTTGCGCCCCCCTGACCGGAAATGATGGCAACAGGGGGCCTGTCCTGAGCCAGCACAGTCACAGCATCACTGTATGACTTACTGCGGGGGACACTTTTATCGGCAAAAACGTCCACCCGCCCCTCCCGCTGTAAGTCGCGGGTCATGGAAGAAACGGACAGCTCGTCAAGCACATGAATGTTAGAGGTAAACAGGCCTTTCTCTTTATCAAGCGGGATTAAGTGCTCATTTTTTATCGCCGCATCAATGCCGGCACGCGCCTGCTCCACCACTCCAGGCTGGGCTGGCAACTGGCTGATGGTGGTGGCCAGCAGTTCGGAGTAAGTAAAGCGTGCACGTCTGTCACTCAGCATCCCGATGGCCTGCCCGACCGTGCTGCCAATGTCGATGGTTTCCGGAGTCGCGACGGGGATATTCCCCTGCAGAACCCGCTGGTCAGCCGCTTCACGGTAGGCCCGGATATCAAATCCCGTTTCTTTCAGGGTCTGCATCCATTCCGTCATGCGCTGCTCCGGGTCGACCTTCTCCTTTGACCGCCGGGTATCGAGGGCGGCCACATCGCGGGACTTCAGGGACGCGTCATCGCCGACCGTCTCCTGGATAGTTTTGCTGCGGCTGGAAAAAGGCTCCGTGGGAACCCCCTTCAGTTCCCACATGCCGTGTTTGCCCACCACTTCGGTCTCATAGCCCAGGGACGTCACATCTTTTTGCAGGGCCGCGCGGTAAATTTTGCCAAAGGCGACCTGGTTGGCGTAGATATTCTCAATAAATCCGGTCTTGCCCACTTTGTCGCTGCTGAGTGTCCGCCAGTCGTCACCGTGTTTCGTCACGTTGGCCACTACAGTATGAGTATGAACCTGCGGCTCCTGGTCCCGGCTGGTATCGTGATTAAATAATGCCATCACCAGATTACCGGTGAGCGCCGTCTCGCTTTTTCCCTCCGTCATTATCCGTGTGGAGGCCATCGCTTCCACCTGCTTAATGGCGGTATCCACTGCACGGTTATGTGCATCAATGAGTCGGGTGTCACCACCCAGCATGGCCATCACAGAAATACTTTTGGGGGCAGAGAATGTCAGGTCATAGCCAGGACGGTGTTTATTGGCTCCGTCCTGGGTACGGCTGAGGTCGCTGCCGTCCGGCAGACGACCTTCAAGTACCTTTGTAAAAACCTTCTGATCAACACCACCGCTAAGGCCCAGCTCTTCCGCACCTTTCCCGGCCCAGCGGTCACCCATACTGCCAATGACGTAGTAATTATCCTTGTCGGTATAGTAGTTACCGGCACTGCCGGCAGATTTAACCGTTGCGATACTCATCATCAGATGTTGTCTCCGGGTTCAAGATCCTTTTCCGGTTCACGATGGACATTAATATTGACTTCTTCGCGACGCTGCATCGCCTTAGGTGACAGATTTTCCTGCTCCGCCTGCCATGCTTCCCAGGCTGCCATGTCCACCACTTCGCCACTCTCATCGATACCAGGCGGCAGTTGTTCAGCCTCTTCCACCTTTGTCTTCAGTTCCTGTTCTGTGCCGCCGGTTCCTGCTGCGGTTGCTGAGGTAGATGCGGATGCCGGGGCAGAGACAGCTTTTTTGACGGAGGGAGTAGGCTGCTGTGGCTGCTGCTGCTGTGGCTGCTGTGGCTGCTGTGGCTGCTGTGGCTGCTGTGGCTGCTGTGGCTGCTGTGGCTGCTGTGGCTGCTGTGGCTGCTGTGGCTGTTCAGCCTCAGGCTCAACGTCTGCTGGCACAATCACCTCTGCATCAGGCTCAAACAACATAGCAATGTTGCGGGATTCATTCTCGCGGGCAGCCAGCGAAGCATTCAGACGTTCTTCGGCTTTCCCGTCCATCGTGCGCTGGATGAATTCCAGAGCGACCTTCGGACGTGGCTGATATTTCAGCGCCATCTTCACTGCAGGGTATGGCCCAGGAAGCGTGACGTAGCAGGATAGATCCGGCAGCGTCTGGATGTCAGAGTAACTCACCAGCGTAACGCGCTCCATGTCTTTCCCGACCGACGTACCGTCACGGACTGGGTCCACACCGTAGGAATATTGCTCTGAAGCCTTAAGGATTTCTTTCTCACCGATTTCACCAGCGGCAAACTCGGCGATGTTGCGCGACGGCGAGCGGAAAAAAGCACGGGTGTTCAGCACGTCGAACAGCGTTTCCGCAGGCTTCTGCCCGTAGATATCTTCCAGCTGGGCGTAAGACTGGATGCCAATGACATAGCAGCCGCCGAACTTACGCGCTTCCGGCAGGATCTCAACCAGGTCAGGCAGCTTGTGCAGGGTCGGTAGCTCATCGGCGAAGATCCACACACGCCGGTTACGGTTCTCACCCATCGCCAGCAGGCCACGAATGGCGATGGACAGCCACATGGAGATAACCGGCTTCAGGGACGCATGGGTATCAGCATTAGAAGAGATAAACAGCCAGCCATTCTTCCCGTCCTCACGCACACCACGCATCCAGTCACGGATAGTGAATGATTCGCCGTTGTTCTCGATGCCCTGCAGGTAGCGGATGGCTTTAACATAGTTGGTCAGCACGGCCCGGATGGAGATAGCCGTTTTTTCGATCTTCTCTTCCACCAGGTTCGCCGCCGGTGAGTTTTTCAGGTACGAACGCAGCTTCTCAATTTTAATGGAGAGCAACGTGTCGACCAGTTTGCTGTAACTGCGGTCCTTGTCGTTGCGCATCAGATATGCCGCTTCGGCAAAGATGGTGCGACCGGAGCCCTGCCAGAATGGATCTTCTTTCGTTCCCATCGGGATAAGCGTATTGGAAACGTTATCGAAATCAGGCTGTGTGAGGCACTCACGCCATAAATCCCAGGCGGCACAGCGTGCATCCAGTGGGTTAAGAATTTTATCGACTGACGGATCGTAGTAACTTTTGACAAACTCACAGGAACGGTCATACACGATGACCATGTCGCCTCGCTGACGGGCATAGTTCATCAGGCGACGGATAACCTCGGACTTCCCGGCACCAACTGTGCCATGCAGGCAGAAGTTCTGGATTTCCGAGTCCTTAATAAGCGGCAGTTCACCGATTTTGATATCGGACGCCAGACCGTCACGTTTGAGCATTCTGGCCACTTCCTTCGGGTCATCAGTCAGCTGGCGCCCACCGGTGATTTCATCTTCACTCTGCTGTTTTCCCTGATGCCCAAGAATCCAGGTTGTAACGAAGAAGGCGATGATACACACGACAGCCGCAATCACAGCTGCAAGTATAAATGCCGTCCATACCTGATCTGCACACCAGATGATGTATTTATCCTGTAATACCTGTTGCGCATTATATTTAAGTTCATGACCGTAATAGCGGATGGTATATACGGGTTGAGACTTGAATATGTCCCGCATCGGTGCCAGTGTCCGACACCAGTAGTACACCATGCCATTAACAAACGTCTGCCAGGTCAGTTTAATCGACAGAGTTATAGCAATAATTACGCCGAAGAGAATAACGAGACAGTAAACGATAATATTGGCAATTTGACTGAACATACGGATGCGCATGCTCGCGATCTGACCCCCTTGGGTCATATCCTTAGCATTAAAACTCATATTATCCTCATTGAGGTTTAGAATACTTAGACCAGATATTCAGGATGAATATTCAGAAGAGCAAGCATAAGAAACAGCCCGAACATGCGGGCTTGGTTATTAAAGACGTGTAATTAACTCAATTGCAATGACGCCACCCTTTAGGGCTTGACCAGATTATGTTATTCACATTGGTTATATCGTTAACTACAAACCCATCACCACCGTGCCAAACCAACCGTAACTGTAGTTTATTTTTTTCTTTTTTTTCCACGTATGCTTTGTAGTATGCAACCCCAGGGTATTGATAAGGTTTCGCCTCGTAATCCTCTCTACATATCAAATCACCAACTTTAGTATCAACCTCCATATTTCTTTCTCTCATTACCCGTTCTTTTTCTTCCATGTCGCTACGCTGACGCTCAGCTGACTTTAGTTGTTGATCTCGCTTACTTTCATATCCCCAATGGTGGCTGGATTGAATCCACTTATCTGCAGACTGAGATGGTCCCCTTTCAAGGGTAGTGAATCCATCAACCTTAAAAATAGGGATATTATCTACTGAGCACCAACCATCTAAAAAAACACCTGATTTACTTTGACAATATAGAGACATTGACTCTCGAAATGAGGTTTTAGTGCAATGAAGACCAGCATTGCTGGATGAATAATTTAAACCATAATCATTCACAAATATTTCCCCAGAGCTAAAAAGCAAATCGTCTATTTTCCCTATACATCCTGACCGTTTAACCACATCAGAAGCATAATCTGCAGCACGATGATATTTACTCGGGTCGGTATTTTCTACGTTATGCATGCCGCACCCTGAAAGAACGACTGAAGATGTGACCAGTGCTAATAGCATCCTTTTATCCATAACCCTCACTCCTGTTTACTCAGCAATTAAATAATTATCTAGTTATGCCTTGATGAGCCATAGGGATTACCTGATATATCAACCCCTCCTATCATGGGTAAACCAGTAGCCGGGTTATATCTATCAAACTCAACAGACTTAAATTCCAACTCTACCTCTTCATCATCCTCTGATGAATTTAAGACAATTTGTGACTTAATCCAATCCTTATAACTCTTACACCCACTAACTCTTCGCAATTCATATAAAGACCCAACTACAATTGCCAGCAAGGTAAGTAGTGGCGGGAATAATGTCGCAATAGGTATAATTGCATACCAAACAATTTTATTACACTCATATCCAGAAAGACCATTTCTATCTTGTATTCTGGAGAATAAATATAAAAACAACCCTTGCCATATAAAAACAAAAAAGATAGAAAATAGCATTTCCGGCAACGGCCACCCTGACAGATAACATGCTACGAATTGTATAACCATCACTAAGCACATTTGAAAAACATTCTTCATCGTACTCTCCCATGTGTATCCTTACTGCTTATGTTTATCTTGATACTCTTTCGCCTTCTTCATCAACTCTTCAGGACTATCCGCCCCCGGCACTCGTTCTTGAGATTCTTTTTCCATATTATACGTATTCGCCTGCGAAGATTGCTCTGAATTATGATGTTTTTGCAGATCAGAATACTGTTGATTTATGCCCCCCTCTTCATCTCGTATACCTTCTCGAGTATCAGCTATATTTTCTCTCGATGTTGTGAGCATATTATCAACTTGGCCTTTTACATTATCCTGAATTCCACTATCCTGAGTACGTTGTTCAATAGTAGCCTGATGAGACTGATGATCGGCAATAACATCGCTATTCCCACCCCCCCCAGAAACGGCTCCCATCCCCTGACCTATATTACCTTTAGCTTCTGAGTATGATGCATCAACGCTTGGTTGTACCTGTTCCTGAACAAATCCCCACGCCAGTTCCCGACGTTTTCCTGCAATTTCTGATGAACTGGTATTAGTTAGCAATGTATCCGCATCTTGAGGCGCATGTTTACGGACATACTGGGCAAATTGCTGGTTTAGATCTTCGCTCATTTGACCACTCATACTTTCTGTGCGGGACGCCATTTCAGCATACTCATGGCTACGTGCCTGACTTGTGGTGTACTGGTCATAGCTCTGCTTTGCTGAATTCAACGATGCCGAAAGTTGATCTGCTCGGGAAGCGGCATTATTGTCCGTATGACTCCCAGATTCACTAACCTTACGACTAGTGAAGTAATCACTGGCCTCCTTAAAGTCCCGGGTTGCTTTTGCATCCATATCATGGCGGGCATCGTGGCTACCTCGAGTACTACTGGTTGCCTGGTGAGTATCATCATCACTCCAGTCGACTCCTGCTTTTCCCCCAGCCTGAAAACCTACACCACCACCGTTACCAAGAAGTTTAAATCCAGCACTTCCTTTGGCGTGAACATCACCATAAAGCCCAGCGGATGCTCGAGAACTCCGCGCTGACAGCTCTTGTGTGGCCTGTTCATTACTAATGTTATGCCCCTTCGCATAGCTTTCTACTGCGCTGCGCATTCTGCTGGCCATCATAGAATCCTGGGCACTCATAGTGCTGTCTGCACCACTAGTCATTGAATCACTGCTACCACGGTTTGATCCAAACTGACTGAGCGTATTCCATGCGCTACTTAAACTACTGTTATATCCATGCAATGCACTCTCGGACTGGGTCTGTGCCTCGCGGGCCATTGCCTGCTGTGCGGTTGCAATCTGACGAGTCATGTTGATACTCATAGGAATGCGTGACGTAGCACCGCTGGAGTCCGTAACCACGCTACCATCACGCATCTGCGTCGAACTGGCTCCGTTCGCTAACTGCTGACTCATCTGTCCAAATACTGTTGAGCTATTGGTATTCCAGTTAAAACCACTAACATTTTCTGTCTGCATGTTGGCATAAGAATAGTTGCCATCGACAGCACCAGAGGCGGCCGTTGCTGCCGGGCTGATGGCCGAAGACGCCAGGTGACTATAAAGGTTGGAAAAACCAGCCCCAAGGCCTTTAAGCATCCCCCAAGCCAGCGGAGGAATAAGCATCGACAAATAACCCGCCGTAGTAGCCAGGTCAGAGTATTTAACCTGTACCTGCGATAACTCTGACAGCACTACCGGTGTTCCATTAGCTTTAGCATAAAAGGTCATACAACTATTCAGAATGGCGTAGAGCAGCGGCCAGGTCTGCACCCACATAATGGCCAGAACATACCCTTTGAGCACATTCAGCGTAACGGCGTTAAACATTCCCCCCAGAACCATCAGAGGGAATAATCCAATCGTCAGTCCAACAATCAACGTCTGAGACATCGGTAGTGAACGTAATGCCACCTGCCCGACTGTTGCATGTGCAAGACGTTGTTTTTCCATCGATGAGGTAGTGGCTATATTCAGCAGGCTGGAAGTATCACCGTTACGGGCTGCATAGCTCATAATGCCGTTTCGGAGTGCATTCATAGTAACGTTCTGACGGACGATTTGAGCTGCGCTTTGCCCGGCGCCATAAAAGTAGTTGTAGCTGTCACCAACCATCTGACTGAATAAAATGTCTGGGTTTGGACGCCCTCCAAATACCTGGCGTACATAATAACTCCAGGTTTTTCCTCCTGTCTGAGTATCGAGCGCCAGTTTAGGTTTTATTACCGCAGCAGCCTCTTCGCAGGTCAAAAATTGATTGTTATCGTTAAACAATCCTCTTAAAGGACTTGGTTTAGAAAATATCAGCGTATACGGATCAGTGCTATTCATCAGCTCTTCCATGCTGTATTTCCCGTTAAGAAAAATATCGCCCATCACACAGTTCTGAACATAGTCAGTAAACATGGTGGTAATTTCCGGGTTCTGTGACAAAAAGTCTGTGCTGCGCGAGACCAGGTTGGCGCCAAATATCATACCGGTCTTACTATAGGTCACACTGTCTGGCAAAGAGAACACCATTTCATAGCCCTGTACCAGGGCATAACCTATTTTAGTAGTTAACGACGCGGGTAAGGCCAGTCCCACAGGGACATTATCAACCTGGTAGACCTTAGTCAGGTCGCTGTTATCGATAATTTGCACCGGTGTGCGAATACCAACCAGCAAGGAAATTAGTACAATAACGCCTACCCATCCCAGCAAATCCATAACGTTATGCCGACGTATCCAGGTAATTGCTACGGCCAGAACAGAAAACGCTGTGACAATGCGTTTAATAATAGTCCAGTTATCTGAGCTCATGAATGTTACGATGGCATTCATAGATTCTCTCAGCCAGTCACCACCTGCAATGACATAAATTTCCTGCATCAGCGAGCCCCCCCAAAATGGTAGTTATTTTGATAACGTTGCAGCATGCGGGCTGAGACTTGCTGACGCATATAGCTCATCTGGCGATCAACAACCAGCAACGCATCTTGCTGGACCTGAACCTGCGCCTGAAAAGAAGCGATCTGTCGAGTAGCTTCATTAAGATTGTTATTGATACTATCGATCACAGCCTGGTCGTAATTCCCTGTGGCGACCATCGCTCTGGCCTGCTGAACCAGTTCCTGAATATACTGCAGCAGGATGTCGTAGCCGATATAGTCCGTTAGTTGGTAAACCAGGCTATTAGAAACACCCAACATCTGTGGGTCCATCAGATATTTAAATACAGGTATTGTCGTGCTGGTAATAAAGCCCTTTTCTTTTTCTGTCAGTTTCTGATCTGTAACCGCTTTATTCTGAATACTGGAGAGAATGTCTTTGATCTGATTTTTTAGGGCATTGTTCGCACTAATAGTAACCGTTGCGTCTGCAACCACCTTCAGACATTTATCGCTGTCATTACAGTGATATACCTTTGCAGTTCCACCCTCCATCATGGCCCGGATCAGATCACGATCAGTGGTCCTCGCAGGGAGTGGTGTTATATTGCCTTTCTCATCAAAGACCATCGTCCCGGTCAGAGTCATGATGAACTCCTTGAGCTCTTTATTACCATCAAACATCCGGTTCTTACCCAGCGCATTCCAGATGATGTTGATATTTTTAGTGATACGTTCTTTATCCTTGTCACTGGCTTTATCACGCACGCTGTCCATGCTGCCCCCGACCGTGCAACCCTGTCGGGAAGCAGCCCAGTCCGCAAAAAGATTGCTTTCACCGGCGATATCCTGACAAACCTTTTGCTGCGAAACCTGAGTGCGCGGAAATAGTCCACCTACAATGCCCTGAGCGGCCTGGCAGGAGCTGAGATTTGTGCTGTTTATGTCGCTGGCCATCTTCTGCAGAAAGTCTTTCGCCGTCTTGATCTCCGGTACCGTCGTCTGCAGCGCCAGGTCAAAGAAGTAGCCCGCCGCGTTGGACATGATTTGTTTGGCAAACCGCTGTAGCTGCTCGCTATTGATATAACTGAAAGAACCCAGGTAGGCATCTATGCCCCCGCAGCCGGCGTTAATATCGGGAAGCGTCATTGAAACCAACTGAATAGTTTTCACCTGGGTGCGGGCATAAAGTGAACCACCAGAGGCGTATCCTGCTGCCTGCCCCTGCCAGACCTGTGGCTGACTGGTATTGGAATCAAAACCGAGCTTATTAAAGAAGCTGTTCATATCACTGTTCACATCCGCACAGACCACTCCAGACCAGACAAGCAGAGCGCCGCAAAGCGGGGAGAGAGGTTTACGGTTGAACATCGTGATGACCTCCTGGCCTGCCGCAGTTTCTGGCAGGTTGCCATGTATCAATCACCAGCCCGATACACCCAATGATCCCCACGGCAATAAAGCCCGCAGCCAGACTCCCGAACGACAACGGGATGATGTACATCAGCAGGTTCCAGAGCGTTTTTAGCTGCTGCATCTCCACCGACAGAGAGCCAGTAAATGCGGCAGCGAAAAACGTCATCGTCAACACACGGGACAATATTGCCGCGATAAAAAAGGCCAGACCAGTACCCAGAAACAACCATGTCAGCCGCATATTCCCTGTAGATTTACTCATTATTTTTCTCCCTTGCGCATCTGTAATACGGTATCAACACGGGCCATAAACCCTTGTTCATCGGTCGCCCCCTGCAGCAAGGGCAAGGCTTCCAGCGTGTTAACGTTCACCAGGTATGTTGTAGGAGTAGCCACTGGCAGGTTTGGGAAAAAGGTTCTCATCACATCCGCTGGTGCCGGCAATGCTTCCGGGTAGGCGGCATCCCCCTGCCCGTCAAGGGTATAAGCCATAACGCCAAAACCTACCCGCTCAGACAGCGACTTCAGTACCGGATCGAATTGATGGCAGTATGGGCAGTGGCCCTGCATAAACAGTACAACCTTCCACTCTGCCAGATTGACCTGTTGTCCGTTGCTCAGACGAAACCAGACCGGTTTATGCACAGGTGCCGGAGCTGTGGTTTCAGTCGTACCTCCGGGTTCAGTCACCTGTAGCCCCTGGGGATTCCACAACTGCCGGACCTGATCCATCGTTGATGCCTGAACGGCAATGCTGCTAATGAGCAGGCTAATAATCAGTAAGGAGGGATTAATCTTCATGGTGGCTTACCTCTGCATCCTGGTGGTATTTCTCTTCATCGCGCCTCTCCGCCTCACGGGCTAGCCGGAGCCAGTGATTAACAATCCGGTACCCTCCCCAGAGCGCCATTGATACACCAATGATTTGTGCAAGCAGAATGGCCATTGAAGGGTTAGGTCTGATAAGACGAGAAACAATGTGAAACCAAATCCCAAGGGTCAATACCCATAATCCGGCTGTGTCAAACTCGGGCAGGCGAAAACGATATTTACGCATGCGTCACTCTCCCTGTATTAAAAGTTGGGTGCAAAATCGGTAGAAACATTGAGGAACTGCTTAGCCAGGTCATCGCCGCTGATAAAGCCGTAGGAAACGGGTTTAACGCTCCCGCTTTTCGGATCGGCCAGCATCAGAGCCGGGAAATAGCGAATGCCCAACCGGGCTGCCTGGCCTCCATCAATACGACTGTCAGGCAGCAGCGGATTAATGATGCCGTCGACCGACACGGGGATAACGCTCAGGTGATATGTCTCGCGAAAGTTTTTAATGACCTGTGCCAGCTGACTGTCAATCGGGTCCTGGCCCCGGTAGAAAAACATCACGCCATAGTGCTGTGCGAGTGCTTCAATGGCTTTACGCTGATCGGCAAAGTCCGCCGCCAGCTGATTACGAACGGTTCCGTTGTAGTGGCTGTGCTGCAGGTTGTAATCCAGCTCTGGATGCTCGAGCATCGCTCTTTTGGCACTCATCGAAAACAACCCGGCCTGCTGCGTCCAGTAGTTCTGCAACCGGAAATATCGGGTGAAGTTGTCCACGCCCGGATAAAGGATAGCTTCATACATGGCGCGTTTTGTCGCCTGCTGTAGTGCAGCCAGTTTGTCCATGATGTCCATCTGAGCAGGCGATGATGACGGTGCCGCCTCCATAGTTCGATCATCAGGCAGGCGGTTATGGGTTTCGTTGTACCATTGCCACCCGGCATCTTTGGCCCGCAGCGGCAGGCAGACTGACATCAACAACAACCCCAGGGTGACAATAAACATGAGGCGCTTATCCATTGGCCCTCCTATTTTTTCTGCAGCTGAGACGCAATCTGCTCGCGGATACGTTCAGTCAGCGCATTGTTGTCAGGGATATTTTTGTTGTTTTGCAGATCTTCGTAGAAGTTGCTGAAGTCGAGCTTGTCGAACTGTATTTGCTGCAGCTCAGTCTGAGTGATACCCCGGCAGTCCGGACTACTGGCTCCGCCAAAGCCGATATGAAGCTGCCCGTTACGTCCCTGCTGCTGAACAATCTGAGCTAGTTTCGAGTCAAACTGGCAGTAGCCCCGCTTTTTCTCAAGGCACACACCCAGTACCTTTTTTGAGCAAAATTCACCAACACTGACGGTGAGTTTCTTCTCTTTGGCTTTACCTAACGCTTTCTCTTCAGTACTGCAATTAGCCAGGCCGATATCCTGTCCCCAACCTGAGTCTTTGCAGCAGTTACTGAATCCGGCAGCAAATTTTTTGCAGAATTTCGCACTACCGGTAAATGCCCGAACGTCCACGCCATTAAGCTCTGACACATCTTTCCCGGCCGCTGCCAGTGCGGCCAGCGCGGAAACAACAGGGCCGAAATCGTTGTTTTTCCCTTGCTGAGCAAGCTCACACTCGCCATCAAGGCAAAAAGTGTCACCACCGCAGATCATTACCTGGCCAGAGGTTCGGGTTTCACAGGAGTAAGTGGCATATTCGTGAAGACATCCACTGCCATCTTCAGCGCTGAAGGCACACTGACGAGAAGCAAGCGTACAGGCGGGATTATCCATATACGTCTTACAGGAACCGGCATCCTCTGCCTGCGTCATATAAGTATCTTTATATGCCCAGCACGCCTGAGTGACCGGATAAGACTGGCCATCGACCACGACAGTCTTTGTGCTGCCCGCTTCGATACAT
The DNA here is from genome assembly GCF_000568095.1 of Enterobacter sp. DC4. NCBI lineage: Bacteria > Pseudomonadati > Pseudomonadota > Gammaproteobacteria > Enterobacterales > Enterobacteriaceae > Enterobacter > Enterobacter sp. DC4. The sequence continues at coordinate 45,000 of NZ_AZUB01000014.1, read as the reverse complement.
TCTGTTTTCTTCAGCGTGCCTTCACTTTTACTGAACGGGCAGCTTTCATTCCAGACAACGTCCGGTACCCATTTTTTATCGGTGACCTGCATGGTCAAAGTGACCGACATCCAGGCCCCAGACCCACTGTTAAGCCAGTCCAGTGTCTTACGGGCGTATTCCCGACAGCGATCCTGTTTTCCACTAAGGCAGTTTTTGTTCAGTATCACCCCCTGCGGTGACGCCCCCCCCTCCGTCAGAGTCGCACCTGCCGCGCCCGGTATTACCCATGATTTATCAGGTTGAACCGATACGGATTCATTAATCCCCCACCAGGTCATCTGGTAGTACATATTTCGATCATTGAAATGAATCGTGGCTGAAGCACTAATAACCGTTCCTGTTGCTGGCGCCCGGAACGAAAAATAAACACTTTTGTCGCCATCATAGCTATAGGTGAACGCACTATTCGGTACGGTATAATTTTTGGTGACCGTTGTGTTTTCGTAATGCCCGGTAATTGAGGCAGTTCGGGTACAGTATTGTTCCACCAACAGATCACGTTCACAGGTGTAATTGGTAAATTCACTGTGCGTAATATTCTGAGCCTCACACTGTGTCTGCCCGGTATTACCAATTATCGTGTCCGCTCTTGACTGAACATCCTGGCTTGACTGGATGAACGGCGCATCCGGGGAGATGGGTTCTTTGGGATTATTAATGAAAGAATCGGTGACTGCCTGAGTGGCTTCATTCGTGGTCCATTGCTGCGTCCCGTCAGCTTTCATAGATCCATCACCGGTAGCGGTAACGCCCCCATAGTATTTTTTCTCCCCAGGGGAGTCGGTATAATTGGGAATATTGTCTGATGGGTTAAAGTTTTTCAGACTGTTTTCGCCCTGTCCTTTTATCTGGTGTGCAAAGTCTGAGCCGGCTTTATATTCAGAATCAGCATCAGCCATCACGTTCAGGCTGGTCAAACAGGCAGAGAAAACCAGCACTATTAATCCTGCTTTACTCATTTTGAGCCTCCCTGATTCAGCAGTTCCCGGGCTTCTTCTTTGCATTCCCCTTTATCCACGACCTTCTCCAGCGCCTGTTTCAGGTGCAGGTTGCCGCGAATGACGTCATGACCCGACTCACAGAAAACCACCAGAGACGGCACGCTGGTGATACTGAACTTACGGTACTGTGTTGGATCTATCTGCACGCCAGAAGTGGCGCCATCCTTTACCAGCGCCTGCACAGCTTCTGCCGTGGTTTTCATATCATTTTTCACCATCCCTCTCAGAGTGGCTGGAATGCTGTATTGGCGCGCTTCTGCCAGCATCCGCTTCAGGCCTGTTGGTGGGACAGAAAATGAAACAAAGTACAACGCACCACGGGCGGGTTGTTCCTGTTGAGACTCCCGCTGACTTTGTTTCAGCTCGCCGATAAAACGTGAATCGTTTTCGGATAGCGGGTTCTGGCGAATCTGCTGTTCCAGCATTTCACGTAAGGGGGCGTTATCCTGCTTTCTCAACGTCTGGCTGAAAGACTCCTGCTGCCGGATAAATTCACGGTTCTCATCGGTTGCAGAAGTCTGCGCGGCACAACAGTGTACTGACAGCAGCAACACTGCAGTCAGCGCGGTCACAGTTTTCATTGAAGATTCCTTTTTTCAGAGGTAGACGCAGTTACGTTTACGCCACAGCAAATAGCCGAAGTTCTTCCGCGTGCTGGGAGGATTCCGACCGGTCTCCCAGCGCATGACCGTTCGGCCTAGTGGGTGACACTGCGCCGCATCCGGGAACATGTTCACCATCTGATAACGCCAGCGCTCTTTGGGGATAATGGGGGACGGGTACTCATAGCACACAGCCACATCAGCACCCACGCTCTCCAGAATTTGCCCCTGCCGGTGCAGTTTGAATGCCATACGTTCACTGACCAGCAGTGAGGACTGAAGTGGGCTGGATTCATTACTGACCCAGCCATTAAAGGGATACATTGAGCCCTGAGAACCCGCGCACCAGAACAAAGGATCAAGCGGTTTGCCTACAGCACTGGCTATCGCATCGGCAGCGCATGCTCCCTGAGCTATAGGATTGGCAAAAATAACGGCTTCGGGATTCAGGATGGAGGTCAGCGCACTGTCCCCCCAGGTGGGGTCAATCTCGGACAGATAACCGATATCCATATCACCGCCCTGCAGACACCCGAGCGAGGTGATGATGTTCAGCCAGTATGTCAGCGGATATTTGTACCAGTGCACGTGGTAGAACGCGCCATTGACCTGCTTATCGTCTTTCTTCGCCGTCCCCATCCCCATTTTGCCCAGATTGATGGAAAAGCCGCCCAGATTGACCATACAGCCTGGCGAGCGAGTCACATCCGTCATGGCCATGGGTTCCCAGTACCCGATAGCCAGACCGATACGCTGAAATATCGGTGGCGGCATCGGGCATATCTGGATTGGGCTTCCCGGATTGGATGTATCGGGTAGATCGCCACCGGTGACCTGTGCGCTCCCCAACGATAACGGAAACATACAACGCCAGCAGATGTCGGTAATGGGATTGACAAAGCGTCCCTCACAGGCCACATCGGCAGCCATTGTGGATTGAGATATCCCCCATAAAAACAGAGCGCTACAGGCCAGAAATAGCTTCCTCACCTTGCACCTCCGCTATCATATTGCGTCATTAATGGCGGAATAACTTCCACCTGCAGACGTAACCCGCTGGGTGCGGCGGTGACCCGGGCAGGAACGTCACTTATCCCGAATCGGGTAGTGAGCGCGCCGTTCTGATCAAAGTAAATCCGGCTGTCCAGCTTCTCTGATGTTTCCGGAATATTGCCGCGCACCAGGATAATGCGCGATATCAGCGTGTCGGGTTTCTGCCGCTTCACCCAGGCAACCTGCTCAGGGTCATCACCGTTGATGAACAGCAGCGTTTCATTAAAGGGAGTCACCTCCAGTGGGTTAAATACCTGCCCGGCCCGGGCAAATATGTTGCCGTGGTGGTCAGAAAGGTCTTTGTCCACCCGTACGCTCGGGTCGAACCAGCGGCGTTCGTAACGAATTGCGCGCTTAATACCTTCAACCGGTGGCGGCCGCTGGCTGTTTCGTACCACTCGCTCCTTAAATTCGGTCATCTTTCTGTCCATTTCGCCAGATTGCTGCAGCGACTGCAGGCGGTTTTCGATAACAGTCAGCATGTCCGGCTCCTCCACTGGCCAGAGATCACCCCAGGTTCCCAGGTCAGTGGCTACTGCGCTGTAACTCAGCAGTATCAGGCTCAGGGTGAGAGGGGCTCTCATGGCTCCGCCTTCATCCGGCGGGAGACGTCTTTCTGAATCTCCCGGGTGATGTCTGGCGCGCCCTGCACCACGGCGGGTGCCACCAGGATGAGGCCGCGATGACGGACCTGCCAGTCCTGCAGGCTGGCTTCCAAAGCCGTGTTAAAGCGCCCGGAAAGCGCCTTCGCCTGTGTCTCATCCAGCGATTTACGGCTGACGCTGTCAAAGAAGGCATCCACCGTTGACTTCATGTCAAAAGCCGCCACCACAGGAACACTTAGACGACAGGTAAGCCAGCTGACACCCGCACTGGCGAGCAGCGTGCCGGCAATCAGCGAGGCGGTGATTAGCGTGTTTTTTTTCATCGTGTCTTTTTCCCTTCATGCTCTTCAAGCCAGCGCTCCAGCGAGGCCATTTCCGGCCCGGACTTTTTCCACGCCAGCTCCCAGACAGCTTCGTGAATACTCAGGCCTTCCCGGCGTCGCTGCTGCAGAAACTCAAAGTCCGGGCCGTCCGAGGAGTACATTGCCCGGCTGAGCGGATCGACGAACAGGCGGTGCCAGGACGTCAGGTGCTCAACCGAAAGCATAAAGCTGCTGAACCAGTTATCCTTCGCGCTACCAAAACCCTTAATCATGTCGCGCTGCAGCTGCGAATACTGGTCCGGGTACAGCTGGTTGTACTTGGCGAACTCTTTGGCGGACTGTTTGAGGATAATTTTGTAAGACGAGTTACCCCATGCCGCGCGGGCGGCGCTGGAGGCCGTTTCCGAGTCAAAATCGACGATGTTCTGCGTAATGGTGATGTACGAACCGGTATGGCGACGGGCGGTACGGTAGCCCTTCTCGATAAACGCCCCGACCTTGTTGTTCTTGAAGTCCAGCAGGCGCCAGCCTTCGTCTATCACGTTGAGCTTCTTCAGGCTGCGTGGCGTGCGGTACATGCGATTCTCAATGTAGAGAATGAGCGAGAACATCACCGCCACCAGGAGGGACGGTCTGTCCTCCAGCCCGCCCAGCTCGAGGACCACCATCCGGGCCTCGTCCTTCAGGGACGGTTCGTCGGAGTTGAAGTAGCTGCCGTACACTCCGTTGCGGGTGTACTGTGTCAGCAGCACCACCATCTCATCGAGGCGGCTGCGGATGGTCGGCGATCCGCTGTACTCTTCGCTGTCGCGGGCCATCATCAGGTAGTCAACCACGTCGTCAATGCGCGCCTGATTTTTCTTCGTAAGCCAGGTGGCCTTCACCGCCTTGAGCAGCAGACCTTCGTGCACCTCGTCCAGGTTGCCGTTGGGGCTGGCCATCACGGACAGCTGGTCCCGCAGGCGTTCGGCCATCTCATCGATGGTATCGTCGGTGACGTTGGCGAACGGGTTAAACTTAAGCGTCTCTCCGTCGAGGTATACCCCGCCCATGTTCTCGCACAGGGACTTGTAGCCGTCGCCCATGTCGAACACCACGGCGAACCCGCCGGAGTCGATAACGCTGCGTATCAGGGGCTGGATAAGCCCGGTTTTCCCCGCGCCGGAGGTGCCGCACACTGCCATATTGAAGTTGGTGTTCCCCATGCCGCGGCTGAACAGGTCGATAAACGCCAGCTGGTTGCGGTAGGTCGGCGCCAGCAGGCCGGAAGTAGCAAGCGGACTGTCCGCCACCACCGGCAGCAGATTGGCGACATTAAAACTTTCAGCGCGCTGCACCACGCCGGACTCGCGCAGTTGTTTAAAGAGACCACCGCACGCCATAAACGGCAGGTTCACGAGAAAATTGCGCATATGGTTAAAGCGCGGGGAAATTAGCTCGAAGCCATTTTTACGGAAGCTGTTCAGCACGTCCTGCTCAACCTTCAGCGCGGTTTCCTGGTCATCGCGGCAGAAGAGGGTCACGTTCAGGAAATAGCTCACCAGCGAGGACTGCCCGGACGACAGGCGCTGGCGCAGATCGCCCCACTCTTTTGCCTCCTGCTCCACGCCCGGAAAGAACTTGGCGTAGCTGGTCTTGGACTTCTTCTCAAGATCCATGAACTTCAGGTTGGCCTCATTCTGCGCCTTCACCTGGTCTTCCACGCTGAGGACGAGCGTCAGGATAAACGGACACGAAACGGACAGTTCCGGATTGAGAAGGTTGCTGTAGTTGTCGGCCATATTCCAGAGGAAGGCCAGCTCCGGATTTTTGGTCAACTGAAAATTCATGATGCGCGCAGTGCTGTTGCGACCGTTCCCGCGCAGCCCCAGCGTCATGTAGTCGGCCTTCACCTTCAGGTCGAAGGAGTCATCCACGCACTGGTAATTCAGATCCTTGAGCGGGTCCAGCTCGCGAACGGTGGGATACAGCGCATCCGGGTTGTGGTTTATCATTTCGCCCGCAATGCGGATAAAGGCATCCGCGTCCACGCTGCGGGTGGCTATCTGCGCCCCCTGCAGCGAGGCGCGGATGATTTTGACCTGGTTTTCCATCTCCATCACACTGGCCTTGCTCCCGCGTTTGCGGGGGACGCAGCAGGAGATGTACACCCGATAGTTACGCAGGGTCAGCGGCAGGTTGAGGTGATCGGGCAGCGGGAACCCTTCTTCTGCGGCCCTGAGATAGTAGGCGCGGGTGATGGCGTTGAACGTATCAGCCTTTTCTCCCGTCCAGGAGAGCTCACGCAGGCCATACTCGATATCCTGCCCCACCAGGTGGCTGGACACCAGGTGAATGGCCACTGGCACCTCGCGGGTGAGCTTGGTACGCATCAGGTTTTCCAGCGACGAAACGATAGTTTCGTTGGCGCCGTTGATGGGCTGCGCCTCCAGCATAAAGCCCATCGTCTTTTCGTTCATGAAGAGGCCGGTTTCCGCATCGTAGTCGCGGTACGGCAGCACGCGGCTGAACTGAGGGAAACTCATCTGACCAAGAACATCATTCGCTTTGGCGGACTCATCCGGCATTTTCAGTGCCGTGACCAGAGCATTAACGGTGCGGGTAACGGTATCCAGCGGATTACTCATGCCCCCCCTCCTTTTTATTGTCGGCGGTTTTTACCACTTCCGTAGCAGGTACCGGGGGGCTGGCGGGGATACCGTAGTGAAAACGCGCTGAGCGTATCTGACCGTACAGGCAGAAATACGGACGACATCCCATAAGCAGCGCAGCCCCTGAAAACACAATAGCCATCACAATCCACAGCAACTTAAGCGGACTCAGCTCACTGTCAACATGAGCGGCATATCCTTTAGCATCGGTGATGTCGCTGCCTCTGTCCTGGCAAACGGCAGAAGGGCCACCTGCAAAAATCTGCACAGGCTTGTCCGGCGGGGTAGCCGGTATAACGGGTTGTAAAGGTTCATCAAGGCAGGCGGCAATACGGAACTCGCCACTGCTGACGCTGTGCGTGACGGACATAATCTCCTGCGCCATCGCCTCTCCGGGCGTGGTGTTCTCCATCCACAAAAGCATGGCAACCAGCAGCATCAGCGTGGCGGCAGGCCAGACAATCAGATAGTGAAAAGCCCAGGCAAGCCATCGAAGGCAATACAGCAGAACGGACAGAAGCTTAAGCATCATTCCCGTTACCTCCGGGATTCAGCGGAAACCAGACGCTGCAGTTGTCTCTGATAGCCGCCGCCAGCCTTTCCCCGTCCTCACCGCTATACAGTGCTTTAATCTGGCTGACGTCAGACTTCGCCAGGAAAATCTGGGTCATCTGCTGTTTTGTTACGCTCATACCTGAGCCTGCTTTACCCAGGAACAGACAGTGCCCACGCTGCCGTTGCATTATGTGTTGAGAAATCCCAGCCTTCCCGTCGAGGGCGGGAGCGCTCTGCTGAGACGCTGAAAGCCAGAAGTCGCGCTCTGCGGCATTAACACAGATGACACGCATCCCCAGTGCCTCGCAGCTGGCCGCGATATCGTTAAGGTGACGAGTTTTCCCCGGACCACCGTTATCCCTGGTTGTCATGGTTTTCTCCTGAATCATTGTCATTTTTCTGAATGCCTTCGCGCCCGCTGTCAGAACGCCGTCCTGACAGAAGCGCCTGCACCATCTGAGCGCAGAAAACCGTCTTACCGCTTCCCGTGCTGCCACAAACCATAAAATTGCCCTGCTCAGTGATTGTTTTGCTCATCGGTCACCTCAGATACTGTTTTTGTCGGATTTCCATAACCCGCTGGCATTCCGTACAGGTGCGCACGCCCGGGATGGCCTGTTGCCGCCTGAGGGGTATGCGATTGCCACAGCATTCGCACCGGTTACGACTTTTGCCCTGCAGGCAGGACTGCTGCCTCGCGGCCTGTATATGAAGCTGGTTCAGCAATTCATCCTGCTCCTGCAGGAGATCAAGTTCGTCTGCCATCAACGCTCTCTGCTCATACTGTCAGGACACGCTACCGCCCATCCCTTTTCACGTTTCAGGGCACGCGTGATAACGACAGATTGTTAAAATAGGTGCCACACGCGGTGGCGGTTCAGGATTCAGTTAACGCGTGGGGTTCCCCACGCTGACGGTTTCACGACAAAAAACACCCGCGTTGGCTGGTGATATACATCCAGGGTATCGATGTACGGCGCTATCCACAGACCAGCCGTCTTCTCCCCTACCCTCAGCGGACGTGGATCAACAACCATCTCGCGGGTGGAAACAGGCACGGGCAGAGGCTGATAGCTGACGGCTCGGGTTACTGGTACAGAAACCTTCGCAGGCGAATTTTGAGTAAATGGTGACTTCACCTGCTGTGTGTTGCGCAACGCAGGAGCCGTCGTCGTTGCGGGAACAAGTGGTGCCGTCAAAGGCTGAGCTGAGACGGTGCGAAAATTACCCTCAGCCAGTCGTGGCAGTGCGGCCACATCCGGCTTTACCGTATTGCTTTCCTCCAGACGTTTGGCTTTGTCATTGGCCTGTTCAATGGTCATGCAGGTATCTGACGTGGTGGCGTTACATTCAAAGTCACTCGCTGTGCCGGCACATCCTGACAGGAGAAGAAGGCTTCCCAGAGTCATGACGAGTGGTGCTAACTTATTCATAAGCTGTTCCTTTCCGTGGTGTTAGGGTGTATTTGCCGCTGGCATAAACTGACGCTGGTCGAGTTTTCCGAGTTTTTGCAGCATTTGATCGGTGTTAAACCCATTCATGCCACCCTCGGGAACTGAAGGCGCGGGAACCGGGCTTTTCCCTTCTCCTTCTGCAGACTGGCGGGAAGAGGCCTGAGCCAGCTCTTCAATGGTTTTCAGCTGGAAACCATCCTGGAAAACCACCGTCACTTCATTACCGGCCCCAATCGGGATCACCGGGTGATATTGCTCAGCGCGCTTGATGTAGTAATCGCTGAGTGTCTGAGCGGCTTTGGAAGCACCGCCACCAATCCCCATTTTCATGACATCACCGGCGCCCAGACTCGCAGTCGCCCCCAGGCCTACTGTCGGTTGAGAAGCGCTCTGCACTCCCTGACCAATACCGTCAACAAATCCAGCCCCCCACGCCCAGCCAAGGATCTTGCCGTTACGCATCACAACCTCACCTTTAATGCCGTTCTTGCCCATAAAGCTCACGTGTCCGGCAATAGGTTGATCGATGGTGACGCCGTGTTTCAGGCAGCTGATATTGCGGGTGCGTACAATGGCGCGTTCGCTGGAAACATCCCCCCAGGCTTCAAGCCCCACAAAACATCCGGTCAGGTCGTACGTCTTGCTGTTAGGCATTTCCACTTTCCCGGTCAGTCGCAGCTGCATTGGCACAGTGGACTCATTACCGGTGACAGACGCATTGGCGTCAGCCCCCTCAATCAGCATCGATTTGGCAAAACTTCCGGAAGGGATATACGGCAGAGAGGGGCCGTTCTTCTCCGTGCCATAGTTGAAGGTCTGCCGCCGAATTTGATTGGGTACAGGAATAGACTGGTAGTGCACCTGTGCTGGAGGTGTGACGCCGTTGCCCGGATAAAAGGATGTAGGCGGTGGTACTGAGCTGCCCGGAGTCTGTGGCGGGAATCCCGTTGGTTGCGGTTCACCCTCCGGACCGGGTGGTGGTGATGGCGGCTGCGGTGCAGGTTCTCCCGATGTGGTGGCAGGTTTCAGACCCAGAGCACTGACCTGTGCAGACAGGGCAGCATTATCCTTGTTAAGCTGGTCTATCTGGTGCTGGTACCCCGCCTGCCCTTTACTGAGCAACTCAAGCTCACGACGCATCTCGTCGTATTGCTTTTGCATTCCTGCAGCCGTAGCCTGCATTTCAGTCGTCGCATGCTGCTGCACCTTCTGGTCAAAGGTACTGTCCACCACGCCCGTCATATCTGGTGCAGGTTCGTTTGCGGTTGACGCGTTGCTACTTCCTTCATAACGCGCATCGGCCAGATACCAGCCGCCGCCGCCAACGACGCCGATGGTGGTCAGCACAATTCCCAGCCAGATAAACTGTTTACGCTTCACAACGGAATTAATACTGGCCATCTGATGCCCCCCCGCTGCTGATGATGAACACCTGCAGCGATCCACCGGCAAGTAACTGACGGGCTGGCTCAGCGAACAACACGCCACGGATACCGCTCTGCCAGAAGTCGCTTTCTGTCAGATTGCGAACAAACCCGGAAGCATTAGTCACACGGTAGCGAACCACCTTCAGATGATTGCCTGTCCATACCCGCTCGGCGCTTGCAGATAATCCAGCTGGAGCGGTAAGCGTTTCGGTTGTTACCGGTATAGCCTGCCAGCCTGCTGGCAGCTTACCGCCCAGCAGATGTTGGCTGAGGGAAACGAGCGTAGTCTCATACGGAGAGGATTCTTCCCAGGTTCGGGCCTCCTCTCCGGTACCAGAGAGTTCGCTAACCAGACGAACGGTACGGCCCACACCCGCGCGGGGGACTGCCTGTACAGAGAAGTTCAGCCCACGCTCGGTCTCGAGAATAAAGGTGAAAGGCTTTTTGTTCAGGGTGCTGACAATGACACCGCCACTGGCCGTTTGCTCCTGCCGGGTCAGCTCACCATCCAGACTGGTCAGGGCCGTCACGCGATCTCCGGCTACCGTGAACAGGTTCGGGTCAGTGTTACTGATTGCGATACTGGCCTGTCCACCATTCGTCAACGGCACGATAGTTGCTGAAAGTGCCGCTGGGGCAGCAAGACATCGTCCCGAAGCCAGCATCAGCAGCGCGAATACCGTCAGGCGGCTATTTTTTCTCATCGCTAATTTCTCCGAAGTGGCTGAGCCAGCTGATCCCGTCCTGGCGTTCAAACTTCAGGACGTACTGTTTCAGCTCCGGGTAGGGTTTTGAATCGCCAATCCAGGTTTTCAGCTGACCACGTACATCCACGCGATTACTGGCCGGATACACCTTCACGCTGGTCATGTAAAAAGCAGAATTAACGTTATTGTCTTTAATACGTTTGGCATCTTCGGCGAGTTTGATTTTCAGCGCGTTCTGGGAAGCCGGGCGGACGTACGTCAACAATTGTTCATGGGAGGCGTCTACGGTTTCTGGTGTCACATTGACGCGTAGTGCAATAAGAGAGAGGGCCTGCTGCTGCAGATAAGAAGCATCAGCCTGGTTTTGTGACACCGCAAACGGTGCATTAAAAAGCATCGGTGTCACAATGGTTTTTTGTTCGTTCTGAAGGCGATAGTTATTTATGCCCTGAATAACGTTGGTGCTCAGACTCAGCAGCAATAACGTGCCCATCGAGATAAACCCGATGCCAATAACCCGCTGGGTACTGAGGCGTGCTCCATGTTCCATCTGAATATCCCGGTTTATTTAATCCATTGCCGATAGCAGGAATCGGGTACATGGTGAAAAATGCCTCTCAGGAGTGAGGTCGGCATATACCAGTACACCAGGTCCCGCAACCACGAGCTGCCCCGCCCTTTCTTCAGTTTTTTTATTCCCAGGTACGCCAGTACGGCAGCGATAATTCCCGGGATATAATGTTGGGTCCAGAATCCCCACCCGAGGCAAACGAGCGCAGGAATTAGCTCGTCAACAGGCAGGCCAAACCAGCGGCTCTGATTGGTGAGGGTTTCGGGGAAGCGATATTTTTTAAGAGACTCATCTGCCATTTTGTTTTGTCTCGAAGTACAGCTGGCAGCACAGAAATATCTGCCAGCTGGATTACAGGTAAAGCACTCCCCTGAACGCCCAAAGGGCATTCATAAAACACGAAATATGTCGTATGTCGGGAGTGGCTTAGAGGGTATTAATACCCCGCAACGGACATCCCAACGGTAACGAATACTGAAAGAATGGCGAAGCCGGCAAGGAACTTCAGGTTTTTGGTGGTCATATACATCACCGCCCCCACAAGTACCTCGGCCAGAATTACCCATTTAACGACACTGGAATCCTTGCCGAACGTCCCTTTAACGGTGTCATCACCGCTGGACATCAGGTCCTTGCCCGCACCAGCTGCCAGTACGGTTTCCGGGAAAAAGGCGGCCAGAGTGGCAACCGGCAGCGCGTACTTCAGCGCTTTCAGGAATGCAACCTTACCGAATTTCTTCTTGGATTTAGCAGATGGTACTGTTTCGATAATTGATACATCAGTCATTTCATTAATCCTTTAATTACACCAGATAGATTTGTTGAAAGTAAAAATCCTAAAAAACTAGTTTTGTGACTTGGGTTCAATATTGTTTGGAATCACCTCCGCCATTTCAGAGTTGTAGAAATCAGGATACTTTTCTAAGTGATCACGCAGCCGCAAAAGTGCCTCAGCTGATTTTGAACGACCACTTCTGTCTTTCGCCTTCAATATAAGAAGATCTGTTTGTGGATCTAAGTAAATTGACATGGTGACAGTTGGACCACGAAGCCTGTGACGTCGAATCATGTTTTCCCTCTCAAAATTCTCCTGCGCACGAATAGTGACACGTAAAATCCAATTTATTCAATACGCGATAAAATCCACTACTTTTTTAACATAAAATTAACATTCATTATTTTAAGAACAACTAATCTCGCCTTTTCGTAAGCGTCCATTTTCAAGCAATAAAGTCTGAAATCATCATAGTCAGCAAAATGCTTAGCAATCTCATTCTTAACACTAGAAAGCCTGCTTGAAATAGCTTTCTCAGAAACACCAAGATATTGTGAAGTTGTATGAAGATGAAAGCCAAGAATAGAAAAACACAAAGTAATCATTTTTTTAGTTGTCAAACCAGAGAGAAACAAATCAAAATCAAACCCATCCGTTTTGTTCTTATTTGATGTATGAAATAACGCCTGATAATCAGGAAAGAAATTTATAAACCAGAGAGCAAATATTTCATTTTCAACGGAACGAATCTCAACACGCAACTGATAATACTCACCATTGAAACTAAACGTCCGACAAATAGCAGTACCAGCCCCCATGACAAATGCCTCTAACTCTATTGTCGATAAATCCAGTTCGACTTCATCAGCGTCAAAACTAACACTAGAGAAGGATTTAGATAAGGGGTGGAAAAAATCCGAGCATGCGTCATTTTTATAAATTGTATTTCTGAATTGATCACGAATGCAGAAAGGCAAAGGAGAGTCTTTATAAAGTACATTGAAATGCTTTATGACATCATCTAGTGATTGACTTGATTGGGAGAGATCTTTAGGATCGCGCGGGTGCATTGAAGCCTCCTAGAAAGGTTTCTGTGTATAGTCGGTACATCGGGTCTCTACCCCGGTGTACCGGCGAATCGACAAACAGGTTGTCGACAATCAAATTTTAGTTAAGGCTGTATAAAATATAACAACTTCAGCTTACATTGTCACCCAAAAATGGTAGATCGATAATCTATTTATCTTACTTTTTCAGTTAATTATCTTGAGAATCATCATCCTCTTTAGGGAAGAACTGAGACACAATCTCTTCAACATCTTCCCGAATAGATGTCACCATTTCCTTAAATGCAAATTTCTCGTTACCTTCCAGGTGTGGACTAAGAGAAGTCATACCTAACAGCTTACTGGTAGTGAGTTGTGTTTTAAGAATGTTCTCCAGAATGGTTTTATTAAAAAGCGCCTGGTTAAACCCTGACGTTTTTCTTTCCATTTGTGCCTCATAGACGCGCAACCCAAGCTCAAGCAGCATAGATGCAATACTGGAATAGCTAATATCTTTCTCTTTAGCACCTTCGGCACGCCGCTGAACGGCAATCGCATTGATTTTTTCTGCGACATTGTCATTAACATAAACCTGGATCTTAGCCATAAGCCCTCTTATTTAAATATCCATACAAGCCAAATATTACCGACTCTAAAAACACGTATTTTTGTGCGATTCACCATTAGAATCACCACGATAAAATGACGACTCCAGTCACGAATCATCACCCATTTAATGATGAATCTAATATAGATTCACGACACTGGCAAATAAATGTTTTTAAATAAAATAGTCGCCACTGAATCGCGTGCAATTCAATAACGACTCGCTTTAGATTTGCATGCGAATCGCTTTCACACATTAAAATAATTTATTTCACATTACTTTTTCTCTAACTGCATGTTTTTGAATGCCAATCAGCAAAATTTTAATTTTGCGTGGGGTGTGGTGCTTTTGGTGGTGAGGAGTGCATATTAGTTGAGTCTGGGCATGGGATGGGTTAACGTATTTCCGGCATGGTGCCCGGAGGGAAAAAATGAAACGGATCGCTCTTACGTTTTTAACGTTGGCTTTTTCTGGAATGTTGAACGCTGCTGATTGTTTTGATCTGGCAGGAAGGGATTATCATATAGATCCAGATTTGCTTCGGGCAATCTCCTGGAATGAATCGAACTTCCGCACAAACGTTAAAGGCTACAACCCTGTTTCGGGCTTTGGCTCCGGACTTATGCAGGTGGACTCCCAGCACTTTAACGAACTGGCTCGTTATGGAATAAAACCGGAGCATCTTATTTCCGATCCGTGTATGAATATCTACACCGGGGCTTACTATCTTGCAATTGCATTCAAAAAGTGGGGAGTCAGCTGGCAGGCCGTGGGCGCTTATAATGCAGGTTTCAGGAAAACAGAAGAACAGGCGCAGAGAAGATATGTCTATGCCAGAAAAATTGAGGTAACATATCGGGCGATAAAGAACAATAAAAATGCAGCGCAGACTTTTGCAAAACATTAAAAAGACCTCAACAGGAGGTCTTTTTATTCATCCAGTATTTATGCCGTCAATCAATAGCCCGGTAAATTAAATGTGCTTCAGGGTGTTTTATGATACTGATATAGTCTTTCAGTGCATCCTGACGAGCGACGAGGTGCTTACAGACTTTCGAATATTCAGGCCCCATATCTGCAACCTGCCAGGACAACCAGTTCATTATCATCAGCGTGGCAATAATTCCTGCTGCATCAGCACTGACCTCTGCTTCAAAATAATTACCAGGAATAACCATGTTATAGCGCTGTTCACCTTCCGGTGCGATATATCCTGTTTGCGCGGTGGTGAATCTGACACAGTTCGGAGCCACGTTTCCGCCAGTGCCCTGCGGAATAATCCAGTAACTCCAGAATCCGCCATCATAATCTGAATGCTGACGTAACCAGCTGGCAATCATGTTATCAGCAGAAGGCGTAAAAAAGAGCGCAGGAATAAAATCAAGACGTTCATCGCCATCTGTAACAGAGTACCGCTGGCGTTCATCGATTTTAAATTGTTCGGCTGATTCACGAGTGGCGGTTTTGACGTTTAATGTGTGCATTCTGGTTTTCTCCTCATTGGGTTATTACATCGTTCGACTTCATCACTGAGCGGCGAAGGGCAATGAGCAGCTGACAGAAAAGAAATAAAGGGGCGCGCAGCGTTTATATACCCCTTTATTTCTTTTCTGGCTGATGCTAAAAGCAGCCCTCCGCGAACTGATGAAATCGGGCGATAGTCACACCAGGAGAATGCACACATCCCGTAACGGAAAATCGGCGTAAGACGAATTACCGTTACGGGCTTCAGAGTGGAGGTAATTTATTACCGCCACGGTGAAAGCGGTGCATCCATTCTGGATGCAGCAAGCGTGAATTTGAATTTGCGTCAGGATGGACGCCCGAAGGGCGGAGACGGTTTACCGGCTCCGTTCACGACAGCCGTGTCCCTTCTGGGACGACGCCCGGAAAAGAAACGCTTATATCCATATCAGCGGCAGAATAATAAAGACCATCGCCAGCAGGAGAATGAAGAATAGTAATCAGCTAACCAAAAGACAGGAACTTCAGACAACCTCGCGCCGGAATAACGCAGGCAGCGCGTCAGCGCAGCCTGCTTATTCTGCGCCGCAGGCGCGCGGCCTTAGATGCCACGAAAGGCAGGATACTCCCCTGCCCTTCTGGATGGTTATGCAGCTTCATTCATACCGCGCAAAAATTCGCGCATGGCACTGATACGGCGCTGATCGTCCAGCCGCTTTCCAAAGTTGTTGATGTAGTACACCGGCGTATACCGCACCCTGTTTAACTGCATCGTCAGCGTATTGCCCGTGACCACCTCGGCAGGAATACCCAACAGGGAAAGCTGTATAAACGCCATATCGGCTGCAATCGGATCGATATCAATGCAGCTTCCGAACATATGTTCAGACGGATTGTAGCCCGCCTCAAGTAGCACCTCGGCATACGCGACAATCATTCCCGCTGCGCCGCTTGCCGGATCGCTGACGGTCACAAACCCTTCGCGGCGTATCGTCTCGTCGACGTCCGGCATCAGCAGCCTCGCCAGCAGTGACTGGACGTGATACGGCGTGAAATACTGCCCGTTCCGGTCGTCGCCCAGCTCAAGCTCCATGAAGATCGCGCCCAGAAAGTCGTGGAATTTGGCCTCCAGTGCGCAGACCATCAGGCAGAAAAGCGTATGCAGGTTGCTGATATCGCTCTCGCTGTACTTCGCGCAGATTTTGCGGCTTTGCTCAATATTCTCCGGCGTTCTTATCCGCGCCATATCCAGCTCGCTGGCGGCCAGCGTGATAAAGTCGCTGAACACCTCCCAGCGGCGCAGGCTGCGGGCGGTATCCCTGAACACGCTGATAAACTGGCGGCGTGCCTGGTCGATTGTCATCATCCGGTGCGGTATCGGCTGCGCATTCACGGTGGGCAATACGGGTTTAGCGGGTGTTAAGGGTGCGGCTTCTCTAGCCTGGTCAAAGAAGCTGGCAAAACTGAGTTGAGACATCGTTCCTCCTTAAATGCCGCCCCGTAAGGAGCGGCTCAGTTATCAGTTAAATGCCCGCTTCAGTTCGAGCGTGCGTAACACCTGCCCCCACTCGCTCACTCGCATGGCAGGAATAC
Organism: Enterobacter sp. DC4; assembly: GCF_000568095.1. Classification (NCBI taxonomy): domain Bacteria; kingdom Pseudomonadati; phylum Pseudomonadota; class Gammaproteobacteria; order Enterobacterales; family Enterobacteriaceae; genus Enterobacter; species Enterobacter sp. DC4. Next base: position 28,524 of record NZ_AZUB01000014.1, on the reverse strand, counting down.
GAACGGAGCGCCCCTTCTTCCGGCAGTGCGCAATGTGACGGCCCAGCGCCCGCATTTCGGCGCTGATTTCGTCACGGTCGATATCACTGCGTTTAATACGCACCTGTTTTTTTACGGGTGCGTTTTCCGCCTCAAGCATCTGGACATACAGGGCGGTCGGTGTAACAATCGACGCTCTACTGAAATGATTCATACATGTTTCCTTTTAGTTGAGGCCGGATTCGTAGTTTCGACGCTGAGAATCCGGCGGGATATGGCAGACGAAAGTCTGCCTTTTTCATTTCTGGCGCTGCTCAACCTCCTTAACGCGTGCCAGAATCTCCGCGTGGTCAAGGTTGCTGTAGTCACGCATCCGGTAATAACGGATACCGACTCGCGCGTAGATTTCGGTCACATTGCCGCAGACCATTTCCGCCAGCATGAAGGTTTCACACTCGCCGTCCTGACTGCTGCGCCAGTTCTTCGGGTACATCAGGCCCAGCGCATCATGGAAGGCGTGAACGTCGATTTCGACGGGCGCGGTCAGATATGACTTTTCGCGGCTCAGCCAGTACGCGCGTTCGGCCTCACTGGTCGCATAAATACCCGCTTCGGCGCAGGATTCGGTCAGATTTAAGTGCATGGTTTATCTCCTTCTGGTTAATGGCGTTGATATTTCGCCGTGGTGGTTATTCGTCGAACGTGATGCCGGAAAAATGCGCCATCAGATGCAGCATGTCGGCAATGTCATCGACTTTCTGCTGAATGGCTGGCGTGGCTTTCAGGATGCGCGTTACAGCGGTTCTGAGTTCGCCCATATAGCGGTTTGCAGACTCGCCCAGCGCCGTTTTGTCTGTATTGCTCTGGTACTTCATCAGGGCTTTACTGACGTGGTTTTGCAGGGTATCAAGCTCGCTGAGCGCGCTTTTCTCCCATGCGTCGAAGCTGAATGTGCTGTTCGTGTTGCTGATGCTCATGATGTTTCCCCGTTGTCGCTGGCGGCATCCCCTGCCGCCGTGGGTTATGCTTATGGACGGGCTTCCAGGCGCAACATGGCCTGAGCAAAATTTATGTTGTTACAAAGGTCTTTACGCGCGATGTCCCACGCCTCACGCCCGATAACGCCGTATAGGCGGATGGCATGATCTTTAGCCTGCAACCACGGCTGCACGACATGAAACGACACAAGCGGGTATGAACGTTCCCAGCACAGCACGCCTTCCCTGTGAACGTTGTCGCTCATCAGGCTGAGAAGACGCAGGATTTCCTCAGCCTCATCTTTCTGGCTCAGCTGGAGATTCCACACGCCGCAAAGCTCGATCAGGTATGACTTTTGCTCTGCGATAACACAGGCCAGACGCGCTTTTGGGTCTGAACCCCATCTTTCGGAAGATTCTTTGGTGGCGGTTTTGACGTTGACGTTCTGTGTGTTCATCCTGCTTTTCCTCCTGTCTGGTGGTTAATCCATCTCTCGGTGAGTTCCCTGGCGGCAAAGGGCAAAGGAGCGACGGCGGGGCGGCAGGAGAAGGGCGGAGACAAAAGTTTTTGCGGTCCTTCGCAAAAAGTTTTGGCGGAGTTCATTTCACCCTTCGGATGACGACACGACGGTGCTACGACAAGCCCTCCGCCCGGGGACTTAACGGGAGAGGGCTCGCCAGAGGTAAGGAAAGAGGATGAACACACCCGACACGGCGGAACGGCGTGGCGTCAGCGGACTGTCGGCAGTTTTACCGCCGACAGGGTGAAGCGGCGCGTCCGTTTACGGACGCAGCAAGCGCAGGGGTTGACGTTGCGTCAGGATGGACGCCCGGAGGGCAGAGACAGCTTGCTGGCTCTGTTCACGACAGCCGTGTCCCGTCAGGGGCGACGCCCGCGTGTTGCCGTTTCGGTGAAAACAGCCAGTTCATTAGCCAGACCCGCCAGCGTAGACCGTTTTTTATCCGGCACATTAGCCCGCAGCAGCAGGCTGTTAACCAGAAAAGTGTCCAGCACCGGCATTCTGCGCAGACATTTAATGATGTTATCCGAAAAGCATGTGTGCAAAAAAAATCCCGACAGGCCGTCAGCCATCTTCAGCCTGCCAGCGATACAGACAGCTCAGGGACAGGTTCAGTTCATCGGCAATACTCCGCACCTTTTCACCCGTTTCGTTGCGGGTCTTCATTCTGCGCACGGCCTCCCGCCGGATCTCTGCGCTGACCCTTTTCACGGCAGGAGAGGTTTCCCATATCCGGTTTATGGTCGCCGTTCTGGAGGACGACTTTTGCTGTAGTGCTGAGGGGCTGCTTCGGTCTTTTATCCTGGCGTACCCTTCCGCCATCATCCTGACCTGCAGGTCAGGGTCCAGCTCACCGCTCCGGATACGTCTGATAACGTTGTCCCGGCATCTGGCTGAGTGTTCGGCACTGGCAAGCGGGACATGTTTCGCTATACCCCAGCGCTCGCGATATTCGCTTACCGACATCTCATGCGTCATACGCAGATGCGGAGCCAGGAAGGAAAACGCCCTGCCGCACTCCCTGCAGACGATGTTCCCCCGTGTATTCCGTTCTGTTGCCATCACTCCACCTCCCTGCCGTCGCCGTATCCCTCAGCCCAGTCGGTAATCTGCGTATCAAGTACGTCCAGCTGCTTCTCCACTTCTTCGGCCAGCATGTTGAAGTCGCACTCCAGACCACCACTCAGGCCATCCCACTCAACCGACATATCGGTGAGCTTGTTTATCATCGTCTTCAGGCGTTTACATTGACTGCGGGCAATTTTCAGTTCCTGCCCGTACGGATTTGCTCTCCTGCTCATGTCCCCTCCCGGAATGTCAGCTTGTTCGGTACCATCCAGTGCTCCAGCTGTCTTACGGGAACGGAAGCCTCTTCTGTCAGCAACCCGGCCTCGAACACCATGCTCCAGAGCGGTTCGCGGGCAAATTCATCCCTATCCAGAGCTGACAGGGAAGGAAAGCGCTCACTCCAGCGCCAGAACATCTCCTCCAGGTCGTACTGGCGCAGTTCAGTACCCGACCAGCGCGCACTCCAGCTGCTGACCGTTTCCGGGGTATGAAAGGCCAGCTCAATCTCCGCCTGCCCCGCCAGCGCCTGGTACGCCCGCTCACGCTGACACTGTTCTTTTCGGCGCTGGCGGGTGTATTTTTCATCCCGCAGCGCGTCCTGACAGCGAACCCGCTCGGTCTGCTGAAAGGCCACCTCCGGAAAGAGGCGCTGACCCGCACCGACAGGAAGCGGCAGCCAGCAACACGTCCCGCGACTTTCAATCAGGGCATCGATGGCACTGAGCCAGCTGTCCCTGCTGCCCCGCAGCTCCCGCGCCGTCAGCACCGGCGCAAAATGATGGATTTCTCTGAGTGAGATGCGCGTGCTGCCCGTGAGCCGGCGAAAAAAGGCGCTGGCATACGGATACACTGTGGACACCGCGCCGCGCGACCGCCGGCGTTCAACCTCAGCGATGGCCTCCATCGCGGCGCGTCGCTCGGGGCTGAAGGGAACCAGTGACAGGTTCGCAGGTATCATGCCGCGCCCTCCGCTGCCAGAATACTGATGATGCTGGCCTGACTGTATCCGTCCGCATCGAGACGCGCCGTCAGGCTGACGGTGTGGCTGACAAGCTCCGGCTGGTAGCCGCTCAGGGTACGAATGACGGAGAACGGGCGGCCGCTGGCGGGAACGAACACTACCATCCACGCCGGACTGATGGCACCTGGACTGCACAGCGCAATATGGTAATTGCCGTGCGAGGGGGTAAAGCGTATCTGTACGGGGAAGAAGCCGCCGAACTCGCTGCGGTACTCGCCGTTCACATCCCAGTTTTCAGGGCAGGACAGGTCACGCATGACGGCGTGGGTCAGTTCGCGGCGGAAGTCTTCGCCGCTGTCCCGCCAGTCCTCAAACTCATCACAGGACATCGTTTTCAGTACATCGGGGGTCAGAATAGTGCGCATGGGTATCTCCTTATTGCCGCCCCGCAGGGCGGCTCTCCGTTATCAGGCGGCGTGTGCCGTGTTGGTGGTGTCGTTGTCGGTGCTGTCGGTATCTGAAGCCGCGTCGTCAGCACCGGATTCAGCCGCTGGCTCCGGCCCTTTCAGCCATGCCGGAACCCAGCGGGTGTGCTGCATAAAGTGCTCCGCATGCGCTGCTGCATCGCCCTTCTTCATCTTCTCCGCGTCACCCGCCGCGCCCGTCAGCCCCGCCTCTTTCAGAGAGGCCACAATCTGAGGATGTTTCAGGCTGCCGAAGTAGTTGTCCTTCGTCGGCTGCCACCAGTCGCGCAGGTGGAAGCCGATTGCCGCCTCGACAGTATCGAGTGTACTGCGGGAGGTGTGCCCCATATCGCGGGTCTGTACCCCGTCCACGGAACAGGCCGTGCAGAAGGCCATCAGCGACATCAACACCCCGCCGTCAAGGGCAAAGAAGGTGGTGAAGTCCTTCTCCCACCCTTCCGGCAGCAGGGTTTTCAGCCTTGCCCGTTCGGTCATCAGGATGTTAAACGCTGCGCCATCCTTACCGGACGGGGCGTTCTCCGTCAGGCTGCCGTGGGACACGGTCAGGCTGATACGGAACGGGTGCGTCGTTGTCAGACAGCCTGAAAATATGCAGGTACACATGCGCCAGACCATCAGCGCCACCGCCTTTTCGGGCTGCTGCATCAGCGCCGCCTGTACTGCCAGCGTACGCTCGGAGGTCATTTTCGTGAGCAGCGGGACGCTGATCCCCTCTGCGGCGTCGGGCTGGCGTGAGGTGAACGATACCGTTACGCTGCTGGTTTCGGTTTCTTCCGGCATATCCGCTTTCAGGCGCACACCGCGCTGCACGTACACCTGCCCTTCGTACAGGCTGACCATCACCCCCGCGCCTGACTTCATGTCGTCAGTCCATGCGCTGACTTCTGCCGCCGCCTGAATGGCGAGGATGTCCGCCTCGATCGCATCCGACTCGTCGCAGACGCTGTCAAAGGTGTCGTACTGCTCCCGCAGCGCATCAAGACGCTGCTGTTGTTCAGGGGTGTACACCGGATCGGGTTCAGCAGGCTGAACGAACTCTTTACCATCTTCGCCGTGGTACCAGATACGGGCTGCGCGTCCGCGACTCCATGCCCAGCCCTCACGCTGCTGAATGTCCAGTGCGATACGCTCCAGCTTCTCCTGTACCAGACGCTCAACCAGCACGCTGTCTGCCGTGCCGTCGCCCTCGTCCTGGCTGAACAGATCTTCACGGACGTAACCACCCGCCGCCTCGTAAGCTTCGCGCCCGATAAACCGGAATTTTGCGTTGTCGGTGCGCATCTCGGTTTCAGTAATGGCGCGTTTAATCAGGTGCGCCGGGGCATTCGACCAGCTGGCTTTTACGGTATCGAGGATTTCGGCCTGACGGGCGTGATCGTCCTCGAGACAGAGCGCCTGACACTGTTCAACGGTCAGTTCGTCCTGCGCGAGCTTCTCCATCAGGGACGGGGCGAGATTTGCCAGCTTCAGCATCCGCTGGACGTGGCGGGAGCCGAAACCAAGCGCGTCACCAATCTGCGCGGGGGTTTTGCCCTGCTCCGCTAATGTGCGGAACCCTGAGATTTGCTCGGCGGGATGCATGGCAGCGCGTTGTTCGTTCTCAGCGATGGAGGCCAGAGCAGCAATGTCGTCCGGGACGCGCTTGACCATGACGGTATGATCGGCCGCAAGACGGTCTTCCTGCGCCAGCAGATTAAAGGCAGTCAGTCGGCGGCCACCTGCGGCCACGCCGGATTGTCCGTCCGCGAGCGTGTGAACAATCAGGTTCTGCAGCAGTCCGAGCGACTCAATGGAGTCGGCCAGACCGCGAACGCTGTCCACGGAATACGGAATGGTGCGCACGTTAAGCGGGGATTTAACGAGAGCGGACAGCGGAACATACTCGATAACAGCGGCCTCAAGGGCGGCCTTCAGGGCATCTTCCTGCGCCTTCGTGATTTTTTTGCTGCTCGCTTTTTTGGGTGCTTTTGCTTTAACATCGGTAACTGACATCGTTGATACCTCACTGATTGATGAATGTCTGCCGGACAGTCCACCTGTCCGGCACCTCTTTTTTACTGTGGCTTGCGGATGCCGTAGTCCGCGATATAACGGTTGAGCCAGTACGTGCCGCCCGGCTCAAAGTTCCACGTGCGCCAGACCATCTCGCCGTCCTTACGGACAACCAGGCGAAAATGCGCCCCCTGATCGTCCTCAATTGCCACGTTGGTGTACTGCGCCGCAACGGCCTCGGCCTGTTCGCGGGTAAAGGTGTCGTCGGGTAAAACCGCCAGCGCCTCGTTCATGTTGCTCCTCCTTCTGAACCTGTTTTGCTTTTAAAAAACCATCACCCGTTGAGTTGCCGGGGCCGCGGTTTTGACGTTTTGCGGGGACCTGCTGAACGCCCCCGATGGTTGTTACCTTCACCCGTTTGAGAGCCGTTCGCCGCAAGGGCGTAAACCAGCGCGGGCGATGGCGGATGTCCGGGGCGCGGTTTACCGCGTGCCATTTACCCTGGACAGCTGACAGCGACTGTGCTTGTCTCAGCCCCGGCGAAAGGACTCAAAAGGGTGAAATGACCAGGAGAAAATGAGCAGGAACCCGCCGCAACGGCGGAACGCGCGGGCGCGAAACGGCGTTGCCCCGAAGAGGCCCGGCAGCATTACCGCCGGGCTGGTGAGAGCGGCGCATCCGTAGACGGATGCCGCAAGCGTGATGTTAAACCTGCGACAGTGCGATGGAAGCCCGACAGGGCGGAGACGGTTTACCGGCTCCGTTTACGACAGCGCCGGTTCCCGTCAGGGAAGTCGCCCACAGGCAGACACAACAGGAAGAAAAACCGACAGAACAGCGATATCAGCCAGTACGCCATCGGTATGGCCACTATTGGCAACGACAACGACAACGACAACGACAACGCAGAGATTATCAACAGAACAGGAATATCGCCGACCGGCTACAACACATTGATACTCATACTCTGACACCACCGGGACATCAGGCACTGGCGGAGATACGCGGCGCCGCAGGCGCGGCGTACTTCGCAGGCAGGCAGAGCCTGCCAGGGTTTAGCGCGCGGGCTGACAGGCGGCTGAACCGCCTGCCGGGGAAAATCAGTTACTGAAGACATAACCGTCATGGAACACATAGCCGCTGCTGAACAAATCCCGGGCATACGCCTCAAAATCGAAGTAGCTGCGCAGCGGCTCCGGCACCTCATTCAGCAGGCCGTTATCGTCTACCATCTCCTGCGCATAGTCTTCCTCACTTTCCGCCTCGCCGCGGTATGCATCATCAAACGCGTCATAGTCACACTCGCCGGTATACTCCGCCCAGGCGATAAAAGCGGCTTCCCTGCCCTCTTCTTCGGCGCGTTTGTAAGCGGCGATAAAATCCCAGTCAATGGAGCTTTCAGAGACGAACTGCGACGGGATACCTTCCTGGTCCTGAAACATAAACTCGGCATCCCATTCATCGGCATGCAGCGCCTGACAGGCCTCGTAAAAATCCTCCCTGCCGTCAAACTCCGTCAGATCAAACCATTTGCCGAAAATGCTGCCGCAGTTGTATTTATGGTAGGTACCCACGTAAACAGCCGGTGTGGTGGTCGTAGTGCTCATAAAAAATCCTCCATAGTCGATGTCGTCTGAGTTCCGGCTTACGCCGTGCCGACACGACAGCCGGGCGAAAAGCGGAGGATGCAAGGGCGTCACCGAAGCCGCAGCGCAGTAAAAAAGCAGGAGCAGGCTGGACGGTTTGACGGCGAAAAATGAGCCGGAAAACGACGGGAAGACGGCGGATAACGTATGAATTAAACTGCGACCGGGTGAAGGTGACGGCGTTTACGCTTCCCTTGCATCAGCCGCGGCCCGGCTACAGTAGAGGCACGGCGTTTGCCGCAGGCCGCATCGGACACTACTCACCGCGAAGCCGGAACAACGTGGAGGAAGAGCCGTATAAGCGGAGCCGGCGACATCATTATCCTTCGATGTTGATTCAGGGGGCCGCCGCCCCCTGCTGTTCGCTACACTGGCCGGATTGCTGACAGGGCATTGCGGACAAGACTTATTTCTGCACGCGCTTCTGCCATGACCTCATGTAACAGGGTTAAATCCATCCACCGGCGCGGAGGCTCGCCCGGAATACGCAGCACATCGCACATCTGGCCACATGCCAGGATTTGATCAACTTTGTCGCTGATAACAAAGAACTCGACGCTGCTGTAGCGTGCCCCTTTGTTCAGGATGGCATCGAGCACCACCGGCAAATTGTCATCATCGTCCAGCCAGCAAGGCATATCATTTTCCTTCACAACCAGACGGAAATTTCGGGTCTGGCGATAAAACAGCGTTTCCCCGCGCGTGGTCAGCGCCGCCTTTATCCGGCGCGCATCCTCCCATACCTGCCGGGAGACATCCCGCACGGCGCGGGACAGGCAATCCGTTACAGCCTGAATCTCCGGCTCCGTCAGCCATTCCCCGGCCCAGGGGAACGCTATCTGTGTTCCGTCCTCCGGAAGCTGCGGCGCGTCGGCATAGCGGCTGCCGGATAAAATAATCTGCGCTGGCGTCCCGGCTATTTTTGTCATGGCACTTTGCAGCTCTGCGGGTACGTCACCGGTACAAAGCAAAGGCAGCAGATGAACAATATTTGCCGCATCCAGACGGACATAAATGCTTATCCATCCCGGTTTATTGACCGGATCACGCTGATCAACATCGGTATGGTCAGGCCATCCATAATCAGCAATCAAATCGCGCGCACGGCGCATCACAAGGGCGTTTAACGTGGTGGTTTCCTGCATAATGGGTTCCTCTGAACGGGGTCAGTACACGCCGCCCGGGCGGCGTGCAGATTTCAGTTTTTCAGTAAGGCGCGAACTTTCGCCGCATCAGCCAGCCGACGGGTAACACTTTCCGGCAACGGATGGTTCTCATCCCGGGCGGACCATTCCCTGTGCCACAACGCCTGTTCAGCGGTTATCAGCAGGGTTTCAAGCAGGTCCGCCGGCACCATCACCGCCGGAACTGTCTCTTTCACCTGTTCAATCAGATCCATCACTGCACCGGCAGACACGCCCGACTCAAGCCGTTGTTCCTCCGGAATGGCGTCCATACGCGCCAGTACCGCCCTTGTGTCCTGCTCCGAAACGGCATATTCCATTCCGTCGGCCAGCGCTTCGATATCCGCCGGGGACCAGACAATGAGGTTCAAAGGGGTTTCTGCGGGATACTGCTCGCGCAACAACCGGCAGAGGGTTTCACAGGTTCCGTACATGTTTTTCTCCTTAGTCCTTAAAGCAGGCATCCAGCTCAAGAATTTCGTTGTATGCCGCCATAAACAGGGCGTTGATGCGAAAAAGGGTCTGACGGGTCAGGCGTTCGGCCAGCACATCGGAGTCAAAGCGATAGCGGTGCTCCATCCCGTTCAGCGTCGCCCGCAGGTCACACATGTTGTTGGCGACTTCCGCCACTTCTGCGCGGAGTTTTTCGTGTCCTGCATAGTTCATTACGCAGCCTCCGGGAACTCGTCGTTAGCGGCCGGGTACTGCATGGCGCGCCGGACGGCGGCCAGACGTTGCTGTCCGGCCCGGTGATACTGCTCCAGCAGTTCAATACCGATGTAGCGACGGCCAGCCTGGAGCGCGGCCACGCAGGTAGAACCACTGCCGGCAAAAGGGTCGAGCACAATCGCGCCGGGATGTGTGAAGGACTCGATCAGCGGTTGCAGGCTGGTTACGGGTTTTTCGGTAGGGTGGTGCCGGTTGCCGCTGTATTTCCAGCCCAGCACGTCCGGCAGCGGGTTTTGTGGCAGACGTGGACGGCCTTTTGCAAGGATGTAGGCGCATTCGTGGCGATAGCCCACGTATGCGGCCTTCGATGTGTAGGTTTTGGTAAACACCAGGTGGCCGACAACGCTGAATCCCGCATTTTTCCAGGCAGCCATAAAGCGATCGACGCGGTTCCAGCCGTAGAAGCTCACCATCAGCGTGTCTTTTTTCAGCACGCGATACATCTCATGGCAGGCGGGTTGCAGCCATTCATCGGTTTTATCGCCGGCGATGGTACGCCCCTGACGGTCACGAAAACCGACGAGATATGGCGGGTCGGTGAGAATGAAATCGACAGCATTATCCGGAAAGCCGGACATGATATGGACGCAATTACCCTGGATAAATCGGGACATGGTAGTTCTCCTTTCTCAAATGCGGCGCCAGTTACGCCGTGCCGATACGACAGCCGGGCGAAAAGCGGAGAATGCAGGGGCGGTGCCGCAAGCCGCAGCGCAGTGAAAAAGCCCACGCTGGCTGGACGGTTTGACGGCGAAAATTGAGACGGAAAACGACGGGAAGACAGCGGGTAATGCCTTTGAAATTAACTGCGACCGGGTGAGGACACCGGCAGAGCGAACCCTTGCATTCGCAGCGGCCCGGCTACAGTAGCGGCACGGCGGCTACACGATGGCAGGAACCTGAAATACAGCCTATGTTCAGAACTGAGGTGAACCCTGATTAGAGCTTCACAGCGGAGAAACACAATGTGCGGTCGGTTTGCGCAGTACCACTCCTGCGAGGAGTACCTTTCCTTTCTCGGAGAAGAAGCAGAACGGGACATTCCGTATGATCCGGAACCCATCGGCCGCTACAACGTTGCCCCCGGGACACGGGTATTGCTGCTGAGTGAACGCCGCTCGCAACTGCATCTCGATCCCGTTCACTGGGGTTATGCCCCGGAGTGGTGGAACAAGCCCGCGCTCATCAACGCCAGAAGTGAAACTGCGGCCAACAGCCGGATGTTCAGGCCACTCCAGGAGCACGGACGGGCCATCGTCTTTGCCGATGGCTGGTTCGAGTGGAAACAGCAAAACGGCGTGAAACAGCCGTTTTTCATTTACCGTAAGGACGGAAATCCACTCCTGCTCGCAGCCATCGGGAAACCACCTTTTGAGAACGGCAATGACCAGGAAGGGTTCCTGATCGTCACGGCAGCTGCGGATGAGGGACTGCTGGACATTCACGATCGGCGACCGCTCGTGTACTCACCGGCTGCCGCACGTAAATGGCTCAGCGAAAACACAACCGGTAAAGAGGCGGAAGACATTGCCCGTGAGGGCAGTCTTTCGGCCGAAGATTTCACATGGCACCCCGTCAGTCGGGCTGTTGGCAATCCCCGGAACCAGGGCCGGGAACTTATAGAGCCGCTGGCTTAGCAGACGATGAGATACCCGGTATCCACTCACAGGGTTATGCACCGTTTCTGTGGATAACCCTGAGCCTGTTTTATCCGCCAGAACAATGACCTGGCAGGAGCTGGTAAAATTCTCCTTGCAGGACGGGAAATATTCTAAATAATACTGTATATAAAAACAGGTATTTTAAGAGGTATGCCATGATCCTTTTCGTCACTCCCGCATCTGAGCCAGCACTGTCCACCGCACCACTTTTCACAGAGCGCTGTCCGGCAGGTTTTCCGTCACCGGCCGCGGACTATACCGAAGACGAACTGGATCTGAATGCCTACTGTATCCGCCGCCCCAGCGCGACCTACTTTGTCCGGGCCATTGGTGATTCGATGAAAGATATGGGCCTGCACTCCGGGGATTTAATGGTTGTCGATAAAGCAGAAAAACCCATGCAGGGGGACATTGTCATCGCGGAAACAGATGGCGAGTTCACCGTTAAACGCCTGCAGCTTAAGCCCCGTATTGCCCTGCTGCCGATGAATCCCGCCTACCCTACCCTCTATCCGGAAGAACTGCAGATATTCGGCGTGGTGATGGCATTCATACATAAGACGCGGGGTAGCAACTGATGTTCGCCCTGGCTGACGTCAACAGCTTCTACGCGAGCTGTGAGAAGGTGTTTCGTCCAGACCTGCGTAACAGGCCTGTTGTGGTGCTCAGTAACAATGATGGTTGTGTCATCGCGCGCAGTGCCGAAGCGAAACGGCTGGGAATTAAAATGGGCGTCCCCTGGTTCCAGCTGAAGACGGCACAATTCCCGGAGCCGGTCATCACCTTCTCGAGCAATTACGAGCTCTATGCGTCTATGTCGAACAGAGTTATGTCTCATCTCGAGGAGCTGGCGCCACGCGTGGAGCAGTACAGCATCGACGAGATGTTTCTGGACATTCGCGGTATAGACCGCTGCATTAATTTTGAGGACTTCGGCCGGCAACTGCGCGAGCACGTGCGCTCCGGTACCGAGCTGACAATCGGCGTCGGGATGGGGCCGACCAAAACACTGGCTAAAAGCGCGCAATGGGCGTCGAAAGAGTGGCCACAGTTCGGTGGGGTGCTTGCCCTGACGTCACATAATCCGAAGCGAACGGAGAAACTGCTCTCACTGCAGCCAGTAGACGAAATCTGGGGAGTAGGTCGCAGGATCTCAAAGACGCTTAATTCGATGGGCATCACTACGGCACTGCAGCTGGCGCGTGCGAACCCTGTATTTATCAGGAAAAATTTCAACGTTGTGCTGGAGAGAACCGTCCGGGAACTCAACGGAGAAAGCTGTATTTCGCTGGAAGAAGCACCTCCGCCGAAACAGCAGATTGTCTGCAGCCGCTCCTTTGGGGAGCGTGTCACGACATATGAAGCCATGCGGCAGGCAGTCTGTCAGTATGCTGAGCGTGCAGCTGAAAAGCTGCGTGGCGAGCGTCAGTTCTGCAGGCATATTGCCGTTTTTGTGAAGACGTCACCGTTCGCTGTAAACGAACCGTATTACGGGAATGTGGCCAGTGAAAAGCTGATGACTCCCACGCAGGATACCCGGGACATCATAGCCGCAGCGGTGAAAGCGCTGGATCGGATCTGGGTGAATGGCCATCGATATGCAAAAGCAGGTTGCATGCTCAATGATTTCACTCCTACCGGTGTTTCACAGCTGGATCTGTTCGATGATACTCAGCCCCGAAGCAACAGTAATCAGCTGATGAAAGTCGTGGACGGTATTAACCATTCTGGTATGGGGAAAGTGTGGTTTGCGGGGCGAGGCATTGCTCCTGAGTGGCAAATGAAACGAGAAATGCTTTCACCAGCCTATACGACTCGCTGGTCTGAATTGCCAGTAGCCAAACTATGACGAAGCAAAAACACAAGAAAATTCGTGGTGATTTCACTATGAAAGAATTTTAAAAAAATATTTATAATCAATACAATAAGCATCAAAAAAGCATGGTGAAAAAAGTAAAAAAAAGATGCCATTTGGCATCCTTTTTTTTAAAATTCTTATCGCTCCGATGAAGGCATTTTTTCAAGAATACGCTTAATAGCTTCATCAATCTCTGACTGCACTTCATTAGATATACGTGAGAATTCATAAACAACAAGCCGCTTCTTCGAGTCAGTTTTCTTCCTTGCAAACTGGTTGCGATCAGAAAACTCTTTCAACTTCTCAGTTTCAACAGTTTTTGCAGGCCGGTCCATAAGAGCTTTGCTCTCTGCCCGAAAGACTGACAGGATTTTGCTTTTATCAATTGCTGGATAATCAGGCAGAGCCATCAGCTTTTGCCGCACTTTATCCATCAACTCCTTCACTGACGTTTTTTTGTGGTTTGCTTCTTCAGACAGTTTCAACAAAAATTGATAATCCGACAGCGAAATATCATTTATTACAGGAAATACAGAGATCATTTCGTCCGGTACTGATGCCGCCTGAAATGCCCGTGTAACTTTTGCAGAAGAGATATTTTCAGCCAGAGCGATCTCTTCTTTAGTCATACTGGTCCCATAGGTAACTTCCAGTCGTTTTCCCAGTTCGCGAAGACTATGCTCTCTTGCAGTCTGTATGTCTTTTGCAAGCTGCCTTGCGTCTGCAAGATCAATATCGTCTTTTGTTACCAAAATTTCGAATTTTACGTTGTTATAGATGCAGGCAGCCCGACGACGAGTACCGTCTAATATTTCAATTCGTCCGTTTACTTCCCGACCAATAGCCGGAAAGAATTGTTGAAGTTTAATCGTGCGGGAAATGTCAGTAACTGACTCGCGCGAAAGCATAGCCTGATCGCGTCCATTAACCGAAGCATCAACGAACGTCTTTGATTCAATCTCTCCGCTTAACACTACCGTTTTGACAAATTTGGCCTGCTTACCTGATTTAAGTGTAAAGGTTTTGACATCTCCGTCACCTTCAAGCATACGGGCGAACTCTGAATTGCTATTACCCAGAACGCGCCCTCGAGCTAAAACCTTTTTCATTTGGACGCTCCCCGGATGTATTCAATGCGGTCAAAAACGGCTTTAGTAAAACGCTCCGCTTCGGTACGTGCTTTTTTCAATGCCTCTGCGCTTCCTGGATACGAAACAGGGTTAGCACTGATGATAGTGTCAAAAGATTCACCACATCGTTCGAACCCGTCCAATCGAGGAAGTGATGAGTCAAGAATATTACTTGCATACACCTCACGAGCCAGACTATGGGAAGTTTCGTGATCGCGCTTACTGGTCATTTTAGACATAAACCCTATGCTCGCACTCAGGCGAGGCTCAACCCCTTCTTCTTCTAGACGTTCGAGCATTTCAGGTAAACGAGTCAGATATTTTAGGGTTGAATGGAAATCAACTTGCGCCGGGGGAGTAGGGGTGAGAAGCAAATCACTCGCAGCCAGGCCATTAAGAAGGAACGGATCAAGATGAGGACCAGTATCAATGAAGACAAAATCATAATCGCCGGCGATACGGTCAATGATGGTTTTCCTTAGTACTTCAGAAGGCTTAAAACCTGGTAAGTGTTCGGCAACCAAAGCCTCCCATTGACTTGCCACAAAGCCGTCATCAATAGAAGCAGGGATGACATCAACGCCAGGAATAATAGTGGGCCGAATAACTGCTTCTCGCAGTGTTTCAGCATCGAGATTATTTAGCATTGCCTGGGCGGCGGTTTCAAGAACAGTACCAATGCTATGGGTATGGTCCAAAAACATAGTGCTGGACGCCTGTGGGTCAAGGTCGATCACAAGGATACGAAGGTCATGACGTAGCAAATCCTGATGTACTCGTAGTGCATGCGCCAGCGTGACTGTGCTGACAGTTTTTGATACTCCACCTTTCAAGTTGACGACAAAGATTACGTAAGGTTCTTTATGAACATCGCGATATTTTGGTATCTGTCGGTGAGCGTATATATCAATCACGTTCTGAATTGTTAGTGCATATTGCTCGACGTTGCCAACCTGCTTTTTATTAAAATCATAGCCGCTTTCTTCCATTTCTTTCATGGCCAGTTCTACGATGCGTCGGCTTAGCTTCGGCAATTTTGCAACCGCATTACGAGTATATGTTTGATGATACTCTGTCAGATTGAATTCCTTTCTTTGCTCCTCAATATCCCGGCTCATGGCCTGAAGTAGAGCGCTTGCTCTGAGCGCTATGGTACCGACACTACCGTAATCTCGTTTCATAGTTTTCCCCTGAGATAGATTCCCTGCCCATGAATTGCGTATAAAGTTCAATCACATTGTACACAACAACACAAAACGTACAAGACATTTTGCATTGTCAGTAATTTGATGTACGTAAACAACTATCCTTCACATTGGAACGAGTCGTTAGACATGAAGGAGTAGGCAAAGCGTTGGAATAACCCAGCGGGAGCGTCAAACTGTCACATTGGGGTATGCTTTAACTGTACCACAACAAAAGATACTAACTAATTTCATTGTGACCACATAAATGATACCATAATCAACAACACCACTTAAATGTTACCAGGAGGGCAAAAAATGTTCGTTTTTGGTTACCTCCGGGCATCCACTTCAGAGCAGGATGCCAGCCGGGCAAAAAATGCACTAAAGGCATTCGCAAACCAACATGACCACCGTATTGCTGGCTGGTATATCGACAATGTCTCCGGT
Source organism: Enterobacter sp. DC4 (assembly GCF_000568095.1). Classification (NCBI taxonomy): domain Bacteria; kingdom Pseudomonadati; phylum Pseudomonadota; class Gammaproteobacteria; order Enterobacterales; family Enterobacteriaceae; genus Enterobacter; species Enterobacter sp. DC4. The sequence goes on along the minus strand of NZ_AZUB01000014.1, from coordinate 12,699 downwards.
ACGACAATGAACCGTCCTGAACTGATCAGGCTTCTTGGTGATGCGGAACCTGGTGATGTGATTCTCATTGAACAGGTCGACAGGCTTACTCGCCTTGATGATGCAGGCTGGGAGACACTAAGAAAGCAAATTACCGACAAGCAACTGGCCATCGTCAGTCTTGATCTACCGACCAGCCATCTGGCGCTATCCAGCACAGTAAGTGATGACTTTACCCGAAGCATGCTGAAGGCCGTAAATGGCATGATGCTGGATATGCTGGCCGCTATTGCTCGAAAAGATTACGAAGACCGTCGACGTCGTCAGTCAGAGGGAATCAGTAAGGCGAAAGCTGAAGGAAAATACCGGGGCAGGGTGGCCGATGTGCAGAAACATGAACTGATACGCACTCTGCGCCTGGTCAACAGAAAATCACTGCGAGAAACAGCTCGCCTGGCTGGCGTTTCTAAAATGACAGTCATCAGGGTCTGCAATGCTCAGAAGGTGAATCTGGATAACTATAGAGGACATAGTGATGACAAATAAATCAGGGACCAACGGACATTACGGTTATCTTTTTGAAGAGCCAGTAGATGAAATATCTGGTGATATCCTTATCGATTTTGAAAATCTACCGCCAGAGATGAAGCAGACTATTCTCTTGCTCATGAAAAAAGCAGCTGACCGTGACGAGGCGCAGAAGGCGCTGTCCGACATAATGAAGAAAATTGAGTTTGATGTAACTGCTGCTGAATTGGCAGCATATCTTTTTAAACCAGGTCACGCTTAAAGATCAGCGTGGTAAATAAAGGGACCGAACCACCCCGGTACAGTCCCCTGAAGGAATGGCAATTCCGTTCGCCGTCAATATTAGCTTTTTCCGGGCTGTGATAACATATCCTGGTCATCTTTCAGAGCCAGGGCTGATGAAGAAGAAGAAAAGTACACCCACACCCCACGATGCCACGTTCAGGCAGTTCCTGACGCAACCGGATGTTGCGCGGGATTTTATGGAGTTGCATTTGCCCGCAGAGCTGCGTGCAGTCTGTGATCTCAGCACGCTGAAACTGGAATCCGGCTCGTTCGTTGAGGATGATCTCCGCCAGTATTTCAGCGACGTTCTCTACAGCCTGAAAACCACAGCAGGTGACGGGTACATACATGTCCTCGTGGAACACCAGTCAACGCCGGACAAACATATGGCTTTCCGCCTGATACGCTATGCGGTGGCCGCCATGCAGCGCCACCTGGAGGCAGGGCATAAAAAGTTGCCACTGGTGATACCGGTGCTGTTCTATACGGGTAAGCGCAGCCCGTATCCGTACTCTACCCGCTGGCTGGATGAATTTGACGATCCGGCGCTGGCAGGCAAACTCTACAGCAGCGCTTTCCCGCTGGTAGACGTTACGGTCATTCCGGATGATGAAATCGCCGGGCATCGCAGTATGGCTGCCCTGACCTTACTGCAGAAACATATTCATCAGCGGGACCTGGCAGAACTGGTTGATCGGCTGGCACCCATTTTGCTGGCCGGATATCTGTCTTCATCGCAGGTAATATCGCTGGTACACTATATAGTGCAGGCAGGCGAAACGTCCGACGCCGAAGCCTTTGTACGCGAACTGGCACAGCGTGTGCCGCAACACGGAGACGCACTCATGACCATCGCACAACAGCTCGAACAGAAAGGCATCCAGAAGGGTATCCAGCTAGGCAGGCAGGAAGGTCGCAATGAAGGCAAGCTGGAAGGCAAGCTGGAAGTTGCCCGTACCATGCTGCAGAACGGCATTGACCGCAATACCGTCATGAAAATGACCGGTCTGACGGAAGACGACCTGGCGCAGATCCGCCACTAATCATCCTTTCCTGACACTCCCTGTCCGGCCATCAGCGTAAACTGGTAGGGCAGGGAGGTATTCCTTTCAGGCTCTGCTTGCCATATCTGACTTAAGCGGCTGGGGATAAATTTACCAGTCCAGATTTTTATGACGTCGTTCCCGCCTTTTAGGGTAGGGGAAGAAACTTTATGTATATCGCCCCGAAGTCATCGTTTTGAACTGGAGAATAATAATTCAATATTTTCAAAGTGTTCTTTTATTATGCTAATAATAAAATCAAGGGAACCTTTTAGAAAGATGACTTCATCATTCTGGAAATACAATATCCCATTACTGAGTGATGTAAGACTGTTTAACTTATCTTTATCATTTGTAATGATAGCATTATTATGTATACATGCATTCCTTAACCTGGCAAGTTGGTTTAATAATTTCATGTTTTCGGAATGAACCATTCCGAAGATTTTTTTTAGAATAGTGTTGCACCTTTCAATCCCAGTGCCGTTTATATCTTTATAGCTCAATGGAAATCTCATTGCATCCATTTTTTTATTACAAAAATTAGTAAGATGAAATTCCAGCATACTGTAAATTGTCAGGAAAGAGGAACGTCTGAAACAGGATGGTAATGAAACCGTATAAGTATCAACGACATCCTCAAAAGAAAAACTGGCGTATTGTTTATATGAAAAATATTCAGTGTCCGGGCCTTCGTCTACTTCTGGTACATGCATTGAAGGTTCCTTTTCTTCAAATGATTTTAGCGAATGCAATATAACATCTTCTGTTTCAGATACAAGACACTCCATCAGGACCGTTGTATTTTTTAGCTGAAAAACGAGAGCATCAAAAGGAACTAATAACTTCATCGAAACACTCCAGTAAATATTACAAAGTCAAAAAATCCTTGCCAGCAACAGCGCCCACTACATGACTAATCAAACCAGCCATCTGCAGCGGCATATCCGGCTCACTTCTCAACTGGCGTGATAACAACAGGTAAGTTGTCCACGTCCTCGGCGTTCACTGGTACCGGGGGCAACCACTTTAATTTGGGTTTCCGCTCATGGGCAAGTTCCGGCTTTTTGCTTCCCGTCCAGTATGTATGCCAGTGCCCCCGGCGTATATGAGGACGTTTGCCACCCGTTGCTGTCGGTCGGCCTTCACCGGCGGGTTCTGACTGGCGATATTGACGTATGGCCTGCCCCATCCTAATCCCCACATCCCATTCCCTGATGGCTGTTGCCGGCGATTCATGGTCCAGGTGAACCTGCCTTTTATTCTTCTCTGGACGTTTGAGTTGACTGATTTCTCTGATGTCATTCATCTGTGAACAGATATAAAGCACCATTGATAGCTGCGCGTTAAGAAGATTAAATTCTCTTTCCCTGAAATCCTTGATTCCCTGATCAACTGTTACAACTACCTCGCCGTCGATGCATTCCATCTGCCGCGAATCGATAAGTCCTTCACGTGACTCCTTTATCCGGATAACATTGTTGACGACATCAACGTCTTTTTCTTTAAGGCCAGAAACTCCCTGGCCTTGTTTCAGATCATCAATAATGAAAAGCCGGATAATATTCCCGTCATTATTATAAAGCGGATAAAAGAAGAAGCCATTTATTGGGTAGGAAGTGGGAAGTTCAGTGTGCAATTCTTCGGCTGAAACATAAATACTCCATGCGGGAAGCTCTTTCAGAACCTGAGCCGGAATGTTATCAACATAGGTGCCGGCCACATCGCTGATAATATCAGCGCTCAGTCGGTAAATTTTCTTTGTATAGCGCCAGTATATAAAACTCAGAACACTGTATGGTGATAATTTGTTTTTCTGAAAAAGATATTCTATTTTTGCGGCCTGTTTTTCATCTTTATGCTGACGCTGAAGAAGATTCATCAGGATTCGTTCTTCATCCTTTCTGTCGATGAATACTAATGGATTATCACTACGTTTTTTCTTTCTGAATGAAAAAAGTTGGTCTTCAAGGCCAGGGATCGCGCTGATAGCTTTCTCTATTTTTTTCAGAAAACCTGGTTGTTTTAACTGCGACATATCCCTCTCCTCATGGTGTCCTTTAAATACCTGAAATAATCATATCATGCGGTTTTGTTAAGGTGCGCTCCGGAAACCTGACGGGCTACCAACATAAACTGATGGGGCAGGGAGGCATCCTGTGCCGAATCAGCCTGCCAGCCACACCGGTTAAACAGCTTTACCACGCCCCCAACATTACCGGTCAGGCGCGTCAGCAGCGGATTTATCTGTCGCCCATCGTCGTCAAATGCCGCGTCGAGGTTAGTCCGCGAGAGATAAATGCCGTTCACGCCGGCGTTCAGCGAAACGGCATACCGGCCTGACCATTCCCGATCGCTCAACAGGCGGTAATTCCAGCTCATGTCTTTCGCGGTTTCCAGGGCATACGTCAGCCGGAACAGGTCGTTTTGCTCAGACAATTCGCCGGTGCAGGAGCGCCAGAGGTAATTCAGCTTGCTGGCCAGCTTCGCGCTGACGCCCAGCTGGCGCCCCTGTTTCAGAAGCCACTCGATATCGGGCGCCACATCACGCGAAAAACGCCGTTGCTTCAGCGCGGTCGCCAGCCAGCGGGTGAGAAAGAGATTTTCCTGTGCCGGTGACAGCACATCGCCGTTCTGTCTGGCCAGCGCAAGCGCCACCAGGGCGCACCATGCCAGATGGCCCGATTTTTCTGTCAGCGTCACTGAGTGCCCTTCTCCTTCTTTACTCTGTCCACAAAATTCTGGCGGGTTGCAGGTCAGCGCCTCCGGTCATAGTCAGATTCCATAAAACGGTCGTTTTGTGAAACCCAGCAACCACGAAGTTTGGTTGCTGGTATTGTGGGTTGGCGATCAGCTAATCTGGGCCTGCTCTGGGTAAATGCAGGTCGAGCCGATTTCAAATGCAGGTCACTACACCTACTGAACGATCGCTGATCCACCGTCGACCACAAGATGGCAGCGGAATCTGCAGTTAGTCGCTTAAGCCTTCTCATTTTTCGGCCCGTTCAAGATTGCGGATCTGGCTCCGTCTTGCGAGCGAGGCTGGCCAAGGTCGCCGCGCACGATTTTAAAGATCGCCAACGCAGCGAACGTGAAAACGGTAAAAATGTTGACCGTCATCAGGGTCTCAATAGCAGCGTGTGTACTCCAACTGACGCCAGCACCATCCGTCATGGTCGCTGGCCCATTGAAGGAAAAGAAGGTCGGGATCGAAGTAAGACCAAGGCACCCGTAGATGATGATCGGCTGCAGTTGAGAGCTCGGATTGACTCGCTGCCCTGCCTTGGTCTGCCGTGCCGAAAGCCAAAGTGCGAAGATCTGGAAGAATGTATACGTGGCAAGCCACCAACCAAGGTAGTTGGTGTAGGGCACTCCGAAGACCCCTCCGCCGTCATGCCAGACCCATTGTTTCGCGATACCAGCGGCCATAGAATCCGTGCCCAGGTCGTACGCGGTCATCATCGCTGCAGCCAACATCGGAAGGATGATAGTATTCACGCGCCCGGCGCGCGTTCTGCAATCCAGGTGCTCATCCGCCCGGTCAAGAATCGTAGCAGCGGTGACCCAACTGATGTACCCCAGCGCAATGTATATTGGCCCGATCTCAATCGGTACATACAGCAAAAAGAGACCGCTCACGTAGTGATAGTTCCCGAACGGAAAGCCAGTCAAAACACTAATGTTCTCGTAAGCATTGCTAACTAGAAATGTAACGACACTGAAGAACAAAATGCTGCGGACACCGTACCGGCGCACCCCGTGCAAACTGCTAAACAAGACCGACGCTATCAGTGCCGGAAAGAGCGCAGGAAAGCCAGTGAGCGGCACCAATAGCAGCGCCGCACCTATGAGTATCGCGAGTCCCCATTGGACCCGATCAAAAACCTTTGCAAGGTTTGTGCGCTCCTGATGAGCGGGCGCTGATGAGAGAGATAGTTTCATGTCGGGGGCCTCTACAGGGGGCAGTTTGGATATAGAGAATTATTGTATGGTAAGTGGTCGAGTTGCCCAAAGGAATCTCACCTTTAGGTTCTCACGCAACGGTACGTGAATCTTTCAGTTCACACCGCTCCTATCGTTCAGCCATTCCGGCATGGGTGATATTCCAGTGAGTAAAAAAGCCCGGTCGCTGCGCTTGTCCAACCCGCGAGGCCACGCAATAAATAGCGTCACCGTTGCCAAATCGCTGTCGGTGGAAAAAAGCAGCATCAAGCTGGCCACCCTGATTTCGGCTCTGTTTTACGATCTGGTTCAGGACAAAGCCGTCCAGATCCCGAAACAGGGTGAACGTCGTGAGCGCGAATTGCAGGAGCTGGTGAAGAAGGGAAAACGCCCGGTGGCCTTGTTTGTGGATGAAGCACATGACCTTAACGGACACACGCTAATCGGACTGAAGCGCCTGATGGAAGTCGTTGAAGACGGAGGTGGCCGATTATCGGTGATCCTGGCCGGCCACCCGAAACTGCGCAATGACCTTCGAAGACCAACGATGGAGGAAATCGGATACCGTACGGAGATTTTTACCCTTGACGGTATTGCCGGCAGTCAGCGGGAATATATTCAGTGGTTGCTGGCGACCTGTTCAGAGCAACAAAATGATGATGCTCCCATCCTGACGGAGGAGGCCATCGATCTCCTGGCGACGAAATTACGTACGCCATTGCAGGTACAACAGCATATCACCCTTGCCCTGGAAGCGGGCTACCTCACCGGAGAGCGCCCAATTACAGCAGAACTGGTTGACAGCGTACTGTCACGTAAACTCGACGATCTGGAACCCACTCTCACCCGCCATGGTTATCGCCTGAAGGATATGGTCGAACAGTTTGATGCCAAACCGGCAGAAATCAGAGCACTGTTCAATCACCAGTTAGATCCGACGCGTACCGCCGAGCTACGGGATCGCATCCTGGCCGCAGGGCTGCCCATTTAATTCGCCTACTTTAAAACCAGCAGCCCTGAAGACTACTGGTCAGTTATTCATTTTCAGTTATTGTGAGCCAGTGAAAATGGAATGCAGGTCGATACGGATAAATGCAGGTTCATTTGCAGGTATTGTGGGTTTGAGACCATCGCTGGTTGCAGCTAATGTGGGCTGAAAACCGGGGTAAATGCAGGTCGGGCCGATTTCAAATGCAGGTTGCTACAGCTATGGCTGTACGGTGGTGGCATCGAGAGTCACAGGAAGTAGTTGAGGACTCTCAGTGGAAGGTAATAGCAGCTTTCCCTCGCGCCACTGCTGGCGCCATTTAAATAACAAATTGGCATTGATGCCGTTTTCAAGCGCCAGTTTTGATATCGACACGCCGGGCTCGCAGGAAGCCGCAACGAGCTGCTGCTTAAATTCGGGAGGATAATTAGGGCAGCCTTTACGCCTGCCGGAAGTCACATTTTTCTGCATATATGACACTTTGGTTCCCACCACTATTTGGTGTACACCACTTTGTCGAATACATCAGATTATGACCAGACGGCTCTCGCTGTACGCTTACGTGAAAGCAGCTTCCGCGTTCGCTGAGGATTCCCCCGGGTCAGGGCGAGTACGCCACCAAACTGTTTCCACTCCTTTGAGGCCCACTGGGCTGATTTAGCGAGGGTTTTCGTCGGTCCGGCACCCACTCCGATGGTCAGACAGGTACAGTCATACACGTGCTGGCGCAGCTGCCGGCCGAAATCCTCCAGGTCCATGCAGTGCTCAACGCCGGCCAGGTCGAGGAACATCTCGTCAATCGAATACTGTTCCACCCTGGGGGCCAGCTCCTCCAGGCAGCTCATCACGCGCGCCGACATCGAGGCATTTATATGGAATGGAAAATCATAGTGAAGTTAAGTCTCTTCCATAGGTTTTGGGTAGTCTAAAGCATGCAGCTGAGAGGGCGCTATGAAAATAATTATTTTGCCGCTCACTGGCTCCTGCTTTAACGCAAAATCTGATATTACATTCAATCTGCTTTTTTTCTGAAAAGGTATTCATGTATCTTTTCCCTCGTTTCTGTTGGATCTATCACCTCAGTGATTAGGCCTTTTTCTTCCAATAGCTGCGGCGAGGAAATTTCATGGCTCAGTTCTGTCGCAATATCCTTTTGTTGTTGATAGAAAGTCGAGTGGCTCAGTATCTTTTTCATCGTCTCAACACCAAATACGCCTATATGGGCCTGGGGGTAGGCCAGTGTTGCTATCGGCTCAAAGCCGCCGCCACCCATGGCATAAACCCCCCCAGTATACGCCTTGCGTACAACGAGAAGTAATTTCGACACTTTGCATCTGACATGTGCCTGAAACAGTTCAGCCGCCGCTGAAAATATACCGTTTTGCTCGGCCTCTTTACCGATCATAAATCCCGGAATGTCTGCTATAAAAACTATCGGCAGGTTAAATTTAGCCGAAATATTAATCACTTTAACCATTTTAACCACTGTTCTGGGGTGTATCACGCCGCCGCCGTATTTGGGATTATTGGCGACAACTATAGCAGCCTTTCCCTTTATATTTACAAAAGCCGTTAAAACTTCCATTGCGAAATCAGGGCTTAATTCAATCAGACTCCCTTTATCGATAAATGAAGACACTAAATTATGAATATCATAAGGCATGCTATGGATAGCAGGTATGAGACCTTTAATATCAACACGGTCAGGTTCATCATATTTTATTTGACAGGGAAGCTTAATTTGGAAAAGGTTTTCAAAAACACGTCTTACACAGCGGAACAATTCTGCTTCATCTTCAAATATTAGCTGTACTGCACCTGATGCTTTACTGTGGACATCTGCGCCGCCCAAGGAATAAAGATCTGACGTCTGGCCTAGCATTGCTTTTACCATATCCGGTCGGCCCATACATAAAGCCCCTTTTTTCGTCATTAGCACCAGATCGGCGAGCATCAGCGGCAGTGCCAATGGGCCGGAGGTTGGCCCTAGAATCGCTGAGATTAAAAGATTTTTCTGCGTCAGCTCAGCCAGCAGGGCGCTGACCCGCCCCATCCCTTTTGGAGATAAAAGCAACTTAGACATATCTGATGAAAGAACCTGGCCCGATTCAAAACGGCTGTCAGCTTTTCCCAGACGGTCCTGAATATATACCAGTGGGGCGCTATTATCATAGGCATGGGTGATGGTATTAATGATTTGTCCGGCGGTTTGCCATTGTCCACATTCATGGAACTCTGCATCCTGTCCACGATTCATGACCAAAAATGTTTTAACCGAATTTATCGTACCTTCGCCACAGATAAAGTGGCTTTTATTAGTGGAGTAATGATCTATAAAGCTTTCATCATCAAAAAGTAGGTGTATTCTTTTAGTGGAAATGTCCATTTATCTTTCCCCTCAATTATGCCAGCCTATTTTGCAGTTAAATTAAAACCTGCGTTCTCAGAGTTTTTTCTATCAATGCCGCAAAACTCAATAATAAATGGTCTTTACCGTGTGGCGCGTCCAGATTCAGGCCTACCGGTAATTCACCTTTGGCAGCCACCGGCAAACTGATTGAAGGCAGGGCCGCATTGCTGGATATATCGGTATTGCGAATTACGGTGCTAAATAAATCCGGGTTAGCCGCATCGTAAAGGGGGGGGGGGGCACATGGCACCGTAGGGTATGCTAATAGATCAATCCTCTCTCTTTTAAATAGCTCTTCCACTTTTAAACGTAATCTTCCAATATTAGCTATTGCCGAAGCATATTCAGCCGGCGAAATTAAACTGCCCTGAAGTTGCTCATCGATAATATTACGTACATTGACATCACCGATTTGATTTAATACAGAGCTAATCATATCCCCCCATCCTAACGAGAATAACGTCCGAGGGAAGTCCGTGAAAAATTCATAAAGCGGGACCGTAAAAGTTATAGTTTTATTTAGCGCCATCAACTCGGTGTCATCTATTTCAGCACACTCAAACCCGGCCAGCGTCAGCCGTTTAATCGCAGCCATGCAGTGCCGCATGACTTTTTTATCCAGGCCTGCCCACAGGGAGGCAGGAAGGCCGACTCTGCACGACAGTCCTCCCGGCTGCAGTGAAGGACCTATCTGACCAGCCAATTTATCATATAAAAAAAGCGCGTCTGCTGCAGTACGTGTGAACAGTCCAGGAGAATCCTTTGTGTGGGATACGGGAATAATTCCGGCGGATGACCAGCGACCGCTTGTGGGCCGGAAGCCAACTATACCGCAGAAAGCTGCCGGTATTCTTACTGAGCCCCCGGTATCCGTTCCCACAGCCACGGGCACTATACCTGCGGCTACCGCTGCAGCGCATCCGCCGCTGCTACCACCTGCACAATAGCCAGGTGCCGAAGGATTCCCAACAGTGCCCCAATGCGTGTTCACCGATGTGATGCCAAAGCTCAGCTCATGCATATTGTTCTTGCCAGCAACAACGGCACCCAATGACTTTAGCTTTCTTACGATAAAAGCATCGTGCGATGCGACACACCCCCTCATCCCTAGCGTGCCGGCCGTCACCGGTAGCCCTCTGACGCAGATATTATCCTTGAAAGAAATCGGGATAGCCCATAACGGCGCGCCTTTGCGTTCCATATTTGCCCTGCCAAACTGCTTCTCGGCATCACTCTCACGAATAAAACAATTGAGGCTATTCATGGTTTCCTCTGAGTACAAACAGCGTTCTCTGATTTCATCAGGGGAAATCACGCCATTAAGGAGATCATGGCAAAGCCATTCCAGATTGCGTTCTGTACTCATACGGTTTTCCTGAAAAACTGTCAATAATGGTAAACGCTGTGAATGCTATCCATTGGATTAGTAGATAACAGAGTTCCGCCAGCACTGCGGATAACGGCACATGCGCTGTTTATCGCAGTTTGGACGGCACCTTCCGCCCATCCCCCGGTAAAGGAACACCCACACCCTGCAAGATATAGACCAGTATCCTGTTCCGGATTATTTGCCGTCTTATACTGGAAAAAAAGCCTTTGTGAGTACACATCTTCGCCGGGATAGTTAAGCTTGAAAGCTCCCGCAGAATGACAATCTGTCAACCAGTCATGCTGCAGGACGTGCCGTTCATAGTTACCGTCAACCGGAACGAGGTGATGTGCAAATTCCGGGTTGATCACGGCCAGATCGTCGATAAGCAGCCTGCAGCGCAATCTTTTATTCGTGATTGATAATAACTTATGCGCGTCATCTTCCCAAGTATAGCTGAGCAGTACTACGCCTCGCCCTTGAGGATTATCAGGTTCGTAATCAAGGCAATATACTCCACGCACGAAGCCATCAGACTGAATGGTATGCGGCAGGTTGTGTTTGAGCCAGAATTTATCGGGAGTGAGCATGAAAAGTTTAGACGAGCCGGTCAGATGCGTTTCCCGCACGGCGCGGGAAATATCCTGACTCAGAAAGGTATCGTCCGCGGCAATGCCATGGACCATCTGCATGGCACGGTTATTGGTCGTAACGATGACGCGATCAAATGCAGCAATCGTTTCGCCATCGGTAACCAGTTTTATTTTTCCATTGTCTTTGTAGATACGGTTTACACTGCGAAAGCAAATATAATCGTACAGCCTTTTGCCACAAAGACTCTGGCTGGCCAGCCGTTCAACGAGTAAAGATATGCCGCCAGTGATTAGGCGTTGATCGTCTTCATAGCCGTTGATCACCAGGCGCAAAATTTCAGTGAACCCGGTCTGGAAAACAGGTAGAAAGCCACCTGAGCCGATACCCAGCGAACCAAAGAGTTCAAAGTCCTCAGGCCTTTTCCAGATATATCCGCCAGGTGGCTGAGGAGAAGTGAAAATTTTCACAATGGCAGAGTAAAAAGATTCATCACGGAAAGCGTTGAGCCATGCCTGCCACGCAATGTGCGCTTCATTAAACAGCTGAGCTTTCAGCATTGCCGAAATTTTCGCCGGAGCAACCAGCGTTATGCCGCCAAGCTGGCATCCTTCAGCTGTTAAGGCCCGCCAGCCTTTATGAACATTCCTGAACAATGGCGGGGGCGTGTTGCCCGCGGGCCAGATATAACTCTTGCCACGATAATGTAATTCAGTATTTGCTACCCCAGGATCGGGAAATACAACTGATGTTGAAATACCAAACCGTTTTAAGTAATGGAAAAGACCAGTAGCGCTAGGTGGAAAACGCATAGCACCCATTTCAGCGATTAAATGTGGTTGCTCAGGGTCAAATGGCTGTGACCAGGCTCTTCCACCAATGCGATCGCGTGATTCAAACACAGTAATATCCGTTACGCCAGCCCGCAAGAGTTCAGTGGCGGCAATCAGGCCGCATATACCCGCACCAACAATCGCCACGCGTGGTGGTGCAATTCCGTCAGGGAAAGTGCCTATGCCTCCTTCAGATTCGCTTTGATCCAGAAAAGGAGCGTAATCATACAATAAATCAATACTGGGCGATAAGATAACTGAAGATTTTCCAAAGTTTAACATTTCTCTCTCTCATCATAGGAAAAAACAGTCAGAAATATTATTTAATATGTTTCTGTGGCGTTGGCAGATAATAAGCACCAGTAAAACTTAGGCTGCTATTTATTATGGCAGTAAATTATTAATGTTATTCCTTAGATATAAAACCATTTCCACTGTTGAGGTAGGATTTTCTTAGCGAAGAATATGAATATATTTGAGCTTTGACAATATTTTTAGATCTGCCGGAAAAATTTAATAATGGATTCAAAACGTTTGATATTGTAGTTTTCCTACCTGACCAAGTTATTGGAGTATTTGCTTGGAAATTGTGGGCCAACCGAGCGAACGAAGCAGCCTGGCGGCTGCAAATCGATGTGTGGCAGAATAGCGTTATTCTGAAACCCGACAGCTGAAGGTTATCCCGTGCCACACTCCCCTGAGCATCAGCTCATACACACGAAAATGGTTAA
>NZ_AZUB01000013.1:0-83436 GCF_000568095.1 Enterobacter sp. DC4 | reverse complement strand
CATGTGTTAGGCCTGCCGCCAGCGTTCAATCTGAGCCATGATCAAACTCTTCAATTTAAGTTTGATGCTCGTGAATTAAACTTCGTAATGAATTACGTATGTTCACTCAGAGACTTGGTATTCATTTATTGTCCGAAGACATTAAGAATCCATGTCACTTTGAGTGCCCACACAGATTGTCTGATAAATTGTTAAAGAGCAGTGCCGCTTCGCTTTTCGCTGCGGCGCGGGGTGTGCATATTACGCTTTCCCGCTTCAGAGTCAAGCGTTTATTTTCGCTATTCTCTGCTGACCCGGCGGCGTGTGTGCCGTTGTTCCGTGTCAGTGGAGGCGCATTATAGGGAGTTATTCTGAAGTGACAAGCACAAAATACAAAAAACTTTTCGTTCGCTCACTTTTCAAACTTAACGCTTATTTATGTCGCGAATCGCCCGTTAAATGTGCGATTTCTCGCGCAAAACTAGCTACCTGCGACCAGTCGGTATAAACCACTTCTTTACGCGTGTCGGTTTCGCCCCCCGTCATCTTCATAATAAGACGGATCATAAAGCGGTCATACCAGCGGTAGCGAGGGTAGCGCAGCGCGCCGGCAAAGACGGCGCACAGATCAGGCTGCCACGGCGAGTTGAGTAAAAACTTGCGCGTGTAGCTGTTGGTCTGCGGCGTGCGCTTCTCGGGTTTACGCGCGACCAGATTGACCGAGTAAAATGCCCCGGGCAGTTTGTTGAGCACCGCCGTATGCTTTTTCACAAAGCGATCCAGCGCCGGATGGAAATGCCCGTAACGAATAGATGCACCAATTACCACGCGGTCGTAATCCTGCCAGCTTATCTGCTCAGCACGGTTCAGGTTCACCACATCCGAGTAAATCCCCAGCTCTTTTAATTCAGATGCCAGATACGCGGCAATCTCACGCGTTTGCCCGTCTCGCGTAGAGAAAAGAATCAGTGTTTTCATCAACGGCTCCTTACTCGCGCCAGAATGTAGGGGTGAACAGCACCAGCAGCGTAAAGACCTCAAGACGACCAAACAGCATATTGGCGATGAGGATCCATTTCGCGACCGGGTTCATACTGGCAAAGTTATCCGCCACAACCCCCAGGCCAGGCCCGAGGTTGTTCAATGTTGCGACGACGGAAGCAAAGGCGGAGAAATCATCCACTCCCGTCGCGATGATCGCCAGCATACTGACGATAAAGACCAGCGCATACGCCGAGAAGAACCCCCACACCGCTTCGAGGATACGTTCCGGCAGCGCGCGGTTCCCCAGCTTGATGCTGTAGACCGCGTTCGGGTGGACCAGGCGCTTCAGCTCACGGTTGCCCTGCTTGAACAGCAGCAGAATACGGATCACCTTCAGGCCACCGCCCGTCGACCCCGCACAGCCGCCGATAAACGCGGAACAGAGCAGAAGCACCGGCAGGAACAGCGGCCAGCGCGCGATGCTGTCCGTGGTAAACCCGGCGGTCGTCGCCATCGATACTACCTGGAAGAAGGCCTGGTTTAGCGTGGTCAACGCGGAGTTATAGACATCATGGAACCAGAGCACCAGGGTACAGATAATTACCAGCGTCAGCTGGACGCCAATAAACATGCGGAACTCAGGGTCACGCCAGTACACCTTCAGGCTGCGTCCGCTCAGTAAAGAGAAGTGCAGACCGTAGTTACAGCCAGAGATCAGCAGGAAAATGGCAATAATCGTGTTAATCGTTGGGCTGTCGAAGTAGCCGACGCTGGCATCGTGGGTGGAGAACCCGCCGATAGCAATCGTCGCGAAGCTGTGTCCGATGGCGTCGAAAGCGGGCATCCCGGCAAACCATAGCGCCAGCGCACAGGCCACCGTCAGTAATACATAGATAAGCCAGAGAGTTTTCGCCGTCTCAGCAATACGCGGGCGCATCTTGTTATCTTTCAGCGGTCCGGGCATTTCGGCGCGATAGAGCTGCATCCCACCAACGCCCAGAATAGGCAGAATGGCCACCGCCAGGACGATGATCCCCATCCCCCCGAACCACTGCAGCATCTGGCGATAAAAAAGAATGGCGTGCGGAAGTGAATCCAGCCCCACCAGCGTCGTCGCCCCGGTGGTCGTTAAACCGGAGAAGGATTCAAAAAAGGCATCCGTGATGCTCAGGTTAGGCTGTTCAGAGAAGATAAAGGGTAGCGAACCAACGCTCCCCAGCACCGTCCAGAACAGGACCACAATCAGAAACCCTTCGCGAGATTTCAGCTCACCTTTCTGGCGACGGTTTGGCCACCACAGCAGCGAGCCAATCGCCAGCGCGACAAAGAAGGTCTGGGTAAATGCCCGCCCCGCGCCGTCCCGGTAGATAAGCGCCACCAGTCCAGGGAGAATCATCGTCCCGGAAAAGAGTATAACCAGCAGTCCAACGATTCGGGTTATGGCACGAAAATGCATCTCTGCCGCTTCCTTTGGTATTCAAAAGTGAGGTGGGGATTATTCTTCAATCGGCAGCAATTGCAACGAACCACGACTAAAATCTGCCAGTTTTGCTGAAAAAGCAGCCAGTTCCGCCTGAGGAAGCGCCACGCGTAATTGCACCATTGCCTGATATTCACTGTGTGCGATGACACCGTTAAACTGCCTCAGCAGCGCTTCAATACCCGATAGCTGGGCGTAATCGCATAATAAAGTATATTCGGTAAGCGGCGTTTTGCGGGTAGTGACCAGCATATTAAGCGCCTGCTGTACGCCCCCGCCATAAGCTTTAACCAGCCCACCGGTGCCTAACAAAATGCCGCCGTAGTAGCGCACCACCACGGCGGTTATTTCGCCCACGCCGCTGCCCATTAGCTGGGAGAGCATGGGTTTGCCGGCCGTGCCCGCCGGTTCACCGTCATCGGAAAACCCCAGCTGCTGCGAATCGTCCGGCGGCCCTGCTACCCACGCCACGCAGTGGTGACGGGCGTCAGGATGCTCAGCCCGGACGGACTCGACAAACGCTTTTGCCGCCTCTACGCCATCGGTATGCGCCAGCAGCGTAATAAAGCGGCTTTTCTTGATTTCCTCAACAAAGGTGACCGGTTCAGCCGGTATCAGCCAGCTTTCCATCAGCCCAGCTTCAGGTCTCGCGTCATATTCTCGATACCGTTTTCGTGAACCACCACGTTATCTTCGATACGAATACCGCCAAACGGCTTCAGCGCTTCAATTTTTTCCCAGTTGAAGTGCTTGCTGAACTGGCCTTCACGCCACGGCGCCAGCAGGGATTCGATAAAGTAGATCCCCGGTTCAATCGTCAGCACCATGCGCGGTTCCAGAATGCGGGTGCAGCGCAGGTAAGGATATTTAGACGGTGCCGCCAGATGTGTACCGGTATCATCCTGCATAAAGCCCGCAACGTCGTGCACCTGCAGGCCCAGCGGGTGACCAATGCCGTGCGGCATGAAGGGCCCGGTCAGATCGTTCTCGACCATCGCCTCTTCGCTCATGTCTTTCACAATCTGGTGCTTACGCAGCAGTTTGGCGATGCGCTGATGGAACTGGATGTGGTAATCCACATAGCTGGTGCCCGCCTTCATGGTGCCAATCAGCGCCAGCTGTTCATCGTTCACGTCTTTGATCAGCTGCGCGAACTCGGTGTCCGCATTCGCCGCCCAGGTGCGGGTCAGGTCGGCCGCGTAGCCGTTGTACTCTGCCCCTGCGTCCAGCAGGAAGCTGCGCATTTCCGACGGAACCTGGTGATCCAGTTTGGTATAGTGAAGCACAGATGCGTGCTCGTTCAGCGCGACGATATTGCTGTACGGCACGTCGGTATCACGGTGGCCTGTCGCGGTCAGATAGGCCTGATTGATGTCGAACTCGCTCATCCCCGACTGGAACGCTTCATGCGCCGCACGGTGACCATTCACCGCCGTTTTTTGCGCTTCACGCATGCAGTAAAGTTCATAGTCGGTTTTATATGCGCGGTAATAGTGCAGATAATCCAGCACCCCTTTCGGGTTGAGTTTGTCTGCCGGAATATCCAGACCCAGCGCACGCTCCGGAACAGGGCCAATGTAGCCGATGTTGCCACGCGCGGCAGGCAGCTGGCTGCCAATACCGTCCGCTTTCGGCAGCGCAATGACCTCAATCTCTTCCGTCCAGAAAGAGGTCGGCAGCGGTTCTACGTTGTGCCAGTAATCGACCGGCAGGTAGAACCACAGTTTCGGTTTGTTCACGCCATCCACCAGCAGCCAGCAATTTGGAACCTGCGTCACCGGTACCCAGGCTTTAAACTGCGGGTTCACCTTGAACGGATAAGCGTGGTCATCCAGAAAGGTATTCATCAGCTCGCCGGAGTGGATCAGCAGCGCATCCAGCTTAAAGCGGGCCAGTACATCGCGGGTACGTTCTTGTAGGGTAACGATATGATTTTTATAAAGCGAAGCCAGTGAGTCCATCATTCTTCCTTTCGTTTTTTTGACCTCAAGTCATCGCATCTTAGCACACCTCACTCCGGCTGCGTGATTTCCACCGACCGTGATCAATGCAGCATTTTCTTAATGAGTAATTTGCATTTTATTAACATAAATCCCACACTCCGATTCATCTGGTATGACCAGATCCAATTGCTGGATTCAGGAGACTGACATGCTCTACAAAGGCGACACCCTGTACCTCAACTGGCTGGAAGATGGCATTGCCGAACTGGTGTTCGATGCCCCCGGCTCAGTGAACAAGCTTGATACCGCGACGGTGGCCAGTCTTGGCCAGGCGCTGGATGTTCTTGAAAAACAACCTGAATTAAAAGGGCTGCTGCTGCGTTCGAACAAAGCGGCCTTTATCGTCGGTGCCGATATCACCGAGTTCCTTTCGCTGTTCCTGGTCCCGGAAGAACAGCTGAGCCAGTGGCTGCACTTTGCCAACAGCGTCTTTAATCGTCTGGAAGATCTGCCTGTCCCGACCATTTCCGCCGTTAACGGCTATGCGCTGGGCGGCGGCTGCGAGTGCGTGCTGGCGACAGACTATCGCCTGGCGACACCGGACCTGCGCATCGGCCTGCCGGAAACCAAGCTGGGCATCATGCCGGGCTTTGGCGGCTCCGTCCGTATGCCGCGTATGCTGGGTGCCGACAGCGCGCTGGAGATCATTGCCGCGGGTAAAGATGTCGGCGCAGAACAGGCACAGAAAATCGGTCTGGTCGACGGCGTTGTGAAACCTGAGAAGCTGGTTGAAGGTGCTGTCGCCATTCTGCGTCAGGCGATTAACGGCGATCTCGACTGGAAAGCCAAACGCCAGCCGAAGCTGGAACCGTTAAAACTCAGCAAGATTGAAGCCACCATGAGCTTCACCATCGCCAAAGGCATGGTGATGCAGACGACGGGTAAACACTACCCGGCGCCAATCACGGCGGTGAAAACCATTGAAGCGGCTGCCCGTCTCGGACGCGATGACGCGCTGAAGCTCGAAAATCAGAGCTTTGTCCCGCTGGCGCACACCAATGAAGCCCGCGCGCTGGTCGGTATCTTCCTGAACGATCAGTTCGTGAAAGGCAAAGCCAAACAGCTGACCAAAAACGTCGAGACGCCAAAACATGCGGCGGTACTCGGCGCGGGCATTATGGGTGGCGGCATCGCTTACCAGTCGGCCTGGAAAGGCGTGCCGGTAGTGATGAAAGACATCAGCGAGAAATCCCTGACGCTGGGCATGACCGAAGCGGCCAAGCTGCTGAATAAACAGCTGGAACGCGGAAAAATTGACGGGCTGAAGCTTGCAGGCGTGATCTCCACCATTCAGCCCGTGCAGGAATACAGCGGTTTCGACCGTGTCGACGTGGTGGTCGAAGCCGTCGTCGAGAACCCGAAGGTTAAAAAAGCGGTGCTGGCGGAAACGGAAGACAAGGTTCGTCCTGAGACCGTGCTGGCCTCTAATACCTCCACCATTCCAATTAGCGAACTGGCGAGCGTGCTGAAGCGTCCGGAAAACTTCTGCGGGATGCACTTCTTCAACCCGGTACACCGTATGCCGCTGGTCGAAGTGATCCGTGGGGAAAAAACCTCTGACGACACCATCGCCAAAGTGGTGGCATGGGCAAGCAAGATGGGCAAAACGCCGATCGTCGTTAACGACTGCCCGGGCTTTTTCGTCAACCGCGTGCTGTTCCCTTACTTCGCCGGTTTCAGCCAGCTGCTGCGCGACGGCGCGGACTTCCGCAAAATCGACAAAGTGATGGAAAAACAGTTCGGCTGGCCGATGGGCCCGGCGTATCTGCTGGACGTGGTCGGCATTGATACCGCCCACCACGCTCAGGCGGTGATGGCGGCAGGCTTCCCGCAGCGTATGCAGAAAGATTATCGCGACGCCATTGACGCGCTGTTCGACGCTAACCGCTTCGGCCAGAAAAACGGCCTGGGCTTCTGGCGCTATAAAGAAGACAGCAAGGGCAAACCGAAGAAAGAAGAAGACGCGGCGGTGGATAGCCTGCTGGCCGATGTCAGTCAGCCGAAACGCGACTTCACCGACGATGAGATCATCGCCCGCATGATGATCCCGATGATCAACGAAGTGGTGCGTTGCCTCGAAGAAGGCATTATCGCCAGCCCGGCGGAAGCGGATATGGCGCTGGTATACGGCCTGGGCTTCCCTCCGTTCCACGGCGGCGCGTTCCGCTGGCTGGACACGCTCGGCAGCGCCCGCTATCTCGATATGGCTCAGCAGTATCAGCACCTCGGCCCGCTTTATGAGGTGCCGGAAGGGCTGCGTAACAAAGCGCGCCATAACGAACCCTACTATCCAGCAGTTGAGCCAGCCCGTCCGGTTGGCGAACTGAAAACGGCTTAAGGAGTCACAATGGAAAAGGTTGTCATTGTTGATGCGATTCGCACCCCGATGGGCCGTTCAAAAGGCGGTGCATTCCGTAACGTGCGTGCGGAAGACCTCTCCGCGCATCTGATGCGTAGCCTGCTGGCGCGTAACCCGGCGCTGGATCCTGCTGCGCTGGACGATATCTACTGGGGCTGCGTGCAGCAGACCCTGGAGCAGGGCTTCAACATCGCCCGTAACGCGTCGCTGCTGGCGGAGATCCCGCATTCGGTTCCGGCCGTCACGGTGAACCGCCTGTGCGGTTCGTCAATGCAGGCGCTGCACGACGCGGCGCGCATGATCATGACCGGCGATGCGCAGGCCTGTCTGGTGGGCGGCGTTGAGCACATGGGCCACGTGCCGATGAGCCACGGGGTCGATTTCCACCCGGGGATGAGCCGTAACGTGGCGAAAGCCGCGGGGATGATGGGTCTGACCGCAGAGATGCTTTCTCGTCTGCACGGCATCAGCCGTGAAATGCAGGATGCCTTTGCCGCGCGCTCTCACGCTCGCGCATGGGCGGCGACACAGTCCGGTGCCTTTAAGAATGAGATCATCCCGACCGGCGGTCACGACGCAGACGGCGTTCTGAAGCAGTTCAGCTACGACGAAGTCATCCGCCCGGAAACCACCGTCGAAGCGCTTTCCACGCTGCGTCCGGCGTTTGATCCGGTCACCGGTACGGTCACGGCAGGGACCTCGTCGGCGCTGTCCGACGGTGCCGCCGCGATGCTGGTGATGAGCGAAAGCCGCGCCCGCGAGCTGGGCTTAACCCCTCGCGCTCGGGTACGTTCGATGGCGGTCGTGGGCTGCGATCCGTCAATCATGGGTTACGGCCCGGTTCCGGCCTCGAAGCTGGCGCTGAAAAAAGCGGGATTAACCGCCAGCGACATCGATCTGTTTGAGATGAATGAAGCCTTCGCCGCGCAGATCCTGCCGTGCATTAAAGATCTGGGGCTGATGGAGCAGATCGATGAGAAGATTAACCTCAACGGCGGCGCGATCGCCCTCGGTCACCCGCTGGGCTGCTCCGGGGCGCGCATCAGCACGACGCTGATCAACCTGATGGAACGCAAAGATGCTCAGTTTGGTCTGGCAACGATGTGTATCGGGCTGGGTCAGGGTATCGCGACGGTGTTTGAGAGAGTGTAGGTCTAATACGTAGGCCCGATAAGCATCGCACCATCGGGCTTTTGCCGGGAGGCGCTGCGCTTTCCCAGCCTACGAGAGGTACCTCGCCGCCAGTGGCGTCACTGGCGAAGAGAGAGAGTTTAGTTGCCGTTCTTCCCGCCTGTCAGGGGCGGGTTTTTTATTTAAATGAAGGCAAACGCATCGCCAAACAGGCGGTCTTCACGCGCTTCACGTTCGTTACAGAACAGATCGCGGGCGATTTTCGCCATCTCGAAACGGCCAGCGATATAGATATCGTGCCCAGCCAGCGTACCGTGATCCTGCAGCACCGCCGTCAGCACCGTACCGCTACGCCCGCGCCAGCCCTCTTCCGGCTGCTCAACCACCGGTTCAATGCGCAGGTTAGGATGGGTGACGCTCAGCGCTTCCAGTTCAGACAGATCGTACAGATGTTTCTCTTCGCGGCCACCCCAGTAAATGGTGATGTCACGGTCCGGGTTACGCGCCAGGGCGGTCAACAGAATAGAGCGCACATAAGAGAAGCCGGTACCGCCAGCGATCAGGATCAGCGGACGGTCTTCGTCATCGCGCAGCCACGCATCACCGTGCGGAATATCCACCACGATTTCACGTTCCTTCAGGATGCGATCCATCACCGCCATCGCATACAGGTTAAGCTCTGACGCACCAATATGAAGCTCAATAAATTCCTGCTCCGCCGGCGTTGAGGCCATAGAGAAAGGACGCTTATCACGCTCATCCATCACAACCATCAGGTACTGACCCGCGCGGAAAGAGAATGGCGCTTCTGGCACTAAACGGACGCGATATACGGTGTCGGTGATGGCATCTACCGAGGTCACTTTACAGCTTAAGGTTGTCATTCGCTCTCTCTGTCGGGAAGTCTATAGGGCTTAACGGTCAGCTCAGGGTTTACCGTTATTCATTATGGCCAGCTCGTCCCAGATCGCGTCAATGCGCGCGGTCACAGCAGGATCTTTTTTGATCGGGCGACCCCATTCACGGTCGGTTTCGCCAGGCCATTTATTTGTGGCATCCAGTCCCATCTTTGAGCCAAGACCGGAAACCGGCGAGGCAAAATCCAGGTAATCTATCGGCGTGTTTTCGACTAACACCGTATCGCGCGCCGGGTCCATTCGCGTGGTAATGGCCCAGATTACGTCATTCCAGTCGCGGGCGTTAACGTCATCATCGCAGACAATAACAAATTTGGTATACATAAACTGGCGCAGGAAAGACCACACGCCCATCATCACGCGTTTAGCATGACCTGGATACTGCTTCTTCATCGTGACCACCGCCATGCGATACGAGCATCCTTCAGGCGGCAGATAAAAATCAACTATTTCCGGGAACTGCTTTTGCAGGATCGGCACAAACACTTCATTCAGCGCCACGCCCAGCACCGCCGGTTCGTCCGGTGGGCGTCCGGTATACGTGGAGTGATAAATCGCATCTTCACGCTGCGTAATGTGCGTCACGGTAAACACCGGGAAGTTATCCACTTCATTGTAATAACCGGTGTGGTCGCCGTAAGGGCCTTCTGGCGCCATTTCACCCTGCTCAAGGTAACCCTCCAGCACAATTTCTGCACTGGCCGGAACTTCGAGATCGTTAGAAATACACTTCACGACTTCGGTTTTCGTTCCGCGCAGCAGGCCTGCAAACGCATATTCAGAAAGGGTATCCGGCACGGGGGTGACGGCTCCCAGAATGGTGGCCGGATCGGCGCCTAAAGCGACAGACACCGGGAAACGCTCCCCCGGATGCGCAGCGCACCACTCCTGGAAATCCAGCGCGCCGCCGCGATGCGACAGCCAGCGCATGATGAGTTTATTCTTGCCAATCAGCTGCTGGCGGTAAATACCGAGGTTTTGCCGCTCTTTGTGCGGGCCGCGCGTAACGGTGAGCCCCCAGGTGATCAGCGGCGCAGCATCTTCCGGCCAGCACTGCATGACAGGGATTTTGGTCAGATCAACCGCATCGCCTTCCAGCACTTTCTGCTGGCACGGCGCGCCGCGCAGGCGTTTGGTGGGCATGTTCAGCACCTGCTTAAACTGCGGCAGCTTGTCGAACAAATCGCGGAAGCCTTTCGGCGGCTCCGGCTCTTTCAGGAAGGCCAGCAGCTTACCGACTTCGCGGAGGGCCGTGACGTCTTCCTGTCCCATCCCCAGTGCGACGCGACGCGGTGTACCAAACAGGTTGCACAGCACCGGCATGGAGTACCCTTTCGGATTTTCAAACAGTAATGCGGGGCCACCGGCACGCAGGGTGCGGTCAGCAATTTCTGTCATCTCCAGATAAGGATCAACAGGAAGTGTAATACGTTTGAGTTCACCCTGCTTTTCCAGCAGCGTCAGGAAGTCGCGGAGATCGTGGTATTTCATGCAGTTAATCATGGCCTCTCTGTAAGCGCTTCATTATACGGCGTAAGCCTGCTTGATGCTGTAATTTTGTTAAATAAGCGTGAACTTATGCGTTCTGTACCGTTTTCCCCCATTATAATCAACTTAGCGATCCCGCCAGGGTTTTGATATGCTTGCGCCCCGAACTAAGGGAAAGAGTGATTATGCAGGCCTGGTATTTACTGTATTGCAAACGCGGGCAACTTCAGCGCGCGCAGGAACATCTTGAACGTCAGTCTGTAAATTGCCTGACACCCGTGATCACGCTTGAAAAAATGCAGCGCGGGAAGCGCACAACCGTCAGTGAGCCGTTGTTCCCGAACTACCTGTTCGTGGAGTTCGACCCGGAAGTCATCCACACCACCACCATCAGCGCCACGCGTGGCGTCAGCCACTTCGTTCGTTTTGGTGCTCACCCGGCAACGGTTCCGTCGACGGTCATTCATCAGCTGTCGATTTATCAACAGCCTGAAGGGATCACCGACCCCGAAACCCCTTACACGGGCGATAGCGTCGTAATTACCGAAGGGGCTTTCGAAGGCCTGCAGGCGATTTTTGCCGAGCCGGACGGGGAAGCGCGCTCAATGCTGTTGCTCAATCTGCTGAACAAGCAGGTGCTGCAGAGCGTTAAAAACACCGACTTCCGCAAGCTTTAAACGTTTATTCCGAACAGATTACGCACGTTGTTATCCGTCTGCGCCGAAAGCCAGTGCGGATCCTCTCCGCGCCACTTCGCAACACTCTCAACAATATGCCCCAGATACGCGGGCTCATTTCGCCGCGATGCCGGTTTGCGTTTCATATCGCGCGGTAGCAGATAGGGCGCATCGGTTTCAAGGAGCAACCGGTCAGCCGGGATCGCCGGCAACAGCTCCCGAAGTTCGAGCCCGCGACGCTCATCGCAAACCCAGCCGGTAATACCCAGATAAAGCCCTCGCTTCAGGCAATCCAGCGCTTCCTGTCGTGAACCGGTAAAGCAGTGGAGTACCGCGCCGGGCAGTTTATCCAGCCACGGATCCAGAAGTGCCAGGAAACGCTCATGCGCGTCGCGGCAGTGCATAAATACGGGCATTCCAAGCTCTGCCGCCAGCGCAAGCTGGGCAGTGAATGCTTTTTCCTGCTCTTCAGGCGTGGAAAAGTTACGGTTGAAATCGAGACCGCATTCGCCGATCGCCACAACGGCTGGCGTCTTCGCCAGCCTGTACAGGGTGTCGCCACTTTCCGGGGTCCACTGGCTACTGTCGTGAGGATGCACGCCAGCAGTAGACCAACAGCGATCGTAGCGTTGCGCCAGCTGCTGCGCCTGCTCGCTCTCATGCAGGTTGGTGCCCGTCAGCAGCATCCCTTTCACCCCGGCAGCAAACGCACGCGCAACCACCTCATCACGATCTTTCGCAAACTGCGAGCTGGTCAGATTGAGTCCGATATCAAACATGCAAATCCCCATATAACAACCGCCCTGACGGGCGGCTGGTTTTACTCTTCGGTGGTCTTGTCGGACGTATCGTCTTCGTCATCCGCTCGACGTCCTTTACCCACGTAGAAACGCGAGAAGAAGACGCCAACCTCAAACAGACAGTACATCGGTATGGCCAGCAGCGTCTGCGAGAACACATCCGGCGGTGTCAGCAGCATGCCGACCACAAAGGCGCCCACCAGGATATACGGACGCTTCTTACGCAGGTCATCCGGGGTTGTTACCCCTACCCAGCAAAGCAGCACAATGGCCACCGGCACTTCGAATGCCACGCCGAACGCCATAAACAGCGCCATCACAAAGCTGAGGTAGCTGGCGATATCCGTCGACACCTGAACCCCTTCCGGCGCGGTATGCGTCAGGAAGCCGAAGGCCAGCGGGAAGACAACGAAATAGGCAAACGCCATGCCGATATAGAACAGCAGCGAGCTGGACACCAGCAGCGGGATCACCAGCTTGCGTTCGTGCTTATACAGTGCTGGCGCCACAAACGCCCACACCTGATAAAGAATGACCGGCGCTGAGGCAATCAACGACACCCAGAAGGTCAGCTTGATGGGGGTGAAGAACGGAGAAGCAACGTCTGTTGCAATCATCGTTGCGCCCAGCGGCATCTGCTTAATCAGCGGTGCAGAGACCACCTGATAGATATCGTTGGCAAAATAGACCAGGCACAGGAATATGAGTAAAACCGCAATAATGCAGTTTAACAGGCGCTTACGCAGCTCAATGAGGTGCGCAATCAGCGGTTGAGTATCATCTACTGCCATGTTTACGCTTTATCACTCGACGAGGGGGATGATTCGGAAACGGACGCAGCGGGCTTCACTTCCGCCGTTTTTGCCACCGGCTCTTCCGGCTGCACCTGTTTTTTCACTTCGGTTTCCTGCGGCGTCTGTTCTGGCGCGGCAGCCTGATGTTCTGCGCTGGCAGGCGTTACGCCCTCGCGCTGCTCCTCGCTGCCCTTCACCACCGGGTTATGGATGGTGTTCGCTTCATCGCTCGCTTTTTCAGGATCGTTAACGCTGTAGGAGCGCTTCATGGATTCCGCCGCTTCGCGCAGCTCATCCATTGACGCTTTCAGTTCCGGCGTCAGGTTATCCATGCTCGCCTTCTCGACCTTTTTAAGGCTTTCCTGAAATTCCTGCAGCTTAAGCTCCTGGGCCAGCTCATTCTGAACGGTCGATGCCAGCGATCTCAGCGCACGAACCCAGCCCGCAACGGTCTTCACCGCCACCGGCAGACGCTGCGGCCCCAGCACAATCAGGCCAATCACAAAGACCAGCAGGAGCTCACTAAAACCAATGTCGAACACGACTTACACCTGCTCTTTATCGTGGCGTTTAGCGTCTTCCTTTTTGGCTTCTTCCTGCTTATCGGCGATGGACTTAGCAGTAAAATCAGCGTCCTGGCTGGTTTTATCCTGCTTGCTCTCATCATCGCTCATCGCTTTCTTGAAGCCTTTGATAGACGCGCCCAGGTCGGAACCAATAGAACCGAGCTTTTTGGTGCCAAACAGCAGCACGACGATGACGGCAATGATCAACAATTGCCAGATACTGATACCACCCATACATGTTCCTCAGGGATAGATGATTAATTAGTCAGGTCGCATTATACGTATGCGACCCGTCGATAGCGACGCAAACTCAGCGCGTTTTTCGCCATCCGGCAAGCCAGACAACCACCCCGGCGGCCATCAGCCAGGCGGGCATCATCTGCCAGTCCGGACGGTTGATCAGCAGCAGCGTACCGCTCAGCAGCAGCGTTGCGCCAATCCCAAAGAGATAGCGTGACTGTCCCTGGCGTACCCGACTGGACTGAAGCTCGCGGGCGATTTTATCCATGCTGTGCTGAAGGTTCTTGCTCTGACGCAAACTGTCATAAACCAGTTCAGGAATTTCCGGCATTTTTTCTATCCAGAACGGGCCTTTCTCTTTCAGCGAGCGCACCAGCGCCGGAATGCCAACCTGATCCTTAATCCAGGACTCAAGGAAAGGTTTCGCGGTCTTCCACAAGTCTAACTGAGGATAGAGCTGTCGGCCTACACCCTCAACGTAAAGTAATGTTTTCTGAAGTAAAACTAGCTGTGGCTGAACTTCCATATTAAAGCGGCGAGCCGTGTTGAACAGGTTTAACAGCACGTGCCCGAAGGAGATTTCCGCCAGCGGTTTTTCAAAAATCGGTTCACAAACGGTCCGGATCGCGAACTCGAACTCCTCGACGTTGGTGTCCGGCGGCACCCAGCCTGAATCGACGTGCAGCTCGGCCACCTTACGGTAGTCGCGGTTGAAGAACGCGATGAAGTTCTCAGCCAGATACCGTTTATCTTCCTTGTTCAGTGACCCCACAATCCCGCAGTCGATACCGATGTACTTCGGATCCTCAGGGTGTTCGTAGCTCACGAAGATATTGCCCGGATGCATGTCCGCATGGAAAAAGCTGTCGCGGAACACCTGGGTAAAGAAGACCTGTACCCCACGCTCGGCCAACAGCTTCATGTTCGTTCCCTGCTTCTCAAGGGCCACCACATCCGAAACCGGAATACCGTAGATACGCTCCATTACCATCATGTTCTGGCTGCAGTAGTCAGAATAGACTTCAGGAACATAGAGCATCGGGCTGTTTTCAAAGTTGCGACGCAGCTGAATGGCGTTTGCCGATTCGCGCAGCAGGTTAAGCTCATCAATCAGCGTTTTTTCATATTCCCGCACCACTTCCAGTGGACGAAGGCGACGCCCGTCCGGCAGCAAGCGTGGTACCCAGCGCGCCAGACGATAAATCAGCTTCATGTCTGCTTTGATGATGGGCAGGATGTCCGGACGAATGACCTTAATAACAACTTCTTTGCCGTTTTCTTTCAGACGCGCGGTATGCACCTGCGCGATAGAGGCCGATGCCAGTGGGTGAATGTCGAAATCGTCAAACCAGGTCTCGACGGGTACATTTCCCATCGCCTCTTCAATTTGCTTTTTCGCGCGCGCGCCGTCAAACGGTGCGACGCGGTCCTGCAGCATCGCGAGCTCATCGGCAATAAGCGGCGGGAAGAGATCGCGACGGGTCGACAGCATCTGTCCAAATTTAATCCAAACCGGACCGAGCTCCTGCAGCGCCAGGCGAAGACGCTCACCCAGCGGTTGACCTTTATGGCGATTGGGCATCCAGAACAGCATCCGCCGCCAGATACGAAGCGGCAGCGTGATACGCATTTTGGGGATAAGCTCGTCGAGCCCGTAGCTCAAAAAGGTGCGAATAATAAAATAGAGGCGCCGAATTTCACCAGGCGTCATTTGCCCTCCAGTTTTTCCAGCCGTTTGGTTAACGCATCAACCGCACGTTCAACAGCAGCGGTCTCTTCCGCAAACCACGCCACTTCCAATGGCCCGGGTGCCATTCGCCACTCCTCCGTCAGCACTTCCGCCGCATAGCGTTGCTGACGATGCAGGCTTTTACGCGCAAAGGAGGCGCCACCATGAAGGACTTTCCCGATGCCTTCGGCGGCGATGTCGCCGATAAAAGGCGCGAGCAGCTCTGCCGGGTCGAACTCCGCAAGATCGGTGAGCGCAACGAAGTTCTGCACGACCTGAATGTCGCCTTCTACTTCCAGCTCACCGCTGCGGATAAGCGCCGTTAATTGCTGGCGATCGCGCAGTTTTGGCAGCACGCTCATGTGCGTGATGACCGAGCAGTCAGCTCCACCTTCCCACTTCCCCAGTACGTCAAGCTGGCGTTCGCTGAAGACCAGTACAAGCGGCGTCGATAACTCTTTTAAAACAATGCGCAATACCTTCCCGTTTAGCCGCTGACGCGCAGCTTTCAGCGCCGGAGCGCGATACAGGAAAGCATTCAGTACATTCTCGATGCCTGCGGAGACTAAGGGTTTAAAGGGCACGGGACACCTCCACTCAGAATTTGTAACCGCGATG
Organism: Enterobacter sp. DC4; assembly: GCF_000568095.1. NCBI lineage: Bacteria > Pseudomonadati > Pseudomonadota > Gammaproteobacteria > Enterobacterales > Enterobacteriaceae > Enterobacter > Enterobacter sp. DC4. The sequence goes on along the minus strand of NZ_AZUB01000013.1, from coordinate 67,671 downwards.
CAGCGCGACGACACCCGCCGTCAGGTTGAAATATTCAACATTCTCAAATTCTGCATCCTGCATCATGGCTTTTAAGGTGTCCTGATCCGGGTGCATACGGATAGATTCCGCCAGATAGCGGTAACTTTCCGCATCATTCGCCACCAGCTCACCGATGCGCGGCAGCACGTGGAAGGAATAGGCGTCGTAGGCTTTGCTCAGCGGCTCAATGATCGGTTTCGAGAACTCGAGCACCAGCAGGCGTCCACCCGGTTTCAGCACGCGGTACATGGAGCGCAGCGCCTTTTCTTTATCGGTCACGTTACGCAGACCGAAGGAGATCGTGATGCAGTCAAAGGTATTGTCCGGGAACGGCAGCGCTTCGGCGTTTGCCTGAACATATTCCACGTTCCCCACCACGCCGATGTTACGCAGCTTTTCGCGGCCCATTTTCAGCATGGAGTCATTAATATCGGCGAGGACAACGCGCCCGGTTTCGCCCACCAGGCGAGAGAATTTCGCGGTTAAATCGCCCGTACCGCCGGCTAAATCCAGCACCGTTTGTCCGCGACGCACGCCGCTACAGTCAATGGTGAAGCGCTTCCACAAGCGATGAATGCCGAACGACATCAGGTCATTCATTACATCGTACTTCGCCGCCACGGAATGAAATACGTGGGCCACCATGTCAGCTTTCTGCGCTTTGGCGACAGTCTGAAAGCCAAAGTGCGTTGTGTCTTGTGAATCGTCAGCCATCTCAGAGCCTGCTTATCAGTAAAATGTTCGTGAAGTGTAACAGATTGGGCGCGTTTGCCCTACGTTTCAACCACCGCGAAAGAAACGCGCTGGAGTCTCGTCTGGTGATAAATCCACCGCTAACGTATTGTCTTCACTGTTTGTCTTTTGTTCGTCCGCACCTTCTCGCAGGCGAAACTCGTCGTCCTGGGCGGTGGCCTGTTCCACCAATTCCGGATTAATCTCGCGTTTAACCTCTACCCCCAGGCTGCGGAATGATTCGGCCTGCGCCAGCAGATTGCCGCGTCCCGAGGTGAGTTTTTTCATCGCCTGGCGGTAGTTATCCTGCGCACGATCCAGGCTCTGCCCGACTGAGGACATGTCGTCCACGAAGAGGCGCATTTTGTCGTACAGCTTGCTGGCACGATCGGCAATCTGCTGCGCGTTGCGGCTCTGGTGCTCATAGCGCCACAGGTTCGCAATGGTACGTAACGCCACCAGCAACGTGGTAGGGCTGACCAGCATAATGTTATTTTTGAGCGCTTCGGTGATGAGTTCAGGCTGCCTGTCGAGTGCCAGCAGAAACGCGGGCTCTACCGGAATAAACATCAGGACATAGTCCAGCGAGCGGAGACCCGGCAACTGCTGATAGTCTTTTCTGCCGAGCAGGCGAATGTGGTTACGCACGGAGGCAATGTGCTCCTGCAGCGCCGATTCGCGGGTGTAGTCATCCTCCGCGTTGAAGTAACGCTCATACGCCACCAGGGTCATTTTGGCGTCAATCACCACATCTTTACCCTGCGGCAGCCGCACAATCACATCCGGCTGCATGCGCGAGCGGGCATCGTTCTCAATGCTGACCTGCGTTTCGTATTCATATCCTTCCCGCAGGCCGGAGGCTTCCAGTACGCGGGTCAGCACCACTTCTCCCCAGTTGCCCTGGGTTTTGTTATCCCCTTTGAGCGCGCGGGTCAGGTTGACCGCTTCCTGCGCCATCTGGGCATTCAGCTGCTGGAGATTGCGAATCTCATGCGCCAGGGTGTGCCGCTCGCGGGCTTCCTGACCAAAACTGTCCTGCACCTGACGACGAAAACCGTCCAGCTGTTCACGCAACGGCGTCAGCAGGCTGTTAAGGCTCTGGCGGTTCTGTTCATCAACGCGGCGGTTGCTGTGCTCGAAAATACGGTTGGCGAGGTTCTCAAACTGTTCGCTGAGGCGCTGCTCGCTGTTGATCATCTGGCGGATTTTGTCTTCCGCATGCAGCTGAGTGGATTCAAGGCGGGTGGTCACTTCGCGGAGATCGGCCTCCAGCGAGGTGTTGATGTCACGGAGATTGCGCAGCTCGTTGTTGAGCAGTTCACACTCGTCGCGCCAGTGTTCACTCAGGGCAAGCTGCTGCTTTGCCGCACTTAATTCAGCGACTATCTCTTCGCGCTCTGCCAGCTGATCGGCCTTCTGCTGTGCATGCTGATAGCTGGAAATGAGCCAGCCTATCGCCACGCCCACCAGCGCAATCACCGCATAAATCAGGACTGAGATATCCACAATGCCCCCTGCATCAACGTATTACCCGCACAAAATAAGATTGTGCTGTATAAACGTCCAGTTTGAAAGGGTTTTCCTGCGAGGCGCTACGCAAAAAATAAAGGCCGAACGTGCCGGCCTTTGATTTCGAAAGGAGGGGACTAGATCAGGCGACGCGCGGCTTCGACCACGATTTTCACTGCATGGCTTTCGGTCTGCTTCATGGTTTCGGCGTTCGGGATCTCCTGCTGGGTACGGTTGACGATAACGCCCGCCACCATACCAGCACGCAGACCCTGGCTTGCGCACATGGTCAGCAGCGTGGCGGATTCCATTTCGTAGTTCATCACACCCATTGACTGCCACTCTTCCATGGAGCCTTTGAAGCGGCTTACCACGCGGCCAGAGAAGGTGTCGTAACGCTCCTGGCCCGGGTAGAAGGTGTCGGAAGAGGCGGTTACGCCTACGTGGGTGGTTGCGCCCACGGATTTCGCGGCTTCAACCAGCGCGGTGGTGCATTCGAAATCCGCCACTGCCGGGAATTCCATCGGTGCAAAGTGCAGGCTTGCACCGTCCAGACGGACGGACGCGGTCGTGACCAGCACGTCGCCGACGTTGATGTGCGGCTGGATAGCGCCGGTGGTACCGATACGCAGGAAAGTACGAATGCCCAGCTGCGCCAGCTCTTCAACAGCAATAGACGTAGACGGACCACCGATACCGGTAGAGCACACGATCACCGCTTTGCCATCCAGCTCTGCGCGCCAGGTGGTGAACTCACGATGGGCAGCCAGCTTGACCGGCTTATCCATCAGCGCGGCGATCTTTTCCACACGCTCAGGATCGCCAGGGACGATAGCGAGCGTAGCCCCTTGTAAATCGTTTTTAGTGAGGCCGAGATGAAAAACATCAGACTTAGACATAGGTGACTCCTCTGTGGGTCGGTTAGTCAGAAGAAGTAAAACGGTACTTTACAGAAGCAGTAAGCATAATTTCGTGACGCACCTCACCATGAATGAAAATGATTGCATTGAATTTCCACCAAAAAGTGATTTACATCACATTAACAAGTTATATCGTCAGGTGCTGCACAAAAGATAGACCGTTTAAGGCACTGTGAGTTGTTAACCTGGTGTCTATATTTACCTTTGCGCTAACTGATTGGTACGGAGAATGCCATGACTGAAAAAACCGGTTTTGCACCTGCTGCGGCCCCGCATGCCTCAACCATCGTCTCAACATCTGAAGACGCCATCACGGCGGGTGAGACCTCTATTCCCTCGCAGGGGGAGAATATGCCTGCTTATCACGCACGACCAAAATCGGCAGACGGCCCGCTGCCCATCGTGATCGTGATTCAGGAGATATTTGGTGTTCACGAACACATTCGCGACCTCTGCCGCCGGCTGGCGCTGGAAGGCTATCTGGCCGTTGCGCCAGAACTCTACTTCCGTCAGGGCGATCCGAACGACTACAGCGATATTCCCACCTTGCTCAGCAACCTGGTCAGCAAAGTCCCGGACGCGCAGGTGCTGGCCGACCTCGACCACGTCGCCAGCTGGGCGGCGCGCAACGGGGGCGATCCCCATCGTCTGCTGGTCACCGGTTTCTGCTGGGGTGGACGCATTAGCTGGCTGTATGCCGCGCATAACCCGCAGCTCAAAGCCGCTGTCGCCTGGTACGGCAAACTGGTGGGTGAAAAAACGCTGAATTCACCGAAACATCCGGTTGATATCGCCACCGAGTTGAATGCCCCCGTGTTAGGGCTTTACGGCGGTCAGGACACCGGTATTTCGCTGGATTCGGTAGAAACCATGCGCCATGCGCTCCGCGCGGCAAATGCGAAGGCGGAGATTGTAGTTTACCCGGATGCCGGGCATGCGTTTAACGCCGACTATCGTCCGAGCTATCACGCTGAATCGGCGAAAGATGGATGGCAGCGGATGCTTACGTGGTTCCGTCAGTACGGTGGTAAAAAAGGGTAAGCCTTTCCCATCATCATGACGCATAAGGAGTGCGTGTTATGGACTATTCCCTCGCGTTTCCACACGGTTTTTTATGGGGCGGCGCGATTGCCGCCAACCAGGCCGAAGGCGCATGGAACGTGGACGGCAAAGGGCCGTCCGTTGCCGACGCTGTCGCCTGGAAACCCAACCTCTCCGTGAAAGATTACAGCGGCCATATGGCCCTGACGGACGAGAATATCCGCGACGCGTTTGAAGGTAAAAATGATGCGCTGTACCCGAAACGCCGCGGCATCGATTTTTATCACCACTATAAAGACGACGTCGCGCTGTTTGCTGAGATGGGTTTTAAGGTGCTGCGCGTATCCATTGCCTGGTCGCGTATTTTCCCGACCGGAGAGGACGCCGCGCCAAACGAGGCCGGGCTGCAGTTTTATGAAGAACTGTTCCGCGAGCTGCGTCGTCATAACATCGAGCCGCTGGTCACCCTTTCCCACTACGAAATGCCGCTGGCGCTGAGCGAAAAATATAACGGCTGGGTGCATCGTAATGTGGTTGATGCCTTTGTTCGCTTCAGCAATGTTTGTTTCGACCGCTACAAAGAGCTGGTGCGTTACTGGCTAACCTTCAATGAAATAGACAGTATTCACCGCCATCCCTTTACGACCGCGGGCATTCGCGAAGAGAAAAGCGCGCCGGGCAACGCGAAACAGGATATCTATCAGGGTCTGCATCATCAGTTTGTCGCGTCTGCACTTGTCACCCGAGACTGCCACGCCAAAATTCCGGGCAGCCAGGTCGGGTGCATGCTGACCAAACTGACGACCTATCCGCACAGCTGCCGTCCGGAAGACGTTGAAGCCACGCTGAAGAAAAACCTGGAAAACTATTTTTATGCTGACGTGCAGGTATTTGGCGACTATCCGCCGCTTATCCTGCGCGATCTGGAACGACGAAATATCCATATTGAAATGCACCCTGACGATCGGCGTATTTTAAAGGCGCATACCGTCGATTTCGTCTCCTTCAGCTATTACATGTCGATGACCGAATCCACTCAGCCTGACGCCGAACGCATTCCCGGGAATACCGTTCTCGGTGTGAAAAACCCGTATCTGCCTGCGTCCGAATGGGGATGGCAGATTGATCCGCTTGGGTTAAAAATCTCGCTGCTGGAGCTGTATGACCGTTACCGGAAGCCGCTGTTTATCGTTGAAAACGGTCTGGGCGCGAAGGATGTGGTCGAAAACGGCAGGATCCACGATAGCTATCGCATCGACTATTTCCGCGCGCACTTCGCGCAAACGCTGGCCGCGATTAATGAAGGCGTGGAGGTGATAGGGTTCACCACGTGGGGCTGTATCGACATCATTAGCGCGGGCACCTCGCAGATGTCCAAACGCTACGGTTTTATCTATGTCGATCAGGACGATGAAGGCAACGGTACGTTGAAACGGCTGAAAAAAGACTCCTTCTGGTGGTACCAAAAAGTGATTGCCAGCAATGGCGCAGACCTGAGCTAAGTACGATAAGGCCGGGCTGGCACCCGGCCATCGCGCGTCACAATTATGCCTGACGCAAGTTCTGTGCTGCCTTCACCATGTTCGCCAGCGCCGCACGCGTCTCCGGCCAGCCGCGGGTTTTCAGGCCGCAGTCCGGGTTCACCCACAGGCGCTCAGCCGGAATGCGCTGGGCCGCTTTTTTCAGCAGGGCTTCAATCCACTCCACGCTCGGCACGTTCGGGGAGTGAATGTCGTACACGCCCGGCCCGATTTCGTTCGGGTACTCGAACTCTTCGAACGACTCCAGCAGCTCCATGTCTGAGCGCGACGTCTCAATGGTGATCACGTCGGCGTCCAGCGCGGCAATCGAATCCATGATGTCGTTAAATTCGCAGTAACACATGTGGGTGTGGATCTGGGTGTCGTCCTTCGCCACCGCGGCGTTGATGCGGAACGCCTCCACACCCCACTGCAGGTAGGCATCCCAGTCGCTGCGACGCAACGGCAGGCCTTCGCGCAGTGCCGGTTCGTCAATCTGAATAATGCCAATGCCTGCTGCTTCCAGATCCGCCACTTCATCACGCAGTGCCAGGGCAATCTGTTTGGCGATGGTTTCACGGGTCACGTCTTCACGCGGGAAGGACCAGCAAAGAATGGTCACCGGACCGGTGAGCATGCCTTTCACCGGCTTGTCCGTGAGGGACTGCGCGTATTTCGCCCACTCCACGGTGATCGCTTCCGTACGGCTGACGTCGCCGATCACCACCGGCGGCTTCACGCAGCGGGAGCCATAGCTCTGCACCCAGCCGTTTTGGGTAAACACGAAGCCATCGAGATGCTCACCGAAGTATTCCACCATGTCGTTACGCTCGGCCTCACCGTGCACCAGCACGTCCAGACCCAGACGTTCCTGCTCGATAATCGCCTGCTTGATGTGTTCGGCGATACCGGTGCGGTAGTGATTCGCATCCAGATTGCCCTTTTTGAAGTCCAGACGCAGGCCACGGATTTCGGTGGTTTGGGGGAAGGAACCGATGGTGGTGGTCGGCCACGCAGGCAGGTTGAAGCGGGCACGCTGCGCTTCAGCGCGGACTTCATACGGGCTCTGACGCTGGCTGTCCTGGGCGGTGATGGCCGCCAGGCGTTTTTCCACCGCCGGGTTGTGCACGCGCGCCGAGTGACGACGCGCCTGGATCGGTACGCTCCATTCGGCGATCGCCGCCGTGTCGCCGCTGTTCAGCGCATTGCGCAGCAGCGTCAGCTCTTCGCATTTTTGCAGCGCGAAGGCAAACCAGCTTTTCACCTCGGCATCCAGGCGGGTTTCCACGCTCAGATCGATCGGGCTGTGCAGCAGGGAGCAGGACGAAGCCACCCACAGCTCACGTTTGCCGACGATGTCCTTAATCTGGGCATATTTCCCGGTGAGATCGGCACGCCAGACGTTACGACCGTTAATCAGCCCGGCGGAGAGCAGCCAGTCCACAGGCAGGCGCTTGTGCAGCTCCGCGACATCGTCTTTACCGTGTACGAGGTCAACGTGCAGACCCTGAACCGGCAACGCGGCAATGGTGTTAAGGTTCGGCGTTACGCCTTCGAAATAGGTGGTCAGCAGCAGCTTCACTTGCCCCGCCAGCGCGTCATACGCCGGTTTGAAGGCATCGAGCCAAACCTTGGGCAGTTCGAGCACCAGCGCCGGCTCGTCGATTTGCACCCACTGAATGCCGCGTTTGCCCAGCTCAATCAGCACCTGTTTGTAGACCGGCAGAATGTCCTTCAGCAGGCTGAGTCGGTCAAACTGCTCGCCTTTTACTTTACCCAGCCACAGGTACGTTACCGGCCCGAGCAGAACCGGTTTCACCTGATGGCCCAGCGCCAGCGCTTCGTCCACTTCATCCAGAAGCTGCGTCCAGGTCAGCCTGAACTGCTGACCTTTTACGAACTCCGGCACCATATAGTGATAGTTAGTGTTAAACCATTTAGTCATTTCCGCCGCTGCCGCTGGCTCACCCGTTGGCGCACGGCCACGGCCGATGCGGAACAGGGTATCGATATCTACCGATCCATCTTTGTTCTGATGACGAGCCGGCACGTTGCCAAGCAGCAGGCTGGTCGTCAGAACATGGTCGTACCAGGCGAAATCGCCCACCGGCAGCAGGTCAATGCCCGCCTGTTTTTGCTGATCCCAGTGACGGGCGCGCAGCTCGCGTCCCACCGCCAGCAGTTCTTCACGGGTGGCGTTCCCCGCCCAGTAGCTTTCTTGCGCTTTTTTCAGCTCGCGACGCAGGCCAACGCGAGGGAAACCGAGTGTGTGATTGCGGATTGTCATGGTGTGCCCCTTGTGAAATTCGTTATTTAGACGTCCAGATGTTTACACATCTATAATTGGCAGGTACTGTATATTCCTCAAGCGCAATATGTTCATGGCGAAGTGAAGGACTTTCATGATCGAGATAAAACACCTGAAAACGCTACAAGCGTTGCGGAACTGCGGCTCGCTCGCGGCGGCGGCGGCCACGCTGCACCAGACCCAGTCCGCCCTTTCTCACCAGTTCAGCGATCTGGAACAACGCCTCGGCTTCCGTCTTTTTGTGCGTAAGAGCCAGCCCCTGCGCTTTACGCCGCAAGGTGAGATACTGTTGCAGCTGGCGAATCAGGTCCTGCCGCAAATCGCCAGCGCGCTGCAGGCGTGTAACGAACCGCAGCAAACCACGCTGCGTATCGCCATTGAGTGCCACAGCTGTATTCAGTGGCTGACCCCCGCGCTTGAGAACTTCCGTCAGAAGTGGCCGCAGGTGGAGATGGATTTCAAATCCGGCGTGACGTTCGACCCGCAGCCGTCCCTGCAGCAGGGCGAGCTGGACCTGGTGATGACCTCTGACATCCTGCCGCGCAGCGGCCTGCACTATTCGCCGATGTTTGATTATGAAGTGCGCCTGGTGCTGGCACCGGATCATCCGCTGGCGGCGAAAACGCGCATCACGCCGGAAGACCTGGCGACGGAAACGCTGCTGATTTACCCGGTTCAGCGCAGTCGTCTGGATATCTGGCGCCACTTCCTGCAGCCAGCGGGCATCAGTCCGCAGCTGAAAAGCGTGGATAACACCCTGCTGTTGATTCAGATGGTGGCGGCCAGAATGGGTATCGCGGCGCTGCCGCACTGGGTGGTAGAGAGCTTTGAACGCCAGGGTCTTGTGCAGACCAAAACCCTGGGGGAAGGACTGTGGAGCCGACTGTACGCCGCCGTGCGCGATGGCGAGCAGCGTCAGCCGATTACGGAGGCGTTTATTCGCTCAGCGCGGAACCACGCGTGCGACCATCTTCCGTTTGTGCGGAGCGCGGAGCGACCCAGCGGCGATGGACCCACAGCGAAGCCAGGATCACCGCTCCCCCAATAAGGAAGCTCGGCCAGTGCGGCTGTTGCTGCCAGATGGCGAGGTTGACCAACAACCCAGCCGGGACATGCACGTTGTTCATGATCCCAAGCGTACCGGCGTCGACCTGCGTCGCGCCGTAGTTCCACATGAAGTACCCCAACCCGGAAGCCACGACGCCCAGCCAGATCAGCACGCCCCACTGCACGGCGGTGGTCGGCAGCTTGTGCGGGTTACCGAGCATAAACCACGCCGCCACTGCGACAATCGCGGCGCCCATATAAAACCAGGCGAACGCGTTATGCTGCGGCATCGGGCGGGTTTCCATCAGGCGCTTATAGCCCACCATGCCGATGGCGAAACTGATATTGGCGAGCTGGACGAACATCAGTCCGGTCCAGAAGTGATCGCTGACTTTGTCGTAGCGAATAATCGCCGCGCCAATCACCGCCAGCGCCGCGCTAAGCAGGTATCCCCAGCGCAGGCGGCGTTTACTCAGCAGATCGTATATCAGCGTGATGTAGAGCGGCGTCAGCACGGTAAAGAGCAGGAATTCCGAGACGGACAGGTAGACATAAGCCCGGAAGCTAAACAGGTACATGATGCCGAGCTGCATCGCCCCCACCAGCATATACAGCACAATCGTTTTCAGCGATTGCCCGCGCGTACGCAGAAACGGCAGGAATACCAGCGCCGCCAGCCCCACGCGCATCAGCACCGAGAAGTAGCTGTCGACCGAACCGGCAAGGTATTCGCCAATCAGACTAAAGGAGAAGGCCCACAGGATAGTGGTGATAATGAGTAGCGCCACAATGCTTGTCTCTCAGAAAGAAGGAGAGGCATTGTAGCGAACTCTTTAGTTGACATCTGAGCAATAAACAACCAAATGAAGATTATTCAAGGAACAGTTTGCGCAGGTATTTCGGTACCGCATTGTCTGCGTTGGTGCCGATCACTTCCAGCTCCGGGTGCAAATCTTTCAGACGCTGGTGCGCATTCTCCATAATGCAGCCCTTGCCCGCCATCGACAGCATTTCGGCATCGTTCATGCCGTCACCAAAGGCGATACAGTCTTTCAGCTCGAAGCCCAGACGTTTCGCGACGGCTTCCAGCGCGTGGCCTTTGGAGACGCCACCCGCCATCACTTCCAGACAGGTCAGGGTTGAGAAGCTCACATTGACGCGATCGCCCCAGCGGGCGTTGATTGCCTGCTCCAGCGGGAGCAGTTCTTCGTGACTGTCGCAGGTGAAGAACACCTTACTGATCCCCTCCGGCTCCAGCAGACCCGGCTCGTACAGGGAGTAGTTAAATACCGCTTCTTTGAAGAAACGCATTTCATCCGGGCGGTGGCGGTTCATGAACCAGTCGTCGTCACGATAAACGTTGGTGACGATAGCCGGATTCTTGTGCACCACGCCAAACAGATCGGCGGCAATATCGCGATCCAGGTTGTGGGTGAAGATCAGGTTGCCGTCGGTATCATGCACGCGCGCACCGTTGGAGGTGATCATGTACGATTTGATCTCAAGATTATCGCGGATCTGCCCCACGTCGACGTGGTGGCGGCCGGTGGCAAACACAAAGTTCACGCCCCGTGCCGTCAGCAGCTTTAGGGTCTCTTTCGCGTAAGGCGACAGGGTGTGGTCAGGGGAAAGCAGCGTGCCATCTAAATCAGATGCAACAACCTGGTACATAGGGATTTCAACCTCTGGTGGAAAACAATAATCAATTATGCCTGTTGAAAAATTCAACAATGGCGTTGAGCGCGACTGAGCGCATAGCGTCCTTTTCAAAAAGGATCTCATGGTACGCGCCGTTAATGACCAGCGGTTTTCCCCCTTCACAAGGGTGACCGGCGGCCGCGCGCAGTTCACAATAGCGGTCATGCATGCGGTTATCCACCACACGCTCTTCTTCCGCCTGAATCAGGAGTGTTGGTGTATCGTCATTGCCGACACCCGCCAGAACCTGCTCACCGGCAAGGATACCTTCCCGCACCCAGTGGTAGGTCGGGCCCCCCACGCGCAGGCGCGGCTCATCGGCATAAAAACGCAGGTTACGACGATACCGCTGGCGACTGTGGGTCAGCACGTTCATCGCAAACGGCAGTGCCCGCCAGCGTCCCGTCCCGATGGCATAGCCTTCCCGAATGCGCTGATGGCCCTCAGCCCAGTCAAGAATATGACGTACCATCCAGTCAGGAAAACGCATGACGATGCCATACATCGGCGCGGTGAGCGCAATGGCATCGCACTGGTGAGCGTGGCGCTGTAAAAACAGCGTTGAAATCGCACCGCCCATCGAGTGCGCCAGAATATAGCGCTTCCGCCAGGGGCCGGGCTCGACCTCCTGCTGCCAGAACGCGGCGAGATCGTCGACGTAATCGCTGAAGTTATCCACGTGGCCGCGATGCGTATCCGATAGCAGGCGGCCAGAAAGCCCCTGCCCGCGGTGATCGATAATCAGCACATCGAAGCCCAGATGGAACAGGTCATAGGCCAGTTCGGCGTATTTGATGTAGCTCTCAATACGCCCGGGACAGACCACGATGACCCGGTCATTTTTCTTATCGTGAAAACGCACAAAGCGTACCGGTATATCACCGACGCCCGTAAACTCATCTTCCTCACGCTGGCGCCAGAAATCGGTCAGCGGCCCCATGGAGAAAGCAGCAAATGCGTTTTCTCGTGTTTCCCAGTCCTTTTTCTGCTGAAACATCGGGTTTCTACTCACCTAAGCCAAGGAATATCGTTTTTTCGTAACCGGTCACAAAATGACTCAACAATAGCGTATTGTGGCATAAAAACAGACGATTCGGGAGTTTCAAATGACCTTCGAGTGGTGGTTCGCTTACCTGCTGACATCCATCATCCTTAGCCTTTCACCGGGCTCGGGCGCCATTAACACCATGACCACCTCCATCAACCACGGCTATCGCGGTGCGGCGGCGTCAATTGCCGGTTTGCAGACCGGGCTGGGCATTCATATCGTGCTGGTTGGGATTGGTCTGGGGACCCTGTTCTCCCGCTCGGTACTGGCCTTTGAGGTGCTGAAATGGGCCGGGGCGGCGTATCTGATCTGGCTCGGCATTCAGCAGTGGCGCGCAGCAGGCTCCATTAACCTGAATACGCTCGCTCAGACGCAAAACCGCGGCCATCTGTTTAAGCGCGCGGTGTTCGTCAACCTGACCAACCCGAAGAGTATCGTGTTCCTCGCCGCGCTGTTCCCGCAGTTTATCGTGCCGCACCAGCCCCAGGTCATGCAGTACGTGGTGCTGGGCGCGACCACCATTATTGTCGATATCATCGTGATGATTGGTTACGCGACGCTGGCGCAGCGGATTGCGGCGTGGATTAAAGGGCCTAAGCAGATGAAGGCCCTGAATAAAGTCTTTGGCTCGCTGTTTATGCTGGTTGGTGCGCTGCTTGCGTCAGCGCGTCATGCTTAGCGAGAAATGATGAGATGAATGCCGAAGCCGGCGAACAGCGCGCCGGCGAAGCCATCAATCCACTTCGCGATACGCTGGTAGCCGCGGCGCATCGCCGGTAAGGCGAACAGGCTGGCCACGATGGTAAACCAGGCGAAGGTTTCAACAACGATCAGCAGGAAGATGCCCCAACGTGCGCCCGCACCGACGCTATCGCCGACAAACAGCGAGAACACCGAGCCGAAATAGATAATCGCTTTTGGGTTTGCCAGATTGGTCAGCAGCCCTTTTACAAAGCTGCGGCCGCCCGTTGCCAGCTCCACCTTTGGCTCTTCCGGTTTTTTCTGCTCTTTCTTCAGCGCCCCGCGCAGCATCTGGTAGCCCATCCAGCACAGGTACAGCCCGCCGCCAACCATAATGATGTTATGCAGCCAGGCCATCTTCGCCAGAATCAGGTTCAGACCGAGCAGCGCAACGGCCGCCCAGACCATAACGCCCATGGTAATACCGAGCACGCCCATCATCGCCTCTTTGCGGGAACGACTGACGGCCGTTTGCGACACGAAGAAAAAGTCCGGTCCCGGGCTCATCAGCGCAACGATGTGCACTAACGCCACGGTGAGAAATAGCATCAACATAATTAACTCGCGGGGAAATAATTCAGTGAGTCATCATCCTGGCACTTTTTCGCCCGGCTGACTACTCCTCATCATCACCATCGGCGTGAGAGCGGATGAGCGCCATAAACTCTTTACCAAAGCGCTCCAGCTTGCGCGTCCCCACGCCGTTGACGCTGAGCATCTCGCTGGCGCTGAGCGGCATCTGCTCGGCCATCTCGATGAGCGTCGCGTCGTTGAACACCACGTAAGGCGGGATGTTCTCTTCGTCGGCGATGGCCTTACGCAGCTTACGCAGTTTGGCGAAAAGCTTGCGGTCGTAATTGCCGCCGTAGGATTTTTGCATCACGCGTGGCTTGAGGGCGATGACGCGCGGCACGGCGAGCTTGAGTTCAACGTCACCGCGCAGCACCGGACGCGCGGCCTCCGTGAGCTGAAGCGCGGAGTGCTGGGCAATATTCTGCGTGGCAAAGCCGAGGTGGATCAGCTGGCGAATGATGCTCACCCAGTGCTCGTGGCTCTGGTCCTTGCCAATACCGTAGACAGGCAGCTTGTCGTGGCCCATATCGCGGATACGCTGGTTGTTGGCACCGCGCAGCACTTCCACCACGTAGCCCATCCCGAAGCGCTGGTTCACGCGGTAAATGGTCGAGAGCGCCTTACGCGCGTCCATCAGACCATCGTACTGTTTCGGCGGATCCAGGCAGATATCGCAGTTGCCGCAAGGCTCCTGGCGCCCTTCACCAAAGTAGTTGAGCAGCACCAGACGGCGGCAGGTTTGCGCTTCAGCAAACGCGCCCATCGCGTTGAGCTTGTGGCGCTCAATATCCTGCAGCTGTCCCTGCGGTTTCTCTTCAAGACAGCGGCGCAGCCACGCCATATCGGCCGGATCGTAAAACAGCATCGCTTCCGCAGGCAGACCGTCACGTCCGGCGCGACCGGTTTCCTGATAGTAGGATTCGATATTGCGCGGGATGTCGAAGTGCACCACAAAGCGCACGTTCGGCTTGTTAATCCCCATCCCGAACGCCACCGTCGCAACCACGATTTGCAGGTCGTCGCGCTGGAATTTCTCCTGCACGTCGGCGCGGATGTGGTTCTCTAACCCGGCGTGATAGGCAGCGGCGCTAAAGCCGCGGTTTTGCAGACGCGCGGCGGTGTCTTCCACCTTCGCACGGCTGTTGCAGTAGATGATGCCGCACTTGCCGCGCTGCTCCTGGACGTAGCGCAGGAGCTGATCCAGTGGCTTGAATTTTTCCATCAGCATGTAGCGGATGTTGGGGCGGTCGAAGCTGCTGACCTGAATATAGGGGTCGTTCAGCCCCAGCAAACGAACGATATCCAGCCGCGTGGTGTCATCCGCCGTGGCGGTGAGCGCCATAAACGGCAGCTCGGGGAAGCGCTGACGCAGCTGGCCGAGGGCAGCGTATTCCGGGCGGAAATCATGTCCCCACTGGGAGATACAGTGCGCTTCATCCACCGCCAGCAGCACTGGGTTCCAGTGCGCGAGATGGTCGAGGAAGTTATCCAGCATCAGGCGTTCCGGGGCGATATACAGCAGGCGAATCTGCCCGGTGCGGCACCCGGCCATCACCTCTTGCTGCTGCTCCCGGGTTTGTGTGGAGTTAAGACAGGCTGCCGCCACGCCGTTGGCGAGCAGTTGGTCAACCTGGTCTTTCATTAGCGAAATGAGCGGGGATACCACAACCGTCAGGCCGTTAAGCACCAGCGCGGGCACCTGATAACAGAGGGACTTACCGCCGCCGGTCGGCATCACCACCAGGCAGTCACGGCCTTCCAGCACCGTTTCAATGATGGTTTCCTGGCCAGGGCGGAACTGCTGGTAGCCAAAGGTTTCATGCAAAACCTGTTTAGCCAGCGACTCCTGATTCAATACTTCCGCCTGCGCCACGTTAACCCCATATGCCTGAAATGAAACAGGCGCTATTTTCAGCGCCTGAGAGAGAAACTTCAACGTTTAACGCAAAAACATTCGAGCAGCCTAGAGAATATCGTTCAGCATCACGCCCACGCCGATGCGGGTCTGGTTGAAGTTGTAATCGATAAGCGACTCGCCGTAACCGCTGTACACCTGAGTATAGATGCGGACATGCTTCGTCATTGGATAGCTTAAGCCCACTTCCGCACCACCGTAGCCGGTGTTCCAGTTGTACTGACCTTTGGCGCTGAGCACGGCATCACCTAACTGGTAGCCTACCTTGAGCTGGTAGTAGCCCATATATTTGGTGATATCCGGGTTGTCATCGGTTTCGCCCACCACATACCACGGCTTCACTTCCACCATCCAGTTACCGTTCTGCGCCATCAGACGCGTATAGGCACGGTTCCAGCTGCGCGAGGTGGGATCGGAACGTCCGTTAGAATCATGGTTAAATCCCACTTCGACATCACGCAGCGTCCAGCCCGCAAACTCATAATCCGTTGCAAAACCGAGGAACAGCTGCGGCTCATAGTTGGTTTCACGGAACGGTGAGGACTCTCCGCTGTTAGAGAGCTGCCACCAGGATTTCTGCGTGTAAGACGCCCCGAGAACCGAGTTCGGCCCCAGAATACCGCGCCAGAACGGGAATGCCAGGCTGAGCTGGAACTTCACCTCATCTTTACGCGCATTATCAGACCAGTTATAGGAGCTTATCGCCTCTTTGTTGAGATCGCTGGTCTGGGTGTAAATCACGTAGTTGGTGTCATACGGATAGAGCGTGAACGGATTGTCATGTTCCTGAAGAAGGTTCGCGATAATGCTACCGTGAACGGCAGGTTTATCATGCACCTCTTTGATCGTCGCTTCCTGCGCATATGCTGTGAAGGGCAGCGCAACCGCCGCCAGTAACCAGGCCAGATACGTCCGCATCGGTGGTGTTCTCCTGCAAAAGAGTAAAATTACCTGAATAGTTATGTGGCGGACATTCTACAGACTTCTGCGACAACTGCTGCATCCTCGTTTCTGAAAGTGGCATTCCTTGTTGCCGCGGCATAAAATCAACATTTCGTTAACAATAAGGATGTGATGCCTCATGTCAGCCATGCTTACCGCCGAAGAAGTGTTAAAACTCGTGGGCGAGATTTTTGTTTACCATATGCCGTTTAACCGCGCGCTGGGACTGGAGCTGGAGCGTTACGAGAAAGACTTTGCCCAACTGAGCTTCAACAACCAGCCGATGATGGTGGGTAACTGGGCGCAAAGTATTTTGCACGGCGGTGTGATTGCCTCCGCGCTGGACGTGGCGGCAGGTCTGGTCTGCGTGGGCAGTACGCTGACCCGCCATGACACCATCAACGAAGACGAACTTCGCCAGCGCCTGGCACGCATGGGTACTATCGACTTACGCGTCGACTATCTTCGCCCGGGACGCGGAAATCGCTTTACCTGTACCAGCAGCCTGCTGCGCGCGGGGAATAAAGTCGCCGTGGCGCGCGTTGAGTTACACAACGAAGAACAGGTGTATATCGCCAGCGCAACAGCCACTTATATGGTGGGTTGAGGCGGCAAAATCGGGTAAAATTAATTCACTTTTTTGTAACGGATTTTCCCGATGGATGCTAAACAGACGCGGCAGGGCGTTTTACTCGCCCTTGCCGCTTATTTTATTTGGGGTATCGCCCCGGCGTATTTCAAGCTTATCGCCTACGTTCCGGCTGACGAGATCCTGACTCATCGCGTTATCTGGTCATTCTTCTTTATGATCGCGCTGATGAGCCTCAGCCGTCAGTGGTCGGGCGTCAAAACGCTGTTTAAAACCCCTAAAAAGGTCTTCCTGCTGGCGCTCTCAGCGGTGCTGATTGGCGGTAACTGGCTGCTGTTTATCTGGGCAGTGAATAACCATCACATGCTCGAAGCGAGCCTGGGGTACTTCATTAACCCGCTGGTAAACATCGTGCTGGGGATGATTTTCCTCGGCGAACGCTTCCGCCGGATGCAGTGGTTAGCGGTCCTTCTGGCCTTCTGCGGCGTACTGGTGCAGCTGTGGACCTTCGGCTCGCTGCCGATTATTGCCCTCGGCCTGGCGTTCAGCTTTGCCTTCTACGGCCTGGTGCGTAAGAAGATTGCGGTGGAAGCGCAGACGGGGATGCTGTTTGAAACCCTCTGGCTGCTGCCGGTGGCGGCGATTTATCTCTTCGGCATCGCCGACAGTGCCACCAGCCATATGGGCAGCAACCCGTGGTCGCTGAACCTGATGCTGATGGCGGCGGGCGTGGTGACCACCATTCCTCTGCTGTGCTTCACCGGTGCCGCGACGCGTCTGCGTCTCTCCACGCTGGGCTTCTTCCAGTACATTGGCCCGACGCTGATGTTCCTGCTGGCAGTGGTCTTTTACGGAGAGGTACCGGGGGCGGATAAGATGGTGACGTTCGCCTTTATCTGGGTGGCGCTGGCGATCTTTGTTGCGGATGCGATTTATACCCAACGCAGAATGCGTAAAGGGCTGTGATGTTGCCCTCACCCTAACCCTCTCCCACAGGGAGAGGGGATTCGATCGTAGGGCGGGTAAGCGCAGCGCCACCCGCCAGATTTTTACAGCCAGTTCCGGCGTTTGAAATAGAGATACGGCGCCAGCCCCGCGAGGATCATAAAGATAATCGCCCCCGGGTAACCAAAGCTCCACTTCAGCTCCGGCATAAACTCGAAGTTCATCCCGTAGCTGGATGCCACCAGCGTCGGCGGCAGGAACACCACGGAAACCACCGAGAAGATCTTGATGATGCGGTTCTGCTCGATGTTGATAAAGCCCATCGCCGCCTGCATCAGGAAGTTGACCTTCTGGAACAGGGATTCGTTGTGCGGTAGCAGGGATTCGATATCTCGTAAGATCTCACGCGCCTGCTCCAGCTGACCGCCCGGCAGACGCGCCTTGCGCACCAGGAAGTTCAGCGCACGCTGGGTATCCATCAGACACAAGCGCACCTTCCAGCCGATATCTTCCAGCTCCGCCAGCGTGGAGAGCGCTTCGTCGTACTCATCGCCCTGATGGCCTTCCATGATCACGCGGCTCAGCTTTTCCAGATCGCTGTAGATGTTTTCAATTTCGTCCGCCAGCTGTTCAATTTTGGTCTCGAACAGATCGAGCAGCAGTTCGTACGCGTTGCCGTCTACCATCGCCTGGCTGCGGGCGCGCATGCGGTAGAGACGGAATGCCGGCAGCTCACGTTCGCGCAGGGTGAACAAACGGCCGTCGCGAATGGTAAACGCCACGGTGGAGTTACCCGCGTGGTCTTCCGCATCTTCAAAGAAGAAGAAGGAGTGAATGTGCAGACCGTCTTCATCTTCAAAAAAACGGGCGGATGCTTCGATGTCTTCCAGTTCCGGGCGGGTTGCCAGGCTTTGCCCCAGCTCAGATTGTACGCGAAGGCGCTCATCGTCGTCCGGCTCGACCAGATCCACCCATACGGCATCAATGAGGGGCTGTGACTCTTCGGCTTCAAGCCGAGTCAGTCGGTTATTTTCGAGTTGAAATGCGCTCAACATGACCGGGACTCCCAATGCAAAAAATATCGGACAGTTCGGTGGGCACACAGAAACAAATTGGGTTTCAGACCATTAAACAGCCTGACTCAGCGCGACGGGAATAGAGCAGTCGCTGACAACCACTAAGGCCATCAGCAAGAGGAGATAGCCTTAGGAGTTGTTCCTGGATGACAGGGAATTGAGCCAGTATCTACTGGGTGTGTCCAAGGCGAATGTCCTCTTAGCGTAATCGTGCGCGCATGTTACGCCAGCTATAACTGTGGCGTCAACACGCAACGGAACGCTGAAGGGCATTAATTGACCTTCACTGTATAAGGCTAGCAGATTATTGCAAAATAATGATATTTTTCTGAATGTTAGACTGTTTCCAGCTTCGCGTAGGCCGCCACCAGCCATTTGATCCCCTGCCCCTGGAACGCCACCTGCAGGCGGCTATGCTCGCCGCTGCCTTCCAGATTCACAATGGTACCTTCGCCAAACTTCGAATGGCGCACGCGCTGGCCCAGCTTGTAGCCGGTATCGGTTTCCGCAATCGGCGAGCCCATGCGCTGATGGCTGACCGGACGGCTGATGCTCGCCCGCAGACGCACCTCCTCCACGCACTCTTCCGGCAGTTCACCGATAAAGCGCGACGGACGGTGGTAGACCTCTTTACCGTACAGACGGCGGGTTTCGGCGTAGGTCAGCGTTAGCTTTTGCATCGCGCGCGTCACACCCACGTAGGCCAGACGACGCTCCTCTTCCAGACGCCCGCCCTCATCCAGCGACATCTGGCTCGGGAACATCCCCTCTTCCATGCCAACGATGAACACCTGCGGGAACTCCAGACCTTTGGCGGAGTGCAGGGTCATCAGCTGAACCGCATCCTGCCAGGTGTCCGCCTGCCCTTCGCCCGCTTCCAGCGCGGCGTGGGAGAGGAACGCCTGCAGCGGCATCAGGTCTTCGTCTTCTTCGTTGTAGCTGAACTGGCGCGTTGCCGTGACCAGTTCCTCTAAGTTCTCAATACGGGTCTGGCCCTTCTCGCCTTTTTCCTGCTCGTACATGGTGCGCAGGCCGGAGTCTTTAATCACCCGGTCGGTCTGCACGTGCAGCGGCATGTCCGCGGTTTCCTGCGCCAGGGCGTCAATCAGCTCAAGGAAGCGCTGTAGAGCGCTGGCCGCGCGTCCGGCAAGGGCCTTTTCCTGCAGCAGCTCGCGGCACGCCTGCCACAGCGTCAGCTGGCGGTCGCGCGAGGCCTGACGCACCACGTCCAGCGTACGGTCGCCAATCCCGCGGGTTGGTGTGTTCACCACGCGTTCAAACGCCGCGTCGTCGTTACGGTTCGCAATCAGACGCAGATACGAGAGCGCATCTTTGATTTCCTGACGTTCGAAGAAGCGCATGCCGCCGTAAATGCGGTACGGCATGCTCACCTGCAGCAGCGCCTCTTCCAGCACGCGCGACTGGGCGTTGCTGCGATAGAGAATGGCACACTGCTCCAGCGCGCCGCCGTTGTCCTGCCAGGTTTTGATGCGGTTGACCACGAAGCGCGCTTCGTCGAGTTCGTTAAACGCGCAGTAAATCGAAATCGGTTCGCCGTCGACGCCGTCGGTCCACAGCTTTTTACCCAGACGCCCGTTGTTATTCTCAATCAGGGCGTTGGCCGCGCTCAGAATGTTGCTGGTTGAGCGGTAGTTCTGCTCCAGACGGATAGTTTCCGCGCCGGGGAAATCGTTGAGGAAGCGCTGGATGTTCTCCACCTGCGCCCCGCGCCAGCCGTAGATCGACTGGTCGTCATCGCCCACGATCATCACCTTGCCGGTATCACCGGCCAGCAGACGGATCCATGCGTACTGGATGTTGTTGGTATCCTGGAATTCGTCCACCAGGATATTGGTAAAGCGTTCACGGTAGTGCTGCAGAATGTGCGGCTTGTTGAGCCACAGCTCGTGGGCGCGCAGCAGCAGCTCGGCGAAATCCACCAGGCCGGCGCGATCGCACGCTTCCTGATAGGCCTTGTAGACGTTCTGCCAGGTCTGCTCGACCGGGTTGCCGAAGCTCTGAATATGGTGCGGGCGCAGCCCTTCGTCTTTCTGGCCGTTGATGTACCACATCGCCTGACGCGGCGGCCACTGCTTCTCGTCGAGGTTCATCGCCTTGATCAGGCGCTTCAGCAGACGGAGCTGGTCTTCGCTGTCGAGGATCTGGAAATCCTGCGGCAGGTTGGCGTCCATGTGGTGCGCGCGTAGCAGGCGGTGCGCCAGGCCGTGGAAGGTACCGACCCACATGCCGCCCTGGCTGGTGCCCATCAGCTGGGCGATACGGTGGCGCATCTCCGCCGCCGCCTTGTTGGTGAACGTCACCGCCATGATGGAGTACGGCGAGCAGTTTTCCACGCTCTGCAGCCAGGCGATACGGTGAACCAGCACGCGCGTCTTACCACTGCCCGCCCCAGCCAGCACCAGCAGGTTGGTGCGCGAGGCGGCAACCGCGTCACGCTGTTTGTCATTAAGGCTGTCGAGCAGGTAAGAAACGTCCATTGGCACCGTCACGTCATGTCGGGCAGGCGAATAGCATTCGCCAAAACCCTGTTAATTTATACAGAACAATTGATGATTATATCAGCGTCGTGAGGGATGCCAACCGCGAAATTTCCACGTGCGGCAGAAGACGGCTATCGGAGGTGATCATCAGGTCAGCGTTTTCCGGCTTGATCCAGCAGGCCTGCATGCCGCAGCGGATAGCGCCAGCCACGTCCGTGGTCAGGTCATCCCCCACGTGCAGGATCTTACCCAGCGGCAGGTTAAGCTTATCTGCCGCCAGATGGTACATGTCACTGAACGGCTTCGCGCGCCCGTGAGGACCCGCACGCAGCACGAACTCAAAATAATCACTCAGGCCAAATAGCTCGGGCTGGGCATTGCCGTTGGTGATGGCCACCAGCGGCCACTTTTCGGCAAGCTTCGCCAGCGTGTCGTGGGTTTCCTGCGGCACGTCGATACGGCTGCGCCATTTGGCGAAGTTTTCCATGGCTGCTTCCGCCCCAATAGCGGCATCCTGTGCGCTCAGACCCACGTTAAGCATCGCCTGCTCAACCGCGCGACGACGCCATTCGGTCACGTCGTGGTAAATGTCCGGCTCGGTCTCCCTCAGGGACTGGCGCAGCTTCTGGAAATCCTTGTTCTGTATCGCCTTCAGCGCGGGATGGTAGTTCTGCACGAACGCCAGCGACTCCTGCTCGGTACGCAGGATCACCTCGCGGTTGTCATAAAGGGTGTCATCAAGGTCAAACGTCAGAGCTGAGATCTGACCGAGTGGGCGGTAAAAACGCATTATTTCCCCCGTTTGGCGCGTGGATGCGCCGCGTCATACACCGAGGCAAGGTGTTGGAAGTCTAAGTGGGTATAGATTTGAGTGGTAGACAGATTTGCGTGCCCGAGGAGCTCCTGCACGCCTCGCAGATCGCCGCTCGACTCAAGCATATGTGTTGCAAAGGAGTGGCGCAGTTTGTGCGGATGCACGTGGCTGTTCAGCCCCTGCTTAATGCCCCACTCCGCAAAGCGCTTTTGCACGTTACGCGCCGAGATCCGCTTGCCGAGTTTCGACAGGAACAGCGCATCTTCGTCGGAGCCAAACAGCCCGCGCAGGTCAAGCCAGTGCTCAATCCAGGAGACCGCATTGCGGCCAATCGGCAGGCGGCGCTCTTTGCTGCCCTTACCCATTACCCACACTTCGCCAGATTCCAGATCGAGATGCTTGAGGTCAAGGTTGACGAGTTCAGACAGACGCAGGCCTGCGCCGTACATCACCTCCAGCATCGCGCGGTCGCGTACGGCAAGCGGATCGTTAAGGTCGATATCCAGCAGGCGGTTTACGTCGTCGACGTCGATATTTTTGGGCAGATGGCGCGGGGCTTTCGGCGTGGCGATCCCCTTTGCCGGGTTGGCTTTTAAGCCACCCTGACTGACCAGCCAGTCGAAGAAACTGCGCAGCGCTGAGAGCCTGAGCGCCAGGCTCGCCGGGCTGAGATTTTTTTTACGGCTACGCACGACGAACCCGCGTACCGTCGCAGCGTCACATTGTTGCCAGCTTTTCAGGCCGATCTCGTCGGCGATCTGCATGATGGCATCAAGCTGACGCTGGTAGTTAAGCAGCGTTATGGGGCTGAGCTGGCGTTCCACGCCCAGATAGCGCAGAAAGCGCGAAACGTCAGTGGCGAGCAGTCCGTCCGTCATACGCGCTCAATCCAGCGCTCCAGCAGCTCAGGCAACATCAGGGCGATCTCCTGCAGCAGGTGCGTGGCTTGCCCTTGCTCATAGTGATGCGCGTCGCGGCTGGTAAATAAGATGACGCCCAGATCGCCATCGCGCCCCATCAGCGACATCGCCACCGAGCCAATCGCTTTGGCCTCCGGCAACACAACCAGCAGCTCAGGCCCGTTCAGCGGCCCCAGATAGTGGTGCTCATGGCCAAGACGCTGAATGCGCAGCGGTTCAAACGCCTGACGGCTCAGTGCCAGATGGGTAAACCCCGACGGCGCGCCAATGCGCCAGCGGTCAGGGAACAGGCGAATCGTTGCGCCTGCCAGCCCCAACTCGCGCGCCCAGCGGTGGAAGCGGCTGAGGAACTCGTCAAGACTGTGCGCCGACGCCAGACGCGCCTGCAGATGCAGCAGACGATAGAACAGGCTTTCGTTGGTGCTGGCCTGCTCCATCAGCAGCGTCATGTTCTCTTCAAGCTGGTTGATATGGTTGCGCGCGCGCGCCATATGCCATTCCACCAGCGACACGGTCCCGCGAACCGGATGCGGCACGCGCATCTCTTCGACAACGCGTGCATTGCGAATAAAAAACTCAGGATTGCGCAGCAGATAATCAACAACAGCTCTGTCGTCCAGTTCCGTCACTGTTTCCTGCAGTTCTTCCCCTGGTTGTTTCATAGATGGATAAACCCGTCATAGACATGTGCCGCCGGGCCAGTCATATACAGTGGATGACCCGGTCCTTTCCAGGCGATATCAAGCCGACCGCCCGGTAATTCCACGCGAACCTCTTCTGCCAGTAACCCCTGGGAGATGCCCACGGCCACCGCCGCACAGGCACCGCTTCCGCAGGCCTGAGTCTCACCCGCGCCGCGCTCGTAAACCCGCAGGCGAATGTGCTCGCGCTTCACCACCTGCATAAAACCGATGTTCGCGCGCTCCGGGAAACGTTCGTGGCTTTCCAGCACCGGGCCGAGCGTTTCGACCGCGGCGGTTTGCACATCATCAACCTGAATCACGCAGTGCGGGTTACCCATTGAGACGACGCCGCACAATACTGTCTGCTCGGCCGCACGCATAATATAGGTCTTTTCCGCTTTGTTTGCGCGAAACGGCACGACGGAGGGCTCGAAGTTAGGCTCGCCCATGTTCACGCGCACCAGTTCATCATCGGTGACGCTGAGCACCATGCGACCATTGGCCGTGCTGACGCGAATATCACGCTTGTTGGTCAGCCCTTTCAGACGGACAAAGCGGGCAAAACAGCGCGCGCCGTTGCCGCACTGGTTAACTTCGCTGCCGTCCGCGTTAAAAATACGGTAGTGGAAATCGAGGTCGGGATCGTACGGAGGCTCAACCACCAGCAGTTGATCGAACCCCACGCCCAGATGCCGATCCGCCAGGCGACGGATCAGTTCCGGGGAGAAAAACACATTCTGCGTTACCGCGTCGACGACCATAAAATCGTTGCCAAGGCCATGCATTTTAGAGAACTGCATCATTTGCTCCATTGCGCGGGTACAGAACGTTGTCGTCAGAGATTAACCTGAGTCGGGCCGCCGTTGTCGCCACGGTCGTTAGTATTTGGCGTGGAAGACTCAATGCCGCTGTTAACCGGTTTCGTCGGCGGCGGTGCGGTTTTATCCGCAGGTGGGAAGTACAGTGGTCCCTTCAGTCCGCAGCCAGTCAGGCTAAACAGCGTGATGAGAACGGCAAGCGTTCGGAAAGCGTTTTTCATTATAAAGTTGCCCGTAAGTTCAAATCTGTTTCTATCATCGCAGGAGAAGACACAAAAGCAAGAGTTTGCCGCTTTCCTGCAACGGGAATTATTTAGGGTTATACTGCCGGCATCACGAAAAACAGGAACAAAACCATGAACGACAGTGAATTCCATCGCCTTGCCGACAACCTGTGGATGACCATCGAAGAACGTATTGACGACTGGGACGGCGACAGCGATATCGATTGTGAAATCAACGGCGGTATTCTGACCCTGAGCTTCGAAAATGGCAGCAAAATTATTATTAACCGCCAGGAGCCGCTTCACCAGGTCTGGCTGGCCGCGAAACAGGGCGGCTATCATTTCGATCTGAAAGACGGGGAATGGGTTTGCGACCGCAGCGGCGTAACGTTCTGGGATCTGCTGGAACAGGCGTCGACTGCACAGGCGGGTGAGGCGGTGAGTTTCAGGTAGTTTCTGTGCCGGGTGGCGCTAACGCTTACCCGGCCTACGGGTTCGAGCGGTTGTAGGCCGGGTAAGCGTTAGCGCCGCCCGGCGAAAAGACTCAGGAGAAATACTGCTGCAACAGCGGCGCGGTGTCCTGATTGGCAGGCGCGGCAGGCGTTACGGCCTGGGTACGGAACGGGATCACCTGCGTACGACCGTCGACGTTCACAATCTGGTAGAACTGCGGCAGGTTAAAGTTGATAAAGCTTGAGCCGTAGGTGAAACGGTCATGCGAAGAGGAGTAGAAGCGGCTGACGTCGCGCACCAGCTCCTCTTTACTGCCTTCACAATGGTGATACACCTCGGCGCGGTTGGTCTCATCCAGAATGTAGATGTTGAACCCGGCATCGTCGCCCGACTCTTCAAAGAAGAACTGAATAATCCCTTCGCTGGCAAAGCCGTCCACCACCTGCGGCAGCTTAACGTGGTTGGTTTCCACCTGCACCGACAGGCCGTGCAGCTTGTTGTGCGAAATCGCGCCGTAGAATTCGATGGCGTTTTCCAGCTTCTGTACCGACACGTTCAGGCGCTCGAAGAACAGGCCCCAGGTTTGACCGGAGACGCGCAGCGCTTTAAAGCGCCCGGTTTCCTGACGGGTACTGGAGAGACGCAGTTCGATACACTCAGAGACTAGCTGCTGCACGCGGGTACGAATCAACCCACGCAGGTGCTGGCTGTAGCAGAACACTTCCACGCTGTCCGGCGGCGCGGCATCCTGGTGCATCTTGCCGAGAATGGTTTTCAGCGCCTCGATCATCGCCTGCTCGCCGTTGAAGTGCAGGGTACGCACTTCGTTCCACGAGTTGCGGTAGAGCAGGTCCACGCTGCCGACCAGGCAGTTTTGCTGCTCGCCAAAGCTAAAGACGTCCAGCTTGCGGAAGTCAAAATGAACCACCTGATTGCGGAAGGCCGCCGTCGGGTCATATTCCAGGTTGACGATGATCGCCAGATGGCGAATCTCGCACGGGCTGTAGAGCGCTTTTGGCGTCGGCGCAGGCAGACGCAGCGGGAAGTGGTGCGACACATCCGCGACCATCTCCTGCAGTTTAGCGAGATCGACCACCTCGTTGCCTTTGATAAACAAACGCGTGCGCGAGGTCAGCAGGCCGTTAAACCAGGCCCAGGCCACCAGCTTGTTCAGATAGCGGTTATATTCCAGCGGCTGATGGCTGATGATGGAATCCATGCTTGGCGCACGGTTGTACAGATACCACCCGGTGCGGTTCGCGCGGCCCGGCGGCACGTAGATAAAGGTCAGGTTTGGTTCTGACAGGTCAGGCGAAATCTGCGGGTTAACCAGCGTGACTTTACCCGGCAGCGCTTCAAACGCGGCGTACAGCTTACGGGTCAACACCCCAATGTCCTGCGGACTGGCGGAAACGCTGAGATTGTTACGGCGCGCAAAGCGGATCAGGTTACGGTAACTTTGCATCATCGCATCGAGCAGTTCGTTGTGCGCTTCACGCACCTGATCGATTTTCCAGTTGGCCCGGTTGTCGAGCATGGACAGACGCGCTTCGTCCCATCCCCACTCTTTCACTAACTGACTGACCACTTCACGACGCCAGCCCACGCAGGCGCGCTCGCGGCTCAATTTCTCACAGACTTTGAGATAGAAACATCGACGCACCAGGTCAAGACGCGTGGTGTCATCAATGGCTTTCAGGTATTCGGTCACGCGCTCCAGCATCATGCAGTAGGCGTCCAGCCCGAAGGAGACGATTTCCCCGTCGTGCAGACGCTGCTTGATATCTTTCGCCAGCAGGCGCGGCGTAGGGTATTCCCAGGAATAGGCTTCAAGCAGCAGCGTTTTCAGCACCGCTTTGTACGGTGAGTCGATACTCTTATAGAGCTGCCAGAGGCTTGCGCCGAAATACTCTTCTGCTGACAGGGAACTCAGGCCGCCGAGATCCAGCCATTCGTTTGGCGTCAGTACGCCCTGCGCGTAAAGCGACATGACGTAATCATCGTAATGCTCTTCTTCTTCGCACGGGACCATATTCCACAGAATACGCTTCCCGGCCAGGCGCACAGCAGTACGGTAAAATTCATCCAGCAATAAGATGTGCTGAGTCGAGCCGCAGTCCTCACCACCCAGACTGCCGCTTTCGTTATGGCGGAAACGGTTTTCATCAATCAGGAAGAAGCTCACTTCCACACCGAGCGATGCCGCCCAGCTCTCCAGCAGGCTGCATTTACGCTGCAGCAGCTGACGCTCGTCGTTATCGAGCCAGGACTGATGGCAGACCCAGATGTCCAGGTCCGAAGAACAGCTTTGCCCTACCGATGAGGTGCTCCCCATTGAGTAAACGCCGGTAATCGGCAGTTCACCTTTCGGGGACTCCTGTGGCGGCATGCCGCGGTAGAGTTCCAGCTCGTTCAAATAATGCTGTTGGGTTTCATCAGGCGTGAAAAGGCAAATGCCCTGGGGAACGTTACCATCAAGGTAGCCAGGCATCAGCGGGTGGTGATAGTGCAATAATGTCGGCAGCAGACTGTACACCTGCTGGAAAGCAGGGCCCATAGCAGCAAGCGCGCGATCCACACGCAGTTGATTTATGGCATCCAGTCTCTGTTTCAGAGTCTCAATATAGAGGTACAAGACGTATCGCCTGATGTTTCCGGGTGTCGCAGCTATTCAAAACACGAGTAACAGCGGACCCGCAGTATTTCAAAAAGATAACCGTTACCCTTTTTCGCCCTTATCATTTTTGGTGGTACCGACGAAAAAATGGTCTAAAACGTGATCAATTTAACACCTTGCCGGTTGACCGTAAAGAAAGATGCACTACATACAAGTGTAGCACCGTTCTGTACGTGTAAATTCCTGAATACGGCTATGGCTGGCGAATACGCCGCCTTGTCCCTCTCACGCTTCATCAACCGTAAAACTGCCATCCCAGAGTCAACAATGTTAGGATGGTTAGCGATTGATAATGACGGTAACAAGCATGTTAGACAATGTTTTGAGAATTGCCACACGCCAAAGCCCTCTCGCGCTCTGGCAGGCACATTATGTGAAGCAGCGCCTTGAGGCCTGCCACAGTGGATTGCGCGTCGAGCTGGTGCCGATGGTCACGCGCGGTGACGTGATCCTCGATACGCCCCTGGCGAAAGTGGGCGGCAAAGGCCTGTTTGTCAAAGAACTGGAACTGGCATTGCTTGAGAACCGCGCCGATATCGCCGTACATTCGATGAAAGACGTACCCGTCGAGTTCCCGGAAGGGTTGGGGCTGGTGACCATCTGCGAGCGCGAAGATCCGCGCGATGCGTTTGTCTCTAACCACTATGACTCCCTCGACGCGCTGCCAGAAGGTAGCGTGGTTGGCACGTCCAGTTTACGCCGTCAGTGTCAGCTGGCGGAACGTCGTCCTGACCTGATCATTCGCTCGCTGCGCGGTAACGTCGGCACGCGTCTGGGCAAGCTGGATAACGGCGATTACGATGCCATTATCCTCGCCGTTGCCGGCCTGAAGCGTCTGGGGCTTGAGTCGCGCATTCGTGTGGCGTTACCGCCAGAGCTGTCGCTGCCGGCCGTGGGCCAGGGTGCCGTCGGCATCGAGTGCCGTCTGGACGATGCGCGTACCCGCGAACTGCTCGCACCGCTGAACCATGACGATACCGCTACCCGCGTAAAAGCCGAGCGTGCGATGAATACCCGCCTCGAAGGGGGATGCCAGGTTCCAATTGGCAGCTATGCTGAATTGACGAATGGCGAACTGTGGCTGCGCGCGCTGGTAGGCGCCCCGGACGGTTCGCAGATGGTGCGCGGCGAACGTCGCGGTAAAGCGCAAGATGCCGAGCAGCTTGGCGTTTCGCTGGCCGAAGAGTTACTGGATAACGGCGCCCGCGAGATTCTGGCTGACGTTTATAATGGAGAACCCCCTGCATGAGTATTCTCGTCACCCGCCCTTCTCCCGCAGGAGAGCAATTAGTGAGCCGTCTGCGCGCACTGGGGCAGGTGGCCTGGAGTTTTCCGCTCATAGAATTCTCCCCTGGTCGCGAGCTCTCTGCGCTCGCCGACCAGATGGATACCCTTCAGGACGGCGACCTGCTGTTTGCGCTGTCGCAACATGCCGTGGAATTTGCCCACGCGCAGCTGCAACAGCAGGGTTTGACCTGGCCAACCGCCCCCCGCTATTTCGCGATTGGCCGCACAACGGCCCTGGCGCTGCATACCGTAAGCAGCGCGGACGTTCGTTACCCGTTAGATCGGGAAATCAGTGAAGTCTTGCTACAATTACCTGAATTACAAACTGTTGCCGGAAAGCGTGCGCTCATTTTGCGCGGTAATGGTGGCCGCGAACTGCTGGGCGAAACGCTGCGTGAACGTGGTGCAGACGTGACGTTCATTGAGTGCTATCAGCGCTGTGCAAAACACTACGATGGCGCGGAAGAGGCGATGCGCTGGCACGCGCGCGGCATTAATACGCTGGTGGTCACCAGCGGTGAAATGTTACAACAGCTTTGGTCGCTGATACCGCTTTGGTATCGCGAAAACTGGTTACTCCGCTGTCGGCTTCTGGTCGTCAGTGAGCGTCTGGCGAACCAGGCCCGGGAACTGGGCTGGCAGGATATTCGGATCGCTGATAACGCCGACAACGATGCGCTGCTGCGCGCATTACAATAACTCTCAAATGGGAAGCCATAATGACGGAACACGACAAATCCTCCGCCGTGGTTGAAGAGACCAGGGAGACTGTGGAGACGACGCCACAGCCAGAGACGACAGAGAAAACCGCTGAGAAGAAAAACGGCAGCAACAAAACGAGCCTCACGCTGAGCGCGATTGCCATCGCCATCGCGCTGGCAGCAGGGGTTGGCCTGTACGGTCTGGTGAAACAACAGGGCGCTAACCAGACGTCCACCAGCGATGCGCTGGTGAATCAGCTCACTGCCCTGCAAAAAGAGCAGGAGACGCAGAAAACCGAGCTGGAAGCCGTAATTAAGCAGCAGGCCGCTGCGCTTGCCGAAGCGAACAGCAAACAGGAAGAGCTGACCAAACAGCTGGGTGAAGTACAGCAGAAAGTCGCCACCATTTCCGGCACCGATGCCAAAACCTGGCTGCTCTCGCAGGCCGACTTCCTGGTGAAGCTCGCCGGACGTAAGCTCTGGAGCGATCAGGACGTCACCACTGCCGCGGCGCTGCTGAAAAGCGCCGATGCGAGCCTGGCAGACATGAACGATCCAAGCCTTATCACCGCCCGTCGCGCGATCACCGAAGACATCGCCAGCCTCTCCGCCGTCTCACAGGTGGACTACGACGGCATTATCCTCAAGGTGAATCAGCTTTCAAATCAGATTGATAACCTGCAGCTGGCGGATAACAACGACGACGACTCCCCGATGGATTCCGACGGTACCGAACTTTCCAGTTCCCTGAGCGAATGGCGCATAAACCTGCAGAAAAGCTGGCAGAACTTTATGGACAGCTTTATCACTATCCGCCGTCGCGACGAAACTGCCGTACCGCTGCTCGCACCAAACCAGGACATCTATCTGCGCGAGAACATTCGTTCCCGTCTACTGGTGGCGGCGCAGGCCGTACCGCGTCATCAGGAAGAGACCTACAAGCAGGCGCTGGATAACGTCTCAACGTGGGTCCGCGCCTACTACAACACCGATGATGCGACGACCACCGCCTTCCTCGAAGACATTGATAAGCTGAGCCAGCAGAACATCACCATGAACGTGCCGGATAAGCTGGCCAGCCAGCCGATTCTGGAGAAGCTGATGCAAACGCGCGTGCGTAATCTGCTGGCACAGCCGGGCGTACCGGCAGAGCAGACGAGCGGAGCAGCACCTGCTCCTGCGCCTGAAAGCGCACCGCAAGGAGAGTAATGATGCTAAAAGTCCTCTTACTCTTCATCCTGCTGATCGCCGGGATCGTCCTCGGGCCTATGCTTGCGGGGCATCAGGGTTACGTCCTGATCCAGACCGATAACTACAACATTGAAACCAGCGTAACGGGTCTGACGATCATTCTGATCCTCGGCGTGGTGGTGCTGTTTGCGATCGAGTGGATCCTGCGCCGTATTTTCCATACCGGTGCCCATACGCGCGGCTGGTTCGTTGGCCGTAAGCGCCGCCGCGCCCGTAAACAGACCGAGCAGGCGCTGCTTAAGCTCGCAGAGGGTGATTATCAGCAGGTTGAAAAGCTGATGTCGAAAAACGCCGACCACGCCGAACAGCCGGTGGTGAACTATCTGCTGGCGGCCGAAGCAGCGCAGCAGCGCGGTGATGAAGCACGCGCCAATCAGCACCTGGAACGGGCGGCTGAGCTGGCTCACGGCGACCCGATTCCGGTGGAAATCACGCGCGTTCGTCTGCAGCTGGCACGTAATGAGAATCACGCGGCTCGCCACGGCATCGACCGCCTGCTGGAAGTCGCACCACGTCATCCGGAAGTGCTGCGCCTTGCCGAGCAGGCCTACATCCGTACCGGCGCCTGGGGCTCACTGCTGGACATCATTCCTTCCATGGCGAAGGCCGAGGTGGGCGACGATGAACATCGTGATGAGCTTCAGCGTCTGGCGTGGATTGGCCTGATGGATCAGGCGCGCGCTGACCTGGGCAGCGACGGTCTGAAAACGTGGTGGAAGAATCAGAGCCGGAAAACGCGTCAGCAGGTTCCTCTGCAGGTGGCGATGGCGGAACATCTTATTGAATGTGACGATCACGACACGGCTCAGGAGATCCTCCTCGACGGTCTGAAGCGCCAGTACGACGATCGTCTGGTGATGGTGATCCCGCGCCTGAAAACCAACAATCCTGAGCAAATCGAAAAAGTGCTGCGTCAGCAGATTAAAACCGTTGGCGATCGTCCACTGCTGTGGAGCACGCTCGGCCAGTCGTTGATGAAGCACGGCGAATGGCAGGAGGCAAGCCTCGCCTTCCGTGCAGCACTCAAGCAGCGTCCGGACGCGTTTGACTACGCATGGCTTGCCGATACGCTGGACAAGCAGCATAAGCCGGAAGAAGCGGCCGCCATGCGCCGTGATGGGCTGTTGCTGACGCTGCAAAATAACGGTACGCAGCAGTAATTAATCAGGAGGCCAGATGGCCTCCTTTTTTTATCGCCTTTCTCCTGCTACATTCTTTACACCCGCATCCACAAACGAACCCGCCAATGTAACGATGTCTTTTCATTAACTTTTTTTCACACACGCGCACATTCTGCAGCGTGGATTAAATCGTTTTTGAAAGGAAATCGTCATGAACTCGCTTTTATATACGCTTATTGAAGCGCTGCGCGGCCACCGCTGGCTGCGCCTGCTTGCCTGTGCTTTTATCTTTTCTTCGTTGGGGAATGGCTTAACCCAGGTTGTGGTCTTCGGCTTGCTGTTAGCGTGGTCGGCCTCGCCTGCTCTGCTAACCCTTGCTTTTCTTTTCGCTACAGTACCGGGATTTATCGGCAGTACGATCGGCGAAAAGCTGTGCTCACGCTGTTCTCCAATATCCCTGCTGATACTGACCGAAGGGCTGGGCCTGCTCGCTCTGCTCTTTCCCTTGCTTGGTGTGGGTTATCACAGCGTTGCCGCATTACTCGCCGTACAATCCACCGAGGCGCTGCTCAGCGGGATGAGCTGGCCCGCGCTGACGTTGCTCTTCAAGCGCGGCCTCAGTGAAGCAGAGCTGCCTGCTGCGACCTGTCTGGAAAATGTGATTTTTGCCTCGCAGGTATTGTTAGGGACCGGCCTGGGCGTGGTGCTGTTCCAGAAGACTTCCGTGTTTACCCTGCTGACCATTGATGCCGCCAGCTTTCTCGGGTCACTGCTCATGCTATGGCTGGCTGGACGCCGGTTTTCTGCGCCATCACTCACGCCCCCCGAGGAAGAGGAAGCCCCTGCGGCATTACGCTGGCGGACGTTGACCGTTCGGCAGAAACGCAGCCTGCTCATCCTGCCGTCGCTGGCGGCCGTCGGCTCACCGGCCATGGCGCTGCTTCCCGCGCTGGCACAGCAAATCCATCCTCAGGATGCGGCGGGCCTTGCTCTGCCGCTGCTTTTCGCAAGGAGCATGGGACAACTTTGCGGCCCCATGCTGCTAAAAAAAGAGAGCCTGACGCGCTTTGCCGCTCACACGCCGCGCATCATCGTTTGTCTCGGTATCTTTCTGACCGGTTATGGTGTGCTGCCGTTTTTGTCCGGGTGGACGGCATGTGCGCTGAGCATGATCTTTATCGCGCATCTGGCCTCGAATATTCTCTTCGCAGCGGGCACGTTTGGCGTACTCAGTAGTTTTCATCTCACGCAAACCGCTTCAGCCAGCGGGAAAGCCTGGCGCTGGCAAACGCTCAGCGCCTCTCTTTTCACCGGTATTGCAGCGATGGTGGCTGTTGGGCTTGGCTCTGTGCTGGCGCTCTATACGGTCTCGTCAGTTGCCCTGCTATTGGTCGCCCTGATCATGCGCAGGTATCGGGAATAAGGCATAAAAAAACGCCTGCTATAAAAGCAGGCGTTAAAACAGGTCTGTAAGACAACATATGTGGTGCTTCACTCAACGTTATGTCCATGGTGTCTGATGAGGCCGAAGCGACATCTGTCAGTGGACGATAAGCACCGTAAATGGCTCTGCGTCATTCCTGAGTTTATGAGGCACTAAGGCGAACATAAGAGATGGAATGAGCATCTACACGCATATTATTGCACGTAACGTGCCAACATGACACCCAGAACTTTTACATGACGCAACATTTTAAGATAAAAGGAAATTATGCTGTTAAGTAACGTCTTAAGCTCTACAACGTATCGGGAAAAGGCGGGAAGATGTCGCCAGGAGGAGACAGCAAAACCCATAAACAGTTATTTACCTAACTTTCAATGAGTTATATGTCGCTGGATTGCGACAATGAAAAAGGACGTTGTTGGAGAATGACGACAGGGATGAAGAATTGCAGAAAACAAAAAACCCCGCCGAAGCGGGGTTCAAAATTGGTCGGCGAGAGAGGATTCGAACCTCCGACCCACTGGTCCCAAACCAGTTGCGCTACCAAGCTGCGCTACTCGCCGATGTACTGCTTTTTTGAATTTTTAGTTCAACTCATTTAAAAAGTCGTGGTGCGAGGGGGGGGACTCGAACCCCCACATCCAAAGGACACTAACACCTGAAGCTAGCGCGTCTACCAATTCCGCCACCTTCGCAATTCACAACTCTTTCAAATAATGGGGTGGCTAATGGGATTCGAACCCACGACAACTGGAATCACAATCCAGGGCTCTACCAACTGAGCTATAGCCACCACTGTATTCTTTCACGCGGTACTGACTACTTCTCAGACCACCGCAGCTCCAGCACCGGGTTAATGGTGCGCCCGACAGGATTCGAACCTGAGACCTCTGCCTCCGGAGGGCAGCGCTCTATCCAGCTGAGCTACGGGCGCTTAGCGCCGTTGCGGGGCTGGATATTACGTACCTCCGTCCCCGCTGTCTAGTGCTTTTTTGAAAAAAATGCGCGTTTGGTTATGGTTTGCACATTTTGCCGCTTATTCCTCCACTTTCTGCGTGGTGGCACGGCGGCCCAGGCCAAAAAGCTTATATACAGCCGTCACAGCCGCCAGGAAGATCACCCCGACAAACAGCGACATGCGGGTATCTTCATTAAAGTACATCCCGATTAATACGCAAATCAGGAACGCCATCGTCAAATAGTTCGCATACGGGAACAGAATTGAGCGGAACGGATGGCTTTCAATCGCCTTTTTGTGCGCATGACGGAAGCGCAGCTGGCTGATGAGGATAACAAACCACGGCACCATGCCCGGCAGTACGCTGGCGCTGTAGACGTAAACGAACACGCGCTGCGGGTTAGGTATGATGTAATTCAGGCAAGAGCCAATCAGCAGGATCGCAATGGAGACCGCCACCCCCGCCACCGGCACCCCGGCACGTGAGACTTTACTCATCGCCGCAGGCAACTGGTTGTTCTTCGAGAGCGCATAGAGCATACGTCCGCAGCTGTACATCCCACTGTTACAGCCTGACAACGCTGCCGTCAGGACCACAAAGTTGATGATACCCGCCGCCGCCGTGATACCAATTTTGGCGAAGGTTAAAACAAACGGGCTGCCGGTCGTGCCAATTTCGTTCCACGGGAAGATGGTTACGATAACGAAGATTGCACCCACATAGAAAATCAGGATGCGCCACAGCACTTTGCCTACCGCGCTACGCAGTGTGACCTGCGGGTTTTTCGCTTCACCGGCGGTAATGCCGATCAGCTCCACGCCCTGATACGAGGCCACAACGATACACAGCGCCGTCAGGAAGCCCTTCCAGCCGCCAGCGAAGAAGCCGCCGTTTTCGGTCAGGTTGCCAAAGCCGATAGCGTGTCCACCGTTGCCAAAGCCGAAGAAAATCACGCCCAGGCCGACGACAATCATCACGATAATCGTGGTGACTTTGATCATTGCGAACCAGAACTCAATTTCACCGTAAAGGCGCACGGCGGCCAGGTTTGCCAGCGCCACCAGCCCCACGGCAATGAGCGCGGGTATCCACTGGACCATGTCCGGGAACCAGAACTGGACGTAGACCCCTATCGCGGTGATCTCTGAGATGCCCACCGCCATCCACATAAACCAGTATGACCAGGCCGTCAGGTAGCCAAAGAACGGGCTCATATAACGATGCGCGTAAACGGCGAACGAGCCGGTTACCGGCTCCAGGAAGAGCATTTCGCCCATGGAACGCATAATGAAGAAAACAAACAGCCCGGCGATAATATACGCCAGTAATACGGAAGGGCCTGCCCATTTGAGCGTACTTGCGGAGCCCATAAACAGGCCCACGCCGATAGTGCCGCCCAGCGCTATCAGTTCAATATGACGAGCTTCCAGCCCACGCTGTAGCTCCGGTTTTTTCTCTGCCATAGATCCTCGATTGTGTTTGCTGTTTCCCGGCTTAAGACCGGGTATTGTTTTTTAGGGGTACTAAAATACGGAGCGAATGGTTTCTTAAAATCGGCCAAATGGCAAACGATGCATTAAAAAAATGAATGCATTGCACAGATTGTCAGCAGTTTTGCAGGCGAGTTGCAGCGCGAATAGCATATCGCGCTACATTTTGATTACATTTTCCCGGTGTAATGCCAGGCGAGGTAGCGAAGCAGACGGATCTGTCGTTTAATGCGCGTCGGTTGCGATAGCAGGCGGTACAGCCACTCCAGCCCCAGATTTTGCCAGACCCTGGGCGCACGCTTAACGTGGCCGGTAAAGACGTCGTACGTACCGCCAACGCCCATGTAGAGGGCATCCGGACAGACCAGACGGCAGTCGCGCATCAGGATCTCCTGGCGCGGGGACCCCATCGCCACGGTGACAATTTTCGCCCCGCTGTCACGAACGCGCTCAAACAGCGCCTGCCGATCTTCCGGTTTGAAGTAACCATCCTGGCTGCCGACGATATTAACATTCCATTGACGACGCAGTTTCTCCTCCGTCTGGGCCAGTATCTCCGGCTTACCGCCAATCAGGAACACGGGCGTGTTCTGCGCACCTGCGCGGGCCATAAGCTGCTCCCAGAGATCGGCCCCCGCCACGCGGGAAACATTAGCGTCAGGATACTTTTTACGGATAGAGCGGACCACGCTGATCCCATCAGCGTATTTAAATTCAGCCGCTTCAATCAGGCTTTTGACTTCCGCGTTATCCTCAACCGCCAGCATTTTTTCCGCGTTGATAGCCACCAGCGTACCGGATTTCATCTGGCCGTCGGCAAACAGAAAGTCCAGCGCGTGCTGCATGTCGCGCCAGCCAATAAGCTGCAGGCCTCGTAGCGCATAGCGCGGTGCAGAAATTTTATCAGTCATTACTATCCTTACTCAGACTTGCGACAGCGTTGTGCTGCCCTGCCGCTCGCGCTTGTGCACAAGCCCTGCGCTGTCAAACAGCCAGTACAGCAGTTTGGCCAGTAACAGGCAGACGCCGAAAACGACCATGAAGAACACCACGCGCGACACGAATGAATCCAACCCTTCGCGCGCC
Organism: Enterobacter sp. DC4; assembly: GCF_000568095.1. Lineage (NCBI taxonomy): Bacteria > Pseudomonadati > Pseudomonadota > Gammaproteobacteria > Enterobacterales > Enterobacteriaceae > Enterobacter > Enterobacter sp. DC4. The sequence continues at coordinate 30,617 of NZ_AZUB01000013.1, read as the reverse complement.
AGCACGATCATATTGAAAATGGCACCAAAGCAGAAACTGTGCAAAATGGCGGCTTTATAGCGGTTGGTCTCTTCGTTGCCCCGCACGTAAAGCCAGTCGAACCACTTAATAATCAGCCCCACGGCAACCGCCCCGGGCAGAATGAACCACGCCCCGCCCATCACCACCAGGGAACCAATCAGCGTTGGCGAGATTGCCAGACCGGAATGGTTGTTCAGCACTTCCCAGGTAAAATAGTTCGCGGTATTGAGCACCACACCAGGCCGGTCCGGCCATAGCCAGGAAGGAATAAAGACGTAGAAGTCGCGAACAATTGGCGCCAGCCCCTGGAAATCAATCTTGTCGTAGTTTTGCAGCAGTAATGCCAGGTTTTCCCACGGCGAGAACGTATCGCGCGTCAGGTAGAGGAACGTGTAAAATGCCTCATCTCCCGCCACGTTCATCCCATAGCGCTTCAGCGCCAGCCAGAACATCCCCACTATGCCAAACACTCCTGCCGCAACCAGCATCCACAGCGAGATCCAGCCGCGAATGATGCCGATAAACAGGAAGATCGCGAAGGCGATAATAATGTTCGCGCGCGTACCGCCCACAATCATGTAGGTCAGGATGCCAAACGCGACGGTGCTGACCAGGAAGAACAGCCACGCTTTGCTGTCCTGACGCAGGAAAAAGATCACCAGCATCGCCGGAATGAAGAAGTAGAAGAAACGCTTAAGCGCCACGCCCGAGACTTCGGCTGAAAAAATCTGGCTGTAGGAGTGGAGCTTAAACAGCAGGAAGCCGTTATGCATGAAGAAGATACCGACGCTGACCAGGGCGATGGTCATCAGCATCACCCACGTCAGGTGGGTCTCCACCCGATTCATGGTAAAAAGCGCCCGACGCGGAGCTGCGGCCTGCGCTGAACGCAGACGCGTTTTATAGGTGACGTAGTAGACCGCGTAGAAGCAGGTCGCCGCCAGAAGCGCCTGGAGCAGGATTTCCGGCGGCGCGACGCTCACGTCAAAACGGAAGACCAGAATGCTGGTGAGCGGGAAGCCGAAAAAGAAGGTCAGCAGAAACAGTAACGAGAAGAAAACGTTAAAGTTGAAGCGCACCCGGCGAAATTCAAACCAGGTAAGCGTGGCGATAAACAGGGTGCTCAGAAGCCAGACAACCAGTAAGCCGCTGAATTGCAACTGACTCATGCTTTGTCTCCTGACGCGATACGCAGCGCGCGGTGCCACGGCGTGAGGTAATTCGGGCTGAAAAAATCGATGCTATTTTTATCCACCAGCGTGAGCTGGCGCTGAGCTTCACGTACCACCTCGACATTTAGCGCATCTGAGGTAAACAGCACCGGAATATGCTGCTCGGCCATGTCCTGCCAGAACGGGTTGTCGCGGTTGAGCACGCACGGTACCCCCGCCTGAATCAGCAGACACAGCGTGCCGATTCCCTGCTGTCGGGCAAAGATGAAATAGCCAAGATCGCATTTTCTCAGCAGCGCAAGATATTCATCAAATTCCAGCTTATCGCTAAGGATGTGCAGATTTTCTGCGCTAAACAGCGCAAGTCCCTGTTGGCGAACCTCATCAATATAGGCGTCGTTGTTGGCGGGATAGCCCATCGGCACCACCACGTTCACCGTGTCGCCGAACTGCTGATGCACTGCCCTGAGCGCCGAAACGTGTTCGTTACTGCGATCGCCGGAATTCCCCACCAGGATCGTTAGCTTGCCTTCACGCACCGTGTCATTCGCCATGGTGTTCAGCGCCGGATCCATGCGGGTGGGGAAATAGAGGAGTTCTCCGCGCACGCTCGGGTGCTGCTTAGCAAAATAGTTGAGATCGCCACGGGTGGCAAACACACAGCCTACGCGCCCCTGCGCCATGCGGCGTAAGGGATAGAAAAGACGGAATTTCCAACCGCGGGAGACTTCGTAGAGATCGGCTCCCCAGATATGCCAGCTGCACTGGGAGGGTTTAATCCCCCCGCTGAGAAGCGCCAGCCACAGGCCGGTATTAAACTGCCCGTGGAAAAAGAAACGTTGCTTACGATCCGCTTTGGCTTTGGCAACAACCGCCTTCGCCAGTGAGGCCTTATCCGGCCAGAAGCGAATAGCGAGCGCCGGAAATGCTGCGCTCAGGCCCTTATCCTGACCTGCAACCATAAACTCACGCGCATCAGTATTACCCGATGCCAGCTCGTCGTTGAAGAACCGCAAAACGGTCTGGTTATGGTGTGGGATATCCGATCCCAGGATGTGAATCAGTGCAGTCATGCGCGTTTACGCCACAATAAAAATACGCCGCAACAGGCAGCGAAATAAACGATATAGGTTGCCATGTAGGCCTGAGCTGCCCCCAGCGCACCGTGTGCGGGTATCAGCCAGTGCGAGAACGAGGTCAGCAATGCAAACTGGCTAATTTCCGCCAGGATATATAGCCGCAGGGACGCTTTTGCAATCACCAGATAGCCGAAAACGTAAGCACCCACTTTCAGCACATCGCCCACCAGCTGCCAGGCAAACAGATCGCGCATGGCGGTGAACTTCGCCGAGAACAGCAGCCAGATGGCGACATCACGCAATAACCAGACGGTCAAGCTGGCAGCTGCAACCGCTGGCAACACGAAGCGCAGCGATCGGAAAATCTCACGGGTAATATCCTGCCTGGACGTCAGACGCGATAATGTTGGCAGCAAATAAACGCTAAAGGAAGCCGTAATAAACTGGAGGTAGGCGTCTGAAATGCTGCTTACGCCCTGCCAGATCCCCACTTCATCCCAGCTATAATGCGCCGCCAGCAGGTTTCGCATCATCACGTAGGCCACCGGCAGCGTGACGGAGGTAATGAGCGCCATCAGGGTAAATTTACCCAACTGACTGGCAAGCACTTTATCCCATTGCGGTTTCAGGTAGCTCAGCGGGATGACGCCCCGACGCATCAGCATAAGCGCCGCAGGCACAACAACCAGAGCCGGGACCAGCGCCAGTCCGAGCAGTGCGCCTTCATAGCCTCCCAGGCGATAGCAGAAGTAGTAGGCAATCACGCCGATGACGCTGCCCAGAATTAAGGCAAGCGCGTTCCCGGCAGCATCACGAAACCCTTTCATCAGCGCCAGCAGCAGGTTAGCCCAGGCAATGCCCATCTGAACCAACGCCACCAGACGCACCAGCCCCTGGTAATGGGTGTGCCCGAACAAGCCCTGGCTGATAGGGGCCGCCGCCAGCAGAAAGATAATCGCCATCAGGGTCGAAAAACCCGTGACCATCGCCGAAGAGGTGCCCACGACTCTGCGAAGCTGAGCCGCATCATCATGGTACTGCGCAACGTATTTGGTTACGCCGTTAAAAATACCGGCACCGGCCAGCACCCCAAGGACGGTGACAAGCTGGCGGAAATTACCCGCTAGTCCCACACCAGAGGGGCCAAATGAGACCGCCAGCAGCTTGACGACCAGCAGCCCGGCACCAATTTTTACAAGCGTGGACGCGGCGGTCCACACCGATGCTTTTGCCAGAGACATATCAGCCGAAATAACTCAGGAGGGTATTAATCACCGTACGCTGGTTAACTGGCGCGAGGTTGTAGAACAGTGGCAGACGAAGCAAACGCTCACTTTCTTTGGTGGTGTAACGGTCTTCACCCGCGAACACCCCAAACGTTTCACCCGCCGGGCTGGAGTGCAACGGGATATAGTGGAATACCGCCATAATTTCGGCTTCTTTCAGCCAGGCAATGAGCTGGCTGCGGTCGTCGTTATCGCGCAGCTTGATGTAGAACATGTGCGCGTTGTGGACGCAATCAGCAGGAATGGTTGGCAGCTCAATACGCCCGGCTTTGGCCAGAGGCTCAAGCGCATCGTAATAGGTTTGCCACAGGGAGAGACGCTGCAGGTTGATACGTTCCGCCGCTTCCAGCTGCGCCCACAGGTACGCGGCCTGCAGATCCGCCATAAGATAGCTGGAGCCAATATCGCGCCAGGTGTATTTGTCTACCTGGCCGCGGAAGAACTGGCTGCGGTTGGTGCCTTTTTCGCGGATCACTTCCGCACGCTCCACGAGCGCCTGGTCGTTAATCAGCGTCGCGCCACCTTCTCCGCCTGCCGTGTAGTTTTTGGTTTCGTGGAAGCTAAAGCAGCCGATGTGGCCGATCGTACCCAGCGCGCGTCCCTTGTAGGTAGACATCACGCCCTGCGCGGCATCTTCCACCACAAACAGATTATGTTTTTTGGCGATGGCCATGATGGTGTCCATTTCACAGGCCACGCCCGCGTAATGAACCGGCACGATCGCGCGTGTTTTATCGGTGATCGCCGCTTCAATCAGCGTCTCATCAATGTTCATGGTATCCGGTCGGATATCCACAAAAACGATTTTCGCCCCGCGCAGAACAAACGCGTTCGCGGTGGAAACGAAGGTATAGCTCGGCATGATCACTTCATCACCGGGCTGGATATCCAGCAGCAGTGCTGCCATTTCCAGCGATGCCGTACAGGACGGGGTCAGCAGCACTTTGGCGCTGCGAAAACGCTGTTCCATCCACTGCTGACAGCGACGGGTAAAACCACCGTCACCGCAGAGTTTGCCGCTGCCCATGGCAGACTGCATATAGTCGAGTTCAGTTCCGACGACGGGTGGTGCGTTAAATGGAATCATCTTGTCACCTGTATAACCAGTAGGCGGTGGCGTCGATGTTGGCACCACTCGCAATATAACGTTTAAGCGCGGCGGTGTTGCCCAGTTGGGTCGCGACCCGCAGCGTCACAAGCTGTTGCTGCTGCGCCCAGTGCAGCGCCGCCTGCATGAGTTTCTCACCCATGCCGCGCCCGGCTAATAAGCCGATACGCGCCTCGCGCGCGTTGAGCTTACGCAGCGAGACGAACCCCTGGATTTGACCGTCCCCTGCACGGAAAACCAGGCAGACGTGGTCAAAGGTGCCTTTGACGGCATTCTCTATCCACTGGGCATAGAAACGCCCGCTATCGTCAGGTGCATACCAGGGCGTACGAAAGCGGCTCTGCGCAAACGCCCGGGCCGCCATCCGACGCAGCACGGGGATATCCTGTTCCGTTGCAATTTCCGCGCCGGACGCATCGTGCCGGGTGAGGGTAATGGAAAGATCGACCTCACCTTCAACCAGCTGAAAGCCGTGCTGCTGGAGCGCGTCAAGCAGATCGACGCGCTCCGCCGGAATCTTCGCCTGCACTCGTTGCCAGGCGATAAAATCCGATTCAGCCAGTACCGGCGCGTCATCGCGCAGACGCACGATGGCCGACGGCAGGCCGAAAAAAGCACTCTCCCACTGCAGGGACTCGAGTACCCCATTCAGGCTATTCAACGCCAGACACCTTTGGTATCCACAATATACTGCTGACGAACGGCATCGCCGGACGTCGCTTTAAACTCTTTATGATCTACCAGCAGCACCAGCACGTCCGCCGCCGCCAGCGCGTCGTCCAGCGCCGTCAGCGTGCAGTGCCCCGCCAGTTTTGCCGGTAATTCATGGATATTCGGCTCAACCACCAGCGTTTCGCCCTTGTGCCATTCGGCAATCATCTCGCCAATTTCCATCGCCGGGCTTTCACGCAGATCGTCAATATTGGGTTTAAATGCCAGACCAAAGCAGGCAATTTTCAGCTCACTGGCGCGCTTGCCGCTCTCTGCCAGACAATCCGCTACCGTCGCTTTAACCTGATTGAGCACCCAGTGAGGCTTGCTGTCGTTCACTTCGCGCGCGGTGCGAATCAGGCGCGCCTGCGCCGGATTCTGCGCCACGATAAACCACGGATCGACGGCGATACAGTGTCCGCCTACTCCCGGGCCTGGCTGGAGAATGTTGACGCGCGGATGGCGATTCGCCAGGCTAATCAGCTCCCAGACGTTAATCCCCTGATCGTCGCAGATCAGCGACAGTTCGTTCGCAAAAGCGATATTGACGTCGCGGAAGCTGTTTTCCGTCAGCTTGCACATCTCGGCGGTGCGGGAGTTGGTCACCACACATTCACCTTCCAGGAAAATCTTATACAGCGCGCTGGCACGTTCGGAACAGACGGGCGTCATACCGCCAATGACGCGGTCGTTTTTCATCAGTTCGACCATGACCTGGCCCGGCAGCACGCGCTCCGGACAGTAGGCGATATTGATATCCGCCTGCTCCCCCGCTTGCTGCGGGAAGCTTAAATCAGGGCGCGCGTCGGCCAGCCACTGTGCCATCTGCTCGGTAGCACCAACCGGAGAGGTCGATTCCAGGATCACCAGTGCCCCTTTCTTCAGCACAGGTGCGATGGATTTTGCCGCCGCCTCGACAAAAGCCATGTCGGGCTCGTGGTCACCTTTAAAGGGTGTTGGAACGGCAATCAGGTAGGCATCTGCTTCCACAGGGGTCGTGCTGGCACGCAGGAAGCCTCCGTCCACAGCCTCTTTCACCACGCGGTCAAGATCGGGCTCGACAATATGAATTTCGCCACGGTTAATGGTTTCCACCGCGCGTGCGTTGATATCCACACCGACAACCTGTTTTTGACGAGAGGCAAACGCCGCCGCGGTGGGCAAGCCAATGTAGCCAAGACCAATGACAGAGATGGTAGTAAAACTCATAGCGATACCCGATTGTGTTTAAGTGCATGCAAAATACGACCACAAGCCTGCCCGTCGCCATACGGATTATGGGCCCGGCTCATCGCCTGATACGCTTCATCGTCGTGCAGCAGGCGCGTGACCTCTTCGACGATCAGCTGTGCGTTGGTGCCGACCAGACGCACCGTACCGGCTTTAACGGCTTCCGGACGTTCGGTCGTTTCACGCATCACCAGAACCGGTTTGCCGAGGGATGGCGCTTCTTCCTGAATTCCGCCGGAATCGGTGAGGATCAGCCAGGCATGGTTCATCAGCCAGACAAACGGCATGTAGTCCTGCGGTTCGATCAGCAGAACGTTTTCGACGTGGCCCAGAATACGATTGACCGGCTCGCTGACGTTAGGGTTAAGGTGTACTGGATAGACAATTTGCACATCGTCGTTCTGCGCGGCGATTTCAGCCAGCGCATGGCAGATTTGCTCAAAACCCCGGCCAAAGCTTTCGCGTCGATGACCAGTGACCAGAATGGTTTTTTTGCCGTTGTGAAGGAACGGATAGCGGGCTGCGAGCTCTTTCTGAAGATCGCTATTTGCCAGGACGCGGTCACGTACCCAAATTAACGCGTCAATGACCGTATTACCGGTCACAAAGATTTTATTATCGGCGATATTTTCACGCAGCAGGTTTTGACGAGAGTTTTCCGTTGGCGCAAAGTGGTACATCGCCAGATGGCCCGTTAACGTGCGGTTGGCCTCTTCCGGCCACGGCGAATAAAGATTGCCAGTACGCAGCCCCGCCTCAACATGTCCCACGGGAATTCGCTGGTAGAACGCGGCCAGGCTTGTCGCCACGGTAGTGGTGGTATCACCGTGTACCAGCACCACGTCAGGCTTAAATGACTCCAGGATCGGCTTGAGATCTTGCAGTATGCGGCAGGTTATTTCCGTCAAACCTTGCCCCGGTTTCATAATATTGAGGTCGTAATCCGGGACGATGGAAAAGAGCGTTAAGACCTGGTCGAGCATCTCCCGGTGCTGGGCTGTGACGCACACTTTTGCTTCAATATCAGGATCGCTGGCCAGCGCATGAACCAGAGGCGCCATCTTAATGGCCTCCGGCCTGGTGCCAAATACGGTAAGTACTTTCACATCGATTCTCTTCGATTAGACGATGAAGGCCGCAGCCTTCATCGTAGACGGCGTTCTTAGTTTGTACGACGACGCGTTAACGCCACGCCAGCACCAACGAGTGCCCCCACAATTCCCCACATGATCATCAGGAATGCGCGGCGCGGACTGTCGCGTTTTACAGGTTCTTCAGGCGTTCGCAAATAACGATAGGTCTGAAAACGCGGATCCAGGGATGGACCGACATTAAGCGTGTTAAGCATCGCGCGATTTTGATCGTAATCGAGGTCAAAATCAGGCCCAACGGCCTTCAGGTTTTCCAGACGCGCCTGCAGCATAGGGCGGCCAAGGAGGAACATTTCAGAGTCAGGCAGCTCATCAGCCGGCACGTCCGTCTCAGTACGGGAAATATTGTGCTGCTCCGCAATTTTCAGCGCCTGCTCAATATTGTGTACACGACGAGCAAAAATGGCTTTAGCCACCTCTTCCTGACGTTTCACCTGCGCTTTCATCTGGATGGTACGAGCCGCCCAGGCGCCTTTAAGCTCTTCGTTAAGATGGCTTGCGGCACGCTGGCTGGCAAACGCAACATACTGACGCAACAGGTTGTTGGCATCCGGCGCAGTTTCTGCAATCAGCTTGACGCTGTCATTCACGTTACGCAGCGCATCGCCCGGCATAAACTGGATATTGTTAATCAGATCGTCCAGCAGGGCGGCATCGGCTTTGGTGTTATCAACCCGACGCTGCTTGTAGTAATCCGTCTGGGACCAGAAATCGCGGCGGGTATCCCACGAAGCCAGCTGCATCACAAACTCTTTATAGGCTTCATCCATAACGGAGGCCTGGTCTGGCGTTGCAAGACTGGCTTTGATATCCAGATTTCGCAGGAATTGCTGCTGGGAATAGTATCCCCCGAGCATATTAACCGTTGGTTTGTCCGTGATTGCCGTGGCGCTCCACTCCTGTTTTGCAAAGAATGTATAGGCCAGCGCTAACAGTGCAAACCCCAGCGCGATCCCGGCAATCCAAAGTTTGCCTGCCCATAACACGCGAAACAAACCCCGAATATCCAGTTCATTCTCAGTTACCACTGATTTCGCTCCCGCCAACGGTTGAGTCATCATAGTCCCGGTTTTACTTAGTTAATGTTGTATGTTTGCCACTGCTACGACGCATCCTGCGCTTAATACGTTTAATGAAGCGTGCTACCTTCCATGCGCGCTTGATGCAGTAGCCATAGAGAGAAAAAGCTAGCAAGAACAATACCAACATAGCCCATTCAGGAACAAAATGTGTATATTCCGCCGTCACGCCAATCCCCGCTAGAATAGCAGCCGCCAGCGTAATAAGCACAAATGCCTGCCGGGAAGTGAATCCGGCTCGCATGATCAAATGATGAATGTGCTGACGATCAGCAGAGAAAGGACTCATCCCTTTACGCAGGCGGCGATACATAATCGCAACCATATCCATTAACGGGATAGCGATAATCCATAATGCCGTAACCGGGCTAATGGGGTGTACATCACCCTGAGTGGTTTCCAGCAAGATCCAAATGATAGTAAAGCCGATAAGCGTACTACCCGCATCACCCATGAATACTTTATAGCGCCGGCCCAATGCGCCGAGATTTAAAAGGATATAAGGCAGGATGGCCGCAATCATGGCAAAACACCACATAGCAAGGCTATATTGCCCATCGAACCATAAAATGAAACCAATTGCGGCAAATGAGACGCAGGACAGGCCTCCAAGCAAACCATCAATACCGTCAACCATGTTGAACGCGTTAATCGCCACCCACACGGCAAAAAGTGTCAGGAAATAACCGAACGGACCGAGTTCCATCTCCCAGGAGCCAAAAATATAGCCCAGGCTACTCAAGTGCAACTTAGCGAACACCATCATAGCAATAGCTACAGCAGCCTGAACGAAGGCGCGGATTTTGACGCTAATATCATAACGGTCGTCAAGAGCGCCAACCACCACAAGCACAGTCGCGCAGGTCAGGTACAACCGGGCATGTGGAATATAGTAATCCGCTATGGCGAATGTGAAGCAGATCCCCGCGAAAACGGAGATACCCCCGACCAAAGGGATCATACCTTGATGACGCTTACGGAAGTTGGGTTTATCCACTAACCCCAGATATTTCGCCACCTTACGTGCCAGAAACAAAAAGCAGGTGGTAAACAAGAAAATACTGGTTAGTTCAGTAAACGTATCAAGTAGGTTCACAATGGATGTTCTCAACAAATGTTAGTCAAGCAAGTATAACCATCAAGGCGCTGAGCCTGAAGTTATAAAGCAAACCTCTTACAGTTCCATTTGTTTATTATTCAAGCTATTAATGTTTTTACTGTGCGAATTATCTTATTGTCGCACTGACCGGTCAAAATTGGGAGTAGGTGGTACTAGCGTATAGTCCATAAAAGAAAAACGCCACGTAAAAACGTGGCGTTCGCTGGCTTTATTTGCGTTACGAGCGTTTCATCATGTCGAAGAAATCGTCGTTGGTTTTGGTCATCGCCAGTTTGTTAATGAGGAATTCCATCGCGTCAATTTCACCCATTGGATGGATGATTTTGCGCAGGATCCACATTTTCTGCAGCTCTTCCTGCGTGGTGAGCAGTTCTTCTTTACGGGTACCGGAACGGTTGTAGTCGATAGCCGGGAAGACGCGTTTTTCAGCGATTTTACGAGAAAGGTGCAGTTCCATGTTACCTGTACCTTTAAATTCTTCGTAAATCACTTCGTCCATTTTTGAACCGGTATCGATCAGCGCCGTCGCGATGATGGTCAGGCTGCCGCCCTCTTCCACGTTACGTGCGGCACCGAAGAAGCGTTTCGGACGATGCAGGGCGTTGGCATCCACACCACCGGTCAGCACTTTACCGGACGCTGGGACCACGGTGTTGTAGGCACGCGCCAGACGGGTGATGGAGTCGAGCAGGATGATCACGTCTTTTTTGTGCTCAACCAGGCGTTTCGCCTTCTCGATAACCATTTCCGCAACCTGAACGTGGCGAGAGGCTGGCTCGTCGAAAGTAGAAGCAACCACTTCACCTTTAACCAGACGCTGCATCTCGGTCACTTCTTCCGGACGTTCGTCAATCAGCAGTACCATCAGCACGCAGTCTGGGTGGTTATAGGCGATGCTCTGCGCGATGTTCTGCAGCAGCATGGTTTTACCCGCTTTCGGCGGTGCCACAATCAGACCACGCTGGCCACGACCAATTGGTGATGCCAGATCCAGAACACGCGCGGTTAAGTCTTCGGTAGAACCGTTACCACGCTCCATGCGCAGGCGAGAGTTCGCGTGCAGCGGCGTTAAGTTCTCAAAGAGGATCTTATTACGCGAGTTTTCTGGTTTGTCGAAGTTAACTTCATTGACTTTCAACAGCGCAAAGTAGCGTTCACCCTCTTTAGGAGGACGAATCTTACCTGAAATGGTGTCACCAGTGCGGAGGTTGAAACGGCGGATTTGGCTGGGGGATACGTAGATGTCGTCAGGGCCGGCGAGGTAGGAGCTGTCTGCAGAGCGGAGGAAACCAAATCCGTCTTGCAATATCTCCAGCACACCGTCGCCAAAGATATCTTCGCCACTCTTAGCGTGCTGCTTCAGGATGGCGAAAATGATGTCCTGCTTGCGCATACGAGCCTGGTTTTCCAGCCCCATATTTTCGCCGAGAGTGATCAGCTCAGAAACCGGCGTATTCTTTAATTCGGTAAGATTCATAATGGTGTGGGTTCTTAAACTCGGGGTGATTCTCGAACTTAATGTTGTGAATGGTATGGCAGGGTCATCCATGCCTGTTTAGCGGCCATCAACTCATGTCTGTTCGCTGTCTGGTCACAGGGAAAGAACGCAGAACTGAAACGACAAGACGGATTGAGTGACAAGCCCGGAATTTAGCCACTTCACGCACTGTTCATGTCAACAACGGGAAGTATCGGGTAAAACAAGATTCAAACAACAAGATATGTTTAAAACGAAGTCATAGCTAACTTAGCACGACTTCAGCCGGGCGTCCAGAGTTCCACATCATTTAGCCGGGAGCTCTGAACGCACAGCGGAGAAACCTTACGCCAGGTTAGCGTCCAGGAACTCTTTCAGTTGACCTTTGGACAGCGCGCCCACTTTGGTCGCCGCCACTTCGCCGTTTTTGAACAGCAGCAGGGTCGGAATGCCACGGATACCGTATTTTGGTGCGGTGCCCGGGTTCTGGTCGATGTTCAGCTTGGCAACGGTCAGTTTGCCCTGATATTCGTCGGCGATCTCATCCAGAATCGGGGCGATCATTTTGCAAGGACCACACCATTCAGCCCAGAAATCGACGAGGATCAGCCCGTCAGCCTTAAGTACGTCCGTGTCAAAACTGTCGTCAGTCAGGTGAATAATTTTATCGCTCATATATAACTCCACAGGAATAAGCCTGGTACGTTGGTTTTGTCTCCACCAACGACGTGTTGATGTCGCATTAACCAACTAAAGGTTGACTTTATTTCACCGGATACGCTTTCGTAAAGCAATAGTAAGCTGATATTCTACCACACTATGAGCAAAACACATTTAACAGAACAGAAGTTTTCCGACTTCGCGCTGCACCCGAAGGTGATTGAAGCCCTTGAAAATAAAGGGTTTCATAACTGCACGCCCATTCAGGCCCTCGCGCTGCCGCTGACGCTGGCCGGTCGCGATGTTGCCGGGCAGGCGCAAACCGGTACCGGCAAAACGATGGCGTTTTTAACGTCAACGTTTCATTATTTACTTTCTCACCCAGCGATTGCAGACCGCAAAGTTAACCAGCCGCGCGCGCTAATTATGGCCCCGACGCGAGAACTGGCGGTACAGATCCATGCAGACGCTGAACCCCTGGCGCAGGCTACCGGCCTGAAGCTGGGTCTGGCCTATGGCGGCGACGGCTACGATAAACAGCTGAAAGTGCTGGAAAGCGGTGTGGATATCCTGATCGGTACCACCGGCCGTCTTATCGACTACGCTAAACAGAACCACATTAACCTCGGTGCAATCCAGGTTGTGGTGCTCGATGAAGCTGACCGCATGTACGATCTGGGCTTCATTAAAGACATCCGCTGGCTGTTCCGCCGTATGCCTCCGGCTAACCAGCGCCTGAATATGCTGTTCTCTGCAACCCTCTCCTACCGTGTGCGCGAACTGGCGTTCGAACAGATGAACAACGCCGAGTACGTGGAAGTGGAACCGGAGCAGAAAACGGGTCACCGCATTAAAGAAGAGCTCTTCTATCCTTCAAATGAAGAGAAGATGCGCCTGCTGCAAACGCTGATTGAAGAAGAGTGGCCCGATCGCGCCATTATCTTCGCGAACACCAAACACCGTTGTGAAGACATCTGGGGCCATCTGGCTGCAGACGGTCACCGTGTTGGCCTGCTGACCGGCGACGTGGCGCAGAAAAAACGCCTGCGCATTCTTGAAGAATTTACCCGTGGCGATCTCGATATTCTGGTCGCAACCGACGTGGCGGCACGTGGTTTACACATTCCGGCCGTAACGCACGTCTTTAACTACGATCTGCCAGACGACTGCGAAGACTACGTACACCGTATCGGTCGTACCGGTCGTGCGGGCGCAAGCGGTCACTCGATTAGCCTTGCGTGTGAAGAGTATGCGCTGAATCTTCCAGCCATTGAGACTTATATCGGTCACTCTATTCCGCAGAGCAAATACAATCCGGAAGCGCTGTTAAGCGAACTGCCGCCGCCTAAGCGTCTAACCCGCCCACGCTCCGGCAATGGTCCGCGTCGTTCAGGCGGCGCACCGCGTAATCGTCGTCGTTCAGGTTAAAAAATATGCTCAGCTCCACCTCGCTTTATGCGGCAATTGATCTCGGTTCGAATAGTTTTCATATGCTGGTTGTGCGCGAGGTGGCGGGAAGCATACAAACGCTGACGCGCATTAAGCGCAAGGTCCGCCTCGCGGCGGGCCTGAGCAGCGACAATCACCTCTCACCTGAAGCCATGGAACGTGGCTGGCAGTGTCTGCGACTCTTTGCCGAGCGTCTGCAGGATATCCCGCATGCCCAAATCACCGTGGTCGCCACTGCGACACTCCGCCTAGCGGTTAACGCCGTGGATTTTATTGCCAGAGCGCAGGAAATTCTAGGTTGTCCGGTTCAGGTTATCAGCGGTGAAGAAGAAGCTCGCCTGATTTATCAGGGTGTTGCACACACCACGGGGGGTGACGATCGTCGCCTGGTAGTGGATATCGGCGGTGCCAGTACCGAGCTTGTTACCGGCACCGGCGCGCAGGCAACGTCGCTGTTCAGCCTGTCGATGGGCTGCGTGACCTGGCTTGAGCGCTACTTTACCGATCGTAATCTGGGTAAAGAGAACTTCGACGAGGCAGAGAACGCCGCGCGCGAAGTGTTACGCCCGGTGATGGACGAGCTGCGCTATCACGGCTGGAAAGTCTGCGTGGGTGCCTCGGGTACCGTGCAGGCCCTGCAGGAAATCATGATGGCGCAGGGAATGGACGAGCGGATTACGCTTGCCAAACTTCAGCAGCTGAAACAGCGCGCCATTCAGTGCGGACGCCTGGAAGAGCTGGAAATTGAAGGCCTGACGCTGGAGCGCGCGCTGGTTTTCCCGAGCGGACTGGCCATTCTTATCGCTATTTTCACCGAGCTGAACATCCAGTGTATGACCCTGGCCGGCGGCGCGCTGCGAGAAGGTCTGGTCTACGGGATGCTGCATCTGTCGGTCGATCAGGATATCCGCAGCCGTACCCTGCGCAACGTTCAGCGTCGTTTTCTGGTTGATATCGATCAGGCAGGACGCGTATCGCAGCTGGCGTCACGCTTCGCCGATCAGGTCGCTAACGTCTGGGATCTTGATCCTCTGAGCCGGGATTTATTGCTGAGCGCCTGTGCGCTACATGAAGTGGGGCTGAGCATTGATTTTAAGCAGGCACCTGCTCACGCAGCGTATCTGGTGCGCAACCTGGATTTACCGGGCTATACACCCGCGCAGAAAAAATTGCTGGCAACGCTGTTGCTGAACCAGACCAATGCCGTTGACCTCTCGTCTTTGCATCAGCAAAACGCCGTACCGCCGCGCGTGGCCGAGCATCTGTGCCGCCTGCTGCGTCTGGCGATCCTGTTTGCCAGCCGCCGCCGCGATGATTTGCTGCCTGCAATTAATCTGGTGGCCGATGACGAGAAGCTTTCGCTGACGTTACCGGAGAACTGGATTGATCGTCACCCGCTTGGGGCAGAGATGATCGAGCAGGAGTGCCAGTGGCAGAGCTATGTGCACTGGGTGCTGGAAGTGAAGTAATGCGCTGAACATTGCCGGGTGGCGGCTTCGCCTTACCCGGCCTACTCATCATTATCCTTTCTCTTTGGCTTTTGCCAGCATGGCGCGGATATTTGCCACGTTAGCCTGCCCCTTGTGCATCCGCTCTTCTGCGGTAATCACTTTGCGCTCCTGTTCCCAAATCACGTCATCCTGCGGCAGCTCCAGCAGGAAACGGCTCGGCTCCGGGCGGACAAGTTCGCCATACTGACGGCGCTCTTTACACAGTGTGAACGTCAGCTCTTTCTGCGCGCGGGTGATCCCCACGTAGGCCAGGCGGCGCTCCTCGTCGACGTTGTCTTCATCAATGCTGCTCTGATGCGGTAACAACCCCTCTTCCATACCGACCAGATAGACATACGGGAACTCCAGACCTTTTGACGCGTGCAGCGTCATCAGCTGTACCTGATCGGCCTCTTCTTCGCTCTCGCCCCGCTCCATCATGTCGCGCAGGGTAAAGCGGGTGACCACCTGCGTCAGGGTCATCGGCTCGTCGATTTCAGAGCCTTCCAGCATTTCGGTCATCCAGCTGAAGAGCTGGTTTACGTTCTTCATGCGCATCTCAGCCGCTTTCGGGCTGGCCGACGTTTCGTACAGCCAGGACTCATAGTCGATGCCGTGAATAAGATCGCGCACCGCCGCCACCGGCTCGCGCTCCGCGAGACGTTGCACTTCGCCAAGCCAGTGGGTGAATCGCGTTAATGAATCATACCCGCGTCCGGTTAACGTCTGGCTCAGCCCCATGTCGAAGCTGGCGGTAAACATACTTTTGTTGCGGGTCATCGCCCACTCGCCGAGCTTTTGCAGCGTCGCCGGGCCAATCTCGCGTTTTGGCGTATTCACGATGCGCAGAAACGCGCTGTCGTCATCCGGGTTAGTGAGCACGCGCAGATAGGCCAGCAGATCTTTGATTTCTGGTCGTGAGAAGAACGACGTGCCACCCGAGATTTTGTACGGAATGCGGTTCTGCATCAGCATCTTTTCAAAGACGCGCGACTGGTGATTGCCGCGATAGAGGATTGCGTAATCCTTATATTCGGTTTTGTTGACGAAGTGGTGGGCGATGAGTTCGCCCGTCACGCGCTCCGCTTCATGATCCTCATTGTTGGCGCTGAGCACTTTCAGCTCCGTGCCGTAGCCCAGTTCGGAGAAGAGACGCTTCTCAAACACGTGCGGGTTATTGGCAATCAGGATGTTAGCTGCTTTCAGGATACGCCCGGAGGAGCGATAGTTCTGTTCCAGCTTAATCACCTGCAGCGCCGGGAAATCTTTGCTCAGCAGCACCAGGTTTTGCGGGCGCGCGCCGCGCCAGGAGTAAATTGACTGGTCATCATCGCCTACCACGGTAAAACGCGCGCGCTGCCCCACCAGCAGCTTCACCAGCTCGTACTGGCTGGTGTTGGTGTCCTGATACTCATCCACCAGCAGGTAACGGATTTTGTTCTGCCAGCGCTCGCGCACCTCTTCATTGCGCTGCAGCAGCAGCGTCGGCAGCAGGATCAGGTCGTCGAAGTCCAGCACGTTGCACGCTTTCATATGTGCATCGTACAGACCGTAGCAGTGGGCGAAGATGCGATCCCGTTCGCCTTTGGCGATCGCCGCGGCCTGGGCCGGCGTCATCAGATCGTTTTTCCAGTTCGAGATCGTCGAGATCAGCTGCTGCAACAGCACTTTATCATCTTCGATCAGCCCCTCGGTGAGCTCTTTGAGCAGCGCCACCTGATCGGTGTCATCGAAGAGCGAGAAGTTGGACTTCATTCCCAGCGCCGCATACTCGCGTTTGATGATATCCAGCCCCAGCGTGTGGAAGGTGGAGATCATCAGGCCGCGCGCCTCTTTACGGCCCAGCGTCTGACCGACACGCTCTTTCATCTCGCGCGCCGCTTTATTGGTAAAGGTGACCGCCGCAATGTGTCGCGCCTGATACCCGCAGTTGTGGATCAGATGGGCGATTTTGTTGGTGATCACGCGGGTTTTACCCGAACCGGCCCCTGCCAGCACCAGGCATGGTCCAGTAACGAATTCGACCGCTTGTTGTTGTCCAGGGTTTAAACGCATGGGAGTATTGCTCAATCTTCGAACGGGGTGTGGATTGTAGCAGAAAGCCGGGCGCAGATTTACCGGCTAATGATAAAGTGGAGAAATCGCGTTTAACCCTTAGAGCAGAACCATGAAAAAGACCGCAGCAGCCCTGCATATTCTGGTAAAAGAAGAGAAACTGGCCCAGGAGATCCTGGCCAAGCTGGAGCGCGGCATCAGCTTTGATCATCTGGCGAAGCGTTACTCTAAATGCCCGTCCGGGCGCAATGGCGGTGATCTTGGGGAGTTTCAACAAGGTGCGATGGTCGGCCCGTTCGATCAGGCGGTCTTTAGCTGCCCGCTTCTGAAGCCCTACGGCCCGGTAAAAACCAAATTTGGCTACCATATCATTAAGGTGCTTTATCGCCGCTGACGCGTGGTATATTGCGCCCCGATTTATCTCAACCTATTCAAGGCACGATCATGGCAAAAACAGCAGCAGCACTGCATATTCTTGTTAAAGAAGAGAAACTGGCTCTGGATCTTCTGGAGCAGATAAAAAACGGCGCCGACTTCGGCAAACTGGCGAAGAAGCACTCTATCTGTCCGTCAGGCAAACGCGGCGGCGATCTGGGTGAATTCCGCCAGGGTCAGATGGTACCGGCGTTCGATAAAGTGGTCTTCTCCTGCCCGGTGCTGGAGCCAACCGGCCCGCTGCACACGCAGTTCGGCTACCACGTGATTAAAGTGCTGTATCGCAAATAAAAAAGCCGGGTGGCGGCTGCGCCTTACCCGGCCTACATCTTACGGTTTTGTAGGTCGGGTAAGCGAAGCGCCACCCGACAAGATTGTTAGCCCGCTACCGCGATACGCTTCATATCGGTCATGTAGCCACGCAGTTTGTGACCCACTTTCTCGATCTGGTGGCTGCGAATCGCTTCGTTCACGTCGCGCAGCTGCGCGTTGTCCACGGCACCTTCAGCAATCGCTTTGCCCAGATCGCCCGTCTGCAGAGTGGTCATAAACTCTTTCAGCAGCGGTACGCAGGCGTAAGAGAACAAGTAGTTACCGTATTCTGCGGTATCAGAGATCACCACGTTCATTTCGTACAGACGCTTACGGGCGATGGTGTTCGCAATCAGCGGCAGCTCGTGCAGTGATTCGTAGTATGCAGACTCTTCGATGATGCCGGAATCGACCATGGTTTCGAACGCCAGCTCAACGCCTGCTTTCACCATCGCGATCATCAGGACGCCTTTATCGAAGTACTCCTGCTCGCCGATTTTACCTTCATACTGCGGCGCGGTTTCGAACGCGGTCTTACCGGTCTCTTCACGCCAGGTCAGCAGTTTCTTATCGTCGTTCGCCCAGTCTGCCATCATGCCGGAAGAGAACTCGCCGGAGATGATGTCGTCCATGTGTTTCTGGAACAACGGCGCCATGATGGTTTTCAGCTGTTCAGACAGCGCGTAAGCACGCAGTTTTGCCGGGTTGGACAGACGGTCCATCATCAGCGTAATACCACCCTGCTTCAGCGCTTCGGTGATGGTTTCCCAGCCGAACTGAATCAGTTTTTCAGCGTAGGCCGGGTCAGTACCTTCTTCCACCAGCTTGTCGAAGCACAGCAGAGAACCGGCCTGCAGCATGCCGCACAGAATGGTCTGCTCGCCCATCAGGTCAGATTTCACTTCGGCAACGAAGGACGATTCCAGAACGCCCGCACGGTGGCCGCCGGTCGCCGCTGCCCATGCTTTGGCAATCGCCATGCCTTCGCCTTTCGGATCGTTTTCCGGGTGAACTGCGATCAGTGTCGGCACGCCGAAGCCACGCTTGTACTCTTCGCGTACTTCCGTACCCGGACACTTCGGTGCCACCATCACTACGGTGATGTCTTTACGGATCTGCTCGCCCACTTCAACGATGTTGAAGCCGTGGGAGTAGCCCAGCGCGGCACCGTCTTTCATCAGCGGTTGTACAGAACGTACAACGTCTGAGTGCTGTTTGTCCGGGGTCAGGTTAACCACCAGATCCGCCTGCGGGATAAGCTCTTCGTAGGTACCCACTTTGAAGCCGTTTTCGGTCGCTTTACGCCAGGAAGCACGCTTCTCGGCAATCGCTTCTTTACGCAGGGCGTAGGAGATATCCAGACCGGAGTCACGCATGTTCAGGCCCTGGTTCAGACCCTGTGCGCCACAGCCGACGATGACCACTTTTTTACCCTGAAGGTAGCTCGCGCCATCGGCAAATTCGTCGCGCGCCATGAAGCGGCATTTGCCCAGTTGCGCCAGCTGCTGGCGCAAGTTCAGTGTATTAAAGTAGTTAGCCATGGGTGATACCTCGTGATGTTGTGTGTCTTATTGTTCGGTTCGCGTTTCAGCGAGAATGTACCCACATTACAACAGGAAATTTATTGCGGAAATTGATATATTCACAACGTCACGTTGCAATTTTTGCAATATAAAAAGAGGGAGTGGAATCAGTGGATTTACGCGATCTGAAAATGTTCCTGCACCTGGCGGAAAGCCGTCACTTTGGCCGCAGCGCGCGGGCGATGCACGTTAGCCCCTCCACGCTTTCGCGCCAGATCCAGCGCCTCGAGGAAGACCTCGGCCAGCCGCTGTTCGTGCGCGACAACCGCACCGTCACCCTCACGGAAGCGGGCGAAGAGTTGCGCATTTTTGCCCAGCAGACGCTGTTGCAGTACCAGCAGCTGCGTCACTCGATTGACCAGCAGGGGCCGTCGCTTTCCGGTGAGCTGCATATTTTCTGCTCCGTGACCGCCGCCTATAGCCATCTGCCGCCCATTCTCGACCGCTTCCGCGCGGCACATCCGTCGGTTGAAATTAAGCTCACTACCGGCGACGCCTCCGACGCAATGGAAAAAGTGGTGACGGGCGAAGCGGATCTCGCCATTGCCGGGAAGCCGGAAACCCTGCCGGGTGCGGTAGCGTTCTCGATGCTGGAGAATCTGGCGGTGGTGCTGATTGCCCCCGCGCTGCCCTGCCCGGTGCGTAATCAGGTGTCGGTGGAAAAACCGGACTGGTCCACGGTGCCGTTTATCATGGCCGATCAGGGGCCTGTGCGCCGCCGCATTGAGCTGTGGTTCCGCCGTCAGAAAATCAGCAACCCGTCGATTTACGCCACGGTCAGCGGCCATGAAGCGATGGTGTCGATGGTGGCGCTGGGCTGCGGCGTGGCGCTGCTGCCGGAAGTGGTGCTGGAAAATAGCCCGGAACCGGTGCGCAATCGCGTAATGATTCTGGAGCGCAGCGACGAGAAGACGCCGTTTGAGCTTGGCGTGTGCGCACAAAAAAAGCGGCTGCATGAGCCGCTTATTGATGCGTTCTGGACGATATTGCCGAACCACTAACCTGCCAGGAAGAACCTGAACGCCGGGTTATGGGTTTCGTCGTGACACTCATAGCCCAGCTCGTTCAGCCGCGTTTCGAAATCCGGCTCGTGCTCGCCCAGTTCAAACGCCGCCAGCACGCGGCCGTAGTCGGTACCGTGGCTGCGGTAGTGGAAAAGGGAGATGTTCCAGTGCGTGCCCAGCGTGTGCAGGAACTTGAGCAGCGCGCCCGGCGATTCCGGGAACTCGAAGCTGAACAGACGTTCCCTGAGCGGCTTCGATGGACGCCCGCCGACCATGTAGCGCACGTGCAGCTTCGCCATCTCGTCGTCAGAGAGATCGACCACGCTATAGCCGCCCTCATGCAGCAGGTTGAGGATCTCTTTGCGCTCCTCCACGCCGCGGCTCAGGCGCACGCCGACAAAAATACAGGCGTCTTTGGCATCGGCAAAACGGTAGTTAAACTCCGTCACCGAACGACCGCCCAGCAGCTGACAGAACTTCAGGAAGCTGCCCTTCTCTTCCGGGATGGTCACCGCCAGCAGCGCTTCCCGCTGTTCGCCCAGCTCGCAGCGCTCGGAAACGTAGCGCAGACCGTGGAAGTTCACGTTGGCACCAGACAGCACGTGCGCCAGACGTTCGCCGCGAATATTGTGCTGCGCGATGTATTTTTTCATCCCTGCCAGCGCCAGCGCGCCGGACGGTTCCGCCACCGCGCGCACGTCTTCGAACAGATCTTTCATCGCCGCGCAGATGGCGTCGCTATCCACCGTGACGATATCGTCGAGATACTCCCGACACAGGCGGAACGTTTCGTCGCCAATACGCTTCACCGCCACGCCCTCGGCAAACAGCCCGACGCGCGGCAGGTCGACCGGATGGCCCGCATCCAGCGCCGCTTTCAGGCAGGCGGAGTCTTCCGCTTCCACGGCAATGACTTTGATCTGCGGCATCAGCTGTTTGATCAGCACCGCCACGCCCGCGGCCAGGCCGCCGCCGCCGACCGGCACAAACACGCGGTCGAGATGGGCATCCTGCTGCAGCAGTTCAAGCGCCAGCGTCCCCTGCCCGGCAATCACCATCGGGTGGTCGAACGGCGGCACCCAGGTGAACCCCTGCTGCTGCGCCAGCTCGATCGCTTTGGCTTTCGCTTCGTCGAAGTTAGCCCCGTGGAGCAGCACTTCGCCGCCGAAACCGCGTACCGCATCGACTTTGATGTCGGCGGTAGCGACCGGCATCACGATCAGCGCTTTCAGACCTAAACGGGCCGAAGAGAAAGCGACACCCTGCGCGTGGTTGCCCGCCGAGGCGGTAATCACGCCGCGCGCTTTCTGCTCGTCGGTCAGCCCGGCCATCATCGCGTAGGCGCCGCGCAGCTTGAAGCTGTGCACCGGCTGACGGTCTTCGCGCTTGACCAGGATAACGTTGTCGAGGCGCGAAGAGAGTTTTTCCATTTTCTGCAGGGGCGTAACCTGCACGGCTTCATAGACCGGCGCGCGCAGCACCGCTCTCAGGTATTCCGCCCCCTCGGGGGCGGCGGATAAGGGTTGTGACTCGGCCATCATTAGCCCCCAAGTTTAGATTTATCGCGCACCGCGCCTTTATCTGCACTGGTGGCAAGGCTCGCGTAGGCGCGCAGGGCGAAGGATACTTCGCGCTGGCGATCTTTCGGCGTCCAGGCTTTGTCGCCGCGGGCCTCCTGGGCTTCACGACGGGCCGCGATCTCCTGGTCGGTAAGTTTGAGCTGAATGCCGCGATTAGGAATGTCGATTTCGATCAGGTCGCCGTCTTCGATGATGGCAATGTTGCCGCCGCTTGCCGCTTCCGGTGAAACGTGGCCGATGGAGAGACCAGAGGTGCCGCCGGAGAAACGCCCGTCGGTGATCAGCGCGCAGGCTTTACCGAGGCCCATCGATTTGAGGAAGGTGGTTGGGTAGAGCATCTCCTGCATGCCCGGGCCGCCTTTCGGCCCTTCATAACGGATGACAACCACGTCGCCTTCCACCACTTTACCGCCCAGGATAGCGTCTACCGCTTCATCCTGGCTTTCGTACACTTTCGCCGGACCGGTGAATTTCAGGATGCTGTCGTCCACGCCAGCGGTCTTCACGATGCAGCCGTTTTCCGCAAAGTTACCGTACAGCACGGCCAGGCCGCCGTCTTTGCTGTAGGCGTGTTCCAGCGAGCGGATGCAGCCTTCGGCGCGGTCATCGTCCAGGGTGTCCCAGCGACAGTCCTGCGAGAACGCCTGGGTGGTGCGAATACCGGCAGGACCCGCGCGGAACATTTTTTTCACCGCGTCGTCTTTGGTCAGCATCACGTCGTACTGGTCCAGCGATTCCGGCAGCGTCAGGCCGAGGACGTTTTTCACGTCACGGTTCAGCAGCCCGGCGCGATCCAGCTCGCCGAGGATACCGATGACGCCACCGGCACGGTGCACGTCTTCCATGTGGTACTTCTGCGTACTCGGCGCGACCTTACACAGCTGCGGCACTTTACGGGACAGCTTGTCGATGTCGCTCATGGTGAAGTCGATTTCGGCTTCCTGCGCGGCGGCCAGCAGGTGCAGAACGGTGTTGGTGGAACCGCCCATGGCGATATCCAGCGTCATGGCGTTCTCGAACGCCGCTTTGCTGGCGATGCTGCGCGGCAGCGCGCTGGCGTCATCCTGCTCGTAGTAGCGTTTGGTCAGCTCAACGATACGTTTACCGGCATTGAGGAACAGTTGCTTACGGTCGGCGTGGGTCGCCAGCAGCGAGCCGTTGCCCGGCTGAGAAAGACCCAGCGCTTCGGTCAGGCAGTTCATGGAGTTCGCCGTGAACATCCCGGAACAGGAGCCGCAGGTCGGACACGCGGAGCGTTCCACCTGGTCGCTCTGCTCGTCAGAGACTTTCGGGTCCGCGCCCTGGATCATCGCATCAACCAGGTCGAGCTTGATGATTTTGTCGGAGAGCTTGGTTTTCCCCGCTTCCATTGGGCCACCGGAGACGAAGATCACCGGAATATTCAGGCGCAGGGAGGCCATCAGCATCCCCGGAGTGATTTTGTCGCAGTTGGAGATACAGACCATTGCATCGGCGCAGTGGGCGTTAACCATGTACTCCACCGAGTCGGCGATCAGTTCGCGCGACGGCAGTGAATAGAGCATGCCCCCGTGACCCATCGCGATACCGTCATCCACCGCAATGGTGTTGAACTCTTTCGCCACGCCGCCGGAGGCCTCGATTTGCTCGGCAACCAGCTTACCCAGATCGCGCAGGTGCACGTGGCCCGGAACGAACTGGGTGAAGGAGTTCACCACGGCGATAATTGGCTTACCGAAATCGGCGTCGGTCATTCCGGTGGCGCGCCACAGTG
The DNA here is from genome assembly GCF_000568095.1 of Enterobacter sp. DC4. Classification (NCBI taxonomy): domain Bacteria; kingdom Pseudomonadati; phylum Pseudomonadota; class Gammaproteobacteria; order Enterobacterales; family Enterobacteriaceae; genus Enterobacter; species Enterobacter sp. DC4. The sequence continues at coordinate 6,862 of NZ_AZUB01000013.1, read as the reverse complement.
CGCGGGCACCCGCCATGTTACGGCCGTGGGTGGTGGTGGCTGAACGATACTTAGGCATGCTTTATTTACTCCCGTCTGACTATGTAATGGGACGGTGCGTGCCGTCCCAAATTTATACTTAGTGATTAACCTGATCCAACCAGCCGTATTTATCTTCTGTTTCGCCGGTGAAGAGGCCAAAGAACGCTTGCTGAATGCGTTTGGTGACCGGGCCACAGCGGCCTTCGCCCACCTGGATACCGTCTACGCTGCGCACCGGCGTGATTTCAGCCGCGGTACCGGACATAAAGACTTCATCCGCCAGGTACAGGGATTCGCGAGATAGCACCTGCTCGCGCACTTCGATACCCAGATCTTTCGCCAGCTTGATGATGGCATCACGGGTGATGCCCGGCAGCGCGGACGAGGTGAACGGCGGCGTGAACAGGATGCCGTCTTTCACTTCAAACAGGTTTTCACCTGCGCCTTCGGAGATGTAGCCGTTTACGTCCAGGGCGATACCTTCCTGATAGCCGTGACGGCGCGCTTCGCTACCGACCAGCAGTGAAGAGAGGTAGTTACCGCCAGCTTTCGCGGCGGTCGGGATGGTGTTTGGCGCAACGCGGTTCCAGGAAGAGACCATTGCGTCGATCCCCTGCTCCAGGGCTTCTGCACCCAGGTAGGCACCCCATGGGAACGCGGCAATGATCACATCCGTGGTATAGCCCGCTGGCGGGTTCACGCCCATACCGACGTCGCCCACGAAGACCAGCGGACGAATATAGGCGCTGGTCAGGTTGTTCTTACGGATCACATCGCGGCAGGCTTCCATCAGCTCATCCACGCTCTGAGATACCGGGAAACGATAAATTTTGGCTGAGTCATGCAGACGCTGCATGTGTTCGCGATGGCGGAACACCACTGGCCCTTTGTGAGAATCGTAGCAGCGGATGCCTTCAAACACGGAGGTACCGTAGTGCAGCGCGTGGGACATCACGTGGACCTTCGCGTCCTCCCAGCGAACCATCTCACCGTTGAACCAAATGTAATCAGCTTTTTTTGTCGTCATTTTTTCGTCCTGTCACGCTTAAGCGCGGATTTGTTGTGATGTGGTTGTGCTCTGGCAGATGGCAACATGGGCAACGTCTACCAGCTTTGATAACTGACTAAACAGTAAGTCGACCGACCGCGGGCTGGCAACGGTTAATTCGATACTGATATTCCGGGCGTCAGTGGCCGTCTCCATATTCATAGAGCAAATCTGAAAACCACGATGACGCACCACGCGCAAAACGCGTTCTAAGGTTTCCGGGTTGAAGCGAGCCTGTACGGCGACCTGATGCTGCATCATGATAATTTCTCCATCATTTGTGAGTTACTGGCACCAGGCGGTACCAGCGGCCAGACGTTCTCGAGTTCATCGATTGAGACATGAAGCAGGTAAGGCCCCTCGCTGTTCAGCATGGTGTCGAGCGCCGCTTCAACCTGATCTTTACGGGTGATGTGCTGACCAGGGATGCCAAAAGCGCTGGCCAGCATGAGGAAATCGGGGTTATCGGTAAGGGTCGTTTCGCTGTAACGCTCCTGGAAGAACAGCTGTTGCCACTGGCGAACCATCCCTAAACGCTGGTTGTCGAGCAAGACGATTTTCAGCGGCAACTGCTTGCGCTTAACGGTGCCGAGCTCCTGAACGTTCATCATGAAGGAGCCGTCACCGGAGATACAGATTACGGTATCGTTCGGGCGGGCAACCTGTGCGCCAACGGCGGCTGGCAGACCGAAGCCCATCGTCCCTAACCCGCTGGAGGTGATGAAGTTTTCCGGGCGGGTGTAGGTCATGTGCTGCGCGGACCACATCTGATGCTGGCCTACGTCGGTGGTGACGACACTGTCAGCCGGTTTACGGTCGGACAACTGCTTCAACAGCAGCGGCGCGTAGATAGCCTCGCCGGGGTGGTCGTAACGCCAGGCGTGCTCGGCGCGCATGTCTGCGGTGTGCTGACGCCATGCATTGATATCCAGCGGCTGCTGCAATGCCGGTAACAGCGCGTTGAGATCGCCCTGGAGGGCAACGTGCGCCTGACGCAGCTTGTTCATCTCCGCCGGGTCGATATCCATATGGATCACTTTGGCGTTCGGCGCAAAGGTATTCAGCTTGCCGGTGACGCGGTCGTCAAAACGGGCACCTACGGCGATGAGCAGATCGCACGCCTGCACCGCCAGGTTTGCCGCTTTGGTGCCGTGCATCCCCAGCATGCCCAGATAGTAGGGGTAATCCGCGTCGACAGCACCGAGACCTTTCAGCGTGCAGGTCGCTGGCATCTGCGTTGTTGCGATAAATTCGCGCAGGGTTGGAACGGCCTGCGCCATGCCGACGCCACCGCCGACGTACAGCATCGGCTGTTTCGCCTGCGCCAGCATCTGACGGGCCTCTTCAACTTCCGCATCCGGAAACGCATTGTCGCTTTCAACGGTTGAGAAGTGCGGTTCCAGATCGCCGAATGCCACCTGGATATCTTTCGGGATATCGACCAGAACCGGACCAGGACGACCTGAGTTTGCCACTTCGAACGCTTCTGCCATTACGCGCGGCAGCTCTTCCAGAGACTGGACGAGGAAGCTGTGTTTGGTGCAGGCCAGCGATAAACCGAGGACGTCGACTTCCTGGAAAGCGTCGGTACCGATGAACGAAGACGCCACCTGCCCGGTGATGGCGACAACGGGAACGGAATCCAACAGCGCGTCAGCCAGGCCGGTGATGAGGTTAGTTGCGCCCGGGCCTGAAGTCGCCATACACACGCCCGTTTTACCTGTCGCGCGGGCATAGCCGATGGCTGCCATCGCTGCACCCTGCTCGTGTCGGCACAAGAGATGTTCCACGCCGCCGTCATACAGTGCATCGTAAATCGGCATAATTGCGCCACCCGGATAACCGAATACTGTTTCGACTCCCTGCGCGCGCAACGCATGTACTACCCACTGTGCCCCATTCATAGTTAGTTCCCCGTCATAAATCGGGAGAAACAGAATTTTGTGCTAGTCGTCATGCTCTGCTCCTCATTTGCGTTTTTTAGTCATAAAAAAACCCCCGGACCTTTCGGTGCGGGGGTCTTAGTTCGTTAAGGCTTGATTTCTAAGCCTTTCCTCGTCCAAGTGCAGCCCCGCACGGTGGGATAATAATCACCACCACGCTAATCACGACCAGGCTAATCACTCGTAGAAGGGCTGTCATTTTCAGTTCTTTTTGCATCTTGTTCGAAGGAATACCTAAAGAGTTATCACAGTTTTTAATTCAAACACAAGATTTATTTATGACGGATTTGGTTAGTCCGCGAATCATATTTCTTAAAAGCGTTGTTTTATATACGGAAATTAGAAAATGAATATTTTTCATTTTTTTTCTGCGGTTCTTAACGTCAAAACGGGGCTTTTTACATTCTGCGAGGAGGCTTCCACGGTTATGCAAGAGTTTCAGTATGCGATTAAAATCTCTGAACAGGCGGCGTAAATCCGCAAAATGACGCTAAACAGACAAAAAAAGCGCTGGCATAGTCGCACCAGGAGGTAGTGCAAATGTCACTGTCAGTTGTTTATACGCGTGCGGCTCTCGGGGTAAAGGCACCGCTTATTTCCGTCGAGGTTCATTTGAGTAACGGGCTACCCGGACTCACGCTTGTCGGGTTACCTGAAACGACGGTTAAAGAGGCCAGGGATCGCGTTCGCAGCGCAATAATAAATAGCGGTTATGCCTTCCCCGCGAAGAAGATCACCATCAACCTTGCTCCTGCCGATCTTCCCAAAGAGGGTGGGCGATATGATTTACCTATCGCAATTGCTCTTCTCGCGGCTTCTGAGCAGCTTAATACGACACGGCTAGGCTCGTATGAGTTCGTTGGCGAACTCGCGCTTACAGGCGCGTTAAGAGGCGTTCCCGGGGCGATATCGGGAGCGCTGGAAGCCATACGTGCAGGGCGGCAAATCATTGTCGCCAATGAAAACGCATCAGAAGTGAGTCTTATCGCGGAAAAAGGATGCCTCATCGCGGGGCATTTACAGGAAGTTTGTGCATGGCTGGAAGGGCGACATGAACTGTCCGAGCCGGAGGAGTGTGATGATGTTATAGCGGATGCTCCAGAGGATCTCAGCGAGATTATGGGGCAGGAGCAAGGGAAACGGGCGCTGGAGATTACGGCTGCAGGGGGACACAATCTTCTGTTAATTGGTCCGCCGGGTACGGGTAAAACCATGTTGGCGAGCAGATTGAGTGGGTTGCTTCCACCGCTCAATAATCATGAAGCGCTGGAAAGTGCCGCCATATACAGCCTCATCAGTTCTGCATCGTTGCAAAAACAGTGGCGCCGTCGCCCTTTTCGTTCCCCACATCATAGCGCTTCACTGACGGCAATGGTCGGCGGTGGGTCTATCCCCGGGCCGGGTGAGATCTCGCTGGCACACAATGGCATTCTGTTTCTTGATGAATTGCCGGAGTTTGAGCGCCGCGTGCTGGATGCACTGCGGGAGCCCATTGAATCCGGCGAGATACATATCTCACGCACGCGGGCCAAAATAAGCTATCCCGCGCAGTTTCAGCTGGTCGCTGCGATGAATCCCAGCCCGACGGGCCACTACCAGGGCAACCATAACCGCTGTACGCCAGAGCAGACATTGCGCTATCTCGGTAAGTTATCCGGCCCGTTCCTCGACCGTTTCGATTTATCTCTCGAAATCCCGCTTCCTCCACCGGGCCTGCTCAGGCAAACGGGCATCACGGGTGAAAGCTCAGCAGAGGTACGCGAGCGGGTGATTGCAGCCCAGAAGCGGCAGTACGCCCGTCAGAACAGGCTAAATGCGCGGCTGGATAATGCCGGGATCCGGCAGTTTTGTTCTCTTAACATTGAGGATGCGGGATGGCTGGAGGAGACGTTGACGCGGTTCGGGCTATCCATACGTGCGTGGCAGCGTTTGTTGAAAGTGGCCAGAACCATTGCTGACGTGGAGGGGTGCACTGACATTGAGAGGAAACATTTGCAGGAGGCGCTGAGCTATCGCGCTATCGATCGTTTGCTGCTGCATCTGCAGAAGTTGCTGGCATAAAAAAAGGGGCCGTAGCCCCTTCTTATCATCTTAGTCATCAGACTCGGTGTAGTCTTCTGCACCTTCCATCTGCGGCTTACCGCCAGACAGCGTATGGAAGCGCTTTGGACGCTTAATGCGCGCCATGTACTTGATCCACACACGTTCCGCTTCAGACTGCGGCTCACGCTCACCACGGCAAACAGAAACAAACTGTTTTTCGTCTTCGGTTGCAGGTTCACGCTTACCCAGATCCAGCTCGTTAAAGGCATAACCATGGCGCTCAAGCAGTTGAGCTTCTTTGATGGTGAAATCGCCGTGACGAGAGAACCCGCGCGGATAATGTTTATTGTCGAAAAAACGATTAGTCGTCGTAAAGCTTTCCGCCATCCTACACGCTCCTAATTCTTTGGCCGAGCTATTTATGGCGCGGAGTATTAGTTACGCTTGACAGAGTGTAAAACAAAACATTTAAATCATAACGACAAATAATTTTGCGGAGAAAGATGTGGATACGGAATTGCTTAAAACTTTCCTTGAAGTGAGCAGAACACGCCACTTTGGGCGAGCAGCGGAAGCCCTTTATCTGACGCAGTCAGCCGTCAGTTTTCGTATTCGACAGCTGGAAAATCAACTGGGTGTGAATCTTTTTACCCGCCATCGCAACAATATTCGCTTAACGCCTGCCGGCGAGAAACTGCTGCCGTACGCTGAAACGCTCATGAATACCTGGCAGGCGGCACGCAAAGAGGTGGCACATACGTCGAGGCATAATGAGTTCTCGATAGGGGCCAGCGCTTCCCTGTGGGAATGTATGCTAAGTCAGTGGCTTACCCGGCTTTATCATTCACACAGTCACCTGCAATTCGAAGCCAGGATTGCGCAACGGCAGTCGCTGGTTAAGCAACTTCATGAGCGCCAGCTTGATCTTCTGATCACAACCGAAGCCCCCAAGATGGACGAATTTAGCAGCCAGATTGTGGGTCAGTTTGGACTGGCGCTTTATGCCTCTGAACCTTCGATGATGAAGGCAGACCTGACCTATTTGCGGCTGGAATGGGGGCCTGATTTTCAGCAGCATGAGACGGGATTGATTGCACCTGATGATGTTCCGCAGCTAACGACCAGCTCTGCGGAGATCGCCTGTCAGCAGCTGCCCTTGCTGAGAGGTTGTACCTGGTTACCTGTTCGCTGGGCAGATACTAAAGCGGGGCTGCATACGGTGCTGGATTCCACCACGCTTACCAGGCCGCTGTATGCGATTTGGCTGCAAAACAGTGATAAGCAATCACAGATAAAAGATCTGTTAAAAATCAATGTAATGGATTGATATATCAGCCAGCAGGAATGCTGGCTGAAAAATTAAGAAAAGCGTTTTCTGCAGCGTTTCAGGCAAAAAAAAATCCTTTGCCGAAGCAAAGGATTCTATATGGCAGGGGCGGAGAGACTCGAACTCGCGACACCCGGTTTTGGAGACCGGTGCTCTACCAACTGAGCTACGCCCCTAAAGTTTTTGCCATTAAGCCTGCCGATAGGGCAGGCTTAATGTCTTAATAAGTGGCGGAACGGACGGGACTCGAACCCGCGACCCCCTGCGTGACAGGCAGGTATTCTAACCGACTGAACTACCGCTCCACCGAAGACTGCTTGTAACCACCGGATTTATGCACCGGCTTACTACTTAATTTGATGCCTGGCAGTTCCCTACTCTCACATGGGGAGACCCCACACTACCATCGGCGCTACGGCGTTTCACTTCTGAGTTCGGCATGGGGTCAGGTGGGACCACCGCGCTAAAGCCGCCAGGCAA
>NZ_AZUB01000012.1:0-105300 GCF_000568095.1 Enterobacter sp. DC4 | reverse complement strand
GCGCGGGGTGTGCATATTACGCTTTCCCGCTTCAGAGTCAAGCGTTTATTTTCGCTATTCTCTGCTGACCCGGCGGCGTGTGTGCCGTTGTTCCGTGTCAGTGGAGGCGCATTATAGGGAGTTATTCCGGCGTGACAAGAGGAAATTTAAAAAAAGTTTCTATCCGTGTTTTTTTTCACCAGCAGAGGTGAAATCAAGCTACAAATTGTTCTATTTGATGTATCTGCAACCACAATCACATTCGAGGTGGCATAATTATCAGCATGAATCTTTAAGGAATAAAAGCGATGCCATTAAGCGCACAACAGCTGGCCGCCCAAAAAAACCTGTCGTATGTGCTGGCAGAAAAGCTGGCTCAGCGGATTTTAGCGGGTAAATATGCCCCGGGCAGCATCCTGCCGGGTGAAATGGAGCTGGGTGAGCAGTTTGGGGTGAGCCGTACCGCAGTGCGCGAAGCGGTGAAAACCCTGACGGCAAAAGGTATGGTGCTTCCACGTCCTCGTATTGGCACACGCGTGATGCCACAGAGTAACTGGAATTTTCTCGATCAGGAGCTACTCTCCTGGTGGATGACGGAAGACAACTTTCATCAGGTCGTCGATCACTTTCTGGTGATGCGCAGCAGCCTTGAACCTCAGGCATGTCTGCTTGCCGCCACACTTGGCACAGCAGAGCAGAAAGCGCAGCTTAACGCGTTGATGGAAGAGATGGTGTTCCTGAAAAAACACTTCAACCGCGAACGCTGGGTTGAGGTCGATATGGCCTGGCATGAACATATCTATATGATGAGCGCCAATCCGTTCCTCACCTCGTTTGCCTCATTATTTCATTCGGTGTATCACACCTACTTTACCTCTATTACACAAAACGACGTGGTAAAACTGGAATTGCATCAGGCGATAGTGGATGCCATTCAGGAAAGCGACGGGCAGCGAGCCCTGAGTGCGTGCCAGGCATTACTGGCTGCGCCAACCCACCAGCAGGTAAATAAATGACAAAGAAAAAAGCGCGCAGCATGGCCGGATTGCCGTGGATTGCAGCCATGGCGTTTTTTATGCAGGCACTGGATGCCACCATCCTCAACACCGCGCTTCCCGCTATTGCGCAAAGCCTTAACCGCTCCCCGCTGGCGATGCAGTCCGCCATCATCAGCTACACCCTGACGGTTGCAATGTTAATTCCAGTTAGCGGCTGGCTGGCCGACCGCTTCGGTACCCGTAGAGTTTTCATGCTGGCCGTAACGCTCTTTACGCTCGGTTCGCTGGCCTGTGCGCTCTCCTCGTCCTTAACGGAACTGGTTATCTTCCGCGTTTTACAGGGCATTGGCGGCGCGATGATGATGCCCGTGGCACGCCTTGCCTTATTACGAGCCTACCCTCGAAGCGAACTGCTTCCCGTGCTCAACTTCGTTACCATGCCGGGACTGGTCGGCCCGATACTGGGCCCGGTACTCGGTGGCGTGTTTGTCACCTGGGCAAGCTGGCACTGGATCTTCCTGATTAATATTCCGATTGGCGTTGCGGGGCTGCTGTATGCCCGCAAATATATGCCGAACTTCACCACGCCAAGACGCAGCTTCGACATGGGTGGCTTTTTCCTGTTTGGCCTGAGCCTGGTACTCTTCTCCAGCGGGATGGAGCTGGTTGGCGAGAAGATCGTCGCGACGTGGATGGCGCTCTCCGTTATCCTCGCCGGCGTGCTGCTGTTCCTTCTTTATATACGTCACGCGCGCCGTCACCCGACGCCGTTAATCTCTCTTGGGCTCTTCAACACCCGAACCTTTTCCGTCGGGATCGCGGGAAACATTGCCTCGCGTCTGGGGACGGGCTGCGTACCGTTCCTGATGCCACTGATGCTGCAGGTGGGTTTCGGCTACCCGGCCCTGATTGCCGGCTGCATGATGGCGCCCACCGCAATGGGCTCGATTCTGGCAAAATCGACCGTGACGCAGGTGCTACGCTGGTTTGGCTATCGCAAGACGCTGGTTGGTGTGACGGTCTTTATCGGCCTGATGATTGCGCAGTTCTCGCTGCAGTCCGCCGCGTTACCCGTCTGGATGCTGATCCTGCCGCTATTCGTGCTGGGCATGGCGATGTCGACGCAGTTCACATCAATGAACACCATCACCCTTGCGGATTTGACCGACGAGAACGCCAGTAGCGGCAACAGCGTGCTGGCAGTAACCCAGCAGTTGTCCATCAGTCTGGGTGTGGCCGTGAGCGCGGCGGTACTGCGGTTTTATGAAGGTTTCGACAGCGCGAACACCGTCGAGCAGTTCCACTATACCTTTATCACCATGGGCGCACTCACCGTCGTTTCAGCGCTGGTCTTTATGCTGTTAAAACCGAAAGATGGCCGTAACCTGATTAAAGAACGCCATAAGGCGAAAGCTAAACCGAACCCCGTTCCATCAGAACAGGAGTAAGCTGCAGGCGTTGCTGCTGCAGCGTGGGCTGAGCCATTCGGTGGATCAACACATCGATGGCCAGCTCGCCCAGCTCATCTTTTGGCTGATGAATGGTGGTGAGCGGCGGCGTCATATAGCTGGCCAGCTCGATATCATCGTAGCCGATTACCGCCATATCGTCGGGAACACGCAAACCGGCCTGATATAACGCCTGATAGGCACCAAACGCCATGGCATCATTGCCGATAAACACCGCCTGTGGACGCTGAGGTTGCGCCAGCAGTGTTTGCATCGCTTCAAAACCACCGTGAAACTCAAAATCGCCGGTAATACGGTACCCTTCCGGCACGGAAAGGCCCGCCCGCGCCATTGCGGCGAGATACCCTTCCAGACGCAAACGCGCCGGGGTTTTATCCAGCGGGCCGGTAATACAGGCGATGCGGGTATAGCCTTTATCGATCAGATACTGGGTGGCCATATCGCCCCCCAGCAGGGAGTTATCCTGAATAAGGTCGCTGGTACCGTCGAACGGCGCCCAGTCCATCATCACTGTGGGAATGGAGGGGTAGCGCTGGATAATCTCTTTCGACGGCTGGTGCGTTTCGGTACAAAGCAGCAGTAGCCCGTCGACGCGTTTTTGCATCAGCGTTTCCAGGTTACGATTCATGCGCTGCTCGTCACCTTCGGTATTGCACAGCACCAGGCTGTAGCCACGCTCGAAGCAGCTGCGCTCCACGCCGCGAACCAGTTCTGAATAAAAGGGGTTGGTACTCGCGGTGATCAGCATACCGATGGTGCGCGTCTGGTTGAGCTTAAGGCTGCGCGCCAGCGCAGACGGCGCATAGTTGAGATCTTTTACCGCCGCTTCGACTTTCTCCCGAATCGCCTCGCTGACGAAGCGATCGTTGTTTATAACGTGAGAGACCGTCGAGGTAGAAACGCCCGCCATGCGGGCGACATCTTTCATTGTGGCCAAGCGTTACCCCTGCTGACTTAAGAATTCATCGATCTCTTTACGCCACGGAACGGAAGGCTGGGCGCCCTTGCGCGTCACCGCAATCGCGGCGGCAGCGTGTGCGAAGCGGATAGCGTCATCCATTCTCATGCCTTCCAGCAGCGCGGTCACCAGTGCACCATTGAAGGTGTCTCCCGCTGCGATGGTATCAATCGCCTTCACCTTAAAGCCAGGCACGCGACGGCCTTCGCCATTGACGCTTGCCCACACCCCACGGCTACCCAGGGTGATGATCACCGTTCCGATGCCTTTATCGTGCAGCGCACGCGCGGCTCGCGCAGCATCATCATCGTTTTCAACGCGAATGCCCGTCAGCTTTTCGGCTTCGGTTTCGTTCGGCGTGATGATGTCCACCAGCGCCAGCAGCTCGTCAGATAATACACGGGCAGGGGCCGGATTAAGTACGACAGTGGTATGATTTTCATGCGCAATTTTGGCGGCGGCCAGCACGCTTTCAACCGGCGACTCCAGCTGCATCAGCAGGGCTTCCGCTCCGCCGATGAGTACACGTTGCGCTTCTACGCGTTCCGTCGTCAGCGCCGCGTTAGCGCCAGCATGAATACCGATGACATTCTCACCTTCTGCGTTGACGAAAATCAGCGCCACGCCGGTAGATTCCCCTGCAACAACGCTGACCGGTGCGATATCGATATTGTCGCTCGCCAGCTGCTTGCGTACGCGCTCGCCGGTATCGTCATCACCCGTGCAGGCGATAAACGCAATATTTGCCCCGCTGCGACCGGCAGCAACGGCCTGGTTTGCACCTTTACCGCCAAATGCCACCTGATACTGGTTACCCGTGACGGTTTCGCCCGGTGTCGGGAACGATTCAAGGTTAAGAATGTGATCGGCATTGATACTGCCAAGGACGACGAGGTTACCTGCGGTTTTCATGGTTGGATTGTCCATCAGAGAGCGCCACCGGTGTTACCCGGTGGCGTATGCCACACTTTTCTTTATTGGTGTCCCTCAGGCCGCCGTGACGGCCTGATTCGCCTTTACTGCTTGATGACCAGCTTCAGGTCAACCGGGTATTTGGCCTGAACTTTTTCGCCCTTCAGCACTTTGTCGGCAGTTTCAACGCCAGTGGCGCCAATCTGCTCAGGCAGCTGAGCAATGGTCGCTGCCAGTTTGCCATCGTTTACTGCTTTTTCACCATCCGGCGTGCCGTCAAATCCGACAACCATCACATCAGATTTACCAGCGGTCTGCAGGGCACGCAGCGCGCCCAGCGCCATTTCGTCGTTCTGCGCGAATACTGCCTGCACGTCAGGGTGCGCGGTCAGCAGGTTCTGCATGACGTTCAGACCTTTAGTACGGTCGAAGTCCGCAGGCTGACTGGCCAGTACGTTGAATTTATGCGCTGCAACCGCCTGCTGGAAGCCTTCGCCACGCTCGCGGGCGGCAGACGTACCGGCAATCCCCTGCAGTTCGATAACTTTCGCGCCTTCGCCGGCTTTCTTCGCGATGTAATCACCGGCGATTTTGCCGCCCAGCACGTTATCAGACGCAATATGGCTCACAACTTCGCCTTTGGTTGCCTGACGGTCCAGGGTGATTACAGGGATCTTCGCCTGGTTTGCCATCTTCACGGCGTTGCCTACGGCATCAGAATCGGTTGGGTTGATCAGCAGAATTTTGGTGCCGCGAACGGTTAAGTCCTGAACGTTAGCCAGCTCTTTCGCCGGGTTGTTCTGTGAATCCAGAACCACCAGGTTGTAGCCCAGTTTGTCCGCTTCTTTCTGCGCGCCATCCTTCAGAGAGACGAAGAACGGGTTGTTCAGGGTAGAGACAACCAGCGCGATGGTGTCTTTCGCCATGGCGTTAGCACTTACGGTTGCGCTCAGCGCGACAGCGGAAACCAGGGTAGCCAGTTTTTTCATGTTCATATCTAAGATGTCCTGTAGTGTCGTCAGTTACTGTTTTTTGTTGTCTACCAGTACCGCCAGCAAAATCACCACTGCCTTAACGATCATCTGGTAATAGGAGGAAACACCTAACAAATTCAAACCATTATTCAGGAAACCGAGGATCAGTGCGCCGATCAATGTCCCAACAATGCGACCTTTACCGCCAGCAAGACTCGTACCGCCCAGAACCACTGCCGCAATGGCATCCAGCTCATACCCCGTACCCGCCGTTGGCTGCGCGGAGGAGAGGCGCGCCACTTCGATAATGCCTGCCAGTGACGCCAGCAGACCGCACAGGGAGTAAACGATAATTTTGACTTTATTAACGCTGATACCGGATAGACGCGTTGCCGCTTCGTTACCGCCCAGCGCATAGATATAACGGCCCAGACGAGTGTGATGCAGCATGTACCACGCCGCCAGGAAGACGATAGCCATGATCCATACCGGGGTCGGGACACCCAGCGGGCGACCGATACCGAACCAGCCAAACAGATCGGCGTTATCGGTAAAGCCGGTATTGACCGGGCTGCCGTTGGTGTAAACCATGGTCACCCCGCGCAGCAGCAGCATCATCACCAGCGTCGCGATGAACGCCTGAACGCGGCCTTTTGCCACAATCACGCCGGTGACGGCGCCTATCGCCGCACCTGCCGCCAGGGCAGCGGCCACGGCCACCAGCGCGTTGACTTCAATGCCGACAATCGAAGCGGCGATCGCGCCGGTGAGCGCCAGCAGGGAACCGACGGACAGATCGATACCTGAGGTCAGAATCACCAGCGTCATGCCGACCGCCATAATGGCGTTCACCGACGTCTGCTGCAGAATATTGAACAGGTTATTAACGGTGAAGAAATTCGGGCTCATGGTCGACACAATCGCGATCAGCACCAGCAGGGCAATCAGCGATTTTTGCTCCATCAGCCACGCCTTTGTGAAATAGCGGCGACCAGAAACAGCCTGGGTAGTCATCTTCTTACTCCTGATTCACGCGATTAAGCTTGCCCACAGCGGCAGCCATCAGAACTTCCTGGGTGGCCTGCTCGCGAGTGAGTTCACCGCCGAGATGCCCTTCATGCATGACGATAATGCGATCGCTCATGCCTAATACTTCTGGCATCTCGGAAGAGACCAGAATGATGCTTAGACCGTCGGCCTTAAACTGGTTAATCAGTTGATAGATCTCTTTCTTCGCCCCCACGTCTACGCCGCGGGTTGGCTCGTCGAGGATCAACACTTTCGGACGCGTCATCAGCCCGCGCGCAATCGCCACTTTCTGCTGATTCCCACCGGACAACAGGCCAATCGCCTGCTCCATCGACGGGGTTTTGACGTTAAAGAGGCGGATAAAATCGCTCACCGCCTGCTGCTCGTCTTTATGCTTCAGGCTGCCACCGCTGTGGCTGAAATAGCGCAGCGCGGTCAGGGACATGTTCTCTTTTACTGACATCCCCAGCACCAGGCCGTCGCGTTTGCGGTCTTCGGAGATATAGACGATGCCGTTCGCCAGACCATCCTGCGGAGAGCGGGTGACCACTTCATGGCCGTCGAGGGTGACATAACCGCTGGTACGCGGCAGTGCGCCGTACAACACTTTCATCAGCTCGGTACGTCCCGCCCCCATCAGGCCCGCTACGCCCAGGATCTCGCCCTGGCGCAGGGTGAAGGTCACGTCGTTCACACCCGGACCGCAGAGGTTGTCCACCTTCAGGCGGATCTCACCCGGCGCTTTATCCAGATGCGGGTACTGATCTTCGAGCTTACGTCCCACCATCATTTCGATGAGCGTATCTTCGGTCAGCGTCGCCACTTCGCGCTCGGCAATAAACTGCCCGTCGCGGAAAACGGTGACGTCATCGCAGATTTCGAAGATCTCTTTCATACGGTGAGAGATATAGACAATCCCGCGCCCCTGCGATTTCAGCTCGCGGATAACGCGGAACAGGGATTCGGTTTCGGTATCGGTCAGGGCGTCGGTCGGTTCATCCATAATGATGACCTTCGACTCGAAGCTCAGCACCTTCGCGATTTCCACCATCTGCTGATCGCCAATGGAGAGATCGCCCACCAGGCGGTCGCTCTTAAAGCGCAGGTTCAGCTTCGCCAGCAGCTTGTCCGCTTCGGCATACATGGTTTTCCAGTCGATCTTACCGAAGCGGTTCACGAACTCGCGGCCGAGGAAGATGTTTTCCGCAATGGTGAGTTGCGGGATGAGGTTCAGCTCCTGGTGAATAATACCGATGCCCGCTTCCTGAGAGGATTTCGGGCCATTGAAGGTGGTCTCTTTACCCAACCAAAGGAGTGAACCGGCATCGCGTTGATAGATACCGGTCAGCACCTTCATCATGGTGGATTTGCCGGCGCCGTTTTCGCCCACCAGCGCCATGACGCGCCCGGGGTAGACGTTCAGCGCCGCGCCGGAGAGGGCTTTTACGCCCGGGAACGACTTATCGATCCCTTTAAGTTGCAGTAATGCGTCCATGATGGCCTCAGAAGGTGACGCCAGCACAGAGAATGATATTCGCATACGGGGAACACTCCCCGCTGCGAATCACCGCCTGACTGTCTGCGGTTTGTTGTTTGAATTGTTCGTGCGTTGTGTAACGAATTTCTATGGTATTTCCCTGGTGTTGTTGCAGCTGCTCAAGGTGGCTGAGCAACGTTTCGTGGAGTTGCGGATTATGTTGTTTGATTTCCGCCGCGAGAATGACCGCCTCAACCTGCATCTCCGCGGTCACCACGTCCAGTACCTGCATAAACGAAGGTACGCCCTGCGTTAACGCCATATCGATACGGGTTGTGCTGCGCGGAACCGGTAAGCCTGCATCGCAAACCACCAGCGTATCGGTATGCCCAAGACGGGAAATAACCGATGAGATTTCTGAGTTGAGTACAGTGCCTTTCTTCATTTTCTTGCTCCACTAGCGAAACGTTTCGCTAAAAGTAGTGTAGCCCCAGAAATGTTCAGAAAACCATCATGACGTAACAGATTTGTGATCGACGTCGAAACGTTTCGCTAAGTGAAATATTGATGGGAGAAATTGCCCGGCGGCGCTTCGCTTGCACGGGCCTACGGGTTTGGTAGGCCGGGTAAGCGAAGCGCCACCCGGCATTTTCGAAATGACTTAAATCTCGACCTGCGTTCCCAGCTCAATCACGCGGTTAGGCGGGATCTCAAACTGGTCAGGCGCACGCAGGGCATTACGCTGCAGGATGAGGTATAGCTTGCCGCGCAGGCGCAGATACCACGGGCGCTTGCCGATAATCAGCGACTCGTGCGACATAAAGAACGATGTTTCCATCATCCGACAGCTCAGCCCTTCCAGGCCGCAGCGGTGGAACACCTCTTCCACGTTTGGCGTTTCACGCCAGCCGTAGCTTGCCACTACGCGCCAGAAAGTCGGCGACAGCTGCTCAATCTGCACGCGGCGGACGTTATGAACATACGGCGCATCTTCGGTGCGCAGCGTCAGCAGGATCACGCGCTCGTGCAGCACTTTGTTGTGCTTGAGGTTATGCATCAGCGCGAACGGAATAACATTCAGCGCGCGAGACATGTATACCGCGGTACCCGGCACGCGGACCGGCGGAGATTTCTCCAGAGAAGCGATCATCGCCTCCAGAGAATTCCCGTGCTCGTGCATGCGGCGCAGCAGGCGGAAACGCTCGCTTTTCCAGGTGGTCATGACAATAAACATCACCAGACCCAGCGTCAGCGGCAGCCAGCCTCCGGAGACAATCTTGTCGAGGTTCGCAGAGAACAGCGGCACGTCGATGCACAGGAAGCCCACCAGAATCATCGCCACGAGGAATTTATTCCAGTGCCAGTTTCGGTACGCCACCGTGGTGGAGAGAAGCGACGTCAGCACCATCGTACCGGTTACCGCAATACCGTACGCCGCCGCCAGGTTACTGGAGTGCTCGAAGCTGACGATAACAATGACCACAGCGAAATAGAGCAGCCAGTTAATGAACGGGATGTAGATCTGACCCGACTCCATCTCTGAGGTATGGATGATGCGCATCGGTGAGAGATACCCCAGACGCACGGCCTGGCGCGTCAGAGAAAACACGCCGGAGATCACCGCCTGAGAGGCAATGACGGTCGCCAGCGTCGCCAGGATCAGCATCGGTACCAGCGCCCAGTCAGGCGCCAGCAGGAAGAACGGGTTCTTGATCGCTTCCGGGTTTTTAAGCAGCAGCGCCCCCTGACCGAAGTAGTTCAGCACCAGCGACGGGAGCACCACAATAAACCATGCCACGCGGATAGGCAGTTTCCCGAAGTGACCCATATCAGCATACAGCGCTTCCACACCGGTGATGGAGAGCACCACGGCACCCAGCGCCACAAAGGAAACCACTTTGTATTCGAGGAAGAAATGCACGGCCCAGTAGGGATTCAGCGCCTGCAGCACTTCCGGGTTCGCGATAATGCTGCGCAAACCAAGCGCCGCCAGGATCAGGAACCAGGCCAGCATAATCGGTGCAAACAGTTTGCCCACCAGCCCGGTACCGTGCTTCTGGATCATGAACAGCAGCGTCAGGACAATAATGGCCAGCGGAACCACCCATGAATCAAGTTGTGGAGCGATAATCTCCAGCCCCTCTATCGCCGACAGCACCGAAATAGCGGGCGTGATAACCACCTCTCCGTAGAAGAAACTGCCCCCAATCAGGCCGATAATGACCAGCACTGAGGTCATTCTGGCCGAGGTATTGCGCCCGGCAAGAGACATCAGGGTCAGGATCCCGCCTTCACCTGCGTTATCAGCACGCATAACGAAGGAGAGATACTTAACGGAAACCACCAGGATCAGCAGCCAGAAAATGAGGGACAGGAAGCCAAACACGGCATCGCGTTCAACACCAAAGCCAAACTGGCCGGACAGACATTCACGAAGCGTATAAAGCGGGCTGGTGCCGATATCACCGTAGACAACCCCGATCGCCGCAAGCGTTATTGCGGGTAATGATTGCTTATTATCAGTGCTCATAGACTAGTCTTTTCGTTTAAATAACAAATGTGTTCCTGGTCCCTTGGCCCACAAAAAGCGCACAGTATGCACGATTCATTGCAAAATCGTACCCCTAAATGCAACCGCATTAATGTAGCGCAAAGAAAATTGCGCCGCACTTCAGTCTATTACCAGCCCTGACTGAAACGTCTATACTCGCTTCAATTGGCCGCCACGACGGCGAAAGGATGCAAAACTATTATGGCTCACTCACATTTATTAGCAGAAAGAATTTCCCGCCTCAGCAGCGCGCTGGAGAAAGGCCTTTTCGAGCGTAGCCACGCCATTCGCCTCTGTTTACTGGCGGCGCTGAGCGGTGAAAGCGTGTTTTTGCTGGGACCGCCGGGCATTGCCAAAAGCCTGATTGCCCGCAGGCTAAAATTTGCTTTTCAGAATGCCCGCGCCTTCGAATATCTCATGACCCGCTTTTCCACCCCGGAAGAAGTGTTTGGCCCCCTCTCTATTCAGGCGCTGAAAGATGAAGGGCGCTATGAGCGTTTGACGGCGGGGTATCTGCCTGAAGCTGAGATTGTCTTTCTCGATGAGATCTGGAAAGCGGGACCGGCCATTCTTAACACCCTGCTCACGGCGATAAACGAACGTCGGTTCCGCAACGGCGCCAGTGAAGAGAAAATCCCGATGCGCCTGCTGGTGGCCGCCTCTAACGAACTGCCCGAGGCCGACAGCAGTCTGGAAGCGCTGTATGACCGTATGCTCATCCGCCTGTGGCTGGACAAAGTGCAGGACAAATCAAACTTCCGCTCCATGCTGGTGAGCCAGCAGGATGAGAGTGAAAACCCGGTATCCGCTTCGCTGCAGGTGACGGATGAGGAGTATTACCAGTGGCAGCAGGATATCAGCAAAGTCAAACTACCTGACGCCGTATTCGAGCTGATCTATCTGCTGCGTCAGCAGCTTGATCTCCTCCCTTCTGCACCCTATGTCTCCGATCGTCGCTGGAAAAAAGCGATCCGCCTCCTGCAGGCCAGCGCCCTGTTTAGCGGCCGCGATGCCGTTGCCCCCATCGATCTGATCCTGCTGAAAGATTGCCTCTGGCACGACGCGGAAGGCATGAATCTGATGCAGCAGCAGCTTGACGTTTTGATGACCGGACACGCCTGGGGGCAGCAGGCGATGCTCAATCAACTGGGGGCGATTGCCCAGCGGCGCATCCAGCTTCAGCAGCAGCAAAGTGATAAAACCGCGCTGAAAGTGAATCGCCTTGGAGGCATGTTCGCCCGCAAGCCGCACTACGAGCTTCCCGCGGATCTGACTGGTACAACGCTCACGCTGCTGCTCCAGCAGCCGCTCAAACTGCATGATATGCAGGTGGTACACATTACGATTGAGCGCGAGGCGCTGGCGCAGTGGCTGGATAAGGGGGGAGAGATCCGCGGCAAGCTCAACGGCATCGGCTTCGCGCAACCGCTGAATATGGAAGTGGACAGCAGCCAGCATCTGGTGATCCGCGACGTCAGCCTGCAGGGATCGCGTCTGGCGCTGCCGGGCAGCGCCTCGGACAGCGTACCGGAAGAGATTAAGCAGCAGCTTGAAGCGCTGGATACGGAATGGCACCAGCAGCACACCCGCTTTAGCGAACAGCAAAAATGCCTCTTTATTCATAGCGACTGGTTAGGTCGCATCGAAGCCAGCCTGCAGGACGTCAGCGCGCAGATCAAACAGGCGCGTCAATGCTAACCCTGGACACGCTCAACGTCATGCTGGCCGTCAGCGAGGAGGGGTTGATCGAAGAGGTGGTCATAACACTTCTGGCGTCACCGCAGCTGGCAGCCTTCTTTGAAAAATTTCCGAAGCTCAAAAAGGCGATGACGGACGATCTTCCGCGCTGGCGCGAAAATTTGCGTCAGCGGTTCAGGGAGACAGAAGTTCCGCCTGAGTTAACGGAAGAGGTGGCCTGTTATCAGCAGTGCCAGCGGCTCTCCACGCCGCAGTTTATCGTTCAGCTACCGCAAACCCTTACGTTGCTCGACAAGGTCCACTCCCCGTTTGCCAGCCAGGCCCGGGGGCTGGTCACGGATAACGCCACTTTTACCCCGGCACTGCACACCCTCTTCTTACAGCGCTGGCGGCTGAGTCTGGTGGTTCAGGCTACAACCCTTAACCAGCAGTTGCTGGATGAAGAGCGCGAACAGCTGCTCAGTGAAGTTCAGGAACGAATGACCCTGAGCGGCCAGTTAGAACAGGTGCTGGTGGAGAATGAAAACGCCGCTGGGCGTCTCTGGGATATGAGCGCAGGCCAGCTCAGGCGCGGGGACTATCAGCTGATCGTCAAGTACGGCGATTTTCTGACGCAGCAGCCCGAGCTGATGAAGCTTGCAGAACAGCTGGGACGCTCAAGAGAGGCAAAGTCGGTTCCAAAGAAAGACGCCCCGATGGAAACCTTCCGCACCCTGGTGCGTGAACCGGCCACCGTACCGGAGCAGGTCGACGGGCTCCAGCAGAGCGATGATATTTTGCGTCTGCTGCCCACGGAGCTGAGCACGCTGGGGATGACCGAGCTGGAGTATGAGTTTTACCGTCGGCTGGTGGAAAAACAGCTTCTCACCTACCGGCTGCACGGCGAAGCCTGGCGCGAGAAAATCAGCCAGCGGCCGGTCGTTCATCAGGATTTTGATGAACAGCCGCGCGGGCCCTTCATCGTTTGCGTGGATACGTCCGGATCGATGGGCGGGTTTAACGAGCAGTGTGCAAAAGCTTTTTGTCTGGCGCTGATGCGCGTGGCGCTCGCCGATCGCCGTCGCTGCTTCATCATGCTGTTCTCCAGCGAAGTCGTGGGCTATGAGCTGACGAACCAGCAGGGGATCGAGCAGGCAATCCGCTTCCTGAGCCAGCGTTTTCGCGGCGGCACGGATTTGGCCAGCTGCTTTCGCAGCATTGTGGAGCGTATGCAGGGCGGCGACTGGTACGACGCTGACGCGGTGGTGATTTCCGATTTTATTGCCCAGCGGCTGCCGGATGACGTGGTGAATAAGGTGAAGGAGTTACAGCGGGTGCATCAGCACCGTTTTCATGCGGTGGCGATGTCCGCCCATGGAAAACCCGGCATCATGCGCATCTTCGATCATATCTGGCGCTTTGATACCGGGTTGCGTAGTCGCCTGCTCAGACGCTGGCAGCGTTAATTACAGAAGAGAGCCGACGCTTTCACGTACCTGCTGCGGCCAGACGCCACACTGAACCTGACCGATATGGGGTAATTGCAGCAGCAGCATGGTCAGACGGGACTGGCCGATACCGCCGCCAATCGTCTGCGGCATTTCACCGCGCAGCAGCGCCTGGTGCCACTCGAGTTTGAGACGATCTTCATCTCCGGTGACCGCCAGCTGGCGCTTCAGCGCGTCAGCATCCACGCGGATCCCCATAGAAGAAAGCTCGAATGCGTCTTCCAGTACCGGGTTCCAGACCAGAATATCGCCGTTCAGCCCGGCAAACTCGCCCTCACCCGCAGTGCTCCAGTCATCATAATCCGGCGCGCGAACGTCGTGGCGTTTGCCATCAGACAGTTTGCCGCCGATCCCAATCAGAAATACCGCGCCCAGCTCTTTAGCAATCGCACGTTCACGGCCTTTGGCATCCAGATCCGGGAAGCGGGCCAGCAATTCCTGGCTGTGCACAAAGTGGATCGTATCCGGCAGGAACGGTACCAGACCAAACTCTTTGCTCACGGCAGCTTCGGTCGCTTTGATCCCGGCGTAGATCGCCTCAACGGTGGATTTCAGCGTGCCGATGTGGCGCTCGCCGTCACCCATTACGCGCTCCCAGTCCCACTGGTCAACATAGACAGAGTGAATTGGGGTGAGGCGGTCTTCATCGGGGCGAAGGGCTTTCATGTGCGTGTAGAGCCCTTCGCCCGCGCTGAAGTCGTGTTGCCCCAGGGTTTGACGCTTCCACTTCGCCAGTGAATGAACCACTTCAAACTGGGCGTCTGGCAGTGTTTTCACTTTCACCTGTACCGCTTTTTCGCATCCAGACAAGTTATCCTGGGTCCCGTCACCCACGCGGCTCAGAATCGGCGCCTGGACTTCAATTAGCCCAAGTTTATCTTCCAGCTGGCGGGAAAAATGGGATTTAACGAAACTGATCTGGCGTTGTTTTGCGATGTAAGCGGTTTTCATTATTTATACTCCTGCGTCCTGTTGATATTGATTAAGCAACAGAAATGGCATCACATTCAATAACTCATCAACAAAAAGCCACCTTCACTTTTGATTCGATAAAATTAAACGCTAGAATAGAGTGATTCATTAATCTTCATAAGAAAAAGCTATGGAAAATTATCAGATCGACAATCTCGACCGCGGCATTCTGGAGGCGTTAATGGCCAATGCCCGTACCGCCTACGCCGAACTGGCGAAACAGTTTGGCGTCAGCCCGGGAACCATTCACGTTCGCGTAGAGAAAATGAAGCAGGCGGGGATCATTACCGGCGCACGCATTGACGTCAGTCCTAAACATCTGGGTTACGACGTCTGCTGCTTCATTGGCATCATTCTTAAAAGCGCCAAAGACTATCCTTCCGCCCTGGCGAGACTAAACGCACTGGATGAAGTCACCGAGGCGTATTACACCACCGGGCACTACAGCATCTTTATTAAAGTCATGTGCCGATCCATCGACGCCCTTCAGCAGGTACTTATCAACAAGATCCAAACAATCGATGAAATTCAGTCCACCGAGACCCTGATCTCCCTGCAAAACCCGATCATGCGTACCATCCGCCCGTGATCGGGCAAATTCATTCCCACATTCTCCACAGGTAGATCCCAGCTCGTTCACAGCGTACAATGGCCGTCTCTTTATCCAGGCGAGCGATCAATGGCGGACATTACCCTTATCAGCGGCAGCACCCTTGGTGGTGCGGAATACGTAGCGGAACATCTGGCTGAAAAGCTGGAAGATGCGGGCTTTTCCACGGAAACCCTGCACGGCCCGTTGCTGGAAGATCTCCCGACTGACGGGGTCTGGCTGCTGATCACCTCCACGCACGGCGCGGGCGATCTGCCGGATAACCTGCAACCTTTATATGACGAACTGCTGGAACAGCAGCCCGACCTGTCAAACGTCCGTTTTGGCGCAGTGGGGATCGGCAGTCGCGAATATGACACCTTTTGCGGGGCAATAGAGAAAGTCGAAGCCGCTGTCACCTCCTGCGGAGCAAAACAGCTGGGTGAAACGCTCAAGATCAACATCCTCGATCATGACATTCCGGAGGATCCAGCCGAGATCTGGCTCGCGGAATGGAAAAATTTACTCAAAAACGATTAAAGATCGCGCGAACAGATGTGGATAACTCTGGTTAAAAGCTCGTATTAACCCGTAGTTATCCAAAGAACAACCGTAGCGTCGTTTTTGGCCTGTGCATAAAGTCGCGATCTGATCCCAGCTTATACGGTCCAGGATCACCGATCATTCACAGCAAACGATCCTTTCTAACTGCATGATCTTCTTTATGAGATCGGACTTATCCACACAGGTTCGCGATCCTAATAAGAGATCACAATAGAACAGATCTCTAAATAAAAAGATCTTCTTTTTAATAGCCCAGGATCCCAATGCTTTCTCGAAAGACTAAAGTTGAGTAGAATCCACGGCCCGGGCTTCAATCCATTTTCATACCGCTTTACGCGAGGCAGACCACCATGTTTTATCAGGATCCTTTTGACGTCATCATCATTGGCGGGGGTCACGCAGGCACTGAGGCCGCAATGGCCGCAGCGCGAATGGGTCAGCAGACCCTGCTTTTGACACACAATATCGACACGCTGGGACAAATGTCCTGTAATCCGGCGATTGGCGGCATTGGGAAAGGACACCTGGTAAAAGAAGTGGATGCACTTGGCGGCCTGATGGCGAAAGCGATCGATCAGGCTGGCATCCAGTTTAGGATACTAAACGCGAGTAAAGGCCCCGCTGTCCGTGCGACCCGTGCTCAGGCAGACCGCGTACTTTACCGTCAGGCGGTGCGTACCGCCCTGGAGAACCAGCCGAACCTGATGATCTTCCAGCAGGCGGTTGAAGATCTTATCGTTGAGAACGATCGCGTCGTGGGTGCCGTGACCCAGATGGGCCTCAAATTCCGCGCGAAAGCCGTGGTGCTGACCGTGGGCACATTCCTGGACGGTAAAATTCATATCGGTCTGGATAACTACAGTGGTGGCCGTGCTGGCGATCCGCCGTCTATTCCACTGTCTCGTCGTCTGCGCGAACTGCCGCTGCGCGTTAGCCGCCTGAAAACAGGCACGCCGCCGCGTATTGATGCGCGTACCATTGATTTCAGCGTGCTGGCGCAACAGCACGGTGATAACCCAATGCCGGTCTTCTCGTTCATGGGTAATGCGGCACAGCATCCGCAGCAGGTACCGTGCTACATCACGCATACCAACGAGAAAACCCATGACGTGATCCGCAATAACCTCGATCGTAGCCCCATGTATGCTGGCGTGATCGAAGGGATCGGTCCACGCTACTGTCCGTCGATCGAAGACAAAGTGATGCGCTTTGCCGATCGTAACCAGCACCAGATCTTCCTGGAGCCGGAAGGGCTGACCTCGAACGAAATTTACCCGAACGGCATCTCCACCAGCCTGCCGTTTGATGTGCAGATGCAAATTGTTCGCTCAATGCAGGGGATGGAGAATGCGAAAATCGTTCGCCCTGGCTACGCTATTGAGTACGATTTCTTCGATCCGCGTGACCTGAAGCCAACCCTGGAAAGCAAATTCATCCACGGTCTGTTCTTCGCGGGTCAGATTAACGGCACCACCGGCTACGAAGAAGCGGCTGCACAGGGTCTGCTTGCCGGTTTGAACGCCGCGCGCTTCTCTGCTGAGAAAGAAGGCTGGGCACCAGGCCGTTCTCAGGCGTATCTGGGCGTGCTGGTTGACGATCTCTGCACGCTGGGTACCAAAGAACCGTACCGTATGTTTACCTCTCGCGCGGAATATCGCCTGATGCTGCGTGAAGATAACGCCGACCTGCGTCTGACCGAAATGGGCCGTGAACTCGGTCTGGTCGATGACGAACGCTGGGCGCGCTTCAACGAGAAGCTGGAACGCATTGAACAGGAACGTCAGCGCCTGAAAACCACCTGGGTGAATCCGCAGGCGGAAACTGCTGCCGAAGTAAACGCTCACTTAACAGCGCCGCTGTCGCGCGAGGCCAGCGGGGAAGATCTGCTGCGCCGTCCTGAAGTCACCTACGAGAACCTGGTCAAACTGACCGCGTTCGCGCCGGGCCTGGAAGACGCTGAAGCGGCAGAGCAGGTTGAGATCCAGGTGAAGTACGAAGGTTACATCGCGCGTCAGCAGGATGAGATCGAAAAACAGCAGCGTAACGAAAACACGCTGCTGCCGGAAATGCTGGACTACCGCCAGGTGACGGGTCTTTCTAACGAAGTGATCGCCAAGCTGAACGATCACAAACCGGTGTCGATCGGTCAGGCGTCCCGCATCTCGGGGGTTACCCCTGCGGCGATTTCGATCCTGCTGGTCTGGCTGAAAAAGCAAGGTATGTTGCGCCGCAGCGCGTAATTGACATTGCTTTTGGCGGGTGGCGCTTCGCTTACCCGCCCTACTTATTCGTAGGCCCGATAAGCGGCAGCGCCACCGGGCGAAAAATCTCTAAACAGGTATTCACCGTGCTCAACAAACTCTCTCGTCTGCTGGATCAGGCAGGTATTTCGCTCACCGATCACCAGAAAAATCAGCTGGTGGCCTATGTCGATATGCTGAACAAATGGAACAAAGCGTACAACCTGACGTCTGTTCGCGACCCCAACGAGATGCTCGTTCGCCATATACTCGATAGCATCGTGGTTGCCCCATGGTTGAAAGGTGAGCGTTTCATCGACGTGGGTACGGGTCCAGGTTTACCGGGCGTTCCGCTGTCGATTGTTCGCCCTGAGAGCCATTTCACGCTGCTGGACAGCCTTGGCAAGCGCGTGCGCTTTTTACGTCAGGTACAGCATGAGCTGAAGCTTGAGAACATCACGCCCGTGCAGAGCAGGGTAGAGGAATTCCCGGCAGAGCCGCCGTTTGACGGGGTTATCAGCCGCGCGTTTGCTTCGCTCAATGACATGGTGAGCTGGTGTAAGCACTTGCCTGCGGAGAACGGCCGCTTTTATGCGCTGAAAGGGCAGTTGCCAGGCGATGAGATTGAACAGCTTCCAGACGGTTTTGCTGTCGAGTCTATTGAGAAATTACAGATTCCTCAGCTCGAAGGTGAACGTCATCTGGTGATAATTAAGCCAAACAATTTTTAAAAAATTAATAAAAAATGTGGAATTCGTGCTGTTCTTATCATGTTAAAAAACAGCACAACTACCGGGGTTTTATCGGGGAGCTTTTAACCTCTGCTTCACTAAGGTTTTTCTTCCGGTTAACGTAGCGCCTATTATTCACCTAGAAGATAGTCATCTGTGAAAATATAAGTCTGCTAAAAGTGGAAGGCAGTAACCAGAACGCAATGTTAATTATTTATTAAGAATGTCAATAAAAGGTTTTTATTGTGTACTGGGCTGTTTTGAAAATAGTTGCGACATTTTGTGTTTAATTTCATAAAGATAAATTTTCGCGATTTGCGCCTTTGATAAATACAACCTTATCGCAAATGTGTGTTTTGTGATCTCGTGCACGCTTTATCGACAACGTTTTCGCGCTGTTTGCAGTTTTGGTCGAAGGTTGACGCTTTCAGCGAAAGTTAAAAAATAGCGGTGGGGAAAAATATTTAAACATTTATTCACCTTTTCGCTACTTAATGTTTGAAATCACGGGTGCGCACCGTATAATTTGACCGCTTTTTGATGCTTGACTCTGAGCCTTAAAGGACGTTTTATACGACACGCGGCATACCTCGAAGGGAGCAGGAGTAAAAACGTGATGTCTGTGTCGCTCTTGAGTAGAAACGTTGCTCGTAAGCTTCTGTTCGTTCAGTTTCTGGCTGTGATAGCAAGTGGACTGCTGTTTAGCCTCAAAGACCCCTTCTGGGGCATCTCCGCCGTGTGCGGGGGTTTGGCGGTTGTGCTGCCAAACGTGTTGTTTATGATTTTTGCCTGGCGTCATCAGGCGCATACACCCGCCAAAGGCCGCGTGGCCTGGTCCTTCGCCCTCGGCGAAGTGTGTAAGGTGTTGCTGACCTTTGCTCTACTGGTGATGGCGCTGGCGGTTTTGAAAGTGGTCTTCATGCCGCTGATAGCAACGTGGGTTTTGGTGCTGGTGGTACAAGTTCTGGCTCCAGCTGTAATCAATAACAAAGGGTAAAAGGCATCATGGCTTCAGAAAATATGACGCCGCAGGATTACATAGGTCACCATCTGAATAACCTTCAGCTGGACCTGCGTACATTCTCGCTGGTGGATCCACATAACCCCCCGGCCACCTTCTGGACGATCAACATCGACTCCATGTTCTTCTCGGTGGTTTTGGGTCTTCTGTTCCTGGCCATGTTCCGCGGTGTTGCTAAACGAGCGACCAGCGGTGTACCAGGGAAATTCCAGACCTTCATCGAAATGATCATCGGCTTCGTCCATGGCAGCGTCAAAGACATGTACCATGGCAAGAGCAAGCTGATTGCTCCGCTGGCGCTGACCGTGTTCGTTTGGGTCTTCCTGATGAACCTGATGGACCTGCTGCCAATCGATCTGCTGCCGTTTATCGGCGAGCACATCTTCGGCCTGCCTGCACTGCGTGTTGTACCGTCTGCGGACGTGAACATCACCCTGTCGATGGCGCTGGGCGTGTTTATCCTGATTCTTTTCTACAGCATCAAAATGAAAGGCGTAAGCGGCTTTGTGAAAGAGCTTACCTTGCAGCCGTTCAACCACTGGGCGTTTATTCCGGTCAACCTGATCCTGGAAGGCGTTAGCCTGCTGTCCAAACCTGTTTCACTGGGTCTGCGACTGTTCGGCAACATGTATGCGGGTGAGCTGATTTTCATTCTGATCGCGGGTCTTCTGCCGTGGTGGTCACAGTGGGTTCTGAATGTGCCGTGGGCCATTTTCCACATCCTGATCATTACGCTGCAAGCCTTTATCTTCATGGTTCTGACGATCGTCTATCTGTCGATGGCGTCTGAAGAGCACTGATTTTTTACCAACACTACTACGTTTTAATTGAAACAAACTGGAGACTGTCATGGAAAACCTGAATATGGATCTGCTGTACATAGCTGCCGCTGTGATGATGGGTCTGGCGGCTATCGGTGCTGCGATCGGTATCGGCATCCTCGGGGGCAAATTCCTGGAAGGCGCAGCGCGTCAACCTGATCTGATTCCTCTGCTGCGTACTCAGTTCTTTATCGTTATGGGTCTGGTGGATGCTATCCCAATGATCGCTGTAGGTCTGGGTCTGTACGTGATGTTTGCTGTCGCGTAGTAGTAGTTTTAAAACCCTAAGCCACAGAAATTAAAGAGGTATTGTGCTGTGAACATGAACGCAACAATCCTCGGCCAGGCCATCGCGTTTATTCTCTTTGTCTGGTTCTGCATGAAGTATGTATGGCCGCCTTTAATGGCTGCCATCGAAAAACGTCAGAAAGAAATTGCTGACGGTCTGGCTTCTGCAGAACGCGCTAAGAAAGATTTGGACCTTGCACAGGCCAACGCGACAGACCAGCTGAAAAAAGCGAAAGCGGAAGCTCAGGTAATCATCGAACAGGCTAACAAACGCCGTTCGCAGATCCTGGACGAAGCCAAAGCTGAAGCAGAACAGGAACGTACTAAGATCGTGACACAGGCTCAGGCAGAAATTGATGCTGAGCGTAAACGTGCTCGTGAAGAACTGCGTAAGCAGGTTGCGATTCTGGCTGTTGCTGGCGCCGAGAAGATCATCGAACGTTCCGTGGATGAAGCTGCTAACAGCGACATCGTGGACAAACTTGTCGCTGAACTGTAAGGAGGGAGGGGCTGATGTCTGAATTTGTTACGGTAGCTCGCCCCTACGCCAAAGCAGCTTTTGACTTTGCTGTCGAACACCACAATGTCGATCGCTGGCAGGATATGCTGGCGTTTGCCGCTGAGGTGACGAAAAACGAACAAATGGCTGAGTTGCTTTCCGGTGCGTTAGCACCTGAAACTCTCGCCGCGTCGTTTATCGCCGTGTGCGGAGAGCAACTGGATGCCAACGGCCAGAACCTGATTAAGGTGATGGCAGAAAATGGTCGTCTCCGTGTGCTCCCGGATGTTCTCGAGCAGTTTGAGCACTTACGTGCCCTTAGTGAAGCAACCGCTGAAGTTGAAGTGACTTCTGCGACTGAACTGAGTAACGAACAGCTTGCGAAAATCACCGCCGCGATGGAAAAACGTCTGTCACGCAAAGTTAAGCTGAATTGCAAAATCGATAAGTCTGTAATGGCAGGCGTAATCATCCGCTCGGGTGATATGGTCATTGATGGCAGCGTACGCGGCCGTCTTGAACGCCTTGCAGACGTCTTGCAGTCTTAAGGGGACTGGAGCATGCAACTGAATTCCACCGAAATCAGCGAACTGATCAAGCAGCGCATTGCTCAGTTCAGTGTTGTGAGTGAAGCTCACAACGAAGGTACTATTGTTTCTGTAAGTGACGGTGTTATCCGCATCCACGGCCTGGCCGATTGTATGCAGGGTGAGATGATTTCCCTGCCGGGTAACCGTTACGCTATCGCACTGAACCTGGAGCGCGACTCCGTAGGTGCAGTTGTGATGGGTCCATACGCTGACCTCGCCGAAGGCATGAAGGTTAAGTGTACTGGCCGTATTCTGGAAGTACCGGTTGGCCGTGGCCTGCTGGGTCGCGTTGTTAACACCCTGGGTGCGCCAATCGACGGTAAAGGTCCGGTTGAGCACGATGGCTTCTCCCCAATCGAAGTTATCGCACCAGGCGTTATCGACCGTCAGTCCGTAGATCAGCCTGTTCAGACAGGTTATAAGTCCGTTGATGCCATGATTCCAATCGGTCGTGGTCAGCGTGAACTGATCATCGGTGACCGTCAGACCGGTAAAACCGCGATGGCTATCGACGCCATCATCAACCAGCGTGACTCCGGCATCAAATGCGTGTACGTGGCCATCGGCCAGAAAGCGTCCACCATTTCTAACGTGGTTCGTAAACTGGAAGAGCACGGCGCACTGTCTAACACCATCGTTGTGGTAGCAACTGCGTCTGAATCTGCTGCACTGCAATACCTGGCACCATACGCCGGTTGCGCAATGGGCGAATACTTCCGTGACCGCGGTGAAGATGCACTGATCGTATACGATGACCTGTCTAAACAGGCTGTTGCTTATCGTCAGGTTTCCCTGCTGCTCCGTCGTCCACCTGGACGTGAAGCGTTCCCTGGCGACGTATTCTACCTCCACTCTCGTCTGCTGGAGCGTGCTTCCCGCGTTAACGCGGAATACGTCGAGAACTTCACCAAAGGTGAAGTGAAGGGTAAAACGGGCTCTCTGACCGCTCTGCCGATCATTGAAACCCAGGCGGGTGACGTTTCTGCGTTCGTTCCGACCAACGTAATCTCCATTACCGATGGTCAGATCTTCCTGGAAACCAACCTGTTTAACTCCGGTATTCGTCCGGCAGTTAACCCGGGTATCTCCGTATCCCGTGTTGGTGGTGCTGCTCAGACCAAGATCATCAAGAAACTGTCCGGTGGTATCCGTACCGCGCTGGCACAGTATCGTGAACTGGCTGCGTTCTCTCAGTTCGCATCCGATCTGGACGAAGCAACCCGTAAACAGCTGAGTCACGGTCAGAAAGTGACCGAGCTGCTGAAGCAGAAACAGTACGCACCAATGTCTGTTGCTCAGCAGGGCCTGGTTCTGTTCGCGGCTGAACGCGGTTACCTCGAAGATGTGGAACTGGCGAAAATCGGTAGCTTCGAAGCCGCTCTGCTGGCTTACGTCGACCGTGATCACGCTCCGCTGATGCAAGAGATCAACCAGACCGGTGGCTATAACGACGAAATCGAAGGCAAGCTGAAAGCTATCCTCGATTCCTTCAAAGCAACCCAATCCTGGTAATCGTCCGGCGGCTTGTCTTGAGACAAGCCGCCTGGCATTGAGGAGAAGCTCATGGCCGGCGCAAAAGAGATACGTAGTAAGATCGCAAGCGTCCAGAACACGCAAAAGATCACTAAAGCGATGGAGATGGTCGCCGCTTCCAAAATGCGTAAATCGCAGGATCGCATGGCGGCCAGCCGTCCTTATGCAGAAACCATGCGCAAAGTGATTGGTCACCTTGCAAACGGTAATCTGGAATATAAGCACCCTTACCTGGAAGAACGCGACGTTAAGCGCGTGGGCTACCTGGTGGTGTCGACCGACCGTGGTCTGTGTGGCGGCTTGAACATTAACCTGTTCAAAAAACTGCTGGCGGATATGAAAGCATGGTCTGAAAAAGGCGTTCAGTGCGATATCGCAATGATCGGCTCTAAAGGCGTCTCTTTCTTTAACTCCGTTGGTGGCAACATTGTCGCTCAGGTGACCGGTATGGGTGATAACCCGTCCCTGTCCGAACTGATCGGCCCGGTTAAAGTGATGTTGCAGGCTTATGATGAAGGCCGTCTGGACAGACTGTACGTTGTCAGCAACAAATTCATTAACACCATGTCTCAGGTTCCAACGCTCACGCAGATGCTGCCGTTACCGGCATCAGAAGATGGCGAGCTGAAGCAAAAAACCTGGGATTACCTGTATGAACCCGATCCGAAACCGCTGCTGGATACCCTGCTGCGTCGTTACGTTGAATCTCAGGTTTATCAGGGCGTTGTAGAAAACCTGGCCAGCGAGCAGGCCGCACGAATGGTGGCGATGAAAGCCGCGACCGATAATGGCGGCAGCCTGATTAAAGAGCTGCAGTTGGTTTACAACAAAGCTCGTCAGGCCAGCATTACTCAGGAACTCACCGAGATCGTCTCGGGGGCCGCCGCGGTTTAACCAGGTTTACGAATTACGTAGAGGATTCAAGATGGCTACTGGAAAGATTGTCCAGGTAATCGGCGCCGTGGTGGACGTCGAGTTCCCTCAGGACGCCGTACCACGCGTGTACGACGCGCTTGAGGTACAGAATGGTAACGAGAGCCTGGTGCTGGAAGTTCAGCAGCAGCTCGGCGGCGGTATCGTGCGTACCATCGCGATGGGTTCTTCCGACGGTCTGCGTCGTGGTCTGGAAGTAAAAGACCTTGAGCACCCGATCGAAGTCCCGGTAGGTAAAGCAACACTGGGTCGTATCATGAACGTATTGGGTCAACCAATCGACATGAAAGGCGACATCGGTGAAGAAGAGCGTTGGGCTATCCACCGCGCGGCACCTTCCTACGAAGAGCTGTCCAGCTCTCAGGAACTGCTGGAAACCGGTATCAAAGTTATCGACCTGATGTGTCCGTTCGCGAAGGGCGGTAAAGTTGGTCTGTTCGGTGGTGCGGGCGTAGGTAAAACCGTAAACATGATGGAGCTGATCCGTAACATCGCGATCGAGCACTCCGGTTACTCTGTGTTTGCGGGCGTAGGTGAACGTACTCGTGAGGGTAACGACTTCTACCACGAAATGACCGACTCCAACGTTCTGGACAAAGTATCCCTGGTTTACGGCCAGATGAACGAGCCACCAGGAAACCGTCTGCGCGTTGCGCTGACCGGTCTGACTATGGCTGAGAAATTCCGTGACGAAGGCCGTGACGTTCTGCTGTTCGTTGATAACATCTATCGTTACACCCTGGCCGGTACGGAAGTATCTGCACTGCTGGGTCGTATGCCTTCAGCGGTAGGTTATCAGCCTACGCTGGCGGAAGAGATGGGTGTTCTTCAGGAACGTATCACCTCTACCAAAACCGGTTCTATCACCTCCGTTCAGGCGGTATACGTACCTGCGGATGACTTGACTGACCCATCACCAGCCACCACCTTTGCGCACTTAGATGCAACCGTGGTACTGAGCCGTCAGATCGCGTCTCTGGGTATCTACCCGGCCGTTGACCCGCTGGACTCCACCAGCCGTCAGCTGGATCCACTGGTTGTTGGTCAGGAACACTACGACACCGCGCGTGGCGTACAGTCCCTGCTGCAGCGTTACCAGGAACTGAAAGACATCATCGCCATCCTGGGTATGGATGAACTGTCTGAAGAAGACAAACTGGTGGTAGCACGTGCGCGTAAGATCCAGCGCTTCCTGTCCCAGCCATTCTTCGTTGCGGAAGTATTCACCGGTTCTCCGGGTAAATACGTTTCCCTGAAAGACACCATCCGTGGCTTTAAAGGCATCATGGAAGGCGAATACGATCACCTGCCGGAGCAGGCGTTCTACATGGTTGGTTCCATCGACGAAGCCGTGGAAAAAGCCAAAAAACTTTAACGCCTTAATCGGAGGGTGATATGGCAATGACTTACCACCTGGACGTCGTCAGCGCAGAGCAACAAATGTTCTCTGGTCTGGTCGAGAAAATCCAGGTAACGGGTAGTGAAGGTGAACTGGGTATCTTCCCGGGTCACGCACCGCTGCTCACCGCCATTAAGCCTGGTATGATCCGCATCGTTAAACAGTTCGGTCACGAAGAGTTTATCTATCTGTCCGGCGGCATTCTTGAAGTGCAGCCAGGCAGTGTGACCGTTCTGGCCGATACCGCTATCCGTGGCCAGGATCTCGACGAAGCGCGAGCCCTGGAATCGAAGCGTAAGGCTGAAGAGCACATTAGCAGCTCTCATGGTGACGTGGATTACGCTCAGGCGTCTGCGGAGCTGGCCAAAGCGATCGCGAAACTGCGCGTTATCGAGTTGACCAAAAAAGCGATGTAACACCGGCTTGAAAAGCACAAAAGCCAGTCTGGATACCAGGCTGGCTTTTTTTTTCGGCCTTAATTCATGATTAAAAAGATGTAGAATTTTAAGCATCAAACGTTTTTACTTCACACTCAAACTACCGTCAGGATGCGTATGTCAAACAGTGCGATGAGCGTGGTGATCCTTGCCGCAGGCAAAGGGACCCGCATGTATTCCGATCTGCCTAAGGTGCTCCACACGCTTGCAGGAAAGCCAATGGTGCAGCATGTCATTGATGCAGCGAATGAACTGGGTGCGAGCCAGGTCCACCTGGTCTACGGCCACGGTGGCGATCTGCTTAAAAAGACGCTGAGCGATGACAAGCTCAACTGGGTGCTTCAGGCCGAACAGTTGGGTACAGGCCATGCGATGCAGCAGGCAGCGCCTTTCTTTGCGGATGACGAAGACATTTTGATGCTCTACGGCGATGTCCCGCTGATCTCCGTTGAAACACTGACTCACCTGCGTGCAGCCAAACCGCAGGGCGGCATCGGTTTGTTGACCGTCGTGCTGGACGATCCGAGCGGTTATGGTCGCATCACCCGTGAAAACGGTAACGTCACGGGTATTGTTGAGCATAAAGATGCCAGCGACGAACAGCGCAAGATTCAGGAGATCAACACCGGTATCCTGATTGCCAATGGCGCGGATATGAAGCGCTGGCTGTCCAAACTCAACAACAACAACGCGCAGGGTGAATACTACATCACCGACATCATTGCGATGGCGTACCACGAAGGGCGTGAAATTGCCGCCGTTCATCCGGCGCGCATCAGCGAAACGGACGGTGTGAACAACCGCCTGCAGCTTTCCCGTCTTGAGCGTATTTATCAGTCCGAGCAGGCCGAAAAACTGCTGCTGGCGGGCGTGATGCTGCGCGATCCGGCGCGTTTCGATCTGCGTGGTTCGTTATCTCACGGGCGTGACGTTGAGATTGATACTAACGTTATCCTCGAAGGTCACGTGACGCTGGGCAACCGCGTCAAAATTGGCACCGGCTGCGTGATTAAAAATAGCGTCATCGGTGACGACTGCGAAATCAGTCCGTACAGCGTGGTGGAAGATGCCCGTCTGGATGCCGCCTGTACCATCGGCCCGTTTGCGCGTCTGCGCCCAGGCGCTGAGTTGCTGGAAGGCGCTCACGTGGGTAACTTCGTGGAAATGAAAAAAGCGCGTCTGGGTAAAGGCTCGAAAGCCGGTCATCTGACCTATCTGGGCGACGCGGAAATTGGCAATAACGTGAATATTGGTGCAGGGACGATTACCTGTAACTATGACGGCGCGAATAAGTTTAAAACCATCATCGGTGATGACGTGTTCGTTGGCTCCGATACGCAGCTGGTGGCACCTGTTACCGTGGGTAACGGGGTGACCATTGCCGCCGGAACAACCGTTACGC
Organism: Enterobacter sp. DC4; assembly: GCF_000568095.1. Classification (NCBI taxonomy): domain Bacteria; kingdom Pseudomonadati; phylum Pseudomonadota; class Gammaproteobacteria; order Enterobacterales; family Enterobacteriaceae; genus Enterobacter; species Enterobacter sp. DC4. The sequence continues at coordinate 77,749 of NZ_AZUB01000012.1, read as the reverse complement.
GCGATGTGGCCGAGAACGCGCTGGTGTTAAGCCGCGTTCCGCAGGTCAGCAAGCAGGGCTGGAAACGCCCGGTGAAGAAAAAGTAACAACAAGGCGGGTGGCGCTACGCTTACCCGCCCTACGATTGAGTAGGCCTGATAAGGCGTAGCCGTCATCAGGCAAACCCGGGTGAGGAGATAAATATATATCTCCCCCCACAAGCAGTACCCATAAAAATAACCCCACTCTCTACAAGGCTCGGGGCGCCCGGAAAGGGTAAATGCAGGTCAGCGACAACGCAGGCATAATGCCTAAATTCGGAATCTAAAATTATGTGTGGAATTGTTGGCGCAGTTGCGCAGCGTGATATTGCTGAAATCCTTCTCGAAGGTTTACGTCGTCTGGAATACCGTGGTTACGACTCAGCCGGTCTGGCTGTCGTCGATGCAGAAGGTCATATGACCCGTCTGCGTCGTCTCGGTAAAGTGCAGATGCTGGCCCAGGCCGCGGAAGAACATCCGCTACACGGTGGTACCGGTATTGCGCACACCCGCTGGGCGACGCACGGTGAACCGTCTGAAGGTAACGCGCACCCGCATGTGTCTGAACACATCGTGGTCGTGCACAACGGCATTATCGAAAACCACGAACCGCTGCGCGAAGAACTGAAAGCGCGCGGCTACACCTTCGTCTCTGAAACTGACACCGAAGTGATTGCTCACCTGGTGCACTGGGAGCTTGAGCAGGGCGGCACACTGCGTGATGCGGTGCTGCGTGCTATCCCTCAGCTGCGCGGTGCGTACGGTACGGTGATCATGGATTCCCGCGACCCGTCCACGCTGCTGGCCGCGCGTTCCGGTAGCCCGATGGTTATCGGTCTGGGCATGGGCGAAAACTTCATCGCTTCTGACCAGCTGGCGCTCCTGCCGGTTACCCGTCGCTTTATCTTCCTCGAAGAGGGTGATATCGCGGAAGTGACTCGCCGCAGCGTGACCGTGTTCGATACCAAAGGCGAGCAGGTGAAACGTCAGGAGATCGAATCGAATCTGCAGTACGACGCGGGCGATAAAGGCGCTTACCGTCACTACATGCAGAAAGAGATTTACGAGCAGCCAAACGCCATCAAAAACACCCTGACCGGGCGCATTAGCCACGGTGAAGTGGATCTGAGCGAGCTGGGTGCAAACGCGAACGAACTGCTCGGCAAGGTTGAGCACATTCAGATCGTGGCCTGCGGCACCTCCTACAACTCCGGTATGGTTTCTCGCTACTGGTTTGAATCCCTGGCGGGCGTGCCGTGCGATGTGGAAATCGCGTCTGAATTCCGCTATCGCAAATCTGCGGTACGTCGTAACAGCCTGATGATCACCCTTTCCCAGTCTGGCGAAACGGCGGACACGCTGGCCGCGCTGCGTCTCTCTAAAGAGCTGGGTTACCTGGGCTCACTGGCCATCTGCAACGTTCCTGGCTCTTCCCTGGTGCGTGAATCCGATCTGGCGCTGATGACCAAAGCAGGCACCGAAATCGGCGTGGCCTCCACCAAAGCGTTTACCACGCAGCTGACCGTTCTGCTGATGCTGGTGGCGAAGCTGGCGCGTCTGAAAGGCGAAGATGCTTCCGTTGAGCACGACATCGTTCACGGCCTGCAGGGGCTGCCGAGCCGCATTGAGCAAATGCTGTCTCAGGACAAACGCATTGAAGCGCTGGCGGAAGACTTCTCTGATAAACATCACGCCCTGTTCCTGGGTCGTGGCGATCAGTATCCGATTGCGCTGGAAGGCGCGCTGAAGCTGAAAGAGATCTCCTACATTCACGCTGAAGCCTATGCGGCAGGCGAGCTGAAACACGGCCCGCTGGCGCTGATTGACGCGGATATGCCGGTCATCGTTGTGGCACCAAACAACGAACTGCTGGAAAAACTGAAATCTAACATCGAAGAAGTCCGCGCCCGCGGTGGTGTCCTGTACGTCTTCGCCGACAAAGATGCCGGTTTTGTCAGCAATGACAACATGCACATCATCGAGATGCCGCATGTGGAAGAGGTGATTGCATCCATCTTCTATACCGTTCCGCTGCAGCTGCTGGCCTATCACGTTGCGCTGATCAAAGGCACCGACGTTGACCAGCCGCGTAACCTGGCGAAATCGGTTACCGTAGAATAATCCCTTCAGGCTCCACCTTCGGGTGGAGCTTTTTTATCCTGCCTGGTTTGTTTTTCATCAATCCTTTCTCATTTTTAATAATGACAATTAGTCATCTTCAGCTACTTTTTTCAGTGTCACATAAAGAAAATATTTCTGAAAACGTCTTGTCATAAACGTGGCTAACGCATTGAAAAATAAGTTTTCTTTTACTGTTTTTTAAGTGAAATTTTCATTGTCATAAAACTGTCATAATTCGTACATTTATCTGTCACCTGTTTGTCCTATTTTGCTCATCGTAGCCACTAAACAACGATTTACGAAAATCTTGCAGGAGACATTATGAAAGTTATGCGTACCACTGTCGCAACTGTTGTCGCCGCGACCTTATCTCTGAGCGCGTTCTCTGTATTTGCAGAAGCAAGCCTGACTGGCGCTGGTGCAACCTTCCCTGCGCCGGTGTATGCCAAATGGGCGGATACCTACCAGAAAGAAACCGGTAACAAGGTTAACTATCAGGGTATCGGCTCCTCCGGTGGCGTTAAACAAATTACCGCGAACACGGTTGATTTCGGCGCGTCTGACGCTCCACTGTCTGATGACAAACTGGCTCAGGAAGGCCTGTTCCAGTTCCCGACCGTGATCGGTGGCGTGGTCCTGGCCATCAACCTGCCGGGCGTGAAGTCGGGCGAGCTGGTGCTGGACGGCAAAACCCTGGGTGACATCTACCTGGGCAAAATCAAAAAATGGGATGACGAAGCGATCGCTAAACTCAACCCAGGCCTGAAGCTGCCTTCTCAGAACATCGCCGTGGTTCGCCGCGCGGATGGTTCCGGTACCTCTTTCGTGTTCACCAGCTACCTGGCAAAAGTGAACGAAGAGTGGAAATCTAAAGTTGGCTCCGGCTCTACCGTTAACTGGCCAACCGGTCTGGGCGGTAAAGGTAACGACGGTATCGCCGCGTTCGTACAGCGTCTGCCAGGCTCCATCGGCTACGTAGAGTATGCGTACGCGAAGCAGAACAACCTGTCCTACACCAAACTGGTTTCCGCCGACGGCAAACCGGTTAGCCCAACCGAAGAGAACTTTGCTAACGCAGCGAAGGGCGCTGACTGGAGCAAATCGTTCGCGCAGGATCTGACTAACCAGAAAGGCGAAGGTGCATGGCCAATCACCTCTACCACCTTCATCCTGGTTCACAAAGAGCAGAAGAAACCTGAGCAGGGCACCGAAGTGCTGAAGTTCTTCGACTGGGCATACAAAAACGGCGGCAAACAGGCTAACGCCCTGGATTACGCCACCCTGCCGGACAACGTGGTTGAGCAGATTCGCGCTGCATGGAAAACCAACGTGAAAGACAGCAGCGGTAAAGCGCTGTACTAACAGGATATATTTAACGAAGATGGCGGGTGGCGCTGCGCTTACCCGCCCTACGGTTTAAGCTGTAGGCCCGGTAAGCGTTAGCGCCACCGGGCATATTCGTAAAAACGTCTCAAACAGAAGAGTAATTTATGGCTGCAACCAAGCCTGCATTTAACCCTCCGGGTAAAAAAGGTGACATGATTTTCAGCGCGCTGGTTAAACTGGCTGCGCTGATTGTGCTATTGCTGCTGGGCGGCATTATTGTGTCTCTGATTTTCTCCTCATGGCCGAGCATCCAGAAATTCGGTTTCTCCTTCCTGTGGACCAAAGAGTGGGACGCGCCGAACGACATCTACGGTGCCCTGGTGCCGATTTACGGCACGCTGATGACCTCGTTCATCGCCCTTCTGATTGCGGTTCCGGTGAGCTTTGGTATTGCCCTGTTCCTGACGGAGCTGGCGCCGGGCTGGCTGCGGCGCCCGCTGGGTATTGCCATCGAACTGCTGGCGGCCATTCCAAGTATCGTCTACGGCATGTGGGGTCTGTTCATCTTTGCACCGCTGTTCGCCACATACTTCCAGGAACCGGTCGGTAACGTTCTTTCTGCCATTCCGTTTGTGGGGGCCCTGTTCTCTGGCCCGGCTTTCGGTATTGGCATTCTGGCGGCAGGTGTGATCCTCGCCATCATGATTATTCCGTACATTGCGGCGGTTATGCGCGATGTCTTCGAACAAACGCCGGTGATGATGAAAGAGTCGGCCTACGGTATCGGCTGCACCACCTGGGAAGTGATCTGGCGCATCGTCCTTCCGTTCACCAAAAATGGGGTGATCGGGGGCGTGATGCTGGGCTTAGGTCGTGCGCTGGGTGAAACCATGGCGGTTACCTTTATCATCGGTAACACCTACCAGCTCGACAGCGCGTCGCTCTACATGCCGGGTAACAGTATTACCTCGGCGCTGGCGAATGAATTTGCGGAAGCGGAATCGGGGCTGCACGTGGCGGCGCTGATGGAGCTGGGTCTGATTCTGTTCGTTATCACCTTCATTGTTCTGGCGATTTCCAAGCTGATGATTATGCGCCTCGCTAAAAATGAGGGGGCACGCTAATGGCTACTCTCGAAATGCAAGCAACCGCTGAACTGGCGGAATCTCGCCGTAAAATGCAGGCCAGACGCCGCATGAAAAACCGCATTGCCCTGACGCTCTCTATGGCGACGATGGCATTCGGCCTGTTCTGGCTGGTCTGGATCCTCTTCTCGACGGTCGTTCGCGGAATTGACGGAATGTCACTGTCGCTGTTCACCGAAATGACGCCGCCGCCGAACACGGCGGGTGGTGGCCTGGCGAATGCCTTGGCGGGTAGCGGACTGCTGATCCTCTGGGCGACGGTCTTCGGCACGCCGCTGGGCATCATGGCGGGCATCTACCTGGCAGAATACGGCCGTAAATCCTGGCTGGCGGAAGTGATTCGCTTCATTAACGACATTTTGTTGTCAGCCCCGTCTATTGTCGTGGGTCTGTTCGTTTACACCGTGGTGGTGGCGCAGATGGAACACTTCTCCGGCTGGGCGGGTGTGATTGCACTGGCGCTGCTGCAGGTGCCGATTGTGATTCGAACCACCGAGAACATGCTGAAACTGGTGCCGGACAGCCTGCGTGAAGCGGCTTATGCGCTGGGTACGCCGAAATGGAAGATGATCTCGGCGATTACGCTGAAGGCGTCGGTCTCCGGGATCATGACCGGTATCCTGCTGGCGGTTGCGCGTATCGCGGGTGAAACGGCGCCGCTGCTGTTTACGTCCCTCTCCAATCAGTTCTGGAGCACGGACATGATGCAGCCGATCGCCAACCTGCCGGTGACGATCTTTAAATTTGCGATGAGCCCCTTCGCGGAATGGCAGCAGCTGGCCTGGGCCGGGGTGCTGATCATTACCCTTTGCGTACTGTTGCTGAACATTCTGGCGCGCGTCATTTTCGCGAAGAAGAAACACGGTTAATTTTTTACGGCGCGGCAGCTCGCGGCGCCGAATGAGGAAATGAGTCAATGAGTATGGTTGATACTGCCCCGGGTAAGATTCAGGTTCGTGATTTGAACTTCTACTACGGCAAATTCCATGCCCTGAAGAACATCAACCTGGATATCGCCAAGAACCAGGTCACGGCATTTATCGGTCCGTCCGGCTGTGGGAAATCCACGCTGCTGCGTACCTTTAACAAAATGTATTCTCTCTATCCGGAGCAGCGCGCTGAAGGGGAAATCATCCTCGACGGCGAAAACATTCTGACCCAGGCTCAGGATATTGCCCTGCTGCGCGCCAAAGTGGGGATGGTGTTCCAGAAACCCACACCGTTCCCGATGTCCATTTATGACAACATCGCCTTTGGCGTTCGTCTGTTTGAAAAGCTCTCCCGTGCTGATATGGACGAGCGCGTGCAGTGGGCTTTGACCAAGGCCGCATTATGGAACGAAACCAAAGATAAGTTGCACCAGAGCGGTTACTCTCTCTCCGGTGGTCAGCAGCAGCGTCTGTGCATTGCGCGCGGTATTGCGATTCGCCCTGAAGTGTTGCTGCTGGATGAGCCGTGTTCAGCGCTGGACCCGATCTCAACCGGCCGCATTGAAGAGCTGATCACCGAGCTGAAGCAGGATTACACCGTGGTTATCGTGACCCATAACATGCAGCAGGCTGCACGTTGTTCCGATCACACGGCGTTTATGTACCTGGGTGAATTGATTGAGTTCAGTAACACGGACGATCTGTTCACTAAGCCCGCGAAGAAACAAACCGAAGATTATATTACTGGCCGCTACGGTTGATTTGCCTTAGTGCATGTGGAGAAACCATGGACAACCTCAATCTTAATAAACATATTTCAGGCCAGTTCAACGCAGAGCTGGAAAGCATCCGCACGCAGGTGATGACCATGGGTGGCATGGTTGAGCAGCAGCTTTCTGATGCAATTACGGCAATGCACAACCAGGACAGCGAGCTGGCGAAGCGCGTCATTGAAGGCGACAAAAACGTCAACATGATGGAAGTCGCTATCGACGAGGCCTGCGTGCGCATTATCGCGAAACGTCAGCCGACGGCGAGCGACCTGCGTCTGGTGATGGCAATCATCAAAACCATCGCCGAGCTGGAGCGTATTGGTGACGTGGCCGATAAAATCTGCCGCACCGCGCTGGAGAAGTTCTCTCAGCAGCACCAGCCGCTGCTGGTGAGTCTGGAGTCGCTGGGCCGTCACACCGTGCAGATGCTGCACGACGTGCTGGATGCCTTTGCGCGTATGGACCTGGACGAAGCGGTGCGTATCTACCGTGAAGACAAGAAGGTCGACCAGGAGTATGAAGGCATCGTGCGTCAGCTGATGACCTACATGATGGAAGATTCCCGTACGATCCCAAGCGTACTGACTGCCCTGTTCTGCGCGCGCTCCATCGAGCGTATCGGCGACCGCTGCCAGAACATTTGCGAATACATTTTCTACTTCGTGAAAGGTCAGGACTTCCGTCACGTGGGCGGCGACGAGCTGGATAAGCTGCTGGCGGGTAAAGATCCGAAAGAGTAATGTTTGTGGCGGGTGGCACTAGCGCTTACCCGCCCTACTAGCCCTGTAGGCCGGATAAGCGTTAGCGCCATCCGGCTTTGTTTTTTCAGCGAGTAATATCCCATCCGCGCGCCTTCCACAGCGCGGGCAACTGCGCCAGATCGGTGAAGGTCGTGACTTTTGGATGATCGATCGGCTTGTTGTGCGGGTCGGCGCAGAAGTAAAACACCTCCATTCCCGCATCAATCCCCGACTGCGCGCCAGCAGACGAGTCATCCACCAGAATGCAGTTCTCTACGTTAACGTTCATCGCCTTTGCCGCATGGAACATCAGTGCCGGGTCCGGCTTCCAGCGCTGGATATCGTAGCCACTGAACAGTTTTTCCGGGAAGTGGTGCAGCATCTCAAGCTTGCCCAGCGAGTGCTGCATTTTGCTGACCGGGCCGTTAGAGACGACGCAGATTGGTACCGTCATCGCATCCAGCAGCGCGTTTGCGCCCGGAATCACCTCCAGCTCCGAATCGAACAGGCGTGCAACCTCGGCGCGGTACACCGGTTCCAGAGCCGCTTTCTCCAGAACGACGCCGTGTTCTTCGTTAATGATGTCGATGATCTCGTAGAGCTTCACGCCCTTAAAGCGTTTAAACACCTCTTCGAGTTCCAGCGTAATGCCAAATTCCTGGAACATGGCCACATACGCGCGGGAACAAATGACCTCACTGTCGACCAGCGTACCGTCGCAGTCGAAAAATACCGCTTCAATTCCGGACATGCCTTTCCCTTTTAACCAGTTTAACGTTTACGTACGGCAGTTCGCCGAAACGCAATCGTTGCCGTATAAGCAAATTCAATGAAAAAAGTATCACGTAACTGCCACTATTGTCGCATTTTGGTATAGGATAGCGACGAATTTTCCCTCCTTGTTCGGAAATTGATGATGAGTCAACAACACACTACCCAGACGTCTGGTCAGGGTCTGCTTGAGCGCGTTTTCAAACTGCGCGAGCACGGCACAACGGCACGCACCGAAGTGATCGCGGGTTTCACCACCTTCCTGACGATGGTCTATATCGTTTTTGTGAACCCTCAAATTCTGGGCGTTGCTGGCATGGATACCAGCGCCGTCTTTGTAACCACCTGCCTGATCGCCGCCCTTGGCAGCATTCTGATGGGTGTGTTCGCTAACCTGCCGGTTGCGCTGGCACCGGCGATGGGCCTGAATGCGTTCTTCGCGTTCGTGGTGGTTCAGGCGATGGGTCTGCCGTGGCAGGTTGGCATGGGCGCCATCTTCTGGGGCGCGGTTGGCCTGCTGCTGCTGACCATTTTCCGCGTGCGTTACTGGATGATTGCGAACATCCCCGTGAGCCTTCGCGTGGGCATTACCAGCGGTATCGGTCTGTTTATCGGGATGATGGGGCTGAAAAACGCCGGCGTGATCGTGGCGAACCCGGATACGCTGGTGAGCATCGGTCACCTGACCTCTCATAACGTGCTGCTGGGCGTGCTGGGCTTCTTTATCATCGCGATCCTGGCTTCCCGCAATATTCACGCGGCGGTGCTGGTGTCTATCGTGGTCACCACCCTGCTGGGCTGGATGCTGGGCGACGTTCACTATAACGGCATCGTTTCCGCGCCACCGAGCATCTCTACCGTTGTTGGTCACGTCGATCTGGCTGGCTCCCTGAACCTGGGCCTGGCGGGCGTGATTTTCTCCTTCATGCTGGTGAACCTGTTCGACTCCTCCGGTACGCTGATCGGCGTGACCGACAAAGCGGGTCTGGCGGATGAAAAAGGGAAATTCCCGCGCATGAAGCAGGCGCTGTTTGTGGACAGCGTCTCCTCTGTGACCGGTGCGTTTATCGGAACCTCGTCTGTTACCGCGTACATAGAATCTTCTTCCGGCGTATCCGTGGGCGGCCGTACCGGCCTGACGGCGGTGGTCGTGGGTATTCTGTTCCTGCTGGTGATCTTCCTCTCTCCGCTGGCGGGTATGGTTCCACCGTACGCGGCGGCGGGTGCGCTGATCTACGTGGGTGTGCTGATGACCTCCAGCCTGTCACGCGTGAAGTGGGATGATTTAACCGAAGCGGTGCCGGCGTTTATTACCGCCGTGATGATGCCGTTCAGCTTCTCGATTACCGAAGGTATCGCGCTGGGCTTTATCTCTTACTGCGTAATGAAGATCGGTACCGGCCGCTTCCGCGACCTCAGCCCGTGCGTCATCGTTGTGGCGCTGCTGTTTGTGCTGAAGATTGTGTTTATTGACGCCAAATAAACAGTAAGCCCTTTTCTTCGAAAAGGGCTTTAGTGTTTGTTCCCTCTCCCCGTGGGAGAGGGTCAGGGTGAGGGCATCAGGCCGCAATGATCTTACGCCTTCACTCGCTTAATATAATCCCCGAACGCCGTCAGCTGGCCAGAGAGATGGTCGCGCGTGCTCTGATCCACCACCTCACCCGTTTGCGGGTCGACCTTGTTCTGAATCACTCCGCCCATAAATTCCGGCTTGTTCATCACCATCGCATCGAGGAATACCAGGATCTGACGCAGGTGATACTGGCAGCGCGCGCCGCCAATCGCGCCCATGGAGCTGGTCTGGATCAGCACCGGTTTGCCTGACAGCGGCTGCTCAGGTAAACGGGACAGCCAGTCGATGGCATTCTTCAGGCCACCCGGAACTGAGTAGTTATACTCTGGCGTGACGATGACCACGCCGTCGGCCTGGCGGATCTGCTCTGCCAGGACCTCAACGCTCTGCGGGAACCCTTCTTCCTGCTGGACATCCGCATCATACAGCGGAATATCGCCAATAGACGGCAGGGCGCTAATTTCCATACCTGCAGGCGCCAGCTGCGGCAGCGTGCGGGCTACCATCCCGTTAAATGAACCTTTGCGCAGGCTTCCCAGTAAAGTAACGACTTTCAACGTATCAGACATGATTACTCCTGTTTCATCATGATGACCCTGATTGGATCAGCTAAGGGTGAATGCTTTTTCTGCCGGTAAACTGGTTAAACGCATCAGGCGTGCGGCGGGCTCGTTGGCGCGCTCGGGCACATCAGGAAGGCTACGCCATCCCTGTTGACTGTCAAATTCCCAGATTTTCATGCGTTCGATGGCGGGGGTAACCGCAATGGACCAAATGAGCACATCCTCTGCGTCACTGAGCGCCTCTACCAGCGTGGCCTGAGTGGCACGAAGACGTCCGGAGCCTGGCAGCAGCTGCAGCAGGCTGGCGTCGTCTGAGGCGCATCCACAGAGCTTGCGAATGCTCTGGCGTAAGGTAATGAGCTGGGCTCTGGCTTCGACAGGATCGTTCTGGTTGCGGACCCACAGCTTCTCATTGCTGGAGAGCGGATAGTCTTCATGCGCATTACCGCCATGGAAGCTGCGCGTCGCGCGCTGAAGTTCCATATCGAGCCCACAATCCCCTTCGGTGGTCAGCGCGACGCCAATGATATTGCCCGCGTAGGCAATCGAAAAACGAGGGAGATCCGGGTCGGCAAAGACCGGGCGGCCTTCGGGTTGGGTAATGATATCCGGCAGCTCGCTGGTGCCGTACAGCATAAACAGCAGTTCTGCGAGAAGCGCTCTGGACGCTAAAAACCGCATCCTGCGGTGTTCCGGGAGAGTGAGTGCTTCAGTGTGACAGGCTGAAGAAATTCTTGCCGATACGAGACGTCCTTCCGTAAGTATCCCTCTTGCAAAGTGCGTAGCCATTTTTCGCTCCTTGATAATGGTCGTAATCGGTTAAACGGTTACATGATTATCGCTTAACTTGACTCCTGTTTTAATCAGTAAATGGGAGTAAGAGAAGCCTTAGGACCGAACTTTACATTTTCTTAGGCAAAAATTGGATCGCTCGCACCGTACAGCGCCTTGATGGTCTCCCGCAGCCACAGGATTTTCGGATTATGACTGTTCCGTTTATGCCAGATCAGCGTGAAGGGCACGGTCAATTTTTCCGCCTGCTCCTCGTCAATGGGAATAGGAAGCGCGATCAGCTTCCGCTGGTGGAGTTCATTGTAGTGATGGCAGTAGTGCGGCGCGGTGGCGATATAGTTATGGTCGGGCTGTGCCGCCATAAACATCGCCTGTTCAAAGCCCGGCAGGCTCATGGCGATAGTGCGCTCGCGTCCCATCTCCTTTAGCACCTCATCAAGCGCCCAGGTGTCGCTGCGTTCCCAGAAGATGCTGATATGGGGATAGCGCAGGAAGGTCTCCAGATTCCACTCTTGCTGAAGCGCCGGATGATCCTCGCGCAGATAGACGCAGGGGCGATCGCTGAACAGAATTTCGTAGTCGATAAACCACGGCATCAGCTTAAGCAGTTCGCGGGATCGCGGATGCGTTTCACGCCCGGTGAAGCCCAAATCAACCTCGCCACGCGTAATCGCGTCCAGTGAGTCGTAATCCCACTGACGCATTTTCACCGTAGCCTGCGGATAGCGCTGGTTCACCTGCTCCAGCAGAGTATTGAAGCGGATCAGCATCAGCGGCGTTTCCGCGGCCAGCACGAACGTCAGCCCGCCCGGAGAATCATGGTGGAATTTATCGAGGATTTGGTTGCCGATTTGCATCCAGTCAGCCAGATCCTGCTCAAGACTTACCGTCAGTGGTGTCGGCAGCAGCCCTAGCGGCGTTTTGACAAACAGCGGGTCGTCAAACCAGTCGCGCAGCTTGGCCAGCGATTTGCTCACCGCCGACGGCGTCACGTTCATCCGCTTCGCCGCTTTGGTGACGCTGCGCTCCTGCAGCAAAAGCTGCAGGCACAGCAACAGGTTAAGATCGAGACTGCTGATGGGCTTCTTCATAGTGCGCCGCGGGCCGGATGACCATAAGTAAGGTAATGCACAGTATGCTACAGCCAATCAGAACCCCGATCAGCATATTCAGCGCGTTAAGCCCGATGACCGCCGCCAGCCAAATCCACAGCGACGAGCCGCAGACCTGCGCGATCCCCAGCACCGAGCTCGCTACGCCTGCCCGCAGCGAGAAGGGGCCAAGCGCCTGGCTCATCGCCACGCCAAAGCCAACCGAGAACCCGGCGCAAATAAGGGTAATACCCACCAGCATCACCGCATGTGAGCTGGTGGTCGCCAGGATCGCGCCTGCCGTGAGGAATAAAACCTGTGAGGTCAGCATCAGCGTGCGCTGGCTGAAAACATTTAGCGCAAACGGGGTAGAGAACGAGACCGCCATACTGACCATCGCGGTTAATGCCATCACCGTTGAATACTCACCGCGATCGAAGCCCATGGTTTCCATCAGTAAAACCGGGGAAACGTTTACATAGGTCAGGATCACCGCCACGCTTAACGTGGTCACGGCCAGACGGCTGAGGAAAAAGCGGTTGAGAAGCTTCTCTGCCGGGTGAATGGTGGCTGTATGGCCGGTATTCTGCGAGCCCGGGTGGGTCTCTTTCAGCACGGCGATGGATAAGGTAAACACCAGCGCGCCCATGGCCGCCATGGTCCAGAACAGGCTCTGCCACGGGAATTTCAGCATGATCAGATATCCCACGACCGGGGCCAGCACCGGGATGATGCAGGTAATACCGTTCAGCATCGAGAGTACCTTAGCGCGACGCTGGGCGCTTAGGGTGTCTCGCAAAATGGCAAACGCCACCACGTAGCAACCACCGGCGCCAATACCCTGGATAAACCGTCCGGTCAGGAACACGGTGCTGTTCTGCGCCTGCGAGCAGAGAAGAGAAGCCAGGGCAAAAATGATGGCGCCGGTTATGGCGACAGGCTGACGGCCTGCCTTATCCGCGATCTTCCCGGCAAACACCATCGACGACGCCATCCCCGCGAGGTAGGCCGAAAACGCAATATGCAGCTGCGCTTCGCTGGCACCCAGATCGCGGGCGATGTGCGGTAACCCCACCAGATACATATCAATGCCAGACGGATAAAGCAGAACTAATGCGAAACTACAAAACAGAAAACGCGCCATAAACCCCCCATAGATGCAGGCATGCAGGATAGGGGGTGAAAAGGGATTAGGCGAGTTGCCATTTGGACAATGGTAATTTCCCAAGAGGAAATCACCATTAATTAGCGGGCATTACTTACCAATACAGAAGCTCGAGAAGATCCTTCCCAGCAGATCGTCCGACGTAAACTCCCCGGTGATCTCGCTCAGATTCTGCTGCGCCAGACGCAGTTCTTCCGCCAGCAGTTCACCCGCCCACGCGCCGATCAGCTGTGCTTTACCCTGAACAAGGTGATTTGCCGCCTCTTCCAGCGCCTGCAGGTGACGACGACGCGCCAGGAAGCCGCCTTCCATGCTGGTGTCAAAGCCCATGCTCTGCTTGAGATGGTTACGCAGGTCGTCAACACCTTCACCGGTCCGCGCCGACAGGCGAATCAGTGAGTGACCATTCACATCGCTAATGCCGAGCGTTTCGCCGGTCACGTCTGCTTTGTTACGCACCACGGTGATCGGCAGTTTCGCCGGCAGACGGGCGATAAAGTCTGGCCAGATCTCAGCCGGGTCAACGGCGTCGGTGGTGGTGCCGTCCACCATAAACAGCACGCGGTCGGCCTGCTCGATCTCCTGCCAGGCGCGTTCGATACCGATGCGCTCAACCTCGTCGCTGGCATCGCGCAGACCGGCGGTATCAATGATGTGTAGCGGCATCCCGTCGATATGGATATGCTCGCGCAGCACGTCGCGGGTGGTCCCGGCAATGTCGGTTACGATCGCCGCTTCACGGCCCGCCAGGGCGTTCAGCAGGCTCGATTTCCCGGCGTTAGGGCGTCCGGCAATCACCACCTTCATCCCTTCGCGCAGGAGGCTGCCCTGGCGCGCTTCGGCACGGACGGCGTCGAGATCGGCCATTACCTGGTTGAGCTGGGCTTCGATTTTGCCGTCAGAGAGGAAGTCGATCTCCTCATCCGGGAAGTCGATAGCCGCTTCCACGTAGATGCGCAGGTGAGTAAGTGCTTCCACAAGGTGATTCACACGCGCGGAGAATGCCCCCTGCAGCGAGTTCAGCGCGGAGCGGGCCGCCTGTTCGGAACTGGCATCGATCAGGTCTGCAATCGCTTCTGCCTGCGCCAGGTCGAGCTTGTCGTTGAGGAAGGCACGCTCGGAGAACTCGCCCGGCTTCGCAATGCGCAGGCCCGGCAGGGTCAGAATACGTTTTAACAGCAGGTCGAGGATAACCGGGCCGCCGTGGCCCTGCAGCTCCAGCACGTCTTCGCCGGTAAAGGAGTTCGGGCCGGGGAACCACAGTGCAATGCCCTGGTCCAGCGGCGTGCCGTCGGTGTCCTTAAACGGCAGGTAATCAGCGTAGCGCGGCTTTGGCAGTTTACCCAGCACCGCTTCGGCCACCTCGCGCGCCTTCAGGCCGGAGATGCGCAGAATGCCTACACCACCGCGTCCCGGTGGGGTTGCCTGGGCGACGATAGTGTCGTTATGGCTCATGGTTGGTCTCGTTCAATACAAATAAAAAAGGCGGTCAATCGACCGCCCTTATTTTAGCGTTAACTTACCGAATCAGGACTTTTTCTTTTCGCGGCTATGCAGGCCACGTTTTTCCAGACCACGGTAAATCAGCTGCTGCTGGATGATGGTCACCAGGTTGCTGACGATATAGTACAGCACCAGACCTGACGGGAACCACAGGAAGAACACGGTGAAGATGACCGGCATAAAGGTCATGATCTTCTGCTGCATCGGGTCGGTCACGGTGGTCGGCGACATCTTCTGGATGAAGAACATCGTCACGCCCATCAGGATCGGCAGGATGTAGTACGGGTCCTGTGCGGACAGGTCATGGATCCACAGGGCGAACGGCGCGTGGCGCAGCTCAACGGAACCCATCAGCATGTAGTACAGCGCAAGGAAGATTGGCATCTGAATCAGCAGCGGGAAGCAGCCACCCAGTGGGTTCACTTTCTCTGCTTTGTACAGGGCCATCATCTCCTGGCTCTGACGCTGTTTATCATCGCCCAGACGCTCACGCATTGCCTGAATCTTCGGCTGCAGCATGCGCATCTTCGCCATGGAGGTGTACTGCGCTTTGGTCAGCGGGTACATGATGCCACGAACGATGAAGGTGATAACGATGATGGAGAAGCCCCAGTTACCCAGGAAGCTGTGGATGAACTTCAGCAGCTTAAACAGCGGCTGAGAGATGAACCACAACCAGCCGTAATCCACGGTCAGATCCAGGTGCGGCGCAACAGCGGCCATTTTGTCCTGAATTTCCGGGCCGACCCACAGGGTGCTTGCCAGCTTACCGGTTTGACCCGGCTGTACCAGAACCGGCTGAGATTTGTAGCCGATGGCTGCAAGACCGTTACCCAGGTTCGCGGTATAGAAGTTGTTGGTACCGTCGTTATTTGGCACCCACGCAGTGGCGAAATACTGCTGCAGCATTGCCACCCAACCGCCTTTAGCGCTGACGTTCAGGTTTTCGTTATCGGCAATGGTGTCGAATTTGTATTTCTCATACTTCGCGTCTGGCGTGGAGTACGCCGCGCCACGGAAGGTATGCAGCGCAAAGTTGCTGCTTCCGGTGTCACGGTGAGACGGCAGATTGATGGACTGCTTCAACTGGCCAAAGGTCGACAGCTCCAGCGGTTTCGCACTGGCGTTCTGTACGCTGTAGCCCACGTTCACCGCATATTCACCGCGTTTCAGGGTGAAGGTTTTGGTGAAGGTGTTGCCTGCGGCGTCGGTGTACGTCATCGGGATCGCGAGTTCGTTCTGACCATCAGCCAGCACAAAGGTGTCGTTCTCGACGGTATACAGTGGACGCGCACCGTTAGCCGGGTTATCCGGGCCATCACGACCGGTCAGGCCGCTCTGCGCCTGGTAGATAAACTCAGGCGTGGTTTCCAGTAACTGGAACGGTTCGTTAGACTTCAGCTCTTTCGGGTAGGTTAACAGCAGCGCCTGCTCAACATCACCACCACGGGTGTTGATTGTCAGCTCAAGCACATCGGTCTTAACCGTAATCTGTTTCCCCTGGCCACTGGCCGGTACGCCCTGGTCGGCGGCGCTACCCGCTGCGGTGGTCGTTGTCTGCGTGACCTGCTGTTGTGGTTGAGGATTTTTATCCTGCTCCCACGCCTGCCAGATCATGAAAGACACGAACAACAAAGCGATGATAAGAAGATTGCGTTGCGAATCCATCGTTAGTGTTCTCTGGTATCAAAGGGTCCTGGGGGGACGGGGTCGTCTCCACCTGGGTGTAAAGGGTGGCATTTTAATACGCGTTTCACCGTCAACCAACTGCCTTTTATCACTCCAAACCTGCGCAATGCCTCAATTCCGTAGCTTGAGCATGTTGGTGTGAAACGGCAGTGCGGCCCGAGTAGCGGACTAATCAGGCGTTGATAGACCCGAATGAGGGCTATCAGGACCCGTGAGCCAGGCGACAGTGGCGGCGCCATAATTTTTCCAACGCTTCCGAGAGAGCACGGTTATCGAGGTCGGCAACCCCTTTCTTCGCCACCACCACGAAATCCATTGAAGGCAGTTCGTGCTGACGTAAACGGAAGCTTTCACGCGTCAGACGTTTAATCCGATTGCGTTCATGCGCACGCTTAACATTTTTCTTGGCGACTGTGAGACCGATGCGGGGATGCCCCAGCGAATTTTGGCGGCCGAGGATGGTGATTTGCGGCGTGCCAGCCCGTAGTGGCTGCTGGAAGACGAAAGTGAAATGAGCGGGAGTTAACAAACGTAACTCCCTGGGAAATGCTAGCTTAACCACTCAGGGGTTAGCTTTATTACTTGGAAACGGTCAGACGAGCGCGGCCTTTAGCACGACGACGTGCCAGAACCTGACGACCATTTTTAGTAGCCATACGAGCACGGAAGCCGTGAGAACGGTTGCGCTTCAGTACAGACGGTTGAAAAGTGCGTTTCATGGCGATTTCTACCTAAACTTGAATAAATTCACTGACTTTTGCGTATACCCGAACGAGTTTCGAACGACTAACGCCTCAGCGTGGGTGATTAAAGAGGCCGGATTGTAATAATTGTACACTCCGGAGTCAATTCTCTTTCCTTATTTCCCGCGTATTTCCGCACGTTTTCGCGTGGAAAATGAGCAACGGACGACGCAGGAAGATGAGCATCACGCGCCGGGTCGAGGATTATACGGGCTCAACGATAAAGCGCAAGGATCGTCCCGGATCTTCGTTAGATCATTTAAGCAAAAAATTGTCTGTGCTCATTAATTTTTCCAATATGCGGACTAAATCGTGGGGCACTCCCGTCAGGATCGTTTACACTTACCCGGTTTCGGATCTTCCTGTGGATAAATCGGGAAGAATCTGTGAGAAACAGAAGATCTCTGGCTCAGTTTAGGCTATGATCCGCGGTCCCGATCGGGATCCCAGGATCCTGGTCAGGATAAATTGCAGATAGCAATTCGCACGTCCCCCTTTACACAGGGTCATGTCGATGTGCGCCAACAATCATGAATATTCAATAGTTTTCTTTTATTGTTCGAGTGGAGTCCGCCGTGTCACTTTCGCTTTGGCAGCAGTGTCTTGCCCGATTGCAGGATGAGTTACCAGCCACAGAATTCAGTATGTGGATCCGCCCGTTGCAGGCGGAACTGAGCGATAACACGCTGGCTTTGTATGCGCCAAACCGTTTTGTGCTCGATTGGGTAAGGGACAAGTACCTTAATAACATCAATGGACTGCTGAACGATTTCTGCGGGTCAGATGCCCCACAGCTGCGCTTTGAAGTGGGTACAAAGCCGGTCACCCAAACCGTTCGTGAAACCGTGAACGTCGCAGCGCCTGCTCAGGCCGCTCCTGCTCCGGCCCCTCGCGTCGCCCCCGCTCGTCAGGGCTGGGATAATGTTCCCGCACCGGCTGAGCCAACCTACCGCTCTAACGTTAACGTGAAACACACGTTCGATAACTTCGTTGAAGGTAAGTCGAACCAGCTGGCGCGCGCGGCGGCTCGCCAGGTTGCTGATAACCCCGGTGGAGCCTACAACCCGCTGTTCCTATATGGCGGCACGGGTCTGGGTAAAACGCACCTGCTGCATGCGGTGGGCAACGGCATTATGGCGCGCAAGCCCAATGCCAAAGTGGTGTATATGCACTCCGAGCGCTTCGTTCAGGACATGGTAAAAGCCCTGCAAAACAATGCGATCGAAGAGTTTAAACGCTACTATCGATCTGTTGACGCGCTGCTAATCGATGACATTCAGTTCTTTGCCAATAAAGAACGATCGCAGGAAGAATTTTTCCACACCTTCAATGCCCTGCTGGAAGGTAATCAGCAGATCATTTTGACCTCGGATCGCTATCCAAAAGAGATCAACGGCGTTGAAGATCGTCTGAAATCCCGCTTCGGCTGGGGCCTGACCGTGGCGATCGAGCCACCGGAGCTGGAAACCCGCGTCGCGATCCTGATGAAGAAAGCCGATGAAAACGACATTCGCCTGCCGGGCGAAGTGGCGTTCTTCATTGCCAAGCGTCTGCGCTCCAACGTGCGTGAGCTGGAGGGGGCACTGAACCGCGTTATCGCCAATGCCAACTTCACCGGTCGTGCGATCACCATCGATTTTGTGCGTGAAGCGCTGCGCGATTTGCTGGCATTGCAGGAAAAACTGGTCACTATCGACAATATTCAAAAGACAGTGGCTGAGTACTACAAGATCAAAGTGGCAGATTTACTGTCTAAACGTCGTTCCCGCTCGGTGGCGCGCCCGCGTCAGATGGCGATGGCGCTGGCAAAGGAGTTAACCAACCACAGTCTGCCGGAAATCGGGGATGCGTTTGGTGGCCGTGACCATACGACCGTGCTGCACGCCTGTCGCAAGATTGAGCAGTTACGCGAAGAAAGCCACGACATAAAAGAAGATTTTTCCAATCTAATCAGAACATTATCATCGTGACGCTATGAAATTTACCGTTGAACGTGAACATTTATTAAAACCGCTGCAACAGGTGAGTGGCCCATTAGGCGGCCGCCCAACGCTGCCTATTCTCGGAAACCTGCTGCTTCAGGTCGCGGACGGTACGCTGTCGCTGACCGGTACAGATCTGGAAATGGAAATGATCGCGCGCGTTACGCTGACGCAGCCGCACGACGCGGGCGCGACCACGGTTCCGGCACGTAAATTCTTTGATATCTGCCGCGGGCTGCCGGAAGGCGCTGAAATCGCCGTGCAGCTGGAAGGCGACCGTATGCTGGTGCGCTCTGGCCGCAGCCGTTTCTCGCTCTCCACGCTGCCTGCAGCGGACTTCCCGAACCTGGACGACTGGCAGAGCGAAGTGGAATTCACCCTGCCGCAGGCGACGATGAAGCGTCTGATTGAAGCCACCCAGTTCTCCATGGCGCATCAGGACGTTCGTTACTACTTAAACGGCATGCTGTTCGAAACCGAAGGTGAGGAGCTGCGTACCGTGGCGACCGACGGCCACCGTCTGGCGGTCTGTTCCATGCCGATTGGCGACTCGCTGCCAAACCATTCGGTCATCGTGCCGCGTAAAGGGGTGATTGAGCTGATGCGTATGCTCGACGGCGGCGACACGCCGCTGCGCGTGCAGATCGGCAGCAATAACATCCGCGCTCACGTGGGCGATTTTGTCTTCACATCGAAGCTGGTTGACGGTCGTTTTCCGGATTATCGCCGCGTATTGCCGAAGAACCCGGACAAAACGCTGGAAGCCGGTTGCGACAGCCTCAAGCAGGCCTTTGCCCGTGCCGCGATCCTCTCTAACGAGAAATTCCGCGGCGTGCGCCTGTATGTGAGTGAAAACCAGATCAAAATCACCGCTAACAACCCGGAGCAGGAAGAGGCAGAAGAGATTCTGGACGTCACCTACGCCGGGGCTGAGATGGAAATCGGCTTCAACGTCAGCTACGTGCTGGATGTGCTGAACGCGCTGAAATGCGAGAACGTGCGCATCCTGCTGACCGACTCCGTTTCGAGCGTACAGATTGAAGATGCCGCATCACAGTCGGCTGCCTATGTTGTCATGCCAATGAGACTGTAATGTCGCTCACCCGTCTGTTGATCCGCGACTTTCGCAATATCGAAAGCGCGGATCTCGCTTTATCCCCTGGCTTTAACTTCCTGGTTGGCGCGAACGGCAGCGGCAAAACCAGCGTGCTTGAGGCCATCTATACGCTCGGCCACGGCCGGGCGTTTCGCAGTTTGCAGATTGGTCGCGTCATCCGCCACGAACAGGAATCTTTTGTTCTGCACGGGCGTTTGCAGGGGGCGGAGCGGGAGACCGCCATCGGCCTGACCAAAGACAAGCAGGGCGACAG
Source organism: Enterobacter sp. DC4 (assembly GCF_000568095.1). Lineage (NCBI taxonomy): Bacteria > Pseudomonadati > Pseudomonadota > Gammaproteobacteria > Enterobacterales > Enterobacteriaceae > Enterobacter > Enterobacter sp. DC4. The sequence continues at coordinate 57,453 of NZ_AZUB01000012.1, read as the reverse complement.
CAAGGTGCGCATCGACGGTACCGACGGCCACAAGGTGGCGGAGCTGGCGCTGCTGATGCCAATGCAGCTGATAACGCCGGAGGGGTTTACTTTACTCAACGGCGGCCCCAAATACAGAAGAGCGTTCCTCGACTGGGGATGCTTTCACAACGAAGCCGGATTTTTTAACGCCTGGAGCAACCTGAAGCGTCTGCTCAAGCAGCGTAACGCCGCGCTGCGCCAGGTGACGCGCTACGCTCAGCTGCGTCCGTGGGACATGGAGTTAATTCCTCTTGCGGAACAGATCAGCCGCTGGCGTGCCGAATACAGCGCAGGTATCGCCGAAGACATGGCCGACACCTGCAAACAGTTTTTACCCGAATTCTCTCTCACCTTCTCCTTCCAGCGCGGCTGGGAGAAAGAGACGGATTATGCCGAGGTGTTAGAGAGAAACTTCGAGCGCGACCGCATGTTGACCTACACCGCGCACGGCCCGCACAAGGCGGATTTCCGCATTCGTGCCGACGGCGCGCCGGTGGAAGACACGCTGTCGCGCGGGCAGCTCAAGCTCCTGATGTGTGCGCTACGCCTGGCACAGGGGGAGTTTCTCACCCGCGAGAGCGGGCGACGCTGCCTGTACCTGATAGATGATTTTGCCTCGGAACTTGACGACGCGCGGCGCGGGCTGCTTGCCAGCCGCTTAAAAGCCACGCAGTCGCAGGTTTTCGTCAGCGCCATTAGCGCTGAACACGTTATAGACATGTCGGACGAAAATTCGAAGATGTTTACCGTGGAAAAGGGTAAAATAACGGATTAACCCAAGTTGAAATGAGCGAGAAACGTTGATGTCGAATTCTTATGACTCCTCCAGTATCAAAGTCCTGAAAGGGCTGGATGCGGTGCGTAAGCGCCCGGGTATGTATATCGGCGACACGGATGACGGCACCGGTCTGCACCACATGGTATTCGAGGTGGTAGATAACGCTATCGACGAAGCGCTCGCGGGTCACTGTAAAGACATCGTGGTCACCATCCATGCGGATAACTCCGTCTCCGTCACCGATGACGGTCGTGGCATCCCAACCGGTATTCACCCGGAAGAGGGCGTCTCTGCGGCGGAAGTGATCATGACCGTCCTGCACGCAGGCGGTAAGTTCGACGATAACTCCTATAAAGTTTCCGGCGGCCTGCACGGCGTAGGTGTTTCGGTAGTAAACGCCCTGTCGCAGAAGCTGGAGCTGGTTATCCAGCGCGAAGGCAAAATCCACCGTCAGCTTTATACGCACGGCGTGCCGCAGGCACCGCTGGCCGTCACGGGCGACACCGACAAAACCGGTACCATGGTGCGTTTCTGGCCGAGCCTCGAAACCTTCACCAACGTCACCGAGTTCGAGTACGACATCCTGGCGAAACGCCTGCGTGAACTGTCGTTCCTGAACTCCGGCGTCTCGATTCGCCTGCGCGACAAGCGTGACAACAAAGAAGACCACTTCCACTACGAAGGCGGTATCAAGGCGTTTGTTGAGTATCTGAACAAGAACAAAACGCCTATTCACCCGAATATCTTCTACTTCTCCACCGAAAAAGACGGTATCGGCGTGGAAGTGGCGCTGCAGTGGAACGACGGTTTCCAGGAAAACATCTACTGCTTCACCAACAACATTCCACAGCGTGACGGTGGTACTCACCTTGCGGGCTTCCGTGCGGCGATGACCCGTACCCTGAACGCCTACATGGACAAAGAAGGCTACAGCAAGAAAGCGAAAGTCAGCGCCACCGGTGACGATGCCCGTGAAGGCCTGATTGCCGTTGTCTCCGTGAAGGTGCCGGATCCGAAGTTCTCCTCACAGACCAAAGACAAGCTGGTCTCTTCTGAGGTGAAATCGGCGGTTGAGCAGCAGATGAACGAACTGCTGAGCGAATACCTGCTGGAAAACCCGTCCGACGCGAAAATCGTGGTGGGCAAAATTATCGATGCGGCGCGTGCCCGTGAAGCGGCGCGTAAAGCCCGTGAAATGACCCGTCGTAAAGGCGCGCTGGACTTAGCTGGCCTGCCGGGCAAGCTGGCTGACTGCCAGGAACGCGACCCGGCGCTGTCCGAACTGTACCTCGTGGAAGGGGACTCCGCGGGCGGCTCTGCGAAGCAGGGCCGTAACCGTAAGAACCAGGCTATCCTGCCGCTGAAGGGTAAAATCCTCAACGTTGAGAAAGCCCGTTTCGACAAGATGCTCTCTTCTCAGGAAGTGGCGACGCTCATCACCGCGCTGGGCTGCGGCATTGGCCGTGACGAGTACAACCCGGACAAACTGCGCTACCACAGCATCATCATCATGACCGATGCGGACGTCGACGGCTCGCACATTCGTACGCTGCTGTTGACCTTCTTCTATCGTCAGATGCCTGAAATCGTTGAACGTGGCCACGTCTACATTGCCCAGCCGCCGCTGTACAAAGTGAAGAAAGGCAAGCAGGAACAGTACATCAAAGATGACGAAGCGATGGATCAGTACCAAATCGCGATCGCGCTTGATGGCGCGACCCTGCACGCGAACTCGCACGCCCCTGCACTGGCCGGTGAGCCGCTGGAGCGTCTGGTGTCCGAGTTCAACGCCACGCAGAAAATGATCACGCGTATGGAACGCCGTTATCCGAAAACGCTGCTGAAGGAGCTGGTTTATCAGCCAACCCTGACCGAAGCCGATCTGAGCGACGAGCAGACCGTGACCCGCTGGGTGAACGCTCTGGTGACCGATCTGAACGAGAAAGAGCAGCACGGCAGCCAGTGGAAATGCGATGTTCAGCAGAACGCCGATAAGCAGTTCGAGCCTATTATTCGCGTGCGCACCCACGGCGTTGATACCGACTACCCGCTGGAGCACGAGTTTGTCACCGGTCCGGAATACCGTCGTATCTGCACGCTCGGCGAGACGCTGCGCGACCTGATCGAAGACGATGCGTTCATCGAACGTGGCGAACGTCGTCAGCCGGTAGCCAGCTTCGAGCAGGCGCTGGACTGGCTGGTGAAAGAGTCCCGTCGTGGCCTCGCGATCCAGCGCTATAAAGGTCTGGGCGAAATGAACCCGGAGCAGCTGTGGGAAACCACCATGGATCCGGAAAGCCGCCGCATGCTGCGTGTCACTGTTAAAGACGCGATTGCTGCAGACCAGCTGTTCACGACCCTGATGGGTGATGCGGTTGAACCACGTCGTGCCTTCATCGAAGAGAACGCCCTGAAAGCGGCAAATATCGATATTTAATCGGTTTGAAACCGCACGATAACTGGCCGCGCTTTTAGCGCGGCTTTTTTATGGGCGCAGGCATATCCAGCGACATTGCGGACGGTAAACGGCTCGCCAGCGTATCTATCGCCATTCTTACCCTCAGCGGCAGATGCGGCGTCTGCTGCCACACCGCATGAACGTCGAAATGCACGTCCGGTGCCTGCTTCAGGAGCGGGACGAGTTTACCCTGGTGAATATCTTTAACGACCATCCAGCAGGGCAGCCATGCAATGCCGTGTCCGGCCAGCGCAGCGTCGCAGATCGCCTGCAAATCATCCATATTAAGTGATGACCGGGGAGTAAAGGTGTGCGACGTTCCTTCGTTATCCATCAGTTGCCAGGACAGCACTCTGCCTGCGCGCAGATAGTTAATCGCCGTATGCTGGGGTAAATCAGCTACGCTTTGCGGTTGGCCTTTCTTCTGCAGATAATCCGGCGCGGCGCATAGCACCATGCGGTGTTCTCCCAGCCTTCTGGCGACCAGCACGCTGCTGTCCTGAAGCGTGCCGTTACGCACCGCCATATCAAACCCTTCCTCGACGAGATCCACCACCCGGTCACTGAATGACATTTCCAGTTCAAGCCCGGGGTGTTCCTGCGCCAGCGCTATCAGCAGCGGGGCGACGCACTGGCGACCAAACAGCACCGGCATGGCAACGCGCAGGCGGCCACTGACCTGCTGTTTCCCTGTTTCCAGCAGCGATTCCGCGCCCCGAATCTCCTCCAGCGCGCGCAGGCAGCGTTCATAAAAAAGAGCGCCGTTATCGGTCAGCCTCTGGCTACGGGTGGTGCGGTGAAAAAGACGTACCCCCAGCCGCTCTTCAAGGCGAGCGATGCTTTTCCCTACCGCCGAGCGTGACAAATGCAGGCGAATTGCGGCCTGAGCGAAACTTCCCGCCTCAACGGCGGCCACAAAAACAGGAATATCCTTCAGCGTATCGGTCATGGATTGTATTGATTATGGCGTCAATAAAGAGAAAACTTATCGCCACTGGTGACCTTTAGTCAACGGTAGACTGTCAGGACTAAAGCTCATCTGATGGCAGGAGAAATAAAATGACAGAGACAATGCAACGCTGGTCCATGGACGCCCTCGGGCGCGAGAACCTCAAGCTGACTCAGGCACCCGTTCCACAGCCCGGCCCGGGTGAAGTACGCGTACGGGTGAATGCCGTTTCGCTTAACTATCGCGATAAAATGGTTGTTGAAGGCACAATGCCAATCCCACTTTCCTTCCCGTTTACCCCGGCGTCTGACATGGCGGGCGTCGTAGACTGCGTGGGTGAAGGCGTCACGCGCTTCCAGCCCGGCGCTCGCGTTATCTCAACCTTCTTCCCGGAGTGGATCGACGGTAAACCGCAGGCGGACGCGCGCAATTTGCCCTATAAAACATCCGGCGGATACTTCCAGGGAATGCTGGCCGAGTATGTGATTGTGAAGGAAGACGCGCTGGTGGCCTCCCCGGAGACCCTGGATGACGCCGAGGCCAGTACCTTACCCTGCGCAGGGCTTACCGCCTGGTTCGCGCTGGTGGAACGCGGACAGCTGCGCCCCGGGCAATCGGTCCTGGTGCAGGGCACGGGCGGGGTGGCGATTTTCGCCCTGCAAATTGCAAAAGCGCACGGCGCAGAGGTATTTGTCACGTCCGGGAGCGATGAAAAGCTGGCGCTGGCCAAAAAACTGGGGGCCAGCCAGGGCATCAACCGCCTGAAAGGCGACTGGGCTGAAAATACGCTGGCGCTCACGCAGGATCGCGGCATAGACCATATTATTGAAACCGTGGGGGGAGAGAACCTGAAGCACTCCCTGCGCGCCGTTGCCGTTCACGGGCGTATCTCCGTTATTGGCGTGCTGGCCGGGACGGAGATAACCCTCTCTGCTGGCGAGCTGTTGCTAAAATCTCCCGTCATTCAGGGGATCGGCGTGGGACACCGCCGGGCGCTGGAAGATTTCGTCCGCGCTGTTGACGTCACCGGACTGAAACCCGTGATTGAGCATCGCTACCGTTTTAACGAGCTTGAACAGGCGTTTGAACATCTCGATCGCGGCGCGTTCGGTAAAATCGTTCTCACCCGCGAGTAGGTCTTTGTTCCCCGGGATAAGCGTAAAAGGGGGCTTTTGTTGCGCAATGTAGCTCTATTTTTGTGTGCTTAATCGCGTTAGCATGAGGCAGCACTCATTTATCCCGGGGAACTCATGGCTATCAAACTTATTGCAATCGATATGGACGGCACGCTGTTGCTGCCAGACCACACTATTTCTCCAGCCGTTAAGAACGCGATCGCCGCGGCACGCGCAAAGGGCGTGAATGTGGTCCTGACCACGGGGCGTCCGTATGCGGGCGTGCACAGTTACCTGAAAGAGCTGCACATGAATCAGCCTGGCGACTACTGCATCACCTATAACGGCGCGCTGGTGCAGAAAGCCGCGGATGGCAGTACGGTTGCGCAAACCGCGCTGAGCTACGATGACTACCGGTTCCTGGAAAAACTGTCCCGGGAAGTGGGATCCCACTTCCACGCCCTCGATCGCAATACGCTTTACACCGCCAACCGTGATATCAGCTACTACACGGTGCATGAATCCTACGTTGCGACCATTCCTCTAGTGTTCTGTGAAGCGGAGAAAATGGACCCTGCCACCCAGTTCCTGAAAGTGATGATGATCGACGAGCCGGAGATCCTGGATAAAGCGATTGCACGCATTCCGGCCGAGGTGAAAGAGAAATACACCGTGCTGAAAAGTGCGCCGTACTTCCTCGAGATTCTTGATAAACGCGTCAATAAAGGCACCGGCGTGAAATCGCTCGCTGATGCGCTGGGGATTAAACAGGAAGAGATCATGGCGCTGGGCGACCAGGAAAACGACATCGCGATGATTGAATTCGCGGGCATGGGCGTGGCGATGGATAACGCCATTCCGTCGGTGAAAGAAGTGGCCAACTTCGTGACCAAATCCAACCTGGAAGACGGCGTTGCCTACGCGATCGAGAAGTTTGTGCTGCAGTAACGCTTATTTCTAATCATCGGCCTCGGTTATCAACCGGGGCTTTTTTTTGCGCTGAATTTATCGAATTGTTCTTTTTGTGATCTTGATTGTAGTACAACATTTATTGATTGTACTACATTGTCACCACAGCAAAGTCGAACGCCCTCACGTTTGTACTGCAAAAGTGAGGTGAAATTCAGCGGTCGCGGTAAAGTAGTGATGGACATACAGAGCACAAGGACTCTCCATGACTCTCAATAAAACCGATCGCATCGTCATTACGCTGGGCACCCAGATTGTGGGTGGCAAATACGTTCCCGGTTCGCCGCTGCCTGCAGAGGCCGAACTGTGTGAGGAGTTTGAAACCTCGCGCAATATCATCCGGGAAGTCTTCCGCTCGCTGATGGCGAAGCGGCTGATTGAAATGAAGCGCTATCGCGGCGCGTTTGTTGCCCCGCGCAACCAGTGGAACTACCTCGATACTGACGTACTGCAGTGGGTGCTGGAAAACGATTACGACCCAAGGCTTATCGGTGCGATGAGCGAAGTCCGAAACCTGGTTGAACCGGCCATCGCCCGCTGGGCGGCGGAGCGCGCAACCTCTGGCGATTTGGCGCAGATTGAGTCGGCTTTAAACGACATGATCGCCAATAACCAGAACCGGGAGGCGTTTAACGAGGCGGATATCCGCTACCACGAAGCGGTGCTGCAGTCGGTGCATAACCCGGTATTACAGCAGCTTAGCGTGGCGATCAGCTCGCTACAGCGAGCAGTATTTGAACGTACCTGGATGGGCGATGAGGCCAACATGCCGAAAACGCTCCAGGAACATAAAGCGCTGTTCGATGCGATACGGCATCAGGACGGCGATGCGGCAGAGCAGGCGGCGCTTACCATGATTGCCAGCTCGACACGAAGGCTGAAGGAAATCACATGACATCTCGCTACATCGCAATTGACTGGGGATCGACCAATCTGCGCGCCTGGCTGTACCAGGGCGAACAGTGCCTGGAGAGCAGGCAATCAGAAGCAGGCGTGACGCGCCTGAACGGTAAATCCCCCGAGGCGGTGTTAGCAGAGGTCACACAAAACTGGCGCGACAGCGCCACGCCGGTGGTCATGGCGGGAATGGTCGGTAGCAACGTTGGCTGGAAGATAGCGCCTTATCTACCGGTTCCTGCCTATTTCTCCGCGATTGGCGAGCAGTTAACGTCCGTTGGCGACAATATCTGGATAATTCCCGGTTTGTGCATCTCTCGCGGCGATAACCACAATGTGATGCGCGGCGAAGAGACGCAGCTGCTTGGCGCGCGCACGCTTTCTCCTTCTTCTGTCTACGTCATGCCCGGAACGCACTGCAAGTGGGTCCAGGCCGACGCTGAGCAAATCCACGATTTTCGCACCGTGATGACCGGCGAGCTGCACCATTTGCTGCTCAATCATTCACTGGTGGGAGCCGGTTTGCCGGAGCAGGAAGCCTCGTCAGAGGCGTTTGCTGCCGGGCTTGAACGTGGGATCGCTTCTCCTGATGTTTTGCCGCAGCTTTTTGAGGTTCGCGCCTCGCACGTGCTGGGAAATCTCCCGCGCGAGCAGGTCAGCGAATTTCTCTCCGGCCTGCTAATTGGCGCAGAGGTCGCCAGCATGCGTGATTTCGTCGCGCACGAGCAGGCCATCACCCTTGTCGCTGGCACATCGCTAACGTCGCGCTATGAGCAGGCGTTTCGCGCTGTTGGACGTAACGTTTCAACGGTATCCGGCGACACGGCATTTCAGGCAGGAATAAGGAGCATCGCTCATGCAGTGGCAAACTGATCTTCCCCTTATCGCGATTTTGCGCGGCATCACGCCCGACGAGGCGTTAGCCCACGTCGGCGCGGTTATCGACGCCGGGTTCGACGCGGTGGAAATCCCGCTTAACTCTCCGGAGTGGGAAAAAAGCATTCCGGCCGTGGTGGAGGCCTTCGGCGATAGGGCGCTGATTGGCGCAGGCACCGTGTTACGGCCTGAGCAGGTAGATCGGCTGGCAAAGATGGGCTGTAAGCTTATCGTCACGCCCAACATTCAGCCTGAGGTGATCCGACGCGCGGTGGGTTACGGCATGACCGTCTGCCCTGGATGCGCCACCGCCACGGAAGCCTTTACTGCTCTGGATGCGGGCGCACAGTCGCTCAAAATTTTCCCGTCATCGGCTTTTGGACCGGACTACATCAAAGCGCTGAAAGCGGTATTACCTGCCAGCGTGCCGGTCTTTGCCGTGGGCGGCGTAACGCCAGAAAACCTGGGCCAGTGGATGAGCGCGGGCTGTGTGGGCGCGGGGCTGGGCAGCGATCTTTACCGTGCCGGTCAGTCCGTGGAACGTACCGCACAGCAGGCGGCAGCATTTGTGAAAGCGTATCGAGAGGCAGTGAAATGAAAATAACCAAACTCACCACGTACCGTTTACCCCCGCGCTGGATGTTCCTGAAAATCGAAACCGATGAAGGGATCGTGGGCTGGGGCGAACCGGTAATTGAAGGACGTGCGCGCACCGTAGAAGCTGCGGTGCACGAGCTGGGTGAATACCTGATTGGCCAGGATCCGGCTCGCATCAACGACCTGTGGCAGGTGATGTACCGCGCGGGCTTCTACCGCGGGGGGCCGATCCTGATGAGCGCCATCGCCGGTATCGACCAGGCGCTGTGGGATATCAAAGGCAAAGTGCTGAACGCGCCGGTCTGGCAGCTGATGGGCGGCCTGGTGCGCGACAAAATTAAAGCCTACAGCTGGGTCGGCGGCGACCGTCCTGCGGAAGTGATCGATGGCATTACGCAGCTGCGCAACATCGGTTTTGACACCTTCAAACTCAACGGCTGCGAAGAGATGGGCGTTATCGACAACTCGCGCGCGGTGGATCGCGCGGTGAGTACTGTCGCGCAAATCCGTGAAGCCTTCGGCAACGAGATCGAATTTGGCCTGGACTTCCATGGCCGCGTTAGCGCGCCGATGGCCAAAGTGCTGATCAAAGAGCTGGAGCCGTATCGTCCGCTGTTTATCGAAGAGCCGGTACTGGCCGAACAGGCCGAGTACTATCCGAAACTGGCTGAACAGACGCACATTCCCATCGCGGCGGGTGAACGCATGTTCTCGCGCTTCGAGTTTAAACGCGTGCTGGAAGCGGGCGGCATTGCCATCCTGCAGCCGGACCTCTCTCACGCGGGCGGCATCACCGAATGCTACAAAATTGCCGGGATGGCCGAAGCCTACGATGTGGCGCTGGCGCCGCACTGTCCGCTTGGACCGATTGCGCTGGCGGCCTGCCTGCACGTCGACTTTGTCTCCCGCAACGCGGTGTTCCAGGAACAGAGCATGGGGATTCACTATAACAAGGGCGCGGAACTGCTCGATTTTGTGAAAAATAAAGAAGACTTCAGCATGGAAGGCGGTTTCTTTAAACCGTTAACGAAGCCGGGCCTTGGCGTAGAGATTGACGAAGCCAAAGTTATTGAGCTGAGTAAACAAGCGCCGGACTGGCGTAATCCACTGTGGCGTCATGAAGACGGTTCCGTAGCCGAGTGGTAAATCGCCGGTAAGCGCAGCGCCATCGGCCAAAAAAACGTACCTACAAAAATATAACCCTCTGTAAATTACAGGGCATGGTGAGCGGCTTCGCTATGCCCAAAATCTGGAGACAGATTGCGATGGATATTCCAGTTACCGCTACAAAAACCGGGCGTCGCCGCTACCTGACGCTGATTATGATCTTTATTACCGTGGTCATTTGCTATGTCGACCGCGCCAACCTTGCCGTGGCATCGGCCCATATTCAGGAAGAGTTTGGCATCACCAAAGCGGAAATGGGTTACGTCTTCTCGGCGTTTGCCTGGCTGTATACGCTCTGCCAGATCCCCGGCGGCTGGTTCCTTGACCGCGTGGGTTCACGTCTGACCTACTTTATCGCCATTTTCGGCTGGTCCGTGGCGACCCTTTTCCAGGGCTTCGCGACCGGGCTGATGTCGCTGATTGGCCTGCGTGCCATTACCGGGGTTTTCGAAGCGCCCGCGTTTCCTACCAATAACCGCATGGTGACCAGTTGGTTCCCGGAACACGAGCGCGCTTCCGCCGTTGGCTTTTACACCTCCGGGCAGTTTGTTGGTCTGGCGTTCCTGACGCCGCTGCTGATTTGGATCCAGGAGCTGCTGAGCTGGCATTGGGTGTTCATCGTCACAGGGGGGATTGGCATTATCTGGTCGCTGATCTGGTTCAAGGTCTACCAGCCGCCGCGTCTGACCAAAAGCATCACCAAAGCCGAGCTGGACTACATCCGCGACGGCGGTGGCCTGGTGGACGGTGATGCGCCGGTGAAAAAAGAGGCGCGCCAGCCGCTGACCAAAGCGGACTGGAAGCTGGTCTTCCACCGTAAGCTGGTGGGCGTTTATCTGGGCCAGTTCGCGGTGACCTCCACGCTGTGGTTCTTCCTGACCTGGTTCCCGAACTATCTGACCCAGGAAAAGGGCATCACGGCGCTGAAGGCGGGCTTTATGACCACCGTGCCGTTCCTCGCGGCGTTTTTCGGCGTACTGCTCTCCGGCTGGCTGGCCGATAAGCTGGTGAAAAAAGGCTATTCGCTGGGTGTGGCGCGTAAAACGCCGATTATCTGCGGCTTGCTGATCTCCACCTGCATCATGGGCGCCAACTACACCAACGATCCGGTGTGGATTATGGCCCTGATGGCAGTGGCGTTCTTCGGTAACGGTTTCGCCTCTATCACCTGGTCGCTGGTGTCGTCTCTCGCGCCGATGCGGCTGATTGGCCTGACCGGCGGCGTGTTCAACTTTGTCGGCGGGCTTGGCGGGATCACCGTACCGCTGGTCATCGGCTACCTGGCGCAGGACTACGGCTTCGGTCCGGCGCTGGTGTACATCTCCGCCGTGGCGCTGATCGGTGCGCTCTCCTACATCCTGCTGGTGGGTGATGTGAAACGAGTAGGCTAATCCCTGCGGATGTTTTACCCTGATGCACTCACCGTGCATCAGGGTATCCTCATGAAACAAATCACCTTCGCTTCCCGCAACCACCAGCTGACCAACATCAATACCTGGACGCCGGACAGCCAGTGGCTGGTCTATGACGTGCGCCCTTCCGGTGCATCGTTCACCGGTGAAACCATTGAGCGGGTCAATGTCGCTACGGGTGAGGTGGAGGTGATCTATCGTGCAACTGACGGTGCGCACGTCGGCGTGGTGACCGTTCATCCCGCGCAGGAGAAATACGTCTTTATCCACGGCCCGAGAAACCCGGATGCAGACTGGCACTACGATTTTCATCATCGTCAGGGAGTCATTGCCTGTAACGGTCAGGTGAGCAATCTTGACGCGATGGATATCACTGCGCCCTACACTGCAGGCGCGCTGCGCGGCGGCAGCCATGTGCACGTCTTCAGCCCGAACGGGCAGCTCGTCAGCTTCACCTATAACGACCACGTGCTGCACGAGCGCGATCCGAAGCTCGATTTACGCAACGTCGGCGTGGCTGCGCCTTACGGCCCTGTGAACCCGCAGGGGAACCATCCCCGTGAGTATCCGGGAACCTTCTGGAGCGTGCTGGTCAGCCGCACGACGCCCAACCCGCAGCCGGGCAGCGACGAGATTAACCGCGCCTATGAAGAGGGCTGGGTGGGCAACACCAGGCTGGCGTTTATCGGCGATACCCTCTCTGCGCAGGGCGAAAAAGTCCCGGAACTGTTTATCGTCGACCTGCCGGAAGACGAGCAGGGCTGGAAACGCGCGGGCGATGCGCCGCTGCAGGGCACCGAAGGGACCCTGCCAGCTCCGCCTGCTGGGGTGAAGCAGCGTCGTCTGACCTTTACGCATCAGAGGGCTTATCCGGGCCTGGTGAACGTGCCGCGTCACTGGGTTCGCAGCAACCCGCAGGGGACGCAGATCGCGTTTCTGATGCGCGACGATAACGGCATTGTGCAGCTGTGGCTGATCTCGCCTGAGGGCGGTGAGCCTCGGCAGCTGACGCGTAACGGGAGCGATATTCAGTCTGCGTTTAACTGGCATCCGGCGGGTGACCGACTGGGATTTGTGCTCGAAAACCGGATCGCCTGCTGCGACGCGCAGACCGGAGAGGTGACGTTTTTGACATCCGATCACGGCAATCCGCCGTCTGCTGATGCCGTCGTGTTTTCCCCGGACGGGCGCTTTATTGCGTGGATGGAAGAGACAGGGGGTTTCCGTCAACTTTGGTTAACGGAAACCGCGCAGAACTAGCGTGGAGGCATCTCTGCGGGCGGGATAACGGCGTTTGTTGCCAGATTCTCCTGCTCGCTTTTTTCTACCCGTGAGCGCACGGAGTTGTCCTTACGAAACATATCCCACGGCAGCAGAAGCGTATCCGCCACGGCCGTAAACGGCATATCCAGGATAACCAGGGATTTGGTGCCCCAGTTTGTATCGTCATCGGAGATCATCGCCGCGCTGGCGCGCGTCCCCGGATATGTTCCTTCTTTACCGCCGGTGTGAGACATCACGCTCGAACACCCGCAAAGTAAAACTACCCCGCTGAACGTCGTCAGCTTTATCAGAACATTTTTCATCATCACTCAGTCATCGTTAATGGCACTGCATAGACCTGCAACTCAGGGTTATAGCGAGCCTTAACCAAAATGGATAGCCCGATAACCCCGCACTGTGGCAGCCATCGCAATTTAACCCTTTGTGCTGTTGTCCCAGTCTAAGCGAGATGCAGGAAAGTGCAAAAAAAAGTGCAGTCGTCGCGCTTGAAAAGCCCGGTTGCAGACCCATTTTAAGAATACGACCCGATAACGAACTCGCCTGATGGGTGTTCGGGGGGCGCAAAGGCCTGTCCATGGTGGAAGGCTACATTTTCTCGCTGATTTCAGGAGTTTTATTTATGCGTAACTTCGATCTTTCTCCGCTATACCGTTCTGCAATTGGTTTTGACCGCCTGTTTAACCATTTAGAAAATAACCAAAGCCAGAGCAACGGCTACCCTCCATACAATGTTGAGCTGGTTGACGAAAACCACTACCGCATTGCCATTGCCGTCGCCGGTTTTGCAGAAAACGAACTGGAGATCACCGCGCAGGACAACCTGCTGGTGGTGAAAGGTTCCCATACGGCCGAGCAGAAAGAGCGTACTTACCTTTACCAGGGCATCGCCGAGCGCAACTTTGAACGCAAGTTCCAGTTAGCCGAGAACATTCACGTGAAAGGCGCGAACCTGGTCAACGGCCTGCTGTTTATTGAACTGGAACGTGTGATTCCGGAAGAGAAAAAACCGCGTCGTATCGAAATTAACTAATTATGCGGGTCGCGCGAGCGGCCCACCCAGAATTGCTTGCCGTAACGGGAGCATATGCGAATCCATCAGGATTTGCAGGAACAACTGCGCACAAAATTAAACTGTGCCGAACTCGCTTCTCAGAAGGAGATTTAGTATGCGTAACTACGATTTATCCCCCCTGCTGCGTCAGTGGATTGGTTTTGACAAACTGGCTAATGCCCTGCAAAACACCGCTGAGCAACAGACGTTCCCGCCGTACAACATCGAAAAAAGCGACGATAACCACTATCGTATCACCCTGGCGCTGGCTGGCTTCCGTCAGGAGGATCTGGATATCCAGCTCGAAGGCACGCGTCTGACCGTAAAAGGTACGCCGGAGAAACAAGAGACCGAGACCAAATGGTTGCATCAGGGGCTGGTTAATCAGCCGTTTAGCCTGAGCTTTACCCTGGCAGACCATATGGAGGTGTCCGGCGCCACGTTTACCAACGGGCTGCTGCATATTGACCTGACCCGCAACGTGCCGGAAACCATCCCGCCGCAGCGTATCGCCATTAGCGACCGGCCGGCGTTAAACAGTTAACAGTGTGCGGGTTGATGCCCTCACCCCGGCCCTCTCCCACAGGGAGAGGGTGAAAATATAACGCCCTGCCCCGGCAGGGCTTTTTTGTGCGCCATCGCCCATACAACCGCCCACGGCTCTGAGAGAATCCTTAGCATAACTAAGGTTATGCCAAGGAAGTGGATCATGAGTGATATCGCGTTAACCGTCAGCGTGTTGGCCCTGGTCGCTGTTGTTGGCCTGTGGATAGGGAATATTAAAATCCGCGGCGTCGGGTTTGGGATAGGCGGGGTGCTGTTTGGCGGCATTTTTGTCGGCCACTTCGCCGACCAGCTCGGGCTGGTGCTGAGCGCCGAGATGCTCCACTTTACTCAGGAGTTCGGCCTGATCCTCTTCGTCTATACCATCGGGATTCAGGTGGGGCCGGGGTTTTTCGCCTCACTTCGGGTTTCCGGATTGCGGCTCAACCTGTTTGCCCTCGGCATTGTGGTGATGGGCGGGCTGGTCACCGCCATTCTGCATAAAATCTTTGCTATCCCGCTGCCCGTGGTGCTGGGCATTTTCTCCGGGGCGGTCACCAACACGCCCGCGCTCGGTGCCGGACAGCAAATCCTGCGCGATTTGGGCATCGAACCCGGCATCGTCGACCAGATGGGGATGAGCTACGCCATGGCCTATCCGTTTGGCATTTGCGGCATTCTGCTCTCCATGTGGCTGGTCCGCGTCCTGTTTCGCATTAACGTTGATAAAGAGGCGAAAGACCACGAAACCACGCTCACCAACGGCCATATGCCGATTAAAACCATCAATATTCGGGTCGATAACCCCAACCTGAACAATATGGCGATTCAGGACGTACCGATCCTGAACAGCGCCAATATCATCTGCTCGCGCCTTAAGCGCGACGATATGCTGATGGTGCCCGCGCCTGGCACCATCATTCAGCAGGGCGATCTGCTGCACCTGGTCGGCCAGCCCGGCGATTTAAACAACGCGCGGCTGGTGATTGGTCAGGAAGTGGATACCTCTCTCTCAACCCGTGGTACCGATATGCGCGTGGAACGCGTTGTGGTGACTAACGAGCACGTTCTTGGTAAGAAAATACGCGATCTGCAGGTAAAAGAGCGCTACGACGTGGTGATCTCCCGTCTCAACCGTGCGGGCGTTGAACTGGTCGCCAGCCCGGAGGCCAGCCTGCAGTTCGGGGATATC
Source organism: Enterobacter sp. DC4 (assembly GCF_000568095.1). Classification (NCBI taxonomy): domain Bacteria; kingdom Pseudomonadati; phylum Pseudomonadota; class Gammaproteobacteria; order Enterobacterales; family Enterobacteriaceae; genus Enterobacter; species Enterobacter sp. DC4. The sequence continues at coordinate 42,144 of NZ_AZUB01000012.1, read as the reverse complement.
CTCAACCTGGTTGGGCGCCCGTCGTCCATCGACGCCGTCGCGGATATGGTGGGTAACGCCCAGCAAAAACTGCAGCAGGTGCAGATGCTGCCGGTGTTTATCGGTATCGGGCTTGGCGTACTCCTTGGCTCCATCCCGCTGTACGTGCCGGGCTTCCCGGTGGCGCTCAAGCTGGGCCTGGCGGGCGGGCCGCTGATTATGGCGCTGATCCTCGGGCGTATCGGCTGCATCGGTAAGCTCTACTGGTTTATGCCGCCGAGCGCCAACCTGGCGCTGCGCGAGCTGGGCATCGTGCTGTTCCTGGCGGTGGTCGGGCTGAAGTCCGGCGGGGATTTTGTCGATACGCTGATCAAGGGCGAAGGGATGAGCTGGGTCGGCTATGGCATCTTTATCACGGCGATTCCGTTGCTGACGGTGGGCATACTGGCGCGGATGTTCGCCAAAATGAACTACCTGACGCTGTGCGGCATGCTGGCGGGCTCCATGACCGATCCGCCCGCGCTGGCCTTTGCCAACAACCTGCACGCCACCAGCGGCGCGGCCGCGCTCTCCTATGCCACCGTCTACCCGCTGGTGATGTTCCTGCGCATCATTACGCCGCAGCTACTGGCGGTGCTGTTCTGGGGGATGGGCTAGCAGGTCGTCCGGGTGGATGCGCCGCAGATGGTAGTCCACCTGGTAATCGCTGGTATTTCGGAACATCACGGAATAATTGAGGAACTCGCCGCTGTCGCTGTAGGAAAGGGACGTAATGCGCAGCAGCGGCGTCTGTTCCGGCAGGTTCATATAACCGGCCAGCGTTTTATCTGCCAGCACCGGCGTCAGGCTCTCGTAGTTCCCGCTGATGGTGATCCCGCACTCCTTCTCGATGTAATCAAACTTAGACCCCTCAAGATGCGCCAGCGACAGATTGCGGAACAGCTTCACCGGCATAAAGCTGTCCTCCAGCATCAGCGGTTTACCATCCACGTAGCGCACCCGTCGGGAAAAGTAGATCCGCTCATCCACCTGAATCCGCAGCTGGCTGGCGATGGCGGGCGGGGCGGGCATCACTTCGAACTGCAGCACCTTGCTCTGCACCTCTTTTCCCTGCTGGCGCAGCACCTCCACCAGCCCGGTCAGGTTGGTGGTTTCGTGGTGAACGTCTTTACGCGACACAAACGTGCCGCTGCCGTGCCGCCGCTCAACCAGCCCCCAGCTCACCAGCAGATCCAGCGCCTTGCGGATGGTCATTCGCGCCACACCGAACTCCTGCGCCAGCGCTTTTTCGCCGGGCAGCGGGCTGCCGATGTTGTAGTCCGACGAATTCAGCCGCAACCGCAATCTGTCGGCAATAGATTTGTAGATCACTGGTAGACCTCTCTGCCCTTATCAGGGCGTGGATGGCGTCCTGACATGTCTATATTTACCGCAAAAAGTAGACCTGATTGGTCAAAATAAAACCATGAATGCGATCACGAATCGCAGCGGCACGCCATGTTCGCGCATCAGTAAGTTCTTATGCTCACCTCAGGCCAGCAAAAAACCATAAAGGCCTCTACCCCTACAGGTTGTTTCATGAGGATTTAAAAATGCTCAGTCAAATACAACGTTTTGGCGGTGCCATGTTTACCCCGGTGTTGCTGTTTCCGTTCGCCGGGATCGTGGTGGGAATCGCCATCATGCTTCGCAACCCGCTGTTTGTCGGCGAAGCCTTAACCGCCCCCGATCATCTTTTCGCGCAGATTGTTCACATCATTGAAGAGGGCGGCTGGGCGGTGTTTCGCAATATGCCGCTGATTTTTGCCGTCGGCCTGCCGATTGGCCTGGCGAAGCAGGCCCAGGGCCGCGCCTGTCTGGCGGTGCTGATTAGCTTCCTGACCTGGAACTACTTCATCAACGCGATGGGGATGACCTGGGGCCACTTCTTCGGCGTCGACTTCTCCGCCGAACCGACGGCGGGAAGCGGGCTGGCGATGATTGCCGGCATCAAAACGCTCGATACCAGCATCATCGGCGCTATCGTGATTTCAGGCATCGTCACCGCCATCCACAACCGCTATTTTGACAAGCCGCTGCCGGTGTTTCTGGGGATTTTCCAGGGCAGCTCGTTTGTCGTTATCCTCGCATTCTTCGTAATGATCCCCTGCGCCTGGCTGACGCTGCTGGGCTGGCCGAAAGTGCAGATGGGCATTGAGTCCCTGCAGGCGTTCCTGCGCTCTGCCGGGGCGCTGGGCGTGTGGGTCTATACCTTCCTGGAACGCATTCTGATCCCAACCGGATTGCACCACTTCGTCTACGGTCCGTTCATCTTCGGCCCGGCGGCGGTTGAGGGTGGGATTCAGGTCTACTGGGCGCAGCACCTGCAGGAATTCAGCCAGAGCACCCTGCCGCTGAAAACTCTCTTCCCGGAAGGCGGCTTCGCTCTGCACGGTAACTCAAAAGTGTTTGGTTCGGTCGGGATTGCGCTGGCGATCTGGTACACCGCGTCGCCGGAAAACCGCGTCAAGGTCGCGGGGCTGCTGGTCCCGGCCACGCTCACCGCCGTGCTGGTGGGCATTACTGAACCGCTCGAATTCACCTTCCTGTTTATCTCGCCGCTGCTGTTTGCCGTTCACGCCGTGCTGGCGGCGACCATGGCGACGGTGATGTACACCTTTGGCGTGGTCGGGAACATGGGCGGCGGCCTGCTGGATCAGTTCCTGCCGCAAAACTGGATCCCGATGTTCCATAACCACGCCGCGACGGTCTTCACCCAGATCGGCATTGGCGTCTGCTTCACCGGAATTTACTTCGTGGTCTTCAAAACGCTGATTGCGCGCCTGAACCTGAAAACGCCGGGCCGGGAGGAGAGCGAAATCAAGCTCTACAGCAAGGCCGACTATAAGGCGGCGCGTGGGCAAACCACAGCTCCGGCTGCGGCCAGCCAGCAGGTCGGGCAGGCCGCCGGATTCCTGCAGGCGCTGGGCGGTGCGGCCAACATCGAAAGCATCAACAACTGCGCCACCCGCCTGCGCATCGCCCTGGTCGATATGGCGAAAACGCAAAGCGATGACGTCTTCAAAGCCCTCGGCGCCCACGGCGTGGTGCGACGCGGCAACGGCATTCAGGTAATTGTCGGCCTGCACGTTCCTCAGGTGCGCGACCAGCTGGAATCGCTGATGAAAACCCCCTTAACAAATGAACAAACCACCCTGACAGAGGCTATATCATGAAAAAATTCTCAGTTGTCATTGCAGGCGGCGGCAGCACCTTTACGCCTGGTATCGTCCTGATGTTGTTAGCCAACCGTGACCGTTTCCCGCTGCGCGCCCTGAAGTTCTATGACAACGACGGCGCGCGTCAGGAGACCATCGCCGAAGCGTGCAAAATTATCCTTAAGGAACAGGCTCCGGAGATTGAGTTCAGCTACACCACCGATCCGAAAGCGGCGTTTAGCGATGTCGATTTCGTGATGGCGCATATCCGCGTGGGTAAATACCCGATGCGCGAAAAAGATGAAAAAATCCCGCTGCGCCACGGCGTGCTGGGTCAGGAAACCTGCGGCCCGGGTGGGATTTCCTACGGCATGCGCTCTATCGGCGGCGTGCTGGAGCTGGTGGATTATATGGAGCAGTACTCTCCGAACGCATGGATGCTGAACTACTCCAACCCGGCGGCGATTGTCGCGGAAGCCACGCGCCGCCTGCGTCCGAACGCCAAAATCCTCAACATCTGCGATATGCCGATCGGCATTGAAGGGCGCATGGCGCAGATCGTCGGCCTGAAGGACCGCAAAGAGATGCGCGTGCGCTACTACGGCCTGAACCACTTCGGCTGGTGGACGTCGATTGAAGATCTGAACGGCAACGATTTGATGCCGAAACTGCGCGAATACGTGGCGAAAAAGGGCTATGTTCCGCCTTCAGAAGATGCGCATACCGAAGCGAGCTGGAACGATACGTTCGCTAAAGCAAAAGACGTGCAGGCGCTGGATCCGGACACCATGCCGAACACCTACCTGAAGTATTACCTGTTCCCGGACTACGTGGTCGCGCATTCCAACCCGGAACGCACCCGCGCCAATGAGGTCATGGATCACCGTGAGAAGCACGTGTTCAGTTCCTGCCGGGCGATTATCGAGGCGGGTAAATCCTCTGCCGGTGAGCTGGAAATCGACGAACATGCGTCGTACATCGTCGATCTGGCGACCGCCATTGCCTTTAACACCCAGGAGCGGATGCTGCTGATTGTGCCCAACAACGGGGCCATCCATAACTTTGATGCCGACGCGATGGTGGAGATCCCGTGCCTGGTGGGCCATAACGGGCCGGAGCCGCTTACGGTGGGCGATATTCCGCACTTCCAGAAAGGGCTGATGAGCCAGCAGGTGGCGGTGGAAAAACTGGTGGTGGATGCCTGGGAACAGCGCTCGTACCAGAAACTCTGGCAGGCGATTACCCTGTCAAAAACCGTGCCGAGCGCGTCCGTCGCGAAGGCGATTCTGGATGACCTGATCGAGGCCAATAAGGGGTTCTGGCCAGAGCTGCACTGATCGTCCTGACCGGCATCGCCCGATGCCGGTCTCCTTGTCCTTGTCGATTTACGCTATGCTGAAGCCTGCCCGTAGCACGACAAGGAACCTTCATGAAAATTTCCCGCCTCGGCGAAGCGCCGGACTACCGCTTCTCGCTGGCTAATGAACGCACGTTTTTAGCGTGGATCCGCACCGCGCTGGGATTCCTTGCCGCCGGGGTGGGGCTCGACCAGCTCGCGCCTGATTTCGCCACCCCGCTGATTCGCGAGGTGCTGGCGCTGCTGCTGTGCCTGTTCGCGGGCGTGCTGGCAATTTACGGCTACCTGCGCTGGCTGCGCAATGAGAAGGCGATGCGTCTGAAGCAGGATCTGCCCTATACCCGCGGGCTGCTTATCATCAGCGGGATTTTGCTGGCGGTGGCGGGTGTGGTGATGGTGCTGGTGTTCTATGGCGGATAGCCGCAAAGCGCGACGCGAAGCGGACCCCGGCCTGCAGCCGGAGCGGACGTCACTCGCCTGGCTGCGCACGCTGCTGGGGTATGGTGCGCTGATTGCCCTGGCGATTAAGCACAACTGGCACCGCACCGGGGTGCCGTTCTGGATCTCGCTTGTTGTGCTGGCGCTGGTGGCGATCGTTTTATGGCGCTATACCCGCAGTCGTAACCTGATGGACGTGGCAAAAGAGGATGTTGTGCAGCCGAAGGCGGTGCGGGATAAGTTCCTGATCGCCCTGGCCGTGCTGTCTCTGTCACTGCTGTTTGCGGTAACCCACATTCAACAAATTTTGCAGTTGTAGGCCGGGTAAGGCGCAGCCGCCACCCGGCATAATTACTTCCCTTTCGCCAGATACTTCGCCATCTCGTCTTCCGGCACCATGCCGCCGCCGGTCGCCCACACCAGGTGGGTAACGCTGGCATCTGAAGGCACGCGCAGCGGCCCGGCCATGCCCGCCAGCGCGGACGGTTCCAGCCGAATGCCTTCCTCCTGCGCCAGCCAGCCGAGCATGTCGTACATGCTTTGGTCGGAAAGGGTGTAGAACCCGTCGAGCAGGCGCTCCATCGCGCGGCCCACGAAGCCGGAGGCGCGTCCTACCGCCAGCCCGTCCGCTGCCGTGACGTTATCAATGCCCAGATCCTGCACCGCAATCTCATCGTGCAGGCCGGTGTAGACGCCCAGCAGCATGCACGGGGAGTGCGTGGGCTCCGCGAAGAAGCAGTGGACGTTATCGCCAAAGGCCAACTTCAGGCCAAACGCCACGCCGCCAGGGCCGCCGCCGACGCCGCACGGCAGATAGACGTACAGGGGACGATCCGCATCCACCACGCGGCCCTGTGCGGCAAATTGCGCCTTCAGTCGCTCGCCTGCCACCGCGTAGCCCAGGAACAGGGTGCGGGAGTTTTCATCGTCAATGAAGAAACAGTTCGGATCGCTTTCTGCCGCCTTGCGTCCCTGCTCCACCGCCACGCCGTAATCCTGCTCATATTCCACGACGATGACGCCGTGGCTGCGCAGTTTGGCTTTCTTCCACTCGCGGGCGTCGGCGGACATATGTACCGTCACCTTAAAACCGATGCGTGCGCTCATAATGCCGATGGACATCCCGAGGTTGCCGGTTGAACCTACCGCAATGCTGTACTGGCTGAAGAAGTCCTTAAAGCGCGGCTCCAGCAGGATGCTGTAGTCGTCTTCAACGCTCAGCAACCCGGCTTCCAGCGCCAGTTTTTCCGCGTGGGTCAGCACCTCATAGATACCGCCGCGCGCTTTAATCGAGCCGGAAATCGGTAGATGGCTGTCTTTTTTCAGCAGCAGGGTGCCGGGAATAGACTTAGCAGATTCTTTCTCCAGCCGCGCCTGCATTGCCGGGATCGCGACCAGCTCGGATTCGATAATCCCGCCCGTGGCGGCCGTCTCCGGGAATGCTTTCGCCAGATACGGCGCGAAGCGTTTCAGGCGAGCGTGCGCGTCGTCCACATCGGCTTTAGTCAGCCCGACATAGGGCAGTCCTTCCGCCAGCGTGGTGGTACGCGGGTTAAGCCAGGTGGTTTCTTTCAGGGCAATCAGATCCTCAACCAGAGGAAACTGTGCGGTTAAAGTAGTGATAGTTGCGTTTTCCATAATACGTCTCTTCGCGCTCAGATAATGAAGGAAAGCAGGAATGTGCTGCCAAGTGCAAGCACCGAGGCGATAAACGTCGCCGTCGTATAGTATTTGAAGGTCTCATTCAGGGTCGCGCCGCAGTATTGCTTCACCAGCCAGAAGAGGGAATCGGTCACGATCGTGCAGCCAATGGCGCCGGAACCGATGGCAATGGTGATGATCTCCGGGCTGACGTTCGGGTAGAGCGGCAGCATCGGCGCGACTATCGCCGTTGCCCCCATCATCGCGACCGTGGCGGAGCCGACAGCGGCATGCAGCACCAGCGCCACCAGCCAGGCAAGCAGGATAGGATGCATGTGCAGGTTCGAGAGAATATGCGCCAGTGAGTCCGCCAGTCCGCTGGTTTTCAGGATGGCGTTAAACGCGCCGCCCGCGCCGATAATCAGCAAAATGTTGGCGATAGAGCCGAAGCCGTGCTCGGTATGGGTCAGCATCGTGCCCATGCCCATATGCTGGCGGATCCCCAGCAGGTAGTAGGCGACAAACACGGCGATAAACATCGCGGTGATCGGGTTGCCGATAAACTCCAGCAGCGTATACAGCGTGCCTTCTTTTGCCATATTCAGCTCGGCGATGGTTTTCACCAGCATCAGGGCAATCGGCAGCAGTACCGTGAACAGCGTGGCGCCCAGCGACGGCAGGGTGTGCTCTTCCCGCACCTTCAGGTCTGAAAATTCCGCCGGAACCGGTTTAAACGGCAGACGATTGCCGAGCAGTTTCAGGAACAGCGGGCCGCCGACCAGCGAGGCCATCAGGCCTACCATCAAACCGTAGACAATGACCGTCCCGACGTCCGCACCTAATTTATTGGTCACAAACAGGGCTGCAGGATGCGGCGGCACCACGCAGTGCACCGCCATCAGCGCGGTACAGAGCGGAATAGCCAGCTTGAGCAGCGACGTGTGGGTCTTTTTGGCGATGGAAAACGCCAGCGGGATGAGCAGGACCACGCCCACTTCCACGAACAGCGTGATACCGCAGATCAGGCCCACCAGCACCATAATCACGTCTGCTGACAGCCAGCGGCAGCGTTGCAGTGCGATCCCGATGCGCTCTGCCGCGCCGGAGACTTCCATCATCTTGCCGAGAATGGTGCCCAGACCGATCACCGCCGCCAGGAAGCCCAGCGTGCCGCCAATCCCGCTCTCAATGGCGTTCACCATATCCAGCGGGCTCATCCCCATCATCGTGCCGACGAAAAAGCTCGCCAGCAGCAGCGCGAGGAACGGGTGAAACTTCAGTTTTACGATGGTTAAAACAATCAACACAATGCTGACCAGCAGCGTTGCCACAACCCAGACCTGAGATCCCATATCTCACCTCACCCTTATGTCATCTGAGGGTATTGGACGAAAAATCGGCGTGGGCTGACAAACGATATAAATTGGCGTTCAGGTGAGCCAGATTGGATCAACTGAGTGACTGCGCTCTAAAAAGCGCGCTTAATTCGTATTAGGTTCACATAAATTCACCCTTAAACGGTATGCTGAGCGCAGCAACCACGCGTGAGAATTGTGATGACCGATGCAAATGAAGCCAGAAACCGGCTGTTAAATGGCTGGCAGCTGTCGAAAATGTACACCTTTGAAGTGGCCGCCCGGCATGAGTCCTTCGCGCTGGCGGCGGAGGAACTGTCGCTTAGCCCCAGCGCGGTGAGCCACCGCATCAACCTGCTGGAAGAGGAACTGGGCATTCAGCTGTTCGTCCGCTCGCACCGTAAAGTCGAGCTGACGCAGGAGGGAAAGCGCGTCTACTGGACGCTAAAATCATCCCTCGACACCCTGAATCAGGAGATCCTGGATATCAAAAACCAGGCGCTGTCCGGTACGCTGACGGTCTACTCCCGGCCGTCGATCGCCCAGTGCTGGCTGGTGCCCATGCTGGGTGATTTTACCCGCCGCTATCCATCGATTTCGCTCACCATCCTGACCGGCAATGATTACGTCAATATGCAGCGAACGGGTATCGATCTGGCGCTTTATTTCGACGATACGCCGCCTAACCATCTCTCTCATCACTTCCTGATGGACGAGGAAATTTTGCCCGTCTGTTCACCACAATATGCCCGTGAGCATGAACTGTTGAAAAACCCCGATAACCTCAGCCACTGCACGCTGCTGCATGACCGTCAGGCCTGGAGCAATGATTCCGGTACGGATGAGTGGCTGAGCTGGGCGCAGCACTTTGCGGTGAACATGCCGCCATCATCTGGTATTGGTTTCGATCGTTCTGATTTGGCGATTATTGCGGCCATCAACCACGTTGGCGTCGCGATGGGGAGAAAGCGGCTTGTGCAGAAACGGCTGGAACGAGGCGAGCTGATCGCCCCGTTTGGCGAAAAGACCCTGAAATGCCATCAGCACTACTATATTTCGACGCTTTCTGGCCGTCAGTGGCCGAAAATTGACGCCTTTATCGGCTGGCTGAGAGAACTGGCAGGTTGAAGAATTATTACGCTTTCGCTCTACACCAAATATGAAAAAGCGTGCTAAATACAGGTAATGCTTTCGATTTATCCAGGGTAAACCGTGTTAAAGCCTTTTATTGTCTCTGCATTACTGATCTCTTCCGGCTGGGCGATTGCCGCTGAGCCGCCGCTGACGGCTGCCCATTATGCGCAGCAGCTTGGCGTCGGGATGGATGTGGACTGGGCGCGCACCGAGCGCGGCATACGCGAATTCGACCCGCTGGTGGTTCGCGATTTTCGTGCAAAAGGCATTACTCACGTGCGCATCCGCGTGGCCGATGAGCCGACGGAAGCGCGGCTGATTCACCTGCGCAAGCTGGTGGAAGCCTGCGAGCAGTATGGCGTGATCCCGATAATCGCTTATCAGGCTGATGAATATAAAAACGACCCAAAAGCCGACAACGAAAAAGAGACGATCAACTGGTGGATTGCCGTTGCGCACTATTTCGGTCAGAGCTACCCGCTGCTGGGTTTTGATCTCATTTATGAGCCAGCCGACAAGCTTAACCACAACCTCGCGTCGCTAAACCGAGTGTATGAAAAAACCATTAAAGCGATCCACGACATGGACCCGCAGCGCATGATCTTTATTGCGCCGCGCCTGCGTGCCGCACCGGAGGATTTATCCAGCCTGAAGCTGCCTGCGCACAGCCAGAACTACCTGCTGGCGGAGTGGCATATTTTCCCGTGGGGGCCGCTGAAAAATAGCGGTAAATACCCGTGGACGTCCGGCACGGCGGCGGAGAAAGCGGCTATCCATAACCGCATCAACGCCGCGCTGCACTGGCAGCAAAAAACCGGGCACGTTAGCTGGGTCGGGGGCTGGGGCGTGGGAGAATCAAGCCGCTTTACGCCAACCGCTTCGCAGCTGGCCTTCGCCACCTTTATGGCCTGCGAGCTGCAAAAGGCGAAAATCCCGTATGCGCTTAACGCGGATTTCCAGTTTTATGACGGAGAAGAGGGCGCCTGGCGGCCAGCGCCAGAGCCGTTATTGCAGGCGATGATCGCCCCTGTCTGTGAAAAGCCCGGCGAGAAGCCGGGCCATCATGCGGTTAAACCGGCTGCTCGTGATGCGGGACACGCGACGCCAGCGGCAGCCAGCACAGTAAAATCAGCAGCCCCATCAGCGTCATCAGCAGGCCCAAACTAGCCTGCCCGGTCTGCGGCATCATCGCCGAGAGCCAGGCCAGCGCGCCGGAGCCGATATTCTGCAAGCCGCCCACCAGTGCGCCAGCCGTACCTGCAAGGAACGGGAACGGCTCCATCGCGCCGCTGGTGGCGAGCGGGAACAGCATCCCCGCGCCGAAGAAGAACAGCGCTGCCGGGATGAGCAGCGTCCAGACCGACATCACGTCAAACAGCCCCGGGATCCACATCATCAGACCCGCCAGCAGACAGCTGATCACCGACTGCCACATCAGGGTGGAGAAGCGCTTGTTTGGTCGCCCGGCAAACCACGCGCCGAAGAATGCCGCCGGGATCGGCAGAATAAACAGAATACTCACGACCATACTGCTCAGTCCAAGACCAGCCCCGAGCAGCACGCCGGAACAGGCTTCGAACACCGCAATGCCCGCCAGGCCGCCGATCAGCATCAGCAGATAGCAGGTAAACGCGCCGTTGCCGAACAGCGTTTTATAGCTGGTGATAAGCTTCGTGCGCGGCGCGTCCTGCGGGCGCGTTTCGGGCATCCAGCGCGCCATGCTGAAGGTGACAATCACGCAGAGCACCAGCAGGAAGGCGTAGCAGGCGCGCCAGGACCACATCGTGTCCAGCAGGCCGCCGATCAGCGGGGCCAGCAGCGGGCTGACCAGAATACCCATGTTTAACAGGCTGTTGGCATGGCGCAGCTGGGTACCCTGATACATATCGCGCGGTAAGGTACGCGCCATCACCCCGCCGACGCCGGTGCCGACGCCCTGCAGGGCGCTGGCGGCAATCAATACGGTCAGGCTGTGGGTGGTAATGGCAATTACCGTCGCCACCATGAAAATGCTCATGCCCACCAGGATCACCGGGCGACGCCCGACGCGGTCGGACAGCGGGCCGTAGAAGAGCTGCGAAACGCCATAGGTCAGCAGATAGGCTGCCATTACGCTCTGTACTGCGCCCTCGCGGACGTTTAATTCCTTTGCCATGTCGGCAATCGCCGGAATGTAGATGGTTTGCGCCATCTGACCGACGGCCACCAGTAACACCAGCATCAACAATAAGTTAACGTTCCGTTGCTTTTTCATGTCGCTGAATACTTTTGCCAAAAGAGAAAAATGAAGAATAAGTGACTGCGCATTCCCATAAATGCGCGAGGAATCTACCACAGAGAGATGACAATTTAAGCATTGTCTTGGTGAATGAAAAAACCGGCAAAGGCAGGATTTGTAAACAAGAACGGCAACTAATGTTGCCAGTGCTTTACGCCAGGCGCAGCAGAATGGCGCCGCCGGCAATGCCCAGCGCCGCCGCGATGCGCAGGCCCGCAACCTTCTCTTTTAAAAGCAAAAAAGCGATCAGCGCGCCAAAGAGTATGGAGGTTTCCCGCAGAGCCGCGACCACCGCCAGCGGTGCCTGCGTCATTGCCCACAGCGCCAGACCATATGAGCCCATCGTGCCAACGCCGCCGAGCAACCCCTTTTTCCAGTGCAGACGCAGGTAGCCGGACGCCTCGCGCCGACGCGCCACCATCGCCCAGCTCAGCAGGCAGAAACCGTTCATAAAGAAGGTCCATAGCGTATAGCCCAGCGCGGTGTCCGACAGCCGTACGCCGGTGCCGTCCACCAGCGTATATCCGGCAATAAAACAGGCGTTCAGCAGCGCCAGCCAGATCCCTTTCCGCGACTGCGTGCGCCCGTTCATCGCCATCGCCAGAATCGACAGGCAAATTACCCCGATCCCGGACCAGGCGAGCCACGAAAGGCTATCGCCGAGCGCCAGCACGCTGATCAGCGCCACCAGCAGCGGGGCGGTGCCGCGCATCAGCGGGTAGGTCTGGCTCATGTCGGAGACCTGATAGGTTTTCGCTACCAGCACGGTGTACACCACCTGCAAGGCGCAGGAAACAATCAAAAACGGCCAGCTTGCGGCAGAGGGCTGTGGAGAAAACGGCAGTAAGACCAGAGCGATAACCGTGGCGGAGCCGCTGACGCTTATGGCGGAATAGAGCTTGTCCGTTCCGGCCTTAACGATGGCGTTCCAGCTGGCATGCAGCAGTGCGGCGAACAGCAAAATGCAGAAAACGGTGATGGTCATGGCGTATCGGGCGGTGAATTGTCACTCAACTGTAACATTCACACCCTGATGCTGCCAGCCGCTTACACCGCACAAAAAAGGCGGTGCGTCACCCGCGGTTCGTCCGAGACCAGCGTAAAACCTGCGCGGCGATAAAACCCATAGGCAGCGTCCGGCGCATGGGTATTGAGGAAATCAAACCAGATGCTGGCATCGGCCATCACGACGGTTAAAAGCTGCTTGCCAATGCCCAGCCCGCGGCACTTCTCGCTGACGTAGAGATGGCGAATACGTCCGGCGCGCGGCTGCTGGCTGAACGGATCGCGGTTGAGGCCGCACACGCCGACCAGCTTGCCGTTGAGAAACGCACCCAGCAGCTTTTCACCCGGTGCGTTAAAGCGGTTCTCACCACGCTGCCAGTTCTCTTCCAGCCTGCGCAGCATGTTGAAATTCAATGCGATACTTTCCGCCTTCAGGGCGATATACCCCGGCTCATCCGGTGTGACAGGCTCAATCAACAGACGCGACATAGCATTCCCTCGTTATTAAAGAGGGGCGGTTGCCCGCCCCTCTCAGGTGCGACTTGAACCTGAATTACCGAAGGAATTTCAGGAAAGCATCAAGCAGTTGCAGTACAGCAACAATGAGTTTGAGGATAAGTATCACCATATCCACTACGCTCATACGCGTCTCCTTTTGGTTAAAAGGAGCACGATGCTGGCGTACCTTTCCGCCGCCTGTTGCCAGCACCTGGATTGACGTAACACAGTGTGCTCACTTCAGGGGTTAAGGCACTGACGGCACCACCCGTTTCAGCCAGGACTTCGTTGCGCCGGTAGAACTGCGGCCCCCTCGCTCACTGCGAACACCCTCAGTATAGATAAATACTGTATGTATGAACAGTATTTTTTGGACAAAAATCGAAAGGCGATCCATACTCAAAAACGTCAAAATCCGTGCCGGAATTGCGCGTTCGTCTTCGATCGCGTATACTTTTTGCGTTGACGTAACACAGTGTGTTCTGCGGCAACCAACCGCAAAACCCTGATAAAAACCTCGCTTAGGCGGGGTTTTTTGTTTTCACCACCCAACAAACGAAACGTGATCCCTGACGCATTTTTGTGCAGATGAAAATATTTCCATTGTCACGCCCGAAAACCTGTGTTTGTATAAATTCAATCAATGAATCCAAACACAGGTCCCCAATGACTTCATCCATCTTCACTTCGACTCTACTAAAAACTGCGCAACCAGCCGCAGTGGTCGTCGTGCGTGTGGTGGTGGTCGTCGGCAATGCGCCGTAGGGACTGGATCAACACACGAATCCAAAACCCCGCCGGCGCAAACCGGGCGGGGTTTTTCGTTTAAGAGCCTCCCCGGAAAGTCGGCCCAGAAGAAAAGGACTGGAGCATGGCAAGTTCGGGCACAACATCCAACAAGACGCGTTTTACTGGCGCGCAGCTGATCGTTCATCTGCTGGAGCGACAGGGCATCACCACGGTTGCGGGCATCCCCGGCGGCACGGTGCTGCCGCTGTACGATGCGTTAAGCCAAAGCACGCAGATCCGCCACGTCCTGGCACGCCACGAGCAGGGGGCAGGCTTTATCGCTCAGGGCATGGCGCGTACCCAGGGTAAACCGGCGGTCTGTATGGCCTGCAGCGGGCCGGGCGCAACCAACCTGGTGACCGCCATCGCCGACGCGCGCCTCGACTCCATTCCGCTGATCTGCATTACCGGCCAGGTGCCTTCCTCGATGATCGGTACCGATGCGTTCCAGGAAGTGGATACCTACGGCATCTCTATCCCCATCACCAAACATAACTATTTAGTTCGCGATATCAGCGAACTTCCTCAGGTTATCAGCGATGCGTTCCGCATTGCGCAGTCCGGCCGCCCGGGCCCGGTGTGGATAGACATTCCTAAGGATGTCCAGACCGCAGAGATCGAGATCGACGTGCTGCCGGAGCCGGGCGACCGTGCCCCTGCGCCAGCATTCAGCGCTGAGAGCGTGCGCGATGCTGCCGCCATGATCAACGCCGCTAAACGTCCGGTGCTCTATCTGGGCGGCGGGGCGATTAACGCTGCGGATGAAATCCGTGAGTTTGCGGAAAAAGCCAACCTGCCGACCACCATGACCCTGATGGCGCTGGGCATGCTGCCAAAAGCGCACCCGCTGTCCCTGGGGATGCTGGGCATGCACGGCGCGCGCAGCACCAACTACATCCTGCAAGAGGCGGATTTGCTGATTGTTATGGGCGCGCGTTTTGATGACCGGGCGATTGGCAAAACCGAGCAGTTCTGCCCGAACGCGAAAATCATTCACGTGGATATCGACCGCGCCGAGCTGGGTAAAATCAAGCAGCCGCACGTGGCGATTCAGGGCGACGTGGCCGAAGTGCTGGCGCAGCTGATCCCGCAGACGGACGCAACCGACCGCGCCGACTGGCGTCAGCTGGTGGCCGATCTGCAGCGCGAGTTCCCGGGCGCCATCCCAACCGAAGGCGACCCGCTGAGCCACTATGGTCTTATCAACGCCGTTGCCGCCTGCGTGGACGACAGTGCGATTATCACCACCGACGTGGGTCAGCATCAGATGTGGACCGCCCAGGCCTACCCGCTGAACCGTCCGCGCCAGTGGCTGACCTCCGGCGGCCTCGGCACCATGGGCTTTGGTCTGCCTGCGGCAGTCGGCGCAGCGCTGGCGAATCCGGACCGCAAGGTCATCTGCTTCTCCGGCGACGGCAGCCTGATGATGAACATTCAGGAGATGGCGACCGCGGCCGAAAACCAGTTAGACGTGAAAATTATCCTGATGAACAACGAAGCGCTGGGTCTGGTGCATCAGCAGCAGAGCCTGTTCTACAAGCAGGGCGTGTTTGCGGCGACCTATCCGGGGATGATTAACTTTATACAGATTGCCGCCGGCTTTGGCCTGCACACCTGCGATCTGAACGCGGAAGAGGATGCCCACGCGGCGCTGCAGGCGGCGATTTCTCGCCCTGGCCCGGCGCTGATCCACGTGCGTATCGACCCTGAACAAAAAGTGTATCCGATGGTGCCGCCGGGTGCGGCAAATACTGAGATGGTGGGAGAATAAGCCATGCAGAAACAACATGATAACGTCATTCTGGAACTCACCGTCCGCAACCACCCTGGCGTCATGACCCACGTCTGCGGGCTGTTTGCCCGCCGGGCGTTTAACGTGGAAGGCATTCTCTGTCTGCCGATTCAGGGCAGCGAGCACAGCCGCATCTGGCTACTGGTCAACGATGACCAGCGTCTGGAGCAGATGATGGCGCAGATCGACAAGCTGGAAGACGTGACCAAAGTGGCGCGTAACCAGTCCGATCCCACCATGTTTAACAAAATTGCGGTGTTTTTCGAATAGATCGCTTAAGGTAAGCGTCTTTCGCTCTTGTAGGCCGGATAAGCGCAGCGCCATCCGGCGTTTTCAGACCGCAGGAAGACACATGACCACCATCGCCCTTATCGACGACCACCTTATCGTCCGCTCTGGCTTTGCCCAGCTTCTCAACCTCGAACCGGATTTCCAGGTCGTGGCCGAGTTTGGCTCCGGTCGCGAGGCGCTGGCGGGCCTGCCGGGGCGCGGGGTGCAGGTCTGTATCTGCGACATCTCGATGCCGGATCTCTCCGGGCTGGAGCTGTTAAGCCAGCTGCCGAAAGGGATGTCGACGATTATGCTCTCGGTCCACGACAGCCCGGCGCTGGTCGAGCAGGCACTCAACGCGGGGGCGCGCGGGTTCCTCTCCAAACGCTGTAGCCCGGACGAGCTGATTGCCGCCGTGCGCACCGTCTCCACCGGCGGCTGCTATTTAACGCCGGATATCGCCATCAAGCTGGCGGCCGGACGTCAGGATCCGCTCACCAGACGCGAGCGCCAGGTTGCGGAAAAACTCGCGCAGGGAATGTCGGTAAAAGAGATTGCCGCCGAGCTGGAACTGTCCCCGAAAACCGTACACGTTCACCGCGCCAACCTGATGGAAAAACTTAACGTCAGCAACGACGTCGAGCTGGCGCGCCGTATGTTCGACAGTTGGCAATGAGTCCCGTCTTTTCGCGGCTGATCGCCGTCGTTGCCAGCTTTTTTATCTTCTCCGCCGCGTGGTTCTGCTTATGGAGCATCAGCCTGCACCTGGTGGAACGCCCCGAACTGGCGGTGCTGCTGTTTCCCTTCGGCCTGCGACTGGGGCTCATGCTCCAGTGCCCGCGCGGATACTGGCCGGTTTTGCTGGGCGCGGAGTGGCTGCTGCTGGTCTGGCTGGCGCAGGAAGTCGCTCTGGCGCACCTGCCATTATTGATGACCGGAAGCCTGCTCACGCTGCTCCCTGTTGCCCTCATTTCCCGCTACCGTCACCAGCGCGACTGGCGCACGCTGCTGCGACAGGGGGCGGCGCTGATTGCCGCCGCGCTGCTGCAGTCCCTGCCGTGGGCGGGTGATAAGGAGATGCTCAACGCGCTGCTGCTGACCCTGACCGGCGGCCTGACCCTCGCGCCGACCTGCCTCGTCATCTGGCATTACCTCACCAGTACCGTCTGGCAGCCGCTCGGCCCGGCGCTGGTTTCCCAGCCGGTGAACTGGCGCGCCCGGCACCTCATCTGGTATCTGCTGCTGTTCGTGGTGAGCCTGTGGCTTCAGCTGGGTTTACCTGCCGAGCTTTCACGCTTTACCCCATTTTGCCTTGCGCTGCCGATTATCGCCCTGGCCTGGCACTACGGCTGGCAGGGGGCGCTGATCGCCACCCTAATGAACGCCATCGCGCTGATTGCCAGCCAGACCTGGCACGACCATCCGGTGGACCTGCTGCTTTCCCTGCTGGCCCAGAGCCTGACCGGGCTGCTGCTCGGCGCGGGCATTCAGCGCCTGCGCGAGCTGAACCAGTCCCTGCAAACCGAGCTGGCGCGCAACCGGCGTCTGGCTGAACGCCTGCTGGAGACCGAAGAGAGCGTGCGGCAGGAGGTCGCCCGCGAGCTGCACGATGATATCGGCCAGACGATCACCGCCATCCGCACCCAGGCGGGCATTGTCCAGCGTCTGGCGGCGGAAAACGCGGGCGTGAAGCAGGGCGGAGCGCATATCGAGCAGCTTTCGCTGGGCGTGTATGACTCGGTGCGACGCCTCCTCGGCAGGCTGCGTCCGCGCCAGCTCGACGACCTGTCGCTGGAGCAGGCGGTGCGTTCCCTGATGCGCGAGATGGAGCTGGAAAGCCGCGGCATTGTCAGCCATCTCGACTGGCGAATTAACGAATCTGTCCTGAGCGAAGGCCAGCGCGTGACGCTGTTCCGCGTCTGTCAGGAGGGGCTGAACAATATCGTCAAACACGCCAGTGCCAGCGCGGTCACGATCCAGGGCTGGCAGCAGGACGAGCGCCTGATGCTGGTAATTGAAGACGACGGCTGCGGCTTGCCGCCGGGCTCCGGCCAGCAGGGCTTTGGCCTGGCGGGCATGCGCGAGCGCGTGAAGGCGCTCGGCGGCACGCTGAACCTCTCCTGCACCCACGGGACGCGCGTCAGCGTCAGCCTGCCGCTAAGGAGCCACCATGTTTAAGACCCCCGCGAACGCCGCACCGATAGGTGACAAAGCGGAAATCGACGCCCGCTACCGCTACTGGCGTCGCCATATTCTGATCGCTATCTGGCTCGGCTACGCGCTCTTCTACTTTACCCGCAAAAGCTTCAACGCCGCCGCGCCGGAGATCCTCGCCAGCGGCGTGATGACGCGCACCGATATCGGCCTGCTGGCGACGCTGTTTTACATCACCTACGGCCTGTCGAAGTTCTTCTCCGGCATCGTCAGCGACCGCTCCAACGCACGCTATTTTATGGGCGTTGGGCTGATCGCCACCGGCGTGGTGAACATTCTGTTTGGCTTCTCCACGTCGCTCTGGGCCTTCGCCCTGCTGTGGGCGCTGAACGCCTTCTTCCAGGGCTGGGGTGCGCCGGTCTGCGCCCGCCTGCTTACCGCCTGGTATTCGCGCAACGAGCGCGGCGGCTGGTGGGCAATCTGGAACACCGCGCATAATGTCGGCGGGGCGCTGATCCCGATGGTGGTGGGTGCCGCAGCGTTGCGCTACGGCTGGCGCGCGGGGATGATGATTGCCGGCGGGCTTGCCATTCTCGCCGGGCTGTTCCTCTGCTGGCGCCTGCGCGACAGGCCGCAAACCGTTGGCTTGCCCGCGGTGGGCGACTGGCGGCACGACGAGATGGAAATGGCGCAACAGCAGGAGGGGGCGGGGCTGACGCGCAAAGAGATCCTCACCAAATATGTGCTGAAAAACCCGTATATCTGGCTGCTGTCGCTCTGCTACGTACTGGTTTACGTGGTGCGTGCGGCCATCAACGACTGGGGCAATCTGTACATGTCCGAGACGCTCGGCGTGGACCTGGTGACCGCCAACTCGGCGGTGACGATGTTCGAACTGGGCGGGTTTATCGGCGCGCTGGTGGCGGGCTGGGGCTCGGACAAGCTGTTCAACGGCAACCGCGGCCCGATGAACTTGATATTCGCCGCCGGGATTTTGCTCTCCGTTGGCTCGCTGTGGCTGATGCCGTTTGCCAGCTACGTGATGCAGGCGGCGTGCTTCTTCACCACCGGCTTCTTCGTGTTCGGCCCACAGATGCTGATCGGCATGGCGGCGGCGGAGTGTTCCCACAAAGAGGCGGCAGGTGCTGCGACGGGCTTTGTGGGGCTGTTTGCCTACCTTGGCGCATCGCTCTCCGGCTGGCCGCTGGCGCGGGTGATCGACATCTGGCACTGGAGCGGTTTCTTCGCGGTGATCGCCATCGCGGCGGGGATCTCCGCCCTGCTGCTGCTGCCGTTTTTGAACGCGCAGGCGCCGCGCGAAGCGTGACGCGCCTCACCTTTTGCTGCCGAGTGGCGCAAAACTAAGAAATTTTCCCGGTTTCACCTGGACGCTGTCTCAGGCATCTCTCCCGGCTGGTTTTTACAATGCTGCAAAAATCAGCTCAGGAGTAACTCAGTCATGCTGGCCTTCTTAAATCAGGTGCGCAAGCCGACCCTGGATCTGCCGCTCGACGTGCGGCGCAAGATGTGGTTCAAACCGTTCATGCAGTCCTATCTGGTGGTCTTCATCGGCTACCTGACCATGTACCTGATCCGCAAAAACTTTAACATCGCGCAGAACGACATGATCTCCACCTACGGGCTGAGCATGACGCAGCTGGGGATGATTGGCCTGGGCTTCTCCATCACCTACGGCGTGGGTAAAACCGTCGTGTCGTACTACGCGGACGGCAAAAACACCAAGCAGTTCCTGCCGTTTATGCTGATCCTCTCCGCCATCTGTATGCTCGGCTTCAGCGCCAGCATGGGCGCAGGGTCCGTTAGCCTGTTCCTGATGATCGCCTTCTACGCCCTGAGCGGTTTCTTCCAGAGTACCGGCGGGTCGTGCAGCTACTCCACCATCACCAAATGGACGCCGCGCCGCAAGCGTGGTTCGTACCTCGGCATGTGGAACATCTCCCACAACCTCGGCGGTGCCGGTGCGGCTGGCGTGGCGCTGTTTGGCGCTAACTACCTGTTCGACGGCCACGTGATCGGCATGTTTATCTTCCCGTCGATTATCGCCCTGATTGTCGGCTTTATCGGCCTGCGCTACGGTAGTGACTCCCCGGAATCGTACGGCCTCGGCAAAGCCGAAGAGCTGTTCGGCGAGGAGATCAGCGAAGAGGACAAAGAGACCGAAGAAAACGAGATGTCCAAATGGCAGATCTTTGTTGAGTACGTGCTGAAAAACAAAGTGATCTGGCTGCTGTGCTTCTCGAACATCTTCCTCTACGTGGTGCGCATTGGTATCGACCAGTGGTCCACCGTGTACGCCTTCCAGGAGTTGAAGCTCTCTAAAGAGGTGGCGATTCAGGGCTTCACCCTGTTCGAAGTGGGCGCGCTGGTTGGTACCCTGCTGTGGGGCTGGCTCTCCGACCTCGCCAATGGCCGTCGCGCGCTGGTGGCCTGCGTCGCGCTGGCGCTGATTATCGCCACGCTCGGCGTCTACCAGCACGCCAGCAACCAGTACGTTTACCTGGCGTCACTGTTCGCGCTCGGCTTCCTGGTGTTTGGTCCGCAGTTGCTGATTGGCGTGGCAGCAGTGGGCTTCGTCCCGAAAAAAGCGATCGGCGCCGCCGATGGGATTAAGGGCACCTTCGCCTACCTGATCGGCGACAGCTTCGCCAAGCTGGGTCTGGGGATGATTGCTGACGGCACGCCGATTTTCGGCCTCACCGGCTGGGCGGGCACCTTCGCGGCGCTGGATGCAGCAGCGATTGGCTGTATCGTCCTGATGGCGATGGTAGCCGTGCTGGAAGAACGTAAAATTCGCCGTGAGAATCGTGCGCAGAAATTAAAAACAGCCTGAGTGTGCAGGTAACTTCTTTGCCCGGTGTGTGATGCCGGGCTTTTTTATTAGCTGAGTTAAGACCTACCCCAGAACAAAAATATCCCCTGTTGCCGGGGTAACCGCGTCCGGCAACCACAAATTGCCCCATTTACCCGTACAATGGCAGCCCATTATTTTGTCGGGTTGTAGGCAGTGCAGAAACTGCCTGAGTGCCCAGAGCTTACGCGGTGACGCACAGCGAAGATGGAAACCACCGAAAATTGCATGAATATGGTTGATGCCGGTTATTCTCTGACAGTGACGCACAATATCGATCAGACCTCGGTGCCCACAGCCGATAAAAATGACCAGGCCACGGTCAGATTTATAAATTAGAACCCCTTCATCTTTCACATAATCCACATTCGCATTTTTACTACCGATAACACCGTATGCGTGCGGTTTGGCGACAGGGATCTCCCCTGACCATATAAAGCGCTTCCCAATCTGGAGCGGGGTGCTGCTGTACTCCATGCGATAGTGTGAATAATCATTTTTCAGCGACAACTTTTTTAATCTGGCGGTATACCCTGAAAACTGTATTGCCGAGTAGCGCTCGCAGGCCACGTCGGGATGGCAGACGATCCGGCAATTATCCGGTAACCACGGAACGCCGCCGCAATGGTCATAGTGCCCGTGAGAAAGTATAGCTGCGGTCAGGCGGGTCAAATCGACTCCCATCAGAGCTGCGTTATGTATGAAGCTATCATCCGGACCGGTATCAAACAGAATGGAATCATTTTCATCCTGTATAAACAGGCTGAGTCCTGCTTTAGCTCGCAGTAAATTTTTAGCGCCGGGATTAGGTCTGTTCTCCAGCAGGACACTGATTGTTATGGACATGTTCGCTCTTTCCCTGAAGTGAAGATTCGTTACCGCCAGGCATTGACCATACACCGTGTATGTATAATCGTCCCCATAAAAACTAAAACGACTTTCCTGCCGTTTTTCCAGCGCTTTTCCATTCACTATTATGCTTCTACCCGCTGTCGACGCCGTGCGTTTCCCGCTATGATGAGCGGCTAGTCTAAGGAGAACGCATGGTCTGGATAATGCTGGCAACGCTTGCCGTGGTGTTTGTGGTGGGATTTCGCGTCCTGACCTCAGATTCCCGCCGCGCCATCAAACGTTTAAGCGAGCGTCTTGGGATCACTCCGATGCCGGTTGAGTCGATGATCGACCAGTTTGGTAAAACGTCGGGCAATGAGTTTATCCGCTACCTTGAGCGCCCGGACGAAGCGCATCTGCAAAACGCGGCGCAGGTGCTGCTGATCTGGCAGGTCTGCATTGTCGACGGCAGTGAAGAGAACCTGCACACGTGGCACCGCCTGCTGCGTAAAGCCCGCCTGGCCGCGCCGATTACCGATGCGCAAATTCGTCTCGCGCTTGGCTTTATGCGCGAGATGGAGCCCGATCCGCAGGAGCTGAACGCCTTCCAGCTGCGCTATAACCAGCTCTTCCTGCCGGAAGAGGGCGTGTTTTATCTGCACTGATCCCCTGTAAAAACGATAAAAGTTGTCAAATCGTTAAATCCGTCACACTTATGATGATAAACTGCGCGACTTTTCCGCACGTTTTTATCTTCAGGTGACGCCATGACAGAACATATCCAGCCCACGACCAGACCGCAGACCAACGAGGTTTCACGCCCCAACTGGTCAGCCGTTTTCGCCGTGGCGTTCTGCGTCGCCTGCCTGATTACCGTTGAGTTTCTGCCGGTGAGCCTGCTGACGCCGATGGCGCAGGATCTGGGCATTTCCGAGGGCGTGGCGGGTCAGTCCGTTACCGTCACCGCCTTCGTGGCGATGTTCGCCAGCCTGTTTATCACCCAGGTGATTGGCACCATCGACCGCCGTAAAGTGGTCATCCTGTTCAGCGTGCTGCTGACTCTCTCCTGCCTGCTGGTCTCCTTCGCGGAAAGCTTCACCCTGCTGCTGCTCGGGCGCGCCTGCCTGGGGCTGGGATTAGGCGGCTTCTGGGCGATGTCGGCCTCGCTCACCATGCGGCTGGTGCCCGCGCGTACGGTGCCAAAAGCGCTTTCCGTTATCTTCGGTGCGGTTTCCATCGCGCTGGTGATTGCCGCGCCGCTCGGCAGTTTCCTCGGCGGGATCATCGGCTGGCGTAACGTCTTCAACGCGGCGGCGGTGATGGGCCTGCTCTGCATTATCTGGGTGTGGAAGGCGCTGCCGTCCCTGCCGGGTGAAGCGGCGCATCATAAGCAGAACATGTTCAGCCTGCTGAAGCGCCCCGGCGTGCTGGCGGGAATGACCGCGATATTTATGTCCTTTGCCGGGCAGTTTGCCTTCTTCACCTATATCCGCCCGGTGTATATGACCATGGCGGGCTTTGACGTCGACGGCCTGACGCTGGTGCTCCTGAGCTTCGGTATCGCCAGCTTTGTCGGCACGTCGCTGTCGTCTCAGTTCCTGAAGCGCTCCCTGAAGATGGCGCTGGCGGGTGCGCCGCTGGTGCTGGCAGCGAGCGCCACGGTGCTGGTGCTGTGGGGCAGCGACAAGTGGGTCGCGTCTGCCATTGCGATCGTCTGGGGCTTTGCCTTTGCGCTGGTACCGGTGGGCTGGTCGACGTGGATCACCCGCTCGCTTGCCGATCAGGCGGAAAAAGCCGGGTCGATTCAGGTGGCGGTGATCCAGTTGGCGAACACCTGCGGCGCGGCCATTGGCGGCGTGGCGCTCGACCACCTGGGGCTGACGTCACCGCTGGTGATTTCCGGCACGCTGATGCTGCTGACGGCACTGCTGGTGGCGGGGAAGGTGAAGGCGAAGTAGTCAATTTTCCCTCACCCTAACCCTCTCTCCATAGGGGATAGGGGACTGCTCGGTGCGGTATTTTCACCCTCGCCCCTTTGGGGAGAGGGCCGGGGTGAGGGGACTTCAGGCTACGCCGATGTCCTCACCCGTCTTCTTGAATCCATCGAAATCAGCATCACCGACGATACAATCAGCAGCGTTCCCAGCCAGTCAGGCAGGGTGAACGCCACGCCCAGTAAAATCACCGACAGCAACGCGCTGCTCAGCGGTTCGGCGCAGCTCAGAATGCTCGCCTTCGGCCCGCCGATCATCTGCGCGCCTTTCAGGTACAGGCTGAACGTCAGCGCGGTGCCGATCACCACCAGATAGAAAAACGCCAGCAGCAGGCTGCCGTCAATCACGAACGTGGTCCCGCGCCCGGCGTAGAACGGCGTCAGCATTAGCCCGGCAATTAACATACTCCAGCCGACAATCGGCAATGTGCCGTAGCGGGCGATAAGCGTTGACGGATAGGTGGTGTAAAACGCGGCGGCAAACGCCGAGGCGATGCCGAAGAACAGCGCGGCTGGCGAGATGGAGAGCGAGGTTGGGTCGCCGTGGGTCACCAGCAGGAAGGTACCGACAAGCGACGTCATGATGGCCGAAAGCACAAACACGCCGGGACGCTTTTTTCGCGCCAGGGCGAACCACGCCACAATGATGGTCGGCGACAGAAACTGCAGCACGGTAGCGGTCGCAGCGTTGGATTTCTCAATCGTCAGCAGGAAGGTGAGCTGCACGGTGAGCGCGCCGACCAGCGAGAAAAACAGCAGGCTGAGGGCGTCTTTGCGATGTTTGATGACCGAGAAAATCTTGTCGCCGTGAACGAAGGAGAGCGTCAGGAGGATCACGCCGGTAAACAGCAGGCGAACCATGGTCAGGTAAGGCGAAGAAATGTGGCTTTTCTCCATGATGTACTGCGCGCAAACGCCGGAACTGCCCCATAAAACGGCGGCGATCAGAACGTTCAGCATCCCTTTACGTGTGGAACCCATGTTCTCCCCTGCTATGTTGTCGTTAATTCGGTCAACAGCATAGCATGGTTGTGTGCGGCCTGATGCCCTCACCCCGGCCCTCTCCCACGGGGAGAGGGAGAAAACACTAAAAACGGCAACGTTGCGTTGCCGTTTTGCTTTTACCTTAGAACCACGCCTCCCACATTGCGCCGACGTTGAAGTCGTCGAGCGTCTCGTCTTTGGTGTTGTTCACGCGCGCGGTGCGTGCGTTATCCACTTTGCCGCCGGTCACGTAGAAGCGCAGCATCGGACGGAACTCTGGCCCCATGGCGATAGACATGTTCTGCGACAGGGTCAGCTTCCAGCCCTTGTTGTCGCCGCCGTTATCGTAGTCAACGTGCTGCCAGCCTGCTTCCAGCCAGGTGGAGTGAACGTCGTTCCACCAGTGCATCGGGCGCACGATGGCGTTGTAGTTCTTACGGTTGTCGGTCTTATCGCGGCTGTTGTCATAATCGTGGAAGGCGAGGATGTACTCCACCTGCGTGGCCTGGGTGAATTTATACAGCCCTTCGAAGCTGGCGTAGACCGTGGTCAGATCCTCGGTTTTGTTGAACACGCTGTTGTCCGCGTTATCGGAGTAGCGGGCAATCACCTTGTTCACGCCGCTGTCGTTGGTATGGCTCAGCACCACGCCGCCCTGCCAGGCGTTCAGACGCTCATCGCTCTCCACCGCTTTTGAATCAAAGCCGTAGTTGGCGTACAGCTCCAGATCCAGCGGACCGAGCTTCATACCGTGGATTTTAGAGGTGGCCGCGTAGTTACCTTTGTCGCCCGTGCCGGACCCGCCGGTACAGGTGATGCGTGACGGGTTCGCTTCGTCTTCCATCACTTCCGGGCTACAGGATTCCACTGCCGCCACGGCAGCGACGTCAAACTGCACGCCGCCGATATCGAAGTTCTTCACCCCGGCGCCCTGGCCGTCGTGGTTCATCCAGAAGTAATCGTTGATGCCCTGCTGCGGACGCTGGTGGAAGTCGCGACCGGCCCAGAAATAGGCATTCGGGTTGGAGGCCATAATATTGGTCACCCCCGCGTAGGCCTTTTTCAGGTTAACTTCGTCGCCCCAGTGGTCGATCATCACGTTGATGTCCCAGATGGCGCCGTTTTCGCCCTTGAAGGCTTTAGAGAGCTGGAACTCGCCGCCGTTGCCTTCGTTACCCAGACGACCAATTGCGGACGCGCCGTTGTAGGAGCCATCGACCGCCACATATTTCTGATCGGCGGCCTGGAAGTGCGCGCCATAGCGGGCGTAGCCGGTAAATTTAATCCCGAACGGAATCGCCATGTCCGGGGATTGCGCCGCGCTCTGCGGCTCGGTCACCACGTCCGCTTTTTTCGCGACGGCGGCATCCATTTTGGCCTGACGTTCGGCCAGGGCTTTATCCACCGCTTTCGCCACAATGGCGTCGATTTGCTCCTGCGTGAATTCCTGGGCGAGCACGGAAATTGGGCAAAGCGCGGCGATAACCGCCATAGTTAATGGAAGTTTTTTAATCGTATTCATGGTTATCTCAATATAGTTTAATTTTATTCAGACAATAACCATCCCGCTCCGATCTGACAGAATATGTCGCTATCATCAGAACAAGTGGATTTCTAGTTTTAGGTACAGAGGTATTACAGTAATTTATTTCGCCATAGACTATCTCTGATATAAATGAATAATTTCTTCGGATAATTCACGCGTTAATAAGGAGTTCATTAAATGATCCTGCGCGTGCACCATAATTAAGGTCATCGGCTGGCGGGCTTCGCCCGCGTCCTGCTCAATCAGTTTGGTCTGCATCTTGTGCGCCTGACGCGCGTAGCCGTCGGCTTCGCGCAGCAGGCTTTTGGCTTCGTCAATGTTGCCCTGGCGCGCCGCGTGCAGCGCTTCAAAGCACAGGCTGCGGGACTGCCCGGCGTTGACGATAATTTCCATTACGGCTTCTTCTAGTGCGATCATCATCATTACTCTTTATCAAAGCTATTATTTAAGGCGGTGGCGGCAAACCACTCCCCGCTTTTCTTAATGGTGCGCTGCTGCGTCTCCAAATCGAGCTGGATAAATCCGTAGCGATTTTTATAGGCATTACACCACGACCAGTTATCAATAAATGTCCACATATGGTAGCCAAGACAATTACACTCTTCGCTTATGCCTTTATGCAGCCACGTTAAATGCTCAGATATAAAATCAATGCGGTATTGATCGTTAATCTGGCCATTTTCAATAAAACGTTGCTCGTTTTCGACGCCCATGCCGTTTTCAGAAATAAAGCAGCGGGGGTTGCCGTAATTGTCGCGCAGGTTAATCAGAATATCGTAAATACCCGGCGCGTAGATTTCCCAGCCGCGGTAGGGGTTCATCTTGCGGCCCGGCATCTCGTAGCTATCAAAGAACCATTCCGGCATAAACGGCGACTGCGGGTTCACCGCGCTGTCGCGACACTTCACGCGACGCGGCTGATAGTAGTTAATGCCGAGCAGGTCGATTTTCCCTTCCGCAATCAGGAAACCGTCTTCCGGCTTGCAGGCGGGCAGCTGGTCGTAAGATTTCAGCAGCGCCACCAGATCGGCCGGGTATTCGCCGCGCAGGACCGGATCGAGGAAGCTGCGGTTAAACATCAGATCCGCAACGTGCGCCGCCTTCACGTCTGCCGGGTTCTGCGAACGCGGATACGACGGCGTCAGGTTCAACACGATGCCGATCTCCCCCGCGTAGTGCCCGGCGCGGTAGGCCTGAACCGCCTTCGCATGGGCCTGCACCGTGTGATAAGCCACGGTGGCCGCCCGGCGGAAATCCACTACGTTGGGGTAGTGGAAGTCGTACAGATAACCGCCTTCCACCGGCACGATCGGCTCGTTGAAGGTAAACCAGTGCAGCACGCGGTCGCCGAACAGCTCGAAGCAAATCTGCGCATAGCGGGCGTACGCGTCCACTACGTCACGGTTTTCCCAGCCGCCAATTTCCTGCATCGCCATCGGCATGTCGAAATGGAACAGGGTGATAAACGGCGTGATGCCCTGTTCATTCAGCTCATCAATGACCTGATTATAAAAATCGACCGCGTCCGGGTTCACTTCACCGATACCGTCGGGGATCAGGCGCGCCCAGCTAATCGAGGTACGAAAGCTGTTGTGGTTCAGCTGTTTCAACAGCTGAATGTCCGTTTTCCAGTACTGATAAAACGTGGAGGTCTGCTGCGGCCCCACGCCGTTGTGAAAACGGTTCGGCTCGCGGGCAAACCAGTAATCCCACGTGGTTTCCCCCTCTCTTGCCCCTTCCGTCTGGAGAGCGGAGCTTGCGCTGCCCCACCAGAAGTTATCGGGAAATGCGTATTTCATGACTCTTCCTCTTTGACTTAATTGCTGGCGGCTTCAGCGTTGCCGACGGTTGCCTGGGCCTTCTGCTCTTCGTTTTTGATGAGCGTACGCTCATAGGCGCGCAGGAACGGCAGGTACATCAGCGCGGACATCACCATGCAGACCAGGCACATCACCACCGGGCTGAGCGCCCAGTTTGCCGCCCATGAGGCGCCAATCGGTGCAGGGGTGGTCCACGGGGTCAACGACACAACCTGTGCCAGCCAGCCGAGTTTGGTTGCGCCGTACGCCAGGCAGGCGTTGACCAGCGGAACGCACACGAACGGGATAAACAGCATCGGGTTCATGATGATCGGCGCGCCGAACAGGATCGGTTCGTTGATGTTAAAGAAGCTTGGCACCACGCCCATTTTGCCGATGGTGCGCAGATGGGTAACGCGGCTGCGCAGCAGCAGGAACGCCAGCGGCAGGGTAGAGCCTACGCCGCCAATCAGCAGGTAGTGATCCCAGAAGCCCTGCAGGTAAACGTGCGGCAGCGCCGCGCCTGCGGCCAGCGCCGCCTGGTTTGCCGAGAGGTTGGCCATCCAGAACGGGTTCATGATGCCGGTGACAATCAGCGAGCCGTGGATACCCGCGAACCAGAAGATCTGGCACAGCAGCACGGAGAGCAGAATGGCGGGCAGGGAGTCAGACGCGGACACCAGCGGCTCCAGCAGGTGCATGATCGCCTGCGGGATAATCATCCCGGTCTGCGCTTCAATGAACAGGTTCAGCGGGTGCAGGGTACCGATCACCACCATCACCGGGATCAGGATCTCAAACGAACGCGCCACGCCGGTGGGCACTTCTTTCGGCAGGCGAATGGTGACGTTGTTCTGCTTCAGCCACGCATAGACGCGGGTGGAGTAGATGGCGGTGATAAGCGCGGTGAAGATGCCCTGGCCGGAGAGATACTGGGTCGAGATTTTGCCGTCGGCATAGGGCGCGGCGACCAGCAGGAAGGCCATAAAGGCCAGCAGGCCGGACATTACCGGGTCAAGGTTGAACTGACGCCCCAGGCTCGCTCCAATCCCCACCGAGATGAAGAAGGTCATCACGCCCATGCTGAGGTTAAACGGCAGCATCAGCTGCTCGCGGTAGGTCTGGGAGAAATCCAGCCAGCCGCGGGCGAAGCTGTTGGTGGTATCCGCCGAGAACGGCGGGAAGATAAACACCAGCATAAACGAGCCGATGATCATGAACGGCAGCGCGGCGGTAAAGCCGTCGCGGATGGCAATCACGTACTTTTGCTGGCCCAGCTTTGCGGCCAGCGGGGTAATTGACTGCTCAATCACCGCGACCATGGATTGATATAACGAACTCATGTGAACACCTTTTAGTGTGCCGCTTCGATGAGCGACAGAGCATAGTCCAGTACCTTATCGCCACGCTGCATGCCGTAGTCCATCATGTCGATGGGCTGCACCGGAATGCCATGCGTCGCCGCCTTGTCTGAGAGTGTCTGTAACATGTATTTCACTTGCGGTCCGAGAAGTACCACCTGGTATTGCGGAAACTGCGTATCAAATTCGGAAACACCGTACGCATCAATCTTCACCGGCAAACCACGTTCTTTCGCGACATCGACCATTTTGCTGACCAGCAGGCTGGTGGACATCCCGGCAGAGCAGCACAGCATAATCTTGAACATCGACAACCATCCTCTAAATGTAAATAGTTATTGCGAGGATGATTGGACATGATACGGAAACCGGTTTCCATTCATAAAAGACAGAACTGTGACAGCCATCAAGGTCAAATACTTATGAGGCTAATTAACCGGATGTAGGTCACATAATTTGGCTGTTTTGACATCATTTGGAGTGGAAACGGAAAATCGGTTTCCATGGAAAACGGAAACGGATATACTCCGCTCTGGCTATAATGTGAGCCGAAGCGGTCATGGAATTTGCAGGCGCGAGGTAAGCCTGCCAGGGGAAAGAGATGTCGACAATCAATGATGTATCACGTCTTGCCGGGGTGTCTAAAGCCACGGTATCGCGAGTGTTGAGTGGGTCGCGTGGCGTAAAGGAAGCCAGCCGTCAGGCCGTTCTGAAGGCAGTGGATGAGCTTAACTACCGGCCTAATGTGATTGCCCAGTCGCTGCTGAGCCAGTCTACGGGCTGTATCGGGGTGATTTGCGCCCAGGAAAACATTAACCAGACCACCGGTTATCTCTACGCGCTGGAAAAACAGCTCAGCCAGCATCAAAAACACCTGCTGCTGCGTTTCGCGCACAGCAAAGCGGAAGTGATGCACGCTCTTGAGGAACTCTCCTGCGGGCTTTGCGATGACATCCTGGTGATTGGCGCGCGTTTCCCGCTGGACGTCGACATGGACAACGTCATTCTGGTGGACTGCATGGAGTCTGATAATTCCAACAGCATCCAGTTCGATCACGCCTTTGCCGCCGAAACCGCCTGTAACTACCTGACCAGCCAGGGGCGACGCCAGATTGCCCTGATCCATCCGCACGGCAGCGGTTTTGCTGACCAGGTGCTGCTCGGCTACAAGCACGCGCTGGAGAAAAATTTCCTGCCCTTTAATCGCAACCTTGTGTTCATGGACGCGACCTCGTCGTCCGTTGCGCTACAGGAGCTGCTGAATAACGCCAGCACGCTGAACTTCAACGCGCTGCTGGTGGCGGACGAGCAGGAAGCCCAGCGGGTGATCCCGCAGCTGCAGGCGTTTAATAAATCCGTGCCGGACGACATTATGGTCTTTAGCCTGGCCGGATCGCTGCACCTGCCGGGTATTCCGGTGATCCCGGCGATTGAATATTCAATGGATGCGATGGCGGCGCGTATCGTGAGTTGGCTGACGGAGAAAACGCAGATGCTGGGCTCGTATGTGCTGCGCGGGGATTTGATCATTCCAGACGTGCGTAAGCGTTAAAAATGTTGTGTAGGCCGGGTAAGGCGCAGCCGCCACCCGGCGAGAAGCACGTTTCCAGCCCTCAATAATCTTCCATACAATCCACCTGACCAATCGCCGCCCAGTAGGCATCCAGGTTGTCGCGCTTCACGGCGGTGATGGCATTTTTGATCAGCAGCTGATTGGCCTCTGACGACAAAATCATCGCCTGCCAGGCCTTATCGCTCTGCTTTTTCTGTGGCGTACAGGTTTTCTTTATATCTTTCAGGACCTGCTGCTTAATCTGCGCCTCTTTCGCCGGATCCTCCTTTTCCTGAGCATGGGCAAACGCGGCGAAGAGCAGACAAACCAGCAGGCAGACCAGATGCGCAGCTTTCATCAACAACCCCCATTAGAAGTCACAGGCTTCCCATGAAATATATCGTTACATTCAGTGTAGCGACGCCAGCCGAAAGTATGAATTTTCTCCGTAAAGTATCTGTGAGATAGTCAAACAGCACACAAAAACAGGGAGAACGCCATGCAACTGAGCATTACCAATACGGTTACGCAGCAGGAAAAAGAAGAGTTATTCGTGGGGCTGCGTGCCTACAACGCGCAATTTTTGGATATGGCGACCTTTAGCGGCGATATTGGCGTTTACGTTCGTGACGAGAATGGCGTGATGCTAGGCGGGTTAATCGGCGTGCGCAAAGGCGACTGGCTGAATATTGATTACCTCTGGGTGAGCGATACCGTGCGCGGAACCGGCGTGGGCAGCCAGCTCATCAAAACGGCTGAAGATGAAGCCAGACGCAAAGGCTGCAAGCACGCGCTGGTCGATACCGCCAGCTTCCAGGCGCGTCCGTTCTATGAAAAGCAGGGGTACCAGCTGCAGATGTCTTTGCAGGATTATCCTTATCCGGGCATGCAGCGGCATTATCTGGCGAAAGCCCTTTAAGCCCTGAATCCGTAGGCCGAGTAAGCGCAGCGCCACCCGGCCATACCCGCATATAACCGATCCTTCTTATTGATTCTTTTTCGGTTTTTATTTCCCCGCCTCGTTGTCGATATAGTCACTACAACATTCAGCAAAAGGAACTGTCTTGTGAAACGTCGATTGGGTGCTCTGGTACTGGCTGGCCTGCTGCTGGCAGGGTGCGATCAAAGTGGCAGCGATGCCAAACACATTAAAGTCGGCGTCATCAACGGCGCTGAACAGGACGTGGCGGAAGTCGCCAAAAAGGTGGCAAAAGAGAAATATGGCCTGGACGTGGAGCTGGTGGGCTTCAGCGGCTCGCTGTTGCCTAACGATGCCACCAACCAGGGGGAACTGGATGCCAACGTCTTCCAGCATCGCCCGTTCCTTGAAGAAGATAACAAGGCGCATGGCTACAAGCTGGTGGCCGTGGCGAACACCTTTGTTTTCCCGATGGCCGGCTATTCCCGCAAAATCAAATCCGTGTCTGACCTGAAGGACGGGGCAACCATTGCCATTCCAAACGACCCGACCAACCTGGGCCGCGCGCTGCTGCTGTTGCAAAAAGAGAAGCTCATTACCCTGAAGCCGAATACCGGGCTGCTGCCGACCGCGCTGGATATTACCGCCAACCCTAAGCAGCTGAAAATTATGGAGCTGGAAGGGGCGCAGCTGCCGCGCGTGTTGGACGACCCGAAAGTGGATGTCGCCATCATCAGCACCACCTATATCCAGCAAACCGGGCTGTCACCGGTGCATGACAGCGTCTTTATTGAAGACAAAAACTCGCCGTACGTGAACATCGTGGTGACGCGCGAAGACAACAAGGACGCGGAGAATGTGAAGGCGTTTATCCAGTCGTATCAGTCACCTGAAGTGGCAAAAGCGGCTGAGACGATCTTTAACGGTGGTGCAGTGCCGGGCTGGTAAACGATGTGACAGAAAACGGGTTGCTTCTCTTGGCCCGATTCCATCGGTAATCGCCCTTTAACCCACAGCGTCAATTGCGACGGCTGGCTATCCTCCTTATCACACCAACAGGAGGATAGCCCATGAACATTACCCACATTCGCAACGCCACTCAGCTGATTTCCTATGCCGGAAAACGTCTTTTAATCGACCCGATGCTGGCCCCAAAGGGTGCTTATCCGGGCTTCCCGGGTACGGCGTATGCCGAACGCCGTAACCCGACGGTTGAACTCCCCGTTGACGTCAACACGCTGCTGGACGCCGACGCGGTGATCGTCACCCATACCCATGACGATCACTGGGATCGCGCCGCGGCGGAGCTGATCGCCAAAGACAAACCGATTTACGTGCAAAACGACCGTGACGCCGCGCTGCTGCGCAGCCAGGGATTTAACAACCTGACGGTCATGACCGACGCGACCACCTTCGGCGATATTCAGATTACGAAAACCCGCGGCGGCCAGCACGGGACCGATCGCGCTTATGCCGTGCCGGAGCTGGCGGAGCGGCTGGGTGAGGCCTGTGGCGTGGTGCTGCGTCATCCTGATGAGAAGACGCTCTATCTTGCAGGGGATACCGTCTGGCGTGACGAGGTAGCGGCCGATCTGCAAAAGCACCAGCCGGACGTGGTGGTACTGAACGCCGGCTATGCCCACGTCATTGGTTTTGGGCCCATTATTATGGGGCAGGAGGACGTGCTTAACGTTCATTTCCTGCTGCCGCAGGCTAAAATTGTGGCGAGCCATATGGAGGCCATTAACCACTGCCTGTTGACCCGCAGCGCGCTGCGTGAGTACGTTGAAGCTAATCAGGTGAGTGACGCAGTGAGCATTCCCCAGGATGGCGAAACCGTTATATTCTGAGTGCGTTAAAGGGAAAGGAGAGACAGATGTCGCTAATCAACGTCGCGATTGTCGCGGTAGACGGGTTCAGCCCGTTTCACTACTCCGTTCCCTGCATTCTGTTTGGCGATTCGGTCTCCGGCGAAAAGCGCTTTAACGTAACGATTTGCGCCGAAACGCCGGGGTTCCTTACCTCAAAAGACGGATTTGCTCTCAACGCCACGCAGGATTTTACCGCCATTGGGCAGGCCGATATTGTTGTCGTTCCCTACTGGCAGCACGTTCTGGAACGCCCGCCGCAGGTGCTGCTCGACAGCCTGGTGCAGGCGAGAGACCACGGTGCAGAAATCGTCGGGCTGTGTCTGGGATCGTTTGTGCTGGCCTGGGCGGGGATCCTCGACGGCAAACGTGCGGCCACCCACTGGGAGTTCGAACGTCAGTTTCAGTCGCTCTTCCCGAACGTTCAGCTGGATATTAATGCCCTTTACGTGGATGACGGCAATATCATCACCTCCGCCGGTACTGCCGCTGCCCTCGACTGCTGCCTGTATATCATTCGCCAGCGCTTTGGCAGCGTGATTGCTAACCAGATTGCCCGTCGGATGATTGTTCCGCCCCACCGCGAGGGCGGGCAGGCGCAGTTCATCGCCCAGCCGGTACCCAAAGATACCCGCGACGGACGCATTAACTGCCTCATCGACTACCTACAGCAGCACATCACCGAACCGCATAGCCTGGACTCCCTGGCGGAGGTGGTTTCGATGAGTCGCCGCACCCTGACCCGTCATTTTATTAAAGCCACGGGATTGAGCGTCGCCGACTGGCTTACCGCCGAACGCCTGCGGCGCAGCCAGATTTTGCTTGAAGCCGGAAATATGCCGATTGAGCGCGTGGCCGAGCTGGTGGGATTTAATTCCGCCGTCACCTGGCGACAGCAGTTTAAAGCACGTTTTGGGGTGAGCCCCGCAGAATGGCGAAAAACGTTTCGTCTTCATACCTAATGTATTACGGCTAACTCAAGATTTAAGGGTGAGTTAAATTATTTCTCATATTTTCTTAATCAACCTCTCACTTTTCTGAAAAAGTATTTTCTTTGATGTCCCTTAAAGCAAATTAGATATACTCGCATTAAGAATGGTCCTATATTTCGGAAATATTAATTGCGAATAAATTTTGTGGCATGGATGAATAGCAATAAAATAAAAAAAATAATAATTTCATTAGCAAATTATATTGTTTTTATCTTATCGGTTGCGCTTTTTTCAGCGAGCGTGAACGCTGCCCCCTTGTCACCAGCCGATCGCGATTCCATTCAACAGCAACAGCAGCAGCTTTTATTACAGAACCAGCAACAGCGTGAAGAGCTGGAGCGCAGTATTCCTCGCCCCGCGCCTGCCAGACCGCTGCCTGTTACCGGCTCCGGACCCTGTTTCACCATTCATACCATTACCCTTTCCGGTGCGACCTTAATCTCCCCGAAAACCCGGCAGACCCTTGTCGCGCCGTGGCAGGGCCGCTGTCTGGATATGGCGAAAATAACGGAACTTCTCGCCCATATTTCTGACTGGTATATCAGCCGGGGCTATATCACCAGCCGCGCTTTTCTTACCGAGCAGGATCTCTCCGGCGGCTGTCTGGATATGGCGAAAATAACGGAACTTCTCGCCCATATTTCTGACTGGTATATCAGCCGGGGCTATATCACCAGCCGCGCTTTTCTTACCGAGCAGGATCTCTCCGGCGGCCAGCTGAATATTGTTGTGCTGGAAGGTCGGCTGGAAGCGATCCGTCTGGAAGGCGAAACGCCGCGCATGCTGAAAATGGCGTTTCCGGGACGGGTGGGCGGCATTCTTAATTTACGCGACATCGAACAGGGCATGGAGCAAATTAACCGTTTGCGTACCGAGCCGGTTCAGATTGAAATTCTTCCGGGGACGCAGGCCGGATATTCCATCGTTAATCTCACGGCAAAACCGGAATTTCCCTTAAGTGCATCCGTAAGCCTGGATAATAGCGGGCAGAAGAGTACCGGGGAAGATCAATTGAGTGGCGTGCTCACCGCCAATAATATGCTGGGGCTGGCGGATAAATGGTTTGTCAGCGGCGGGCGCAGCAGTGATTTTGCCAGCGCGTACGATGCGCAGAATTTCCAGGCGGGCGTCAGCGTGCCGTTTGGTTACGGATTACTGGACTACAGCTACGCCTGGAGTAACTACCGGACCACCATCAGTAACCAGGGGTTCAACTGGCTCTCCACGGGCGATACCAAAACCCACCGCGTTAACGTGTCATGGGTGGTCTTCCGCAACGGGGATGTCAAAACCGGCATTGCGGCAGGCGTGGTTCAGCGCTCCAGCCGCAACTGGCTTAACGACGCGCCGCTTCAGAGCAGCACGCGCAACCTCTCCAGCCTGGTCCTGGGCATTACGCATACGCAAAAAATGCTGGGCGGCGTGGCGACCTTCAACCCGACCTGGAGCCACGGCATGCCGTGGTTCAATGCCGAAACCGACGAAGATAAGTCCGGGGATATGCCGCGGGCGGAATTCCGCAAATGGAGTCTGAACGCCAGCTTCCAGCGTCCTGTCACCCGTAACGCGTGGTGGCTGACCAGCGCCTACGGCCAGTGGTCGCCCGACCGGCTGTACGGCTCCGAGCGCCTGACGCTCGGCGGCGAAAGCTCCGTGCGCGGTTTTAAAGAGCAGTACCTGTCCGGGGACAACGGCGGCTACTGGCGTAACGAGCTGGGGTATTCCCTCTTCACCCTCCCGGTGATTGGTGCGGTGAGCGCAACGGTCGCCGTTGACGGCGGCTGGCTGGAAAAAGACCGCCAGGACCGCTTTGCCTCCGGCACGTTATGGGGTGGCTCGGTGGGGCTGAGCAGCGCAGGGCGCTGGTACAGCAGCCAGATTTCGGTCGGTACGCCTTTGCACTACCCCGACTGGCTCGGCCCGGATCATGTGAGCGTTAACTGGCGCATTGCCTTCATGCTTTAAGAGACTCTACGACTATGGATACCCGCCACCCACCCGTTCGTTTCTCGCAGCGTCTGATCAGCTGGATTGTCTGCAGCCTGATGGTCTGGCAGCCGATGGCACCTGCCGTCGCGGCGGCGCTTACGCCGACCGGGCAGACCACGGTCGATCGGGCGGGGAACGGGGTGCCGGTCGTCAACATCGCCACGCCCAACGGGGCGGGTATCTCGCATAACCAGTTCGGTGAGTATAATGTCGGCAAAGAGGGGCTTATCCTCAACAACGGCACGGACCGTTTAACCCAGACCCAACTGGGCGGGCTTATCCAGAACAACCCCAACCTGCAGGCCGGCCGGGAAGCGAAAGGCATCATCAACGAAGTCACGGGAGCTAACCGCTCGCAGCTGCAGGGCTATACGGAAGTCGCCGGCAAGGCGGCAAACGTTATGGTGGCCAACCCGTACGGCATCACCTGTAACGGGTGCGGATTTATCAACACCCCGAACGTCACCCTGGCCACCGGGAAACCGCAGTTCGACGCCAGCGGTAACCTGCAGGCGCTGGAAGTGACGAAAGGCGCCATCACGGTTGAAGGCCAGGGGCTGGATGCCAGCAAGAGCGACGCGCTGTCGATCATTGCGCGCGCGACGGAAGTGAACGCCGCGATACATGCGAACGACCTGACGGTAACGGCAGGGGCGAACCGCGTGGGCGCAGACGGCAGCGTCAAACCGATTGCCGGTGAGGGCGCCGCGCCCGTGGTGGCCGTGGATACCGGCGCGCTCGGCGGGATGTATGCCAACCGTATCCGCCTGGTCTCCAGCGAGACGGGCGTGGGGGTGAACCTCGGTAACCTCACCGCGCGCCAGGGCGACATTCAGCTGGATGCGGGCGGCAAACTGACGGTCACGAACAGCCTGGCCAGCGGCTCGATTACCGCGAATGGCGCGGGAGTGGTCCTCAACGGCAGCCATCAGGCCGGGGGCGCGCTGAATGTAACCAGCTCGCAGGATGTGGAACTCAATAACAGCACGCTCGCCAGCCAGGGCGATATGCGCCTTTCCGCTGCGGGGAAAGTGCAGACGACGGGCGGCGGGACAAACAGCGCGGGGGCGCTTGCGGTGAGCAGCGGGCAGGGGATGACGCTCAGCAATACCTCCCTGGTCTCCCGCGGCGCGGCGACGCTGGACAGTAAAGATACCCTGACCGTCAACGGCGGCGGCGTGTCGGCACAGGGCGGGGCGCTGACCGTCACGAGCAGTCAGGGTACAGCGCTTGCGGATGCGACGCTGACGGGCCAGGCCGACACTGCGCTGTCCACCGGTGGCAGCCTGACGCAGCGCGGCGGCAGCGTCACCAGCAAAGGCGCGCTCAGCGTGGCGGCCGGAAAAGATATCACGCTGACGAATACCCGCAGCGGTAGCGATACCCGGGCGACGCTCAGCAGCGGCGGTACGCTGACATCCACGGGCAGTGCGGTCTCGGCAGGAGAGAGTCTGGCCCTGAGCGGCGGACAGCTGGTGCTGGACGGCCAGAGCCGGGCCGATGCCACGGGCGATATCCGCCTGACGGGCAGCACCGTCAGTAACCAGGGCCAGGTGAATGCGGGGCGAGACGTTGCGCTCTCCGGCGACAGGGTGTCCAACGGTGGCCAGCTGGCGGCGAAAGGCCATCTGGACGTGAACGCCGGAGACCTGACGAACGGCGGCACGGCGCAGGGTAACGACGTCACCCTCAGGGGGCAGACGGTCACCAATAACGGCACCCTGCAGAGCGCCGGTAACCTGGCGTTAAGCGCCGGAACCCTGGAGCAGCGGGGCACGCTGAGCGCGAAGGGCAATGCAAACGTCACGGCGCAGCAGACCCTGCGTAACGACGGCAGCCTGCTGGCTGACGGCGCGATGGACGTGACCGCAGGCTCGCTTGAGCAGAACGGCATCCTGTCCGGCGCGACGGCGCTGACGGCGCAGGCCGGCACCCTGACCAGCGGTCAGGCGTCCCGTACCACCAGCCAGGGCAATGTACAGATTTCCGCGACCCGCAGCGCCAGCCTGAACGGGCAAACGGACGCGGCGGGGGCCTTAACCGTCAGCACCGGCGACCTGACTACCGGCCAGGATGCGCATCTGCAGAGCGGGCAGGGGCTTACCCTGCAGGCGCAGAATGCCG
The DNA here is from genome assembly GCF_000568095.1 of Enterobacter sp. DC4. Lineage (NCBI taxonomy): Bacteria > Pseudomonadati > Pseudomonadota > Gammaproteobacteria > Enterobacterales > Enterobacteriaceae > Enterobacter > Enterobacter sp. DC4. The sequence continues at coordinate 3,430 of NZ_AZUB01000012.1, read as the reverse complement.
CGCTGAACGGCACGCAGGCGGCGAAGGGGGCCCTGTCGGTGACGGCGGGCACGATTGCGCACGCCGGGAAATCCACCGGTGACACGCTGAGTTTTAACGCGACCGGCGACCTGACCAGCGGCGGTGAGCTTACCGCCAGCGCCATCGCGCTCAGCGGACAGAACATCCTTCAGTCCGGCATCGCAAAAGCGGATCGCATGACCCTGACGGCCCCCGGGCGCATCACCAGCAGCGGTACGCTGGTTGCCGGTACGCTGGCGCTGGACGCTGCCTCGGTGGAGAACAGTGGACTGCTGCAGGGGACCACCCTGCTCGGCCTGAAGACCGGGTCACTCACGAACCTCGCGGGCGGGTCGGTCTACAGCACGCAGGATTTAACGCTGAACGTTCCGGTGCTGGCTAACAGCGGGCTTATCACCACTGACGGCACATTGCGCCTCCGGGGTGACACGCTGACAAACCTGGGGGAAATCAACGGCGTCAGCCTGAACAGTGACTACCTCAGCCTGACCAACGCCGATACCGGACGCCTGCTGGCGGACGACCGGCTCACCCTGAACGGCACTGCGTTTGCTAACGCGGGCAATATAGCGGCCAGCGACCTGCACATCACGGCGGACAGCCTGCAAAACCAGGGCACCGTCGGGGGGGACTCGGCGCTGACGCTCGGCGTGGCAGACCTCACTAACCGTGGCGCGCTGCGCAGCAGCGGAACGCTGACGCTCGGCGGTGAAACGCTGGCCAACAGCGGCGAGCTCAGCGCCACCGCCCTGCTGCTGAACCTGACCCGACAGGCCAGCAACGATGCCGGTGGGCGAGTGATTGCCCGGAACGGCCTGACGCTGACCGCCGCCAGCCTGACGAACAGCGGGCTGATGGCCGGTACCGACGCGCAGTTTAACAGCGCGTCGGTGACCAACGGCGGCACGCTGCAGGGGACACATTCCCTCACGGCGACCGGGGCACAGCTCAGCAACCAGCATGCGGGCATGCTGCTCTCCGGCGGCGCGCTCGACCTGCACCACACCACCCTGAACAACGCCGGGCTGCTGCAGGGCAATACCCTGAACCTGGCCACCGGCGAGTGGAACAACACCGGTAATGCGCTGGGTGAAGCGGGTATCACTGCGGCGGTGACGGGCGCGTTGACCAACAGCGGCAAGGTGCTCAGCCAGCAGGCGGCGGACGTCCAGGCCGGCAGTACCGATAACCGGGGCCAACTGCTGGCAAAAGTGCTGACCCTGCGGGGCGACCTGCAGAACAGCGGTCTGCTTCAGGGGAGCAGCACGCTGGCCTGGTCCGGGAACACCTTCACGAACCAGGCTCAGGGCCAGGTGACGGGCGGCGATACCCTGACCCTGAGCGGACAAACCCTCAGCAACGCGGGCAGCCTTCAGGGGCGCAGCGCGACGCTTGAGGCCGGGAACCTGAATAACCAGGGCAGCATTCAGACGCTGGACGCCCTGACGCTTTCCACGACCGGCAGGCTGGATAACACTGGCGCCCTGCTCAGCCAGAACCTGTTCACGCTGACGGCGGCGCAGCTGTTCAACGACGGCCAGCTGGCCGGGAAAGCGCTCACGGTGAAGGCCGCGCAGCTGAACAACACCGGGATTCTTCAGGGCAACGACACGCTGGCGCTGACCACCCGCGCGCTGAGCAACGGCGCCACCGGGCAGCTGGTGAGCGGCAGTCCTCTGGACTTATCCCTCGACACGCTCGATAACGCCGGTCTGCTGCTGGTGAACGGCGGGTTCACCCTGCGGGGCAGCGACCTGACGAACCGGGGCGATATTCAGGCGCAGAGCCTGGATTTGGGCCTGAGCAATGCCCTGACCAATACCGGGAACATCGTTGCCACCGAAGATGCCGCGCTTAACGCGACGACGCTGACCAGCAGCGGCACGGTGGCGGGCAAAACGCTGACCGCAGGCGGTACTGAGCTGCGCAACAGCGGCCTGATGCAGGGCAGCAACGCAGTTAACGCCACCGCCGACCGCTTTATCAACGAGCTGAACGGTAAATGGCTCTCCGGCGGCGGCTTCACGCTGACGGGCGGACAGCTGACCAACGCCGGTACGCTGCAGGGTGCGACGCTGGGCATGACCGGCACCGCCCTCACCAACAGCGGCACGGTGAACGGGCAGACGGGACTCAGCGGCACGCTCAGCGGGGCGTTAACCAATACCGGGCTGCTGCAGAGCGGCGGCGCGACTGCCTTCACCGCGGATACCCTGGCGAACCCGGGGCGCATCACGGGCGGTACGCTGTCCCTCACTGCCCGCGATATGAACAACGGCGGTCTGATGCAGGGAACGAACGGCCTGGCGCTCACCGGTACCACGCTGACCACGGGCGCGACCTCGCGCACCCTCTCCGGCGGCATGCTGACGCTGGATGCAGGCCAGCTGACCACGCAGGGCACGCTGCAGGGGAACGGCGCGGACATCAGCGCCAGCGACTGGACGCACGGCGGGTCTCTGCTCAGCCAGGGAACGCTGACGGCCACGACCGGCGGCACGCTGACCTCAACCGGCTCGCTGATGAGCCAGGGCCGGGCGGATATCACCGCTCAGACGCTGGATAACCGCGGGCAGCTCCTCAGCGAGGGTGATGTGACGCTCGGCGGCAGCACGCTTAAAAACAGCGGCACCGTGCAGGGGAACACCCTTACGCTGAGTCAGAGCAGCATTAACAACCAGGGCACCCTGACCGGTCTGCAGAGCCTGACCGTTCAGGGGCAGCAGCGGCTGATGGCGCGCATGGCGATGGCCGCGCCTCAGCAGGAGCTGATCAACGTCGCAGGCGGTAAGCTTCTCACCCAGGGTACTCTGACGATTGCGTCCGGCGCGGTGACCAACGCCGGCAGCTGGCAGGCACAGAACATCCTGCTTAACGCCCGGTCGCTCACCAACAGCGGCGCGGTGCAGAGCGCCGACGCGCTGCAGATGACGCTGGCCGATACGCTCACCGGAACCGCAGGCAGCAGGATCACCGCGCTGGGTGCGGCGACGCTGCAGGCCGCGACGCTGGCGAACCAGGGCCAGTGGGCGGCGAAAAACCTGACGCTGACAGGCGGCACGCTCAGCAACAGCGGCGCCATCAGCGGCGTGAATGGCCTGACCCTCAGCCAGACCGGCGCGGTCAGCCAGCAGTCTGGCGGCACCCTGCTGTCCGGCGGGGCGCTGAACATCACGGCGGCCTCCGTCACCAGCGACGGCAAAATGCAGGGGGGCACGCTCGGCATCACCACCGGGGCGCTCACCAACAACGGTCGTCTGCAGGGCGATAACGGCGCGACGCTGGCCCTCAGCGGGACGCTGACCAACAACAGCGGAGGCGAAATCGTCAGCCGCGATGCGCTGACGCTGACCACGCCCGCGCTGTTTAACTACGGCCTGATCCAGGGCGGCGGTGAGACGCGGGTGAC
>NZ_AZUB01000011.1:0-99359 GCF_000568095.1 Enterobacter sp. DC4 | reverse complement strand
CATGTGTTAGGCCTGCCGCCAGCGTTCAATCTGAGCCATGATCAAACTCTTCAATTTAAGTTTGATGCTCGTGAATTAAACTTCGTAATGAATTACGTATGTTCACTCAGAGACTTGGTATTCATTTATTGTCCGAAGACATTAAGAATCCATGTCACTTTGAGTGCCCACACAGATTGTCTGATAAATTGTTAAAGAGCAGTTGCAACGCGGCGTTAAGCTCACCGTTGCGAGGTCCCGTATATTACGTTTTCCTCATTCAGAGTCAAGTGATTATTTTCGCTTTTCTCTGCTGGCGTTCATCTCTGAACCCCGCTAACCCGGCGGCCTGTAAGCCGTTGTTCCGTGTCAGTGGAGGCGCATTATAGGGAGTTCTCAGACGTTGACAACCCCTCTTTTAAAAAAAACTTTCAACCGTCTCTTTTTTGCTCAAAACCGTGCTACAGCGCCAGTTTTTCGAGCGTTTCAAAGCCATAACGGCGTAAAACGGGTAAAAGTTGCTCAGTCTCTTTCGTGATGGCCATACAAAACGCGATATTCGCATCGGTAGATTTCGCATCCGGCGCTTCATGCTCCAGCAACCAGGCCGTACGACGGGCAATAGCCGCACCGGAATCCACCAGGCGTGTCCCCTCCGGCAGCACCTTCAGTAGCTCTTCCTGTAATAGCGGGAAGTGGGTACAGCCCAGCACAACGGTATCCGGAGGTTCGGGCATACGCAGCCACGGACGTAGAATACGACGCAGCTCCTCGAGTGATACCGCCTTGCCATGCAGCTTCGCTTCAGCCATCTCCACCAGCTCAGCCGAACCCAGCATCGCTATCTGGCATTCGTTTGCAAAACGGTCGATCAGCTCGCGGGTATAAGGACGCTTTACCGTACCCCGCGTGGCCAGCAAGCCCACAATGCCGTTCGCCGTCAGACGCGCGGCAGGCTTTATTGCAGGAACGACGCCCACAACCGGGAACTGGAATTTTTCACGCAGGGCGGGAAGAGAAACGGTGCTCGCCGTATTACAGGCGATGACGGCCAGCGCAAGGGGATAGCGCTTTTGTACCGCAGTGACGATTTCCACCACACGCTCAACAATAAAATCTTCGCTCTTTTCCCCGTACGGGAAAGCGACGTTATCGAAGGCGTAGATGTAATGGAGATCCGGCAGAAGATGCCGAATCTCATCATAGACCGAAAGCCCACCGACGCCGGAATCAAACACCAGCACGGTGGGACGCGGATTAGAAGGTGTAGCTGCCAGACAAGGTGTATTCCCGTCCTGCAGTTTGGTAGCCATAAACTGTCTCGTAATCTTTATCGAACAGATTGGCTATTTTACCACGAACTGTGAGATGTGAGGTGACAGGATACGAAACTGCGACATCCCACAGACTAACACCGCCCATTTTCACGCGTTCTGACGAATAGGTGTCTGGATCAATCGCGACATCATAGCGAGTGCCCAGATAACGGTAGGCAAGGTTCCAGTCGAGATCCCATACCTGCCAGTCAAGCTGGTACTTAACCTGCTGCTTAGAACGACGGGCCAGTACTTCGTTGGTTTTGGCATTACGCGGGTCGACATAATCGTAGGAAATCTGATGCCCGACCGGGCCAGTATCGAACTGTGCCGTCGCTTCCACACCTTTAATACGTGCTTCGTCAACATTGTAGTAACGATACGTATGCGGATCGCTGCTAATAAGATTATCAATGTCATTGCGATAACCGGTGATACGCCAGTTGACCGGTCCCGTCAGGCCTTCAAAGCCACCTTCCCACTGCTTACTCTCCTCTGGTTTAAGGTCCGGATTACCGTAAGAGGCACTGTGGATCTGGCTCATGGTCGGTGCTTTAAATGCGGTACCGTAGGAGGCAATGACGCGATAGCCCTCCACAAACTCCCACGCTGCGCTGGTTTGCCATGTTCCATGGTTACCAAAGTTGGAGTTATCGTCATTACGCGCCGCCGCTTCAAGCGTCACGCTGCTGAACTGCTGCATCGCCGAAACAAACACGCCGGTATTGCGTTGCTCGTAACCTTTCTCCAGATAGCCCGTTCCAGCCTGGGTCTTCTGCTTTTGCCAGTCCAGACCTGCGCCAATGTTGCCGTGACCGACTTCTACGGTGTTGAGCCATTGGGTGGTGTACTGCTTCACGTCATCCATGGTGGCGGAATCAGCGTAACGCCCTTTCTTCGGATCATAGTTCTGATCTTTACTGCGACCATAGCCCGCCACCAACTGTGACTGGAAAATCCCCTGGTTGTAACGCAGACCGGTGTCCCAGTTCTGGCTGTAGAGCTGGCGAGTATCAGGTCGTCCATCCACCATAAAGTTGGCGTCGTAGTGATCGTAACCGTCATACGCGGTGCGGTTGTCATAACCAAAGCCACGGAAGAAGCCGCTCACGCTGTCGGTAATCTGCTGTTCCACGGAGCCGTACAGCGATTTACTCATAAAGCCATCGCGGTCAGGCTGGCGCGGCGCATCTTTTGCGGCGATGTCAAAACCCCGGGTATAGGTGTAGTTACCCGCCATGGTGATTTTGGTTTTATCCAGCACCTGCTGGAAAGCGCCATCATAGGTCTGATATCCCTTAGAGCCAACGCCCGCTGAGATTTCTGCACCCGGCTTATCACGTCCGGTAATGATGTTAATCACGCCACCAATCGCGTCGGAGCCATACAGGGCTGAACGCGGACCACGGATGTACTCAATACGCTGAATCAGCGAGGTCGGGATTTGGCTCAGATCGGGAACGTTGCTGATCCCGGCGTTATTCAAAGGAATACCGTCAACCAGCACCAGCACATGGCGAGATTCCGTTCCGCGAATAAAAGTCGAAGAGTTCGAGCCCATTCCACCGCTTTGCGCGATATCCACGCCAGGCAGACGTGACATGATTTCCACCACGCTCTTTGCCTGCCAGCGCTCAATGTCTTCACGCGTCACGACGGACGTCGGTGCCAGAACAGTTTTTGCCGGTTGTTCAAAACGATTTGCCGTCACCACCAACGAGTCGGCGCTGTCCTGCGCCCAGCCCGAAAATGCCGTGACGGACAACGCCGTCAACAGCGATACTTTTTTAATCATTGTTAAAGCATCCACAATATAAGAAGGATGCCGCAGGCCTCATCGATAGCACGCGATGATGAAACCAAATGCGACGTGATCCCGGCAGGTCTTCGGGCTAGGTGGCTATATAAGGATGAAGACTTCCCATTTTCACAGTGTCTACAACGCTCATCCCGCCAGTCTTTACCGCTGCGCGTCAGCTCCAGATTTACACTGGATTCCCTTTTCACTCTCAGGAGACCGGAAACAGAATGCTACAATTAGACACGTATGGATGTCCAGACAGCTATTGGCCATTAAATCTGGACATCCCCTGAACAATGCCTACAATCGCCGCGTAATTCTTTATCACTCAGGACGCATCATGACCCCAGAACACCTCCCGACAGAACAGTACGACGCGCAGCTGGCAGAGAAAGTTGTCCGCCTGCAAAGTATGATGACGCCTTTCAACGCGCCCGTTCCCGAGGTGTTCCGCTCTCCTGTCAGCCACTACCGCATGCGCGCCGAGTTCCGCATCTGGCACGACGGTGACGACCTGTACCACATCATTTTCGATCAGCAGACAAAGTCCCGTATCCGCGTGGACAGCTTTCCGGCGGCGAGCGAGCTCATTAACCAGTTAATGACGCTGATAATGGACGGCGTGCGTAACAATCCGGTACTGCGTAACAAGCTGTTCCAGATTGACTACCTGACCACGCAAAGCAATCAGGCGATTGTCTCCCTGCTGTACCACAAAGCCCTGAACGACGAGTGGCGCGAGCAGGCAGAAGTGCTGCGCGATGCGCTGCGCGCGCAGAACATCAACGTTCACCTGATTGGCCGCGCGACCAAAACCAAAATCATGCTGGATCAGGACTACATCGACGAGCGCCTGCCGGTAGCGGGTAGAGAGATGGTTTACCGTCAGGTCGAGAACAGCTTCACCCAGCCGAACGCCGCGATGAACGTGCAGATGCTGGAGTGGGCGCTGAAGGCGACGGAAGGGTCAACGGGCGATCTGCTTGAGCTCTACTGCGGTAACGGCAACTTCTCGCTGGCGCTGGCGCGTAACTTCGATCGCGTGCTGGCAACGGAAATCGCCAAGCCGTCGGTGGCCGCCGCGCAGTACAACATTGCCGCTAACCATATCGACAACGTGCAGATCATTCGCATGGCCGCTGAAGAGTTTACCCAGGCCATGAACGGCGTTCGCCAGTTTAACCGCCTGGAAGGGATCGATCTGAAGAGCTACCAGTGTGAGACGATTTTTGTCGACCCGCCGCGCAGTGGCCTGGACAGCGAAACAGAGAAGATGGTGCAGGCGTACCCGCGTATTTTGTACATCTCCTGTAACCCGGAGACGCTGTGCAAGAACCTGGAAACGTTAGGCCAGACGCACAAGGTTGAACGTCTGGCGCTGTTCGATCAGTTCCCTTATACGCACCATATGGAGTGCGGTGTACTGCTCATGGCGAAGTAATGTGGCCTTGTAGGGCAGGTAAGCGAAGCGCCACCTGCCAAAAAGCCGGATGGCGCTTCGCTTATCCGGCCTACAATGACAAAACCCTTTACTCCGGTAACTGGCTCTTACGGCTACGCATGCGCGAGCCAATCCAGAACACCAGCGCCACAGACAGTACCGCAGGGAAGAAGTTAGAGCCGATATCCGGATATTCCGCGCGAACCACGGTGCTGTACAGCAATACGCCCAGAATAAAGCAGGCGGCGGCCAGCCCCGGTAACCCCACCGGCATGGTGCGGTTCAGGTAACGTTGATGCAGGCAGTACACCGTCAGCACCAGCGCAATAAGCGGGAAAATCGAAAACGGCACGATTGAGCTAAAAATAGCGGCAAACGTACCATTAATGGATAAGCCAGCGATCAATGCCAGCAACAGCGTCCCTTTATCCTGACCTGACTGTTTCACTACTCACCTTCACTCTTCGGTTTGATGTGCCAGTTTCTCTTGTTCACGGCGATACCAGTAGTACGCGCCTTTGGAGATCATCCTGAGCTGTAATACCAGTCGCTCTTCGAGCTGCTTGCGTTGTTCAATGCTGACATCCAGCGCTTCGGCACCCGCGCTGAATACAATCGTCACCATCGCCTCGGCCTGTGCTTCAGTAAACGCACGCGGCATATGGTTTTCGAGTTCAAGATAGTCGGCAAGTTCCGCGATGAAGTGCTGAATTTCGCGCGCGACGGCGGCACGAAACGCTGCCGATGTGCCCGAACGCTCGCGCAGAAGCAGACGAAACGCGTTGGGATTGTTGCCGATAAATTCCATAAAGGTCGATACGGAGGTGCGGATCACGCTGCCCCCTTTGGCGATACGCTGACGCGCCTGGCGCATCAGCTGACGCAGCATCAGGCCGCTCTCGTCGACCATGGTCAGGCCCAGTTCATCCACATCACGGAAGTGACGATAGAAGGACGTTGGCGCAATCCCGGCCTCACGTGCGACTTCGCGCAGGCTCAAACTGGCAAAACTCCGCTCGGCACTCAGTTGACTGAATGCGGCTTCCACCAGCGAACGCCGGGTTTTCTCTTTTTGTTGTGCTCTTACGCCCATCACGATAGTTGAATCCTTCCAAAGGCCTGATGGCACTATACCAGAGAATAAAATTAATCTGTTTGCCTGGCTTTGTGAATGATTGTTTACGTGCGGTTTGTGCTCCACTGCCGGAAAAAAGCACAACGATAATTGGGTTACTCTGGCAATGATGTTATGATTCTGTTGCTTTTATGTATAAGAACAGGTAAGCCTTGCCATGCCACATTCCTACGATTACGACGCAATAGTTATTGGTTCCGGCCCCGGCGGCGAAGGCGCTGCTATGGGTCTGGTGAAACAGGGAGCCAGAGTAGCGGTCATTGAGCGCTACCATAATGTCGGCGGCGGTTGCACCCACTGGGGCACCATCCCTTCGAAAGCCCTCCGCCACGCCGTTAGCCGCATTATCGAATTTAACCAGAACCCTCTTTACAGCGACCATTCCCGACTTCTTCGTTCATCTTTTGCCGACATACTGAATCACGCGGATACTGTCATTAACCAGCAGACGCGTATGCGTCAGGGGTTTTATGAGCGTAACCACTGCGAAATTTTGCAGGGTAACGCGCATTTTGTGGATGAACACACCCTGGCACTCGAATGCCACGACGGGTCGGTTGAAACCATCACCGCTGAAAAATTTGTGATTGCCTGCGGTTCACGCCCATACCATCCGGCCGACGTGGACTTTTCGCACCCGCGCGTCTACGACAGCGACTCGATTCTGAGCCTGCACCATGAACCCCGCCACGTCATTATCTATGGCGCAGGAGTCATCGGCTGCGAATATGCGTCGATCTTCCGCGGAATGGACGTCAAAGTTGACCTGATCAACACCCGCGACCGCCTGCTGGCGTTCCTCGATCAGGAAATGTCAGATTCGCTCTCCTACCACTTCTGGAACAGCGGCGTGGTGATTCGCCACAACGAAGAGTACGAGAAAATCGAAGGATGCGACGACGGGGTGATCATGCACCTGAAGTCCGGCAAGAAGCTGAAAGCGGACTGCCTGCTGTACGCCAACGGCCGTACCGGCAATACCGATTCCCTGCAGCTGGAAAATATCGGACTCGAGACCGACAGCCGCGGTCAGCTGAAGGTCAACAGCATGTATCAGACCGCCCTGCCGCACGTTTACGCGGTCGGCGACGTGATTGGCTACCCAAGCCTGGCTTCAGCCGCTTACGACCAGGGACGCATTGCGGCTCAGGCGCTGGTGAAAGGCGAAGCGACGGCTCATCTGATTGAAGATATCCCGACGGGCATCTACACCATCCCGGAAATCAGTTCCGTAGGGAAAACCGAGCAGCAGCTGACGTCTATGAAGGTGCCTTACGAGGTGGGTCGTGCGCAGTTTAAACATCTGGCGCGGGCGCAAATCGTGGGGATGAGCGTGGGTACGCTGAAAATTCTGTTCCATCGCGAGACGAAAGAGATCCTCGGCATTCACTGCTTTGGTGAACGCGCCGCGGAAATCATTCATATCGGACAGGCGATAATGGAGCAGAAAGGTGGTGGTAACACCATTGAGTACTTCGTTAACACCACCTTTAACTACCCGACCATGGCGGAAGCCTACCGGGTAGCGGCACTAAACGGCCTGAACCGCCTGTTTTAACGCGCTGTCGAAATGGCCATCCATCGAACCACGGATGGCCTCTGCCAGCTGCTCATAGCGGCTGCGCAGCGGTGACCCCGGACGATACACCAGGCCGATAGTGCGACGCGGCTCCGGCTTGATGCACGGCAAATAGACCACGCCATCACGCTTACGCTCGCGCGGCACGGCCAGCGCAGGCAGCAGCGTTATACCGCTTCCCGCCGCGACCATGTTACGCAGCGTTTCCAGGCTGGTTGCGCGGAAATGGGTATCCTCATCCGCACCCGCTTCGAAGCAGAAGCCCATCGCCTGGTCGCGCAGGCAGTGGCCATCTTCCAGCATCAGCAGCTTTTCACCCGCCAGATCGGCCATCGGCACGCGATCGCGGTTCGCCCACGGGTGATCTTCATAGATCGCCAGCATCATCGGCTCATCGAACAACGGCACTTCAATAAAGGCTTCACTCTCTTTTACCAGTGCCAGAATGGCGCAGTCGAGCTTGCCGCTATCTAACTGCGCCAGCAGCTGATGGGTTTGCGCTTCGTGCAGGTACATTTCGAGTTTCGGGAACGTCTGGTGCAGCATCGGAATGATGTGCGGCAACAGGTACGGGCCAACGGTTGGGATCAGGCCAATATGCAGCGGGCCGGACATCGCCTCCCCCTGCTGGCTTGCCATTTCCTTGAGCACTTTGACCTCGCGCAGCACGGTGCGCGCCTGATCCACCAGCAGAAGACCTGCCTGTGTGAACAGAACCTTACGACTGGTGCGCTCCAGCAGCATCACGCCCAGCTCGTCTTCCAGCTTGCGGATCTGGCCACTCAGCGTGGGCTGGCTGACGTGACAGGAATCTGCCGCGCGGCGAAAGTGACGATGCTCGGCTAACGCTACCAGGTATTCAAGATCACGAATATTCATTATTCATCCTCCGTCGCCACGATAGTTCATGGCGATAGATAGCATAGCAACGAACGATTATCCCTATCAAGCATTCTGTTGAATAATACACCACATAGACGAGGCGGCACGTGTTTGACCCTTGACGTCCCCGCACCGTCAGCGAGTTTCTCTCAAAACTCGAACAACTAAAGCCAACGTGAACTTTTGCGGACCCCGTGGTCCGCTTTTTTTTGCGTAAAAAAAAGCCCAGCGCTAAGCCAGGCTCCGTTTTTCTCCCTCTCCCTGTGGGAGAGGGCCGGGGTGAGGGCACCAGCCCGCACGGTTCAAACCAGCCGGTTTTTCGCATCCGTAATCGCCTGCGCCACCTGCTTAGGCGACACGCCGCCTTTCGCGGCACGCTTGTCCAGACAGGACTGCAGCGCCAGAATCGGATACACATCATCCCCGATAACCGCGCTGAACTTCTGCAGATCGGCCAGCGCCAGATCCTCCAGCGGTTTACCCTGACGAATGGCTTCCACAACCGCTTCACCGACAATATGGTGCGCTTCACGGAACGGTACGCCCTTCGCCACCAGATAATCCGCCAGTTCGGTAGAGTTCGCATAGCCCTGCTGCGCCGCTTCCTGGCAGCGCGGACGCTTCACCTGAATGCCATCCAGCACCAGCGCGCCCATATGCAGACAGTCCAGCCAGGTGTCGAGCGCGTCGAACAGCCCCTCTTTGTCTTCCTGCATGTCTTTGTTGTACGCCAGCGGCAGCCCTTTCAGGGTCATCATCATGCCGGTCAGCGCACCCTGCACGCGGCCACATTTGCCGCGGATCAGCTCGAGCGCGTCCGGGTTTTTCTTCTGCGGCATCAGGGATGAGCCTGAGGTCACGCGGTCGGACAGTTCGACGAAGCCCGCTTCGCCGGAGTTAAAGAAGATCAGATCTTCAGCAAAGCGCGACAGGTGCACCATCCCGATAGACGCATTGGAGAGCAGCTCCAGCACGTGGTCGCGGTCAGAGACGCTGTCCAGGCTGTTACGGGTGGCGGAGGCAAAGCCCAGCCAGCCTGCCAGCTGTTCACGGTCGATTTCGTAAGCGGTACCCGCCAGCGCGCCGCTGCCCAGCGGGCTGACGTCCAGACGTTTCAGGGTATCCTGCAGACGGCTTTCATCACGCGCCAGCATCTCAACGTAGGCCAGACACCAGTGCGCAAAGGTCACCGGCTGCGCGCGCTGCAGGTGGGTATAACCCGGCATCACCGCGTCCTGGTTGTTCTGCGCGGTTTCCACCAGCGCGCTCTGCAGCTGACGGTTGGCCGCCAGCAGTTCGCCGACGGTATCTTTACACCACAGCTTCAGGTCGGTGGCGACCTGGTCGTTACGGCTCCGGCCGGTATGCAGCTTTTTACCCAGCTGGCCGACCTTGTCGATCAGTTTGCCTTCCACCCAGCTGTGAATATCTTCGGCATCGCTCTGCAGGATTTGCTGCGGATCCAGACGCACCTCTTCCAGCAGATTGTTCAGCGCTTCTTCCAGCTGTAATTGTTCGTCTGCGGTCAGTACGCCTACCGTTACCAGCGCTTTGGACCAGGCCACAGAGCCGACAATATCCTGTTCGGCCAGGCGGTAGTCGAAGCGCAAAGAGTCGTTGAACTGTTTGAACCGCTGATCCGCTGCCTGTGTAAAACGCCCACCCCAAAGTGCCATAACATGCTTCCTTAATATCTTTGAATTTCATTGCCCGGTGGCGCTGCGCTTACCGGGCCTACAAAACATTAAATCGATTACGCTAAAATACGCGTGCCAATCGGCGTGCCGTTAAACAGCGCCGGAAGCTGCTCCGCGTGACGCCATGAGGCGATATCCACCGGGCGGCCCAGCGTGCGTGCCGCATCCAGCGCGGCGTTCACTTTGACGATCATGCCGTCGGTGATGATGCCCTGCGCAATCAGCTGCTCGGCTTTCTCAGCCGTCATTTCCGCAATGCGCTGGCCTTTACCGTCCAGAATGCCGCTCACGTCGGAGAGCAGGATCAGGTCCGCACCCAGCGTTGCCGCCAGCGCGGTCGCCGCCTGGTCAGCGTTAACGTTCATCAGCTCGCCCTCTTCGGTCACGCCGATGGAGCTCACCACCGGCAGGAAACCGCCTTCCAGCAGCGTGTTAATCAGCTTAGGCGAACCTGGCTGCGCCAGTCCAACGTGGCCGAGTTCTTCGTCGAGCTGGGTCACTTTTACGCTGTCGCCATCGCCCAGATAGAGGCCCACGGACGCGATATGGTGTTTCTTCGCCCACGCCAGCAGCGTTTTGTTCGCCGTACCCGCCAGCGCGCCGGTAATGATGTCAATCTGGTCAGCAGGCGTCACGCGCAGGCCGTTCTTCTTTTTCACCGGCAGGTTGAGCCCTTTCATCAGCTCATCCACCACGCAGCCACCGCCGTGCACAATCACCAGCGGACGTTGATGTGATTCGCGATAGTTCACCAGCGCGGTAAACAGACGCTCCAGCGCTTCTTCGCTGTCCAGCAGTACACCACCGAGTTTGATAATTAATGGGTTCATCATCACACCTTAAATAAGAGCCTGCGTTTCCGGGAAACCGAAACGAATATTTGCACACTGCATTGCCTGTGCGGCAGCGCCTTTCAGTAAGTTATCTTCTGCGGCCACCACGATGAGATGCTCACCCTGAACGGCAAAGCCGATATCGCAGAACGGCAGACCGACCACGTTTTTCAGCGCCGGCACGCCTTTGTCGTACAGGCGCACCAGCGGTTTATCCGCATACGCCTGCGTGAAGACCTCGCTCACCTGCTCTTTGGTCACGCCCGGTTTCAGGCGGCAGGTGATGGTTTCGAGGATCCCACGCGGGAAGCTGCCCAGGTGCGGGGTGAAAATGACGTCCGCGCCCAGATGCGTCGTGATTTCAGGGTGATGACGGTGATTAAACACGCCATACGGCTGAAGGCTCACTTCGCAGAAGCTATTGGAGATCGCCGCCTTGCGTCCTGCACCGCTCACGCCGCTGGTGGCGTTGATCACCGGCCACTGGTTCAGATCCAGCAGACCCGCGTCGATCAGCGGCTTCAGGGAAAGCTGCGCCGCCGTCGGGTAGCAGCCCGGAACGGCAATCAGGTCCGCTTCTTTCAGTTTATCTGCGCTCCACTCCGCCAGACCGTACACCGCTTTTTCAAGCAGATCAGGGTGCTGATGGGTGAAACCATAATATTTTTCGTAGAACGCGCCGTCGTTAACGCGGAACGCGCCGGAGAGGTCGAAGACCACGCAGCCGGCCGCCAGAAACTGCGGCGCCAGGTCGTGGCTGACCTCATGCGCGGTGGCTAAAAACACCACGTCGACGCCGTCGGTAAACTCGCTGATGTCAGACATGGGCTGCAGCGGCAGATCGACCATGCCCTTAAGCTGCGGATGCAAATCGGAAATTAACTTTCCTGCATCATTGCTTTGCGCTGACACGGTCAAAGCGGTTATGGTCATATGTGGATGGCGATTCACGTAGCTTACAAGCTCTGCGCCCGCATAACCGCTAGCGCCTACAATCAGCGTATTCAACATCGGGTTCCTTTATGCTCAACGTTAATGTATTTTTATTCACATTTATTGCATGAATATTGATACTATCACGACCTAAGGTGTGTCAACAATGAAAATGAACTTACCGCCATTTATCGAGATCTACCGCGCCCTGATTGCCACACCGTCCATCAGCGCAACGGAAGAAGCGCTGGATCAGAGCAATGAGTCTTTAATCAATCTGCTGGCGGGTTGGTTTAGCGATCTTGGGTTTAACGTTGAGGTTCAGCCCGTCCCCGGCACTCGCCACAAATTTAACCTGCTCGCCAGCACCGGAACCGGTGCGGGCGGTCTGCTGCTGGCCGGTCATACCGACACCGTGCCGTTTGACGATGGCCGATGGACGCGCGATCCGTTCACCCTGACCGAGCACGACAACAAGCTCTACGGTCTGGGCACCGCCGACATGAAAGGCTTCTTCGCCTTTATCCTCGACGCGTTGCGTGACGTGGACGTGACGAAGCTGAAAAAACCGCTCTACATTCTGGCGACCGCTGATGAAGAGACCAGCATGGCGGGCGCGCGCTACTTCTCTGAAAACACGTCGATTCGCCCGGATTGCGCCATTATCGGTGAGCCGACGTCTCTGCAACCGATCCGCGCGCACAAAGGCCATATTTCTACCGCCGTGCGCGTGCTGGGCCAGTCCGGCCACTCCAGCGATCCGGCGCGCGGCGTGAACGCCATCGAGCTGATGCATGACGCCATCGGCCGCATCATGACCCTGCGCGACGATCTGAAAGAACGCTATCACTACGAGGCGTTCACCGTACCGTATCCGACCCTGAACCTCGGCAGCCTGCACGGGGGTGATGCCTCCAACCGTATCTGCGCCTGCTGCGAACTGCACATGGATATTCGCCCGCTGCCGGGCATGACCCTGAGCGATCTTGACGGCCTGTTGAATGAGGCTCTGGCCCCGGTGAGCGAGCGCTGGCCGGGTCGCCTGACGGTCTCCGAACTGCATCCGCCGATCCCGGGTTATGAATGCCCGCCGGACCATCAGCTGGTTGAAGTTGTGGAAAAACTGCTCGGTGAGAAAACCGACGTGGTGAACTACTGCACCGAAGCGCCGTTTATTCAGACGCTTTGCCCTACCCTGGTCCTTGGCCCTGGCTCCATCAACCAGGCGCACCAGCCGGATGAATATCTGGAGACCCGCTTTATCAAGCCCACCCGCGAACTGATTACCCAGGTTGTGCATCACTTCTGCTGGCATTAAAACCGCACCGAAGAGTCCCCTCTCCCTGTGGGAGAGGGTTAGGGTGAGAGCAACAAATCGCATGATCTCCGTCACATTCCCATAAGCATCTCTTATCTGACGCAATGCGAATTAAATTTCGTAAATTGCCCGCATTTATTCGTTTGCTGAACCGTTTTCGCAGCAATTGACGACGGGGGTTTTACGTGGCTTTATAAAGGGAGATGACAAAATAATGTCCAGAAGATTTTCGCCTGGGCATAAACAAAAATGATGGGGTGACTGGGTTTTTATGAACGAACAATATTCCGCGTTGCGTAGTAATGTCAGTATGCTCGGCAAAGTGCTTGGAGATACCATCAAAGATGCGTTGGGGGAGAACATCCTCGACCGCGTTGAAACCATCCGCAAGCTGTCTAAATCTTCCCGTGCCGGTAACGAGGCCAGTCGTCAGGAGCTGCTC
Source organism: Enterobacter sp. DC4 (assembly GCF_000568095.1). Lineage (NCBI taxonomy): Bacteria > Pseudomonadati > Pseudomonadota > Gammaproteobacteria > Enterobacterales > Enterobacteriaceae > Enterobacter > Enterobacter sp. DC4. Next base: position 86,003 of record NZ_AZUB01000011.1, on the reverse strand, counting down.
ACCACTTTGCAGAACCTCTCTAACGATGAGCTGCTGCCCGTTGCACGCGCCTTCAGCCAGTTCCTGAACCTGGCCAACACCGCTGAGCAATACCACAGCATTTCGCCAAACGGCGAAGCGGCCAGCAACCCGGAAGTCATTGCCCGCACCCTTCGTAAACTGAAAGACCAGCCAGACCTCAACGAAGCCACCATCAAAAAAGCGGTGGAGTCGCTTTCGCTGGAGTTGGTGCTGACCGCACACCCAACCGAAATTACCCGTCGCACCCTGATCCACAAAATGGTGGAAGTGAACAACTGCCTCAAGCAGCTGGATAACAAAGACATTGCCGACTACGAACGCAACCAGCTGATGCGCCGTCTGCGCCAGCTGATTGCCCAGTCCTGGCACACCGATGAAATTCGTAAGCATCGCCCAAGCCCGGTCGACGAAGCCAAATGGGGCTTTGCGGTGGTGGAAAACAGCCTGTGGGAAGGGGTGCCTAACTACCTGCGCGAGCTGAACGAACAGCTGGAAGAGAACCTCGGCTACCGCCTGCCGGTTGATTTTGTTCCGGTGCGCTTCACCTCCTGGATGGGCGGTGACCGCGACGGCAACCCGAACGTGACCGCGGAAATCACCCGCCACGTCCTGCTGCTGAGCCGCTGGAAAGCGACCGATCTGTTCCTGAAAGATATTCAGGTATTGATCTCCGAGCTGTCGATGGTTGAAGCAACGCCGGAACTGCGCGCGCTGGCCGGCGAAGAAGGCGCCAGCGAGCCGTACCGTTTCCTGATGAAAAAACTGCGTGGTCAGCTGATGGCCACTCAGGCCTGGCTGGAAGCGCGCCTGAAAGGCCAGCGCCTGCCAAAACCAGAAGGCCTGCTCAGCCAGAACGAACAGCTCTGGGAGCCGCTTTACGCCTGTTATAAATCACTGCAGGCCTGCGGGATGGGTATCATCGCTAACGGCGAACTGCTCGACACCCTGCGTCGCGTGAAGTGTTTCGGCGTGCCGCTGGTGCGTATCGACGTACGTCAGGAAAGTACCCGTCATACCGAAGCGCTGGGCGAGCTGACCCGCTATCTCGGCATCGGCGATTATGAAAGCTGGTCCGAAGCTGACAAGCAGGCGTTCCTGATCCGCGAGCTGAACTCGAAGCGCCCTCTGCTGCCGCGCAACTGGGAGCCAAGCAACGAAACCCGCGAAGTGCTCAACACCTGTAAAGCGATCGTTGATGCGCCGAAAGGATCGGTGGCCGCCTATGTGATCTCCATGGCGAAGACCCCGTCCGACGTGCTTGGCGTTCACCTTCTGCTGAAAGAAGCGGGAATCGACTACGCCCTGCCGGTCGCCCCGCTGTTTGAGACCCTCGACGACCTGAACAATGCCAACGACGTCATGAGCCAGCTGTTGAATATCGACTGGTACCGCGGCTTTATTCAGGGCAAACAGATGGTGATGATTGGCTATTCCGACTCCGCGAAAGACGCGGGCGTGATGGCAGCATCCTGGGCGCAATATCAGGCACAGGACGCACTGATCAAAACCTGCGAGAAAGCCGGTATTGAACTGACCCTGTTCCACGGACGCGGTGGTTCAATTGGCCGTGGCGGCGCACCGGCGCACGCAGCGCTGCTGTCGCAGCCGCCGGGAAGCCTGAAAGGCGGCCTGCGCGTCACCGAGCAGGGCGAGATGATCCGCTTCAAATACGGCCTGCCGGAAGTGACCATCAGCAGCCTGTCGCTCTATACCAGCGCGATCCTGGAAGCCAACCTGCTGCCACCGCCGGAGCCGAAAGCCTCCTGGTGCCATATCATGGACGAGCTGTCGGCTATCTCCTGCGATCTGTACCGCGGCTACGTGCGTGAAAACAAAGATTTCGTCCCTTACTTCCGTTCAGCCACCCCTGAGCAGGAGCTGGGTAAACTGCCGCTGGGCTCACGTCCTGCAAAGCGTCGCCCAACCGGTGGCGTAGAGTCTCTGCGCGCGATCCCGTGGATCTTTGCCTGGACGCAGAACCGCCTGATGCTGCCCGCCTGGCTGGGTGCCGGTGCTGCGCTGCAAAAAGTGGTGGAAGACGGCAAACAGAACGAACTGGAAACCATGTGCCGCGACTGGCCATTCTTCTCTACCCGTCTGGGAATGCTGGAGATGGTCTTCTCGAAAGCTGACCTGTGGCTGGCGGAATACTACGACCAGCGTCTGGTGAAACCTGAACTGTGGGCGCTGGGTAAAGAGCTGCGCGAACTGCTGGAAGGCGACATCAAAGTGGTGCTGGACATCGCCAACGACTCACATCTGATGGCGGACCTGCCGTGGATTGCCGAGTCTATTCAGCTGCGTAACATTTACACCGACCCGCTGAACGTCCTGCAGGCAGAGCTGCTGCACCGTTCGCGTCTGGCGGAAGAAGAAGGGAAAGAACCGGATCCACGCGTTGAACAGGCGCTGATGGTGACGATTGCGGGCGTTGCGGCGGGTATGCGTAACACCGGCTAATGCTTTATGCCCGGCGGCGCTGCGCTTGCACGGGCCTACGTTAAGTAGGCCGGGTAAGCGTTAGCGCCACCCGGCAATACCCTGGTATCCACCATGCACCACGACATTACCCGCATCCTGACGGACCTGATCAATAGCACAACGCCGCTGCGTCAGGTGCATTTTGCAAACCCAGCGATCTCCGCCCCCGAACTTGCCTTGCAGGTCGATTTTCCGCGTCTGGAGATTGTGATCGAAGGTTCGATGACAGACCTTGCTGGCTGCGTTTTACAGCAGGGTGATGTTTTATACGTCCCGGCTGGCGGCTGGAATAATCCACAATGGCAAGCCCCCGCAACAACGCTGAGCATCCTGTTTGGCAAACAGCAGCTTGGGTTTAGCCTTTTGCACTGGGACGGTGTAGACGTTCGTAACCTGGCGAAGCAGCACGTTGCCCGCCGCGGTCCGCGCATTGGCTCGCTTCTCTTACAGACGCTCCATGAAATGCAGATGCAACCGCACGAGCAGCAAACCGCGCGGCTGATTATCGCCAGCCTGCTTAGCCACTGCGTCGACCTGCTGGGGAGTCAGATCCAAACCGCCTCCCGCAGTCAGGCTCTGTTTGAAGCGATTCGGGTCTATATTGACGAACACTTCGCCACTCCGCTTACCCGGGAATCCGTCGCGCAGGCGTTTTATATCTCCCCAAACTACCTGTCGCATCTGTTTCAGAAAACGGGCGCAGTGGGTTTCAATGAGTACCTGACGCATACCCGGCTTGAACACGCGCGCCAGCTGTTGAAAGGGTATGATTTAAAAGTGAAAGAGGTGGCGCATGCCTGCGGATTTGTCGACAGCAACTATTTCTGCCGGTTATTTCGCAAGAACACGGAGCGTTCGCCGTCAGAATACCGCCGCCAGTATCACAGCCAGCTCACCGGAAAGGCAGCTAGTCCAGAATGACCTGAGTATGCTGCGGAGCGGATAGCATTTTACGCACCGCTCCCATCACCTTTTGGGGATCACGTAAAAAGGCGTTAATACCGCACTTCACGTAGCGCGTATGCTCGAAACGTTCACTGCCCGCCAGTTCGATATCAGTAATGAGCAATACGACATCGGCACGCCGGATGTCCTCTTCCGTAAGCTCGCTCTCAACGCCCAGCGCTCCCTGCGTCTCGATGTTAACGCTCCACTTCTCCTGCTGGCAGAGCTTTTCCAGCCGTTCGGCAGCCATATAGGTATGTGCGACGCCACTGACGCACGCGGTCACCGCCACCAGATGACGTCCCGCTATCACTGTCATGTTCAGCCTCCCAGGGTAACATTGAAACCTTCGCGCTCGGCCAGTAGACGCATCGCTGACACCTCATCTTCTGTCGGCGGGCTCGCTTGCCGCATTCCCCACTTCTGCCCCAGCAGGCGGTATTTTGGCTCCCCATACTGATGGAAGGGCAATAAATGCAGCTGCCGTATTCCTGAAGGTAGCAGGAAAGCCAGCACGCGCGCCATGTTCGTTTCGTTAAGCGTATAGCCAGGAATAAGCGGGACGCGGGGAATCACGTTTATCCCGTCAGCCACCAGCTGACGGAAATTATCCAGTACTCTGGGAAGATTCATTGCCACAATTGATTGGGCCAGCGCCGTGTCCATGATCTTCAAATCAAACAGCACTTCATCACACTGGCGCGCCAGCGGCATTAGTCGGGACAACGGCGCATCGCCTGCCGTTTCGATGGCCGTATGCACGCCGAAACGACGCAGCCTCTGTAGAAACTTTGTCGCGAAAGGCGCCTGCAGCAACACTTCCCCGCCCGAAAGCGTCACCCCGCCTCCCGAGGAACGAAAGAAGACATCGTCTTTCATTACCTCGTTTTCCAGCTCATCCAGGGTCACATCTCTTCCGATATGCCCGAAGGCACCGGACGGACATTCATCTGCGTCCCGCAGGCAGGGAACACAGTGCAGGCATTTACTTTCCCGACGCACCGTTTCGATTTTCGGCGAGATCGACTCCGGATTCGCGCACCACGGACAGCGGTGAGGGCAGCCTTTAAAAAAAACCACCGTACGGATGCCGCGTCCGTCATTTAATGAGTAGCGCTGGATATTGAAAATACGCGCCACGTCGACGCGCGTTTCAACCACGTCACAGCTGATGCGCTGTGCGGCGGATAATGTCATCCTGGATCTCCTTCGATAGCTCAACAAAGAAGGCGCTGTACCCTGCAACGCGTACCACCAGCCCGGCAAAATCCTGCGGACGCTGTTGCGCTTCACGCAGTGTTTCCGCATTCACCACGTTGAACTGGATATGCTGCAACTTAAGCTGGGTGAAGGCGCGAAGGAAATCCGCCAGCTTTTGCAGCCCGGCATCACCTTCCAGCGTCGCAGGGGTGAATTTAACGTTTAGCAACGTGCCGTTAGATAACAGATAGTTATCCAGCTTACTTACCGATTTCAGTACCGCCGTCGGGCCCTGCATATCTTGTCCAAGCATCGGCGAGAGTCCACCGTCTGCCAGTTGTTCCCCGGCAAAACGGCCATCGGGCGTTGCCCCCACCACCGCCCCCAGCGGCACGTGTGCCGATACGGTATAAGAACCCGGGGTGAACTGCCCGCCGCGCGGGTTGCGGTATTTTTCGACCTCTTTACAGTAGTGGCGCAGCAGTTCAGCGCTGATGTTGTCGACATCATCGATATCATTGCCGTATTTTTCGAAGCGATTGATCAACCGGGCGCGGATTTTTTTGCCCTCAGGCGTGGCAAAGTTAGCGTTTAACACGGCTAACAGCGCGTCAAAACTTAAGCGCTGCTGTTCAAAGACCAACCCCTTCAGGGCGTGCAGCGAGTCGCTCAAATTCGCTATCCCAATGCCCTGTACGCCGGAAAAGTTATAGCGCGCGCCACCGTCGGTGATGTCTTTCCCTGATGCTAAGCAATCGCTGATAAAAGAAGAGAGCAATGGCACCGGAGCCCAGTCACGATGGCCGATATCGCAGATATTGCTCCCCTCGACCATCAGCGCAATGTAGTGATTAATTTTGGCGCGAATATGCTCCAGCAAGCCTTCATAACTCAGCGCTGCGTTGCCTTCGTTCTCCTGCATCGCGATTTCCATCACCTTCAGCAGGTTAAACATCGCGATATCGTGCAGACCGTAGGTTTTACCCGGAATTGACAGCTCTACACAGCCAACCACCGCGTAGTCGCGCGCATCTTCCAGCGACACTCCCCTGTTGAGGAAGGCAGGCACCACCACTTCATCGTTAAAGATCTGCGGGATGCCGGTACCCAGGCGGATCGTCTCCGCCGTTTTAAGCAGGAAGGGCCGGTCGATAAGTTCGTTAACCCGCACGCCGAGATTCGGTTGAGGAAGCTGAACGCTCTGGTAAGCATCCAGACACAGGAAGGAAAGCACGTTCACCGCGCTACGACCGCTCTCCGTCAGGCCGCCCAATAGTGCGGTATACCCGGTCGGAAACCCGGCAAAATAGCGGGCGCTGCTGGTGGAGCGTAAAAGCACCACGTCATTGCACTTCACCCACAGCGATTCCAGAATCTCATTCAGGAACGCGGGTTCTTCGCCCTGTGAGAGCGAGGCCTGATAAAAGGGCAGCATGTACTGGTCAAAGCGCCCGATGGAGAGCGAGCTGGCGTTAGATTCATACTGCAAAATGACGTTCATGTACCAGAAGAGCTGACACGCCTGCCAGAACGTTTGCGGCTTATGCTGCGCGTTGTGGCGCGAGATTTCTGCCATCTTCTGTAATTCTTCACGCCGTGAAGCTTCATCACAGACGGTAGCAAGGGTTTCAGCCAGCGCGGCGTAGCGCAGAATATGACGCTGGGACGCTTCAAGCAGAATCAGTGCGGCGGCATAGAACGTGTTCTGCGCATCGCGGGCGCAGTATTCGCGCAATTCCTCCACCAGCACACCCAGGCCGTTATTGAGCAGGCGCGGATAATCAATAATGATATGCCCCTGCCCTTTGTCCGTTTGGTTGACGCTGAAAATTTGCGTCCCCACAGCGGCTTTCACCTCATCCGTCATCTGGCTGTTAATGAAATCCTTCATCGACCGTTTTTCCCAGTAGGGATACAGCACGTCACGGTAGATCTGCTTATCCTCATCGCTGATTTCAAAGCGATCCTGCGGACGCGTGGCAAACTGGTCCAGCTCCTTAAGCAGCCAGTAGGGATCCATCTCAGGAGACATAATGCCCGCACGCGGTTTAACGGTCCGGTTTCCGGCAATCAGTTCCTCATCACGAATCGCGATGTTCACATAGTCAAGAATGTACGCCGTGGCTTTTGCACGCCTGAGGATAACCGGCTCGCCCTCCGTCTTCTTATGGCTGGCGGTATAGAGCAAAGCACGCTCAAGCGAGATTTCACGTGGGCTGGCAAAAAGTGCGTCTTTCAAACGCTGGGTACGATTCGTCATGAGGGAACTCCTGTAACGGAAAACGAGCCCGCCCCGAAGGGCGGGAGAGCGTCAGGCGGTTTGCGCCAGGTGGGCATCAATTTTGTTCATGATGGCGTCAGCGCGTTTCACCGCGTCGCTGATGTTGACGCGCACGATGGTTTTCCCGGTAAAACGTTCTTCGAACTTAATGCCAATATCTTTGGTCAGGATCACCATATCCGCTGCGGCGATATCCTCAGCATTCAGTTCGTTCTCAAGACCAATCGACCCCTGCGTTTCAACCTTCACTTCCCAGCCTTTGGCTCTAGCGGCGCTTTCCAGCGCTTCGGCCGCCATGTAGGTATGAGCAACGCCTGACGGGCATGCGGTTACTGCGATAATTCGGGCCATGTTCTCTTCCTCACTCAGTTAATTTCGAAATCCAGATCCAGGTCGTCCTCTTTTTCATCGACCTGTTTTGCATTCTTGCGGGCAATACTCTTCAGCACGTTGACGCTAATGGCAGTCACCATAGCCCCTACGGCAACCGCCGCGATGTAGCCCAGCTTGCCCTCCACCACAGGGAGAACGATAAGCCCGCCCCATCCGGCATAACATTGCGCGCCCATCACGGCAGCCGTCACTGCGCCACACGCGGATCCCAGCATGATGGAGGGAATGACACGCAGAGGGTCGGCTGCGGCGAACGGAATGGCCCCTTCGGTAACCCCCACGCAGCCCATCACTAATGCTGCCTTGCCCGCTTCACGCTCTTCACCGGTAAAATTCTTGCGATTAATCAACGTCGCCAGGCCTAAGCCCAGAGGAGGCACGCAGATACCTACCGCCGCAATCGCCACCACGGTGTAGACGCCCTGAGCAACGCAGATCAGCATGAAGGCATAGGCGACTTTATTAATCGGGCCGCCCATGTCGAAGGCCAGCATCAATCCCATGATGATGGCCAGCACGACGATGCTGCCCTGCTGCATCCCTTGCAGCCACTGGGTTAAGCCCGTCGTCAACGCACCAACAGGTTCGCCCAGACCCCACATCATGATGCCCGCGGTAACAAAGGTGCCGATGATAGGGATGATGAAGATAGGCATGACGGAGCGCAGGACTTTCGGGACCGGCAGTTTTTTCAGATACCAGACCACAATCCCGCCGAGGATCCCGGCAATAATGGCGCCGAAGAAACCCGCACCGAAGCTGTTACCAACCCACGCGGCAATAGCACAGGGAGCAAGCGCGGCGCGCTCGGCAATGGAGTAGCCAATATAGGCGGCCAGGAAAGGCACCATCAGCGTTAACCCCGCCACGCCGATATCGAATAGCTTTTTGAGGTTGGGATCGGTTGCGGCATCCGGTACCGCGCCCTTGCCGTACAGCATGACTGAAACCGCCAGCAAAATACCGCCCGCGACCACGAACGGGATCATGTGCGACACCCCGGTCATCAGATGCTGCCGCGTGTTCTTGAGAATATGCACCAACTCTTTCATATGTCGCTCCAGGCCTAAAACCATAAAGATGTTGTGGCAAACAATAGGCAATCAGAAAGACGGCGGACAGGAGACAAAAAGGCCATTTACTGGATTTTTGTAATGTCGAAATGAAAATGCGATCCGCCTCGACATTTCGAAGCACTCCGGCGTTAAGCAAAAATTAATAACCTGTGAGTCAAATCTCACTTTTCGCGTGATATTACATTTATCCAGTGTTTGGCAGATTTGTCACATGGCGCGCATCATCACCACGCTCGTATGCTGTTCCCCAATGAATGTTGATTGCTTTCAGGAGTGTGTATGGCTCTGGTAGTGGAATTTACCTGTGAATTACCCAACGGGGTTCACGCGCGTCCGGCAAGTCATGTGGAGACGCTGTGCAATACGTTTATCTCGCAGATCGAATGGCATAATCTGCGCACCGACCGAAAAGGGAATGCCAAGAGCGCACTGGCACTTATTGGCACCGACACGCTGGCAGGCGACGCCTGTCGTCTGGTGATCCACGGTGAAGATGAGCAGAGCGCCCATCAAAAGCTGGAACAATGGCTCCGGGAAGAGTTCCCACACTGTGATGCACCGCTCGCAGAAGCCATCAATATTGAGCGCGATCCGCTGCCAGAATCCCTCGCGCGCCTTAATCCAACGCTTTTCCGCGCCCTGCCCGTTTGCAGCGGTAGCGTCCAGGGCGTGTTGACCTTGCTGACCTCGCTGGATCTCAATGCACTGACGGATTTACCCGACGTGAAAAACGTGGAAGAAGAGCAGTCAGCGCTGGATAGCGGCCTCACCCTGCTGGTGAAAAATATTGAGCTGCGCGCGCTGGACAGCGACAGCACCGCCAACGCCATTCTTGAAGCCCATCGTTCGCTGGCTACGGATACCTCTTTGCGCCAGCATCTTCTTGCGGGCGTAAGCCAGGGGCTAAGCTGTGCGCAAGCGACAATCGCCACAGCCAACCATTTCTGCGATACGTTCTCTCGTTCCAGCAGCAGCTACTTACGGGAACGTGCGCTGGATGTGCGCGATGTCTGCTATCAACTTTTACAACATATTTATGGTGAACAACGCTTCCCCGCACCGGGACAGCTCACTCAACAGAGTGTTTGTCTGGCTGATGATCTTACGCCCGGCCAGTTCCTGGAACTCGATAAAACCTTACTTAAGGGGCTGCTGTTAAAAAGCGGCGGAACCACCTCGCACACCGTCATTCTTGCACGTTCCTTTAATATTCCGACGCTGGTGGGCGTCGACAGTGAAAGCCTGCTGCAGTGGCGCAATAAACCCGTATTTATTGATGGCAATGCCGGTGCGGTCGTGGTCAACGCCAGCGATGCGGTGGCACGCTACTACCGCCAGGAAGCACGAGTACAACAGGCACTACGCGAGCAGCAGCGTATCTGGCTCGATCGGGAAGCCAGAACCGCCGATGGCCTGCGCGTTGAGATTGCCGCGAACATCGCCCACGCGGTGGAAGCGCAGGCAGCATTCGGGAACGGCGCCGAGGGCGTTGGCCTGTTTCGCACCGAAATGCTGTATATGGACCGCAGCAGCGCACCCGGTGAAAACGAGCTGTACAACATTTTCTGTCAGGCGCTGGAGAGTGCAAACGGGCGCAGCATTATCGTGCGCACCATGGATATCGGCGGCGATAAGCCGGTGGCGTACCTGAATATCCCGGCCGAAAACAACCCGTTCCTCGGCTACCGCGCCGTACGCATTTACGAAGAGTATGCAGCGCTTTTCACCACCCAGCTTCGGGCGATCCTGCGCGCCTCTGCTCACGGCAGCCTGAAGATCATGATCCCGATGATCTCTTCTATGGAAGAGATCCTGTGGGTGAAAGAGAAACTTGCCGAAGCGAAACAGCAGCTCCGGGCTGAACATATTCCATTTGATGAAAAAATCCCGCTCGGCATCATGCTGGAAGTGCCTTCGGTAATGTTCATCATCGATCAGTGCTGTGAAGAGATTGATTTCTTTAGCATCGGCAGCAATGACCTGACGCAATATCTGCTGGCCGTCGACCGCGACAACGCCAAAGTCACACGCCACTACAACAGCCTGAACCCAGCCTTCCTGCGGGCGCTGGATTACGCGGTGCAAGCCGTCCATCGCCAGGGGAAATGGATTGGCCTGTGCGGCGAACTGGGTGCAAAAGGTTCGGTGCTGCCATTGCTGGTGGGTCTGGGTTTGGACGAACTGAGCATGGGGTCGCCCGCCATTCCGGCAACCAAAGCGCGCCTGGCACAGCTTGATAGCCGCGCCTGCCGCCAGCTGCTGAACCAGGCCATGGCGTGCCGCACCTCGCTTGAAGTGGAACACCTGCTGGCACAGTTCCGCATGAATCAGCAGGACACGCCGTTGGTCACACCTCGCTGTATTTCGCTGGACAATGACTGGAACAGTAAAGAAGAGGTCATGAAAGGGATGACCGATAACCTGCTGCTCGCCGGACGTTGCCGCTACCCCCGCAAGCTGGAGGCCGATCTGTGGGCGCGCGAAGCCGTATTCTCTACCGGTCTTGGCTTCAGCTTCGCCATTCCGCACAGCAAGTCTGAGCACATTGAGCAATCCACCATCAGCGTCGCACGCCTGAAATCGCCCGTCATGTGGGGAGATGAAGAAGCACAATTCATCATCATGCTGACGCTGAACAAACACGCCGCGGGCGATCAGCATATGCGTATTTTCTCCCGTCTGGCACGCCGCATCATGCATGACGATTTCCGCAGCGCGCTGGTCAACGCCAGCTCAGAAGAGGCCATCGCCTCCCTGCTGCAACACGAATTAGAACTCTGAAACGAGGAAGAGTAATGGAACTGTATCTGGATACCGCCAACGTGGCGGAAGTTGAACGTCTGGCGCGCATCTTTCCTATTGCGGGCGTCACCACCAACCCGAGCATCATCGCCGCCAGCCGCGAATCCATCTGGGACGTGCTGCCGCGTCTGCAAAAAGCCATTGGACCGGAAGGCACGCTGTTTGCTCAAACCATGAGCCGCGATGCCGAAGGCATGGTGGCGGAAGCCAAACGTTTGAGTAATGCCATACCGGACATCGTGGTGAAAATCCCTGTCACGGCTGAGGGCCTTACCGCGATCAAGGCGTTGAAAAAAGAGGGGATAACCACGCTGGGGACCGCCGTTTATAGCGCCGCTCAGGGCTTGCTCGCCGCACTCGCAGGGGCGAAATATGTCGCGCCGTACGTAAACCGCGTTGATGCGCAGGGCGGTGACGGCATTCGCATGGTGCAGGAGCTGCAGTCTCTGCTGGAGCTGCACGCGCCGGAAAGCAAGATGCTGGCCGCCAGCTTCAAAACGCCGCGTCAGGCGCTGGACTGTCTGCTCGCCGGATGTGAAGCAATCACGCTTCCCTTAGACGTAGCGCAACACATGCTCGGCACACCAGCGGTAGAGTCAGCCATAGAGAAGTTCGAGCAGGACTGGAAAAACGCGTTTGGTAACCTCAACCTCTAAGGGAGAACTGTTATGGACCGTATCATTCAATCGCCGGGGAAATATATCCAGGGCGCTGATGTGCTTACCCGTCTCGGCGACTATCTGAAACCCCTGGCCAATCGCTGGCTGGTTGTCGGCGATAAATTTGTGCTGGGTTTTGCCGAAGAGACCCTGCGTCAGAGTTTTAAAAAAGCCGAACTGCATGCCGAAATCGCGCCGTTTGGCGGCGAATGTTCACAAAATGAAATCGATCGCCTGAAAAAGCTGGCCGACAGCGCCGACTGCCTGGCAGTGCTGGGCATTGGCGGCGGTAAAACGCTGGATACCGCCAAAGCGCTGGCCCATTTCATGGACGTACCCGTCGCCATTGCGCCAACTATCGCCTCCACCGATGCGCCATGCAGCGCCCTTTCCGTCATTTACACCGACAGCGGTGAGTTCGATCGCTACCTGATGCTGCCTCACAACCCGAACATGGTTATCGTCGATACCAAAGTGGTGGCGGGTGCGCCGGCACGTCTGCTGGCCGCCGGGATTGGCGATGCGCTGGCGACGTGGTTTGAAGCACGCGCCTGCTCGCGCAGCGGTGCGACCACCATGGCGGGCGGCAAATGTACGCAGGCAGCACTCGCGCTGGCAGAGCTGTGCTACAACACGCTGGTTGAAGAGGGTGAAAAAGCCATGCTGGCGGCGGAACAGCATGTGGTTACACCGGCGCTGGAACGCATTATCGAAGCCAACACCTATCTCAGCGGCGTAGGCTTTGAAAGCGGCGGGCTGGCGGCAGCACACGCTATTCATAACGGCATGACGGCGGTGCCGGACGCGCATCACTTCTATCACGGCGAAAAAGTGGCGTTTGGTACGCTGACGCAGCTGGTACTGGAAAACGCGCCGGTAGAAGAAATAGAGACCGTCGCCGCGCTTTGTCACAGCGTTGGGCTGCCGATCACGCTGGCACAGCTGAACATCAAAGAGGATATTCCGGCCAAAATGCGTCTGATCGCGGAAGCGTCCTGTGCGGAAGGAGAAACCATCCACAACATGCCCGGCGGCGTAACGCCGGATCAGGTGTATGCGGCACTGCTGGTAGCCGACCAGTATGGGCAGCGGTTCCTGCAGGAGTGGGAGTAAATAGCGTGAATAAAAATCCCCGCATCAGCGGGGATTTTTTTGCCCGTAGGCCGGGTAAGCGTTAGCGCCACCCGGCACAAGGGTTACTGCAGGTCAAACCGGTCCAGATCCATCACCTTCGCCCATGCGGCAACGAAGTCGCGGACAAACTTCTCATGCGCATCATCGCTGGCGTAAACCTCTGCCAGCGCACGCAGGACGGCGTTCGAACCGAAGACCAGATCGGCGCGGGTGGCGGTATATTTCACTTCACCGCTGGCGCGATCGCTTCCGGCAAACAGCTCATTGGATTCGTCGGTCGCCTTCCACTGCGTGTTCATGTCCAGCAGGTTCACGAAGAAATCGTTGCTCAGCACGCCCTCGCGGTCAGTGAACACGCCATTCTTGCTGCCATCAAAGTTGGCACCCAGCACGCGCAGGCCGCCGATCAGCACCGTCAGCTCCGGTGCGGTCAGCGTCAGCTGCTGGGCCTTGTCGATCAACAGTGACTCCGTGGTGGACACATCCACCTGCGCACGATAGTTGCGGAAACCATCGGCAACCGGTTCGAGCAGGTTAAACATCTCGATATCCGTCTGATCCTGACGCGCATCCACGCGGCCTGGGATGAACGGTACGGTGACGTACACGCCCGCGGCTTTTGCGGCCTGCTCAACGCCTACCACGCCCGCCAGCACGATGATATCGGCCAGTGAGGCTTTGTTGGTGGTGCGCTGAATAGCTTCCAGAGCCGGCAAAGCGCGAACCGCCGCGGCGTTCACATCCCAGTCGCGCTGAGGCGCCAGCGCCAGACGTGCGCCGTTAGCGCCGCCACGCTTATCGCCACCGCGGAAGGTTGAAGCAGACGCCCAGGCTACGGAAACCAGCTCGCTCACGGACAGACCGGACGCCACAATCTCCGCCTTCAGGCTTTCAATGTCTTCTTTCGACGGATTGAACACCGCCTGCGGCAGCGGGTCCTGCCAAATCAGATCTTCTTTCGGCACTTCAGGGCCGATGTACCGCGCTTTTGGCCCCATATCACGGTGGGTCAGCTTGAACCAGGCACGCGCGAAGGCTTCGTTGAAAGCCTGCGGATCGTTCAGGAAGCGGCGGGAAATTTTCTCGAATTCCGGGTCAAAACGCAGCGTCAGGTCGGTGACCAGCATGGTAGGTTTGCGTTTTTTCGACGGGTCGAACGGATCGGGCATGATTTCCGGTGCATCTACGGCTTCAAACTGAATCGCCCCTGCCGGGCTGCGGGTCTGCACCCATTCGTATTTGAACAGGTTCTCGAAGAAGTAGTTGCTCCACTGGGTCGGGGTTTGCGACCAGATGACTTCCAGACCGGAGGTAATGGCATCTGCACCCACGCCCGTGCCGAGCGTGCTCGCCCAGCCCAGGCCCTGCGCTTCAATTGGTGAGGCTTCCGGGTCGGTACCCACGTGGGTGGCTTCACCCGCGCCGTGAGTCTTGCCGAGGGTGTGGCCGCCTGCAATCAGCGCGACGGTCTCTTCATCGTTCATGCCCATGTTGCCGAAGGTCGCGCGAATCGCTGCCGCCGCTGACAGCGGTTCACCGCTGGCGTTTGGCCCTTCCGGGTTCACGTAGATCAGGCCCATTTCGGTGGCGGCCAGAGGACGCTTCGCCAGCGCTTCCGGATCGCGGTGGGTCAGCCAGGCTTTTTCATCACCCCAGTTCACGTCCAGATCCGGTTCCCAGACATCTTCACGCCCGGCACCGAAACCAAAGGTGCGGAAGCCCGAATTCTCCAGCGCCACGTTACCCGCGAGGATAAACAGGTCAGCCCAGGAAATTTTTTGTCCGTATTTTTGCTTGATGGGCCACAGCAGACGGCGCGCCTTATCCAGGCTCACGTTATCCGGCCAGGAGTTCAGCGGCGCAAAGCGCTGTTGACCGCGTCCTGCGCCACCGCGTCCGTCAACGGAGCGATAGGTACCCGCGCCATGCCAGGCCATACGGATAAACAGGCCCGCATAGCTACCCCAGTCGGCAGGCCACCACGGTTGGGAGTCGGTTAAAAGTGCTTTGAGATCGCCTTTCAGCGCGGAGTAATCAAGCTTGCTAAATTCTTTGCGGTAGTCAAAGTCTTCACCCAGCGGGTTCGAACGATTGGAATGTTGGTTAAGAAGATCGATGCGGAGTTGTTTTGGCCACCAGTCGCGGCTGCCTGTACCTGCGCCCGCGCTGTGATCGACGCCGCCCTGATGGAACGGGCATTTGCCGACTGATGCCGCTTTATTGGTTTCGTCTGACGTGC
Source organism: Enterobacter sp. DC4 (assembly GCF_000568095.1). Taxonomy (NCBI): domain Bacteria; kingdom Pseudomonadati; phylum Pseudomonadota; class Gammaproteobacteria; order Enterobacterales; family Enterobacteriaceae; genus Enterobacter; species Enterobacter sp. DC4. The sequence goes on along the minus strand of NZ_AZUB01000011.1, from coordinate 70,772 downwards.
TCATCGCTATGCTCCCTTTTACAGTGTTACCGTTACGATATACGCCCTTGTTGATAAGGTATAGTTGAGATAACCCACAGATTCGATAGTTAAATCCGTTTAATTTCCCATGGAAAATACATGAGTTTTGTACGTCAAAGGCAGCATTGCTGATATGGCAGGAAAATAAAACCCTTATAAATCAAAAAACCCTCCGAAGAGGGCTCTTTTTTGTTACACGCCTGGTCTAACGCCGAGCGTGTGGCATATGGCGTAACTCATCTCAGCACGGTTCAGCGTGTAGAAGTGGAAATCCTTCACCCCTTCACGACTTAAGATCTTCACCATGTCCATCGCGATATTTGCGCCCACCAGCTTGCGTGTTTCCGGGTCATCGTCCAGCCCCTCGTACATTTTAGACATCCAGAGAGGAATACGCACATTGGTCATATCAGCAAATTTCTTCGCCTGTTTGAAGTTAGAGACCGGCAGAATACCCGGGATTATTTCAACGTCGATGCCCGCGGAGACGCAGCGGTCACGGAAGCGCAGATAGCTTTCCACATCAAAGAAGAACTGAGTAATGGCGCGGTTCGCGCCGGCATCCACCTTACGCTTGAGGTTAAGCAGATCGGCCTGAGCGCTTTTCGCTTCCGGATGAACCTCAGGATAGGCGGCCACGGAGATATCAAAGTCCGCCACCCCCTTCAACAGCCCCACCAGATCGGCGGCATACATGTCCGGCTTACCGCTTCCAGGAGGCAGGTCACCGCGCAATGCGACAATATGACGGATACCGTTATTCCAGTAATCCTGGGCGATGGCTCGCAGCTCGTCGCGGGTGGCGTCGATACAGGTGAGGTGCGGGGCCGCTTCGAGACCGGTGCGATCTTTGATGCCTTTAATGATGCTGTGCGTACGGTCACGCTCGCCGGAGTTCGCACCGTAGGTCACGGAGACAAACTTCGGTTTCAGGCTGCTGAGACGATCGATAGAGCTCCACAGGGTTTGCTCCATTTCACTGGTGCGCGGCGGGAAAAATTCAAAAGAGACGTTAATCTGGCCGTTTACTTCGGCCAGGCTCTGATTCAGTGCTTCCCGCTGGTTGGCGTGAAAAAAGCTCATACCTTACCTCTATCAATCGCGTGTCATTGTCTGTTGTGTTGTGAACTTCTATACGTTTAGACGTCCAGATGTAAAAATGACGGAAAAGTGGAGGGACGTCAATAGAAATAATCAACAATAACGGTGAGGTTTGCTCAGGGAATATGAGAAAAATTCAAGATGAGGGTGAGAAGGCCCCTCACCCCGGCCCTCTCCCCAAAGGGGCGAGGGGGAAAAGACCGCACCGAGCAGTCCCCTCTCCCCTTTGGGGAGAGGGTTAGGGTGAGGGGTTACAGCAGCTTAGCCAGACGGTTGATGTCGGACTGGATGGCCCCGGCGGTGACATCGCGCCCCGCGCCCGGACCGCGGATCACCAGCGGGTTATCGCGGTACCAGCGGCTTTCGATGGCGAAGACGTTATCGCACGGCAGCAGCGCCGCCAGCGGATGTTCAGGACGCACCGCCTCGACACCGACTCGCGCTTTTCCGTTGGCCTCGAAACGCGCCACGTAGCGCAGCACCAGCCCCATCTCGTTCGCCGCTTCCAGACGCTGCACCATTTGCTCGTTAAGCTCTTCCCCATTTTCAAAGAAATGGTCCACAGAACCTTCTTCACAGCCGGCAGGCACCAGCGATTCGACGCGTACGGAATCCGGTTCGATGTCATAACCGGCTTCACGCGCCAGGATCACCAGCTTGCGCATCACGTCTTTACCGGAGAGATCAACACGCGGATCGGGTTCCGTTAAGCCCTGCTGCCACGCCTGATCCACCAGGTCGGTGAACGGAACGGTGCCGTCAAACTGCAGGAACAGCCAGGAGAGCGTGCCGGAGAAGATACCGCTCAGCGCCAGAATGCTGTCGCCGCTTTCAATCAGGTCACGCACGGTGTGGTTTACCGGCAGGCCTGCACCCACGGTGGCGTTATACAGCCAGTGGCGCCCCGTTTTTTCAAACGCGTCGTGGATCTGACGGTATTTATCGGTGCTGCTCGCCCCCGCCAGCTTGTTGGCGCTGATGACGTGGAAACCGTGGCTGGCGAAATCAAGGTACTGATCGGCAAGCTGTTCGCTGGCGGTCACGTCCAGCACTACCAGGTCATCGTAAGGGTGCGCGCGCATCCACAGGAACAGCGACTCTTCATCCTGCTCTACGGCTTCATCATTAAAGAAGGCAAGCGCGCGGCTGGCGTCCAGCCCTTCGTAGTTCAGCAGGCTGCGGCGGCTGTCCACTACGCCCGCGAGAATGAATTCGAACCCGGTACGCGCCGAGAGCGTGACCTGTTCGCGGGCGAACAGCTCCAGCCAGCGGGAACCGATGTTGCCTTTACCAAACAGCACCAGGCCGATGCGCTTTTCCGCGCGGAACAGGGAGGTGTGCAGACCCTGAATCAGGCTTTCGGTTGGCCCTTTGCGCAGAACGGCCACCAGGCTGATGCCCTCTTCCGACTGCCAGGTGAACTCCACCGGCTGGCCTTTCAGCTGCTGCCAGAAGCGGTGGCAGTGCAGCGGGTTACGGGTGACGCCCGCGCCCACCATCGCCACCAGCGCCAGCCCCTGACGCAGGCGAAGCTCGCCCGGCAGGCCCGCTTCATCCAGAATTTTCAGGGCGCTGTCCGCCACTTCAGCGGTATAGCAGAACTGCAGCAGCTGGCGGTCATTGTGGACGCCAACGGCCAGCGGGCGCACCTGAGCACGCTTTAACATCAGGTCGATCTCTTTATGCGCCAGTTTGAAGTCCTGGCCCGCAGGCACCTGGAACTCAATCAGGCAGATGTCGTCGTGGCTGGTGACAATACGCGCCCCGGTGCCGGACGCCAGTACGCGTTCAATACGGGTAGAGCCTTGATCCGGGGTGTAGCTGCAGCGCAGCTGGAGGTCGATATCGCTGCCGGAAACCGGCTGCAGCGTGCGCGCGTGCAGTACCGGCGCCGCCAGACGCGCCAGCTCGCTGGCTTCGTCGAGACGCAGCAGCGGCAGCAGACAGGCATCTTTCACTTTACGCGGGTCGGCGCTGTAAACACCGGCCACGTCGCTCCAGATGGTGACGCGGGACACGCCCGCCAGGGCACCGATTTGCGTTGCCGAGTAGTCGGAGCCGTTACGGCCCAGCAGCACGGTTTCACCCGCGTTGCTGCGGCTGATAAAGCCGGTAACCACAATACGTTTGCCCGGATGCTGCACCAGCAGCTGTTGCAGCAGCGGATAGGACAACCCTTCATCCACCTGCGGCTGCGCGGCGCGTTCGGCGCGCAGGAAATCACGCGCATCGAGCCAGGCCGCCTCCACGCCCAGATGTTGCAGAACGGCGGCCATCAGGCGCGCGGACCACACTTCACCGTGGCCCACCACTTCGGCATACACCGCATCGGTGATCCCGCTGTCCAGCAGGGCGGCCAGACGCTCAAGGTCATGCGTGAAGGCGCTGATCAGCCCGTCCGCTACGTCCGCAGGCAGCAGGCCAGCAATCAGCTCGCTCTGGTAACGACGTAAGGACTGTTGCACCTGATGCGCAGAAAGGCGATCGGTCTGGCTCAGTTTCAGCCAGCTAATCAACTGGTTGGTGGTGCTGCCCGCCGCCGAGACAACCATCATGTCACCCGGCTGTGAATATTCCGTCATGATCCCTGCGACACGCAGGTAACATTTCACATCAGCAAGACTACTACCACCAAACTTGTGCAGCTGACGACCCTTCGCCCCTGCCTGCGCTATCACACTCATGATTACCCCTTGGCTGCGATCCGGAAGCCATTTTCCAGATCGGCAATTAAATCTTCAGAATCTTCAATACCGGTTGAGATTCGCAGCAGCGTCTCAGAAATCCCGGCGGCGGCACGTGCTTCCGGTGCCATACCTGCGTGCGTCATGGTCGCGGCGTGGGAGATCAAGCTTTCAACCCCACCTAAGGATTCCGCCAGCGTAAACAATGACAACCCGCTCAGGAAGCGACGCAGCGTTTGCTCGTCACCGTCCAGTTCAAAACTTAACATCGCGCCAAACCCTTTCTGCTGGCGCGCGGCAATCTCGTGCCCCTGATTTTCCGGCAGCGACGGGTGATAGAGCTTCTTCACCAGCGGCTGGGTTTTCAGGAAATCGACAATCGCCTGGGCATTGCGTTGCGCCACTTCCATGCGCGGCGACAGCGTGCGGATGCCGCGCAACAGCAGATAGCTGTCGAAGGCACCCGCGGTGACGCCAATATTATTGGCCCACCATGCCAGTTCGGTGACAACGTCGGGATCTTTGGCAATCACCACGCCCGCTACCACATCAGAATGGCCGTTCAGATATTTAGTGCATGAATGCAATACCAGATCGGCACCCAGTGCGAGTGGGTTCTGAAGGGCCGGACTGAGGAACGTATTATCCACTACACTTATCGCTCCCGCATCCCTTGCGAGCTGACAAATTTTCGCAATATCGACAACGCGCAACAATGGATTGCTTGGACTTTCCACCAGAACCAGCTTTGGCTTCTCTGCCAGCGCCTGTTTCAGCGCCTGTTCATCGTTTTGATCGACAAACAGTACGCGATAGCAGCCGCGTTTTGCCAGGCTATCAAACAGGCGATAGCTGCCGCCGTAGCAATCGTGCGGCGCAACCAGCAGGTCACCTGGTTTCAGGAACACGGTGGTCACCAGGTGAATGGCGGACATCCCCGTATTGGTTAATACGGCGCCTGCGCCACCTTCCAGCTCGGCCAGCGCGCGCTGGGTCACGTCACGCGTAGGGTTGCCACGACGCGAGTAATCATGCGCGCGGGGTTCATTAAATCCGGTGAAGTTGTAGGTACTGGAAAGATGAATGGGCGGGACAACGCAGCCGTACTGCTCGTCATCATTTAATCCGCTACGCACTGCGATAGTGGCCTGTTTACGCGTCATGGTGAGGGCTTCCTGGCGAATGAGGTGAAAAGTCAGGCACCAGAGTAAACATTGAAAGTATGGACGTCAATACATCTGGACATCTAAACTTCTTTGCGTATAGATTGAGCAATGCGCAAATAGCCGTTAAAATTATATGCTTTAGTGCACGCTGCAGCGGCAATATCCGTGCCACGGTATCGTCTCTACGGTAAACTAGGCAAGATTGCGGTTCAAAACGAGTGGTTACAGGTTTTGCACCTTTAGATAAATGACTGAGAGGATTAAAGGTATCTCATGGCTGAATGGAGCGGCGAATATATCAGCCCATACGCTGAGCACGGTAAGAAGAGTGAACAAGTAAAAAAAATTACGGTTTCTATTCCTCTGAAGGTGTTGAAGATCCTCACCGATGAACGTACGCGTCGTCAGGTGAACAACCTGCGCCACGCAACCAACAGCGAGCTGCTGTGCGAAGCGTTTCTGCATGCGTTTACCGGTCAACCGTTGCCGAACGATGAAGATCTGCGTAAAGAACGCAGTGATGAAATCCCGGAAGAGGCGAAGGTGATCATGCGTGAACTGGGTATTGACCCGGAGACGTGGGAATACTGAGAAGCGGATACAAAAAAGGCACCTTGCGGTGCCTTTTTTTCGGGAAACTTATTTAGCGCCCGGGATGCTGAAACGCTTGTTGAAGCGGTCAACACGGCCACCGGTTGCAACATCACGCTGCTTACCAGTGTAGAACGGGTGGCATTTGCCGCACACGTCCAGGTTCAGATCGTGACCCACGGTAGAGCGGATCTGGATAGAGTTACCGCAAGAACAGTTTGCAGTAATCATTTCGTATTTCGGGTGAATATCTTTTTTCATGGGAGAACCTCAGTTAAGGCCGCGTCGCTCTTCCAGCCCTAACGCCAGACACCACGCGATGTTGATTGTAAGTTCTTTGGCGTAAAGTACACCAAAGGCGGCGAATCATACAGAATTTGACCAACGTATGCAAACTGATCCGCACGCCGCTTTCACTAATGTGTATACTAACGCGCCACTTTTCAAGTCAGGAAGATTCGATGCCCGTCGCTCACGTTGCCCTGCCCGTTCCGCTTCCCCGAACCTTTGACTACCTGCTGCCCGACAGCATGAGCGCCAAAGCGGGCTGTCGCGTGACCGTGCCGTTTGGCAAACAGCAGCGCGTGGGAATTGTTGTCTCCGTCAGCGATCGAAGCGAACTGCCGCTCAATGAACTAAAGTCGGTGGTTGAGGTGCTCGACGGCGAGCCCGTTTATTCCACCAGCACCTGGCGACTGCTGCTATGGGCGGCGGATTATTATCATCACCCCATTGGCGACGTCCTGTTCCACGCCCTGCCCATCATGCTGCGCCAGGGCAAAAGCGCCAGCCATGCGCCGATGTGGTACTGGTTTGCTACGGAAGATGGCCAGGCCGTCGACATTAACAGCCTCAAGCGCTCACAGAAACAGCAGCAGGCCCTGGCGGCGCTGCGTCAGGGGAAAATCTGGCGGCATCAGGTCGACGAACTTGAAGTCAGCGAAACGGCGCTACAGGCATTAAGAAAGAAAGGGTTGAGCGACCTGGCAAGCGAAGCGCCTGCCCTTTACGACTGGCGCGAGAGTTTCTCCGTTTCAGGGGATCGCCTGCGTCTGAATACCGAACAGGCAACCGCCGTGGGCGCGATTCATAGCGCCTCCGATCATTTCTCCGCCTGGCTGCTGGCGGGCGTGACGGGCTCCGGCAAGACGGAAGTCTACCTGAGCGTGCTGGAAAACGTGCTTGCGCAGGGCAAACAGGCGCTGGTGATGGTGCCGGAAATTGGCCTGACGCCGCAAACCATCGCCCGCTTTCGCGAACGCTTTAATGCGCCGGTTGAGGTGCTGCACTCTGGCCTGAACGACAGCGAACGCCTCAGCGCCTGGCTGAAAGCGAAAAACGGCGAAGCGGCGATTGTGATCGGCACCCGCTCGTCGCTGTTTACGCCGTTTAAAAATCTTGGCGTTATCGTGATCGACGAAGAACACGACAGCTCCTATAAACAGCAGGAAGGCTGGCGCTATCACGCCCGCGATCTGGCTGTTTATCGCGCCCACAGCGAGCAAATTCCTATTATTCTCGGCTCCGCCACGCCTGCGCTCGAAACGCTGCACAACGTGCGCCAGCGTAAATACCATATGCTGCGCCTGACGCGTCGCGCGGGGAATGCCCGTCCGGCCATTCAGCACGTACTGGATCTGAAAGGTCAGCAGGTCCAGGCCGGGCTAGCACCTGCATTGATTACCCGCATGCGCCAGCATTTGCAGGCGGGCAATCAGGTGATCCTGTTTCTTAACCGTCGCGGATTTGCACCTGCCCTGCTGTGCCACGACTGCGGATGGATTGCCGAGTGCCCGCGCTGCGACCACTACTATACCTTCCACCAGGCCCAGCGGCATTTACGCTGCCACCACTGCGACAGCCAGCGTCCGGTGCCGCGCCAGTGTCCGTCATGTGGTTCCACGCATATCGTGCCGGTGGGTCTGGGAACGGAACAGCTGGAACAGGCCCTTGCGCCCTTCTTCCCCGACGTGCCCCTGTCCCGAATCGACCGGGACACCACCAGCCGCAAAGGGGCGCTGGAGCAGCAGCTGGCGGAAGTGCATCGCGGCGGCGCACGCATCCTGATTGGCACTCAGATGCTGGCAAAAGGCCACCACTTCCCGGACGTGACGCTGGTCGCCCTGCTGGACGTGGACGGCGCGCTGTTCTCGGCAGATTTCCGTTCAGCCGAGCGCTTCGCCCAGCTTTACACCCAGGTGGCAGGGCGCGCCGGGCGCGCCGGTAAACAGGGCGAAGTGGTATTGCAAACGCACCACCCGGAGCACCCGCTGCTACAAACCCTTCTGCACAAAGGCTATGACGCCTTTGCCGAGCAGGCGCTGGCCGAACGCCAGACCATGCAGCTACCGCCGTGGACCAGCCACGTCATCATCCGCGCGGAAGACCACAACAACCAGCAGGCGCCGCTTTTCCTGCAGCAGCTGAGAAACCTCCTGCAGGCCAGTCCGCTGGTGGATAATCAGCTGTGGATTTTGGGCCCGGTGCCGGCACTCGCCCCAAAACGCGGCGGCCGTTTCCGCTGGCAAATTTTGCTCCAGCACCCCTCTCGCGTTCGTCTTCAGCACATCGTCAGCGGCGCGCTGGTGCTGATTAACACCCTGCCCGAGGCGAGAAAAGTGAAGTGGGTACTGGACGTCGATCCCATCGAAGGCTGAAGCTGGATCGAAAAATTTAACGCTCCTCACACTTTTTATGAAAATTCTGTAACCGATTCCATTAACTATCTGTAAAAATGGTGATGTCAGAAGTTCGGTGTTCAGGCGAGGAGAAGACGTTGAAGTCCAGGAAAGAGGTTGCACCGGCGACCATGAAAGACGTTGCCCAGAAAGCGCAGGTCTCTACGGCAACGGTATCCCGCGCATTAATGAACCCGGATAAAGTCTCCCAGGCGACCCGTAACCGGGTGGAGCAGGCTGCGCTTGAAGTGGGCTATTTCCCACAGGCGATGGGGAGAAACGTCAAACGCAATGAGTCGCGCACTATCCTGGTGATTGTACCGGACATCTGTGACCCTTTCTTCAGCGAGATTATCCGCGGTATTGAAGTCACCGCAGCGGAACAGGGTTACCTGGTGCTGATTGGCGACTGTGCTCACCAGAACCAGCAGGAAAAAACCTTCATCGATCTCATTATCACCAAGCAGATCGACGGCATGCTGCTGCTTGGCTCTCGCCTGCCGTTTGATGCCAGCATTGAAGAACAGCGTAATTTACCGCCGATGGTCATGGCCAACGAGTTTGCGCCAGAGCTGGAGCTGCCGACGGTCCACATTGATAACCTCACCGCCGCATTCAACGCCGTAAACTATCTCCAGGAACTGGGGCATAAGCGTATTGGCTGTATTGCCGGACCGGAAGAGATGCCGCTGTGTCACTACCGCTTACAGGGCTACGTTCAGGCGCTGCGCCGTACCGGCGTCACCGTCGATCCACACTACATTGCGCGCGGTGATTTTACCTTCGCTGCGGGTGGACAGGCGCTGGAGAAACTTCTGGACCTGCCTGAGCCGCCAACCGCCGTATTTTGTCACAGCGACGTGATGGCGCTGGGTGCATTATCGTATGCCAAACGCCGCGGCCTTCGCATACCGAAAGATTTATCGATCATCGGATTCGATAATATTTCGCTTTCGGAATTTTGCGATCCGCCGCTCTCAACGGTCGCTCAGCCGCGCTATCAAATCGGCCGCGAAGCAATGCTTCTGCTGCTGGATCAGCTTCACGGTCAAACAGTTAGCAGCGGCTCGCGGTTGCTGGACTGCGAACTGATTGTTCGCGGCACGACCCAGGCATTGACTTAAAGTAAACGTCTTTCGGATACCCTTATCTGGTCAAAGCCCCGCCGCTTAAGTAACATGGCGGGCTGACGAACGAATAAATACAGCGAAACGATAGTGGCACAACGAGATTATGTACGTCGCGGCCAGCCGGCACCTTCGCGACGCAAAAAGAGTAGCTCAAGGAAAAAGCAACGTAACCTGCCTGCTGTCTCGCCAGCAATGGTCGCTATTGCTGCGGCTGTAGTCGTCGCCTTTATTGGTGGCCTGTACTTTATCACGCACCATAAAAAAGAAGAGTCTGAGGCGCTTCAGGCCAGTAAAGTCGCCGGAAACGGCCTTCCTCCGAAGCCTGAAGAGCGCTGGCGCTATATCAAAGAGCTGGAAAGCCGTCAGCCTGGGGTACGTGCGCCAACCGAACCTTCTGCGGGTGGTGAAGTACAGAATGCGAATCAGCTGACGGATGAACAGCGTCAGCTGCTGGCACAAATGCAGGCCGATATGCGTCAGCAGCCTACGCAGCTGAACGAAGTGCCGTGGAATGAACAGACGCCAGCGCAGCGCCAGCAAACGCTACAGCGACGTCAGGCACAACAGCAGATTCAGCAGCAACAGCAGCAGTGGGCGCAAACCCAGCCGGTGCAGCAGCCTAAAACGCAGCCGCGGGTAACGGAACAGCCATACCAGCAGCAGACGCGTACGGTGCAGTCTCAGCCTGTCCAACAGCAGCCGAAAACGCAGCCGCAGAAACAGGCGGCTCAGCCGTATCAGGATCTGCTCCAGACGCCAGCGCATACCACCGCGCAGCAGCCGAAAACGCAGCAGGCCGCGCCTGTCACCAAAGAGACCGAAGCACCGAAGCAGACGGCGGAGAAAAAAGATGAACGCCGCTGGATGGTACAGTGCGGTTCGTTCAAAGGTGCCGAGCAGGCGGAAACGGTACGTGCTCAGCTGGCCTTTGAAGGGTTTGATTCGCGTATTACCACCAATAACGGTTGGAATCGCGTGGTGATTGGTCCGGTCAAAGGCAAAGAAAATGCCGATGGTACCATTTCGCGTTTGAAAGTCGCCGGCCACACAAACTGCATTCGACTCGCCTCCGGGGGTTGAAACCCCCGAAATCCCCCCCATCTATCATTTAATTCAGCCCTGAGCACAGGCTCAGGGCTTCTGTTTCCCGATTCTGTAACCAGGGGGTCTGCTCGTGACAACAATAGTAAGTGTACGCCGTAACGGCCATGTGGTAATCGCCGGTGATGGCCAGGCCACGCTGGGTAATACCGTCATGAAAGGCAACGTGAAGAAAGTGCGCCGTCTCTACAACGACAAAGTGATCGCCGGTTTTGCAGGCGGCACGGCGGATGCCTTCACGCTGTTTGAACTGTTTGAACGCAAACTGGAAATGCACCAGGGTCATCTGGTGAAAGCTGCCGTTGAGCTGGCGAAAGACTGGCGTACCGACCGCATGCTGCGCAAGCTCGAAGCGCTGCTGGCGGTCGCCGATGAAACCGCATCGCTTATCATCACTGGTAACGGTGACGTGATTCAGCCGGAAAATGACCTGATTGCCATCGGCTCTGGCGGCCCTTATGCCCAGGCTGCAGCCCGCGCGCTGTTGGAAAATACCGACATGAACGCGCGTGATATCGCGGTGAAGGCGTTGGATATTGCAGGTGATATCTGCATCTATACCAACCACAACCACACCATCGAAGAATTGACCTCCAAAGCGTAAGGATCTCCCATGTCTGAAATGACCCCACGCGAAATTGTCAGCGAACTGAACAAACACATTATCGGCCAGGATAACGCCAAGCGCTCCGTGGCTATCGCCCTGCGTAACCGCTGGCGTCGTATGCAGCTTGACGAAGAGCTGCGCCACGAAGTCACGCCGAAGAACATTCTGATGATCGGCCCGACCGGCGTCGGTAAAACCGAAATCGCCCGTCGTCTGGCGAAGCTGGCCAACGCGCCGTTCATCAAAGTTGAAGCCACCAAGTTCACCGAAGTGGGCTACGTGGGTAAAGAAGTGGACTCCATCATCCGCGATCTGACCGACTCGGCGATCAAAATGGTGCGCGTCCAGGCGATCGAGAAAAACCGCTATCGCGCGGAAGAGATGGCCGAAGAGCGCATTCTCGACGTGCTGATCCCACCGGCAAAAAACAACTGGGGCCAGGCAGAACAGCAGGCGGAACCGTCCGCTGCGCGTCAGGCGTTCCGCAAGAAGCTGCGTGAAGGCCAGCTGGACGACAAAGAGATTGAGATCGATCTCGCTGCCGCACCAATGGGTGTGGAAATCATGGCGCCTCCGGGCATGGAAGAAATGACCAGCCAGCTGCAGTCCATGTTCCAGAACCTGGGCGGCCAGAAGCAGAAAGCGCGTAAGCTGAAAATTAAAGACGCAATGAAGCTGCTGATTGAAGAAGAAGCCGCGAAGCTGGTGAACCCTGAAGAGCTGAAGCAGGACGCTATCGACGCGGTTGAGCAGCACGGTATCGTGTTTATCGACGAGATCGACAAAATCTGTAAGCGCGGCGGCAACAGCTCCGGCCCGGATGTGTCCCGCGAAGGCGTTCAGCGCGACCTGCTGCCGCTGGTAGAAGGCTGCACCGTCTCCACCAAGCACGGCATGGTGAAAACGGACCACATCCTGTTTATCGCATCAGGTGCCTTCCAGGTTGCCAGCCCGTCGGATCTGATCCCCGAGCTGCAGGGCCGTCTGCCTATCCGCGTTGAGCTGCAGGCGCTGACCACCGAAGATTTCGAACGTATCCTGACTGAGCCAAACGCCTCTGCTACCGTACAATACAAAGCGCTGATGGCGACCGAAGGCGTGAACCTCGAGTTCACCGAAGACGGTATCAAACGTATTGCTCAGGCTGCATGGCAGGTGAACGAAACCACCGAAAACATTGGTGCGCGTCGTCTGCATACCGTGCTGGAACGCCTGGTCGAAGATATCTCTTACGACGCGAGCGACCTGAACGGTCAAACCGTTACCATTGACGCAGAATATGTGAGTAAACATCTGGATGCGTTAGTGGCAGATGAAGATCTGAGCCGTTTTATCCTATAATCGCGGTTACTGGATTCTCATCACGTTTAATGGGGGCTAATGCCCCCATTTTTATTGGCTAAATACTTATGACTGACATCAGCCGTACTCAGGCGTGGCTCGAAAGTCTGCGCCCTAAAACACTTCCTCTGGCCTTTGCCGCGATTATCGTCGGCACCGCCCTTGCCTGGTGGCAGGGTTATTTTGATCCGCTGGTCGCCGCGCTGGCATTGATTACCGCCGGCCTGCTGCAAATCCTCTCCAATCTCGCCAACGACTACGGTGACGCGGTAAAAGGCAGCGACAAGCCGGACCGCATAGGGCCACTGCGCGGAATGCAGAAAGGGGTGATTACCCAGGCGCAGATGAAGCGCGCGCTGATTATCACCGTGGTGTTGATCTGCGCATCCGGCCTGGCGCTGGTGACGGTGGCGTCTAAGACTCCCAGCGATTTCATTGGCTTCCTGGTGCTGGGTTTACTGGCCATTATCGCGGCCATTACCTACACCGTCGGCACGCGTCCTTACGGTTATATTGGGCTCGGTGATATCTCCGTACTGGTTTTCTTCGGCTGGCTGAGCGTGATGGGAAGCTGGTACCTGCAGGCGCATACGGTGATCCCTGCCCTGTTCCTGCCCGCGACCGCCTGCGGCCTGCTGGCGACGGCGGTGCTCAACATCAATAACCTGCGCGACATCGACAGCGATCGCGAGAATGGCAAAAATACTCTGGCGGTTCGTCTTGGGCCGGTCAATGCCCGCCGTTATCATGCCTGCCTGCTCACTGGCGCGCTGGTTTGCCTGGCGCTGTTTAACCTGATTTCGTTGCAGAGCGTGTGGGGCTGGCTGTTTGTGCTTGCCGCGCCGCTGCTGATTAAGCAGGCTCGCTTTGTGATGCGTGAACTCAGCCCGTCCGCCATGCCGCCGATGCTGGAGCGCACGGTAAAAGGCGCGCTGCTGACTAACCTGTTGTTCGTCATCGGGATTGTCTTAAGCCAGACGCTCAGTTAGCTGACAAATATCAATTAACAATTGATGATTTTGCCAACAACGCATTTCGCACGATATACTGAACACATTCGCAGCAACTGAGCGTTAAACCTATGAAATACGATACCTCCGAGCTTTGTGACATCTACCAGGAAGATGTCAACGTCGTTGAACCGCTGTTCTCCAACTTTGGTGGGCGGTCGTCGTTTGGCGGACAGATCGTCACGGTGAAATGTTTCGAGGACAACGGGTTGCTGTACGATCTGCTCGAACAGAACGGCCGCGGCCGCGTTCTTGTGGTCGATGGCGGCGGTTCCGTGCGCCGTGCATTGATTGATGCTGAGCTGGCCGGTATTGCCGTCCAGAATGAATGGGAAGGCCTTGTGGTATACGGCTCCGTGCGCCAGGTGGACGATCTGGAAGACCTGGATATCGGGATTCAGGCCATCGCGGCCATACCGGTAGGGGCGGCGGGTGACGGCATCGGCGAAAGCGACGTGCGCGTCAATTTCGGCGGCGTGACCTTCTTCTCCGGCGACCATCTCTACGCCGATAATACCGGCATTATCCTTTCCGAAGATCCGCTGGATATCGAGTAGTAAAACCGTAAGCGTGAACCATAAAAAAACCGCCAACAGCAATGTGGCGGTTTTTTTGTCCCTCGGGATTCGCGGTCCGTTGGGAGGATTTACAGCTCCACACCAGGGACTTTTATCATACCTCTCAATAAATGGCAGGCAATCCCTTAAACCCTTTATAAAATCCTAATTTTATTTGCACATCTTAACGGCGAGGCTGATGTTAACTATGATGCTGCGTCCCTTTCCGCCATCTCGCAAATGGGCATCGGTCCAGGGAAAGGTGTATTCACAACCGTAAAACAGCCCACACCAGGGCTTGTGTCCACCGACTTATCACCGGTGGTGAACGGTGGAGCGGTTAGCTGCAGGGACCGCATAATGAAACGCTATTTATGTATCGCGTTCATTGTCGCCAGCGTACTCGTTGTAAAGAGTGATGAACCGAATGTGTTCGTTGCTTTTGCTATGACAGCGCAGGACAAGTAGCGTTAAGGCCGCCTTTGGCGGCCTTTTTTATGGTTGGATGTCAGTCAGCGAGAACCATAAAAAAAGCCGGGTGGCGGCTTCGCCTTACCCGGCCTGGTCAGTTCATCCCAATGGGAATCAGACTTCTTCCATACGTCCCAACAGCGCCTGCAGGCGATCCTGCCAGCCGTTCTGCTGTTCGCGCAGCTGGTTGTTTTCGCGCTCCAGTTCTTCGCGGCCGTGCTGCGCGTTCTGAACTTCCTGCGCGAGGCTGTTGTTCTTCTCTTTCAGCTCTTCAATTTCCATCTGCAGCAGGGTGATGGTGTCAATCGCCTGCTGTACTTTCGATTCCAGTTTCTCAAACACTTCTAAAGACATGATGCTACCTCTCCTGAATTGCAAGGCGACGCTTTAACATAAACGCGCACGACATATACCGTCGATTGTATGGAGCGCGGCGCTCTGTGTCCAGCGACACACCGCGCAGATCGCGGTTTGCAACACTTTTAGGTCTGGTCCTGGTGCGTTCGCGTCATATACCCCTAAATTGTTAACTGATTCGTTAATGAAATGATTCAGCTCACATTCCTGTACCGATCCTGTACTGCTGCAAAAATGTGCTTTATGGCGCGAAAACGCTCATTTTATTGACGCAGACCACACATTTTGATTTCGATATTTCTCGTTTTTGCTCGTTAACGATAAATTAACACTATGTCTACAGGGCATCGTGGCTGTCACGGGCGGCCATGCTAACAATAAACATCAATTTCTTCAGGATTCCGATTATGAGTCAGACATCAACCTTAAAAGGCCAGTGCATTGCCGAGTTCCTTGGTACCGGGTTGTTGATATTCTTCGGAGTGGGCTGTGTCGCTGCACTGAAAGTGGCGGGTGCCAGTTTTGGTCAGTGGGAAATCAGTATCATCTGGGGTCTGGGCGTGGCGATGGCCATCTACCTGACCGCAGGGGTGTCTGGTGCACATCTTAACCCGGCGGTGACAATCGCACTGTGGCTGTTCGCGTGCTTCGACGGACGCAAAGTTGTTCCTTTCATTCTTTCTCAGTTTGCCGGCGCGTTTTGCGCAGCGGCGTTAGTTTACGGGCTTTATTACAATCTTTTCATCGACTTCGAACAGACGCATCATATGGTACGCGGCAGCGTCGAAAGTCTGGATCTGGCAGGCATCTTCTCAACCTATCCAAACCCGCATATCAATTTTGTGCAGGCGTTCGCAGTTGAAATGGTGATTACCGCTATTCTGATGGGCGTTATCCTGGCGCTGACCGACGACGGAAACGGCATTCCGCGCGGCCCGCTGGCCCCCCTGCTGATTGGCCTGCTGATTGCGGTGATTGGCGCCTCCATGGGCCCGCTGACCGGCTTCGCGATGAACCCGGCACGTGATATCGGACCAAAAGCGTTCGCCTTTATCGCAGGCTGGGGCGACGTCGCCTTCACCGGTGGAAAAGACATTCCTTACTTCCTGGTACCGCTGTTTGCGCCGGTTGTAGGGGCTGCGCTGGGTGCGTTTAGCTACCGCAAATTAATTGGTCGCCATTTACCGTGCGACACCTGTGTGGAAGAGGAGAAGGAAACGACTTCTACCGCACAACAAAAAGCTTCGCTGTAATCTGACTACGGGACACATACCATGACCGAAAAAAAATATATCGTTGCGCTCGACCAGGGCACTACCAGCTCCCGCGCTGTCGTAATGGATCATGACGCGAACATCGTCAGCGTGTCACAGCGCGAATTTGAGCAAATTTATCCTCGTCCAGGCTGGGTAGAACACGACCCAATGGAGATCTGGGCGTCACAAAGCTCCACGCTGGTCGAAGTACTGGCGAAAGCCGATATCAGTTCCGACGAGATTGCCGCGATTGGTATCACTAACCAGCGTGAAACGACAATTGTCTGGGAACGTGAAACCG
Organism: Enterobacter sp. DC4; assembly: GCF_000568095.1. Lineage (NCBI taxonomy): Bacteria > Pseudomonadati > Pseudomonadota > Gammaproteobacteria > Enterobacterales > Enterobacteriaceae > Enterobacter > Enterobacter sp. DC4. Next base: position 54,400 of record NZ_AZUB01000011.1, on the reverse strand, counting down.
GTAAGCCTATTTACAACGCCATCGTCTGGCAGTGCCGCCGTACCTCTGAGATCTGCGAACAGCTGAAGCGCGACGGCATGGAAGAGTACGTGCGCAGCGCCACCGGCCTGGTGGTTGACCCGTATTTCTCCGGCACCAAAGTCAAATGGATCCTCGACCATGTGGAAGGTTCACGCGAGCGTGCTAAACGCGGCGAGCTGCTGTTCGGTACCGTTGATACCTGGCTTATCTGGAAGATGACCCAGGGACGCGTTCACGTCACCGACTACACCAACGCCTCGCGCACCATGCTGTTCAACATCAACACCCTGGAGTGGGATGACAAGATGCTGGACGCCCTGGATATCCCACGCGCGATGCTGCCTGAAGTGCGCAAGTCTTCAGAAGTGTACGGTCAGACCAACATCGGCGGTAAAGGCGGCACCCGTATTCCTATCGCCGGTATCGCCGGTGACCAGCAGGCGGCGCTGTTCGGCCAGCTGTGCGTCAAAGAAGGGATGGCGAAGAACACCTACGGCACCGGCTGCTTTATGCTGATGAACACCGGCGAGAAAGCGGTGAAATCAGAAAACGGCCTGCTGACTACCATCGCCTGCGGCCCGCGCGGCGAAGTGAACTATGCGCTGGAAGGTGCGGTGTTCATGGCCGGCGCGTCTATCCAGTGGCTGCGCGACGAGATGAAGCTGATCAGCGATGCGTTCGATTCCGAGTACTTCGCGACCAAAGTGAAAGACACCAACGGCGTGTACGTGGTACCTGCGTTCACCGGTCTGGGCGCACCGTACTGGGATCCGTATGCACGCGGCGCGATTTTCGGCCTCACGCGCGGTGTGAACTCTAACCACATTATTCGCGCCACCCTGGAATCCATCGCCTACCAGACGCGCGACGTGCTGGAAGCGATGCAGGCTGACTCCGGCATTCGTCTGCACGCCCTGCGCGTGGACGGCGGTGCGGTCGCGAATAACTTCCTGATGCAGTTCCAGTCCGACATTCTGGGCACCCGCGTTGAGCGTCCTGAAGTGCGTGAAGTGACGGCGCTGGGCGCGGCGTATCTTGCCGGTCTGGCAGTAGGCTTCTGGCAGAACCTGGACGAGCTGCAGGAAAAAGCGGTGATCGAACGCGAATTCCGCCCGGGCATTGAAACCACCGAGCGTAACTTCCGCTACAGCGGCTGGAAGAAAGCGGTGAAACGCGCCCTGGCGTGGGAAGAGCACGACGAGTAAGCCCCCCAAAGGGGAGAGGGGACTTAAAACCCCCCTCCCCACTCTGTGATAAACTTCGTGCAATTCCTTTTGATTGCACGAGTACCTCATGAAACGTGAACTTGCTATCGAGTTTTCCCGCGTCACCGAAGCGGCCGCCCTTGCAGGCTATAAATGGCTGGGTCGTGGCGACAAAAATACCGCAGACGGCGCAGCCGTCCATGCCATGCGCATTGTCCTTAACCAGGTCAACATCGACGGCACCATCGTGATCGGCGAAGGCGAGATCGACGAAGCGCCAATGCTCTATATTGGTGAAAAAGTCGGTACCGGCAAAGGCGATGCCGTGGATATCGCCGTCGACCCGATCGAAGGTACGCGCATGACGGCAATGGGTCAGGCCAACGCCCTGGCGGTGCTGGCCGTAGGCGATAAGGGCTGCTTCCTTAACGCGCCAGATATGTACATGGAAAAGCTGATTGTCGGGCCTGGCGCAAAGGGCGCAATCGACCTCAGCCTGCCGCTGGAAGAGAACCTGCACAACATCGCCAAAGCCCTGGGCAAACCCCTTAGCGAACTGACCGTGACGATTCTGGCCAAACCGCGCCACGACGCCACCATCGCTCAAATGCAAAAGCTCGGCGTGCGCGTGTTTGCTATTCCTGACGGTGACGTTGCCGCCTCGATCCTGACCTGCATGCCGGACAGCGAAGTAGACGTGCTGTACGGCATCGGCGGCGCGCCGGAAGGTGTCGTCTCTGCGGCAGTGATCCGCGCGCTGGATGGCGACATGCAGGCTCGTCTGCTGCCCCGTCACGAGGTAAAAGGCGACAGCGAAGAGAACCGCCGTATCGGAGAAAACGAGCTGGCGCGCTGCGAAGCGATGGGCATCGAGGCCAATAAAGTGCTCGCGCTGGACGAGATGGCCCGTAGCGATAACGTTGTCTTCTCCGCGACCGGCATCACCAAAGGCGATCTGCTGAACGGTATCACCCGCAAGGGCAATATGGCGACGACCGAAACGCTGCTGATCCGCGGTAAATCGCGCACCATTCGCCGCATCCAGTCTATCCACTATCTCGACCGCAAAGACCCGGACGTACAGACGCACATTCTGTAAAACCGTTTGATCGATAGAGCTTTCCGGCCCTGACGGGCTGGAAATTGTCACCACAAGTACGGAAGATAGAACAGAGAAACAGCACAGGAGAAGATCATGGCGGACTGGGTAACAGGTAAAGTCACGAAAATAGAGTTCTGGACCGATGCGCTATTTAGTCTCACCGTCCATGCTCCCGTACACCCGTTTAAAGCCGGGCAATTCGCCAAGCTGGGGCTGGATGTCGACGGCGAACGCGTGCAGCGCGCCTACTCTTACGTTAACGCGCCTGATAACCCGGATCTTGAGTTCTATCTGGTCACCGTTCCGGACGGTAAGCTCAGCCCGCGCCTTGCCGCCCTCAAGCCCGGCGACGACGTGCAAATTGTGAGTGAAGCGGCAGGCTTCTTTGTGCTCGAAGAGATCCCTGATTGTGACACGCTCTGGATGCTGGCAACCGGCACGGCCATCGGCCCTTATCTCTCTATTTTGCAGTACGGCAAAGATCTGGAGCGCTTTAAAAACATCGTGCTGGTGCACGCTGCACGCTACGCTGCAGACCTGAGCTACCTGCCGCAGATGCGGGCGCTGGAACAGCAGTACGGCGGAAAGTTAAAGATTCAGACGGTGGTCAGCCGCGAAACCGTAGCAGGAGCGCTGACCGGTCGCGTGCCGGCGTTAATTGAGAGTGGAGCCCTGGAAGACGCGGTAGGTTTGCCGCTGAACGCTGAAACCAGCCACGTCATGCTGTGTGGCAATCCGCAGATGGTTCGCGACACGCAGCAGCTTCTGAAGGATACCCGGCAGATGACGAAACATCTTCGCCGCCGACCGGGCCATATGACCGCCGAACACTACTGGTGATCAGCGGTACTTCACCTCAACGGTGTCTTTACCGTATTTGTTTTCGCTCTGGGTGCCAATAAACGCGCCCAGATCGACAATCATCATCACGAAGATGACCGACGGCAGCAGCCTGCCCACAACCCACGGCAGGATGGACGGCAGCATCGCCCAGTTTCCCGCCACCAGCATCCACGCCAGAATAATCAGAAATGCCCACGCGCCGGAACGTCCGCGATCGTGCAGCCGTTTCACGACGACAGCCGCCGTTGGCCATAGCAGACAGACCAGCGCGAAGGCCGCCGTTTGCGTGCTTAGCCATGCGTTATAGGCAACGAAAAACAGAAGCAGCATGGCGACAATCCACGTCACCATCCAGATCCAGAAATCACGGCGTCCAATACGCCCTTTGAACGAAAACAGCCACTGCTGTATGGTCATGTAAGGTTCCTTATTATCGTATAGCGCGCATTTTACCCTGGAGTTGTGACCTTTTGACAAGCCGACCAGATATCGTTTTAATCATGAGCACTTACGGCCAGGGGCAATGTTGATGAAAAGTTCGGCACGTTCTCTCTTCCTGTGTTTAGCGCTGCTCAGCGTGGGTTATCCCCTGCACGCCGCCGAAACCACTGCCCCGACCACAGCTCCGTATCTGCTGGCGGGCGCGCCGTCATTCGATCAGTCCATCAGCGAGTTTCGTGAAACCTTCAATCAGGCCAACCCTACGCTGCCGCTGGATGAGTTTCGCGCCATCGATGGCCCCCGCGACACGCCTACCCTGACCCGTGCGGCAAGCAAGATTAACGAGAATTTGTATGCCTCCACGGCGCTGGAGCGCGGGACGTTAAAAATCAAAAGCATGCAAATCACCTGGCTGCCAATACAGGGGCCAGAGCAGAAAGCCGCTAAGGCGAAAGCGCTGGAGTACATGAGCGCGGTATTGCAGGCCTTTACCCCTGCGCTGACGAAAAAACAAAGTCAGCAAAAGCTGCAAAAACTCCTTACCGCCGGGAAAAACAAGCGTTACTACGCCGATACCGAAGGCGCGATCCGCTATGTTGTAGCGGACAACGGCGAAAAAGGACTGACCTTCGCTGTTGAACCGATTAAGCTGGCACTATCTGACACTCTCGACGGGGCGAATTAATGACAAAAAGCAAAGCCTTTCGAGGGAAAATCTCTATACTGATTCACAGACCATGCTGCCCGACAGGGTGGCCATATTCCTTAATTCGCTTATTGAGCGTGGAGAATTGAAATGCGACATCCTTTAGTGATGGGTAACTGGAAACTGAACGGCAGCCGCCACATGGTAAACGAACTGGTTGCGAACCTGCGTAAAGAGCTGGCTGGCGTGACGGGCTGCGCGGTTGCTATCGCTCCGCCGGATATGTACCTGGATCTGGCTAAACACGCCGCTGACGGCAGCCACATCATTCTGGGCGCGCAGAACGTTGACGTTAACCTGTCTGGCGCGTTCACCGGTGAAACCTCCGCTGAAATGCTGAAAGATATCGGCGCGAAATACATCATCATCGGCCACTCCGAGCGTCGCACCTATCACAAAGAATCTGATGAGTTCATCGCGAAGAAATTCGCCGTGCTGAAAGAGCAGGGTCTGATCCCGGTTCTGTGCATCGGTGAAACCGAAGCAGAAAACGAAGCGGGCAAAACCGAAGAAGTGTGCGCACGTCAGATCGACGCAGTGCTGAAAACCCAGGGCGCGGCAGCGTTCGAAGGCGCGGTTATCGCTTACGAGCCAGTCTGGGCGATCGGTACCGGCAAATCAGCAACCCCTGCGCAGGCTCAGGCGGTTCACAAATTCATCCGTGACCACATTGCGAAAGCTGACGCCAAAGTCGCTGAGCAAGTGATCATCCAGTACGGCGGTTCCGTAAACGCCTCCAACGCTGCTGAGCTGTTCACCCAGCCAGACATCGATGGCGCGCTGGTTGGCGGTGCATCCCTGAAAGCGGACGCTTTCGCGGTGATCGTTAAAGCGGCAGAAGCGGCTAAACAGGCGTAATTGCCTTTGTGGCGGGTGGCGCTTGCGCTTACCCGCCCTACAAAAACGCTACAACTTACCTAACACGCTAAACCACAGATAATCCAGCGGCAGCAGCACCAGATAAGTTGCCACCGCCAGCGCCAGACAAAGCACCATCCCCGCCCTTGCAGGCACCTTCCCGAGCCCCATCGCCACCACAATCGGCGACGCCTGATACGGCAGCAGTGGCGTAGAATAGCCGAGCACCTGAATCATGATCACCGACAGCAGCGGGAAGCCGGTCGCGTCCGAGAAGCTCTGCGCCAGGGTGGTGTAAAGCGCCGGCACGCCGTTGGCGGTCATAATGAAGTTGAGTGCGGTGGTAATACCGGTCAGCGCCAGGAAACTGGTGAACGGTCGGTCTGCATTCAGCGGCATAATGCGGAGCAACGCCTCGCCCACCGCCGTTCCGATACCGGTTTGGGTCACGACGATCGCCAGCCCCAAAATACCGGCAACGTAGATACAGGTGCGCATATTCACCCCCGCAGAAAACTCCTCCCCGGTGATAAAACCTATACGCGGCAGCATAACGATGACCGACGCCGCCAGCCCCGTCCACGCGGGTCCCACGCCGTGCCAGCTCTCCGTCACCCACATCCCCAGCACCACCGCCAGCAGCCAGGCGAGACGCTTTTCGTCCCGCCCCATAGGCTCAGACGGCGCCTGTTCCTTCGGCGGTTTCGGGCTACCGGGAAATAGCCAGCAGATCAGGCCAATCAGGATCAGGCCTTTGAGAATGCCCAGCACCGGCGTGTGCAGCAGCAGATACGGGACATAGTTCAGATGGATGCCGTACGAACCTTCCGCAGCACCGCTCATCACCAGATTAGGGACGTTAGCGGGCAGAATCGTCGCCGAAAGCTGGAAAGTCCCGAACCCTACCGCCAGCGCCAGACCAAACCAGGCGCGGGAGCCGTCGGCGATACCGGCGCGTTTTGCCATCGCCGCGACAATCGGCATCAGCAGCGCAATACGTCCCATGTTCGACGGCATCACAAACGCCAGCGCATAGCTCAGCAGCACCACGCTCGCTACCATTAATACCCAGGAGTCGGTGAGCTTTGACGACAGCGCCCGGGCGGCCCTGTCCGCCAGTCCGGTTTTACGGATCGCCACGCCGAGCACAAAGCCGCTGAATACCAGCCAGAAAGCCGACGAGGCAAAACCGCCGAAGATGACCTCCGGCGGGGCGATTCTGGCGGTCATCGCCGCCGTGAAGAACAGCAGCGCGGTGATGAATTCCGGCAATAGCGACGTCGCCCACAGAACGATGGTGACGCCAACAATCAGTGAGGGTAGCAGCAGAGGATACGTTAACCAGAGCGACATACCTGTCTCCTGTAGAATTTTTCAGCAAGTCTACGGTGACAGGCAGCCCGAGTAAACGCGATTTATGGTGGGGTTACTTCAGGATAGCGCATTGATGATCCTGCAATTCCTCTGCCGACGCGCGGTTGAGCATCAACAGATTACGCTCGGTCGCCAGCAACACAAACGAGCCATCCGACTGCTGCGCCATCGCCAGGGCAAAGCGCCCCATATGGTCGCGCGCTTCCGGCAGCTCTTCCGCCAGCATTATGAACGGGCTGCGCTGCACCAGTTCATTCTCCGTCACCCGGCGAGCAAGATACTCATGTCCTTCCAGCCCTCCGGGAAGAGGCAGCCACTGGGTGCTGATTTCTCCCTGTGCCGCGTTGAGCTTCTCGCGCACGTCCGGGCGCAGGCAGGAGATATGAATATGGAAATGGTTCTGCGTACGACCCGTCGGGGAGTTAATGGTCAGCGAAATGGCGCTGTCAGGCACCTCGGATCCGCGCTTCAGGGTCATAAAGCTGCGCGACTGCCACGCCAGCCAGAAAAAGTTCGGCGTATGAGATTCGGTCAAAAGCGGGCTTTCGGTACCGTTGATGCGGTAGGTTGGCATCAGCAGGTACTGCAGCGGCCCGTTGCGATCTTTAAACACCACGTAGCCTGCATCCGTTTTCACCTGCGCACACGGCGCCGGGTTACGGTTCTGGATCTGATTCGGCACACACTGATCGAGAACGATATGTCGCAACGCATTCGGATTACCCGCTTTCATCCAGTACACGCCGCCAGCTGCCAGGGCGATGACAATGAGGATCAATAAGATAATTTTTTTCACAACGCGTTCCCTGTTTTCAATAGAGGCAAAAGAGTAACGCAAAATGATGACCAAATAAAAAACCCGGCGGATTTCTCACGCCGGGTCACCGTGTCATGGGCTAATGGGTTAGCGCTGGCTGATCTGGTCGAAGGTGCCGCCGTTAGAGAAGTGCTCTTTCTGCGCTTTCGTCCAGCCACCGAACTCGTCATCAATGGTGAAGAGTTTCAGTTTAGGGAATACGCTTTCGTATTTCTTCGCAACGGCCGGATCGCGTGGACGATAGAAGTTTTTCGCCGCAATTTCCTGGCCTTCTGGCGAGTACAGATACTTCAGGTAGGCTTCCGCCACCGCTTTGGTATCTTTCTTCTCAACCACTTTATCGACCACGGAGACGGTCGGTTCAGCCAGAATTGATTCGCTTGGGGTCACGATCTCGAACTTGTCTTTACCCAGTTCATTGGTAGCCAGCAGGGCTTCGTTTTCCCATGCGATCAGCACGTCGCCAATCCCACGCTCGACGAAGGTGTTGGTGGCGCCACGTGCGCCGGAGTCCAGCACCTCAACGTTTTTATACAGCGCTTTCACGAATTCCTGCGCTTTGGCCTGGTCGCCATTGTTGTGGTGCAGCGCGTAGCCCCATGCGCCCAGGTAGTTCCAGCGAGCGCCGCCAGAGCTTTTCGGGTTAGGCGTGATGACTGATACGCCCGGCTTAATCAGGTCATTCCAGTCATGGATCTGTTTCGGGTTGCCTTTACGTACCAGGAAAACGATGGTCGAGGTGTATGGCGCGGAGTTATCCGGCAGGCGTTTGATCCAGTTTTTGTCGATACGGCCACGCTCGGCGATCGCGTCAACATCGTAGGCCAGCGCCAGGGTCACCACGTCGGCTTCAATCCCGTTGATGACGGAGGTCGCCTGCTTGCCAGAACCACCGTGGGACTGGCGAACCACGACATTGTCGCCGGTTTCCTGTTTCCAGTGTGCCGCAAACGCTTTGTTGTATTGCTCGTACAGTTCACGCGTCGGGTCGTATGACACGTTCAGTAACTGGATGTCCTTAGCCAGAACGCTGGTCGATGCCAGCAATAATGTTAAACCCACGCCCCATTTATTCATCGCCCAGCTCTCTTGTGTAGTGTTTTGATGAATGCAGCGTGCCAGAAAGCGATTCAAGGATTAAAGAATAAAAAAAGATTGGCTATAACGGAGTGGAATAAAAAAGCGTGCACACATAAAAAAGCCGGGTGGCGGCTTCGCCTTACCCGGCCTACGAACCGTGCTTTTGTAGGCCCGGTAAGCGCAGCGCCACCGGGCAAAAAACGCCGATCAGTACAGTTTTTTCGCGCAGTCCAGCCAGTCACCTTTGAACGGACGCTTCATGTTTTCAATCGCGTCGATGATGTCATGGTGAACCAGTTTTTCGTTCTGAATACCGACGCAGCGGCCGCCGTGACCCTGCAGCAGCAGATCGATAGCGTACGCGCCCATACGGGACGCCAGAATACGGTCGTAAGGGCCTGGGGAACCGCCACGCTGGATGTGACCCAGTACGGTCGCGCGGGTTTCGCGTTTGGTTTCGGCTTCGATGTACTTCGCCAGCTCGTCAACGTCACAGATGTGCTCGGTGATAGCCACGATGGCGTGTTTTTTACCTTTCGCGATGCCCGCTTTGATTTCAGCCACCAGATCTTCACGGCTAAATTCGACTTCTGGCACGACGATAAATTCGCAACCACCCGCAATGGCTGCCGCCAGCGTCAGGTCGCCGCAGTAACGGCCCATCACTTCAACGATAGAGATACGCTGGTGAGAAGACGAGGTGTCACGCAGACGGTCAATCGCTTCAACAACGGTACCCAGCGCGGTAAAGAAGCCGATAGTGTAGTCAGTACCTTTGATGTCGTTGTCGATGGTGCCCGGCAGACCGATGCACGGGAAACCCATTTCGGTCAGACGTTTTGCACCCATGTAGGAGCCGTCACCACCGATAACCACCAGGGCGTCCAGGCCGCGTTTCTTCATGTTTTCGATAGCCACTTCACGAACGTGTTCATCACGGAATTCCGGGAAGCGCGCAGAACCGAGGAAAGTACCGCCACGGTTGATCATGTCAGACACGCTGTAACGGTCGAGCTGAACCATACGATCTTCATACAGGCCCAGATAACCGTCATAAACGCCAAAAACTTCCAAGCCTTCCGTCAGCGCTGCACGGACAACACCACGAATTGCCGCGTTCATGCCCGGCGCATCACCGCCGCTTGTCAACACACCGATTTTCTTAATCATGACTACCTCTGAACTTAGGAATGCAAAATTGAAATCTGTTGCCGGAAGAAACTTATCGACCAACGAATACTGCAAATAGTATATCAATCCCTTCCAGCTGAATTGATTCAGGTCAGACCAAATGGCGGTAATTTATACACAAAATGCTGGCCTGGCTCACTTTTTTACAACGAATTACGAAAGCCCAACATGACCGGGTACAACCGAGCAGGGATCCTGGTGAATGATGACGTCTGAACCAGGAAAACGCTGCAAAATCGCCTGCTCGACCTGCTCAGCTATCACGTGAGCCTGAACCAGTGGCAGGTTGTCTTCCATTTCAATGTGAATCTGAATAAAGCGGGTCGGCCCTGACTGCCGCGTTCGAAGATCGTGTGCACCGCTGACGCCGGGCCAGGAGGTCACGATAGAAAAAATTTCATTACGTTCTGAGTCCGGGAGGGCGCGGTCAAGCAGTGATTGCACCGCTTCATACCCCATCCGCAGGGCGCTATATAAAATATAGATACCAATCCCTAACGCAAACAACGCATCGGCCCGATGCCAGCCATACCAGGCCAGACCGAGCGCAATAAGAATAGCCCCATTCATCATAACATCAGATTGATAATGAAGCATATCTGCCCGTACAGCCTGACTTTGCGTTTTGCGCACAACCCAGCGCTGGAACGTTACCAGAACAAGTGTGCATATAAGCGCGACAATCGTCACAACGACGCCGACGCCGGGATCGTTCATCGGTGTTGGCGAGACGAGATGCTGAATGCCGGTGAGAAACAAGAACAGCGCAGAACCGGATATAAACATGCTTTGCGCCAGCGCGGCCAGCGACTCCGCTTTACCGTGCCCAAAGGTGTGCTCTTCATCCGCTGGCTGCAGCGAGTAACGCACCACCAGCAGGTTGGTCAGCGAGGCGGCAATATCCACCAGCGAGTCCACCAGCGCCGCCAGAATACTGACCGAACCGGTATACCACCACGCGAAAACTTTGATGACCAGCAAGCACGACGCCATTACCGTCGCGGCCATGGCGGCCCGGTTTACCAGTCTTCCATAGGATTGATTCATAAACGCTCCTGTCATGTCATGCCGCTAGTATAACGGAAGCATGTGGAGTCGAAGGATGAATAAACGGTTAACAAAAGAGAATGACAGGCAAAAAAACCATAAATTATGTGTGGGTATTGCGGGCGTGGTACCTTAATACTGCTTTGTATCTTTGAAACTAAATGTTTAGTATCTTGCAATGTGCACATTTTGTAGTGCACATTTTGTACCACATCGGTCTATGCCATGACCTGCAATTGTGAAGCTCCTTCTCATCATCATAACGAAGTGTTGATGTTGTCAAGTTAAGGAGAAAGCAGCATAAATTCGGGGGGATGATAATGGCCAAACGTATTATATCCCCCCAATTTTATTGCGGTATGTTTTCGAACAATGATATTGCGTAAACCCATGATGGAACACTGTTTATTAAAGATTTATAACCGCTATAATCAGTATACATTGGGTTTTTACAACCGTTATTCTGAGTGTATTTAACAGCAAAGACATCAGAATTAATAAAATATTTATCTGCAAATGCGGCTAAACAGAAATAGGGTTTCTTGTTCGCATTTTTTACGAAATCTGCAACAGCAACTTTATCGTTAGATTTTATGAATACAGGGACATCCCCTAAATCTAAAGGTGTTGCAATAACTTTAAAATTGAAATCCTCATCTTTATCACCAATAGTTGAGAACAAATTACGCGGAATAATATTATGTTCATAAAAATATTTATTTAGTGCCGGCTTATGATCACCATATACAATAATAACGGCATTTTTATCTATCTTTTGAACCTCTTGAGAAAAACTCACTAAACGAGAAATCGACTCAGCAACTTCATATTTATAAACTGTTTCGCCAGAATCATTCAGATGTGGGTAAGGCCCGTGGGTACCCATGGTTATGAGGTTCATAAAAATTGGCTGCCCCTGTTTCTCACGCAACTTATTTAATGCTGAACGGTATAAAACGATATCATCTGTTTGCCACTGCCAAGGTTTCTTATTTTTTAATATTTCAGCCGGCACATTATCCATTTGGGTTATATCAACAAACTGATCAAAACCAAACTTACGATAAACATCATTTCTTCGCCAAAATGTTCTGTTATTGTTATGAGCAGCAAAGGTTGCGTAGCCTTTATTTTTTAAAGCACGAGGGAAAGATTCAGCATTATCCTTAAATGTATCAACATATTCCTGATAGATGATACCTGAAAGGTACTTACTCGTACTTGGTAAGCCGGTTAACATTTCAAATTCTATGTTAGCTGTACCAGCTCCATAATGTGGGGATGTAGCTCTCATAGCAATAAAACCAGTATCCATTAATGGTTGGTATAGATCTTTAAAATTATTATCATCATACCAACACGACTCACATAAAATAAATATCACCGTCTTATTCTTTGGATCACCGGAAATATATTCATCACGCAAGGCAATATAGTTTCTCAATTCATTTTTAGCTAACTCAGGTATTGAGGTACGAATACTAGTCTGAATTAGATGCAGAGGCAAACCATGATGACTTACATTGCCCGGCCAATCCCATGCAAAATAATTAACATCGTACTTATTATTTAGAACATTAACCCTTTCAACAATCCAACCCGGCAACCCTCGAATAGCATTAGAATAAGATGAAACCGCCATAAACAAGGTAGGTATTATAAACAAACACAAAACGAATTTACTCGCCTTATAAATTTTCAACTTATTATCTAAAAATAATATAACCCCCCCAATAAAAACAACCCCAACACAGATCAAAATATTATTATATGAAAGATACTTACTAGCCAGTGAGATATTTGAGCCAGCAACAATATCATTGTAGGACAGTGGCTGACCAGTGAGAGACAACTTTGTTGAATTTATAAACGTAAGGATAGTAGCTATCAATGTGACAACATACAATGAAAAAAGAACCCTGGCATTAAACAGACGGAGAATGAGATATAAAAGAATAACTGGCGCTGACTTCCAGTAAATTCTAATAATCTCATGAAGATTTATATAGTTAGGATCATCACCAATAACACCCAAGCCTACTTTCAAAAAAACAATAATAATTGAAATGCAAAATACTTCAACAAACACATTTCGCAGCATATTATTATTTATTTTTGCCACATCCAAACATTTAAAATCACACCTCATTCCTGCCAACCCCTTTAATTTTTTCTTGTGCAATAAAATCAAAAAATGCTCTCATAATATAAAGAACCTTCACAATTGCGTTTTTCTTACACAACATGTGCAGTTCTTGCAAGTCAGAATGTGGTTTGAGTAGTTTAAGTTCTCCTGACCTGTTGATACTATGCGCTATACGAGCTACAGAATCACAACAGTCGCTATACGGTTAACATTCTGGCATTAATGATAACTTGCCTTGAGAGTCCCTGTCATGTCATACCCGCTACAAGCACATGCAACAAAGGGAAAAAACAGACTTAACAGCTTGAAAGTTCATGCTATAAGGCCTCATCGCGAAAGTTAATTACGATGTGAAGCCATTATTAGTGATGATTGAGACCGATATTTTAGCGTGTTGTACGTAGGCGTTGTGTTGAATAAATTAGCGAGATCTTACAGTTAATATGAAACCAGACATGGCACTCAGCCAGGTAATACTATCTACCCTCACTGAAATCCCAAAAAAGCCTTAACGTCAAGCAATAACCCAACTTATTATTATATCGGCTAATGATAAAAAAAACCCCCACATCATGTGGGGGAAGACAGGGATGGTGTCTATGGCAAGGAAAACAGGGTTTACTGGTTACTACGGGTACTGCTATTGCTACTGAAAAACGTCGTTTCTGAGCTTCGCTGCATCCGTGCAACCTCACGCAGCTGATCCATACGCTGCTGATGTCTGGTGTTCAAAACCGCTTGCTGCTCGGGCGTTAGCAGGTGGAACATCTGGTTGCGGACCTTCGCCATTTCAACCTGGCGAGCAACCTGTTCCTGTGCCATTTTTTCGGCCTGAGCGCGTACAGCGCTTTCGTCAAAATTTTCTGCGGTGACAAGGCGATGCATTGTCTCCATTTCGCTAACATTAACAGGGGGCTGGTCGTGTCTCGCCCTCTGCATCAGATCTCGCATCTGTTGACGCTGATGTTCGGTTAAACTTATGCCGTCAAACATATGGCTTTGGCTGCTGTTCTGCGTTGCGCCATCTTGTAAGGGACTGTTATCGCTGATGATAGCTTCAGCAGCCTGGCTAAACGCACTGAACGCCAGCGTTGAGGCCATGACGGCAGCGGTAACTTTGCGCATCACTTGCTCCCAAAATCTTTCGTGTCGCGATTCAACGAGAGACAGTCTACGATTCAGGCTGCAAACATGCGTCAGGGGGTGTAAAACAACGTAAAGTCATGGATTAGACAGCCTTGATGTCGTAATTTCTGCCTCGGAGGTATTTAAACAATGAATAAAATCCTGTTAGTTGATGATGACCGAGAGCTCACATCCCTTTTAAAGGAGTTGCTCGACATGGAAGGTTTCAACGTCCTGGTTGCCCATGATGGCGAGCAGGCGCTGAGTCTCCTTGACGACAGCATCGATTTACTTTTGCTCGACGTGATGATGCCGAAGAAAAACGGTATTGATACGTTGAAAGAGCTTCGCCAGACACACCAGACTCCCGTTATCATGCTGACCGCACGCGGCAGCGAACTCGATCGCGTACTCGGCCTTGAGCTGGGCGCGGATGACTATTTACCGAAGCCGTTTAACGACCGCGAACTGGTCGCCCGTATTCGCGCGATCCTGCGTCGTTCCCACTGGAGCGAGCAGCAGCAGAATACCGACAACAGCTCACCCACCCTTGAAGTCGACTCCCTGAGCCTGAACCCGGGCCGTCAGGAAGCGAGCTTTGATGGCCAGACGCTGGAACTCACCGGCACGGAGTTCACCCTGCTGTATCTGCTGGCACAGCACCTCGGCCAGGTGGTCTCGCGTGAGCATTTAAGTCAGGAAGTGTTGGGCAAGCGTCTGACCCCGTTTGACCGCGCCATCGACATGCACATCTCTAACCTGCGCCGTAAGCTGCCGGAGCGTAAAGACGGTCACCCATGGTTTAAAACCCTGCGTGGTCGCGGTTATCTGATGGTTTCCGCTTCATGATAGGAAGCTTAACCGCCCGCATCTTCGCCATCTTCTGGCTGACGCTGGCACTGGTTTTAATGCTCGTACTGATGTTGCCAAAACTCGACTCACGCCAGATGACGGAGCTTCTCGACAGCGAGCAACGTCAGGGCGTGATGATCGAGCAGCACGTGGAAGCCGAGCTGGCAAACGACCCGCCGAACGATTTAATGTGGTGGCGCAGATTATTTCGCGCTATCGACAAGTGGGCGCCGCCCGGACAACGCCTGCTGCTGGTGACCAGCGAAGGCCGCGTCATTGGGGCCGATCGCAATGAAATGCAGATTATCCGCAACTTCATTGGCCAGGCGGATAACGCCGATCATCCCCAGAAGAAGAAATATGGCCGCGTAGAAATGGTAGGGCCTTTCTCCGTCAGAGACGGAGAGGATAATTATCAGCTCTACCTGATCCGTCCGGCGAGCAACTCCCAGTCTGATTTTATCAACCTGCTGTTTGACCGC
Organism: Enterobacter sp. DC4; assembly: GCF_000568095.1. Taxonomy (NCBI): domain Bacteria; kingdom Pseudomonadati; phylum Pseudomonadota; class Gammaproteobacteria; order Enterobacterales; family Enterobacteriaceae; genus Enterobacter; species Enterobacter sp. DC4. Next base: position 39,110 of record NZ_AZUB01000011.1, on the reverse strand, counting down.
CCTCTCCTGCTGCTGATTGTCACCATGCTGGTCAGCTCGCCGCTGCTGTTATGGCTGGCGTGGAGCCTGGCAAAACCGGCGCGTAAGCTGAAAAATGCCGCCGATGAAGTGGCGCAGGGTAACCTGCGACAACACCCTGAACTGGAAGCCGGACCGCAGGAATTCCTTGCCGCCGGGACCAGTTTTAACCAGATGGTGAGCGCTCTCGATCGCATGATGACCGCACAGCAACGTCTGCTGTCGGATATCTCGCACGAACTGCGTACCCCGCTTACGCGCCTGCAGCTTGGCACGGCGCTGCTGCGCCGCCGCAGCGGTGAGAGCAAAGAGCTGGAGCGTATTGAAACAGAAGCTCACCGCCTGGACAGCATGATCAACGACCTGCTGGTCATGTCGCGTAATCAGCAGAAAAACGCGCTGGTCAGCGAAACGGTGAAAGCCAATCACCTGTGGCACGAGGTGCTGGACAACGCGGCGTTCGAAGCGGAACAGATGGGTAAATCCTTCACCGTCAACTTCCCACCGGGTCCATGGCCGCTGTACGGTAACCCCAACACGCTGGAAAGCGCGCTGGAGAATATCGTGCGTAACGCCCTGCGCTACTCGCACACGAAGATTGAGGTGGCGTTCTCGGTGGATAAAGACGGGATCACCGTCATTGTCGACGACGACGGTCCTGGCGTCAGCCCGGAAGACCGCGAGCAGATTTTCCGTCCGTTCTATCGTACCGATGAGGCGCGCGACCGTGAATCGGGTGGTACGGGGCTGGGCCTGGCGATTGTGGAAACCGCCATGCAGCAGCACCGTGGCTGGGTGAAAGCCGATGACAGTCCGCTGGGTGGGCTGCGGTTAACGCTGTGGCTACCGTTGTATAAGCGTTCGTAGCTGTTAGTGCCGGGTGGCGGCTTCGCCTTACCCGGCCTACTCTTTACGGAGGACTATTTACCCCACAACCTCCGCGAATTATCCTCGATCTTGCTGCTTAAACGCCGCTTCTGCATCGTTCTTGTCCAGCTAGTCGACAACCCCGCCGCTGACAGCAGGCGGTGATACTGTTCGTCATCAAACGGCATATGCCAGGCAATGGCGCAGGCGTCATAAACAGACACATCGCTCAGGCGTGATGCCAGCTCAAGCGGTGCGTCCGCTGAAACCTGCCCAGCCAGCACCACACGGTACAGCCAGCCGGTTTTACCCGCGTTTTGCATCTGAGCCGACATGTCATGAATGCCGAAATGGTAGTTGAGCTTGAAGCACGGCGAGCGTGGCTGCGTCACCTGAATCAGGGCATCGCCCCAGCGGTAAATATCACCGATAAAGACGTTTTGCTCGGTCAGCCCTTCGGTCGAGAGGTTCTCACCGAACGCGGGCGCGACAAACAGATCCGCCTGTTCGGGGAATTCGGCTTTCCAGTGCTGATAGTGCTCGCGCGGGTAGTGGCACAGCGCGCGCTCGGGCCCGCCGTGGATTTTCTTTTCGGCCTGCTCGTCACCCGCCAGCCCGAGGTCGGTAAGCGTCAGCTCACCGTCAACCTGAATTTTAGCGATGGCGCTCGGGCGACTGCCGTCGTACTCCCTTACCTTGCCTGTAAACACGTTCACCGGGTAATGCATTGCTGCCTCCATTACGCAGATACAAAAAAAGCGAGTCATAAGACTCGCTTCTCACAGGCGTCAACGCAACCTTATTTTTTAGCGGCGAAACGTGCTGCAGCTTCGTCCCAGTTCACCACGTCCCAGAAGGCTTTGATGTAGTCCGGGCGACGGTTCTGGAATTTCAGGTAGTAAGCGTGTTCCCACACGTCCAGACCCAGGATTGGGAAGCCGGATGCGCCAGAGATCGCTTCACCCATCAGCGGGGAGTCCTGGTTCGCAGTAGAAACCACCGCCAGTTTGTCACCTTTCAAAACCAGCCACGCCCAGCCAGAACCGAAACGAGTAGCAGCGGCTTTTTCGAATTCCGCTTTGAAGTTGTCCACGGAACCGAAGTCGCGCTCGATAGCCGCTTTCAGGTCGCCCTGCAGGGTGGTACCGGTTTTCAGGCCTTTCCAGAACAGGCTGTGGTTAGCGTGGCCGCCAGCGTTGTTACGCAGAACGGTTTTCTTGTCCGCTGGCAGCTGGTCCAGCTTGGTGATCAGCTCTTCAACAGGCAGGTTAGCGAACTCTGGTAGGCTTTCCAGCGCGGCGTTCGCATTGTTCACATAGGTCTGATGGTGTTTAGTGTGATGGATTTCCATCGTCTGCTTGTCGAAATGCGGTTCCAGTGCGTCGTAGGCATACGGCAGGGATGGCAGTGTATAACTCATAATCCTCTCCATTATTGTCGGGCGGCACAGCTGTTAATGCCGCGTAAGCAGTTGGTTCATTATAGTTAATTAAATGATATTGAAAATGATTATCAATGCCGTAGTTTTTATAAGGTTATTCACATTCTGACAAAAGCTAAAATGGGTAATTCACTCAGGAGGTTAACGGAAGATGCTGCCGCGAAGACGACAGCATTGTCGGGTTAGTTTTGTTCCGCCACCAGCAGCGCGTAAGTGTCTGGCTCCAGGGCCTTAAAGATGTGCGGCTGGTCGGCGGGATAACAAATGTAATCCCCTGCGCCGAGCTCTTCCGCCGCGTCAAGCAGGCCAACCAGCGCCCGTCCCTGCGTGACAATGATATGCTCAACCGAGCCCGGCGGATGCGGCTGTGAAATACGGTCTGCACCCGGCTGGGTCATCAGAAGATAAACATCGCGGCGCGCGCCGGGGGGGCATGCGGCCAGTAAAATAGCCTCGTAATTAGCCTGTCCGGCGACCACTTTCGTCCCTTCACCGCGGCGGATCACCTGTGTGGTCGGCAACTGCGGCTCAAGCAGGCGGGCGAAAGGAATATCCAGCGCCACGCAAAGCGACCACAGCGTTTCCAGGCTAGGGTTACCGTTGCCGGACTCCAGCTGGGAAAGGGTGGATTTTGCGATCCCGGCACGACGGGCAATTTCCGCCAGTGAAAGCCCGGTTCGCAGGCGTTCTCGCACCAGACTTTTGGCGATCAGGCTGATCGGCTGCGTCATATAACGGCCTCTTGTTCTATAAAACGAACGAATCGTTCGCCTTGAAAATCAGTTTCGTTGCGTTCATTATAATGGATACACGTTCGATATGGCTAAAATTGTATGAAGCATCATCTCTCTTGCCTGAAAGGCGACACCATAAAAGCAATCATCCTGGTCTGCCTCGCGGTGGGCGTGGTCGGGATGTCCTACGGCTCCCTGGCGATGGCCTACGGTTTCCCGGTCTGGGTACCGTTTGTACTCTCCATCACCGTACTCGCGGGCGCGTCAGAGTTTATGTTTATCGGCATTGTGGCAAGCGGCGGTAACCCACTGGCAGCCGCAGCCGCGGGGTTGCTGGTCAACGCGCGGCACGTGCCGTTTGGCGTGACGGTGCGTGAACTGGTAGGCAAACGCGGTCTGAGCCTGTTGGGCTGCCACATTATGAACGACGAAAGCGTGGTGTTTGGCCTGTCGCAAAAAACCGCCGAGCAGCGTAAGGCCGCCTACTGGCTGTGCGGCTTAGGCGTCGCCATCGTCTGGCCGCTCGGTGCGCTGCTGGGTGCCATGGTTGGCAAACTGTTACCTGACCCGGAAACCATCGGCCTGGACGCGGTATTTCCGGCCATATTGCTGGCGCTGGTGGTTCCCGCATTTAAAAACCGTACCACGCTGATCCGCGCCTGCAGCGGGGCCGCGCTTTCACTGGCTGCCGTGCCGTTTGCCCCGGTAGGATTACCGGTGCTGCTCTCTTTACTGGGTCTTGCTGCGAGGAAAAAATAATGGGAAATATGACGTTTTTTATTCTCGGCATCGCCATTTTGTCTGCGGGAACGTATCTGATGCGTCTTGGCGGGGCGAAACTGGGCAGCAGGCTGGCACTGTCAGAACGCTCTCAGGCGCTGCTTTCGGACGCGGCAACAGTGCTGCTTTTTTCCGTGGCGCTGGCGACCACGTTTTATGAGGGCAACCATTTTGCCGGTATGGCGCGCGTGCTGGGCGTGGCGTTTGCGGTGTTTTTGGCCTGGAGAAAGATGCCGTTAATTGTGGTGATCGTGGCGGCGGCAGTGGTAACCGCGCTGCTGCGCGTGGCGGGCATAAACTAAAAAAGCGCCCCGGGGGCGCTCTTTCGACGGTGTGACAGCTTATTTCGTCAGTTCAGCGGTCATGTGTACGCGGTTACCTGAGAACGCCTGGGTAATTTTGTAAGATGACGCGCCGGCTTCCTGAGCCTGAGCCGCGATTTTCGCTTCTGCGCCGTCAATGGTTGACGCGGTTGCGGTCACGGTCTGAGCAGCGAAAGAACCGAAAGAAGTAGCCAGAGCGATTATAGCGACAAAAGTTTTGATGCTTTTCATAATATAAACCCTTTCATTAAGTTGTTTAGGTAAGGCACCGTGCCTTGATGAGATAAATACTAGACCTCATCATGAACAACTAAAAGCGGAAGGATTTGCTATTATCATTCAAAATTATTGATTGAGTATTAATCGCTGTGGATGGGTATAAATGGTCACCCTTCCCGGCTTGCAGAAACCCACCAGCGTCAGGTTACAGCGCTCCGCTACCTCCACCGCCAATGTGGTCGCCGCCGACACCGCGAACAAAATTTCCACACCGCACATGGCGGACTTTTGCACCATCTCGTAGCTGGCCCGGCTGGAAACGAGAGCCGCCCCCTGCTTCCAGACGTCACTTTCACGCGCCCGGCGCCCCAGCAGCTTATCCAGCGCCACATGGCGGCCAACGTCCTCATGCCCACCGGCAATCTCTCCCGACGGCAACACCCATGCCGCCGCGTGCGTACAGCCGCTCAGCTGGCCGATGGGCTGTACATCGTTCAGGTGCTCAAGCGCATGGTCGAGGTGAGCCAGATTAAAGGTCTGAGTAAACGGCAATGGCGCAACGGGTTTACCAATATCATTGAGTTGCTCTACGCCACAGACGCCGCAGCCGGTACGCCCGGCCAGCGCGCGGCGGCGCTCTTTCAGCCCCATAAAGCGGCGGCTGGAGAGTTCGATTTGCACTTCGAGACCGTTGCAGGCCTGCACCACATCCATGCCGTAGATGTCTTGCGGATGCTCGATGATGCCTTCCGAGAGGGAAAAACCGATGGCGAACAGATCAAGATCTTTTGGCGAAGCCATCATCACCACATGCGAGATACCGTTGTAAACGAGCGCAACGGGCACCTCTTCCGCCAGAAAATCCGGCGTGGCATGGGTGATGTGGGGCGGTCTGTGTACCGACAGTTCCACAATGCCCGCAGGCAGTGGTGACGAGTGGGGAGTACGGTTTTGTTTAGACACAGCGGTATTCCTGAACAACCACGGAGGTGAGCCTGCTATTGCAGCATAATCCACAGGTGTTACGCATAGTATGGATCAACTTTTCGACAACCATTCTCCTACTCATTTAGCAGGGGTGCAACCTGCCACCAGCTACACCGCTTTAACATGCAGAGCTTTTAATGTGATCAATATCACACTTTATAATCAACATGGTGATAATACGTTCACTTTGTATTAACGCCATTAGAACAGCGGTACCGACAATGTGGTATTCTGATGATATCCCTCGTGGAATTGAGGGATTAACGCAAATTTTTCTCCTTTGCGGTCAATTCTCAACCGCGAAGTTAAAACTACATATGTAAGCAATGTCGAAACAAGGAGTGACCCATGCAGGTCAGCAGAAGGCAGTTCTTTAAGATCTGCGCTGGCGGTATGGCAGGCACCACGGCAGCGGCACTGGGCTTTGCGCCCGGCGTAGCGCTGGCGGAAACGCGGCAGTATAAACTGCTGCGCACCCGTGAAACCCGTAATACCTGTACGTACTGCTCTGTCGGTTGCGGGCTGTTAATGTATAGCCTCGGCGACGGTGCTAAAAACGCCAAAGCGTCTATTTTCCATATCGAAGGCGACCCGGATCATCCGGTCAACCGCGGCGCATTGTGCCCGAAAGGGGCCGGTCTGGTGGACTTTATCCACTCCGAAAGCCGCCTCAAATTCCCTGAATATCGTGCGCCTGGCTCCGACAAATGGCAGCAAATCAGCTGGGAAGAGGCGTTTGATCGCATCGCAAAACACATTAAAGAAGACCGCGATGCCAACTTTGTTGAGAAGAACGCCGACGGCGTTACGGTCAACCGCTGGCTCTCCACCGGGATGCTGTGTGCCTCTGCTTCCAGCAACGAAACCGGTTATTTAACCCAGAAATTTACGCGCGCACTCGGTATGCTCGCGGTCGACAACCAGGCGCGTGTCTGACACGGACCAACGGTAGCAAGTCTTGCTCCAACATTTGGTCGCGGTGCGATGACCAACCACTGGGTCGACATCAAGAACGCCAACCTCATTGTGGTGATGGGCGGTAACGCCGCTGAAGCGCACCCTGTCGGGTTCCGCTGGGCGATGGAAGCCAAAATCCACAACGGTGCGAAACTGATTGTGATCGATCCCCGCTTTACGCGTACTGCGTCAGTGGCGGATTTCTACACCCCTATTCGTTCAGGTACTGACATCACTTTCCTGTCAGGCGTACTGCTGTACCTGATGACCAACGAAAAATACAACCGCGAATACACCGAAGCCTATACCAACGCCAGCCTGATCGTGCGTGAGGATTACCACTTCGAAGATGGCCTGTTCAGCGGTTACGACGCCGAAAAACGCAAATACGATAAAACCAGCTGGAACTACGAGCTGGATGAGAAAGGCTTTGCGAAGCGCGACACCACCCTGCAACACCCGCGCTGCGTGTGGAATCTGCTGAAAGAGCACGTCTCCCGCTACACGCCGGAGGTTGTCGAAAACATCTGTGGTACGCCGAAGGCGGACTTCCTGAAGGTGTGCGAGCTGATCGCCGAAACCAGCGCGAAAGATAAAACCGCGTCGTTCCTGTACGCCCTCGGCTGGACGCAACACTCCATCGGCGCGCAGAACATCCGTACCATGGCGATGGTTCAGCTGCTGCTCGGCAACATGGGGATGGCAGGCGGCGGCGTGAACGCCCTGCGCGGTCACTCCAACATTCAGGGTCTGACCGACCTCGGCCTGCTGTCTCAAAGCCTGCCGGGTTACATGAACCTGCCAAGCGAAAAACAGACCGACCTGCAAACCTACCTGACGGCCAGCACGCCTAAACCGCTGCTTGAAGGCCAGGTGAACTACTGGGGCAACTATCCGAAGTTCTTCGTTTCCATGATGAAAGCGTTCTTCGGCGATAAAGCGACGGCGGAAAACAGCTGGGGCTTTGACTGGCTGCCGAAGTGGGACAAAGGCTACGACGTTCTGCAGTATTTCGAGATGATGCACCAGGGCAAAGTGAACGGCTATCTGTGCCAGGGCTTTAACCCGGTGGCCTCGTTCCCGAACAAGAACAAGGTTGTTGAGTCTCTGTCGAAGCTGAAGTTCCTGGTGACGATTGACCCGCTCAATACCGAGACCTCGACCTTCTGGCAGAACCACGGTGAATCGAACGACGTCGATCCGTCGAAGATTCAGACCGAAGTGTTCCGTCTGCCGTCAACCTGCTTTGCGGAAGAGAACGGGTCTATCGTTAACTCCGGACGCTGGCTGCAGTGGCACTGGAAAGGCGCAGACGCCCCGGGCATCGCCATGAACGACGGCGAGATCCTGGCCGGAATCTTCTTGCGCCTGCGTAAGATGTACGCGGCAGAAGGCGGCGCGAACCCGGAACCGGTCCTGAACATGACCTGGAACTACTCGACGCCGGAAAACCCTGCGCCAGAAGAAGTGGCGATGGAGAGCAACGGTAAGGCGCTGGCGGACGTTATCGACCCGGCCACCGGCACCGTACTGGCGAAGAAAGGCGATCAGCTCAGCACCTTCGCGCACCTGCGCGATGACGGCACCACCTCCAGCGGCTGCTGGATCTTTGCCGGTAGCTGGACGCCGAAGGGCAACCAGATGGCCAACCGCGATAACGCCGATCCGTCGGGCCTTGGCAATACGCTGGGCTGGGCATGGGCGTGGCCGCTTAACCGCCGCATCCTCTATAACCGCGCATCCGCTGACCCGCAGGGCAACCCGTGGGATCCGAAGCGTCAGCTTCTGAAGTGGGACGGCGCGAAATGGGGCGGCGTGGATATTCCGGACTACAGCACTGCCGCACCGGGCAGCGACGTTGGGCCGTTTATCATGCAGCCTGAAGGGATGGGACGCCTGTTTGCTATCGATAAGATGGCGGAAGGTCCGTTCCCGGAACACTACGAGCCGTTTGAGACGCCGCTGGGCACCAACCCGCTGCACCCGAACGTGGTCTCTAACCCGGCAGCCCGTATCTTTAAGGGCGATTTCGAAGCGCTGGGTAAAAAAGACAAGTTCCCGTACGTGGGTACCACCTACCGTCTGACCGAGCACTTCCACTACTGGACCAAGCACGCGCTGCTTAACGCCATCGCGCAGCCGGAACAGTTTGTGGAGATCGGCGAGAAGCTGGCGAACAAGCTCGGGATTGCCCATGGCGATACCGTGAAGGTCTCCTCTAACCGCGGCTACATTAAGGCCAAGGCGGTGGTGACCAAGCGTATTCGCACGCTGAACGTTCATGGTCAGCAGGTGGATACCATCGGTATTCCGATTCACTGGGGCTATGAGGGCGTGGCGAAGAAAGGGTTCATTGCGAACACCCTGACGCCGTTCGTCGGTGATGCGAACACGCAGACGCCGGAGTTTAAGGCCTTCCTCGTGAACGTGGAAAAGGTGTAACGGAGACGACTTATGGCTTATCAATCTCAAGACATTATCCGTCGTTCCGCGACTAATGGTTTCACGCCCGCGCCTCAGGCGCGGGACCACCAGCAGGAAGTGGCGAAGCTTATCGACGTGACCACCTGTATCGGCTGTAAAGCCTGTCAGGTGGCGTGTTCAGAGTGGAACGATCTGCGTGACGAAGTGGGTCACAACGTCGGGGTGTACGACAACCCGGCGGACCTGACCGCCAAGTCCTGGACGGTGATGCGTTTCTCGGAAGTGGAGCAGAACGACAAACTGGAATGGCTTATCCGCAAAGACGGCTGTATGCACTGTGCGGATCCGGGCTGCCTCAAGGCATGTCCGTCAGAAGGGGCTATCATTCAGTATGCCAACGGCATCGTCGACTTCCAGTCCGAACAGTGCATCGGCTGCGGCTACTGCATCGCGGGCTGTCCGTTCGACGTACCGCGATTGAACCCGGAAGACAACCGCGTCTACAAATGCACGCTGTGCGTTGACCGCGTTACCGTCGGCCAGGAGCCTGCATGCGTGAAGACCTGCCCAACCGGCGCTATCCACTTTGGCTCCAAAGAGGATATGAAAACGCTGGCGGCAGAGCGCGTGGGCGAGCTGAAAACCCGCGGTTACGACAACGCGGGCCTGTACGATCCGGCCGGGGTTGGCGGTACGCACGTGATGTACGTGCTGCACCACGCCGACAAGCCGAACCTGTATCACGGCCTGCCGGAGAACCCGGAAATCAGCGCCACCGTGAAGTTCTGGAAAGGCATCTGGAAACCGCTGGCAGCGGTGGGCTTTGCTGCCACCTTCGCAGCGAGCATCTTCCACTACGTCGGCGTTGGTCCGAACCGCGCGGAAGAGGAAGACGACAACCTGCATGAAGAGAAAGACGAGGTGCGCAAATGAGAAAACGTGACACCATCGTGCGCTACACCGCGCCGGAACGCATCAACCACTGGGTCACCGCCTTCTGCTTCATGCTGGCGGCGATAAGCGGGCTGGGGTTCTTCTTCCCGTCCTTCAACTGGCTGATGCAGATCATGGGGACACCACAGCTGGCGCGTATTCTGCACCCGTTTGTGGGCGTCATCATGTTCGCGTCGTTCATCATCATGTTTTTCCGCTACTGGCACCATAACCTAATCAATCGGGATGATATCTTTTGGGCGAAGAATATTCGTAAGATCGTCGTCAACGAGGAAGTGGGTGATACCGGGCGTTATAACTTCGGCCAGAAATGCGTATTCTGGGCGGCGATTATCTTCCTGGTCCTGTTGCTGGTGAGCGGCGTGATCATCTGGCGTCCGTACTTTGCGCCTGCTTTCTCAATCCCGGTGATCCGATTCGCGCTGATGCTGCATTCATTTGCCGCAGTGGCGTTAATTGTGGTTATCATGGTGCATATCTACGCCGCCCTTTGGGTGAAAGGCACCATTACCGCGATGGTGGAAGGATGGGTAACCAGTACGTGGGCGAAGAAGCATCACCCGCGCTGGTACCGTGAAGTCCGCCAGAAACAGGAAAAGTCATCTGAATGAGTATTCGCATAATCCCGCAAGATGAGCTGGGGTCGAGCGAGAAACGCACGGCGGATTATATTCCGCCGTTGTTATTCCCCAGACTCAAGAACCTCTACAACCGCCGCGCAGAGCGTCTGCGTGAGCTGGCAGAGAACAACCCGCTGGGTGATTTTCTGCGCTTTGCCGCGCTGGTCGCCCACGCGCAGGAAGTGGTGCTGTACGATCATCCCCTGCAAATGGACCTGACCGCGCGCATCAAAGAAGCCAACGCGCAGGGCAAGCCGCCGCTGGACATTCACGTCCTGCCGCGCGACAAGCACTGGCAGAAGCTGCTGCATTCGCTGATTGCCGAGCTTAAACCCGAGATGAGCGGTACCGCGCTGGCGGTCATTGAGAATCTGGAAAAAGCGTCCGAACAAGAGCTGGAAGAGATGGCGAGCGCGCTGTTTGCCTCTGACTTCTCGCTGGTGAGCAGCGATAAAGCGCCGTTTATCTGGGCTGCCCTGTCGCTCTACTGGGCGCAAATGGCAAGCCTGATCCCGGGCAAAGCGCGCGCCGAATACGGCGAAGCGCGCCAGTTCTGCCCGGTCTGCGGCTCCATGCCGGTATCGAGCATGGTGCAAATCGGCACCACGCAGGGGCTGCGCTACCTGCACTGCAACCTGTGTGAAACCGAGTGGCACGTGGTGCGCATCAAGTGCAGCAACTGCGAGCAGACCCGCGATCTGAACTACTGGTCGCTGGAAAATGAAGACGCGGCGGTGAAAGCCGAAAGCTGCGGCGACTGCGGCACTTACCTGAAGATTCTGTATCAGGAAAAAGACCCGAAAGTCGAAGCGGTGGCCGACGATCTTGCCTCGCTGATTCTGGACGCGAAAATGGAGCAGGAGGGCTTTGCCCGCAGCTCGATCAACCCGTTCCTGTTCCCGGGTGAAGGGGAGTAATTCCCTGTAACAGTGCCGGGCAGCGCGTGCTTGCCCGGCCTACAGCTGGTATGGTGAAACAACCCCTGGAATGCCCTGAAAGTCTTTAGTATTCCGGGTGATTAACGGGCAATTTCTGCTTTGGGCAGTCGCTAAAATAATGGCATCCGGCAGTTTCATGCCATGCTTCTCACGGAGCACGACGCTTCTTTCAGCGATCTCTCGGGTTACATCGATAATCTCAAATGCGCCCATTACCGACGCTGTTTTCGCTTCGTGGCCATGTTTGCGTGCCCCCACCATGACTTCCATCCATGTGATTAGACTGATTGACCGGTGCGACGCTGTGTTTTCGATCGTATTTGCTGCCTCGACGCGATTGTTGAAAAGGTCGATCAGGATATTGGTATCAAAAACCGCCATGTGTTCCATAGCTACCACTCCTCACGCAGCTTGCGTTCATACTCTAAACCGTCTTCTTGCTGGTTCCCCCACAGACCAAGCGCATCACGGATAACGGATGAGCTTTGCTGATCGAGATACTGCTCAATTGCTTCACGCAGTAATTCGGCACGAGGTTGGTTACGCAGCTGTTTGAGGTTATCGAGACGTTGAATAACGTCATCCGACAAATCGACCAGAATTCTGCCCATGTTAAGCTCCGCCAGTAAACTCATATATCACCTCAGTATATCACTATTGTCTATTTTCAAGGCAACATACACTTTCTCTCAGTAGGGTTAAAGTCCCAGCCAATAGTTTGCCTTCTATTTGCGGGCCGCTTTCCAGATTGTTATCCGCAACAATATTCTTGTTTTCTTTTGAATCAAACCAGGCTATAAAACTGTTTATCCATACAGTAAAAGGGAATTTTTCATGGCGCTGGAACAGGGTATTGCGCAGCTGGTTCAGGGGTTTATCGCTGCAGGGCGGCCGTCTTCACGTCGACAGAGTGTTGAAGTACGACGAGCGGGCTATATTGCCAGCACGGGGCTTGCCGGGGAGACCGAAACGCGCGTACAGGTGGAGACGCTTGTTCTTGAGGGTCTTACCATTCGGGTATTTTCACCTCTCAATGCACCTGAAATATTGCCTGCAGCGATCTACTATCACGGTGGATGCTTTATCAGCGGCGGCTTTGATACCCATGACAACCAACTTCGTCAGTTAGCCTGCTACAGCAATTGTCGGGTGATTGCGATCCAGTACAGGCTGGCACCGGAGCATACCTTCCCCGCCGCACATGACGATGCGGAAAGAGGTGCGGAGCTGGTATGGCAATATGCGGACAAATTAGGCGTCGACAGGAACCGGCTCACCCTTTGTGGAGACAGCGCGGGGGGACATCTTGCGCTGGTAACGTCATTGCGGCTCAACGCGAAGGGGCGATGGAAACCCGCACAGCTTATTCTTATCTACCCCATGCTCGACGCCACCGCCAGTTTTGAAAGCTATGCCCTCAATGGCACGGATTACGTTATCACCCGGGATACCCTGCTCAGCGGGTATGAAATGTATCTCGCAGAGACTGACCGTCAGCATCCCGAAGCGAGCCCGCTTTGGCGCGATGATTTTTACGGGCTTCCGCCAGTGCACATCATTACCGCAGAGTACGATCCGCTCTGTGATGAGGGAGAAATGTTGTATCAGCATCTGACTGAGCAGGGTGTGAAGTGTACCGCTCAGCGCTGGCTGGGCGTCATCCATGGCTTCTTTCAGCTTGGCGGCATCAGCCAGTCAGCGCGAGATGTTATGCGGGATATCGCCGGGCGGATTCAGCACGCCCGGTAAGAGTGAACAGGAGATTACTCCTCCTCGTTCCCACCCTCTTCATACGCGCCGAAGGGCTTCGCCGGAAGAACGATATAGGTGCCTTCAAACACCGCGCCCGGTGTTTTATCGCCAAACAGTTCAACCTGCATTTGTACGCGAGCCTTGCGGCCACGTGCCAGACGGTCCAGATCGCCGCCCAGTGACCCCAGATCGGCCACCGCGCTCGGCTTGCCGCTGATCGGTGCGCTATAGCGGATGTGAGCATCGGCCAGAATGATGGTGCCACCCAGATGGCGCTCGCGCAGCATCAGCCAGATCAGCCCCCAGCCGGTGAGCGTGGCCAGTGAGAACAGGCTGCCGGCAAACAGCGTGTGGTGCGGGTTCTGATTGCCGGTTTCCGGCATGGTGGTAATAAATTTTTGTCCGGTGTACTGCTGAATACGCACACCCATTTTTTCACTGAGCGGAATGTGCTGATACCAGGCCTGCTGGAGCTGTCCGCACCAGTCGGCGCGATGCAGAATATCGTCCAGCGTGGCGATGGGTTTGATCATCAAAAAATGACGAATCGGCGTGGTTTGCGGGGTCGTGATCTCCCCCTGATTCACAAAACCAAGTTTGGCAAAGAATTCTACGGCATCTTCGCGGGCGCTACAGGTGACGCGCTTAACGCCTTCCTGACGGGCGACGGACTCCAGGGTCATCGCCATTAGCGTCCCCAGACCTTTGTCCTGCACGGAGGGATGAACCGCCATAAAGCGAATAGACGCTTCGTTATCGGCGTTGATATACAAACGCCCGACGGCGACGAGGTTACCCTCCTCGTCCATCACCATCTGATGGTGGGCCATCGCGTCCCAGGCGTCGCGTTCAGAGCCTTTTGGCTGATGCAATGGCTTGCGCAGCATTTCCCAGCGGAACTGGTAATAAGCGTCTAACTCTTCTTCCGTTTGCGGTACTCGAAGGTGATACATAGCTGTACTCTCTCTTGTTACCCGCGGCCATGCCGTAAGTATGCTCATACCTGGAGCCAGAATGTGACGGGGCCATCGTTCACCAGCGACACCTGCATATCTGCAGCGAATCGTCCGGTTTGCGTATTCATTTCCTGCTGGCGACAACGCTCAACAAAGTACTCGTAAAGTGCTTCTGCACGATCCGGCGCGGCGCCTTTAGAGAAACTCGGGCGCATGCCGCGCTCGGTATCCGCTGCCAGCGTAAACTGGGAAACTACCAGCACGCTGCCGCCCGCCTGCTGGACGTTCAGGTTCATCTTGCCTTCCGCATCGCTGAAAATACGGTAGCCCAGCACGCGCTCACATAAGCGGTTGGCTTTTTGTTCGTCGTCATCCTTTTCGACACCTAACAACACCAAAAGTCCTGGGCCAATTTCACCCGTCACCTCTCCCTCCACGGTGACGCTGGCACGGGTTACGCGCTGTATCAATGCAATCATGGTTGGTCTGCTTCTTGTTGTTTTTCAGCTGCTGCTGCTTTTTTAAGTTCGCGGTATACACCGAGAGTGACAGTTATTTCAGCACCAAGCAAGACGATACACCAGGTCCAGTAGACCCAGACAAATAAAATGGGGATCACCGCCAACACGCCGTAAATCAGCTGATAGGACGGAAACATGGTGATGTAGAGGGCAAACCCTTTCTTACCGAGCTCAAAGAGCAACGCCGCCACCAGCGCCCCCACGACAGCATCACGGTTAGGCACGCGCGTGGTCGGTACGACGCTATAGAGCAGCCAGAATGAGAGCCACGACAGGATCAACGGAAAGATGCGAAGCGCATTATCAATTACGCCGTTTAAATCACTCGCCCAGCGCAAGGAAAGGAGATACGAACTGATCGCCAGGCTCGCCCCAGCCAGCAGCGGCCCCAGCGTGAGGATCATCCAGTACACGGCAAAGGAATAGACCTTTGGCCGCGCTTTTTTACTCCGCCAGATCGTGTTCAGCGCGTTATCGATGGCGTACATCAACAGCAGCGCGGTGACGATAAGCCCGCATGCCCCCACTGCCGTCATCTTGCTGGAATTAGCGACAAACTGCTCAATGTAGTTCTGGATGACATCCCCGGTTGCAGGAATGAAATTCGCGAAGACAAAATGACGAAGCTGCAGGCTGACGTCCGCAAACATCGGAAAGGCGGAAAACAGGGCAAAGATAACCGCCACCAGCGGTACTAATGAGAGCAACGACACGTAGGCGAGGTTACCCGCCAGCGTGGTCATATTGTCCTCATCAATACGGTGCCAGAGCAGTTTCAGCCAGGCCCGCAGTGGGCGAGTATGGTGCGTGGCTTTTTGATGAACGGTTTTTAGCATAGCTGCTTCGCGAAGTAGTTTGGTATCGTCTCTTTTCCGGTCACCAGAATTGATGTGATACCCAACTGATTAGCTCCCTCTATATTATCGGCGTTGTCATCGAAAAAGACCGCATCGGCCGCGGTGAATCCCTCTGACTGCAGAACAGCCTGGTAAATTCGCGCTTCAGGCTTACGCATACCCATCTCCTGCGAAAGATAGATCTTATCTGCCGCCGCCTTAACTTCAGGGTATTCCTCAGGCCAGAACGTCGTGTGCAGACGGTTGGTATTTGATAGCACAACGACCCGATGCCCCTGCTCGCGCAGTTTGTGCATGATGTCTATCACCTCAGACCGAATGGCGACAAATACCGCCTGCCAGCCGTGGGAAAACTGCTCGTAGCTTAACGGTAGATCCATCTCCTGACAGAAACGTTCCGCGAACTCCTCATCACTGATCTCGCCCCGCTCATGCTGATGGAAGGTCTCGCCCATCGCGAAATTTTGCTTTAACGTTGCCAGCGGCACGCGGCTAAAGTCGCTCCATGCACCCAACACGCGATTAAAATCGATATCGACGATGACGTTTCCTAAATCAAAGATATAAAGCATGTTTATCTCCTGCTCGCCGTGGAGAGGTAACTGTAGCGGGAATAAAGAGATTTGACTATGCGTGCGGTCTAAGGTGTGCGATCGATTTTTACGGCGCGTTTTTACGACAGTAAAGTGAAGGGACGTTTGACGCGGCAAAAAGCCAGGCTCCCCGATACTCATCGATCATCAGACTCAGCTCTCTTCCCGGCGTACGATAAAAACCTGGCAGCGTTGCGTTGATATCAGCCTCATCCGCATTATCGGCGAAGGTTTTAACAATCCGACCGTTATTTAATACGCGCGCGTTCTGATGATAGCTGTAGTGAAAATAGATGGTCCGGTTAACTTCAGAAACCGTCTGACCAAATAATTTACCGTTAATGACGGTTGACCCCTCCCGATGCTGCATCCGCCAGGAAACCGTACCCACAAATCGGTTTTTACCAATCGTCCATTCCACATCTCCCGTACAACGTATCGGCGTACTCGAAAAATGCGAATACGCTAACCAGCCGCTGGTGATAGCGGCCATCAGAAACGCCACCAGTAAAATAATACGGTTCCGGAGTGTCTTCATTGCTCATGCGTCCAAAAATAATGCGTGGTACATAATGCTGCCGCGTCCCGTCGCGCATCGTTATTACAGACAAACGCCGCGATTCGCTCCGTTTTACTATAGCCGATGAGGAAGACATATCGTTTTTCGGCGCACAAACCGGGATTGTTTTTTAACAGGGTCAAGTAATGATCCTGAATAGGTTCATTAGGTGCATAAAAAAGCTGGCAAGCGTTGTTCGTGCTGCCCGTTGAAAGTGGAATAAAGTGACTAAACGGCATGTTCTGGTGGTGTTTATATAATATCACCCCGTTGATAAAGGCGATCAGTAAAAGCGTCGCGGTGGTAATTATCAACCAGACTGGCCTCTGCCTCGCGGTGTCATCGGCTATTGCCACGTCTTTATTGACGATGACCGTCTCAGCAGTCGGGGTAAATACTTCAACCTGAGTGGTTCCGGAAAGCATAAGCCCGCGGCGCGAAATCGTTTTTACCGTATCACGCGGTAACCCCACCTCAGCCAGAGCATTGCGTAATGTCAAAATGGCCTGGTAAAAGGTATTCGGTGTGGTGACGTCATTGCGCTCCCCCCATCCCACCACCATTAACTGGTTTTGCGAAATTATTTCGCCGGGATGGGTGACGAGATAAAGAAAACAGAGATTGGCAGGAAGCTGCAATTGTATCGTGCGCCCGGTAATATGATTCACCAGGGTTTTGTTTTCTGGGTCATACTCGACCAACTTGTTAATGAGATACAATTTTCCCTTCCTCTGCAATAACAATGCTTAACTTTATACGCTAAAAACATATACGTATATTTAACAACATTATAGGTCAGATGGATTAGGACGCGAAACCACCTCATCTAAGATTAAAAACAACGTATTATTTTTCAATCTGTTACAAGACTTTTTTCTTAGGTTTCCCTCATCTAAAACGACATAATGAGATTTCATTACACATCACCAGGTCAAATAATTATATTGAGCCGCAACCGGAGAAAAGAAGGTCGTTACGGCAGATTTACGAAACGAATTTTTAGCTATTAGTGCTATTTCATAAATCTTCTTCCGGGATTTTTTTTGTCGAATAATCTTAATGGACTGACGAATGTTCTGGGAATACGTCGACCAAAGTATGTCCTCTGGCTATAGCTACGGCCTGACAGAATAGACATCACCAGGAATTTATATTCTTTACCACTATTTTTCATAAACAAGAGAGGCCCACTGGATATGTTTCAAGATTGACACATTTGCATGGCAGTGAAATATTGATACCGAAAATAAGACAGGAGTGGACTGGATGATAACATCGTCGCATAAGGTTGTCCGCTGCATAAGCTGTGAATTGTCCTGTCAGTTATATCCAGATAACGCAGTACGGTCACAATATTGTGGAAACGCCTCGTTCGCAGTTTGGCCAGGTGATAACCATTTCCTGCAGATTGCAGTAGAAAATAAAATAGTGAGAGGAAACAAGAATCACTTATTACGCGGATTTATTTTTGTAGACTTTTCGATGTGCAACCTGCGCGTACTTGCCGATCCGCAATGGATTGAACGTCTGGCGAGAACTAACATGAACATTGTGATTATCTCAGACCGCAAGCTGGAAGCATTGGCCAATTATTTCTTCACTCACTACAGTGAAATAAAGGGAGTTATTTATTCGAATGATAACGACAATATATTAAAGGAAAAAATTAGCCATCTATTCTCCGGGAGACGGGTGAATTGCAGACGTGGCAGCATGTTAAATGCTGTTGAATTCACGTTGCTTAACAGATTTTTGTCTGGAGCGTGCCTTCAGGAGATTATAAAAACAGACAGCATTGATGTTAAAAAAATTTATGTTCATAAAATACGACTTGAGAGGAAGTTAGGTACCAGCATTCATAAAATTCTCGTTTCTATTTTTTAATTTCAACCTTTTTACATACCCACATCTAATGCTGTGGAGGATGTTCTACGCCTGAAAGAAGGGGCTAGCTATGCCATATTTAATGAAACACTCACCAATCGCCGCTGCGATTTCGCTGGCGTTATCGTCAGCGCTATTTACCGCACATGCAGCGGTAATAGATTTTGCTAATTTACCAGCCTCCGGAGCAGTAACGGACTTGCCTGCAGAAATACAGGCGTTGATTCCTGCAACGGCAAACGCGAACTTTAGCAAAAATACCAGCGATCCTAACTATGTCTACCAGTACAGCGCGGGTAATATCCCGATCTATGGAGATGGGATCACCCTTGAAGGACCGGGGGCGGAAGCCTTTGAGCATTCGGTCACCGTTATTCAGAACTCCACGTCCGGCAGCCCAGGGGTGATATTTGGCGACGATCTCACTATTCGCACCCAGTCAAAAGTGGCCGCCAACAATGGTAAAGACGTCGACGGTATTCGTACCCATGGCATGAACACGCCCGACAACCCGGTATTTATCATTACCGGCGACCGCACCCATATTTACGTCAATGGCCAAAGCGGTGACGGTATTAATGCCGGATACAGCTCCTTCAGCCAGGGCTCTCTCGGCTCCGCCAATATTTATGTGGGTGACGATCTCTATATCGAAACCACCGGCAGCACCGGTCGGGGCATCAGCGCCTATGCGTTGAATGATGCGTCGAAGGCCAAAAATAACATTATCGTCGGCGATCGTGCGCACATTGTTACGCGTGGGACCTCCGCCGAGGGGATTCGAACCAACCAGAGCGGCTCATATGTCCGTCTGGGGGATGAGGCCGCCATCGAAACCTACGGCACATCGTCCTACGGCCTGTATGCAGGTTCAGCGTCAAAAATTGAGCTGGGAAAAAACGCGACGATAACCACCGACGCGTCCAGCGCCTCCGGGGTTTATTCTACCGGCTCGTCAACCATCACCCTTGATGAAGGCGCGACCATCACCACCAACGGTGCCAGCGCGCATGGCGTCTATGCAT
This sequence comes from Enterobacter sp. DC4, assembly GCF_000568095.1. NCBI lineage: Bacteria > Pseudomonadati > Pseudomonadota > Gammaproteobacteria > Enterobacterales > Enterobacteriaceae > Enterobacter > Enterobacter sp. DC4. The sequence goes on along the minus strand of NZ_AZUB01000011.1, from coordinate 19,701 downwards.
ACACAGGCGCGGTGAATCCTGGAGATAACGTCACCATTGCGGTCAACAGCAGCGAGAAAATCAGCAGCTCCGCGCAAGCACCGCATGGGATGTATGCCTGGTCACGTGGCGTGATAACGCTCGGGGGTGGCGCAACCATTGCCACCGCTGGCCAACGCGACAACGGCAGTTATGCCATGAACGTCGGCAATGGCGGGGTTATTGATGCGTCCGCGGGCGGTAAATTCCTCCTCAACGGCGATATCCTCTCCGCAGGCGGCGTCGCGGCCACCAGCACGCTTCCGGCTCAAAACAGTACCATTACGCTGAATATGGATGACAGCTCACTGTGGAACGGGGCGTCTTATATTGAGAGCAACGCCAACGGTACCGGGACTATCGCGCTTACGATGAATGATGCCGTGTGGAATATGCGCGACAGCTCCACGCTGACCAGCCTGACGCTGAATGCGGGCAGCACGATTAATTTCCAGCATGCTGAGGATGCGGCGTGGCAAACCCTGACCATCAGTGATGATTTTATCGGCAACGGCGGCAAGCTGGTTTTCAATACCGTGCTGTTTGACGATACCTCGGAAACGGACAAACTGATCGTTGAAGGCAACACTTCAGGTCATACCGGCGTGGAAGTGAACAACATTGGCGGTACTGGCGCACAAACCGTAGAAGGGATTGAAATTGTCAGCGTTGGCGGCAACTCTGAGGGGACGTTTGAGAAGGCCAGCCGTATCGTGGCGGGGGGCTATGACTATAACGTTGTGCAAAAAGGTAAAAACTGGTTTCTGACCAGCCTGGTTGAACCCGTCGACCCACCAGTTGACCCTGTGGACCCACCAGTTGACCCGGTAGACCCACCTGTTGACCCTGTGGACCCGCCAGTCGACCCGGTAGATCCACCAGTTGACCCAGTGGACCCGCCAGTCGACCCGGTGATTCCGCCGCAAGAGCCCGTCCCACCGCCAGCACCACCGAAAAGCGAGCATCAGTACCGTCCGGAATTTGGTAGCTATATGGCAAACAGCTATGCGGCAAATACGCTGTTTATGACCCGTCTGCACGACCGTCTGGGTGAAACGCAGTACACCGATATGCTCACCGGCGAGCAGAAAGTAACGAGCTTGTGGATGCGTAACGTCGGCGGCCATACGCGTTTCCGAGACGGCAGTGGCCAGTTAAAAACGACCGCCAATCGCTACGTGCTGCAGATGGGTGGTGATGTCGCCCAGTGGAGCACCGACGGTCTGGATCGGTGGCATCTTGGTCTGATGGCGGGCTACGGCAACAGCCAGAGCCGGAGCGCTTCCAGCCTGACCGGCTACCACTCACGCGGTGAAGTGAATGGCTATAGCGTCGGTCTGTACGGGACCTGGTACGCAAACGACGCAGATAAAAGTGGCACCTACGTGGATAGCTGGATGCTGTATAACTGGTTCGACAATAAGGTGATGGGGCAGGATCAGGCCACAGAGAGTTATCGCTCCAGCGGCGTGACCGCTTCAGTAGAAGCAGGCTATAGCGTTAAGGTAGGCGAAAGCGGCCGCAACAGCTACTGGGTCCAGCCGAAGGCGCAGGCCGTTTGGATGGACGTGAAGGCTGACGACCATCGCGAGCGCAACGGCACGCGGGTGAAAGACGAGACTCAGGGAAACCTGATGACACGTCTCGGCGTGAAGGCCTATATCAGCGGACATAACGCGATTGACGACGGTAAATCCCGTACCTTCCAGCCGTTTATCGAGGCGAACTGGATCCACAATACCCAGACCACGCGCATTCGCATGGATGACGTCAGCAATGAAATGCGCGGTACTCGCAATATCGGTGAACTTAAGACAGGTGTAGAGGGACAGATTACGCCGCAGCTTAGCGTATGGGGCAACGTGGCTCAGCAGATAGGCGACAAAGGCTACAGCGATACCCAGGGGATGCTGGGGGTGAAATACAGCTTCAAATAACAACAAAAAAGCCGCTGAGAAATCAGCGGCTTTTTTTATTACGGATTGACCGTATTAGTCTTCTTTCGCACCGCGCATAGCACGTTTACGATCGTTCTCGGTCAGGTGACGTTTACGGATACGAATTGACTGTGGAGTCACTTCTACCAGTTCGTCATCATCGATGAATTCCAGAGCCTGCTCCAGAGTCATCTTGATCGGTGGAACCAGAACCGTTGCTTCGTCAGTACCGGACGCACGCATGTTGGTCAGTTTCTTACCGGTCAGGCAGTTTACGGTCAGGTCGTTAGAACGACTGTGAATACCGATGATCTGGCCTTCATAAACTTCAGCACCGTGACCCAGGAACAGCTTACCGCGATCCTGCAGACCGAACAGCGCAAACGCAACCGCTTTACCCTGACCGTTGGAGATCAGCACGCCGTTGTTACGCTGGCCCACTTCGCCCGGACGAACGTCGTCGTAGTGGCTGAAGGTGGAGTACAGCAGACCGGTACCGGAGGTCATGGTCATGAACTCTGAACGGAAGCCGATCAGGCCACGGCTTGGGATCACGTAGTCGAGACGTACGCGGCCTTTGCCATCTGGATTCATGTTTTTCAGGTCGCCTTTACGCTCACCCAGAGCCTGCATCACAGAACCCTGGTGCTGCTCTTCAACGTCCAGCGTCACGTTTTCGAACGGCTCTTGTTTACGGCCGTCGATTTCGCGGAAGATTACTTTCGGACGGGAAACCGCCATTTCGAAACCTTCACGACGCATGTTTTCGATCAGAACAGACAGGTGCAGCTCACCACGACCCGAAACGCGGAATGCATCAGCGTCTTCGGTTTCTTCAACGCGCAGCGCAACGTTGTGCACCAGCTCTTTGTTCAGGCGGTCAAGGATCTGACGAGAGGTAACGAACTTACCTTCTTTACCACAGAACGGAGAGGTGTTGACGTTGAAGAACATGGATACGGTTGGTTCATCAACGGACAGGGCTGGCAGCGCTTCGACGTTCTGCGGATCGCAGATGGTGTCGGAGATGTTCAGTTCACCCAGACCGGTGATAGCGATAATGTCGCCCGCTTCAGCGATGTCGCTCTCGATACGCTCAAGACCCAGGTGAGTCAGTACTTTACCAACTTTACCGTTACGGGTTTTGCCTTCGCTATCGATGATAGTAACCTGCTGGTTAGGCTTCACTTTACCGCGCTTGATACGACCAATGCCGATTACGCCAACGTAGTTGTTGTAGTCGAGCTGAGAGATCTGCATCTGCAGGGTACCGTCGAGATCGACGTTTGGCGCAGGAACACGGTCAACAATCGCCTGATACAGCGGGGTCATGTCTTCAGCCATGTCTTCGTGGTCCAGACCTGCGATACCGTTCAGCGCAGAGGCGTAAACGATAGGGAAGTCCAGCTGCTCGTCGGTCGCGTCGAGGTTAACGAACAGGTCGAAGACCTGGTCAACAACCCAGTCAGGACGCGCGCCAGGGCGGTCAACTTTGTTGATAACAACGATTGGCTTCAGACCATGGGCAAAAGCTTTTTTGGTCACGAAGCGCGTCTGTGGCATTGGGCCATCCATTGCGTCAACGACCAGCAGAACGGAGTCTACCATGGACATTACACGTTCAACTTCACCACCGAAGTCGGCGTGCCCTGGGGTATCAACGATGTTGATACGGTAGTCATTCCATTTAATCGCGGTGTTTTTCGCGAGGATGGTAATCCCACGCTCTTTCTCCAAATCGTTGGAGTCCATCACGCGTTCTTGGGTTTCGGCACGCGCATCAAACGTACCGGATTGCTGCAGCAGCTTGTCAACCAGGGTAGTTTTACCATGGTCTACGTGCGCGATGATGGCGATGTTACGCAAATTTTCGATCACAACTTTGCCTCAGGCATTTAGAAATAGCGCGTTATTGTACACGGATTAATCGCACTACAAAACAGGATCACAAACATCCCCCGCAAACAAGTCATGCAGGGATGCTTTGTGATCGCTTTCACGGAGCGGTAAAAGGGCTCTTTAACGTAAATTGCACCAATATGGTGCTCAATGTTCACATTGAAGCACTATACTGGTGCAACAAATCCATCGTGGTGCAGCCCTTTTGCACTATGGTGCGCATGATAACGCCTTTTTGGGGTGTTTTAAAAGTTGGCACAGATTTCGCTTTATAAAAAATACATGGCACCAGCCAGTACAAACAGAAATTGAAGACCTCGTTACCACGACGACAATGACCAATCTGGAGAGTTAAGTATGTCCGCTGAACACGTTTTGACGATGCTGAACGAACATGAAGTGAAGTTTGTTGATCTGCGCTTCACCGATACCAAAGGTAAAGAACAGCACGTCACAATCCCTGCTCATCAGGTGAACGCCGAATTCTTCGAAGAAGGCAAAATGTTTGACGGCTCCTCCATTGGTGGCTGGAAAGGCATTAACGAATCCGACATGGTTCTGATGCCGGACGCGACCACTGCGCTCATTGACCCGTTCTTCGAAGAACCAACCCTGATCATCCGTTGCGACATCCTCGAGCCAGGCACGCTGCAGGGCTACGACCGTGACCCACGTTCTATCGCAAAACGCGCTGAAGAGTACCTGCGTTCTACCGGCATCGCAGACACCGTTCTGTTCGGACCTGAGCCAGAGTTCTTCCTGTTTGACGACATCCGTTTCGGCGCTTCAATTTCTGGTTCCCACGTGGCTATCGATGACATCGAAGGCGCATGGAACTCTTCCACCAAATACGAAGGTGGTAACAAAGGTCACCGTCCTGGCGTGAAAGGCGGTTACTTCCCGGTTCCTCCGGTCGATTCTTCACAGGACATCCGTTCTACCATGTGTATGATCATGGAAGAGATGGGCCTGGTTGTTGAAGCGCACCACCACGAAGTGGCGACGGCTGGCCAGAACGAAATCGCTACCCGCTTTAACACCATGACCAAGAAAGCGGATGAGATTCAGATTTACAAATACGTTGTGCACAACGTTGCGCACCGTTTCGGTAAAACCGCGACCTTCATGCCAAAACCAATGTTTGGCGATAACGGTTCCGGTATGCACTGCCACATGTCTCTGTCCAAGAACGGTACCAACCTGTTCTCTGGCGACAAATATGCCGGTCTGTCCGAGCAGGCGCTGCACTACATCGGTGGTGTTATCAAACACGCTAAAGCGATCAACGCCCTGGCGAACCCAACCACTAACTCCTACAAGCGTCTGGTTCCGGGCTACGAAGCGCCAGTGATGCTGGCCTACTCTGCACGTAACCGTTCTGCTTCTATCCGTATTCCTGTGGTGGCGTCTCCTAAAGCACGTCGTATCGAAGTGCGCTTCCCGGATCCAGCGGCTAACCCATACCTGTGCTTCGCAGCACTGCTGATGGCCGGTCTGGACGGTATTAAGAACAAGATCCACCCGGGCGAAGCGATGGACAAAAACCTGTACGACCTGCCGCCAGAAGAAGCGAAAGAGATCCCACAGGTTGCTGGCTCTCTGGAAGAAGCCCTGCAGGCGCTGGACGCAGACCGCGAGTTCCTGACTGCGGGTGGTGTGTTCACTGATGAAGCGATTGACGCTTACATCGCCCTGCGTATTGAAGAGAACGACCGTGTGCGTATGACGCCACACCCGGTTGAGTTCGAGCTGTACTACAGCGTTTAATAAAGTTGTTTTACCCGGCGTGACAAGCGCCGGGGGTAGTTGCCGTGGAAACTTTTAGCCCATCTCCGGATGGGCTTTTTTCTCCACCAACAACCTGATCTCACGCGCTATTTACGCCGAAAACGCTATACTGCACTAAAACAGTGCAACAACTCCAGGAGACTGCTGAATGGCAACTGGCACGCTGCCCGATGCTGGGCAGATCCTCAATTCTTTGATTAACAGCATTTTGCTGGTCGATGACGAGCTGGCCGTTCATTACGCCAACCCGGCGGCGCAGCAGCTGCTCGCCCAAAGCGCACGTAAACTGTTCGGCACCCCGCTTCCTGAACTCCTGAGCTATTTTTCGCTGAATATTGGCCTGATGCAGGAAAGTTTGCAGGCTGGCCAGGGGTTTACCGATAACGAAGTGACGCTGGTGATCGACGGGCGCTCGCACATTCTGTCGCTGACCGCGCAGCGTCTTCCCGATGGGATGATCCTGCTGGAAATGGCGCCGATGGATAATCAGCGTCGACTGAGCCAGGAGCAGCTTCAGCATGCGCAGCAAATTGCCGCCCGTGACCTGGTGCGCGGTCTGGCGCATGAAATCAAGAACCCATTGGGTGGATTACGCGGCGCGGCGCAGCTTCTGACCAAGGCACTCCCCGATCCCGCGCTGGCGGAGTACACCAACGTCATCATTGAGCAGGCGGACCGTCTGCGAAATCTGGTAGACCGTCTTCTTGGTCCGCAGCAGCCGGGAATGCACGTCACTGAAAGCATCCATAAAGTGGCTGAACGGGTGGTGAAGCTCGTCTCAATGGAGCTGCCGGAGAACGTCACGCTGGTACGTGATTACGACCCAAGCCTGCCGGAACTGGCCCATGATCCGGACCAGATTGAGCAGGTCCTGTTGAATATTGTGCGTAATGCCCTGCAGGCGCTGGGGCCTGAAGGGGGCGAGATTATTTTACGCACCCGCACCGCCTTCCAGCTCACGTTACACGGCGTGCGCTACCGGCTGGCGGCCCGAATCGACGTTGAGGATAACGGGCCCGGCATTCCATCGCATCTGCAGGATACCCTGTTCTACCCGATGGTAAGCGGTCGCGAAGGCGGGACCGGCCTGGGCTTATCCATTGCCCGCAGTTTGATCGATCAACACTCCGGGAAAATTGAATTTACCAGTTGGCCGGGACATACCGAGTTTTCGGTTTTCCTGCCGATTAAAAAATAAAGGTGACGTTTATGCAACGAGGGATAGTCTGGGTAGTCGATGACGATAGCTCCATCCGTTGGGTGCTTGAACGCGCGCTCACAGGGGCAGGATTAAGCTGCACGACGTTTGAGAGCGGCAGCGAAGTGCTCGATGCACTCACCACCAAAACGCCGGATGTTCTGCTTTCGGATATTCGTATGCCGGGCATGGACGGGCTGGCGCTGTTAAAGCAGATCAAACAACGCCACCCTATGCTTCCGGTCATCATAATGACCGCGCATTCCGATCTGGATGCCGCAGTGAGCGCCTATCAGCAAGGGGCGTTCGATTACCTGCCCAAACCGTTTGATATTGACGAAGCGGTGGCGCTGGTTGAGCGCGCGATTAGCCATTATCAGGAGCAGCAGCAGCCGCGCCACGCACCCGATTTTGGGCCAACGACAGACATCATCGGCGAAGCGCCGGCGATGCAGGACGTGTTTCGCATTATCGGTCGTTTGTCCCGCTCGTCCATCAGCGTATTGATTAACGGTGAATCGGGAACCGGTAAAGAGCTTGTGGCGCATGCATTGCATCGCCACAGCCCGCGGGCAAAAGCGCCGTTTATCGCTCTGAATATGGCGGCGATCCCGAAGGATTTGATTGAGTCCGAACTGTTCGGCCATGAAAAAGGGGCATTTACCGGCGCTAATACCATTCGTCAGGGGCGTTTCGAACAGGCTGACGGTGGCACGTTGTTCCTGGACGAAATTGGCGATATGCCGCTGGATGTCCAGACCCGCCTGCTGCGCGTGCTGGCCGACGGACAGTTTTACCGCGTGGGCGGCTATGCGCCGGTGAAGGTAGACGTGCGCATTATTGCCGCGACCCACCAGAACCTGGAGCAACGCGTGCAGGAAGGGAAATTCCGTGAGGATTTATTCCATCGCCTGAACGTCATCCGCGTTCATCTGCCGCCGCTGCGTGAGCGTCGGGAAGATATTCCCCGCCTGGCGCGTCATTTTCTGCAGGTGGCCGCCCGCGAGCTGGGTGTGGAAGCCAAGCAGCTTCACCCGGAAACCGATGCCGCTCTGACGCGCCTGGCGTGGCCGGGCAACGTGCGTCAGCTGGAAAACACCTGCCGTTGGTTAACCGTGATGGCCGCCGGGCAGGAAGTGCTGATTCAGGATTTACCCGCTGAGCTGTTTGAAGCGACCGCGCCTGAAAGCACTACCGGCCACGCGCTGCCGGACAGCTGGGCGACGCTGCTGGCACAGTGGGCCGACCGCGCGTTGCGTTCCGGTCATCAAAACCTGCTGTCTGAAGCTCAGCCAGAGATGGAGCGTACGCTGTTAACTACCGCGCTTCGTCATACGCAGGGTCACAAGCAGGAAGCCGCTCGCCTGTTGGGATGGGGACGTAATACCCTGACGCGCAAGCTTAAAGAGCTGGGAATGGAGTGATCTTCCCCGAAGTGTAAAGGTTATTAATTGAGCGCAAATCGCCGTTATTTTGCGCTTTACTGTTCCGATGAGTTTTGTATGATCGTGCCCGGAAATTGGGGGTGAACATCATGCTGGAAACAATCGTGAATATGCTCTCTAGCGGAGCCGCTGAAAGCCACACGCCACAGACCGCCGTTGCGGCTATGTTGTGTGCGGCGCTGGTTGGGCTGTTTAGCTAACGAGCTATCAATGAAAAGCCGGGTGGCGGCTTCGCCTTACCCGGCTTACAAAAGCGTGAAATGTAGGCCGGGTAAGCGAAGCGCCACCCGGCATTTCCGCTTAAATCACCCGCGAGAACTGCTGCATACGCGCTTTCTGACGCAGATACGCGTCGAAGCACATGCAGATATTACGGATCAACAGACGCCCTTTCGGCGTGACCTCAATCGCGCTCTCCGACACATCCACCAGCCCGTCTTTCGCCAGTGGCGCCAGAAGCTTCAGGTCTTCTGCGAAATAATCGCTGAAGTTCAGCTCCCACTGCGCTTCCACGTCGCTGAAATCGAGACGGAAGTTGCAGATAAGCGCCTTAATCACATCGCGACGGACACAGTCATCGCGCGTTAATGCAATGCCGCGCCACAGCGCGTTGCCCGTCTCATCAACCTGCTGGTAATACAGCTTCAGTTCTTTCTGGTTTTGCGCGTAGCAGTCGCCAATCATGCTGATGGCGGAGACGCCCATTCCCAGCAAATCGGTATCGCCCTGAGTCGTGTAGCCCTGGAAGTTGCGGTGCAGGACCCCTTCGCGCTGAGCGACCGCCAGTTCGTCATCCGGACGGGCAAAGTGATCCATCCCGATAAACTGATAGCCGGTTTCGGTCAGCGAGGTGATCGTTTCCTGCAGGATATCCAGCTTCTGCTGGGCAGAAGGAAGATCGGCATCTTTGATTTTGCGCTGCGCGGCAAAGAGGGTCGGCAGATGCGCGTAGTTAAAGACGCTCAGACGGTCCGGGTTGAGTTCGGCCACGCGCTTCAGCGTAAAGGCGAAGCTTTCCGGCGTTTGCTTTGGCAGGCCGTAAATCAGGTCAATATTGGTCGAGGTGAAGCCAATCTCACGCGCGTGATTGAGTAAGGCAAAGATAAATTCTTCGTCCTGCTCGCGATTCACCAGACGCTGAACCTCTTTATTGAAATCCTGCACGCCCATACTCAGACGATTGAAGCCTTCGGCGCGTAAGTGATCCAGTACATCCAGCTCAATTTCACGCGGATCGACTTCGATCGAGATTTCAGCGTCAGCGTTAAAACTGAAATTGCCGCGCAGCAGGGTCATCAGGCGGCTTATTTGCGCTTTATTCAGATAGGTTGGCGTGCCGCCGCCCCAGTGAAGCTGACTGACGTGACGACCAGCAAACAGCGGCGCGCGATGCACAATTTCTTGTTCGAGCGCATCAAGGTACTGGTCGGCTTTATGCTGCTGACGGGTCACGATTTTATTGCAGCCGCAGAAGTAACACAGCTTATGGCAGAACGGAATATGGACGTAGAGAGACAGCGGACGCTCAGGATAGCGCGCGACAGCCTGCTGGAAATCACGCTCTCCGAAGACATCGGAGAACTCCAGCGCGGTGGGGTATGACGTATAACGCGGCCCGGAATAGTTATATTTCTGGATTAGGGCCAAATCCCAGTCGATAGTTGGTGCTGACATGCTCACTCCTTCCGTTGGTGTCGCGTTCGTATACGGCGGCCCGTTCTGGCCCCATCGCGGGCCATCACTCGGGTGCGCAGCCACTTCTGTCGCCGCGACAACCGCCGTAGTTTAACGAATAACCACACCAGATAACATATAACCGGAAGGGTTATAAGCAGGACTATCGTGCCTGCCGGGTGCAAATGTTAGTTTCCACCCTTCAGAAGACGCATCATATCTTCCTGCTTTTCGTCTTCTTCTTCGTCGTCTTCGTCATCGTAAGACAGGCCCAGCTTCTGCATCAGCTCGTCGATGCGATCCAGTTTGGCATCCACCCATGACTGCTCTTCGGCGGTCAGGGTTTCACCCTCTTCAAGACGTTCCAGCAGCGCGTCCAGGCGCTCATCGTTCTCCAGCAAATCCAGCTCAGCCTGCGGTGAAAGCATAGGTTTCTCGCTCTTTGGTTTGTGCTGCTTAGTGACCGGGGTGTCTGTCACGCCCAGTGGAATGGGAGTTTTACTGCCGATACGAGGATCTTTCTGCTGTTTGCCTTTTGCAGAAGCGCCCGCTGCACCACCACCGTTGGCACGGCTACCCGCAGCATGACCGCGATGTTTTTTGTCGCGTTTGCGATCGCGCGCTTCCTGGTTCAGTTCTTCGCGCGTTTTGCGGCGTGCTTTTGCAGGGCGTTTCGCGCCCGCAGCGGAGGTTGGTTTTTTCATGATGTTTTATCTTTAAGTCGTTTTCTTCAGTATAGAATTGCGGCGAAATCTAGCAGAAAGCAAGCAAAGAAAAAAGGCGACAGAGCAATCTGTCGCCTTTTTTCCTGACTCACAACCCTTAGCGGGTCAGACATTCCGTGTTTGCCAACAACAAACCCTGTTTATCCCTTGGCTAATACCGTCCGTGATACGGTTCCCTTTCCTGTTTAAACGCCTCCAGGCGCTGGTCATCCTGACAATCCTGCGTCTTCGCCTCCTGGCGCTCCTGACCCTAATCCTTAAGTCGATATCCTGCTGGCTTCCTCGCCCTGACGCACACTTTACCTTGTTCCGTTAAACTAACAAGCAACGAAACGGTACAAAAAGGGATTTTCAGACAATTACCCGGAAATAAGATTATGATTTAAAACAGTTTGGCTTTTTTGACGCCTGCGAATTCTCTGAAATCTCCCATAGCATCTCTGGCCGATCTCTCACACCGGTTGGGGCATTCGCCTACAAGTCCTGGCAATCAGAAAAGCCTTTTGCCTGCATTCAGGTATAATCCCCCTCAGATTACGATTTTGGAGACGACCACGTGACTACCTGGAACTACCAACAGACGCATTTTGTCACCAGTGCGCCCGATATTCGCCACCTTCCTTCTGATACCGGTATTGAAGTGGCCTTTGCTGGCCGCTCCAATGCGGGGAAGTCCAGCGCCCTGAATACGCTGACCAATCAGAAGAGCCTGGCGCGTACCTCAAAAACACCTGGCCGTACCCAGCTCATCAACCTGTTTGAAGTCGCAGAGGGCAAACGCCTGGTCGACTTACCGGGCTACGGTTACGCGCAGGTACCGGAAGAGATGAAAATCAAGTGGCAGCGTGCGCTGGGGGAATACCTGGAAAAACGCTTGTGCCTGAAAGGTCTGGTGGTGCTGATGGATATTCGCCATCCCCTGAAAGATCTCGATCAGCAGATGATCGACTGGGCTGTGGCAAGCGATATCGCCGTGCTGGTGCTGCTGACGAAAGCCGATAAGCTGGCAAGCGGCGCGCGCAAAGCGCAGGTGAATATGGTTCGCGAAGCGGTGCTGGCGTTCAACGGTGACGTGCAGGTTGAGCCGTTCTCCTCGCTGAAAAAGCAGGGTGTGGACAAACTGCGTCAGAAGCTCGACACCTGGTTTAGCGAGCTGGAACCCGCGACGGAAGCGGAAGAAGAGTAATACCGAGCGCGGCGATGGCCGCGTTTTTTTTGCCTGAATTTTTCTTTGCCGCAATAAAAAACGCCCCAGTCATTACTGACTGGGGCGGCTAAAATATTCAGCCAAATCCGATTACGTGAAGTAAAAGGTCTGAAAGATAGAACATCTTACCTCTGTACCCTACGCCGATAACTCTACCCCTTTTTGTTCTGCAGAAAAAGCACTTTTTGTAGTTTTTTTTCATTCTTTACATAGGGAATTCTAATGATCGTCACAAAACGCGCGTTGTTATGTTGCAAACTTACATAAAAGGCGCGTTATGCGAAGAACCGTTAGTGAGCCTGATCCCAGTTTTCACCACTTCCCACTTCCACCAGCAACGGCACGTCAAGCGTCATGCTGCTTTCCATCAGTTCGTGGATCTTCTTCGACACGGCGTCGAGGTCGTCTTTGTGCACTTCAAATACCAGTTCATCGTGTACCTGCATGATCATTTTCACGCGAGGCTTCTCTTTTTCCAGCCAGGCATCAACGGCGATCATTGCACGCTTAATAATGTCCGCCGCGGTACCCTGCATCGGGGCGTTGATCGCCGCACGCTCTGCGCCAGCGCGACGCGCCGCGTTGCTGGATTTGATGTCAGGTAAGTAGAGACGGCGACCATCAAGGGTTTCGACATAACCTTTCTCCTTCGCCTGCGCGCGAGTGCGTTCCATATATTCCAGCACCCCCGGATAACGCTCGAAGTAGAGATCCATATACTTCTGCGACTCTTTACGCGGAATGTTGAGCTGGCGCGAAAGCCCGAATGCACTCATGCCATAAATCAGACCGAAGTTGATCGCCTTAGCGCTGCGGCGCTGTTCGTTGGTCACGCTGTCCAGCGGCAAACCGAAGACTTCTGCCGCGGTTGCCCGGTGGATATCCTTCCCTTCGGCAAATGCGCTCAACAGGCCTTTGTCACGGGACAGGTGCGCCATAATGCGCAGCTCAATTTGCGAGTAGTCCGCCGAGACAATCAGATAATCCTCTGGAGCGATGAAAGCCTGGCGAATACGACGCCCCTCTTCATTACGTACCGGGATGTTCTGCAGGTTGGGATCGGTAGATGAGAGTCGACCGGTCGCCGCGACAGCCTGATGATACGACGTATGCACACGACCCGTTTTCGGGTTGATCATCAGCGGGAGCTTGTCGGTGTAGGTAGACTTCAGCTTCGCGAGACCACGGTACTCCAGAATCACTTTCGGCAGCGGATAATCCAGCGCCAGCTCTTCCAGCACCTCTTCAGAGGTTGACGGCGCGCCGCCAGGGGTTTTCTTCAGCGGCTTGATGCCCTGCTTTTCAAACAGGATGGTTTGCAGCTGCTTCGGTGAAGAGAGGTTAAACGGCTCACCTGCAAGCTCATGCGCTTTTTGCTCCAGCTCGGTCAAACGCTGTGCCAGCTCCCCGGAGTGGTTATGCAGCACCGTTGGGTCGATTTTCACGCCGTTACGTTCAATGCGTGACAGCACGGGCACCAGCGGCATCTCGATATGCTGGAACACGTTCAGCGGACCTTCGTGCTTCTGCAGTTTTGGCCACATCTTCAGGTGCAGCTGCAGCGTGACGTCAGCGTCTTCCGCCGCGTAGCGTCCTGCCTCTTCGAGAGCAATCTGGTTAAAGGTGAGCTGATTTTTCCCTTTGCCGGCAATCTCTTCAAACGTAATGGTTTTGTGCTTGAGCCAGCGGTCAGATAAGGAATCCATATCATGGCGACCCGCGACGCTGTCCAGAATGTAGGATTCGAGCATGGTGTCGAAGGCGATCCCGCGCAGTTCAATGCCGTAGTTTTGCAGAATGCCACGATCGTACTTGAGGTTTTGCCCAACCTTAAGCGCCTTTTCGTCTTCCAGGATCGGCTTCAGCAGCTCAAGCACGCGTTCACGGGAGATCTGCTCCGGCGCATCCAGGTAATCGTGCGCAACGGGAACATAGGCCGCATGACCAGGCTCTGTCGCAAATGACAGGCCTACCATATTGGCAGAAATGTTATCGAGACTGTCCGTTTCGGTGTCAAAGGCGAAGACCGGCGCTTTTTTCAGTTTCTCGATCCAGGCGATCAGCTGTGACTCTTCAAGAAGGGTTTCGTAGTTGTCGAAGGTAAGCACCACGGCTTCTTCTTCCGCCTGCTCTTCTGCGTCAACGACAATCGTCTCCTTCGGCTTTGCAGCAGGTTTCGCCCCTTTTGCCTGCAGCCATTTACCGGCTTCCACGTCAGTGATCCAGCGCTTAAATTCGTATTTCTTAAACAGGCTCAGCAGATCGTCAGCGGAAGGTTGTTGCACTTCCAGCTGCTCACAGCCCAGCTCCAGTTCGACATCGGTTTTGATTGTAGCCAGCTTATAGGAGAGATAAGCCACCTCTTTGTTCTCTTCCAGTTTTCCGGCCATGGTTTTTGCGCCACGGAAGGAGAGCCCGGCGATTTTGTCCGATTCCGCATAGAGCGTATCCAGCCCGCCCAGCCCCTGAAGCAGCGCCTGCGCGGTTTTCTCACCGACGCCGGGAACACCAGGGATGTTATCCGAGGAGTCGCCCATCAACGCGAGGAAGTCGATAATCAGCTCAGGCGGCACGCCATACTTAGTGACCACTTCTTCTGGCCCCAAAATGGTGTTGGTCATGGTGTTAATCAGGGTGATACCTGGCGTTACCAGCTGCGCCATATCTTTATCACCGGTGCTGATCAGCACAGGACGCCCCATTTTTTCTGCTTCACGCGCCAGCGTGCCGATGACGTCATCGGCTTCAACGCCGGAGACGGCCAGCAGCGGCAGCCCCATCGCTTTTACCATGGCGTGCAGCGGCTCAATCTGCGCACGCAGATCGTCAGGCATTGGCGGACGGTGGGATTTGTAATGCTCAAACAGCTCATCGCGGAAGGTTTTACCTTTCGCATCAAAGACGACGGCCGCATGGGTTGGCTGATACTGAAGGATCAGGCTGCGCAGCATGTTCAGCACGCCATACATTGCGCCGGTGGGTTCCCCTGCGCTATTGGTCAGAGGAGGAAACGCATGGTATGCCCGATACAGGTAAGAAGAGCCATCGACGAGAATAAGAGGGTTTTCTGGGATCTGAACCATAATGTCCGTGCCTTTAATCAATTTATGGGTAAAGGATGCCACAGAAGGATGAAAACATCAGTTATTAGCGCCAGATACAGGAAAAGATTTTGCGATCGTGAGGATCGCTCGCAAAAATCAAACTGTGGATAAGTTTGTGTATATTTTCACTTCATATGAATAACAGACGCAAAAAACACATATGAGGTAATATTTAGATCTTAATTATCATGCTGTTATGTTGTCAGATCTTATCTATATGGCCAACTGATGGCAATTTAGTCTATGTGGATATAAGCCTTGATTCGCGCAGAACCCCAGAGAAATCTGCTGCGCCAGGGTAAAAGCCGCCAAATCATCATGTGAAAGCGCCATTCATTTGTCTGTTTTCTGGTAAAATCAGCGCCCAGCGTCGACTAGTCGGTCGCTCACTTACAGCTAACTATTTGAAAAAGCTCATCATGTCGAGATTGCTCGCTGCAATAACATTACTGCTAAGCATCATTTTAACTATTCTGGTGACGATCGCCTGTTCCGTGCCGATCATTCTCGCCGGGATCATTAAACTGCTGCTGCCTGTACCCGTGGTGTGGCGAGCCGTGTCCGCATTTTGTAACTTCATGATGTATTGCTGGTGCGAAGGGCTGGCGATCCTGTTGTGCCTTAACCCGCATCTGAAGTGGGATGTCAAAGGGCTGGAGAGTCTCAACAAAAAGAACTGGTACCTGCTGATCTGCAATCACCACAGCTGGGCGGACATCGTGGTGTTATGCGTGCTTTTTCGCAAACACATCCCGATGAACAAATACTTCCTGAAACAGCAGCTCGCCTGGGTGCCTTTTATCGGGCTGGCCTGCTGGGCGCTCGATATGCCGTTTATGAAACGCTATTCGCGCAGCTATTTGATTCGTCATCCGGAACGTCGCGGTAAGGATGTGGAGACCACGCGCCGTTCCTGTGAAAAGTTTCGCGCACATCCAACGACCATCGTGAACTTTGTTGAAGGTTCCCGGTTTACGGAAGAGAAGCGCCAGCAAACTCGCTCTCCTTATCAGCATCTGTTGCCGCCAAAGGCGGCGGGGATTGCGATGGCGCTTAACGTGCTGGGAGCACAGTTCGATAAACTTCTTAACGTCACGCTCTGCTATCCGGAAAACGACAGGACGCCGTTCTTCGATATGCTCAGCGGCAAACTGACGCGCATTGTCGTGCACGTCGATCTGGTCCCGATAGACGCTGAACTGCACGGTGATTACGTAAACGATAAGAACTTCAAACGTCGTTTCCAGCAGTGGCTTAATACGCTCTGGAAAGAGAAAGACGAACAGATAGACAAGATAAAATCTTCATACAAAAACGCCGGTCAGTGACCGGCGTTTTTACATCAGCGAAATTACTTCTTCTCAACCAGGTATTTCACGGTATCAGCATACTGCTGTACGAAGATATCCATGCTGCTGGTGTCCATACCCTGCATGTTCAGCTGGTATTTGCCGTTAACAAACATCGCCGGAACGCCCTGAAGCTGGAGGTCAGCAGCCGCTTTTTCCTGCTGGGCAACCAGTGATTTCACCACGAAGCTGTTCCATGCGGCATCGTACTCTTCACCTTTCACGCCAGCATCAACAAACACTTTACGGATATCCGCAGTAGTCTGAACGGTCTGGGTTTTCTGTACGGCTTCAAACATTGGCGAAGTGATCTTATCTTCCACGCCCAGTGCCATCGCCACCGCCCATGCCTGAGTCAGGTCTTTACCCAATGGGCCCAGGAACTCAACGTGGTACTTGGTCATTTTGGTGCCTTCCGGCAGCTTTTTCTTCACGCTGTCAGAGACATGCAGCACCTGCTCGAACTGATAGCAGTGT
Source organism: Enterobacter sp. DC4 (assembly GCF_000568095.1). Lineage (NCBI taxonomy): Bacteria > Pseudomonadati > Pseudomonadota > Gammaproteobacteria > Enterobacterales > Enterobacteriaceae > Enterobacter > Enterobacter sp. DC4. The sequence goes on along the minus strand of NZ_AZUB01000011.1, from coordinate 2,880 downwards.
GGGCAATAGAACGAGAAGAACTCCAGAACCTGTGGCTCGCCAGCGACCGGCTTGTCCAGCGTGATGTACTGTTTGCCGTCGGTAAACTGCGCAGCAGAAGCGCTAAATGCCAGAATCATACCTGCCAGCGCCAGCCAAATTTTTTTCATGATTAACTCTCTCCTGGGTGTGTCCAATTAATACATCGGCGTTAATTGCAGAGGGGGCTCCTGAAGAACCTTAACCTGCTCAGTAAATGTAGATATCTGGCTACGCCAGTAATCCTCTCCGGTAAGCCACGGGAAATTTCGGGGAAATGCCGGATCGTCCCAACGCCTGATTAACCATGCGAGATAATAAACAAAACGCATCGCACGTAAAGGCTCAATCAGGGCAATTTCGTCTGAATTAAACGGGCTAAATTCTTCATAAGCTTCAATAATGGTTTCAAGCTGCATGCGTTGCTCGGCTTTGTCGCCATTGAGCAGCATCCACAGGTCCTGAACCGCTGGCCCCATACGCGCATCATCGAGATCGACAAACAGCGGGCCATCACGCCAGAGAATATTCCCGGCGTGACAATCGCCATGCAGGCGCAGAACGGAAATATCATCGCGCCAGCAGGTTTTCACTGCAGCAATAAGCTTATCGGTGGCGTTGAGGAAATCATCCTTTAGCGCAGCGGGGATCATTGCAGACGTTTCGAATAGTTCGCGCGGTTCAAGGAGGTATTCCTGAATCCCCATCGTTGGACGGGCAATAAAGGCTTTTTTGCGTCCCGTCTGGTGGATACGCCCAAGATAGCGGGCAACCCATTCCATCTGATCGATATTATCCGCTTCAAACTGACGACCACCCAGGCTTGGGAATACTGCGTAGTAATACCCTTCGTGCGTGAGGAGCGTTTGGTTATTGAATTTTAGCGGTGCGGCAACGGGAACATCGTCATCCAGCAGATCGTGAGCAAACTGATGCTCTTCCTGAATTTGTTCTGCGGACCAACGTTCAGGACGATAGAACTTTACGACGAAGCGCTGACGATCCTCGTCCTGAAATTGATAGACGCGGTTTTCGTAGCTGTTTAATGGGGTTAGCCCGGAATCCACCCGAATACCCTGTTCAAACAGGGCATCCATAATGGTGTCCGGGTGTAATGTCTGGAAAGTAAAAGCCTGGTCGTTCATCCGATCATCCGGAAATTATACGAATGATTCAGGATATCATCTTGTGGCGATTTCGGTGCCGCCGCTTACAAGCTTTTACTCTTTAATTACGCCTCGGGCGCGCAATAATGCGGTCTTAAAATCTTCCTCATAATCTTTCTGAATACCAGGAATAACAGCATCTTTGGCGGAGTCGCGCATTTTAAGGTGGTAGATCAGGATGTCGTCAGAAAGGTCTGCCAGATCGCCGTCAAAACCTGACTCTTTCGCCAGTTTCTGTAAAAATTGCATCAGATTTAGCTCTGGCTCTTTTTGCCAGGCGGGCTGGAGGAGTTCAATAACTTCATTCAGACGTTTACATTTCATGGTGGTGCTCCTTTCATTTAGAGTGACACGTTAGCAGGGTCAATCCCACAATAAAAGAGGCGATATTCGTGAATGTTAGCCAGGAAATCATCGGGGTCGTTCTGGCAGGCGGCAGAGCAACGCGAATGGGCGGTAAAGATAAGGGGCTTCAGCTTCTTAATGGAAAGCCCTTGTGGCAGCATGTCGCCGATACGCTTGCCGGCCAGGTGACGGCAATGGCCATCAGCGCGAACAGGCATATCGACACTTACCGACGCAGCGGGTACGCCGTTTATCAGGATAGCCTTGAGAATTACCCGGGACCGCTTGCCGGCATGCTTTCGGTCATGCAACAGTCGCACGGAGAGTGGTTTATCTTCTGCCCTTGCGATACGCCGTTTATTCCCTCCTGTCTTGTCGAGCGTCTGCTCCTGCTTCGTGGTACAGCACCTGTGGTTTGGGTACATGACGGCGAGCGTGACCATCCTGCTATCGCGTTGATGCATCGTTCGCTAGCGCCTGCTCTGCAGAGCTATCTGGCTGCGGGAGAGCGCAGGGTGATGGTCTTCATGCGTGAGTCTGGCGGCCATTCCGTTGATTTTAGCGATGCGAAATCAGCGTTTGCGAACGTGAACACGCATGAAGATTTGCAGATGATGCAGGAGAAAAAATGATACCTCTTTTAGCCATTTCCGCATGGAGTGGGACCGGGAAAACCACGCTGCTGAAAAAGCTGATACCCGCGCTGTGTGCCAGAGGCCTTCGTCCTGGATTGATTAAGCATAGTCATCACAACATGGATATCGATACGCCAGGAAAAGACAGCTATGAGCTGCGTAAGGCCGGAGCAGCACAAACGATGGTAGCAAGTCCTCAGCGCTGGGCGTTAATGACAGAAACGCCGGATGAGGCGCCGCTGGATCTCGCTTATCTGGTCAGTCGGATGGATCATTCCACCCTGGATCTGGTGCTGATTGAGGGATTTAAGCATGAGGCAGTGCCTAAGATCATGCTGTTCAGAAGCAATGCCGGGCATGATTTCAGCGAGTTAACGCTGGATGAGCATGTGATTGCGGTGGCCAGTGATGTGGTATTGCCGCTTGAGGTTCCGGTGCTGGACTTAAATGATGTGGATGGGATTGCGGGCTTTATTGTGACGTGGAGTGCGGTCTGACGTGCCGGGTGGCGACTTCGCCTTACCCGGCCTGCCGTTTTTTTGGCGCATAAACGCAAAAAGGCCATCCTTTCGGATGGCCTCTTCACTTGTTTGATGCCTGGCAGTTCCCTACTCTCACATGGGGAGACCCCACACTACCATCGGCGCTACGGCGTTTCACTTCTGAGTTCGGCATGGGGTCAGGTGGGACCACCGCGCTAAAGCCGCCAGGCAAAT
>NZ_AZUB01000010.1:0-136962 GCF_000568095.1 Enterobacter sp. DC4 | reverse complement strand
CATGTGTTAGGCCTGCCGCCAGCGTTCAATCTGAGCCATGATCAAACTCTTCAATTTAAGTTTGATGCTCGTGAATTAAACTTCGTAATGAATTACGTATGTTCACTCAGAGACTTGGTATTCATTTATTGTCCGAGGACGTTAAGAATCCATGTCACTTTGAGTGCCCACACAGATTGTCTGATAAATTGTTAAAGAGCAGTGCAACGCGGCTTTCGCTCACCGTTGCGAGGTGGCGTATATTACGCTTTCCTCTTTCAGAGTCAACCCGTTATTTCAGGATTTTTTCTCTTCAACCGAACCGCTTGTTGTGTGAAGTGATTCACATCCGCCGTGTCGATGGAGGCGCATTATAGGGAGTTCCCGAACGACCGCAACCGAAAAGTTGCAAAAAAATGACTGACTGCTGCATTCCCCAGCAAAACCCCGCCTTATACCCTTTTATGCACAAAGTTATCCACAATCATGAGCGGATCGCGATGCGATCCTACGAATTGAGCGGGAAGATCAACTATACTAGCGGCAAATACTCTCCTCTGTGCAGGCCCATCCTCATGACCACACAACGCCTCGCCCGTGACTGGCGTCTCCCTACAGCAGGAGTGATGCTGCTGGCAATCCTCTTTGCCGGTTTTACCCTGCATGCGCACTGGAACGCTTTTATCCAGTGGTGTCTCGCCACACAAATTACGCTGCACCGTTATCTGGTGATGTATCTGCTGCAGCTTAATAACCACCAGTACAGCGGCGGATTATGGCTGTTAACGGGCGCTTTCCTTTATGGCGTTCTCCACGCCATTGGCCCCGGGCACGGAAAGTTCATCGTGACGACCTATCTGACCACCAATAAGGAAAGCGAGCCGCCCGCCCGGGTCGTCCCCTTCCTGGGTAGCCTGATGCAGGGCGTCAGCGCCATTCTTTTTGTCTTTATTCTGGCTATAGGGTTTAACCTCGCCTCAGGGGATATCAGTACCAGCCGCTGGTACGTGGAAAAGATAAGCGCAGTGCTTATTGGCGCATTTGGCGCGTTTGTTATTTACCAGGCGCTGAAGAGCCTGCGTCCACACAGGTTAACGATCTCAGCTATCAAACCGCTTCATCAGCACGATGAGCACTGTGGCTGCGGTCATCATGGCGTGGGGGCAAACCTGACACAAAGCGACTGGAAAACACGCCTGGGTGTCATTCTGGCAATTGGCGCACGCCCGTGCAGCGGAGCGATCATGATTCTGATGTTTTCGAACGCACTGGGCATTGTCACCTGGGGGGTGGCCGCAGTCATGACCATGTCTTTGGGAACCGCGCTTTCTATCGTGGGGCTTTCACTGGCAGTACGCTACGCCCGCGAGCGCACGGTGAGCTGGTTCGGAGAAAGCGCCTCATTAAGATGGCTGGTACCGGCAGTCAAAATAGCCGGAGGGATAGTCCTGATCCTGTTCGCGACGGTGCTGTTCCTGACGGTGATCCCCATCAGTGCCAATGGCGACTACATCGCCGCCGGATGCTAATAAAAGAAAACCCGCCGTTGGCGGGTTTTTTTATTACTCGTTGATGCGTGGATGCTGGTCCACCAGTCGGGAGCGTTTTTTCTGCAGCTCTTCAATCTCTGCGTCAATATCCTCAATCTTCTGCTCTACGTTATCGTAGTGCTCACGCAGGATCTCTTTCGCTTCCTGAATATCCGATGCCGCAGGCGTGGCGCCTTTCAGAGGACGATTCGCCGTCTCCTTCATGGTAATACCGGTAATCAAACCAATCACCGCGATCACCATCAGGTAATAAGCCGGCATCATCAGGTTCTGCGTGCTCTCCACCAGCGAGGCGGCAAGCGTCGGGGTCAGACCGGCAATCAGCACCGAGATGTTAAAGGCCGCGGCCAGCGCGCTGTAGCGAATGTGGGTCGGGAACATCGCGGGCAGCGTTGAGGCCATCACCCCGATAAAGCAGTTAAGGATCACCGCCAGCATCAGCAGACCGGCAAAAATCAGCCCCAGCACATCGCTGTTAATCAGAATAAATGCCGGGATTGCCAGCGCAAACAGCGCAACGCTGCCCAGAATAATGAACGGTCGACGGCCAAAACGGTCACTCAGCAGGCCCATAATCGGCTGCACAAACAGCATACCGACCATGATGGCGATAATAATCAAAACACCGTGATCTTCCGAGTAGTGCAGGTTATGCGACAGATAGCTCGGCATGTAGGTCAGCAGCATGTAGTAGGTCACGTTGGTCGAAATCACCAGGCCAATACAGGTCAGCAGGCTGCGCCAGTGCTTAGTGGCAATCTCTTTGAACGATACCTTCGGACCATCCTGCAGCCCTTCGCGGTCACCCTGTTCCAGCTTATCGACGTGCTGCTGGAACGCAGGCGTTTCTTCAAGCGCATGACGCAGGTAGAGACCAATGATCCCCAGCGGCAGTGCCAGGAAGAACGGGATACGCCAGCCCCAGTCGAGGAAGTTCGCTTCCCCCACTACGGTTGAAATCAGCACCACCACGCCCGCGCCCAGAACAAACCCGGCAATCGAGCCGAAGTCCAGCCAGCTTCCCATAAACCCGCGCTTACGGTCCGGGGAGTACTCGGCAACAAAGATCGAAGCGCCGGTGTATTCACCACCCACGGAGAAGCCCTGAGCCATCTTACAAATCAGCAGCAGAATCGGTGCCCAAATGCCGATGGTGGCGTAAGACGGGATAAGGCCGATACAGAATGTACTGATCGACATAATGACGATGGTGATGGCAAGGATTTTCTGACGACCATATTTATCGCCGAGCATACCGAAGAACAGTCCACCCAGCGGGCGAATCAGGAAGGGAACGGAGAACGTACCCAGTGCGGCAATCATCTGAAGGCTGGGATCGGCCCCGGGGAAAAACACTTTACCTAACGCATAGGCCACAAAGCCGTAGACACCAAAATCGAACCATTCCATCGCATTACCGAGCGAGGCTGCGGTAATGGCTTTACGCAGCTTTGCGTCATCAATAATGGTGACGTCGCGAAGCGTGATGGGTTTAATCTTTTTCCTTCTTAGCATAGCTATCCTCGTTGACTCGGCCCTGTCTGTTTCACAGTCCAGTTTGCGTTCTGTGAACCATGGGATCCGCTCCATGCGAATCGCCTTATTCAAGCGTAGCAGGTTTACTTACATTGACGTTTTACGCCGATACAACCGAACCTGTTGACGCCTGCCTGGGCAGTTAATGACCTTTTTACCCTACCAGCGTTTATATTTGTGATCAACTTCACACATATTTTCGCGTCCGGTCAACCCAGTCAAATTTTTGTCAAGGAGTGCCAATAAGCACTTCCTTAACCTACCTAAAGAGCATCCTCACGCACGTCATTATTTCTTTCGTAACAGAAAAACAAACCACGTTAATTCACATCAAATTTACATAAATTTCCATCAACAGGAACCGGACTCAGGTTTTACATTGAATATGTGACAAAGATAACTAAAACGATGTTTTATTTTCATTGAATCGATATTCCAATGATCGCATGATAAATCAGAATTCAGCGTTTTATGTTTTACAGAATGAGGTTAATCGAGAGCACACATTTAATTATGCGTGCAGGATTATCGAAAAAACACCGCAAACGACAAGAGCAATTAATTGAATTTATTGACTAATTTTTAACACCTGTCACCCGTCCTGCGGGATCCGATGTGAGGTTTGTCCATGAAGATTAAAGCCACGATAGAACGCATACCCGGCGGTATGATGCTGGTTCCGCTGGTACTGGGCGCCATCCTGAATACCCTTGCCCCTGATACCGGGGCTTATTTTGGCGGTTTCACAAAAGGCATGATAACGGGCACGGTTCCGATTCTTGCCGTCTGGTTTTTTTGTATCGGCGCATCCATTAATTTGCGGGCAACAGGTACTGTAATACGGAAATCCGGCACGCTGGTGATAACCAAAATAGCCGTAGCCTGGGCGGTAGCAATGATATGCGCGATGTTCATCCCGGAGACTGGAATTCAGACCGGGTTCTTCGCGGGATTATCGGTCCTGGCGATTGTCTCGGCGATGGATATGACTAACGGCGGATTGTACGCCAGCCTGATGAACCAGTATGGGACGAAAGAAGAGTCCGGCGCATTTGTGTTGATGTCTCTGGAATCTGGTCCGCTGATGACGATGCTGATCCTGGGGTCTGCTGGCCTGGCCTCTTTTGAACCCCACCACTTTGTCGGCGCGATCCTGCCCTTCCTGATCGGCTTTGCCCTTGGCAATCTCGATCACGATCTGCGTGATTTCTTCAGCAAAGCCACGCCGGTGCTGATCCCGTTCTTCGGCTTCGCACTGGGGAACACCATTAATCTGAAGGTTATCCTCGATACCGGCCTGCTGGGTATTGTGCTGGGGGTCGCCGTGATCGTCATTACCGGTATTCCGCTGATCATTGCCGACCGCGTGATCGGAGGAGGAAACGGCACGGCCGGCGTCGCCGCCTCTTCAGCCGCAGGGGCTGCCGTCGCAAACCCGGTGATTATTGCCCAGATTAACCCGGCCTTTGAACCGGTGGCCGCTTCAGCGACGGCGCTGGTTGCCGCCAGCGTCATTGTCACCGCGATTCTGGTGCCAATCATCACGGCGCTGTATGCGAAACGCTACGGGAATATGCAAGAGGCCCAGCCTGAACCGAAACCAATAGAAATGAATCATTAACACACCGCACCAAACCCTCCCCCTCCCCTGCGGGGAGAGGGTCAGGGTGAGGGGTTTACCCAAAAATCTCTTCCACCATCCCGTCAACCAGCCGTTTTGCCGAACAGAGCCTTGGCATACCCAGCGCGACGGTCTGCCAGTTTTGCGTGACTGACCAGCTCACCGGATGTTGATCCGCCTGACACCAGTCCCCCAGCCACCCCAGCATGTCTTTATGATCGATTAAACCCGGAGAGGCCGGCGTTGTCAGCCACTGGTGATAGAAATGGCGGGTCGTGGGTGACGCATTAATGCCCTGCGCCAGATAGTTAGCCGCCATGCTGCGCAGGTTATCCTTAAGCATTGCCGCTACATCTTCATTCGCGAGGCGGCATGCATCACCAAATGCCCCCCAGCGCAGCTCTTCCAGGACAATAAAACAGCGCCCGGCCAGGGACCAGCCATCATAGTGCCCGGCCCGCCAGCGGGTGAAAATCTGCTCGCTGTGCTCGCCCGCCTGCACCGTGAGCCCGCGCTGGGTCAACGCCTTCTCTTTATAGGCTGCGCGTTGGGTAAAATGAGAAGCGAGTTCACCGTATTGCTGCATCAGCCCAGGGGATTGCGGGGCGCGCGGGTGAGTCTGCTGGCGCAAAGCAATCAGCTTCTCAGCCATCAGCGTCAGCGCGAGATGACCCGGATCAAGCATGCCGGCCAGTTTTTCCGCCAGCCCAAGGCGCAGCCCCGCATTTTCATTGAGCATCCCCGCCATCGCCCAGGGGCGGAGCCGGGTATGCGTCATGATTTCCTGCGTCAAACGCTCACGAAACTGAAGCTGCTGTGGTCCCAGGTGAGGATGACGCGCCGCGTCTCCCCCCTGCACCAGATCGACCATAAATTTTGGATTAATACACTCCAGCGTTCGCCCGGGACCGTCCAGTAGTGGTGTTGTCATGGTTGCTCTGCCGCGAATAGAGTTTGAATATCATCGCGTAACAGTCGGGTATCTTCCTGTATCCACGTCGCAGTAGTGATACTTTGCTTCAACAACTGGCAGAGCGCTCGGGTTGAATGCTCATTCTGTTGACGCACTGCGAGGCTATCACGCAAGCTTTCCTGTAACCCGGTCAGGCACAACGAAAATTCTGCAAAGAACGTTGCCATTCCTGCCGTAACAGAGACATCGACCTGCGCGGACAAAGCTTTACGTATTTGTTCACAAAACTGCTCAATATGTTGCTTAAATTTGTCATGTAGCTGCGCAATGTCGATAACATAGCGCGTGCGCGTTTCCACATACTCATCCCAGCCCCAGCCCGGATTATTGAGCCAGCGAGAGACCGTTTCCCGCATGCTGCTCCCGCCTGATGGCGGGTCTGCCTGACTGTCATCCTGCGCAATCGCATCGTTAAACAGCGCCCGCGTATTGAAGTTAAGCTGGCTCGCCTGAAACGCCGGGAAACTGATTCGCGCCCGAAAACCCGCATGGCTCAGATGCTCTTTAATACGTGCTTCGATAGGGCGCATGGCTTCGTTCAGGGAGCGTGCCAGCGTAGACTCAAGCTGGTCGAAGCGTAACGCCAGTTCCCGGCAAATCTTCGTCTGCGCATCCAGCATCACCAGCTCGCAGGAGGAGCGGATTTTACTCAGCGCGATCTGCGCCTGCCCTTCATCGTCCAGAACCAGCTGCTTCAGCTCGTGCGGCTCGCCACCGTGAGGGTTCTGCCGATCGATGCCTGCCAGATCAAGAATATGCCGAGCGCTGAACACCTCGCCAATCGCCTGGTTAAGCGCGATTTTTTGGGCCCCCATAAAGTCCGCAGTGGCGTTCAGCGCCTCCTCAACTTCATGTTTCACCTCATCGCTCACGACGCACTGGCGCGTCTGAAGAAGCGCCGTGTCCTCTTCCAGACGTGCAATATTCAATTCCAGCGCCTCAAAGGCAACCGTCAGACCCTGATAGCGGAAGTCGAGGTACTCCCGGGCATTTTGTGCGTAATTAAGGAGCTTATGCGAAGCCGAACGCAGCGCGTATAGCGAGGCATTGGCATAGGCGGCGTAAATCAATTTGCGTATGGGTTGTTCAAACAGCGAATCTTCCCAGAGCAAATCGGCAGAATGACGAATATGATCGATATCGTCCAGGTCCGCCGTGCGCCAGCGACGTCCAAGCGCAGCCTCGGCAAAATCCTGCACCCAGGGCTGATCCTGATGATCCGGCAGCTGTCCGTGGGTACTCATCTCGTAGCGCGCGCGGTTCGCCAGATATGCCCACATGGATGAAACGGGGTAGATCTGGCCAGGCGAAATATTGCCCTTCATTAAGGTACCGGAGATCATCGCCCGGACCTGCTCTTCATCGTCGCTATTGCGATCTTTCTGATCGAATTTATTGACCAGCGCATACAACGGCACTGATTTTCCCGCAGCGGAAATGGCCTGGCGAACTTCTTCATCAGAGATGGATTTAAGCTGGGTATAATCCATCACGGCCAGCACCGCCGACGCACGGGACAATTGCTCGTTGAGCATTTTTTGCAGATGTGGCTGTCCGGCCTCATTCGGCCCGGGCGTATCGAGCAGCGTCAGCTGTCCGAGATGAGCATCCAGACCCGCAAGATGCACGAACTCCACTTCAATGACCGGAATATGTTCGATAGCCGCATATTCAGAGAACGGAAACGCCACACCTAACGCCTGGGAAAGTCTCACCAGGTCGTTGAGGCTTTTCAGACAATGAAATATCGGCTGCGCGCCAAGGTGATGCTTCTCAAAAGCTTCTCCTTTTTCAATGCGCTCCAGCAGCGTATTCATGTCTTTATCAATTTCAAGATGCTGGGCCAGCTTCCCGCGATCGTAATCGCATAGCTTTTTCTGGAGCAGTTGAATCAATTCATCAATCGGCGAGGCATGTGAAAAATGCAGCACCGGGTCCTTCTGACCCGGCGTGTGCCGAATCAGGGTGGGAAGCGCCGTCATCGGACGATTGCGGTTCGGCAACACTTCGGTCCCTACAATCGCATTAATGGTGGTCGATTTTCCCGCTTTCATGGTGCCTACAATAGCCAGGACCATTTCCAGCCGGGTTATTTTCCGTAATTCATTATTCAGCATCGCCTGCTGTGCATCGACACCGCGCGCACTAAAATGCAAAGGTAAAACGTTGTTCTTTTCACCCGTAATGGCAGCCGCTGTGCTCTCCAGCATCGCAGCCGGCATTGATTTCAACGTATCAAGATTTTGCAGGGCGAGCTGTAACAAACGCTCGGCTTCCTGGCTTAATTCAAAAATGGTCTGTGTGTGCATGATAAAAGACTTTCCTTAACGCAAATTTATTACTTTTATTAAGCCACTGGTATTAATTATGTTGTTCAGGCTTATATGATCACGTGTGGAAAACATGTTCGCCGAAATATAACTGATTGATGATAATCAGAAATAATTCGCTATCCTTGCATGGCGTGTAAAGCTCTCCTCCTGGCCTGACAGCCAAAAGAAAAAAGCGTAGCCCAATTTTAAGAAACTTCAGGATATATCATCATTATTTACCCATCTAAAAAGAGAGGTAATACGCCCCTGCCAAAAGATATGTATGGCAGCGAGGTCAGGAGATAAATAACGATGTGTTGCTTCACCTTATCCGAAATGAAGGGGCGTAGCAATTTGCTGCAATAAAATATTCGATATATTTAGCATCAATTTTTTCCCACCGTGCTAATGACGTAAGCATCGCTTAACTGACTGACAGGAAGTGTCACTCCCGATACGCTTTTTGCATCTTTTTTAATTCACAATATCACCGACAACCGTGTGGATTTGCGCTATACTTGCCGCCTTTTTCGGCACGCTGCCGTCATTTAGCTGGCACTTCCAGCGCGTTTACACTTTTTGAGGATACCGATATGTCACTCCCACACTGCCCGAAATGCAATTCCGAATACACCTATGAAGATAATGGCATGTTCATCTGCCCGGAATGTGCTCACGAATGGAATGATGCCGAACCATCACACGATGCTGATGCACTTGTCGTAAAAGATGCGAACGGCAATCTGCTGGCGGACGGCGACAGCGTAACCGTGATTAAAGACCTGAAAGTGAAAGGCAGTTCTTCCATGCTGAAGATTGGCACCAAAGTGAAGAATATCCGTCTGGTGGAAGGCGATCATAATATCGACTGCAAAATTGACGGCTTCGGTCCGATGAAACTGAAATCAGAGTTCGTGAAAAAGAACTGATTTACCCACCCGGTGGCGCTTCGCTTACCGGGCTTTCGGGAACTACACTTAATGGGCTTTTCTTACGTGAGGTAAAGATTATGCCGTTAAGTCCCTACATCTCTTTCGCCGGCAACTGCGCAGAGGCCACCGCCTTCTACCAGCAAGCCGTCGGCGCAGAGCCTCTCTATAAAATCACCTTCGGCGAAATGCCAAAAAGCGATAACAGCGAGGAAGGCTGTCCGTCCGGTATGAAATTTCCGGATTCCGCTATCGCTCACTCCAACGTCCGCATTGCGGGAAGCGATATCATGATGAGCGACGGGATGCCGCCGGGCAGCAACGCACAGTACGCGGGTTTCACGCTGGTACTCGATACCCAGGACGTCAATGAAGGCAAGCGCTGGTTCGACAACCTCGCCGCGGGCGGGAATATCGAAATGGCCTGGCAGGAAACCTTCTGGGCACACGGTTTCGGTAAAGTCACCGATAAATACGGCGTGCCGTGGATGATTAACGTCGTTAAACAGCAGCACTAATTTTCGGGCGGGGGCGTTCTGCCTCCGCCTGTCATCAAACTCCGCTCAACTCTTCAAACTCCCGCAACCCAGACTTAACCCAAATGTCACATTGATGCGCCAGCATGAGGCCACATTTATCGTGAGGCCCAGCACATGCAAACTGTCATCCGCGTCGAGAAACTGAGCAAGACCTTCAATCACAATAAGGCTCTGCATGCCGTTGATCTGACCGTCCATCAGGGCGACATGGTGGCGCTTCTCGGGCCATCTGGTTCAGGTAAATCCACCCTTCTGCGTCATTTAAGCGGCCTTATCATCTGCGATAAAACGCCGGAAAGCCACGTCGAGCTGCTGGGCAATACCGTGCAGCGCGCGGGGCGTCTCGCCAGCGATATCCGTAAGAGCCGCGCCCAGACGGGCTACATCTTCCAGCAGTTCAACCTGGTAAACCGCCTGACGGTGCTGGAGAACGTGCTGATTGGCGCGCTTGGCAGCACCCCGTTCTGGCGCACCTGCCTGCGCTGGTTCTCCCCTTCCCAAAAGCAGGAAGCCTTACAGGCGCTGACCCGCGTCGGCATGGCGCATTTCGCCCACCAGCGCGTTTCCACACTGTCCGGTGGACAACAGCAGCGCGTCGCCATTGCCCGCGCCCTGATGCAGAAAGCGCAAATCATTCTTGCTGACGAACCCATTGCCTCGCTGGACCCGGAGTCCGCCCGCATCGTGATGGAGACCCTGCGCGACATTAACCAGAACGACGGCATTACCGTGGTGGTCACGCTGCATCAGGTGGATTACGCCCTGCGCTACTGCGAACGCATTGTCGCCCTGCGTCAGGGACACGTGTTCTTTGATGGCGCGAGCCATCAGTTTGATAACGAACGTTTTGACCATCTCTACCGCAGCATTAACCGCGTCGAAGAGAACGCGCAGGCTGCTTAATTAAACCCGATCCGAGGAAAGTACATGAGCTACAAAGCCGTTGCCGCGCTGGCCTTTACCAGCATGTTCAGCCTCAGCACCCTCCTAAGCCCGGCGTATGCACAAGAGCAGGAAAAAGCGCTGAACTTCGGCATTATTTCGACGGAATCACAGCAGAACCTGAAGCCTCAGTGGGAACCGTTCCTGAAAGATATGGAAACCAAGCTGGGGATCAAAGTGAACGCCTTCTTCGCCCCGGACTACGCGGGCATCATCCAGGGGATGCGCTTTAACAAAGTGGACATCGCCTGGTACGGCAACCTCTCCGCCATGGAAGCGGTGGACCGCGCGAACGGCCAGGTCTTTGCCCAGACCGTCGCGGCAGATGGCTCCCCAGGGTACTGGAGCGTGCTGATCGTCAACAAAGACAGCCCAATCAACAACCTCAACGACATGCTCGCCAAACGCAAAGAGCTGACCTTCGGCAACGGCGATCCGAACTCCACCTCGGGTTACCTTGTCCCTGGCTACTACGTCTTCGCCAAAAACAACGCCTCCGCCAGCGACTTCAAACGCACGGTGAACGCCAGTCATGAAACCAACGCTCTGGCCGTGGCCAACAAGCAGGTGGATGTTGCCACCAACAACACCGAGAACCTCGACAAGCTGAAGACCTCCGCACCGGACAAGCTGAAAGAGATCAAGGTTATCTGGAAATCCCCGCTGATCCCCGGCGACCCGATTGTGTGGCGTAAAAACCTGTCCGAAAGCACCAAGGACAAGGTGTACGACTTCTTTATGACCTATGGCAAAACGCCGGAAGAGAAAGCGGTCCTGGAACGTCTGGGCTGGGCACCGTTCCGCCCGTCAAGCGACCTGCAGCTGGTCCCGATTCGCCAGCTGGCGCTGTTTAAAGAGATGCAGGGCGTGAAGGACAACAAAGGCCTGAAGGACGAGGAGAAGACCAGCAAAGTGGCCGCGATTCAGGCCCAGCTTGAAGACCTCGACCGCCTGACCGCCGCGCTTGGTGCAATGACCAGCGTGAATAAAGCGGTGCAGTAGTGCCTTTCCACCCCTCACCCTAACCCTCTCCCCATAGGGGAGAGGGGACTGCACGGTGCGGTCTTTTCCCCCTCGCCCCTTTGGGGAGAGGGTCGGGGTGAGGGGACATAAACCAAAGGAGCCAACATGCAAACCATCACCCTCCCACCGCCAAAGCGCAGCTGGTTCTCGCTCATTAGCTGGGCCATCCTGCTGGCGGTGCTGGTTATCTCCTGGAAGGGCGCGGAAATGGATCCGCTGCTGCTCTTCAAAGACGCGGGCAACATGGCGACCTTCGCCGCCGACTTCTTCCCGCCGGACTTCAGCCAGTGGCAGGACTATCTCAGCGAAATGGCGGTCACTCTGCAAATCGCCGTCTGGGGCACCGCGCTGGCCGTCGTTCTCTCTATTCCGTTTGGCCTGATGAGCGCCGAAAACATCGTGCCATGGTGGGTGTATCAGCCCATGCGTCGCCTGATGGACGCCTGCCGCGCCATCAACGAAATGGTCTTTGCGATGCTGTTCGTGGTCGCCGTCGGCCTGGGTCCGTTCGCCGGCGTAATGGCGCTGTTCATCCACACCACCGGCGTGCTTTCCAAGCTGCTCTCCGAGGCGGTCGAAGCCATCGAGCCCGGCCCGGTGGAAGGCATCCGCGCAACGGGTGCCAACAAAATCGAAGAGATCCTCTACGGCGTTCTGCCGCAGGTAATGCCCCTGCTGATCTCCTACTCCCTGTACCGCTTTGAGTCCAACGTCCGCTCTGCCACCGTCGTCGGCATGGTCGGCGCAGGCGGGATTGGCGTCACCCTGTGGGAAGCGATTCGCGGTTTCCAGTTCCAGCAAACCTGCGCCCTGATGGTGCTTATCATCGTCACCGTCAGCCTGCTGGATTTCCTCTCTCAACGTTTGCGTAAGCACTTCATCTGAGAAGCGAGGCTCTGTTTTCTATGCACTTATCCAGACATCCGACCAGTTACCCCACCCGCTGGCAAGAGATTGCGGCAAAGCTCGAAGTGGAGCTACGCACGCACTACCGCTGCGGGGACTACCTCCCCGCCGAGCAGCAGCTTGCCGACCGCTATGAGGTGAACCGACACACCCTGCGCCGCGCCATTGACCAGCTGGTCGAGCGCGGCTGGGTCCAGCGCCGTCAGGGCGTGGGCGTGCTGGTGCTGATGCGCCCGTTCGACTACCCGCTTAACGCCCAGGCGCGCTTTAGCCAGAACCTGCTTGATCAGGGCAGCCACCCGACCAGCGAAAAGCTGCTCTCGGTATTGCGTCCGGCCTCCAGCCACGTGGCGGACGCGCTGGGCATTCAGGAGGGCGATAACGTCATCCACCTGCGCACGCTGCGCCGGGTCAACGGCGTGGCGGTATGCCAGATAGACCACTACTTCGCGGACCTCGCCCTCTGGCCCGTGCTGCAGAATTTCTCCAGCGGGTCGCTGCATGATTTTCTTCAGGATGCGACAGGCATTGCACTCAAGCGCACCCAGACGCGCATCAGCGCCCGTCGCGCGCAGGCGAAAGAGAGCAAGGTGCTCGAAATTCCCAATATGGCCCCGCTGCTCTGCGTGCGCACCCTCAACCACCGTGACGGCGAGATCAACGCGACGGAATACTCCGTCAGCCTGACCCGCGCCGACATGATCGAATTCACCATGGAGCACTGAATGCACTTCGACACCGCCACCCGACAGCGCTGGATGCGCGTGCTGGCCCAAAGCCAGCCTGCCGCGCTCTCTGCCCGCATGAGCGCCCTTAGTCTGGCACCTGATTACGACACCCTTCGCGCCCCGGAGATCGGCCTCGTTCAGATCCAGGCGCGCATGGGCGGCACCGGCGAGCGCTTTTTCGCCGGAGACGCCACCCTCACCCGCGCGGCGATCCGTCTGAACAGCGGCACGCTGGGATACAGCTACGTGCTCGGGCGCGACAAAGCCCACGCCGAGCGCTGCGCGGTGATCGACGCGCTTTTACAGGAACAACCCTATTTTCAGACGCTGATGGAAACCCTTATTGCCCCGCTGGAAGCCGACCGCACCGCGCGCATTGCCGCACGTCAGGCCGAAGTGAACACCAGCCGGGTCGACTTCTTTACGCTCGTTCGCGGAGACAACGCATGACGCTTCAACCTGCTTTTACCCTGGCCGTCCAGGATGCCCAACACAGTTTTCGTCGCCTGCTGAAGGCCATGAGCGAGCCGGGCGTGATCGTCTCGCTGCATCAGCTCTCCCAGGGCTGGCTGCCGCTGAACCTGGCGACCACCAGCGTGCTGCTGACGCTTGCCGATAACGACACCCCGGTGTGGCTCTCGGGCGCGCTGTCGAACGATATCGCCAGCCAGAACCTGCGTTTTCACACCGGCGCACCGCTGGTCGATCAGCCCCGGCAGGCGGTCTTTGCCGTGGCCGACGAGCAAATCAGCCATGAACAGCTGAATGCCCTGAGCGAAGGCTCCGCCGTCGCCCCGGAGACCAGCGCCACGCTGATTTTGCAGGTCTCCAGCCTCAGCGGCGGCCGCATGCTGCGCCTCACAGGGGCAGGCATCGCCGACGAGCGCATGGTCGCGCCGCAGTTGCCGGAGTGCATCATTCACGAGCTGACCGAGCGCCCGCACCCGTTCCCGCTGGGCATTGACCTGATCCTGACCTGCGGCGAGCGCCTGCTGGCGATCCCGCGGACCACCCACGTGGAGGTGTGCTGATGTACGTTGCCGTCAAAGGGGGCGAGAAGGCCATCGCCGCCGCCCATGCGCTGCAGGCGCACAGACGACGGGGCGATGAACAGCTGCCCGAGCTGCGCGTCGCCCAGATTGAACAGCAGCTTAATCTCGCCGTCGACCGCGTGATGACCGAAGGTGGCATCGCCGACCGCGAGCTGGCGGCGCTGGCCCTGAAGCAGGCCAGCGGCGATAACGTGGAAGCCATCTTCCTGCTGCGCGCCTACCGCACCACGCTTGCCAAACTGGCGGTCAGCGAGCCGGTGAACACGGCGGAGATGCGCCTGGAGCGCCGCATTTCTGCCGTTTATAAAGACATTCCCGGCGGCCAACTGCTTGGCCCTACCTGTGACTACACCCACCGCCTGCTGGATTTTACCCTGCTGGCGAACGGCGAAACCCCGCCGCTCAGTACCTCTGACGCCGAACAAGAACCGTCTCCGCACGTTTTTAGCCTGCTGGCGAAACAGGGTCTGGCGAAGGTGGAAGAGGATTCAGACGCGCAGCCGGATGACATCACCCGCACGCCGCCGGTTTACCCGTGCTCGCGATCGTCCCGCCTGCAGCAGCTGATGTGCGGCGACGAAGGCTATCTGCTGGCGCTGGCCTACTCCACCCAGCGCGGCTACGGGCGCAACCACCCGTTTGCGGCTGAGATCCGCAGCGGCTACATCGACGTCGAAATCGTGCCGGAAGAGCTGGGATTTGCCGTCAACGTCGGCGAACTGCTGATGACCGAATGCGAAATGGTGAACGGTTTTGTCGCGCCCGAAAATGAAGACCCGCACTTTACCCGCGGCTACGGGCTGGTGTTTGGCCTCGGCGAGCGCAAGGCCATGGCGATGGCGCTGGTTGACCGTGCGCTGCAGGCACCGGACTACGGCGAGCACGTTGCAGGCCCGGCGCAGGACGAAGAGTTCGTGCTGGCCCACGCGGATAACGTTGAGGCCGCGGGCTTTGTCTCGCACCTCAAGCTGCCGCACTACGTCGATTTCCAGGCCGAACTGGAACTGCTGAAACGCCTGCAACGGGAGCGCGCCAATGGCTAACTTAAGCGGCTACAACTTTGCCTATCTGGATGAGCAAACCAAACGCATGATCCGCCGCGCCATCTTAAAAGCGGTGGCCATTCCGGGCTATCAGGTGCCGTTCGGCGGCCGCGAAATGCCGATGCCCTACGGCTGGGGCACGGGCGGTATTCAGATCACCGCCAGCGTGATCGGCGAGGCGGACGTGCTGAAGGTCATCGACCAGGGCGCGGACGACACCACCAACGCCGTGTCGATCCGCAACTTCTTTCAGCGGGTAACGGGCGTCGCGACCACCGAAAAAACCGAAGACGCGACGCTGATCCAGACCCGCCACCGCATTCCGGAAACCCCGCTCGCTGAAGATCAGATTTTGATTTTCCAGGTGCCAATTCCGGAGCCGCTGCGCTTTATCGAGCCGCGCGAAACGGAGACCCGCACCATGCATGCCCTGGAAGAGTACGGCGTCATGCAGGTGAAGCTGTATGAGGATATTGCCCGCTTCGGCCATATCGCCACCACCTATGCCTACCCGGTGAAGGTGAATGGGCGCTACGTCATGGATCCGTCGCCGATCCCGAAATTCGATAACCCGAAGATGGACATGATGCCCGCCCTGCAGCTGTTCGGCGCCGGGCGTGAAAAACGCATCTACGCCGTCCCGCCTTACACGCGTGTCGAAAGCCTGGATTTCGACGATCACCCGTTTACGGTGCAGGAGTGGGACGAGCCATGCGCCATCTGCGGATCCAAACACAGCTATCTGGATGAAGTGGTGCTGGATGACACAGGCAAACGGATGTTTGTCTGCTCCGACACCGATTTCTGCCGCCAACAGAGCGAGGCGAACGGCCAATGAAACCGCTGCTTTCGGTTAACAACCTGACCCACCTTTACGCGCCGGGCAAAGGCTTTAGCGACGTGTCGTTCGAACTGTGGCCGGGCGAAGTGCTGGGGATCGTCGGCGAGTCCGGCTCCGGCAAAACCACCCTGCTGAAGTCCATCTCCGCGCGCCTCGCGCCGCAACACGGCGAGATCCTGTATCAGGGACACTCCCTCTACGGCATGAGCGAGGCCGAGCGCCGCCGTCTGCTGCGCACCGAGTGGGGCGTGGTGCATCAGCACCCGATGGACGGCCTGCGCCGTCAGGTCTCGGCGGGCGGCAACATCGGCGAACGCCTGATGGCCACCGGCGCGCGCCATTACGGCAATATCCGCGCTACGGCGCAGCACTGGCTGGAAGAAGTTGAAATCCCCGCCTCGCGCATCGACGACCTGCCCACCACCTTCTCCGGCGGTATGCAGCAGCGCCTGCAGATCGCCCGCAACCTGGTCACGCACCCGAAGCTGGTGTTTATGGATGAACCCACCGGCGGGCTGGACGTCTCGGTGCAGGCGCGCCTGCTCGACCTGCTGCGCGGCCTGGTGGTAGATCTGAACCTTGCGGTGGTCATTGTCACCCACGATCTGGGCGTCGCGCGCCTGCTGGCGGACCGTCTGCTGGTGATGAAGCAGGGTCAGGTGGTGGAAAGTGGGTTAACCGACCGTGTGCTCGACGATCCCCACCATCCGTACACCCAGCTTCTGGTGTCGTCCGTGTTGCAGAACTGAGGTTACTGCTGCCGGGTGGCGCTGCGCTTGCCCGGCCTACGAACACAGCACCTGTAGGCCGGGTAAGGCGTAGCCGCCACCCGGCAAAACGAATCGCGAGGCCAACATGATCCAAGTACAAAACGTAAGTAAGACCTTTGTGCTCCACCAGCAAAACGGCGTGCGTCTGCCGGTGCTGCAAAATGCCTCTCTGGAGGTTAATCGCGGCGAATGCGTGGTGCTGCACGGCCACTCCGGCAGCGGAAAATCGACCCTGCTGCGCTCCCTGTATGCCAACTATCTGCCCGACGAAGGCCATATTCACATTCGCCACAATGATGAGTGGGTGGATCTGGTACAGGCCCCCGCGCGTAAAGTGCTGGAGGTGCGGCGCTCGACGATCGGCTGGGTGAGCCAGTTTCTGCGGGTGATCCCGCGGATCTCCGCCCTGGACGTGGTGATGCAGCCCCTGCTGGATCTCGGCGTGCCGCGCGAAACCTGCGCCGCCAAAGCCGCCAGCCTGCTGACGCGCCTCAACGTGCCCGAGCGCCTGTGGCACCTCGCCCCGTCGACCTTTTCCGGCGGCGAGCAGCAGCGCGTCAATATCGCCCGCGGCTTTATTGTCGACTACCCGATTCTGCTGCTTGATGAGCCCACCGCCTCGCTCGACGATAAAAACAGCGCGGCCGTAGTGGCGCTGATCGAACAGGCCAAAGCGCGCGGGGCGGCGATCGTCGGGATCTTCCACGACGAGACCGTTCGCACCCGCGTCGCGGACAGACTGCACCCAATGGGGACTCCCGCATGATTATCAATAACGTCAAGCTGGTGCTGGAAAATGAAGTCGTTGATGGCTCGGTTGAAGTCCATGAAGGCGTTATTCGCGCCTTTGCCGAAACCCAAAGCCGTACCCCTGAAGCGATGGACGGCGACGGCGGCTGGCTGCTGCCGGGGCTGATTGAACTGCATACCGACAATCTGGACAAATTCTTCACCCCGCGTCCGAAGGTGGACTGGCCCGCCCATTCAGCCATGAGCAGCCACGACGCGCTGATGGTCGCCAGCGGCATCACTACCGTGCTGGACGCGGTGGCCATCGGTGACGTGCGCGACGGCGGCGATCGCCTGGAGAACCTGGAGAAGATGATCAACGCCGTGGAGGAGACGCAAAAACGCGGCCTCAACCGCGCCGAGCACCGTCTGCACCTGCGCTGCGAGCTGCCGCACCACACCACCCTGCCGCTGTTTGAAAAACTGGTCGGGCGCGAGCCGGTCTCGCTGGTCTCTCTGATGGATCACTCGCCGGGACAGCGTCAGTTCGCCAACATTGAAAAGTATCGCGAATACTATCAGGGGAAATATTCTCTCAGCGATGCGGAGATGGCGCGCTACGAGGAAGAGCAGCTGGCGCTTGCGGCACAATGGTCGCAGCCTAACCGTCTCAGTATTGCGGCGATGTGCCGGGACCGCAATATCGCGCTGGCCAGCCATGACGACGCCACGCACGATCACGTGCTTGAATCCCACCAGCTTGGCAGCGTGATCGCCGAATTTCCCACCACGTTTGAAGCGGCTGAAGCCTCCCGAAAGCACGGCATGAACGTGCTGATGGGCGCGCCAAATATCGTGCGCGGCGGCTCGCACTCCGGCAACGTTGCGGCAAGCAAGCTCGCTTCCCTCGGCCTGCTGGATATCCTCTCGTCCGACTACTACCCCGCCAGCCTGCTGGATGCGGCGTTCCGAGTGGCCGACGACGAGGGCAACCGCTTTACGCTGCCGCAGGCGATTCGCCTGGTGACGAAAAACCCGGCCTCGGCGCTTAACCTTCACGATCGCGGAGAAATTGCCGAAGGGAAACGTGCGGACCTGGTACTCGCCCACCGTAAGGGCGAGCACGTTCATATCGACCACGTCTGGCGTCAGGGAAAAAGGGTGTTCTGATGGGGAGATTAATCTGGCTAATGGGGCCTTCAGGTTCCGGTAAGGACAGCCTGCTGTCCGCCTTACGGCAGCGGGAACATCCGCAGCTGCTGGTGGCGCACCGCTATATTACCCGCGCGGCCAATGCAGGGAGTGAAAACCATATCGCCCTGAGCGAGCAGGAGTTTTTCATCCGTGCCGGGCAAAACCTGCTGGCGCTGAGCTGGCATGCCAACGGCTATTACTACGGGATCGGCATTGAGACCGATCTGTGGCTGCATGCGGGGTTCGATGTGCTGGTTAACGGCTCGCGGGCGCATCTTCCGCAGGCGCGCGCCCGCTATGGAGCAGCCCTGCTACCGGTCTGTCTGCAGGTTTCGCCGGACGTTCTGCGCAGCCGGTTGCAGAGCCGGGGGCGTGAATCAGCCCGTGAGATCGATCAGCGGCTAGAGCGTGCGGCCCGCTATGCCCCGTCCGACTGCCACATCCTCAATAACGACGGAAGTTTGCTACAGTCAGTCGATACCTTTTTATCGCTTATCCGTCAGAAGGAGAAACAGCATGCCTGACTGCCAGCTTCGCCCCGCTACTGCCGACGATGCGCAGATTGTCTATGCCCTGATCTGCGAACTGAAACAGGCAGAGTTCGACCATCAGGCGTTCCACGCCGGATTTCTTGCCAACCTCCAGGATCACAATATGCGCTACCAGCTTGCCGAGCTGGGCGGACATGTTGTCGGCATGATCGGCCTGCACATGCAGTTTCACCTCCATCACGCGCGCTGGATCGGCGAAATCCAGGAGCTGGTGGTGATGCCGCAGGCGCGTGGGTTAAAGGTGGGCAGCCAGCTGCTGGCCTGGGCGGAAGAGGTGGCACGGCAGGCCGGCGCGGAGCTGACCGAACTTTCCACCAGCGTGAAGCGCACAGACGCGCACCGTTTTTACGTTCGTGAAGGATACACGCAGAGCCATTTCCGATTCACCAAACCGCTGTAGAGGTGCGTTATGAGTCTGACAATCACGTTGACGGGAACGGGCGGCGCCCAGCTGGTGCCGGTCTTTGGCTGCGACTGCGCGGCGTGTCGCCGGGCGCGCCTGCAGGAGACCTATCGCCGTCGCCCCTGTAGCGCGGTGGTCAAATTCAACGATGCGGTGACGCTGCTGGACGCGGGCATTCCGCACCTGATGGACGACTGGCCCGCAGGCAGCTTCCAGCAGTTTTTGCTCACGCACTACCATATGGATCACGTTCAGGGTCTCTTTCCCCTGCGCTGGGGCGTTGGCGCGACGATTCCGGTTTACGGTCCGCCGGACGAAGCAGGATGCGACGACCTGTTTAAACATCCGGGTATTCTGGATTTCAGCCACACGGTCGAACCGTTTGTGATGTTTGAGCTTCAGGGAATGCGGGTCACGCCGCTGCCGCTCAACCATTCAAAACTGACCTTCGGGTATTTGCTGGAGTCGGCCCACAGCCGCGTAGCCTGGCTTTCCGACACCGCCGGGCTGCCGGAAAAAACGGTGAAGTTCCTGCTCAACAATCAGCCGCAGGCGATGATTATCGACTGCAGCCATGAACCGCGCGACGAGACGCCGCGAAACCATTGCGACTTAAATACCGTGATGGCGCTAAACGAGGCGATTGGCTGCCCGCAGGTGATCCTGACCCACATCAGCCATCAGTTTGACGTGTGGATGATGGATAATCCGCTGCCCGACGGCATTGAAGCGGGGTATGACGGGATTGTATTGGTACTCGACTGAGTTTTGCCGGGTGGCGGCTGCGCCTTACCCGGCCTACGATCCAGGGTTTTGTAGGCCCGCGTAAGCGAAGCGCCACCGGGCTTTAGCCTCGGTCGTAATCGTCCTCTAACCTGCGCTCATCCTCTTCTAACCGACGGCGATCGTCATCCAACTGTCGCTGGCGCTCGTCTAAACGGCGTCGTCTGTCCTCAAGCTGTCGACGACGATCGTCGTACTGTCTGCTGTCGATTTGACGGCTGCGGTCATAACGATCGTCATCGCTGCTGCTGCGACTGCTGCTGGGATTATAGGCATCGTTGATCGCCTGCTGAATGTTGCCAATAGCATCATCAACAATATCGGCATGAGCCAGTTGGCTGGTGAGTGACAGCAGACCGAATAACAGAGCAGTTGAGTAACGTTTCATAAGGCCAGACTCGCAGGTGAACTGACCTTACGATAATGAACGGCAGGGAACGGGGGTAGCGGAGGAATCTCAAATTCAGTTGTGCCCAGGGTCTTCCATCAGCTGATTCGCACGCTGTTTATTTTCTGCGACCAGGACGATGCCATAGCATTTTTGATCCGGCGAATGGCTCCAGATACGATCTTCGGGGATACACCCTCCGTCATAGATAACCTTGCTACCATCATACGGCCAAAATGCTCCCTGCTCGGTATCGAGAACAAATACGGCGATTTGGTCAGACTCGCGGGCAATTTTCTGCCAGAGCATCTTCCCACCCTCATATTGTTCAAAGTCGCTGACAAGCGTCACGCCACACTGTAATACCAGGGCTTCATACAGACGAGTTGCCAGTCCCTTGTCACGCTCGGCGGGATCAACGCAGATACCTTCTACCTGAATAACGCTGGCATCTTCCCAACAGCGCTCGACAGCAATGATATCTTCACCTAAATGCGTTTTACGTTGTAAATCCAGGGCAGCAACAACCCGATGCCGGGGCACCCCATCGAAGGTTTCGATATCCGCTTCAATAATCGCAGCTCTTGGCGTCTGGCTATCAAAAATAACATGTAGCACTCGCCCGGAAAGCTCAAACTCATCAACGAGCTTGAATGACCTTGCTACGGTTTTTGGGCTGTAAGTTGTAGGCATCACAATCATTTGTGAGTCCCCTTTTGTAAGTACCGGCATAGTTCCCTTTATATCCCAATCTGCCAAATTTTGCGCAGGTTAGCATCACCCGGTTTACTCACGCTCTTGATGAATTCCTAAATATCACTTCTTATAAACAGACTTTCCGCAGCGCCTGCGCCAACTGCACCCGCGTAAACGGCTTACGCAGTAACGGAACGTCCGGCAGCTGAGGATTATGCGTGGGTCGTAAATCCTGGCCGCTGATCAGCAGCACCGGAAGCTGCGGATAATGATTACGCACATGGTTTATCACCTCGGCTCCGCTGAGGCTGCCGGGCAACATCAGGTCGCTGATAAACATGCCAATATCCGGTGACGCCGCCAGCATGCTCAGCGCCTGCTCGCCGTTGTCCGCTTCCAGCGTCAGATAGCCGAGCTGATGCAGCTGCTCGCACAGGGTCTGACGGACATCCGCTTCATCCTCCAGCACCAGAACCAGGCGCTCGCTCTCGACGGAGGCGGTGGCTGACAGCGCTTCATCATCTGCAGCGGCGGGCAGCACAGATCGCGGGAGATGAAGCCGGACAGTCGTCCCCTGTCCCGGCGCGCTTTCAATCTCCACGCGCCCACCGGACTGGCGCACAAAGCCATAGACCATCGACAGGCCTAACCCGCTCCCGCTTCCGGTCTGCTTGGTGGTGAAGAACGGTTCAAAGACCCGGGATTTCACCTCCTGCGACATGCCGCTGCCGCGGTCAATGACTTCCAGCGCTACCATATCCTGCCTGCGACCGTCGCTGCGGGTGACGCGCTGATTCCAGGTGCGAATTTTAATCACCCCGCTTTGCCCCTCCATCGCATCGCGGGCGTTCATCACCAGGTTGATGATGGCGTTTTCAAGCTGGCTGACGTCTATCCACGCGGGCCAGGCCGGCGATTGCGCTTCAATCTCCAGGGTCAGGGTGGCGGGCAAGGAGTGGCGCATCAGTTCCCGGAGGTTCTCCAGCAGCGGCAGCATCTCTACCGCATGTGGCGTCAGGGATTGCTTGCGGGAAAACGCCAGCAGGCGCTGGGTCAGTAAGGCGCCACGCTCGGCCGCCTTCAGCGCCCGGGTAATGCGCGGCGCGTCTTTTGATTCGGGGTCGGTCAGCTCAAGACTGCCGATGATCACCGCCAGCAGGTTATTAAAATCATGCGCCAGCCCGCCGGTCAGCTGTCCGACCGCCTTCATCTTCTGGCTATGTAGCAGCGCCTCTTCCAGCCCCTGACGCTCGACGCGGTCGATCTCCATCTGCGTGGTTTTTTCTTTCAGCAGACGCGTGGTGTGCTCAAGCGAGGCGGTATTGCGGGCAAAAACGTTAAACGCGCGCGCCAGTTCACCCAGCTCATCGCGCCGCTGGAGGGCGGGAACGGAAACATCCTGTTCGCCGTGAGCAAGGCGCGACATCGCCCGGGAAATGGCCGTCAGGTTAGAGGCCAGATTGCGGTAGATATACCAGCAGGCGCACCCGGTGATGATCAGCGCCAGGACGGCGAAGATGCTGATAAACACGCTGATGGATTGCAGCTCGTGATGACTCTGGTCAGTACGAAGCCGGGAGGCCTGCGCCACCTGCCCGACGTACTGATTGATGTCGCTGTTGAGGATCGCCACCAGCGCCTTGATGTGGAACATATACCAGCTTATCGCCAGATCGCTCTCTTCCAGCTGCTTCGATAGCGGGGCGAGTTTGCCTAGCTCGGCATTAAAATCAGGCAGAACCTCCTTCACGACCGGCTGTACGGCATTTCGGGGCAGCGTTGCGGCCACTGCGTCCAGTTGATGAACGGTCGCGCGCGGCGAAGGGGTGTCGATGGCAGCAGCGATCAGCCGATCCATCTCCATCAGCTGCTGCGCATCCGGAACATTGCTGCCATAGCGGCGGTTGATGTTCTGCAGATGACGCAGGTAGCTCTGGCTTTGATATAGCGAGCTGAGCAGCGCGTTACGTTCCAGATGGCGTCGCTGCCCGCGCTCAAGCATCTCCGTCACGCTCTGCTGGAGCTCATTGCTTCGCTGAATAATGCGCGCCACCAGCGCCGGCTCCTGCTGCGCCAGCGGCGCATCGGCAAGCTGCTCCAGCGAATGGCGCAGCGCCATTTGCGTCTGCTTCAGGCGCTCGGCTTCGCCTTTGTACTCCAGCGCCCCGACGACCTGCGAGAGCCGCACCGCCGCCGTCGCCACGTTGGCGGTATCGCGGGCCAGGTTCATGCTGCCGGTCATGTCATCCAGCGTTTGCTGCTGAACCTGCTCCTGGATCTGGCTCGCGTGACGAAAGCCGAGTACCGCCACGCCGCTCACCATCAGCGTCACGGCGACCACCAGCAGATTGAAAATCAGCAGGCGTCCGCGGGCGCTGGCGAAAAACGGGGGGCGTGAAGACATGTTGACTCCGTAACTGTGATCCACATTAGCTATTCATAACTATGACAAATATGAACAGCTTCTGACATTTTGCATTTACGCACCTGTGATGAAGTGCAGAAATCGGCATTCACAGGAGATCCGCCATGAGCAGAACCCCGGTATTAGAGATGCGCAGCATTGCCAAAACGTTTGGCAGTTTCCACGCGCTCAAGGGTGTGGATTTGACGGTTTTCCCCGGTGAGATCCACGCGCTGATGGGGGAAAACGGCGCGGGAAAAAGTACGCTGATGAAAATCCTCGCCGGAGCCTATACCGCCACCAGCGGCGAGATCCTGATCGACGGCCAGCCGTTTCATATTAAAGGGCCGAAAGATGCACTGGCCGCGGGCATCACCCTGATTTATCAGGAGATGCAGCTCGCGCCCAATCTGACCGTTGCCGAAAATATCTTCCTCGGCAGCGAGCTGTCGCGCGGCGGGATGGTGCAGCGCAAAGAGATGGCCGCCCAGGCGCAGGCGGTGATTGACCGTCTCGGCGCGCAGTTCAGCGCCACCGACCTGGTGATGAAGCTGACCATCGCCGAGCAGCAGCAGGTGGAGATCGCCCGCGCGCTGCACCGCAATAGCCGCATTCTGGTGATGGATGAACCCACCGCCGCCCTCTCCTCGCGGGAAACGCATCGCCTGTTTGAACTGATTTTGCGCCTGCGCGATGAAGGAATGGCAATCATCTATATCAGCCACCGCATGGCGGAAGTGTATGAACTCTCTGACCGCGTCAGCGTTCTGCGTGACGGGCAGTACGTCGGCAGCCTGACGCGCGACAAGCTGAATGCCTCTGCGCTGGTGCGCATGATGGTGGGCCGCCCGTTAAGCGACCTGTTCAACAAAGAGCGTGATATCCCCCTCGGCAGCCCGCGCCTCAACGTCCACCACCTCACCGACGGTAAAAAAGTACAGCCGTGCAGTTTACAGGTGCGTTCCGGCGAAATCGTCGGGCTGGCGGGGCTGGTCGGGGCCGGACGGTCCGAGCTGGCGCAGCTTATCTTCGGCGTACGTAAAGCCACGGGCGGCATGATTGAGGTCGACGGCGAGCCGGTGGTGATCCACTCCCCGCGTGCGGCCATCGAAAACGGCATCGGTTTTCTCACCGAAAATCGCAAGGAGCAGGGGCTGTTTCTGGAGCTGGCGGCGCAGGAGAACATCACCATGGCGACGCTGGAACGCGATGCCACCTTCGGCATGCTAAACCGTAAAAAAGCCCAGTCGATTTCCGATGATGCCATTGCCCTGCTCAACATCCGCGTGCCGCATTCGCAGGTGCGCGCGGGCGGGCTCTCGGGCGGCAACCAGCAAAAGCTGCTGATCTCCCGCTGGGTGGCCATCGGTCCGCGCATTCTGATTCTGGACGAACCCACGCGCGGCGTGGACGTCGGCGCGAAAAGCGAGATCTACCGCATCATGAACCAGATGGCACGCAAAGGGGTGGCGATTTTGATGATCTCCAGCGAGCTGCCGGAAGTGGTGGGGATGAGCGACCGGGTGTACGTGATGCGCGAAGGCAGCATTGCGGGCGAGCTCCACGGGCGAGACATCTCTCAGGAAAACATCATGACGCTGGCAACCGGCGTGAACGACACTCATCATCAGGCGGTGTAACCATGACACATTCAACCAGTCCGCAGCAGGTGGCGAAATCCGCCTCCGCAAAAAAAATGCTGATGAGCGATCTGATGCAAACGGTCGGTATTTTGCCGATTCTGATCCTGATTGTGGCGGTATTTGGCTTTATTGCCCCGAACTTCTTTACCGAGAGCAACCTGCTCAACATTACCCGTCAGGCGTCGATCAACATCGTGCTGGCGGCGGGAATGACCTTCATCATTTTAACCGGCGGGATTGACCTCTCGGTGGGGTCGATTCTCGGCACCACGGCGGTGGCGGCGATGGTGGTGTCGCTCATTCCCGAATTCGCCGGGCTGTCCATTCCGGCCGCGCTGATGCTCGGCATGGTGCTGGGCCTGTTCAACGGCGCGCTGGTGGCTTTCGCCGGACTGCCGCCCTTCATCGTGACGCTCGGCACCTATACGGCGCTGCGCGGTGCGGCGTATCTGCTGGCCGACGGCACGACGGTCATTAACTCCAACATCAACTTTGAGTGGATCGGCAATAACTATCTCGGCCCGATTCCGTGGCTGGTGGTGATCGCCCTCGCGGTCATCGCTATCTGCTGGTTCATCCTGCGCCGCACCACGCTCGGCGTTCATATCTACGCCGTGGGCGGCAACATGCAGGCGGCGCGCTTAACGGGCATTAAGGTCTGGCTGGTGCTGCTGTTTGTCTACGGTATGAGCGGCCTGCTCTCCGGCCTTGGCGGCGTCATGAGCGCCTCGCGCCTCTACAGCGCCAACGGTAACCTCGGCACAGGCTACGAGCTGGATGCGATTGCGGCGGTGATCCTTGGCGGCACCAGCTTCGTCGGCGGGATCGGCACGATCACCGGCACGCTGGTCGGCGCATTGATCATCGCTACCCTCAACAACGGCATGACGCTGATGGGCGTCTCCTACTTCTGGCAGCTGGTGATCAAAGGGGCGGTGATCATCATAGCGGTGCTGATCGACAAATACCGTACCCGACACCATCAAAGTGCATAACAACAACACCCTACAGCTTCGAGGAAAACCATATGCGTTTGAAACCGTTAGTGACCGCGCTCTGTGCTGGCGCGCTGCTTGCCGCAACGCCGTTTGCGCAGGCAAAAGATCTGAAGTCCATTGGCGTGACGGTGGGCGACCTGGCCAACCCGTTCTTCGTGCAGATCACCAAAGGTGCCGAGCTGGAAGCGCGCAAGCTGGCGGGGGATAACGTCAAGGTGACGCTGGTCTCCAGCGGGTACGATCTGGGCCAGCAGGTGGCGCAGATCGACAACTTTATTGCCGCGAAGGTAGACATGATCATCCTCAACGCCGCGGACTCCAAAGGGATCGGCCCAGCGGTGAAGCGTGCGAAGGACGCCGGGATCGTGGTCGTGGCGGTTGACGTGGCGGCGGAAGGGGCTGATGCCACCATCACCTCCGATAACACCCAGGCGGGCGAAATGGCCTGTAAGTACATTACCGACCGCCTGAAAGGCAAAGGCAACGTGGTGATCATCAACGGACCACCGGTCTCTGCGGTGCAAAACCGCGTGGAAGGTTGTCAGACGGAGTTCAAAAAACACCCGGATATCAAGGTGCTCTCGGATAACCAGAACGCCAAAGGCAGTCGTGAAGGCGGTCTGGAAGTCATGACCTCCCTGCTGGCGGCCAATCCGAAGATCGACGGCGTGTTTGCGATTAACGATCCGACGGCGATCGGCGCCGATCTGGCCGCGAAGCAGGCGCAGCGCAATGAGTTCTTTATCGTCGGCGTGGATGGTTCACCGGACGGTGAGGAAGCGCTGAAGCGTGAAAACTCGTTGTTTGTGGCAACCCCGGCGCAGGATCCGCAGGTGATGGCGGCAAAAGCGGTGGAGATCGGCTATGACATTCTCCAGGGCAAGCCTGCGCCGAAAGCGCCCGTGCTGATCCCGGTGACGATGATCGATAAAAAGAACGTCGGCACGTATAAGGGGTGGACGGTTAAATGATCCTTTTTCCCTCTCCCGCAGGGAGAGGGAACTGTTTTCAAGGAGTCCCCATGAAACGCTCCGACATCAATGAAATCCTCGGCCACACGCGGCAGTTTTTCTCCATGCACGACGTGCATCTCCCGCCGTTTGCCAGCTTTCCGCCAACGAAATGGCAGCAGCTTGACCAGGCCGCGTGGCAGGAAGTGTTCGACCTCAAGCTCGGCTGGGACGTGACGGCGTTCGGCGGCAACAGCTTTGCCGCACAGGGCCTGACGCTGTTTACCCTGCGCAACGGCTCGCCCAACGGGGTGCCATATGAAAAAGGCTATGCCGAAAAAATCATGCACGTGCGGGACGGCCAGGTGACGCCGATGCATTTTCACTGGCGTAAACGAGAAGACATCATCAACCGGGGCGGCGGGAATCTGATTGTAGAATTGTGGAATGCCGGGGCGCATGAAGAGACGGAAAACACCGACGTGACGGTCACCGTCGACGGCTGCCGTCAAACCCACGCCCCCGGCAGCCAGCTGCGCCTCACGCCAGGGGAAAGCATCTGCCTGACGCCCGGTCTTTATCACAGCTTCTGGGGCGAACGCGGCTTCGGCGACGTGCTGGTCGGGGAAGTGTCCTCAATAAACGACGACGAGCACGACAACCACTTTTTGCAGCCCGTTGCCCGCTATAACAACATCGAAGAAGACGAACCGGCGCTGCTGGTGCTGTGCAACGAGTACAACCTGTTTCGGATATAAGGGGTGAATGATGCCATTGATTTCTCTTGCCGACGGTCTTGCGCACGCCCGGAAACATCGCTACGCGCTGGGCGCGTTTAACGTGCTCGACTCCCACTTCCTGCGCGCGCTGTTCGCCGCCGCAAAGCAGGAGCGCTCGCCGTTTATCATCAACATCGCCGAAGTGCACTTTAAGTACGTGTCGCTGGATTCGCTTGTCGAAGCGGTGAAGTTCGAGGCCGCCCGTCACGACATTCCCGTGGTGCTCAATCTCGACCACGGCCTGCATTTCGAGGCGGTGGTGCGCGCCCTGCGCTTAGGGTTCAGCTCGGTGATGTTCGACGGCTCTACGCTGAGCTACGAGGAAAACATTCGCCAGACGCGGGAAGTGGTGAAGATGTGCCACGCGGTGGGCGTCTCGGTGGAGGCGGAGCTGGGCGCGGTTGGGGGCGATGAAGGCGGCGCGCTGTACGGGCATGCGGATGAAGCTTTCTTTACCGACCCGCAGCTGGCGCGCGAATTTGTCGATTCAACCGGCATTGACGCGCTGGCGGTGGCTATCGGCAACGCGCACGGCAAATACAAGGGCGAGCCGAAACTCGATTTCCCCCGCCTGGACGCCATCCGTCAGCAGACGGGGCTGCCGCTGGTTTTACACGGCGGCTCCGGGATTAGCGATGCCGACTTCCGTCGCGCGATTGAGCTGGGCATTCATAAAATCAATTTCTATACCGGCATGTCGCAGGCCGCGCTCGCCGCCGTTGAGCAGCGCATGGCAAAGCGCCAGCCGCTGTATGATGAATTTGCCGAGCTGCTGCTGGGGATAGAAGAGGCGATAACCGATACGGTCGCCGAACAGATGCGCATCTTCGGCAGCGCGGGGCAGGCATAATGGAACGCAAAGGCATCATCGCCGCAGGCAATATGCTGGTGGACCACGTCCACCAGATCGTGCAGTGGCCGGAGCGCGGCTGGCTGGCGGAAATCACCCACAGCGAACGCTCAACCGGTGGCGCGCCGCTCAACGTCCTGCTGACGCTGGCGAAAATGCACGCAGGCCTGCCGCTGCAGGCGGTGGGATTGATTGGCGAAGACGGCGACGGGGACTACATTCTGGCGATGCTCGACCAGTACCACGTCAACCGCCAGCGCGTACAGCGCACCACCTTTGCGCCAACCTCCATGTCGCAGGTGATGACCGATCCCAGCGGACAGCGCACCTTTTTCCACTCGCCGGGCGCCAACCGCCTGCTGGATCTTCCCGCCTTCGATCGCTTAGACGGATCGATGAAGATCTTCCATCTCGGCTACCTGCTGCTGCTCGACAGCCTGGATATGCCCGATGACGAATTCGGCACCCGCAGCGCGCGGCTGCTGGCGCAAATGCGCGACCAGGGGTATGAAACGTCGCTCGATCTGGTGTCCCGCAAGGGCGACCCGCGCTACCAGCCGCTGGTGCTCCCTGCCCTGCGCCATCTTGATTATCTGGTCATTAACGAGCTGGAAGCCGGGGAGTTTAGCGGGCTGGAGATGCGCGACGGCAGCGATGCGCTGAACACAGCCCATATTGCTGAAGCCGCCGCACAGCTGCTGGCAGCAGGCGTTCGTCAGCGGGTTGTGATCCACTGTCCGGAAGGGGCATGGGGGGAAGCGCCGGGTGAGCAAGGTCGCTGGATCCCGTCATGGTTACTGGAGCAGAAAGAGATTATCGGCAGCGTCGGCGCGGGCGATGCGTTTTGCGCGGGGTTTTTATACGGTTGCCATGAATCGCTGCCGCTGACAGAGAGTATTTATCTGGCGCACGCCTGCGCGCGGGCAAGCCTGCTGGCCGCCAACGCGATTGACGGCGCAAAAACGCTGGCCGAGCTGCAGGCGTTTATTCGCGAGAGCGTTTAATTTAACAATAATTGCGATATTTCATTACAGTTCTATGAATTTTACATCCCCGAACTACACTCTCTCCATCTGGCATATTCGGCGTGGGCAGCACTCTGTCCGCACGCTTTTCCGAAATGAGATAGAAAGAGGACAAGGGAAAAATGTTCGCAGCCATCATCATCGGTATTTTCATTATTAGCGTTATTTATGCGCATTCACGTGGCAAAGAAAAACAGACGCTTTCTCGTCAGCTCTTCGACCATTCGACGTTCATGGCCCCCATCAATATGTTTATGACGGCGTTTTCTTCCCTGCCCGCCAGGCAGCCTTTCTTTGAAACAGAACGCTTCCCGGAGCTAAATAAGCTGACGGAAAACTGGCTGGTTATTCGCGAAGAGGCGCTGCGTTTGCAGCATCATATTAAGGCGGCGGAAAATAATAACGACGCTGGCTTTAACACCTTTTTTAAACGCGGCTGGAAACGTTTTTATCTGAAGTGGTATGCCGATGCCCATCCCTCCGCACAGTCTTTATGCCCGGTGACGACCCGGCTGGTAAGTGAAATCCCCTCGGTGAAGGCGGCCATGTTTGCCGAGCTGCCGGCGGGGGCGAAGCTTGGCAAGCACCGGGACCCGTACGCGGGCTCGGTTCGTTACCATCTGGGCTTATTCACACCGAATGACGATCGCTGCTTTATTGAAGTCGACAGGCAGCGTCACAGCTGGCGGGATGGTGAAGCCGTTATTTTTGATGAGACCTACGTCCACTGGGCAGAGAATAAAACGGATCAAACGCGCATTATTCTCTTCTGCGATATTGAGCGTCCGATGAAATGGCGCTGGGCGCAGGCGGTTAACCATTGGGTGGGAACCACGCTAATGTCTGCAGCCAGCTCACCGAATGACGAGAATGACAGCACTGGCGGCATTAACCGCATCTTTAAATACGTTCATGCGGGTCGCGAGCGGGGGCAGCGTCTGAAAAAAAGAAACCGTAAGGCCTATTACGCCCTCAAGTATCTGTGCATCATCACGATTTTTGCCGCCATCATTGTTCCGGCGATAACGTAAGCCTTATGCCGCCTGTTCGGGCCGGCTCACATCGGTGGCAAACACGTAACCCAGCCCGCGTATCGTTTTGATGAGCGCAGGCTGATGCGGGTTAGCCTCTATTTTCCGGCGCAGGCGCATGATCAGCACGTCAATCGTGCGATCGAACACGTCGGCGCTTTCGCTGTGGGTCAGCTCAAGCAGCCGGTCACGGCTCAGCACCCGACGGGCATTTTGCGTGAGCGCCAGCAGCAGGCCGTACTCGCCCTGGGTTAACGGGACGGGATTACGCTGCGGATCGCTCAGCTCACAGCGGGTGGTATCAAGCGTCCATCCGTTAAACGCAATGCCCGCGACGGGCGCTGCAGGGGATTCCGCAGCAAGCACGCCGGTACGGCGCAATACCGCTTTCACGCGGGCGACCACCACGCGCGGGTTGAATGGTTTGCCAATATAATCGTCGGCCCCCATCTCCAGCCCCACCACCACGTCTGACTCACTGCCCAGCCCGGTTAACATCACAACCGGTAGCGCCGGTCGCTGCTTTTGCAGCTGCAGCAGAACCTGCAGGCCGTTGATATCCGGCAGCATCATGTCCAGCAGCACAAGCGCGATATTCGGCTCCTGCTGCACCTGCCGCAGTGCATCCTGGCCGTTATGGCAGACAAGCACGCTAAAGACGTGCTCGCTCAGCACGTCCTGAAGCAGTTCGCAGACTGCCGTATCGTCATCAACCACCAGAATCGCCGGTTTCATCGTATGCTTCCGTCAGGGGATTATGTTAAGTCTGAACCATTCTGCCGTCGGCTCCAGTCAAATGGTTTTTTCAGTGACGGAAATTCAACCCATGTCACATCCACTGCCTTGTCGACACGTCAATTTTGACGATTGGCTGTTTTTTGTCAGGGTTTTCACCGCGAAGGGGTCGTAAAGTCAGGGTATACCCATACGAAAAACATGGCATAGAAGCTGCATAGTGGGTGCGAATGATTCGATTAACTGGAGCAGACTGATGAAAAAAGTCGTCACGGTTTGCCCTTATTGTGCCTCAGGTTGCAAGATCCACCTGGTGGTCGATAACGGCAAAATCGTCCGGGCAGAGGCCGCACAGGGGAAAACCAACCAGGGCACGCTATGCCTGAAAGGTTACTACGGCTGGGATTTTATTAACGATACCCAAATCCTCACCCCGCGCCTGAAAACCCCTATGATCCGCCGCGAGCGCGGCGGCAAGCTGGAAGCCGTCTCCTGGAACGAGGCGCTGGATTACGTCGCCACGCGCCTGAGCGCCATCAAGGCCAAATATGGCCCGGATGCGATTCAGACCACCGGATCTTCCCGCGGTACGGGAAATGAAACCAACTATGTGATGCAAAAATTCGCGCGCGCCGTTATTGGTACCAATAACGTCGACTGCTGCGCTCGCGTCTGACACGGCCCATCGGTTGCAGGTCTGCACCAGTCGGTCGGTAACGGCGCAATGAGCAATGCCATCAACGAGATAGATAATACCGATCTCGTCTTCATCTTTGGTTATAACCCGGCGGATTCTCACCCTATCGTCGCGAACCATGTTATTCGCGCTAAACAGAATGGGGCAAAAATCATCGTCTGCGATCCGCGCAAAATTGAAACCGCGCGCATTGCGGATATGCACATCGCGTTGAAAAACGGCTCGAACATCGCGCTGCTGAACGCAATGGGGCACGTCATCATTGAGGAAAACCTGTACGACCAGGCGTTTGTCGCGACCCGTACGGAAGGCTTTGAAGAGTATAAGAAAATAGTCGAAGGCTATACGCCGGAGTCGGTTGAAGCGATCACCGGCGTCAGCGCGCAGGCGATCCGCCAGGCGGCACGAATGTATGCCGGGGCAAAAACCGCCGCCATCCTCTGGGGTATGGGCGTGACCCAGTTCTACCAGGGTGTGGAGACCGTGCG
Organism: Enterobacter sp. DC4; assembly: GCF_000568095.1. Taxonomy (NCBI): domain Bacteria; kingdom Pseudomonadati; phylum Pseudomonadota; class Gammaproteobacteria; order Enterobacterales; family Enterobacteriaceae; genus Enterobacter; species Enterobacter sp. DC4. The sequence continues at coordinate 103,874 of NZ_AZUB01000010.1, read as the reverse complement.
CTCTCTGACCAGCCTCGCGATGCTGACCGGTAATCTGGGTAAAGCCCACGTTGGTGTGAACCCGGTGCGCGGTCAGAATAACGTGCAGGGCGCCTGCGATATGGGCGCGCTGCCGGATACTTATCCTGGCTATCAATACGTGAAGTTCCCGGAGAACCGCGCCAAATTCGCGAAAGCCTGGGGCGTGGAAAGCCTGCCGGAACACACCGGGTACCGCATCAGCGAGCTGCCGCACCGCGCGGCGCATGGCGAAGTGCGTGCGGCCTACATCATGGGTGAAGATCCGCTCCAGACCGACGCTGAGCTGTCTGCGGTGCGCAAAGGGTTCGAGGATCTGGAGCTGGTGATTGTCCAGGATATCTTCATGACCAAAACCGCGGCGGCGGCGGATGTGATTTTACCGTCGACCTCCTGGGGCGAACATGAAGGCGTCTACACGGCGGCAGACCGCGGCTTCCAGCGCTTCTTTAAGGCGGTCGAGCCGAAGTGGGACCTGAAAACGGACTGGCAGATCATCAGCGAAATCGCCACCCGCATGGGCTACCCGATGCACTACAACAACACCCAGGAGATCTGGGACGAGTTGCGCAGCCTGTGTCCGGACTTCTACGGGGCAACCTATGAAAAAATGGGTGAGCTGGGGTATATCCAGTGGCCGTGCCGCGATGAGTCAGAGACCGACCAGGGGACGTCGTACCTCTTTAAAGAGAAGTTCGACACCCCGAATGGGCTGGCGCAGTTCTTCACCTGCGACTGGGTCGCGCCGATCGATAAACTCACTGACGAGTATCCGATGGTGCTCTCCACCGTACGTGAGGTGGGGCACTACTCCTGTCGTTCGATGACCGGTAACTGCGCCGCGCTGGCGGCGCTGGCGGACGAACCGGGCTATGCGCAAATCAATACCGCCGACGCGCAGCGCCTTGGTATTGAGGACGACGCGCTGGTGTGGGTGAACTCGCGCAAAGGGCGGATCATCACCCGAGCGCAGGTCAGCGATCGTCCAAACAAAGGGGCGGTCTATATGACCTACCAGTGGTGGATTGGTGCCTGCAACGAGCTGGTAACAGAGAACTTAAGTCCGATAACCAAAACGCCGGAGTATAAATACTGCGCCGTTAACGTTGAGCCGATTGCGGATCAGCACGCGGCGGAACAGTACGTGATCGACGAATATAACAAGCTGAAAGCCCGGCTGCGCGAAAGCGCAATGGGTTGAAGCCGTTAATTCATCGATGAATAAAGGGAGTGAAATATTCACTCCCTTTTTATTTCCGGTTGGCTTATCAATAATATCAATTATTATTCTGGAAAGCGGTTCTCAGAAATAATGTAATTTTCGCGAAAAGGAATTACATCTTTGCATTTTAATTCAGAGGGATAAGATGTGCGGCGGGTGCTTAAGACTTTCTGTCTTGAGCATTGTTGAGGGACAGAAAGTAGAAAGCCCCGGGAAATTTTCATTTACCCGAGGCTACTCCCTCAACTCCGACAAGTTGAGAGTAGCCTCTTATTCTTTTTTTGACAAGGAGTAAAAGGCATGACGCCATTAAAAACTGCGTTAGGCATCGTCTTTATTATTTGCCTGACGATAGTGATCTTTACCTTTATTACTCGCGGTAGGCTCTGCGAGTTTTCAATAAAGAGTGAGCATCAGGAGGTGGCGGCTAAATTAGCCTGCAACCCAGGCTAACCTCTGCGGGCGGAACAACGGTTCCGCCCGGCTTGTAGGATGCTGAGGTCTTAATGCACCCATTTTTTTCTTTTGCGCCCGCGATTATACTGCGCGGCGTGTACCCAGATGATAAGAATCCATGAAAGCCATTTTTCTGTTGTTAGTGTTTTTAACGTCCTTCGCCCGCGCGGATGAGATAGGCAGCCAGTATCAGAAGCAGGCGGAAGCCGGCGATGCGCGTGCCCAGTATTATCTTGCCGATACGTACTTCAGCTCCGGCGACAGCAAGCAGGCCGCGCTGTGGGCCGAGAAAGCCGCGAAAGGTGGCGATGTCGACGCCATGGCGCTGCTCTCGCAAATCCTTTTTACGCAGGGCGATTACGCACAGGCCAAAGCCCTGGCGCAACAGGCAAACATTGCTGGCAGCAAACGCGGCGCGATCATGCTGGCGCGCATTCTGGTGAATACTCAGGCGGGGAAAACTGACTATCCCCAGGCCATCAGACTGCTGCAAACGGCAACCGAAGATATCGACAGTGACTCTGCGGTCGATGCGCAGCTGCTGCTGGGGCTGATTTATGCCAACGGCGTAGAGGTGGCGCAGGATGACGTGCAGGCCGCCTCGTGGTTCAAGCGGAGTTCAGCCCTTTCGCGTACGGGCTACGCCGAGTACTGGGCGGGGATGTTGTTCAGGCAGGGTGAGAAAGGCTTTATCACGCCAAATAAGCAGAAAGCACTGTACTGGTTGAACCTGAGCTGCACTGAAGGGTTTGATACGGGATGCGAAGAGTTTGATGCGTTAAGCGGGGAGTAAAGTGCCGGGTGGCGGCTTCGCCTTACCCGGCCTACAAAACCCGTAGGCCCGGTAAGCGCAGCGCCACCGGGCTTAGGATGTTACTGGTCAGCCGTCTTATCAAAACGACCCAGCACTTCGCGTTCATACGCCAGCGCTTTTTTGCGGTCGAATTTGTGCTCCCACTTGGCGATAACCAGCACCGCCAGGGCATTGCCCACCACGTTCAGCGCCGTACGCGCCATGTCGAGGATACGGTCCACACCCGCAATAAAGGCCAGGCCTTCGAGCGGAATACCGACACTGCCAAGCGTTGCCAGCAGCACCACGAACGAAACGCCCGGAACGCCTGCAATACCTTTGGACGTCACCATCAGCGTCAGTACCAGTACGATCTCCTGCCACAGCGACAGGTCAATGCCGTACAGCTGCGCAATAAAGATAGCGGCGATACTCTGGTACAGCGTTGAGCCGTCCAGGTTAAAGGAGTAACCGGTCGGCACCACGAAGCTGGTGATCGACGCTGGCGCGCCGTAGGCTTCCATCTTCTCAATAATACGCGGCAGCACGCTCTCAGAGCTTGCCGTGGAGTAGGCCAGAATCAGCTCATCTTTCAGGATACGAATCAGGATCCAGATGCTCAGCCCGCACAGACGTGCCACGATCCCCAGGACCACCAGCGCGAAGAACAGGATGGCGAAGTGCACCAGGATCACCAGCTTCGCCAGCGGCCACAGGGAGGCAAAACCGAAGTTCGCCACGGTGACGGCAATAAGCGCGAACACCCCTACCGGCGCGTAGCGCATCACCATGTGGGTCACTTTAAACATGGTTTCGGAGATAGAGCGGAACACGGTGACCAGCGGCTCACGGTGCGTCGCCGGCAGAGAAGAGAGCCCCAGACCAAACAGCACCGAGAAGAAGATAATCGGCAGCATCTCGCCCTTCGCCATCGACGCCACGATGTTGGTCGGCACCAGCGACAGGATCGTGCCCATCAGGCCGTGCGCGTGGCTCTGCACGTCAGCGGTCGTACTTTGGTATTTCGAAATATCCACCGTAGCCAGCTGCGACATATCAATCCCGGAACCCGGCTGGAACACGTTCGCCAGGGTGATACCGAGAATGATCGCCACCGTAGTGATCACTTCGAAATAGATAATGGTTTTCGCACCAATACGACCTAACTGCTTCGCATCGCCGACGCCTGCAATACCGACCACCAGCGTTGAGATCACAATCGGTACCACAATCATCTTGATCAGATGAATAAAGATATCCCCTGCCGGAGAGAGCAGGTTCGCAATCAGCCATTCGCGGCTGTCGCTGTGATAGTGAAGGTAACTGCCCAGCAAGATGCCCAGCACAAGGGCGATTAAGATCTGCCAGGCAAGGCTGACTTTAACGTTTTTCATAGAAACTGACTTCCTCAATGAGCGCCTTATTCACGCAAACTGCATGAATATGGAGACATACTGAAAGGGTATGAATTGTGTTGCGTTGGTTTATGGGATTTTTTAACGCGGCGTATGAGTATCATTTGCGCGACCTGTTGCGCAAGCCTTAAAGAACGACGCGTTTCACTCACAAAAGCGACGATGACGGGAGTTTGTTCTACTTCTTATAAATAACCTTTTGTTATAAAAACGCTTTTTTAAACATAAATGTGAATAATCGTCAGCATAAATTATTTTCCTTCAAAGTTTCATTCGCTCATTTTTCATACTCTTCAAACAATGCGTGATCTGTAGCCCAAATACTAAACAAAGCTTGTAAAGCCCCTACAATTAACGTTTTTGCGACATATTATTAACATCTTACAAGGAGAAAAAAAGCCATGAGCCAAATCCACAAACATGACATTCCCGCAAATATTGCGGACCGTTGCCTGATCACCCCGGAGCAGTACCACGAGAAATATCAGCAATCTATCACCGCCCCGGACACCTTCTGGGGTGAGCAGGGCCATATCCTTGACTGGATCAAACCTTATCAGAAGGTGAAGAACACCTCCTTTGCGCCCGGCAATGTCTCCATTAAATGGTATGAAGATGGCACCCTGAACCTGGCGGCGAACTGCCTTGATCGTCACCTTGCCGAGCGCGGGAATGAGACGGCGATTATCTGGGAAGGCGATGATGCCTCGCAGAGCAAACATATTACCTATAAAGAACTGCACCGTGACGTATGCCGCTTCGCCAACGTTCTGCTGGAAAAAGGCATTCAAAAAGGCGACGTGGTCGCTATCTATATGCCGATGGTGCCGGAAGCGGCGGTGGCCATGCTGGCCTGCGCGCGCATCGGTGCGATTCACTCAGTGATTTTTGGTGGGTTCTCGCCAGAGGCGGTTGCGGGTCGTATTGTCGATTCAAGTTCAAAACTGGTGATCACCGCCGATGAAGGCGTGCGCGCCGGACGCGGTATCCCTCTGAAGAAAAACGTCGACGAAGCGTTGAAAAACCCGAACGTCAAAACGGTCAGCAACGTCATCGTCCTTAAGCGTACCGGCGGCAAGATCGACTGGAACGAAGGTCGCGACCTGTGGTGGAGCGACCTGATTGAAAAAGCGAGCGACCAGCATCAGCCGGAAGAGATGAACGCAGAAGATCCGCTGTTCATTCTTTATACCTCCGGCTCCACCGGTAAGCCAAAAGGCGTACTGCACACCACCGGCGGCTATCTGGTCTATGCGGCCACCACCTTCAAATACGTCTTCGACTACCATCCGGGCGACATCTACTGGTGTACCGCCGACGTGGGCTGGGTCACCGGACACAGCTACCTGCTGTACGGCCCGCTGGCCTGTGGCGCAACAACGCTGATGTTTGAGGGCGTACCCAACTGGCCGACCCCGGCGCGTATGTGCCAGGTGGTCGATAAGCACCAGGTCAATATTCTCTACACCGCGCCAACGGCGATCCGCGCATTAATGGCGGAAGGCGACAAAGCCATCGAAGGCACCGACCGCTCTTCATTGCGCATCCTCGGTTCCGTGGGCGAGCCCATTAACCCGGAAGCCTGGGAGTGGTACTGGAAGAAAATCGGCAACGAGAAATGCCCGGTGATGGACACCTGGTGGCAGACCGAAACCGGCGGCTTTATGATCACCCCGATGCCGGGCGCCACGCAACTGAAGGCCGGTTCCGCGACCCGTCCGTTCTTCGGCGTGCAGCCTGCGCTGGTGGATAATGAAGGCAACCCACTGGAAGGCGCCACCGAAGGCAACCTGGTGATCACAGACTCCTGGCCGGGTCAGGCGCGTACCCTGTTCGGCGATCACGATCGCTTCGAGCAGACTTACTTCTCGACCTTTAAAAACATGTACTTCAGCGGCGACGGCGCGCGTCGTGACGAAGATGGCTATTACTGGATAACCGGGCGCGTGGACGACGTGCTTAACGTCTCCGGCCACCGTCTGGGCACCGCGGAGATTGAATCAGCGCTGGTGTCGCATCCGAAGATTGCCGAAGCCGCCGTTGTCGGTATTCCGCACAACATCAAAGGCCAGGCGATTTACGCCTATGTCACCCTGAACCACGGGGAAGAGCCGTCGCCAGAGCTCTACGCTGAGGTGCGCAACTGGGTGCGTAAAGAGATTGGCCCGCTGGCAACGCCGGACGTGCTGCACTGGACCGATTCGCTGCCGAAAACCCGCTCCGGCAAAATTATGCGTCGTATCTTGCGCAAAATCGCGGCAGGGGACACCAGCAACCTCGGTGATACCTCAACGCTCGCGGATCCTGGCGTGGTGGAAAAACTGCTCGAAGAGAAGCAGGCCATCGCAATGCCATCGTAATCTTTTCTCCCTCTCCCCGTGGGAGAGGGCCGGGGTGAGGGCATCAGACCGCACCTTCCTCCCCTCACCCTCTCCCCATAGGGGAGAGGGGATAAAACAAACCAACCTTACCTCTGGAGAACTCTGTGATGAATAACGATATTTGTCAGCAGATAGAGAATAGTGCGCACTACAGGGAGCTCGTCGATAAGCGGCAACGGTTTGCCTTCATCCTTTCCATCATCATGCTGATTATCTATGTCGGCTTTATTTTGCTGATCGCCTTTGCCCCACACTGGCTGGGCACCCCGTTGCACGAGGGGACCAGCGTGACGCGCGGCATTCCGATTGGCATTGGCGTGATTGTGATTTCATTCTTGCTGACCGGCGTCTACGTCTGGCGCGCGAACGGTGAATTCGATCGTCTTAATAAAGCGGTACTGCAAGAGGTAAAAGCATCATGAAGCGAGTTCTGACGGCGCTCGCCGCCACACTTCCCTTTGCCGCCCACGCGGCGGATGCCATTACCGGCGAGGTACAGCGCCAGCCGACCAACTGGCAGGCGATTGTGATGTTCCTGATTTTCGTGGTGCTGACGCTGTATATCACTTACTGGGCGTCGAAACGCGTGCGCTCCCGTAACGATTACTACACCGCAGGCGGCAACATTACCGGCTTCCAGAACGGGCTGGCAATTGCGGGTGACTTTATGTCTGCCGCCTCCTTCCTTGGCATCTCCGCGCTGGTGTACACCTCCGGCTATGACGGCCTGATTTACTCCCTCGGCTTCCTCGTCGGCTGGCCGATCATTCTGTTCCTGATTGCCGAGCGCCTGCGCAACCTGGGCCGCTATACCTTCGCCGACGTGGCCTCGTATCGCCTGAAGCAGGGGCCGATTCGCACCCTCTCCGCCTGCGGCTCGCTGGTGGTAGTGGCGCTGTATCTGATTGCGCAGATGGTGGGCGCGGGTAAATTGATCCAACTGCTGTTCGGCCTGAACTACCACATCGCGGTGGTGCTGGTGGGCGTACTGATGGTGATGTACGTGCTGTTCGGCGGCATGCTGGCGACGACTTGGGTGCAGATCATCAAAGCCGTGCTGCTGCTGTTCGGCGCCAGCTTTATGGCCTTTATGGTGATGAAGCACGTCGGCTTCAGCTTCAATAACCTGTTTACCGAAGCCATGGCGGTCCACCCGAAAGGGGAAGCGATCATGAGCCCGGGCGGGCTGGTGAAAGACCCGATATCGGCGCTTTCACTGGGTCTCGGACTGATGTTCGGTACCGCGGGTCTGCCGCATATTCTGATGCGCTTCTTCACCGTGAGCGACGCGCGTGAAGCGCGCAAGAGCGTCTTCTACGCCACCGGTTTCATGGGTTACTTCTACATTCTGACCTTTATCATCGGCTTTGGCGCGATCATGCTGGTGGGGGCGAACCCGGCATTTAAAGATGCCGCAGGCGCGCTGATTGGCGGTAACAACATGGCGGCGGTGCACCTGGCGGACGCGGTGGGCGGTAACCTGTTCCTCGGCTTTATCTCTGCCGTGGCTTTCGCCACCATTCTTGCGGTGGTTGCGGGTCTGACGCTGGCCGGGGCGTCGGCGGTCTCGCATGACCTCTACGCCAACGTCTTCCGCAAAGGCGCGAGCGAGCGCGATGAGCTGAAGGTCTCCAAAATCACCGTGCTGGTGCTGGGCGTGGTGGCGATTCTGTTAGGCATTCTGTTCGAGAAGCAAAACATCGCCTTTATGGTGGGACTGGCCTTCTCCATTGCGGCAAGCTGTAACTTCCCGATCATCCTGCTCTCCATGTACTGGTCGAAACTGACCACCCGTGGCGCGATGATTGGCGGCTGGCTGGGGCTGCTGACGGCGGTGATCCTGATGATTCTGGGCCCGACGATCTGGGTGCAGATCCTCGGTCACGCAAGCGCCATCTTCCCGTATGAATACCCGGCACTGTTCTCCATTGCCGTGGCGTTTATCGGCATCTGGTTCTTCTCGGCCACCGACAATTCGCCGGAGGGTAATCTGGAGCGCGAAAAATTCCGCGCCCAGTTTATTCGTTCACAAACCGGTCTCGGCGTCGAGCAGGGCCGCGCGCACTAAGCCTTTCTCCCCGGCCATTCTGGCCGGGGAGCTTAAAACATCACCCACGCCACCAGCGGTGCAACCAGCACCATCACCACGCCCGACAGCATCATCACCAGGCTCGCGACAACGCCCTCCTGCTGGCCCAGCTCATACGAACGTGCCGTACCCGCGCCGTGCGACGCCGCGCCGAACCCTGCCCCTTTCGCCATGCCTTCGCGAATGGAAAGCCGCAGGAACAGCATATCGCCCACTGCCATCCCAAAGACGCCCGTCACCACCACAAACAGCGCCACCAGGTCCGGCTGCCCGCCGAGGGGTTTAGCCGCCGCCAGCGCAAACGGCGTGGTCACCGAGCGCACGGCCAGGCTGCGCTGAATTTCATCGGGCAGCGTAAACAGTCTCGCCAGCCAGACGGAGCTACAGACCGCGACCACCGTGGCGGTGATCACCCCTGCGCTGAGCGACATCCAGTGGCGTTTGATAATCGCCAGGTTGTCGTAAACGGGCACGGCAAAGGCGATGGTCGCCGGGCCGAGCAGCCACAGCAGCCAGTGGGATTCGCCAATGTAGTTCTGCCAGGAAATGTGGCCAAAGACCAGCATCAGCACCAGCAGGATCGGCGTGAAGACCAGCGGCATCAGCGGCAGGGCGTGAAAACGACGATACAGCCGCTTGTTGGCAAAGTAGATCCCGAGCGTCGCAATCAGGCACAAGACGCTTATCTGAAAGTTAGTCATGTTTGTGCCTGCTGATTTCAAAGCGGTAGACTTTATCCACCACCCAGGCGGTCGCCCCCAGCACCATCAACGTACTCAGCGCGATCACCGCAAAGATTCGCCAGCCGTCCACCATCAGCAGCTGCGCATAGTTCACCACCGCCACCACGGCGGGGACAAAGAACAGCAGCATCTCCGCCAGCAGCCAGCGCGCCCCGGCGCGCACCCAGTTAAGGGGGATCACGCGACACAGAATAAGCGTAAGCATCAGCAGCATCCCCACCAGGTTGGCAGGCAGCGGCAGGTGGAGCCAGCCGACAAGATATTCAGCAAAAACAAACAGTCCCGCGTAGAGCAGTACCTGAACCGGGACCTGGAGTCGTTGAACAACGGCAGGCGTAACACGGCTTAACGCCACGGCCATGGGGGTTTTCCTCAAAAATGAGACGAGGCGCCAGTATAGTGAGCGCACGGTGTGGACTGAAATGAATTAAAATCATCAAAGGTATAGTTTCGAGGAATAATCATGGACATAAGAACGCTGCGCTATTTTGTCGAAGTGGTTCGTCAGCAAAGTTTTACCCGCGCAGCGGAGAAGTTGTTTGTCACCCAACCCACCATCAGCAAGATGCTGAAAAACCTCGAAGATGAACTGAACTGTACCCTGCTGATCCGCGACGGGCGCAAGCTTTTGCTGACCGACACCGGACGCGTGGTGTTCGAACGCGGGCTGGCGATTCTGGCGGAGTTCCGCCAACTGGAAGCGGAGCTGGACGATATAAACCATTTGACCAAAGGGGTGCTTCGCCTCGGCATTCCCCCGATGGTCGGCATGATGATGGCCGGGCCGATTAGCCTGTTTCGCCAGCGTTATCCCGGCGTAGAGCTGAAGATTTCGGAGTTTGGTGGGTTAACCGTCCAGCAGGCCGTCACCAACGGCGAGCTCGACGTAGCAATGACCGCCCTCCCCGTTGAGGAAGAGAGCGGCCTGGCGACGCTTCCGCTCTTTAGCCACCCGCTGTGCGTGCTGGTGCCCCGCTCCGGCGACTGGCTGAAGAGGGAGTCGGTGAAGCCTGAACTGCTCGGCGAGCACCCTCTGCTGATCTACAACGAAGACTTCGCCCTCAGCCGCCAGCTGATGACGCTGTTTAACCAGCATAACGTGAAGCCACGCATTGCGGTACGCAGCGGGCAGTGGGATTTCCTGGCGGCGATGGTGCAGGCCGGCGTGGGGATTGCCATTCTGCCACAGCCGATTTGCGAGCGTCTGGATAAAAACACGCTGCGCTGGATCCCGCTGGAGAGCGATCTGCACTGGCAGTTGGGGATGATCTGGCGTGAAGGGGTGTATTTGTCGCAGAGCGCGCAGGCGTGGCTGCAGTGTTGTGAGGGGTTTTGGGTGCGGTCTGAATAGTGCCCGGTGGCGCTGCGCTTACCGGGCCTACGTTCGAATCGTAGGCCCGGTAAGGCGAAGCCGCCACCCGGCAAAACAGCGCTACTGATTCTCTATCAACAGCGCTTCCAGCAGGTCCAGATCGTGCAGCAGCTTTTGCAGCGTCTCGTTGCTGATCTGGCGCGTGGCGCGCAGGTGATACAGCTCGGCACGCTCGGAGCGCAGCGCCGCCAGACGGAACCGACGCTCAAGGTTCTCCTCCTGCAGCGAGCTTTCCACGTCGTTACGCCCGTCCGCGCGACGGCGCAAGTTACCAATCACGCGGGAACTCACTTCCGTCAGCAGCTGATTGTCGATGTTCTCTTCCGCATCCGCGGCCAGACGTTCTTCCATTTTCTGGATAGCGACAATCGCCACTTCGGCGGTAGCCGCCCGCGCAATACGCTCCTCTTTATGCTGCTGGGTCGAATCACCGGCATCAATATGCTGGAGTAAAATCGGCAGCATAATCACGCCGACAAACAGTGAGAACAGAATCACGCCCGCCGCCAGGAAGACCAGCTCGTAGCGCGCCGGGAAGACGTCGCCCGTCGGCAGCAGCAGCGGAATGGAGAGGACACCGGCAAGGGTGATCGCCCCGCGTACGCCCGCAAAAGAGGCAATCAGCAGTTCACGCGTTGTCCACGAGCCGAACTCCATCGGCTTTTTCTTCAGGAAACGGACGCTGAAGTTTTTCATCGTCCACAGCCAGCCGAAACGCACTAGCATCAGCGCCAGGTAGATCAGCACGATGTCGGTAAACAGCATCCAGACCTCAACGTTCGGGTCGGCTTCGGCCGCCACCAGCGAGGATTCCATAATGCCCGGCAGCTGCAGGCCCAACAGCAGGAATACCATGCCGTTAAAGACAAACTCCAGCATGGCCCAGGTGCTGTTGGCACGCAGACGCATGGCCAGCGGCGCGCGGCGCATCACGCCGGAGCGGGTAATGGTCATCCCTGCCGCCACTGCCGCAAGAATGCCCGATACGCCGATATGTTCGGCAATCAGATAAGAGGCAAACGGCAGCAGGAACAGCAGTACGATCTGCGTAGCGGGTTCATCGCCGCCCCAGCGGCTGAGGAAACGCAATGAGCGGCCGTACAGCCAGCTCACCACGAAGCCCGCGAGAATACCGCCAATCGCCACCTTGAAGAACTCCAGCGTCGCGCCGCCGACGGTAAAGACCATCGTGCCCATCGCAACGGCCACGGCAAACTTCAGGGCAACCAGGCCAGAGGCGTCGTTCATCAGCGCCTCCCCCTGTAAAATCCCCATGATTTTCTTCGGAATACGGCCTTCACCCACAATGCCGGACAGCGCCACGGCATCGGTTGGCGACAGCACGGCGGCCAGCGCAAAAGCCGGTATTAACGGAATGCCCGGTACCGCCCAGTAGATCAGAAAACCAATCCCGACGACGGTGACCACCACCAGCGCCAGCGCCAGGCCGAAGATCTCGCGCCCGTGTTCAAGGAATTCGCGCGTGGGCGTTTTCCAGCCATCGGCAAACAGCAGTGGCGGGATAAACAGCACGAGGAACAGTTCGGGGTCAAATTCCACGTGCAGGCCAAACGTCGGCCACGCCAGCAGCGCGCCGATGGCAATTTGCATTAATGGCAGGGGGACCTGAAAGGGCAGTACGCGTGTAACCACCCCGGATAGCGAGACCACAAGGGTCATGATGAGTATTGTGAAGAAGATTTCCATGCGTTCCCTGTTTGCTGTGTTGCTTATGTACTCCGGAAGGCGTCGTGCCTTTTATTCTATCTTCCCCAGAGTAACGCAAAAGGCAACAGGATGAGTCCTGAAAATAAAAACGGGCGGCCTGAGCCACCCGTTTTCGCATCAAAGGACAACTTAGATTGCCCAGCCGCCCGCGTAGAACGCCACCAGCGCAACGGCGATAATCACGGTGCCGATATTCAGCTTGCGCCACTCACCGGAGACCAGACGACCAATCACCAGCGACGCGAAGCCGATCATAATGCCGGTCACGATGTTACAGGTCAGCACGATGAAGACCGCGGTAATCAGGCCAGACATGGCGTCCACGAAATCTGCAAAGTCGATTTTCGCCACGTTGCTCAGCATCAGCAGGCCAACGTACATCAGCGCTGGCGCGGTCGCATATGCCGGAACCAGATAGGAGAGCGGAGAGAGGAACAGGATCAGCATGAACAGCACGCCGACGGTGATCGCCGTCAGGCCGGTTTTACCGCCTGCCGCCGTACCCGCTGCGGATTCGATGTACACCGCCGCAGGCGCCGCACCCACCAGGCCAGAGAAGACGCTGCTCAGGGAGTCAGTGGTCAGCGCTTTGCCGCCATCAATAATCTGACCGTCTTTATCCAGCAGGTTCGCCTGACCGGCCACCGCGCGGATGGTACCGGTCGCGTCAAACACCGCGGTCATCACCAGCGCCAGCACGCTTGGCAGAATCACCGGGTTCAGCGCACCGACGATATCCAGGCTGCCAATCAGGGAGTTGCCTTTGTCATCGCTCAGCGACGGCATGGCGAAAATGCCGGAGAAATGGACGTTCGGATCGAAAATCAGGCCGACAATGGAAACGCCGATAATGGTCAGCAGAATGCCGCCCGGGACTTTCAGTTTTTCCAGACCGATAATCACCGCCAGACCGATCAGCGACATAATCACCGGGAAGCTGGCGAAGTGGCCCAGCGCCACCGGCAGACCGTCCAGCGGGTTCTTGATGACCAGACCGACGCCGTTGGCGGCGATCAGCAGCAGGAACAGGCCGATGCCGATACCGGTACCGTGCGCCACACCCTGCGGCAGGTTGCGCAAAATCCAGCTACGGATGCCGGTCGCTGAAATCACGGTAAACAGCACACCCATCAGGAACACGGCACCCAGCGCAACCGGTACGCTGATGTGCTGGCCCAGCACCAGGCTGAACGCGGTAAACGCGGTCAGAGAGATGGCGCAACCAATCGCCAGCGGCAGGTTCGCCCACAGGCCCATCACGATGGAGCCTACGCCGGCCACAAGGCAGGTTGCCACAAAGACAGCCGCTGGCGGGAAGCCCGCTTTGCCCAGCATGCCCGGCACAACGATGACGGAGTAAACCATCGCCAGAAACGTTGTCAAACCAGCAACGATCTCCTGGCGCACGGTGCTGCCGCGAGCCGAAATTTTAAACATGGCGTCAAGTGAACCGCCAGTACGCGCAGATGGCGTAGACATAGAAAACATCCCCTGAGAGTTTTTTAGGAAGTCCGTAAGCGAGGTGGAGACGCCGCTGCCAGCTAAACGTCAAATCCTTGTGTTGCGTTTGCGACGAAAGGGCGTCACAAAAAAAGCAAACGTTTAGCTCCGCGCTTACAAACGGGTGGTCAAATTAAGGCAAACGATTATCTAGCGTAATCCCCGCCCTTTTCAACTGAACTTTATCGTTTTTCGCTAAAATTCACTTATGATGCTGAAGAAATAAACAGAGGATGCGCAAACGTTATCGTCTATGCGCAATTTGTTTACATTTCAGTCCTCGCCCGGGATAGATAACGGCCCCCCTTGCTCCAGGGTTCTTTGCCAGCCAGGGCTGCTCTCAACTTTTGTCTTCCAGGCCTGAATATGCGGCAGATTAGCGATACCGCCGCGCGCCAGCAGGGCAAAGATCGGAAAGCTCATCTGAATATCGGCCATGCTGAGCGCATCCCCGGCAAACCAGCTGTTTTTGGCAAGGTGCGACTCAATAAAGCGCGCATGGGTTTCCAGCTGACGGTTGAGGTACGCTTTCTGCACCCCCTGCCCCAGCGCTTTGCCCAAAGTTCTGATACCAAACGGCACCGGCGGCTTGCCGAGGCTGTTGAAGACCAGCTTCATTAACAGCAGCGGCATCAGGGATCCTTCCGCGTAGTGCAGCCAGAAGCGGTACTGCACTTTATGCGCCGGATCTAAAGGCTTAAGCCGCGACTCGGCATCGTACGTTTCCTGCAGATACTCCAGAATGGCGCCTGACTCTGCGAGGATCAGTCCGTTATCTTCGATGACCGGTGATTTGCCCAACGGATGCACTTTTTTGAGAGCCTCAGGTGCCAGCATGTTCTTTTCACGCTGATAGTGAACGATCTCATAAGGCAGGCCGAGTTCTTCCAGCGCCCAGATCACGCGATGCGAGCGCGACTGGTTTAGGTGATGTACCGTGAGCATGGTTTTCTCCTGGTTATTCATACTTTTTAACTATAGAAAATTGAACAACACCGCGAAAAAAATTCGGCTAAAAACTGGTCAGCGAGGCTGGCGAAAAAACGGGTCTTGCATAGAATTAAAGTGTCAGCACAATCCGGAACCTCCCCAACCAGCTCGACACGAGGGGCGCTGACGTCGGGGGAAACCCTCCCGTGAACCAGCGGGATAGAGTGAAAGACAAAGACCGGGAAAAACTAAAGCGCCCTTATGTGGCGCTTTAGTTCTTTATGTGCTTTTTGCGGGTGGCGCTTCGCTTACCCGGCCTACGTTCTCGGTTTGGTAGGCCGGGTAAGGCGCTGCCGCCACCCGGCAAACCGGCCGCACAATCTCAATCCTCTTCCAGCAACCGTGCCCCCGTCCCCTGCTCGCCCAGTTTGTCCCCGGGGTTACGCAACGGACAATCGCTCCGCGACAGGCAGCCGCAGCCAATGCAGCCATCCAGTTCGTCACGCAGCGCGACCAGCGTATGGATACGCCTGTCCAGCTCTTCGCGCCACTGGGATGACAGCTCTTTCCACTCTTTCGGGCTCAGCGTGTGCCCTTCCGGCAGCACCCCAAAGGCCTCGCCGATCGTGGCCAGGGGAATTCCGATTCGTTGCGCAATTTTGATAATCGCCACGTAGCGAAGCACATCGCGGGTATAGCGGCGCTGGTTTCCTCCGTTACGGATACTCTTGATTAACCCTTTGCTTTCATAGAAGTGGAGCGCCGACACGGCAACACCGCTTCGCTTTGCCACTTCGCCGGGGGTTAAAAGCGCTTTAATTCGCGGCAATCTCTTTTCCATAAAACCTCTTTACCTCAAGTTAACTTGAGGAATTATACTCCCCCGCAGAGAAAACGACGAATTAACCGAGATAGTTGTATCTACAGAGGGGCAACCTTATGTCGCATCAGCAGATTATTCAGACGCTTATTGAATGGATTGATGACCATATCGACCAACCGTTGAACATCGATGTGGTCGCTAAAAAGTCGGGCTATTCGAAATGGTATTTACAGAGAATGTTCCGCACGGTCATGCATCAGACCCTGGGTGAGTACATTCGCCAGCGCAGACTGCTGCTGGCGGCGCAGGCGCTACGCTCAACGCAGCGGCCGATTTTTGATATCGCGATGGATCTTGGCTATGTGTCGCAACAAACCTTTTCCCGCGTGTTTCGCCGCGAGTTTGACCGCACGCCGAGCGACTATCGCCACCAGTTGAATTAATGAATATCAGTGCAAAGGTTGCTGCTGCCAGGTCATAAATTCCTGGGGCGGCATCGCTTTCGCGAAGTGCCATCCCTGACAAAACTGGACGCCGCGCTTCAACAGCCAGCTTACCTGCTCTGCCGTCTCTACCCCTTCCGCAATGGTTTTCAGCCGCAGGCTTTGCGCCATCTCGATAATATGCTCGGCGATCAGGTGGCTGGTGCTGTTGGTCGTTAAGGTATCGATAAACGATTTATCGATTTTCAGGATATCCACGTTCAGCGAGTAGAGGTTGTGCAGGTTCGAGTAACCGGTACCAAAATCATCAATCGCGACTTCATAACCCGCCTGACGGAAAGCCTGTATCACCGGCGTGGTTTTTGGCACATCGATAAAACCGCGTTCCGTCACTTCTATTTTGATTTGCTGCGCACGGACGGCGTAGTGGCGAGCCTTCTCGGAAATCATGGCGATCAGCCGCGAGGAGTGGAAATCCGTGGCCGACAGGTTAATCGAAATATAGAGATGGGGATGCTCGGCCAGGAAATGGCCCAGATCGCTGAACACCTCTTCAACGACATAGTCTGTGATCCGCTCGCTCATCCCCTCATTTTCCGCCAGCGGAATAAACTCCGCCGGACTCATCACCTGCCCGTTAAAACCAGGCCAGCGTAATAACGCCTCCGCGCCCACGCACCGGTTGTTCTTGATATCAATAATCGGCTGATAGTGCACGCAAAGCTGTCGTTTGGTCAGTGCCCGGTGCAGTAAGCGCCCCGGCGAATTGAGCTCACGATGTGTACGGGACCATACCAGCAAAATAATAATGCTGCAGATCATGCCCAGCGGCAGCGTCAACGTCGCCTGGTGATAAAGCGTTTCATAAAAGCGTTTATTCGATGTCGATACAATGGCCGCAATCGGTCTTTTGGGGGAACTTACGATCGTATAAAAGCGGTTATCTTTTTGAAATACCGATTCCTTATCCTGAATCATCGAATTTAATAAAGAAACATTGGCTTTCTGGCTGACGGAAAAGAAAGCATTGGTTACCGTGTCGTACACTCCCCATGAGAGAGAATGATCCGCAGACATGACTTCGCTGTATGAAAGTGGATTGACGACCACCACATAATTTCCGCGCTGCATATATGTCATTTTATAACCAGTATAAAATGGGGTATCGCGATAATAATAGATAGCGACGTCAGGTTTACGCGTGTAATTAGCGACAGGAATAGCGTAGGGGCGATCCGGTGTAAAAACGGTCGAACAAAGAAAATTCTGACCTTGAGCGTAAATTAAATCGGCGACAAACAGGCGGCCACGAACAACGTTCAGCATATATTGACGATGTCCCGGCGTGCAAAGCTCACCCTGATATTTTTCAGCCTCGTCCCGGGCCAGATCAACCTGTTGAATAACCAGTTCTGTTTTGTCTAAAGCCAGTTCAGCAAATGTCCGTAGCTGGGCGCTTGTTTCAGATACGGCTCGTAGCTGGGCAAACCATAGCGCAAGCATCACAGGCAGCATAACTACCATGATGATCCCTACCACCCTGAGCATTTTGCGCCGCGCGCTACGATTCATTTCCCGCCCTATATCCCTGCATGTTGTACGCCTGTAGTAATGAAGGCCGGATGCTTTGTTAAACAGGTGATTACGTTGCATGAATCATGCGAAGTTAGCAACTGACTTTTCGTATTAAAAATCTTAAATTTCGTTATGACGATAATATTTTCCCGTAAGCTAAACTGTAAGTATTCGTTCCGTTTCAATTAAGGAAAATAATTATCCAGCCCGCAAGGGCGGTGGGAAGATAACACAACAGACGATTGTTGATTAAGCCAAACTTGTAACAGCGCGAAAAATCATAACCTCGACATGGCATTTTATGCTATTTGTTCGGGCGTATTTTGTTCGTTGATTTATAAATAATCAGCTGCCACCACCGTTTTTCCTCGCCCCGAATGCTTGGCCTCATATAATGCTTTATCGGCACGCCTCAGCAGGACTGAAGTATCCCGCTGTCCTCCGCTTACTTCCACAACCCCGGCACTAAATGACAGCGACACTTTCCTCTCCCCCACGGCCAGCGGGTTGGTTTGCAGAAAGGTGCGCAACCTGGCGGATAATTGCGCAGCGCCATTGCCGTTTGTTTGCGCCAGCAAGAGCAAAAACTCTTCTCCTCCCACGCGCCCTAATGCCGAATCTGAAGGTGATAACTCACGGATCGCGTTACAAAAGTGAAGGAGCGCCGCATCACCCACCGGGTGCCCCCACTCATCGTTGATCTGTTTGAAGAAATCCAGGTCAAACATCAGGACGCAAAAATGGCTGTTAACCTCCTGCCGGGCACTGGCCGCCAGCGCAAGCTCCAGCTGCTGCAAAATCGCCGAACGGTTAAAGCAACCGGTGAGATCGTCAGTAGTGGCTTTTACCTGCAGCTGCTGTTCGGCTTTTTTCCGCTCGGTGATATCCAGCCCAATATTGAGGATAGAGTTGTCCGGCAACAGAATGTTGGACCACAGCACCGTCAGCGGGGTGCCGTCTTTGCGTAGCGGATGCCACTCATACATATCCTTCAGCGGCGAGACATTGACCGACTCTCTTACCCGCCGCCGCTCTTCAGGGTCGGGATAAAACAGCGAAAGCGGATCGGCATGTTCCGCGATCTCCGCCATCGTCCAGCCGAATACTTTTTCACATTCGGCATTCCACAGCACGCAGCGGTTAAATTTGTCGAAAGAGTTCATTAAAACCGGGGCGCGTTCAAAGAGCGTCTTATATTGCGTCACGACACGCTGCATTTCCTGGGCAGTTTTCTCCCGGGCAATAATTTCCGCGAAATAGTCTTTTAATTTTTCGACCAGCACCACGACGATATTTTTCAGAATTGGCAGAGAAGAGAGTCGTTCATCAAACGCTAAAAAGAAATAACCACTGCAGTGCCAGTTATGGGTTGAAAGTTTGCACAAGACACCGCTATGCAACTGCGCATAGCCCGGGTGCTGAGGAGGAAATAACGCACGGCCAATATTCTCTTTCCAGTAGACCACCCGCCATGAACGATGATGCCGCTGGAGCAGGGTGTCCGCCAGGAAATCGGCCACTTCGAAGGGATGGCAGGTCATCTCCCCGGCGCATACCACGCGCTGTAGCCCGTCATCACCATTAACGCTTACCCAGGCGAGACTTGCGCCCAGCGCGCGACTGATGGTCGTCAGCATGTCGGTCAGAGAACATTGAGCATGAAGCTGAGGCATCAGCTTAGCCAGCGCATGCAACGCTTGCATGCTGTCATTAACAATCTCACGTCGGTTTTCTTTCATTTTTTTCGCTGATTATCAGGCGATAAACCGGACGCAACTTTCTTCAGATTCGAAAAATCGACAAACCAATGCACAGGCTGAATCTCAGCGTAGCGAATTAAAAACAACGTTGTGTGTAATTAAAAACGTACAAAGAAATAAAAAAATAATTAAATTCAAAAACCTGAAAGGTTAGCTGCGAGTAAAATTAATTGTCCACTCAAGCATAAGCCATAGGGTTATTGCTGTAAACATTGTACAGTGAGCATCCTTTTGCATCAGTTTTGCTATCTCAATGAATTCATTATAAAGAGTGCGGGAACTGGAGAACTTAGCCAGCAAAGATATATTTTCACTCAGGCGCCCACCGATTCTCAGTAACTATGAATCACCCGTTTTTCATCACCCCGGGACTGGCGAATAAAACAGCAAACGTGATATAGTTCACACATATAGTGTAACGAAAAAAATCTGTTTCATTCAGTTCGTCTGTTTTGTTGAGGATGGGTTTTATGGCAACCATTACTACCAGCATGGTTCTCCTGCGCTGGCCTTTGTTGAGTGCGGTGCTGATGTTTTTAGCCAGCACGCTGAACATTCAGTTTCGTAAATCTGACTATGCGGGTCTCGCTGTCATCAGCACCCTGCTGGGGCTGGGTGCAGCCTGCTGGTTTGCAACGGGTCTGCTTGGCATTACCCTGCTGGATATCGCCGCCGTCTGGGAAAACATTAAAGTGGTTATGGTGGAAGCAATGAGCCACACGCCGCCAGACTGGCCGATGGTCATTACCTGATCCCTTCATCAATAAAAAAACCCAGACGATGTCTGGGTTTTTTGTTTTCTCATCCGTTGATCAGAACGGAATGTCGTCGTCGAAATCCATTGGCGGTTCGTTAGACGGTGCCGGAGCAGACTGCTGCTGCGGGCGAGACTGCGCGCCACCGCTGAACTGGTTGCCGCCCTGCGGCTGCTGAGGCTGACCCCAACCGCCCTGCTGCTGGCTCTGACCACCACCTGCCGGTGCACCACCGCCCTGACGGCCACCCAGCATCTGCATGGTACCGCCCACGTTAACCACGACTTCAGTGGTGTACTTCTCAGCACCGGACTGATCGGTCCATTTGCGGGTGCGCAGCTGGCCTTCGATATAGACCTGAGAACCTTTACGCAGATACTCACCGGCCACTTCGGCCAGTTTGCCAAACAGCACAACGCGGTGCCATTCGGTCTGCTCTTTCATCTCACCGGTCGCTTTATCACGCCAGGATTCGGAAGTAGCCAGCGTAATGTTGGCAACTGCGCCACCACTCGGCATGTAGCGTACTTCCGGGTCCTGGCCCAGATTACCGACGAGAATCACCTTGTTTACGCCTCTGCTGGCCATGTTCGTGTCTCCTGAATACGTTTCTTAATAGTGTAAACGCGCGAGTGTACCATTTCCATGCTGCACTTTGATAGTTGCGTAGCACGTTCCAGAGTTCTCCCGCAACTCGACATTGTTACACAGCGAATCAGAAAATGCATTCCAATACTGTATATTCAAACAGGTTAAATTGTGTCATAATTAGCCGTTTCTGACAGCCGTTTGTCCTTCAAACAAATCAGGCAATCCGTGTTCCAACCGGGAAAGGTGAATGGATAAGATCGAAGTTCGGGGCGCCCGCACCCACAATCTCAAGAATATCAACCTCATAATCCCTCGCGACAAACTCATTGTCGTGACCGGGCTTTCGGGGTCTGGCAAATCCTCACTGGCTTTCGACACCCTGTATGCCGAAGGACAGCGTCGTTACGTTGAATCACTCTCTGCGTACGCGCGTCAGTTCCTGTCGCTGATGGAAAAACCGGATGTTGACCATATTGAAGGGTTGTCCCCTGCTATCTCTATTGAGCAGAAGTCCACCTCGCATAACCCGCGTTCAACGGTCGGTACCATTACCGAAATTCATGACTACCTGCGTCTGCTGTATGCCCGCGTGGGTGAGCCGCGCTGCCCGGACCACGACGTCCCGCTGGCGGCCCAGACCGTCAGCCAGATGGTGGATAACGTGCTGTCGCAGCCGGAAGGCAAACGCCTGATGCTGCTGGCGCCAATCATCAAAGAGCGTAAGGGCGAACACACCAAGACGCTGGAAAACCTGGCAAGCCAGGGCTATATCCGCGCCCGTATCGACGGTGAAGTGTGCGACCTGTCCGATCCGCCCAAGCTGGAGCTGCAGAAGAAGCACACCATCGAAGTGGTGATTGACCGCTTCAAGGTGCGTGACGATCTCGCCACGCGTCTGGCGGAATCCTTTGAAACCGCGCTGGAACTCTCTGGCGGCACGGCCGTGGTCTCCGACATGGACGACCCGAAAGCGGAAGAGCTGCTCTTCTCCGCCAACTTCGCCTGTCCGATTTGCGGCTACAGCATGCGCGAGCTGGAACCGCGCCTGTTCTCCTTTAACAACCCGGCGGGCGCGTGTCCGACGTGTGACGGCCTGGGCGTTCAGCAATATTTCGATCCGGACCGCGTGATCCAGAACCCGGAGCTGTCGCTGGCGGGCGGGGCCATTCGCGGCTGGGACAAGCGTAACTTCTACTACTTCCAGATGCTGAAATCGCTGGCAGAGCACTACAAGTTCGACGTCGAAGCGCCGTGGGCCAGCCTGAGCCCGAACGTGCACAAAGTGATTCTGTTCGGTTCCGGCAAAGAGAACATTGAGTTCAAGTACATGAACGATCGCGGCGATACCTCCGTGCGTCGTCACCCGTTCGAAGGGGTGCTGCACAATATGGAGCGCCGCTACAAAGAGACCGAATCCAGCGCGGTACGCGAAGAGCTGGCGAAGTTCATCAGCAACCGCTCCTGCGCCACCTGCGAGGGCACGCGCCTGCGTCGTGAAGCGCGCCACGTGTTTGTGGAAAACACGGCGCTGCCGACCATCTCAGACATGAGCATCGGCCACGCGATGGACTTCTTCAATAACCTGAAGCTCTCCGGCCAGCGCGCGAAAATTGCCGAAAAAGTGCTGAAAGAGATCGGCGATCGCCTGAAGTTCCTGGTGAACGTCGGCCTGAACTACCTGACGCTTTCCCGCTCGGCGGAAACGCTCTCCGGCGGTGAGGCTCAGCGTATCCGTCTGGCCAGCCAGATTGGCGCGGGCTTAGTCGGCGTGATGTACGTACTGGACGAGCCGTCCATCGGCCTGCACCAGCGCGACAACGAGCGCCTGCTCGGCACCCTGATCCACCTGCGCAATCTCGGCAACACGGTGATCGTGGTGGAGCACGACGAAGATGCGATCCGTGCGGCTGACCACGTCATCGACATTGGCCCTGGCGCAGGCGTGCACGGCGGACAGGTCGTTGCAGAAGGGACGCTGAAGGACATTATGGCGGTACCCGAGTCGCTGACCGGTCAGTACATGAGCGGCAAGCGCAAGATTGAAGTGCCAAAACAGCGCGTAGCGGCAGATCCGGAAAAAGTGCTGAAGCTGACCGGCGCGCGCGGCAACAACCTGAAAGACGTCACCCTGACGCTGCCGGTTGGCCTGTTTACCTGCATCACCGGCGTGTCCGGTTCCGGTAAATCGACGCTGATCAACGATACGCTGTTCCCGATTGCACAGACCGCGCTAAACGGTGCGACGCTGGCCGAGCCTGCACCGTACCGCGACATCCAGGGGCTGGAGCATTTCGATAAGGTTATCGATATCGACCAGAGCCCGATTGGCCGTACCCCGCGCTCTAACCCGGCGACCTATACCGGCGTCTTCACGCCCGTACGTGAACTGTTTGCCGGTGTGCCTGAAGCACGCTCCCGCGGCTATACGCCAGGACGTTTCAGCTTTAACGTGCGCGGTGGCCGCTGCGAAGCGTGCCAGGGCGATGGCGTGATCAAGGTTGAGATGCACTTCCTGCCGGATATCTACGTGCCGTGCGACCAGTGCAAAGGCAAACGCTATAACCGCGAAACGCTGGAGATTAAGTACAAGGGCAAGACCATCCACGAAGTGCTGGATATGACCATCGAAGAGGCGCGCGAGTTCTTTGACGCCGTCCCTGCGCTGGCGCGTAAGCTGCAAACGCTGATGGACGTCGGCCTGACCTACATTCGTCTGGGGCAGTCGGCGACAACGCTTTCCGGTGGTGAAGCGCAGCGCGTGAAGCTGGCGCGTGAGCTGTCAAAACGCGGTACCGGTCAGACGCTCTACATTCTGGATGAGCCAACCACCGGCCTGCACTTTGCCGATATCCAGCAACTGCTCGAGGTGCTGCATCAGCTGCGCGATCAGGGCAACACTATCGTGGTGATTGAGCACAACCTGGACGTGATTAAAACCGCGGACTGGATTGTCGATCTCGGCCCGGAAGGCGGCAGCGGCGGCGGTGAAATTCTTGTCTCCGGTACGCCAGAGACCGTTGCAGAGTGCGAAGCCTCGCACACCGCGCGCTTCCTTAAACCGTTGCTGTAGTTGTCACACGGAGAGTTGCTGTCGGGTGGTTTCCGGCAGCAGCTCAACCGCCTGCTGATAGGACGCATCCACCAGGTAGTAAATCTGTGATCCTGGAATCGATCCATCCAGATAGACGGTGCTCCAATGCGCCTTATTGAGGTGCTTGCTCGGCCTCACGTCATCATGCTGCTGACGCAGCAAATCCGCCAGTTCAGGGCTGGTTTTCAGCGACGCCGCCGGACGGCCTTCTACCTCTTTCACCATCGCAAACAGCACATCACCTACCTTAATCTGCGTGGCTTTCCAGTCGCTGTGGACGCTCTGCTCCGCGCCGGGCTTGCTCATGCAGTACTGAAGTATCTCCGAAATTGTCATCTTTATTCCCCTTGTAGCGTGGCGATAATTTTACGCGAACCACCGTGAATGCGATGCTCACCCAGCCAGATCCCCTGCCACGTTCCCAACAGCAGCCGCCCGTTGTGGACCGGCAGCATCAGCGATACGCCCAGCAAAGAGGATTTAATATGCGAAGGCATGTCGTCCGCCCCCTCATAGTCATGCTCATAAGGCGCGTTGTCCGGGACGCTCTTCAGAAAATGGTGCTCCATGTCGGACCGGACGGTGGGATCGCAATTTTCATTCAGCGTCAGAGAGGCGGACGTGTGCTGAAGCAGCAGATGCAGCAAACCCGTTCTGACGCGCGACAGGTCGCGGAGTTGCCCGATGACTTCATCCGTCACCAGGTGAAATCCGCGTGGCTTCGCGCTTAAGGTCAGGGTCTGTTGGTACCACATAGGCTGCTCCGTGATGAAAGATGAATCTTTCTAAGTGTGCAGCAAGAAGACGAAAGGTAAAACCCGCAGCAGCGAGATTTGATTAAAAAAGAGTCAAACTCGCTGCCAGGGGCTCAATACTCCGAGTTGACGATCACCTCTTCGCCAAACTTTCCGGCCATCGGCAGCGGGCGATAGGTTGAGTTAGACGCGCGTAACACCCTGATCCCTCTGGCACCCACATCCTGTGCGGCGGTAATGTCGTTATCCGAATCGCCATAAAACACTTTGATGTTTTTCTTTTCCAGCCACTGGGTTTTGGTGTTTTGCCCCTCTTTGTCACCCGCAAAAATGACCGGGTTCATGCTGGTCGCCGGGATCTGGAAATCATCCTGCAGCGTTTTAGAGACGGTTTCCGTTTTGGTCTGACTGCGGCCGGTTACAAAATAAATGCTGTCACCGCGCTTCACGTGCATGGCAATAAGCGCACGGGCAACCTCTTTCGGGATGCTGAATTCGTCCCAGCCATTATTCATTTTTTCCCAGAATTCCGGGTTCTTCAGATACGCTTCGCTGTCGGGTGAATATGTTTTCTTACCGCGCCAGAAGCCGGGGCTTGAGAACAGCACGGTATCGTCAATGTCAAAACCCACGGCCATTGGCGCACGGCCCATCAGGCTGTTTTCGATTTGGGCCACGGAAACCCAGTGAATGGGTGCCTGCTCGGCAAGAATGGCGGCGGTGGTGCCGGTGTAAAGCGGCGTCGGGGCAGAAGCTCGCGCGACGACGGCATTATTAAGCGAGAACAATAAGCAGGCGGCGCTGAGCGCCAGTGTGATCTTGCGCATATTTTCCCCTGAATATTCAGTTTGTTATCGTTTTAATTTGAGCGGATGGTCAAAAAACTATCCGACCATAACCCCAGCGGGAGGTGAAGGGAAGGAGTTTTTGCTTATGAAGCGGAATAAAAAGAAGACGATCACAAAAGGTCGGGCAACGTTTTTGTGCGGCCTGATGCCCTCACCCCGGCCCTCTCCGACGGGGAGAGGGCGAGTTGGTAAGTACTTACATTACAGCAGCAAACGCCTGCGCCACGCGATGAACGTTGCTGGCATTCAGACCCGCCACGCACATACGGCCGCTGGCGATCAGGTAGACGCCGAACTCTTCGCGCAGACGATCGACCTGGGCCGCACTCAGTCCGGTATAGCTGAACATCCCGCGCTGCTTGAGCAGATAGTCGAAGTTATGTCCCGGCACGGCCTCTTTCAGGACGTTAACCAGCTCCTGACGCATCGTCTGAATGCGCTGGCGCATCGCTTCCACTTCCGCAAGCCAGGACGCTTTTAGCTTTTCGTCACCGAGAACCGTCGCCACCACCTGCGCACCAAAGTTAGGCGGGCTGGAGTAGATGCGGCGCACCGTCGCCTTAAGCTGGCCAAGCACGCGACCTGCCGCTTCGGCGTCTTCACACACCACGGACAGACCGCCAACGCGTTCACCGTACAGGGAGAAGATTTTAGAGAAGGAGTTACTCACCAGAACAGGCAGCCCGGCGCTGGCAGCGGCGCGGATGGCATAGGCATCTTCTTCCATGCCCGCGCCAAAGCCCTGGTAGGCAATATCGAGGAACGGGATCAGGTTGCGAGCCTTCAGTACCTCAATCACCGCATCCCACTGGGCATTGGTAAGATCCGCACCGGTCGGGTTATGGCAGCATGGATGCAGCAGCACAATGCTGCGCTCCGGCAGGGTGTTCAGTTTTTCAAGCAGCGCGTCAACGCGCACGCCGTTAGTTTCGCTGTCAAACCACGGATAGGTCGCCACTTTGAAGCCTGCGCCCTCGAAGATCGCAACGTGGTTTTCCCACGTCGGGTCACTGACCCACACGCCTGAATCCGGGAAGTATTTTTTCAGGAAGTCTGCACCCACTTTCAGCGCACCCGAGCCGCCCAGCGTCTGGATGGTTGCCACGCGTTTTTGCGCGAGCACCGCATGATCGGCACCAAAAAGCAGCGGCGCAATGGTGCTGCGGTAGGTATTTAACCCTTCCATCGGCAGATAGAGCGACGCGCCGTGTGGAACCGCGTTCAGACGCGCTTCGGCTTCGGCAACGGCCTGCAGCTGAGGAATAAAACCCTCGTGGTTGTAATACAAACCGATGCTAAGGTTCACCTTGTCGCTGCGAGGATCTTCTTTGAAACGCTCCATTAAGGAGAGAATTGGGTCGCCGGCATAGGCGTCAACTTTCTGAAACACGCGATGATTCTCCGGAATTCGATGAGGCAGGGATTTCAACAATAAACCGGAAGTGGGAGAAGGTCGAGAGGATGTTAATAAAGTTGGAGCGAAGATAAAAAACCTCACTCCATTGGCGGTTCAATCAATGTACTTCATCGCTACCCGCGAGGTCAGACGCGTGATAAGTTCGTAAGCACTTACTTTCGTGATTTCAGCAATGCGTTCAACAGGCAGCCCTTCCCCCCACATCACGACATCATCACCAGGCTTATCCTGGGCTTCAGGCCCCAGATCAACACAAATCATATCCATCGCCACGCGGCCGACAATCTTCACTTCGCGACCGTTGACCAGAACCGGCGTACCCGTTGGCGCAGCGCGGGGATAGCCATCGCCATAGCCCATCGCCACGACGCCGAGGCGGGTATCACGCTCGCTAATCCAGGTGCCGCCGTAGCCCACCGGCTCACCCGCTTTATGGTCACGCACAGCAATCAGGTTAGAGACCAGCGACATGACCGGCTGGAAGCCAAAGTCCGGCCCCCAGGGTTTGTTCTCCAGTGGCGACACGCCATAGAGAATGATGCCCGGTCGCGCCCAGTCGAAATGCGACTGCGGCCACAGCAGAATACCGCCGGATGCCGCAATTGAGCGCATCCCCGGCTTGCCTTCGCAGAAGGTATTGAAGATATCGAGCTGCTTCTCTGTCGCACCACACTCCGGTTCATCGGCGCGAGCAAAATGGCTGACGATATTCACCGGCTGGCGCACGTTTTTGCACCGGCATAAACGCTGATAGAACGCTTCCGCGCTCTCCGGCCGCACGCCCAGACGGTGCATGCCCGTGTCGAGCTTCATCCACACGGTCACCGGCTCGCTCAGCTCGGCGGTTTCAAGTGCGGCCAGCTGTTCTTCGTTATGCACTGCCGTATGCAGATGCTGGTCAGCAATGGTCGGCAAATCTGTGGCTTCGAAAAAGCCTTCGAGGAGCAGAATCGGTTGGGTAATCCCCCCCGCGCGCAGGCGAAGGGCTTCTTCAAGACGGGCGACGCCAAAGGCGTCGGCATCGGGGAGCGTTCGCGCGGTCTCAAGAAGACCGTGTCCGTAAGCGTTCGCTTTCACGACTGCAACGAGCTTGCTGGCGGGTGCCAGTTCACGCAGACGTTGCAGGTTGTGTCGCAGAGCGCGGCGGTTAATGACAACAGTTGCCGCTTGCATTTGAATTCCTTAGAAATTACTCATCATCATATTGAGGACCGGCATAGTTGTCGAAACGCGACCACTGTCCGTTAAAGGTCAGACGCACCGTCCCGATCGGGCCGTTACGTTGTTTACCAATAATAATTTCGGCGATCCCTTTCAGGTCGCTGTTCTCGTGATAAACCTCATCACGGTAGATGAACATGATTAAGTCGGCATCCTGCTCGATGGAGCCGGATTCACGCAGGTCGGAGTTGACCGGGCGCTTGTCAGCACGTTGTTCCAGGGAGCGGTTCAGCTGCGACAGCGCTACCACCGGCACGTGCAGCTCTTTGGCTAACGCCTTGAGCGAGCGGGAAATTTCGGCAATTTCCAGCGTACGGTTGTCTGAAAGCGACGGGACGCGCATCAGCTGAAGGTAGTCGATCATGATAAGGCCGATACCGCCGTGTTCACGGGCGATACGGCGCGCGCGGGAGCGAACTTCCGTCGGCGTCAGGCCGGAGGAGTCATCGATATAGATGTTACGCTTTTCCAGCAGAATGCCCATGGTGCCGGAGATGCGCGCCCAGTCCTCATCGTCGAGCTGACCGGTACGGATGCGGGTCTGATCCACGCGCGACAGCGATGCCAGGGAACGCATCATGATCTGCTCGGAGGGCATCTCAAGACTGAAGATCAGTACCGGTTTATCCTGCAACATCGCCGCGTTTTCGACGAGGTTCATCGCAAAAGTGGTTTTACCCATCGACGGACGCGCGGCGACGATAATCAAATCCGACGGCTGCAGGCCGGCGGTTTTCTTGTTCAAATCGTCATAGCCGGTGTTCACGCCGGTGACGCCATCGTGCGGCTGCTGGAACAGCTGTTCGATACGGGCCACGGTGGCGTCGAGGACATCGGCGATGTTTTTTGGCCCTTCGTCTTTATTGGCGCGGCTTTCGGCGATTTTAAAGACGCGGGACTCAGCAAGGTCGAGCAGGTCTTCGCTGGTGCGACCCTGCGGATCAAAACCGGCTTCGGCGATCTCGTTCGCCACCGATATCATCTCGCGGACGACGGCACGTTCGCGCACGATATCGGCATAAGCACTGATGTTCGCCGCACTAGGCGTGTTTTTTGACAGTTCCGCCAGATAGGCAAATCCGCCGCAGCTGTCGAGTTGCCCAAGACGCTCCAGCGATTCCGCGAGCGTAATCAGGTCGATCGGGCTGCCCGACTCCTGCAGACGCGCCATTTCGGTAAAGATGTGGCGGTGCGGACGGGTGTAGAAATCTTCCGCCACGACGCGCTCGGCGACGTCGTCCCAGCGTTCGTTATCCAGCATTAAACCGCCCAACACCGACTGTTCCGCTTCAATCGAGTGCGGCGGGACTTTTAACCCTGCGACCTGGAAATCACGCTCGCGAGGTTCAGTCTGTTTGTTGAAGGGTTTGTTTCCTGCCATAGTGAATGGAGTTACCGAGATAAAGAGTGGGTCGAAAGATTACCATATTTTTCTTACGGAGGGAGCATGGCAACACGCATTGAATTCCAGAAACACGGTGGGCCAGACGTACTGAAAGCGGTGGAGTTCACCCCCACCGCGCCTGGCGAAAGCGAAGTGCAGGTTGAAAACAAAGCCATCGGCATAAACTACATCGACACCTATATTCGCGGCGGGCTCTACCCGCCTCCGTCGATGCCGAGCGGCCTGGGCACCGAGGCCGCCGGTGTCGTCGTCAAAGTGGGCAGCGCGGTCAAACATATTAAAGAAGGCGACCGCGTGGTGTACGCGCAGTCTGCGCTGGGCGCTTACAGCTCCGTCCACAACGTTCCGGCGGATAAAGCCGCCCTGCTGCCTAACGCCATCTCCTTTGAGCAGGCAGCAGCCTCGTTCCTGAAAGGTTTAACCGTTTACTACCTGCTGCGCAAAACCTATGAAATTAAACCCGACGAGCAGTTCCTGTTTCATGCCGCAGCGGGTGGCGTCGGGCTCATCGCCTGTCAGTGGGCAAAAGCACTGGGCGCGAAGCTGATCGGCACCGTTGGGAATGCACAAAAAGCGCAGCGCGCGCTGCAGGCGGGCGCCTGGCAGGTGATTAACTACCGTGAAGAGAGCATTGTTGAGCGGCTGAAGGAGATCACCAGCGGCAAAAAAGTGCGCGTGGTGTATGACTCGGTAGGGAAAGACACCTGGGAAGCCTCGCTGGACTGCCTGCAGCGCCGTGGTCTGATGGTAAGCTTCGGGAATGCGTCAGGCGCGGTGACCGGCGTTAACCTGGGCATCCTGAACCAGAAAGGTTCTCTGTATGTGACTCGCCCTTCCCTGCAAGGATACATCACCAACCGGGAAGAACTTGAGGAAGCCAGCAACGAGCTGTTCTCGCTGATCGCCAGCGGCGTCATTAAGGTGGATGTGGCAGAGGCGCAGAAATACCCGCTAACCGATGCGCAGCGCGCGCATGAGGTGCTGGAGAGCCGGGCGACGCAGGGGTCAAGTTTGTTGATTCCCTGAGCCCCAAAAAGAAATTGGGCTTCCCGTGGGAAGCCCTTTCTTTTTTTAGTTCGGCTGTATGTAGGGTACAGCTCGATGAATTCGTTATCGGCAGTCATAGTGACAGATTCGATAAGTAAATCCTATTCTGTTCTAAGCCATACTGCCGGAAAAGTTACAAGTATGTGACGAACCCCTCAATACCTTAGTAACGGAAGCGGTTATTGCGCTGATAACTGGGCACTTTTGGCGCTTTAATCGCCCGAACCACCCACACGACCGCGATGGCCAGCAGTAGCCACGGCAGCAGTTTGATCGTCAGGGCAAACAGTCCGCCAATAAACATGACCACCGTCGCCACCACGATAGCCGCCAGAATGCCGAGCAGCGAAACGCCTGTCGCTAACAGCATGACAAAAAAGCCAATCACAAAAAGTAGTTCCAGCATGGTGCTCTCCCACGAGTTCCCGAGTAATGCAGTTAACATTACAAGAATCATGCCAGTATTAACCTGTTGTTATTAAAGCAAAACGCCCCGCGAGAATTCGCAGGGCGTGGTGAATTTGACGAACTTTTAGCGAAAGTTATCGCTTGTCTGCCACCAGGCGCAGCGCATGTTCCAGCACCTCAATATCGGCGCCGGCTTTATGTGCGTTTTCGCTCAGGTAGCGACGCCACTGACGCGCGCCCGGAATGCCCTGGAACAGCCCAAGCATATGGCGGGTGATATGGCCGAGATACGTACCGTTGCTCAGCTCGCGCTCAATGTAAGGATACATCGCACGCACGACGGCAACCGGATCGGTGTCTGCGCCTTCGATGCCAAAGATTTCGCGATCGACCATCGCCAGAATGCCCGGATTCTGATATGCCTCGCGCCCAACCATCACCCCATCCATATGCTCAAGGTGCGCTTTGGCCTCTTCCAGCGACTTGATGCCGCCGTTAATGGACATGGTCAGGTGCGGGAAGTCACGCTTCAGCTGATACACGCGCGGATAGTCCAGCGGCGGGATCTCACGGTTCTCTTTTGGGCTGAGGCCGGAGAGCCAGGCTTTTCGCGCGTGGATGATGAACGTCTCGCACTCGCCCTTTCCGGAGACCGTATTGATGAAGTCGCACAGGAATTCATAGCTGTCCTGGTCGTCAATGCCGATACGGGTTTTGACCGTCACCGGAATGGAAACGACGTCACGCATCGCCTTAATACAGTCCGCCACCAGCTGGGCATTCCCCATCAGGCAGGCACCGAACATGCCGTTTTGCACGCGGTCGGACGGACAGCCAACGTTCAGGTTGATCTCGTCGTAGCCGCGCGCTTCCGCCAGCTTCGCGCACTGCGCCAGCGCGGCCGGATCGCTGCCGCCCAGCTGCAGGGCAACCGGATGCTCTTCTTCGCTATAGGCCAGATAATCGCCCTTCCCGTGGATGATTGCGCCCGTAGTCACCATTTCGGTGTACAGCAGCGTATGGCGGGAGAGCTGGCGCAGGAAATAGCGGCAGTGTCTGTCCGTCCAGTCGAGCATCGGCGCAATGGAGAAACGGTGTGCAGGGAAAGCGGTCTGTGATTCTGACGACATGGCGAAGTTTTAAGCATCTGGTGGAAAAGGGGCGCTACTATAGCACAAAGAAAAGCCGGAGGCGCAGCGCCTCCGGTGGACTTTAGAACGTCATGCTCAGCTGAGCCCCTGCGCCCCAGGTTTCGTCTTCACCGTACAGGCCCATCAGGTCAACATGAACGGTACTGAACGGCGCGAAACCGACACCGCCGGTAAAGACATTGCTGTCGTTACCCTTCACGTCCGCGCGATAACCCGCACGCACCGCCAGCCAGCTGAGCGGCGTCACCTCGGCACCCACGCCAACATACTGCGACGTATCTTCGCTCTTAAAGCCTTTGGTTTCCGTCAAATCGCCATCGGCGGTCAGCGTCACCAGATCGTTGTGCCAGGCGGCTCCGGCGGTCACTACAGGGCTGATTTGATAAGTATCACGCACGCCATCCACTTTCTTCGTGTCAATATCCCGGGAGAAGAGATTTTGTCCGGTTAAACCAACGGTCCAGTTATCACCAAAGTCAGCAGCAAGACCAGCATCAACGTTAAAACCAGTATCATCATTACGATAACGACTACTATTGATATCGCCACTGTCGAAGTTGTAGATGGAGACCGTATAGTTATAGAGCCAGGTTTTTTGCAGCTTAGGCGTGATACCTACAGAGACCGGTACGCCGCTAATGTCAAACTGGCGCGCCACCGCCACACCATAGTCCGAAACGATCGCCGCGCGACCAAAGCCTTTTGACTTCAAATCATTCGGATTTGCCACTAACGCGGTGGCTGGAACGGCCTCAATACCGCGCAATATGTCAATATCGCCCTGATCGATGTAAGAACTCACGCGGGCACGCGCATTCGCTTTTGCGACGAATGCTACGGATAACACGTCATTAGGAATGCTGACAGCAATCCCGGCACCCGCTTTACCGTTGGCGGTTTTTCCTTTCAGAGAATCCAGTTGATTAGCAAGATCGCCAGCGGCAGCTGAGACCTCCCTGGAGGCCTGGCTAGTGGGATTTAAGAGAGCGAAAAGGTTGATACTATCCAGAGTACTGCGATATTTGCTGACGTCGTCGCTGATATCATCAATCTTATCGCGCAGATTGTCCTTATCCGAAATCTGAGCGCCAATTGACGGCAGAATAACGGTTACATCATCATCCGGCTTTGCCTTTGCCAGCAGCGCCGGGTTTATCAATACTGCACTGCCATAGCTCCCTGCCGCAACGCCTGTTCCCCCCATTGCGTCACCGCGCGCTTCTGTCCAGGTATTGGCTGCTCCCGCCTGATTTGCCATAAACAAGGAAACAGCGATACTCACCACCGAAAATTTAAAATTTTTTTTCACAGTATGCCCGTTATAGTCTGTTATGAAATAACCCCTGTCTGTTATCACCCAAACAGGAACGAACTATTGCTGTGAATAAGTAGTAAAAGACCCGCTATTTCTATCCCTAAGTAAAACTCCCTTACGGCCTGTTATATTTTGTGACGGCCCTCAATATTTATAGAAGAGGAAATTATTTTTTCCCAGGTTTTCCATCATGCGGCCCAAAAAACTGTGGGGGATGGTCTACCCAGCGATCTTCCCGCGTGGCGGCATACACCGGGTTGAGGGGATAGTAGATGCGATTGTGCTTCTTGTTGGCCTCGCCTACGACCAGCAACCGCACCTCTTCCTCCGTGTTGTTGATAAAGGTGTGGCAGATACCGGTTCCGGCAGGAAATCCCACGCTGTCGCCAGGTTCAAGTTTCCATAAATAGCCATTTATCCACGCTTCTGGATAACCTTCGAGCACATAAATGAACTCTTCTTCATCGCTTTCCGCATGCGGATAGGACGTTCTGCGCCCTGGCGGCAAACGCTCATGATGGATACCAATGCGTCTGAGTCCAAGCTTACGAGCCAACGGGGCGCCGATAGAAAAAAGCTCATCGCTATCTGGATAGGTCGAATCATCCGCACCTTCTACGTCGCGCCAGTGCCGAATACAGTCAGGTTTTTTCATTGTTTATTTCCCGGTTTGTAATGGGTCAGGTATAGCACAGACTGGCGGATCTCGGTGTTTTTACCAGAACATGATAAAGTGGGGGTTTTCCGTCCTATAACATCCGGGGTGCTACATGGATAAGTCCACAAAAGAGCTGTTAGCGCAGGCCGAAAAGCTGTGCGCGCAACGCAATGTGCGCCTGACTCCGCAGCGCCTTGAAGTATTACGTCTGATGAGCCTGCAGCAGGGTGCCATCAGCGCCTACGATCTGCTCGATCTGCTCCGCGAAAGCGAGCCGCAGGCAAAGCCGCCAACGGTGTATCGCGCCCTGGATTTCCTGCTTGAACAAGGGTTCGTGCACAAGGTGGAATCCACCAACAGCTATGTGCTGTGCCATCTGTTCGATCAGCCTACCCACACATCGGCGATGTTTATCTGTGACCGCTGCGGCGTGGTGAAAGAAGAGGCTGCAGAAGGCGTGGAAGACATTATGCATACGCTGGCAGCGAAAATGGGGTTTGCCCTGCGTCATAACGTGATTGAGGCGCACGGGCTCTGTTCCGCGTGCGTGGAGGTGGAAGCCTGTCGTCATCAGGACGCGTGCCAGCACGACCACTCAATTCTTGTGAAGAAAAAGCCGCGTTAACGGCAAAAGAAAAGGCGGCTTAGAGCCGCCCTGTGGGTTATTCAGCGTTACCAGCGGTAGTCGTTACGGGTTTCCCAGTCTTTGACTTCGTTTTCCGCCTGATCTTTCGCGTAGCCGTAACGTTCCTGAATTTTACCGACAAGCTGATCGCGTTTACCTTCAATGACGGTCATATCGTCATCCGTCAGCTTACCCCACTTTTCTTTCGCTTTACCTTTGAACTGCTTCCAGTTGCCGCCGATTTCGTCTTTATTCATCATCGTGTCCTCTTAGTTAAGCGTCGGGTCGTAACGTCCGTTACGTTCTTTTCTGCTGGACGTGATAATTATTGTAGTTAAGGATTCGGCAGTTGGTTTCATATTCGGAATCTTTAACCGTCACGATATATCGTGACGTGAAGGGAACCAGGTATTGTTTTGCCAGTGGCGGTGCCAGATAAACGCCAGCGACAACCCTCGCAGCGAGAGGAAAACGGCCAGGGCCAGCCACAAACCGTGATTACCCAGCCAGGGGAGCGTCAGCAGCGTCAGGCCAAACCCTGCCGCCGCGACCGCCATACTGTTACGCATTTCCGCTCCGCGCGTCGCACCAATAAACATGCCGTCCAGCAGATAACACCAGACGCCGACCACCGGTAAGACGACTTGCCAGATGAGATAGTGACTCGCCAGCTCGCGCAGCGCAGGAAGAGACGTCAGCAATGCAACGATCTGCTCACCAAAGCAGGCGTAAACCAGGCCAAACGCCAGCGCCACCAGTCCCGACTGACGGCAGGCTGCCCGCCAGACATCCCGTAGTTGCCCGCTTTCGCGCGCACCGTACGCCTGCCCGGAATGCGCTTCAACCGCATAGGCAAAACCGTCCAGCGCGTAGGCGGTGAACGTCAGCAACGTCATCAATACTGCGTTGACCGCGACGATTTCTGGCCCCAGTCGAGCCCCGAAAACCGTCAGCGCCCCGAAGCAGAGCTGAAGAAGAAGCGAGCGCAGCATGATGTCACGATTGAGCGCAAGCAGCTTACGGATATTGCCGCGCCATGCGTTTTTGAGCAGCGCCAGGGAGATGCCGCGCATCGCCAGCACGCGCCAGACCATCCACAGGCCAATGATAAAGGCCCCGTATTCGGCAATCGCCGTCGCAAGCGCCGCGCCCTGCACGTTCATATGCAGACCCATGACCAGCCAGACATCCAAAACGATATTGAGCAGGTTACCCACCACCAGCAAAATCACGGGTGCACGGGCGTACTGAACGCCCAGTAGCCACCCCAGCAGAACCAGGTTAGCCAGTGACGCGGGCGCGCTGAGCCAGCGGATTTCAAGGAAACGTCGCGCCTGTGCCAGTACCGCCTCGCTGCCGCCAACAACATGAAGCGCAAGGTCGATCAGGGGCGCACGTAATAAAACGATTAACGCCCCCGCGCCAAGCGCGAGGATCAGCGGCTGGACCAGCGCGCGCGCCAGACGCAGCGGATCTTTTGCACCATAAGCCTGTGCCGTGAGCCCGGTGGTGCTCATACGCAAAAAGAGCAGCAGCATAAACAGGAAGCTGGTTGCCGTCGCGCCAATCGCCACGCCGCCAAGATAAACAGGCGAATCAAGATGGCCAATAACGGCAGTATCGACCAGACCCAGCAAGGGAACGGTAATATTGGAGAAGATCATCGGCAGAGCAAGACGCCACAATGCCTTATCGGATGCCGTCAGCAGTGACATGAAAAATACCGGGTGTGGAGAATGAAGCAGGCTACAGCGGCACCATAGCCTGTCAGGAAGAGGTTACAGCCATTCGCCGTTGCGAATGACCCCAACCGCCAGTCCTTCGATAGAGAAGTTGTGTTCGCGCAGATCGACCACAATCGGGGAGAACTCGTTGTTTTCAGGCAGTAGCTGAACGGTGTTCCCCTGTTTTTTCAGACGCTTGACGGTCACTTCGTCGTCAATGCGCGCCACCACCACCTGGCCGTTACGCACATCCTGCGTTTTGTGCACCGCAAGCAGATCGCCGTCAAGAATGCCGATGTCTTTCATCGACATGCCGCTGACGCGCAGCAGGAAATCAGCGCTCGGTTTGAACATGGCTGGATCGACCTGGTAGTGGCCTTCAATATGCTGCTGTGCCAGTAAAGGCTCACCGGCGGCAACACGTCCCACCAGCGGAATGCCCGTCTCTTCTTCCACCAGCAGGCGGATACCACGCGACGCGCCCGAGACAATCTCAATCACGCCCTTACGCGCCAGCGCTTTCAGGTGTTCTTCGGCAGCATTCGGAGAACGGAAGCCCAGACGCTGCGCGATTTCCGCACGCGTGGGTGGCATACCCGTCTGGCCGATATGATCCCGGATGAGATCAAACACCTCTTGCTGCCTGGTCGTTAACGCTTTCATTCCGCCCCCTGGGTGTATATACAGTTATGCTGTGAGTATATACAGTCAAAGGCGATTTTGGAACCAAAAACTGCACAAAAAACCAGGGACTTAATTATTCCTCGAGGCTCATCGGAAATGTGACCAAAGCAGCGTGACCCAGGTGATAGCGGCAGTGATAATCGCCAGCAACACGGCAGCAGAGCCCATGTCTTTTGCGCGGCCAGAAAGTTCATGGAAATCTGAACCAATGCGATCAACCACGGCCTCAATAGCGCTATTAAGAATTTCCACTATCATCACCAGAAGCACGGAACCGATAAGAAGTACGCGGGTAATAGCATCAACATCAAGATAACAGGCGACGATCACCGCGATGATAGCGGCGACGCCCTCCTGGCGAAAGGCGGCTTCGTTGATCCACGCGGCACGGAAACCTTTCCATGAATAGCCGGCGGCTTTGATGATACGCGTTAACCCAGTGGTATTATTGGCCATTAAAAGAACCTTTTATGAAAAAAAGCGTCAGTAACAGGAACTGTAGCGCGTTTCGCTACAGCCTGAAGTATGACGGGTAACAACAGAAATTTTGCGCGCTTTCTGTTATCCTTGCGCCGCAATTGCATTATTAACCAGAGGCTTTACATCGTTTATGTCCGGCTGGCCACGAATTTACTACAAATTACTTAATTTACCATTAAGCATCCTGGTAAAAAGCAAGTCTATCCCAGCAGAACCCGCGCTGGAATTGGGGCTCGATACGTCACGTCCTATTATGTACGTTTTGCCTTATAACTCGAAGGCAGACTTACTGACGCTTCGCGCCCAGTGTCTGGCGCATGACTTACCTGACCCGCTTGAACCGCTTGAAGTTGACGGTACGCTGCTGCCGCGCTATGTGTTCATTCACGGTGGACCGCGCGTGTTTACCTACTACACGCCAAAAGAAGAGTCCATCAAGCTGTTCCATGACTATCTCGACCTGCACCGCAGCAACCCCGATCTGGATGTGCAGATGGTGCCGGTATCGGTGATGTTTGGTCGTCGTCCGGGCCGTGAAAAAGGTGAAGAGAACCCGCCGCTGCGCATGCTAAACGGCATCCAGAAGTTCTTTGCGGTCTCCTGGCTGGGACGCGACAGCTTTGTGCGTTTCTCCCCTTCCGTTTCGCTGCGTCGCATGGCGGACGAGCACGGCACCGACAAGATCATCGCGCAAAAACTGGCGCGCGTGGCGCGTATGCACTTCGCCCGTCAGCGCCTGGCTGCCGTTGGGCCGCGTCTCCCGGCGCGTCAGGATCTGTTCAACAAGCTGCTGGCCTCCAAAGCGATTGCCCGCGCCGTTGAAGACGAAGCGCGCAGCAAGAAAATATCGCATGAGAAAGCCCAGCAGAACGCCATTGCGCTGATGGAAGAGATTGCAGCGAACTTCTCTTACGAGATGATTCGCCTGTCCGATCGTATTCTCGGCTTTACCTGGAACCGTCTCTACCAGGGCATCAACGTTCATAACGCCGAGCGCGTGCGTCAGCTGGCGCATGATGGCCATGAGATTGTCTATGTTCCCTGCCACCGCAGCCACATGGACTACCTGCTCCTTTCCTACGTGCTCTATCATCAGGGGCTGGTACCACCGCACATCGCAGCCGGTATCAACCTGAACTTCTGGCCAGCGGGCCCGATTTTCCGCCGCCTGGGCGCGTTCTTTATTCGTCGTACCTTCAAGGGCAACAAGCTCTACTCCACCGTGTTCCGTGAGTATCTGGGCGAGCTGTTCAGCCGCGGCTATTCCGTGGAGTACTTCGTGGAAGGTGGGCGTTCCCGTACCGGACGTCTGCTCGATCCTAAGACCGGCACGCTGTCGATGACCATCCAGGCGATGCTGCGCGGAGGAACCCGTCCCATCACGCTGGTGCCTATCTACATTGGCTATGAGCACGTGATGGAAGTGGGCACGTACGCCAAAGAGCTGCGCGGTGCGACCAAAGAAAAAGAGAGCCTGCCGCAGATGCTGCGCGGCCTGAGCAAGCTGCGCAATCTCGGTCAGGGCTACGTGAACTTTGGCGAACCAATGCCGCTGATGACGTACCTGAACCATCACGTTCCCGAGTGGCGCGAATCCATCGATCCTATCGAAGCGATTCGTCCGGCCTGGCTGACGCCAACGGTCAACGGCATCGCGTCCGAGCTGATGGTGCGCATAAACAACGCCGGTGCGGCTAACGCCATGAACCTGTGCTGTACGGCGCTTCTGGCTTCGCGTCAGCGCTCGCTGACCCGTGAACAGCTCACGGAGCAGCTGGATTGCTATCTGGATATGATGCGCAACGTGCCGTATTCCGTTGATTCAACCGTGCCTTCTGCGACCGCCAGTGAGCTTATCGATCACGCGCTGCAGATGAACAAGTTTGAAGTCGAAAAGGACACGATCGGCGACATCATCATTCTGCCGCGCGAGCAGGCAGTGCTGATGACCTACTACCGAAACAACATCACCCATATGCTGATGCTACCGTCGCTCATGGCGGCTATCATCACCCAGCATCGCCGTATCTCGCGTCAGGAACTCTTGCGTCACGTTGAAACGCTCTATCCGATGCTGAAAGCGGAGCTGTTCCTGCGCTGGAGTAAGGATGAGCTGGCGGGCGAGCTGGATAAACTGACGGAAGAGCTGCGTCGCCAGGGGCTGATCACCGTCACGAACGACGAGCTGAACATCAACCCGTCACGCTCCCGCACCCTGCAGCTGCTGGCAGCCGGTGCGCGCGAAACGCTGCAGCGCTACGCCATTACGTTCTGGCTGCTGAGTGCGAACCCGTCTATCAACCGCGGTACGCTGGAGAAAGAGAGCCGGACGCTGGCCCAGCGCCTGTCCGTTCTGCACGGCATTAACGCCCCTGAATTCTTCGACAAAGCGGTCTTCAGTTCCCTGGTGCTGACGCTTCGCGATGAAGGCTTCATCAGCGATACGGGTGATGCCGAGCCGGAAGAGACGCTGAAGGTGTACCAGATGCTGGCAGAGCTGATTACCTCGGACGTGCGTTTGACGATTGAGAGCGCCACGCAGGGCGAGTAACGCAATGCCGGGTTATGGCCCGGCCTGACGCCCTGGATAATAAAAAGGCCCGGTAAGCGCTGACGCTACCGGGCCTTATTTTTAGCCTTGTTAAATCACCGCATTCAGCTGAGCAGCGTAAAGGCAATCATCCCGACAATCGCACCCGTCGTACCGAGGATGGTCTCCATCAGCGTCCAGGTTTTCAGGGTTTGCGCTTCGGTGGCACCGGTAAATTTACCGAACAGCCAGAAGCCCGCGTCGTTAACGTGAGAAACCACAATCGAACCGCCCGCAATACAGATAGACAGCGCGGCCATCTGCGCACCGGAGTAGTTCAGCTGTTCAATCACCGGCATCACCAGACCCACGGCGGTTAAACACGCCACGGTAGCGGAACCCTGGATGATACGTACCGCCGCAGCCAATACGAAACAGGTTACCGCAATCGGCAGGCCCATCCCGGTCAGCGCTTCGCCCAGAGCCGGGCCCACGCCGGAATCCACCAGTACCTGCTTGAACACGCCGCCGGCACCGATCACCAGCAGGATAATCCCCGCAGGCTGCAGCGCGGCACCGCAGATCTCCATCACCCGGTCTTTTGGCATTCCCTGACGCATCGCCAGACCGTAAATCGCCACCAGACAGGCCACCAGGATCGCCGTGAACGGGTGACCGATGAACTCAAACCATTCATAGGCGCTGGAACCCACCGGCACAAAGCGCGCGGCGATGGTTTTCAGACCCACGAGAACCAGCGGGAGCAGGATCAGCGACAGGCTGAAGCCGAAGGACGGCATTTTGCCCTCGCCCAGGTGCGGCTCGGTGATGTCATCCGGGATATGCAGCTCAACGTAACGGCTGATGAAGTTGCCCCACAGCGGACCGGCAATAATCATCCCCGGGATTGCCGCGCACAGGCCAATCAGGATCATCCAGCCAAAGTCAGCGTGCATCTGGGACGCCAGCAGCATCGGCGCAGGCCCAGGCAGCAGAAACGCCGCGGCCGCCGCCACGCCCGCAAACAGTGGAATAACCAGCTTCACAAGGTTTGTGCCGGTATGGCGCGCCATGGAGAACGCGACGCTTATCAGCAGCACAACGGCCACTTCGAAGAACAGCGGCAGCGCGCAAATCAGGCCCGCCAGGCCAATCGCGTAGTGCGCGCGGCTGTGGCCGAAGGATTTCAGCATTTTGACGGCAATCTGGTCGACCGCGCCCGTCTCGTGCAAAATCTTGCCAAACATCGCGCCCAGCGCGACCACAATCGCCAGGAAGCCCAGCGTACCGCCCATCCCTTTTTCCATCGTCGCGGCGATCTTGTCGAGCGGCATACCAGAAAAGAGACCTGCACCTATAGAAACCACCATCAAAGCAACAAAAGCGTGCATACGCGCCTTCATCACTAAAAACAGCAGCAGCAACACGGAACCCACTGCTGTCAAAACTAGCGTTAATGTACTCAAAACTTACTGCCTTTTATTAATGACCTCGATGGTGCTGGCAACAACACCCTCCAGTGACTGATCGATATCAACCACTAAGACGTCTTTCTCGTCTTCACCCGGCTCCTGCAGCGCTTCGAACTGCGTCACCAGCATCTGGGTTTTGAAGAAGTGACCTTTACGCGCCTTCAGACGGCTTTCAATCACCTCGAAATCCCCTTTCAGGTAGATGAAAGAGAGGTTCGGGTTACCGTCGCGCAGCAGGTCGCGGTAGGTTTTTTTCAGCGCAGAGCAGACGATCAGGGAGACTTTATTGGTACGCTGCATAGCGAACGCGGCGTCATTCAGCGCCTGCAACCACGGTTTGCGGTCGTCGTCGTTCAGCGGCTCGCCGGAGGCCATTTTCATGATGTTGCTGCGCGGATGGAGGAAGTCGCCATCAAGGAACGCAGCCTGGAGTTGATGCGCCACTTCGCTGGCTACGGCTGATTTCCCGCTACCGGAAACGCCCATCAGGACGTAGACGTGGTGATCGTGATTAGTCGTGCTCAAAGGGTGTCCCTCAGTCAATTGTTACGGGTAACAGTTATCGGTAACATTGTCCTGCCGGGGCAAAAGAGAAGCAATATCCAAACGTGCGCGAAGTGAATAAGTGTGAGCTACTTCAAATTTGTCAGTTCAAATAGATCCACCCGGTGACAAGGTGAAACCTAAATCTAACATTTTCGGGGTAACCGTCTCGCCACGAATGCGCGCCAGCAGGCGTTCTGCGCCAATACGGCCCATACGTTCACGCGGGGTCAGGACGCTCGCCAGACGCGGCTCCATCACCTGGCCAATGTCGTGGCCGTGGAAACCGGCGATCGCCATATCATCAGGGATCTTCAGCCCCAGACGCTGACACTCAAATGCTGCGCCGACCGCAAGGTCATCGTTGGTACAGAAAATACCGTCCAGTTGCGGATACTCGCGCCGCGCCTGACGCATCAGCTCAATACCCGACGTATAGGAGGAGGACTGCTCCACCATCACGCTGTACGGGGTTAAGTTTGCGTCGAGCATCGCCTGCTCGTATCCCTTCTGTTTGATGATAGTACGTTCATCAAGACGCGCACCCAGATAGGCGATATGACGATGCCCGCGGGCGATAATGGCCGCCGTCATCTGACGCGCCGCTTCGAAGTTATCAAACCCAACGGCAATATCGAGACACGGCGACTGGCTGTCCATCAACTCCACCACAGGGATACCCGCCACTTCGATCATTTTGAGCGTGCGGGCAGTGTGGGTACGTTCGGTTAAAATCAGGCCGTCAATGTTCCAGGAAAGCATCGACTCAAGACGTTCCTCTTCGAGTTCCGGCTTGTACCCATAGTGGGCGAGCATGGTCTGGTAGCCAAAAGCATCGGTGACGCTTTCAATTCCCCGCAATACTTCGGCGAAAACCTGGTTGGTCAGGGATGGAAGCAGGACGCCCACCGCACGGCTGGTTGCATTGGAGAGAATATCGGGTGCGCGGTTGGGGATATAACCCAGTTCATCAAGGGCAGCGGCAATCTTGCCACGTAACGCCACGGAAACCTGTTCCGGGTTACGTAAAAAACGGCTGACCGTCATTTTGGTCACACCGACGCGATCGGCGACATCCTGAAGTACGGGGCGTTTCTTTTTCATCGTCCTGAGAAATCTTGAAGTGAGAGATTTGCTCAGTTTATCACGGACAAAGCCCATCCTTCCCCTGTCAAAGGGAAGGATGGGCATTTATTTATGTTTTATTACACCGGCGGCAGGTCAAACAGCAGAATTTCGCTTTCGCTGTCGGCATGCACGGAGAGCGCCTGCTCATCCCAGATGGCCAGACCATCGGCGGTGGTTGCTTTAGTGCCGTTGATGGACACTTCACCTTTCACCACCTGGATCCAGACGCGGCGGTTAGCGGCAATCTGATGGACAGACTGTTCGTCTTTCGCCAGCGCCCAGCGGTACAGCTCCATATCCTGATGCACTTTCAGGGAACCTTCACGCGCATCCGGGGACAGCACCAGCTGTTTGCCCTGTTTCGCGTCGAAGCGGCGCTGCTCGTAGCGCGGCGTGATGCCGGTCTCTTCTGGAATGATCCAGATTTGATACAGGTGCAGTTTTTCCGTTTTGCTCGGGTTGTACTCGGAGTGACGCACCCCGGTACCCGCGCTCATAATCTGGAACTCGCCCGCCGGAACCTGCTCTTTGTTGCCCATGCTGTCCTGGTGCTCAACCGCCCCTTCCAGCACATAGGTCAGGATTTCCATGTCTTTGTGCGGGTGGGTACCGAAGCCCTGCCCTGCATCAATCACGTCGTCGTTAATCACGCGCAGTGCGGAGAAGCCC
This sequence comes from Enterobacter sp. DC4, assembly GCF_000568095.1. Taxonomy (NCBI): domain Bacteria; kingdom Pseudomonadati; phylum Pseudomonadota; class Gammaproteobacteria; order Enterobacterales; family Enterobacteriaceae; genus Enterobacter; species Enterobacter sp. DC4. The sequence continues at coordinate 60,109 of NZ_AZUB01000010.1, read as the reverse complement.
ATGAAGTTCGGGTCGTAGTAGTCGGCAAACGAGAATGAATGCCATGAGTCCAGCCAGCCATGATTCGCGTGACCACGTTCGTTTGCTTTGCGTAAGTAGATCATTGTTTTCACCCTCAGTTCGTTTCGATGGAGTAAGTGTGGACGCAAACCGCCTGGGATCATAGAGGGTGAAAATTGACTCCTCTATTCAAAAATTATGAACAAGAGCAGAGGAGCCGTTTTTGCTTATTTTGCGAGGGTTACCGTGGCAGGAGAAGCCTGCTCGAAGGCCCGTTCAAGGATTTCGAGGTTGGTCAGAACGTCAGATTCCTTGACGTAATTCGGCGCGCCGGATGTGAGGGTTCCACAGAGCGCATCGTAGACGCGGCCATAGTCGCCAGTTTCCGGTTTCAGCTCCTCCCTGACCGTTACGCCCTCATCGTTCACGTACTCCAGGACGCCCACGGAATCATCCGCCGCAAAACCCGGTTCGCCCGGCATGATGTTAGCCTTCAGGCTGGTCTCCTGCTGGTCAATACCGTACTTAATGAACGAGCCTCGGGTGCCGTGAACGATAAATTTCGGGTAGTCGATCTTCACCAGATGGCTGGTTTTGACGATGGCTTTCAGGTCGCCGTAGAACAGCTGCGCTTCAAAAGTATCGTCCGGGTTGGCTTTATTACGCAGGCTGCGGATGTCATACGCCACGTGGTCCGGTCGGCCAAACAGGGAGATGATCTGGTCCATGGTGTGCACGCCCAGACCATAGAACGAGCCGTCCTGCGGCAGGCCGGGTTGCGTTTCCGCTACCGGACGGTAGTAATCGAAGTGGCTTTCTATTTCCACGATGTCGCCCAGCTTGCCGCTTTCAATCGCTTTTTTCGCTGTCAGGAAGCAGCTGTCAAAGCGACGGTTCTGATACGGCGTAACGGTCAGACCTTTGCTTTTCGCCAGCGCGAACAGCTCTTTCGCTTCGGCGATAGTCGGGGTGAACGGCTTTTCCACCAGCACGTTTTTACCCGCTTCGAGCGCGCGTTTCGCATACTCAAAATGGCTGTCGGCGTGGGTGCAGACGACGACAAGTTTAACCTGCGGGTCGCCCAATACCTCATCGAGATCGCTGGTGAAGTGGATGTGGGAATACTGTGGAGATTGCTCTTCCGGCTTCGCGCGGCGGCGGTAGATATGGGCCACATGCCAGCTGTCTTTACGGGTGAGAACATACGGCAGGTGATAGCGAGTCGTACTTTTACCAAATCCAATAAATGCGCAATGTAGTGTCATAGCTCAGTCCTTTTGGAAGGTTACTGAGTCTAACCATAACAAAAAAAAAGCCAGCTAAAAGCTGGCTAAAGTAATACTGGAAGCAATGTGAGCAATGTCGTGCTTTCAGGTTCCCGTAGAGGTCTTCCTGAACGCAAAGCAATAATAATCATTCTCATTCGCACTTGTCCAATACTTTTTGCAAAAAATAGCAGTTGACTCAAATTTTAAAGTCATCGATGTTGGAAGGGACCTTTAACTGACTGAGGAACAAGGAATGAGTGAGATAGTGATACGCCACGCGGAATCGAAAGATGCTGAAGCCTTACGCCAGAACTATATGCATCCGGGGGTGTATCACGACACGCTACAGCTACCTCATCCTTCCCTTGAGCACTGGCAAGAACGTCTTATCGCAAAACCCGGCCAAAAACGCCTTGTCGCCTGCATTGATGAACAACTTGTTGGCGATCTGATGCTTCAGGTTGAATCCAGCCCGCGACGCAGCCATGTGGCCACGTTCGGTATCAGCGTTGCGGCGCATGCACAGGGGCGCGGCGTGGGCAGTGCGTTGATGCGCGAGATGATAAACCTTTGCGATAACTGGATGCGTATTGAACGGATTGAATTAACGGTGTTTGCCGATAATCCTGCCGCTCTGGCGCTGTACCGGAAGTTTGGTTTCGAAATCGAAGGCACCGGCAAGAAATTTGCCCTGCGCAACGGTGAATATGTGGACGCGTATTATATGGCGAGAATGAAGTAGTGATTTGCCGGGTGGCGGCTTCGCCTTACCCGGCCTACGTTCGTGCAGTTGTAGGCCCGGTAAGCGCAGCGCCACCGGGCAATACATCAATACCCCGCCGACAAATCATCCACTGAACGCGGGTCCGATGCGCCAAACAGCGCCCCGTCCGGCCCCACCATAATGCTCTGGGTGCTGCCCATCGCCTCTTTCACCGCCACCTTTTGACCGCGCTGCTCCAGCAGCCTGATGGTATCCGGGCTAAAGCCCTTCTCGACGCGCAGCTCGTCCGGCAGCCACTGGTGATGGAAACGCGGGGCGTTAGTTGCTTCGGCGACGTTCATCCCAAAGTCGATGCTGTTCACCACCATTTGCAGCACGGTGGTGATAATCCGGCTGCCGCCTGGGCTGCCGGTCACCAGCCAGGTTTTCCCGTCTTTCACCACGATGGTGGGCGACATGGACGACAGCGGACGTTTCTTCGGCCCTACCGCATTCGCATCGCCGCCAACCAGCCCGTAGACGTTCGGCACGCCCGGTTTAGCAGAGAAGTCGTCCATCTCGTTGTTCAGCAGAATGCCGCTGTTGCCCGCCACAATCCCGGTGCCGAAGGTGGTGTTGAGCGTATAGGTCACCGCCACCGCGTTACCGTCTTTATCCACCACCGAGAAGTGAGTGGTCTGGTTGCTTTCATAAGGCGCCAGCTTGCCGGGGCGGATCTCGCTCGACGGCTTAGCCTTGTTGATGTCGATCTGATCGGCAATGGATTTGGCATAGGCTTTGTTAGTCAGCGCCTGCCACGGCACCTTCACGAAGTCCGGATCGCCGAGATATTCCGAGCGGTCGGCGTAGGCGCGTTTTTCCGCTTCCGCCATCACCTGCATGGCATCCGCGCTGCCGAAGCCGAACTTGTGCATATCGAAGTTTTCAAGAATGTTGAGGATCTGCACGATGTGAATGCCCCCGGAAGACGGTGGCGGCATGGAGAAGACCTCGTACCCGCGGTAGGTGCCGCTAATCGGCTCGCGCTCCACCGCCTTGTATTCCGCCAGATCCGCTTTGGTGATAAGCCCGCCGTTCTTCTGCATCTCTTGTGCAATCTGGTCGGCAATCGCTCCTTTGTAGAAGGCGTCCGGACCGTGCTCTGCAATCAGCTCCAGGCTTTTGGCGAGGTTCTTCTGCACCAGCTTATCGCCCTTCTTCAGCGGCTCGCCGTCTTTCCAGAAGATCGCTTTGCTGTTTTCATGATTCGGAATGACTTCGCTGCCGTAGGTTTTGAGATCGTCCGCCAGCGCATCGTTTACCACGAAGCCGTCGCGCGCCAGCTTGATGGCAGGCTGCACTACCTTGTTCAGCGGCAGGGTGCCGTATTTTTCCAGCGCCAGCGAGAAGCCCGCGACGGTGCCCGGCGTGCCGGTCGCGAGATGCGAGGTCAGGGATTTTTTGCTGTCAGGGTTACCCTGGTCGTCGAGGAACATATCGCGGGAGGCCTGAGAAGGCGCCATCTCGCGGAAGTCGATGGCCGTCGTTTTGCCGTCTTTGGTGCGCAGCATCATAAAGCCGCCTCCACCCAGGTTCCCCGCCTGCGGATGCGTTACCGCCAGCGCATAGCCGACGGCGACCGCGGCATCCACCGCGTTACCGCCCTGCCTGAGAATATCGACGCCCACTTTTGTTGCCAGCGCATCCACGGACGCTACCATGCCATGGGTTGCCCGTACGGGATGAAAAACATCTTCCTCCACGCCGTAAGAGACCGGAGGCGCCGCTGGCGGGTTGGCCGCCACGCTAAATGTACCGCCTGCCATCAGCGCGGCGAAGGCGACCCAGCGCAAAAACGTTGGTTTCATGATTATTGTTCTCCAGGTGAAGGGATCCATATTCCCCGCTTAAGCCTGGTTCACAACTCCTAAAAAATCATCGTCATGGTGAAATCAGGGTAAACTTAAGAGAGACCTCAAAAGGAGGAAATGACAATGAAACGCTTATTGATTCTTACGGCGCTGATCCCCTTTGCCGCGCTCGCACAGCCACTCAACACCATGAACAACCCGAACCAACAGGGCTATGTCATCCCGAGCCAGCAGCGTATGCAGACCGAGATGATGAGCCAGCAACAGCAGCAGAAAGGGATGCTTAATCAGCAGCTTAAAACGCAGACCCAGATGCAGCAGCAAAGCCTGCAAAATCAGATGAACGCCAACACCCAGCGCGTGCAGCAGGGGCAGGTGCGCGAGCAGCCGCTGCCGAATAAAAACGGCGGGATGTTAGGGGGAATGACGTCGTCAGGCAGCGGACAGCAGCATATGCTGCCGCCGCAGTCGAATGGCAGTATGCTTAATCCGCAGAACTAAAGTCCGGGCCGATCAGGTCGATTGCATCGGTACAGATGCTGTCCACGCCCCAGCGCAGCAGTTCGGCTGCACGCTGGGGTTTGTTAACCGTGTAGACCAGAATATGTAGACCCGCGTCTTTCAGCATATTCACCCGCGCCTCATCCAGCAGCCTGTGATTAAGATGGATAGAGACACAGGCTAAGCGCGTCGTCAGCTCGCGCCAGTCCTCGCGCCACTCGTCCAGCAGCAGCCCGCGAGGCAGCTCCGGCACGGCCGCCTGTGCCGCTTCCAGTGCGTCAATTTCAAATGATGACAGCAGCGGCGCGGTCATCCCTTCCCACAGCTCGCGCGCGGCCAGAGCAATCACTTTGCCCGTCAGCGGCCCGGTGCCGGTGGTCGGTTTGATTTCGATATTGGCCATCATGCCGTGCTGGCGACAGCGATCCGCCACTTCCGCCAGCAGCGGCAGCGGTTCGCCTTTGAATTCACCGCTGTACCAGCTTCCGGCGTCTACCTTCAGCAGGTCGCGCCACGGCAGCTCGCCCGCCACGCCCCAGCCGTTGCTGGTGCGCTCGAGGTTATCGTCATGCAGCAGGAAAATCTCGCCGTCTTTCGACAGCTTGGCGTCGAACTCGATCATCGTGTGACCGTAGCGCGCGCCAACGTCAATCGCCGCCAGCGTGTTTTCCGGCGCCAGCTTACCGCCGCCCCGGTGGGCGACGACGTGGGGATAAGGCCAGTTGCTCATACTCGTTGTCCTGTTTCACCGTCAAACAGGTGCAGATGATTTTCCGGCAGGTGGAGCCACAGCGTGCTGCCGGCTTTAGGGCGCTCCTGATGTGCCAGACGCACCACCATTTTTTGCTCGCCCCAGCGCCCGTGCGCCAGGTTATCTGCACCCAACATCTCCAGCGTGTCCATGACCAGCGGCACGCCGCCTTCCGCCTGAGAGGTTAAACCGATATGTTCCGGGCGGATACCGAGCGTCATCTTACGCCCGGCGTAGCCACGATAGTACCAGTTGATCGGCAATGCCATCCCGCTTTCCAGCTCAAAGTGCGAGCCCGCGCTGCTGATACGCCCTTCCAGCAGGTTCATCGCCGGGCTGCCGATAAAGCTCGCCACAAAGCGGGTGGCCGGTTTCTCGTACACCTCCACCGGGGTGCCAATCTGCTCGGCGATGCCTTTGTTCATCACCATCACGCGCTGGGCGAGCGTCATGGCTTCGACCTGATCGTGGGTCACGTACAGGGAGGTGGTTTTCAGACGACGGTGCAGCTGCTGCAGCTCAAGACGCATCTGCACGCGCAGCTTGGCGTCGAGGTTAGAGAGCGGCTCGTCGAACAGGAATACCGCCGGATCGCGCACGATGGCGCGCCCCATCGCCACGCGCTGGCGCTGTCCGCCGGAGAGCTCGCGCGGGCGGCGCTTAAGCAGGCCGTCGAGTACCAGAATGCGGGCGGCCTCCTTCACGCGCTCGTCGATATGGCCTTTGCCCATGCCGCGGATTTTCAGCCCCCAGGCCATGTTCTCTTCCACGCTCATGTGCGGATAGAGGGCGTAGTTCTGGAAGACCATCGCGATGCCGCGGTCTTTGGGCTCCATCTCGGTGACGCGCTGACGGTCAATCCAGATATCCCCGGAGGTCACGCGCTCCAGCCCCGCCACCATGCGCAGCAGCGTTGATTTGCCGCAGCCGGACGGGCCGACCATCACGATAAACTCCCCGTCCGCCACGTCGAGCGTCAGCGGCTGAATCACCTGGGTTTTGCCGTCCCAGCTTTTGGTTACTGCCTGAAGTTTTAAACCTGCCATCTTATTTCTCGCTATCGACCAGGCCGCGGACAAACGCACGCTGCATGGCTAAAACAATGACTACGGGTGGGATAAGGGTGAGCAGCATTGCCGCCATTACCTGGTTCCAGAGGGTGGTGCCTTCGCCGGTGGCGATCATGCCTTTGATGCCCGCCACGGCGGTGCCGAGGTTGACGTCCTGAATAATCAGCAGCGGCCACAGGTACTGGTTCCAGCCGTAGATAAAGGTGATCACAAACAGCGCCGCAAGGTTAGTTTTCGACAGCGGCAGCACGATATCGCGGAAGAAGCGCATCGGCGACGCGCCGTCGATGCGCGCCGCTTCAATCAGCTCGTCCGGCAGGGTCATAAAGAACTGGCGGAACAGGAAGGTGGCGGTCGCCGAGGCCATCAGCGGCAGGGTTAAGCCCGCGTAGCTGTCGAGCATCTTCAGGTTGGCGATCACCTCCACCGTCGGGAAGATACGCACCTCCACCGGCAGCATCAGGGTAATAAAAATCATCCAGAAAAACAGGTTACGCAGCGGAAAGCGGAACCAGACGATGGCGAAGGCCGACAGCATCGACACCGTGATTTTGCCCACCGTAATGCCGAACGCCATGATGAAGCTGTTGAGCATCATCAGCCAGAACGGCGCGCTGTTGGCGCCCACGCCCTGGGTCCAGATGGTCTTCATATTCTCGAAAAGATGCGTGCCTGGGATCAGCGTCATCGGCGTATCGAACACCGCTTTGGTGTCCAGCGTGGCGGCGACAAAGGCCACGTACAGCGGAAACAGGATGACGATAATCCCTAAAATCAGCATGGTATGGCTGAAAATCGTCAGCCCGCGACGGTTCTCAATCATTGGTAGCGCACCTTACTTTCAACATAGCGGAACTGCACCACCGTGAGGATGATGACGAGGAACATCAGCACCACCGACTGCGCGGCAGAAGCGGAGAGATCCAGCCCGGCGAAGCCTTCGCGGTAGATCTTATAGATAAGCGTCGTTGTCGCCTGCACCGGGCCGCCCGCGGTCGCCGCGTCGATCACCGGGAAGGTGTCGAAGAAGGCGTACACGAGGTTAACCACCAGCAGGAAGAAACTCACCGGGGCGATCAGCGGCAGCGACAGCCTGAAGAAGCGACGAATAGGCCCTGCTCCGTCAATTGCCGCGGCTTCCACCAGCGAGCGCGGAATGGACTGCAGCGCGGCAAAGAAGAACAGGAAGTTGTAGCTGATCTGCTTCCACACCGAGGCGAATACCACCAGGAACATCGCCTGACCGCTGTTCTGGGCATGGTTCCAGTCGTAGCCGAACTCTGCCAGGAAATGGGTAATCAGCCCGCGACCGGGGTTAAACAGGAAAATCCACAGTACGGCAGCGACGGCGGGTGCCACGGCGTACGGCAGCAGCATCAGGGTCTGATAAATACGACTTCCGCGCACCACGTAGTCCACCAGCGCGGCGAAAAACAGCGAGGCAACCAGACCGCTGACGGTGACCAGCGCGCTGAACTTCATCGTCGTCCAGAAGGCGTCCAGGTAGTAGCTGTCATGGAACAGCGCGGTGAAGTTGTCCAGCCCAACAAACTGGCTGGAGAGCCCGAACGGATCGACGCTTTGTACCGAGTACCACAGCGCTTCGCCCGCAGGCCAGATAAAGAAGATAACGGTGATGACCAGCTGAGGCGCGACCAACAGGTACGGCAGCCAGCGGGAACGGAACACCGGACGGGATGATGACATGGAGATTGGGTTCCTGAACAATGCCGGGTGGCGGCTACGCCTTACCCGGCCTACATGGGGCACGTCGTAGGCCCGGTAAGCGAAGCGCCACCGGGCGAATCACAGATTACGATTTCGTCGACTGCTCAAAGCGGCGCAGCAGCTGATTTCCGCGCTCTACCGCAGAGTCCAGCGCCTGCTGTGGCGTTTTCTTCCCGGTCCACACGCTTTCCAGCTCCTCATCCACGATGGTGCGGATCTGCGGCATGTTGCCCAGGCGCAGGCCTTTAGTGAACGGCAACGGCGGCTTGTTCAGCATCTGGCGCGTCGCGATGTCCGCGCCTGGGTTCTTGCTGTAGAAGCCCTGCTCGCGGGTCAGGTCATACGCGGCTTTGGTGATCGGCAGGTAACCGGTCTTCTGGTGCCACTCGGCGGCGTTTTCAGGCTTGGCCAGGAAGTCGAGGAATTCGGCCACGCCTTTATAGGTGCCCTTGTCTTTACCCTGCATGACCCACAGGCTCGCCCCGCCGATAATGGCGTTCTGCGGCGCGCCCTTCACGTCAGCGTCGTACGGCATCATGCCCACGCCGTAGTTGAATTTGGCGTAGTGACGGATATCCGCCAGCGAGCCGGAGGAGGCGGTGGTAATGGCGCAGTCGCCGTTGTAGAACTTCTCGGTGGATTCGTCTTTACGCCCGAAGTAGCTGAAGTCGCCCTTCTTGTTCAGGTCGGCAAGCAGCGCGATGTGCTTCACCTGCTCCGGCTTGTTGAACTCCAGTACCGCATCGGTGCCGTCGAAGCCGTTGTTTTTGGTCGCCACCGGCAGGCCGTGCCAGGCGCTGAAGTTTTCAATCTGGATCCAGCCCTGCCAGCCGCTGGCGTAGCCGCACTTCATCCCCGCCGCTTTCAGCTTCGCGGTGTACTCCGCCAGGTCCTGCCAGGTTTTTGGCGGCTGCTCCGGGTCTAAACCGGCTTTTTTGAAGGCGTCTTTGTTGTAGTACAGCACCGGCGTGGAGCTGTTAAACGGCTGGGACAGCAGATGGCCGGTTTTGGAATCGGTGTAGTAACCCGCTACGGTCGGCACAAACTGGGATTCATCGAAGTTGATGCCCGCTTCTTTGAACACTTCGTAGACCGGCTTGATAGCTTTGGAAGCCATCATGGTGGCGGTGCCCACTTCATAAACCTGTAACAGTGCAGGTGCGTTGCCGGTACGGAAGGCGGCGATGCCCGCGCTCAGGCTCTGCTCATAGTTGCCTTTGTACACCGGCACAATTTTGTAATCCGGGTGGGTGTCGTTGAAACGTTGCGCCAGGGAGTCAACTTCTTTACCCAACTCCCCTTCCATTGAATGCCAGAACGGAATGGTGGTGACAGCCATTGCGTTCGTCGCAAAAGCCAGACCCAGTGCCAGACCCAAAGCTGTGTGTCGTAACGATGTCATTGTCATCTCTCTTATTGTGCCGGATGCGCGATATCACGCGTTTTATGCTCGCGAGGTAACATGACATGCTCGAATTACAGAAAAATAACTGTTTGTTTACAGATAAATGACAGCCAGGCGTCAGGGGGATGATGGTTGTGTGAAGGGGGTTGGATGGTTGGGTGCGGTCTGGTGCCCTCACCCCGGCCCTCTCCCACAGGGAGAGGGAGAAAACACTAAAAAAGGCAACTTGCGTTGCCTTTTTGCTTTTACCTATCCGCCCAGATACGCGCTCCGCACCGCTTCGTTCGCCAGCAGCGCGTCGCCGGTGTCTTCCAGCACTACGCGGCCGTTCTCCAGCACGTAGCCACGGTCAGCCAGCTTCAGCGCCTGGTTGGCGTTCTGCTCGACGAGGAAGATGGTCATCCCCTCTTTGCGCAGCTGCTCAATGGTGTCGAAAATCTGCTGGATGATGATCGGCGCCAGACCGAGCGACGGCTCGTCCAGCAGCAGCAGACGCGGCTGGCTCATCAGCGCGCGGCCTATCGCCAGCATCTGCTGTTCACCGCCGGACATGGTGCCCGCACGCTGAATGCGGCGCTCCCACAGGCGCGGGAAGAGTTCGTACACCCACTTGATGCGGGTCTGGTATTCATCGCGGTGAGCAAAGAAGCCGCCCATTGCCAGGTTCTCTTCCACCGTCATGCGGGAGAAGACCCGGCGCCCTTCCGGAACAATCGCCACCGCTTCACGCATGATTCTGGCGGTCTGCCAGTCGGTAATGTCTTTACCATCAAACACGATCTGCCCGCTGGTGGCGCGCGGGTCGCCGCACAGGGTGCCGAGCAGCGTAGTTTTACCCGCGCCGTTGGCGCCAATCAGGGTCACGATTTCACCCTGATTGATATGCAGGCTGACGTCGTGCAGCGCCTGGATCTTGCCGTAGTGCGCGTTGACCTTGTCGAACGTTAACATCGCTTTTTCCATCTTATGCCTCACCCAGGTATGCGCGGATCACGTCCGGGTTGTTGCGGATCTCTTCCGGCGTGCCGTTTGCCAGCGGCGTGCCCTGGTTGACCACGTAGATACGGTCGGAAATGCCCATTACCAGCTTCATGTCGTGCTCGATCAGCAGAATGGTGGTGTCGTGGTGATCGCGCAGTTCGGCAATCAGCTCGTCCAGCTCTTTGGTCTCTTTCGGGTTGAGCCCTGCCGCCGGTTCGTCGAGCATCAGGATCTCCGGCTGGGTCACCATGCAGCGCACAATCTCCAGACGACGCTGGTCGCCGTAGGCCAGGTTGCTCGCCTGACGATTGGCGTGCTGCAGCAGGCCAATTCGGTCGAGCCAGGTCGCCGCGCGGTCAAGCGCTTCATCCTGCGCGCGGCGGAAGGCCGGGGTTTTCAGCAGGCCGGAGAACAGCCCGGTTTTCAGCTGCTGATGCTGCGCGACCAGCAGGTTCTCAATCACCGTCATCTCGCGGAACAGACGTACGTGCTGGAAGGTACGCACCACGCCCATGCGGGCAATCTGCTGGCCCGGCAGCCCTTCAAGATGCTTGTCGCGCAGCATGATGGTGCCGCCCGTCGGCTTGTAGAAGCCAGTCAGGCAGTTAAAGACCGTGGTTTTCCCCGCGCCGTTCGGGCCAATCAGGGAGACAATCTCTTTCTTGTGCAGATCCAGTGACACATTGTTGACCGCCAGCAGGCCGCCAAAACGCATCATCAGACCGTTAACGGATAATAATGGCTGACTCATGCCTGCTCTCCTTTCGTCTGAGTGCGTTTCAGCTTCAGCTGTGGACGAGTCATCGGCAGCAAGCCCTGCGGACGCCAGATCATCATCAGCACCATCAAACCACCCAGCATCAGCATGCTGTATTCGTTAAAGTCGCGCATCAGCTCGCGCGAGACCACCAGCAGGATGGCCGCGAGGATAACGGCGAACTGCGAGCCCATACCGCCGAGCACCACAATCGCCAGCACAAAGGCGGACTCGGCAAAGGTGAACGATTCCGGGCTCACAAAGCCCTGACGGGCGGCAAACAGCGTTCCGGCGAAACCGGCAAACGCGGCGCTGATGGTGAACGCGGTCAGCTTGATGCGGGTCGGGTTCAGGCCCAGGGAGCGGCAGGCGATCTCATCTTCACGCAGCGCTTCCCACGCGCGGCCCAGCGGCATGCGCAGCAGACGGTTAATCACGAACAGGGTAATCACCACCAGCAGCAGCGCCACCAGATAGAGCCAGATTACGCGGTCGGACGGGTCATACTTCACGCCGAAGAAGTTACTGAAGGTGTCCCAGCCGCCTTCGCGGGCGGTACGGCTGAACTCCAGGCCAAAGAAGGTCGGTTTCGGGATCTGGCTGATACCGTTCGGGCCGCCGGTCACTTCGGTGTTGTTAAGCAGCAGGATACGGACGATTTCGCCAAAGCCTAAGGTCACAATCGCCAGGTAGTCACCGCGCAGGCGCAATACCGGGAAGCCAAGCAGAAAGCCCGCAGCGGCAGAGACCAGCCCCGCCAGCGGCAGGCAGGTCCAGAAGCCGAGGCCGTAATAGTGGTTCAGCAGCGCGAAGGTGTAGGCGCCGATGGCGTAGAAGCCACCGTAGCCCAGTACCAGCAGGCCGGAGAGCCCCACCACCACGTTCAGACCGAGACCGAGAATCACGTAGATCATGGTCAGAGTGGCGATATCCACGGTGCCGCGAGACACCACAAACGGCCACGCCACGGCGGCCACCAGCAGCGCTACGAGGAATAGCTTCTGCTTAACGGTAGACCCGTCGATGGCCGGCAGAACGAATTTCGGCCCGGAGACGTTTTTCAGCGACTTCTGGAACAGCGGACGCAGCAGCTGGAACAGGAACACCACGGCAGTGCCGATAAATACCCACTGCCAGCGGATGTCGGGGGCGGTATCCACCACCAGCTTCGTCCCATCCAGACCTAACTGGACGCCCATAAAGACGCCTGCCAGCACGAAGAACATGGCGGCAGAGAGCAGCGCCATTGCAAAATGCATCGGTTTCATACTTTCTCTACCTCCGGACGGCCCAGAATACCGGTAGGCATCACCAGCAGAACCAGAATCAGCAGGGCAAACGACACCACGTCTTTATATTCCGTGCTCAGATACGCCGAGGAGAGCGCCTCCGCCACGCCCAGGATCAGGCCGCCAATCATGGCACCCGGAATACTGCCGATACCGCCCAGTACCGCCGCGGTGAAGGCTTTCATCCCGGCCATAAAGCCGATGTACGGGTTGATCACGCCATAGAACTGGCCGAGCAGGACACCCGCCACCGCCGCCATCGCGGCGCCAATCACGAAGGTCAGGGCAATCACGCGGTCGGTGTTGATGCCGAGCAGGCTCGCCATCTTCAGATCTTCTGCACACGCGCGGCAGGCGCGTCCCATACGCGAGTAGCGGATGAACAGCGTCAGGGCGAGCATCGCAATAAAGGTCACGACCCAGATAACAAGCTGCATGGTGGTGATAGACGCCGCGAAGTTTTCGCTGGCCCCCACAATCCACTGGCCGTTAAACAGGCTTGGCAGCGCCACGTCGCGCGAGCCTTCGGTCAGGCTGACGTAGTTTTGCAGGAAGATCGACATCCCGATGGCGGAAATCAGCGCAATCAGACGCTTGGAGCTGCGCACCGGCCGGTAGGCCACGCGCTCGATGCTCCAGCCGTAGGCGCTGGCTATCACAATCGCGCCGACAAACCCGGCGGCGACCAGCAGCCAGCTGCTGTCGATGCCCATCATCATCAGGGCGGCAATAATCATAAAGGAGACGTAGCTACCGATCATGTAGACCTCGCCGTGGGCGAAGTTGATCATGCCGATAATGCCGTAAACCATCGTATAGCCGATGGCGATCAGCGCGTAGGTGCTTCCCAGCGTAACGCCGTTAAACATCTGCTGCAGGAAATAGAGAAACTGCTCGGACATATGCAAACCTTTTTATACCCGCCCGGCGGTCCGGGCGGTGGGATAATTATTTGGCGGCCGAGGACGAACCGTCGGCGTGCCACTTAAAGACACCAAACTCAAATCCCTTCAGATCGCCTTTCTCATCCCAGTTCAGCGGCCCAATCACGGTGTTCGCCCCGTGTGCTTTTAAATCTTTCACCAGATCCAGCGGTTCTTTGCTGCCGGAGCGATCCAGCGCGGTGGCCAGAGACTGTACGGCCGCATAGGTGATCCAGACGTACGGACCACTCGGATCTTTCTTCTGCGCCTTGAGCGCATCCACGATAGCCTTGTTGGCCGGATCCTGGTCATAGCGTTTTGGCATCGTCACCAGCATGCCTTCGGCAGAATCCCCCGCGATGTTTGACAGGGAGGCATTGCCCACGCCCTCTGGCCCCATAAACTGGGTTTTCAGACCGGTGGCGCGCGCCTGACGCAGCATCTGTCCCATCTCCGGGTAGTAGCCGCCGTAGTAAACGAAGTCGATATTCTCTTTTTGCAGACGGGCGATCAGCGCGGAGAAGTCTTTCTCACCGGCGGTAATGCCGTCGAAGAAGACGATGTTCGCGCCGCCTTTTTTCAGGCCGTCCTGAACGGAGCGCGCCAGGCCTTCGCCGTACTGCTGCTTGTCATGAATAATGGCGATACGCTGCGGCTTAACGGTTTCAAGGACGTATTTGGCGGCGGTGGGCCCCTGAGAGGAGTCCAGACCGGCGGTACGCATAATGTGCTGATAACCGCGCTGGGTCAGCTCAGGGTTGGTTGCGCCAGGGGTGATCATCAGGATGCCTTCGTCTTCGTAGATATCAGACGCAGGCTGGGTGGAGGATGAACACAGGTGGCCGATCACATACTGGATGCCATCGTTGACGATTTTGTTGGCGACCGCGACGGCCTGTTTCGGATCGCAGGCGTCGTCATATTCCACGCCCACCAGCTTGTCGCCTTTGATGCCGCCCTTAGCGTTGATGTCTTTGATGGCCTGGCGCGCACCGTTGAACTCCATGTCACCCCACTGGGCAACAGGGCCGGACATCGCACCCACTACCGCAACTTTAATGTCCTCCGCCATAGCGGCATGCGAGATCGACAGTGCAACCATCCCCGCGATTAACGTCTTCGCGTTCCTTTTCATCTCTGAATCCCCATTCGTGATGTCGTGTTTATATTTTGTTTTATTATGGTTAAAAAGCATTCTGTACTTTTAATGAACAACGCTATTTTTACCAGTGCCTTTAATGGTTTAGCGCAGGTTTTTGTCAAAAACCAGACTAAAATCTCTATTTTTCAGGCGATTAAGCAAAGATAATATTCTGAAATCAGGCAGAGATAAACAAATAAAAGTGCAGTTTGCAGCATAAAATAACGGTACAAAGCGCCGAATAAATCACTACCCTTCAGGTTAAAATTCTGCTTATTTTTCGATCCATGCGTTTTCAAACTGCCCATCGCGTTGCCAAAAAACTAATCACCTGGTTAATGAGAATAAAAAGAGGAAGCCGCTGAGTGAATAAATTGAGTACACTGCCCCTACTCAATCTGATTTGGACAAGTAGCTAATGAAACTGACTATCGTGCGTCTGGTGACCTTTAGCGACCAGGATCATATCGACCTGGGCAAGATCTGGCCGGAATATTCCCCTTCGTCGCTACGCGTGGATGAGACCCACCGCATTTATGCCGCGCGTTTTAACGAGCGCCTGCTGGCCGCGGTTCGCGTCACCCTGAGCGGTACAGAAGGGGCGCTGGACTCGCTGCGCGTACGTGACGTCACCCGTCGTCGCGGTGTGGGACAGTATTTAATTGAAGAAGTGATCCGCGAAAACCCGAGCGTGACCTCATGGTGGATGGCTGACGTCGGCGTGGAAGACCGCGGCGTGATGGCGGCGTTTATGCAGGCGTTAGGGTTTACGGCGCAGGAGAGCGGTTGGGAGAAGCGCTAAAAGAAAGCCGGGTGGCGGCTGCGCCTTACCCGGCCTACAATTTCTACCGCATTTTCCCAAGCATTTCGTGTTGCAGGAAGGCGGCAAGTTATGAAATCCCCGGGAGCTTACATAAGTAAGTGACCGGGGTTGAATAACGCAGCCAACGCACCTGCGGCGCGAAAGGCGACGGGAAAATTATTTGGCGTCTGTCGCCGTGCCATTAGCATGCCAGTCAAACACGCCGAACTCGAAGCCCTTCAGGTCGCCCTTCGCGTCCCAGGAGAGTGGCCCCATGACGGTCTGGACCGTGTTCGCTTTCAGCCAGGTGGCAATCTCAGCCGGTTCGGCTGACTGGTTCAGGCCCGCCTGCAGAGACTGCAGCGCCGCATAGGTGGTCCAGACGAACGCGCCGCTTGGATCCTGTTTCTTCGCCTTGATGGCATCTACGATAGGTTTGTTCGCTGGCACCTGGTCGTAGTTCTTCGGTTTGGTCACCAGCAGGCCTTCGGCTGATTCACCTGCAATGTTAGACAGGGAAACGTTCGCCACGCCTTCCGGACCCATAAACTGGGTTTTCAGGCCCGCAGCGCGCGCCTGGCGCAGGATCTGGCCCATTTCCGGGTGGTAGCCACCGTAGTAAACGAAGTCGATATTCTCTTTCTTCAGACGCGCCACCAGGGTGGAGAAGTCTTTCTCACCGGCGGTGATCCCGTCGAAGAACACCACGTCGGCATTGGCTTTCTTGAGGTTGTCCTGCACTGAACGCGCCAGACCTTCACCGTACTGCTGCTTGTCATGAACGATGGCAATGCGCTTCGGCTTCACTTTTTCAACGATGTATTTTGCCGCGGTTGGGCCCTGGTCAGAGTCCAGACCGGTGGTGCGCAGGGTCAGCTTATAGCCACGCGCGGTCAGCTCCGGTGCGGTCGCCGCCGGGGTGATCATCAGAATACCTTCGTCTTCGTAGATGTCAGACGCGGGCTGAGTAGAGGAAGAGCACAGGTGACCGATAACGTATTTGATCCCGTCGTTCACCACTTTGTTCGCGACCGCGACCGCTTGTTTCGGGTCACAGGCATCATCATATTTTACGATCTGCAGTTTTTCGCCCTTGATACCGCCCTTAGCATTAATGTCTGCAACCGCCTGCTCAGCGCCGGTAAATTCCTGGTCGCCGTACTGTGCTACCGGACCGGACATCGCGCCAACCACAGCCACTTTGATGTCTGCCTGTGCCATGGTGCTGAATGCCAACGCGATACATCCTGCCAGTAACGCTTTACCCTTCATGTTCATCCTGAGATTCCCCATTATTATGGTTATTACGATTGTTGTGATGTTGTTGTGCAGCGCTTTATGTCAGTTATAGGTGTGCTGTTCGCGCTTTTTCAGCATACTCTGCTAAAACATACCCGATTTTTATGATTTTGGAATAGCTAATTTGAAATGAATATATGATAGGCCCGGCAGGGATTTTCGCCGGGCATATGGCTTTAACGTGTCAGCGAGGCGGAGATAATGTCCAGCGCTTTACGGAACTGCACTTCAGGGATCGTCAGCGGATAGAGGAAACGAATGACGTTGCCGTAGACGCCGCAGCTCAGAAGAAGCAGCCCTTCCTGCAACGCGCGCTCCTGCACCTGGCGGGTAAATTCCGGCGAAGGCTGGCCCGTTTGCGGGTCGTTAAACTCCACCGCCACCATTGAACCCTGCGCGCGAATGTCCGCGATATACGGGCAGTGTTCCTTCGCTTTGTTCAGCACTTCCACCAGGTGATGGCCAAGATGCGCCGAGCGCGTGCAGAGATCCTCTTCATCAAT
Organism: Enterobacter sp. DC4; assembly: GCF_000568095.1. Classification (NCBI taxonomy): domain Bacteria; kingdom Pseudomonadati; phylum Pseudomonadota; class Gammaproteobacteria; order Enterobacterales; family Enterobacteriaceae; genus Enterobacter; species Enterobacter sp. DC4. Next base: position 43,117 of record NZ_AZUB01000010.1, on the reverse strand, counting down.
CACGTCGAGCACGGCATGCGCCGCGGCAATCGCCAGCGGGTTTCCGGCGTAGGTACCGCCCAGCCCGCCCGGCACGGGGGCATCCATCACCTCAGCCCGGCCCGACACCGCTGAGAGCGGCATCCCACCCGCCAGGCTTTTCGCCATGGTGATCAGATCCGGCTTCACGCAGTGATGTTCCATCGAGAACAGCTTGCCGGTACGGGCGAAGCCGCTTTGCACCTCGTCGGCAATCAGCAAAATGCCGTGGGTATCGCACAGGGCACGCAGCGCCTGCATAAAATCGGCTGGCGCGATGTTGAAACCGCCCTCTCCCTGAACCGGTTCGAGAATAATGGCCGCGACCTGGTCGGGTGCGATATCCGCTTTAAAGATACGTTCCAGGCTTTTCAACGCCTCAGCGGTGCTGACGCCGTGCAGTTCATTCGGATACTGCGCGTGATAAACCGAACCGGGGAACGGGCCAAAGCCGAGCTTGTACGGCGCAACTTTGCCGGTCAGCGCCATGGTCATAAAGGTGCGGCCGTGAAACGCGCCGCCAAAAGTGATAAGACCCGGACGTTTGGTGTACGCCCGGGCAATTTTTACCGCGTTTTCGACCGCCTCTGCTCCCGTTGAAAAGAACGCCGTTTTGGCAGGGCCTTCAACGGGCACGCGTTCGTTGATACGTTCGGCAAGCGCCACATAGCCTTCATACGGCACGATCTGATACGCCGTATGGGTAAAGGCGTGGAGTTGTTTTTCGATGGCGGAAATGACTTTGGGATGGCGATGGCCGGTATTCAGCACCGCGATCCCGGCGGCGAAGTCGATGTACTCGTTGCCTTCCACGTCCCACACCGTGGCGTTTTCAGCTTTATCGGCATAGAAGTTACACATCACGCCGATGCCGCGCGGCGTCGCCTGTAAACGCCGGTCGTTCAGTTCGTTGTTTTTCACCCTGTCCCCCTGAGAAAGTCGCCTGCTTAGCGCATCAGTAAGTGTTTGCCAGGGGGAGGGAATTCGCCAGAGCGGGCGCTAAAAAAACAAAACCCCCGGATTCTCATCCAGGGGTTCTCGGTGTACTTCGCAGAAATTACGCTTCGATAGCGGCGCGAAGTTTTTTCATGGCGTTCTTTTCAAGCTGACGGACACGTTCCGCAGAAACGCCATAGCGGTCGGCCAGCTCCTGCAGCGTGGACTTGTTGTCTTCGTCCAGCCAGCGGGCGCGGATAATATCCTGGCTACGTTCGTCGAGGCCTTCCATCGCATGAGTCAGCTTGTTCGCGGCCTGATCTTCCCAGTTATCCTCTTCGATGCCATCAGCAAAGTTAGAGGTTTTATCCTGCAGATACAGAACCGGTGCCATCGGCTGGCTGTCAGATGCGTCGTCGTCGGAGGACATATCAAAGGTCATGTCCTGCGCGGCCATACGGGATTCCATCTCACGCACGTCTTTGCTGGTTACGCCCAGCTCGCGCGCCACCATTTCCACTTCATCCTGATTGAACCAGCCCAGACGCTGCTTGGTTTTACGCAGGTTAAAGAACAGTTTGCGCTGCGCTTTTGTCGTGGCGACTTTCACGATACGCCAGTTGCGCAGCACGTATTCGTGAATTTCTGCTTTGATCCAGTGCACGGCGAAGGAGACCAGTCGCACACCCACTTCCGGGTTAAAGCGACGTACAGCCTTCATCAGACCGATGTTACCTTCCTGAATCAAGTCCGCCTGCGGCAGGCCGTAGCCCGCATAATTACGAGCAACGTGAACAACAAAGCGCAGGTGAGACAGGATCAGCGTCTTAGCTGCTTCCAGATCGCCCTGGTAATGCAGCTTTTCAGCAAGCTCCTTTTCTTCCTCGGCCGTTAACATCGGCCAGGTGTTCGCAGCCCGGATATAAGATTCCAGGTTACCAACAGGGGCTAAAGCTAAAGTTTGCATTTCTTTGGTCATTCATTCCTCTCAATGTTTCTTCTGGTCCAGGTCGTCCCCGTCAGGCAACAACCATGCCAAAGCGTTTGAGCAACGAGATTAGCATTCACTCTTTTATCAGACAGTGATTTTATCCACAAGTTCCAGGTGCAACGGTGAATAAATTACGCACAAAATGTGACATGGAGATGATAACAGGGGAAGAGACAACAGGGACGCTTTCCCTGCAGAGCGAACATCTCGGTGCAGGGAAAGATTATATCACGCTTTTATTAGTCGGGAGTAAAGTGACGTAAATGTTGAACGGTTGCCAGCCAGGCTGCCACCCACCCAATCATCGAGCACACCAGCAGCAGTAACAGGCACTCATCGAAACCTAAGCCGCTGATATTAAACTTCGTTCCGAAAACCTGCGCCACTTCAGTCACGGCAGACGAAAGCCGCATCACCAAAATTTCTGACAATATCAGTGAAAGAAATGCGCCGGAAAAACCGAGCAGTGCACCGCCGTAAAGGAACGGTCGGAGGATGAAGCCATCCGTCGCACCAATCAGTTTCTGCACGTTGATGGTATCGCGACGGGCAAAGATGCTCAGGCGTACGCTGTTACCGATGACGAGGAAGACCGCCGCCACCATCAGCACGCCAATCATCGCCGCGACGCGTCCTACCAGCCCGGTCAGGGCAGAAAGGCGCGCAAACCAGCTGTCATCCATGCGCACTTCATCAATACCCTTAATGCGCGTGATGCGATCGCGCAGGGTATTAAGCGAATCGGTCCCCTGGAAATCCAGCTTCGGGATCACCACCGCCACGGCGGGCAGCGGGTTCTCTTCGAGCATATCCAGCGCGCCGCCAAAGCCAGACCAGTTACGGAACTCGCCCAGCGCGTCTTCACGTGAGAGATAGTTGACCTTCTCCACGCCCTGCTCGGCCTGGATTTGCCCAACCACCTGCGCCGCGGCGTTATCGTCGAGCGCTTTATCCAGATAGACCGTGATCTGCGGGGACGGATAATACTGTGAAGCCGCCTGGTTGACGTTTTTATAGACCATATAGCAGACGCTTGGCAGCGTCAGGGAGATGGCAATCACCATCACCGTCAGGAACGTCGCCAGCGGTTTGCTTTTCAGGTCCTGCAGCGCGCCGTGGAAAGCGTAGCGTACCTGTTCGTTAAACACGTTGGTTTTACGGGAGGCCGGTTTTGTCGCGGCCTTCTGGCGCTTCGGCGCATTACGATTGCCGTCACCACCGCCCTGCGGCTTACGGAAACGGTCAAACCGGTTCCCGAACTGCCGAATCTGGTTTATTGCATCACGCTTGTTCACCGTGGCCTCCGTGCAAATGCCCGTCGCTCAGGGTCAGCATGCGGTACGAACGACGGGAAATGAGCCCGATATCGTGCGTCGCCATCAATACGGTGACCCCTACGCGGTTGAATTCCTCAAACAGACGCAAAATCCCTTCTGACAGGGCATCGTCCAGGTTACCGGTCGGTTCATCCGCCAGCAGCACGGCAGGCTTGTTCACCACCGCGCGGGCGATGCCCACGCGCTGCTGTTCACCGCCGGAGAGCTGGATCGGGAAGTTCTTCGCTTTGTCCAGCAGCCCGACCTTATCCAGCGCCGCAGAGACGCGACGGCGGATATCGTCATAGCTGGCGCCGGCAATAATCAGCGGAATGGCCACGTTATCGAAAACGGTGCGATCCATCAGCAGGTGGTGATCCTGGAAAATCATGCCGATCTGACGACGCAGGAACGGCACTTCGCGGTTTTTCAGGCGGCTGATTTCATGCCCGCCGAAAAAGATTTTCCCGGCGCTTGGCCGCTCGATCCCACAGATAAGCTTGAGCAGGGTACTTTTCCCCGCGCCGGAATGGCCGGTCAGGAATGCCATCTCGCCCGGCTGCAGGTGGAATGTCACCCCCTGCAGCGCTTGTCTCCCACCGAGATAGGCCTTGCTGACGTGTTCAAAGCGAATCATTGTTAGTCCTCTCGGGCAAATAATGCCTCAATAAAGTCGTCCGCCTTAAACGGACGTAAATCCTCAATACGCTCGCCCACACCGATGTAACGGATAGGAATGCCGAACTGATCGGCCACGGAGAAGATCACCCCGCCTTTCGCGGTGCCGTCCAGCTTGGTCAGCGCGATCCCCGTCAGTCCTACCGCTTCAGTGAACAGCTTCGCCTGGCTGATGGCGTTCTGTCCGGTGCTGGCATCAATGGTCAGCATAATTTCATGCGGTGCGTCTTCGTCCAGCTTCTTCATGACGCGAACGATTTTCTTTAACTCTTCCATCAGGTGCGATTTGTTCTGCAAACGCCCTGCGGTATCGGCAATCAGCACGTCCACGTTGCGCGCCTTCGCCGCCTGGATGGCGTCAAAGATCACGGATGCGGAATCCGCGCCGGTATGCTGAGCAATCACCGGAATGTTGTTGCGCTGGCCCCAGACCTGCAGCTGCTCAACCGCCGCCGCACGGAAGGTGTCGCCCGCCGCCAGCATCACCGATTTGCCCTGCTGCTCGAACTGACGCGCCAGCTTGCCGATGGTGGTGGTTTTACCCACGCCGTTCACGCCGACCATCAGAATAACAAATGGCGTTTTGCCTTCAATATTAAGCGGTTCGTCAACTTTTGCGAGAATTTCACCCATCTCGTCTTTCAGCAGGCCGTACAGCGCTTCGGCGTCGCGCAGCTGTTTGCGGCTCGCCCCTTCGGTCAGGTTGGCGATGATCTTACGGGTGGTTTCCACGCCGACGTCCGCAATCAGCAGCTGTTCTTCCAGCTCTTCAAAGAGATCGTCGTCGATCTTCTTGCCGCGGAACAGACTGATAAATCCGGAACCTAAGTTTTCTTTGGTTTTGAGCAGGCTGCGCTTCAGGCGGGCGAAGAAACCTTCTTTGGTCGGTTTTTCCTGCTCCTGAACGATCTCTTCTTCCGATTCTTCTTCCACCGGCACCACGATGACCGCTTCTTCAGCGGCTTCCGCCGCCAGCGCCTGGGCTTCAAGCTCTTCGTCGGTCAGTTCTGGCTCTAGTGCCGCTTCTTCTTCCACCGCCTCAACAATTTCAACGGTTTCCGCTTCGGCCTGCCACTCTTCGGCAGACACCTCTTCGGCTTTCACCTCTTCCGGCAGCGGCAGCTCTTCATGCTCGATAACGGCCTGCGGTGCTTCGGTAATGTCTTCAACGACAACCGGTTCTGGCTTCTCGCTCTCCTGAACCTGTTCCGTGACCTCAACCACCTCTTCTGCAAAGGATTCAACCTCTTCTTTGCTGTGCGCCGTTTCTTCCGCGTCGACTACCGCGGCGGTTTCTACAGGCGTTTCAGGCGGTGACTGCTCTTCAACGGCTTGTTGCTCTTCGGTTTTCTGTTCTGTTTCTTGCTCTTTTTCACCGAAGCCCAGCCAGGAAAAGAAGCCACGTTTTTTTTGTTTTGCCATCTGCGACTACACTCCTCGCGGCGCTATATACATGGAAGCTAAAAAAATGATGAAATAGTCTAACACTTTACTTAATTGACATCACCGCCCGCAATCGCAGGCCAATTGTTAACAGAGCTTTCCTGAGATGAAGAAACCCAACCGCGCCCCGGCCGGTCAAATTCGTATTATCGGCGGTCAGTGGCGAGGCCGGAAATTACCGGTACCGGACAGCCCCGGTTTACGCCCAACTACCGACCGCGTGCGCGAGACGCTGTTTAACTGGCTGGCCCCGTCAATGGTAGACGCCCACTGCCTGGACTGCTTCGCCGGAAGCGGCGCGCTCGGTCTGGAAGCACTGTCGCGCTATGCCGCCAGCGCCACGCTGCTGGAGATGGAGCGCGGCGTGGCGCAGACGCTGCAGCAAAATCTGGCGACGCTGAAGGCGGGCAACGCCAAAGTCGTGAACACCAACACGCTGAGTTTTCTTGCGCAGAAAGGCACGCCGCATAACGTGGTGTTTGTCGACCCGCCGTTCCGTAAGGGGCTGCTGGAGGAGACGCTATCCCTGCTGGAACAAAACGGCTGGCTTGCGGATGACGCGCTAATTTACGTTGAAAGCGAAGTGGAAAACGGTTTACCGCCGGTGCCCGCGCACTGGGATCTGCACCGCGAAAAGGTCGCCGGTCAGGTTGCTTATCGTCTGTATCACCGTCAGGCACAAGGAGGATCCGATGCCGGTACTGATTAATCTGGGACGTTTGCTGATGCTGGGCGTCTGGGCGTTTTTGATTCTGAATCTGGTGCACCCGTTCCCGCGCCCGATGAACATTTTCGTTAACGTCGCGCTGATTTTCACGTCGTTTATGCACGCCCTGCAGATGGTGATGCTGAAAAACGGCCTGCCGAAAGATGGACCGCAGATGACGGGCTGGCAGCAGCTGCGCGTGTTTATTTTCGGCGTGTTTGAACTGCTGGTGTGGATGAAGAAATTTAAGGCGCAGGTGAAGAAGTAAGGTGCGGGCTATCGCCCGGTGGCGCTTCGCTTACCGGGCCTACGAAACCCTGTAGGCCGGGCAAACGCAGTGCCGCCCGGCGTTACCGCTCCGGTGCAAACCCTTCAAATCGCGACCCTTTGTAGCTCAGCATTCCTTTCTCTCCCACCGTCAGCTGATGGTACTGCTGCGCCTCCAGGCGGAAGGTCATCTCCAGGCCGCCCGTTTCCGGCTTAAAGCTCGCTTCATAGCGCATTGTTGTGCCCGCAGGGGTCACCTGCTGCTGGCGTGAGCGGCGGTCATTGAGCGGTTTCTCGCGTTTGTTGGTCACCACCACGCGCTTTTGCATCAGGGGTGCGGCATCGTTATCCGCCTTCTCGCGGCGCTGCTGTACGAAGCGGAACGAGGCGGCAATGACGATAATCGCCACCACGATAATGAAAAACAGCGGCATCTTGCTCATTCTACAATCCCATCAGATTATGCGGAATTCAGGATACCCTGCCTTCCCCGCCATTGCCAAACGCCCGCCCGCGTCACTACACTGGATCAGAAACTGATTATTCAGACTTAACAGATACAGGGAGTTAATATGCTTTGGTCATTTATCGCTGTCTGTTTTTCCGCATGGCTTTATGTCGATGCGTCGTACCGCGGTCCCATCTGGCAGCGCTGGTTGTTTAAACCGGTCACGCTGTTGCTCCTGCTGCTGCTGGCCTGGCAAGCGCCGATGTTTAACGCCGTCAGCTATCTGGTGCTCGCCGGGCTGTGCGCCTCCCTCATTGGCGATGCCTTAACCCTGCTGCCGCGCCAGCGCCTGCTGTACGCCGTTGGGGCGTTCTTCCTGTCGCATCTGCTGTATACCATCTACTTTGCCAGCCAGATGACGCTCTCCTTCTTCTGGCCGCTGCCGCTGGTGCTGCTGGTGATTGGCGCGCTGCTGATTGCGGTGATCTGGTCACGTCTGGAAGAGATGCGTTTGCCGGTCTGCACGTTTATCGCCATGACCCTGGTAATGGTGTGGCTGGCGGGCGAGCTGTGGTTCTTCCGTCCGACTGCTCCGGCGATGTCCGCGTTCTTCGGTGCCGCGCTGCTGCTGATCGGGAATGTCGTCTGGCTGGGCAGCCACTATCGTCGCCGCTTCCGTGCGGATAACGCGATTGCCGCCGCCTGCTACTTTGCCGGGCACTTCCTGATCGTGCGTTCGCTGTATATTTAAATAAGTCTTGACTCTGGAGTCGACTCCAGAGTGTATGCTGCGGTTAATGAGAAAATTATCATTACCGGAGACTGCCATGTCGACTCCAGAAACATCTAAAAAAGTTCCACAATTCTCGGCACTTAAGCTCAGCCCGGTTCCGTCGAAAGACGACTGCTGCTGCGAAGGCGCGTGCGAAACGCAAACTCAACCCCTTCCGGAAAGCGGAAATCGCTACAGCTGGGTCGTTAACGGCATGGACTGCGCCTCCTGCGCACGCAAAGTGGAAAACGCCGTCAAACAAGTGCCGGGCGTGAGTCACGTTCAGGTGCTGTTCGCCACTGAAAAGCTGCTGGTTAGCGCCGATAACGACGTCAGCAAACAGGTGGAAGCCGCCGTCAGCAAGGCGGGCTATACCTTGCGTAGCGAAACGGCGCCCGCTGAAAAAGCCTCTTCCCTGCAAGAAAACCTGCCGCTCATTACCCTCATCATCATGATGGCCCTGAGCTGGGGGCTGGAACAGTTCAACCACCCGTTCGGCAACCTGGCGTTTATCGCCACCACGCTGGTCGGGCTGTTCCCGATTGCCCGTCAGGCGCTGCGCCTGATGAAAAGCGGCAGCTGGTTTGCCATCGAAACGCTGATGAGCGTGGCGGCTATCGGCGCGCTGTTTATTGGCGCAACGGCAGAAGCGGCGATGGTGCTGCTGCTGTTCTTAATTGGCGAACGTCTTGAGGGCTGGGCAGCGAGCCGGGCGCGTAAAGGGGTCAGCGCGCTGATGGCGCTGAAGCCGGAAACCGCCACGCGCGTGATAAACGGCACGCGTGAAACGGTCGCCATCAATACGCTGCGCCCGGGCGACGTGATTGAAGTCGCGGCAGGCGGACGCTTGCCTGCAGACGGTGCGCTGCTTACCGCCACCGCGAGCTTTGATGAAAGCGCCCTGACCGGCGAGTCCATTCCGGTTGAACGTGAGGCGGGTGAAAAAGTGCCTGCGGGTGCCACCAGCGTCGACCGTCTGGTACAGCTCACCGTGCTTTCCGAGCCGGGCGACAGCGCCATCGACCGTATCCTGAAGCTGATTGAAGAGGCCGAAGAGCGCCGCGCGCCGGTCGAACGCTTTATTGACCGCTTCAGCCGGATCTACACGCCCGCCATTATGCTGGTGGCTCTGCTGGTTACCGTCGTCCCACCGCTGTTCTTTGGCGCGCCGTGGGAGGGCTGGATTTATAAAGGGCTGACGCTATTGCTGATCGGCTGTCCGTGCGCGCTGGTGATTTCCACCCCGGCGGCCATTACCTCCGGGCTGGCGGCGGCGGCACGTCGCGGGGCGCTGATTAAGGGCGGCGCGGCGCTGGAGCAGCTGAGCCAGGTTCAGCAAATCGCGTTCGATAAAACCGGTACGCTGACCGTGGGCAAACCGCAGGTGACCGGCGTATATCCGCAGGATATCGGTGAAGATGAACTGCTGACCCTGGCCGCCGCCGTTGAACAGGGCTCCACTCACCCGCTGGCGCAGGCGATTGTGCGTGAAGCGCAGTCGCGCGGGCTGAACATCCCTCCGGCAACCGCCCAGCGGGCGCTGGTCGGGTCAGGGATTGAGGCCACCGTTGACGGTAAAAAGGTACTGATTGTCGCGGCTGGCAAGTCTTCTACTCCAGAGGTGGAGGCGTTAGAACAAACCGGACAAACTGTTGTGAGCGTGATGCAGGACGGCGTCGCAAAAGGGATGCTGGCGCTGCGCGACACCCTCCGCGATGACGCAAAAGAAGCTGTGGTGGCGCTACATCAGCTGGGCGTGCAGGGGGTGATTCTCACCGGTGATAACCCTCGCGCGGCGGCAGCAATTGCCGGTGAGCTGGGGCTGGCGTTTAAAGCCGGATTGCTGCCTGCGGATAAGGTCAGCGCGGTAACGGAGCTGAACGCTCAGACGCCGCTGGCGATGGTCGGTGACGGGATTAACGATGCTCCGGCGATGAAAGCGTCCACCATCGGTATTGCGATGGGCAGCGGGACCGACGTGGCGCTGGAAACGGCTGACGCGGCGCTGACCCACAACCGTCTGACCGGGCTGGCGCAGATGATTAGCCTGGCGCGCGCGACGCGGGCCAATATCCGTCAGAACATCGGCATCGCGCTGGGGTTGAAGGGGATTTTCCTGGTGACCACGCTGCTGGGCATGACCGGGCTGTGGCTGGCGGTGCTGGCGGATACCGGGGCAACGGTGCTGGTGACGGCGAACGCGCTCAGGTTGTTGCGTCGCCGGTAAAAAAACGCCCGGTGGCGCTGACGCTTACCGGGCCTACATATCCTGCTAAATCGTAGGCCGGGTAAGGCGAAGCCGCCACCCGGCTTTTTTTATATGAAGTAGCTCATCGCCAGGCCTAAAAACAGCACCAGACCGGCGTAGTTATTGTTCATAAACGCTTTGAAGCAGGCGTCGCGTTCGCGCTTCGCAATCAGCTTTTGCTGGTACGCAAACAGCAGTCCCGCCACCAGCACGGACCAGTAGAACTCCCAGTTCAGCCCGTTCAGGCGACCAATCGCCACCATCAGCGCCAGTACCGCAACCTGCAGGATACCGATGATCAGCTTGTCCTGACGGCCAAAGAGGATGGCGGTTGATTTGATGCCAATTTTCAGGTCATCGTCGCGGTCAACCATCGCGTACTGGGTGTCATACGCCACGGCCCAGAGAATGTTCGCCAGGAACATCAGCCAGCAGCTGAGCGGTAAGGACTCACTAACCGCCGCAAACGCCATCGGAATCGACCAGCCAAACGCCGCCCCCAGCACCACCTGAGGCAGATGGGTATAGCGCTTCATAAACGGATACACCCAGGCCAGGGCCAGCGCCGCAACGGAAAGCAGAATGGTCATGGTGTTGAGGGTTAACACCAGCAGGAAAGAGAGCAGCACCAGAACAATAAACAGCACGCGGGCTTCTTTCCCGGTCACCTGCCCGCTGGGTAACGGACGACCGGCAGTACGCTTTACATGGCCGTCGAATTTACGATCGGCATAGTCATTCACCACGCAGCCCGCCGCGCGCATCAGCCAGACGCCGGCGACGAACACGCCAAGGATCCACAGCGGCGGCACGCCAGGCGTGGCGAGCCACAGCGCCCAGAGGGTCGGCCACAGCAACAGTAACGCGCCAATGGGTTTATCGGTACGCATTAAGCGGTGATACGCCAGCAGCTTATTCTGCGTCAGGCTCCACTCCATTTTTTCTTCCTCTTAGTACAACGGTGATGCCGGTAAAAAAAGCTCCGTCAGAATTAACGGTTTACCGCTCAGGCGAAGGCGGGAACGACGCCCCCAGAGTTCGGCATCACGACCAATCTCAATAAAATCCCGGGTAAGCTCAGACGAGGTGAAAAGGTAACGCCCCAGCGGCGTTTTCCCCAGACGTTGCAGCGCCAGCTCGGGCCCGGAAAGGGTGGACTCGGGCACCACCGTCCGCCCGGCAAGCCACGGCTCACCGTCAGCACAGAGTAAAATTTCACGCAGCCAGTAACGTGGCTCTTGCGGCAGCAGCGGCAGCTCGCTGGCAATCTCATCGCCAGAGACAAACCCTTCCTGAATCAGGGTCACCGTAACCGTTTTACCCTGCTGCTCAAAACGTTTCGTCATGGAATCTTCCAGCAGCAACCAGTCCAGCTGCTGCGGTTCAAGCGCAGGTATTTGGTCGAAATAGCGCAGCGCACGCAGTTGCGTTAGCGCAGGGTGTGACATGCCAGACTCTCCGATACATAACGTAATGGCATTGTATCGCAGAAACACGGATTGAGGGGGGCCAAACGTTATTTAACGATCACGATCGCAACAAGAGTGCAACAGCCCGGCGGAGACGAAAAAAAGTGCGCCCACTCAGGCGCACCAAACGACTAACAAATCAGCACTGCGGGGAAACGGTTACCCCTTGCCTTTTACACTGCTGATAAAGGTGGAACGGGCAGTGGTTGAACCTAAACGTTCGGCTTCATCAAGCAATTTCAGCGCTTTATCGACATCGCCGCGCTTCACCGCCTGCTTAATGGCGTTGTTGAAGTATTCTTCGGTGTCGTTCAGTACCGGCTCCGCTTTCTTTGTCGGGGCCGGTGCTGCGGTCGCTACCGGTGCGGCTGCCGTGGCAGCTGGCGCGGTATAGGCAGGCGCAGCGGTGTTGCCTACGGTGACAGGTCCGGTACCGGAGGAGCCAAACAGTGGGCCGACCAGGACGCTGGAACTGCTGTTCGTTTTCACCTTCAGCTTTAACGTTCCGTCGGTGACGTGACGAGCAATCGGGTCTGGAATATCAGGAATCGCGTTACCGGTGCCTTTTGCGTAGGCTTTAGCCGGATCGAGCAACGTAGTAGTCTTCTGGAGATCTTGCTCTGTGGTAAAGACCAGCACGTAGAGTTTTTGCTGACCCAGCGCAGGCGTAAGGCGCATGACGCCTTCCAGACGATCGGCACTCATCACGCCAGGTTCCTGATAAGTAAAATATTGACTTGGGAAAAACGCAGATGGCGTCATGTTCTGATCGAGAATGAGCACGTTTGGAGCAAATACGCTCGTCTGCTTATTGACTTCACTGGTCAAGGTAATGGCCAGCTCACCGATATTAGCGGGCACGCTATACGCGGCTACCGGACCCGTTATACCAGGCACATTCAGATGCTGTCCACCCGTCGAAAGCTGGGTAGTCTGCGTTTTGGATTGATCAACTGGCGTCCAGGTTAACTGCTGTAACGCTGCCGCCGGAATATTCGGCGCGGATGTCGTGTTCTGTGGGACGAAATTGACTTCTGCAAGCGTAATAGCAGGTGCGCTTGCAAGCAGCCCTGCGGATAAACAAAGGGCAAGGAGAGTTTTGTTCATTTTCATTGTTATCACCTCAAAATGCACAGGTCAGCGGTAGCCAGGCAATAGCGCGCCGTCCCAAGGATTGAGGGGCTTGCGCCCCTCAGTTTGGTCATTACGTCAGGTTAAGACGGGATTACCACCAGATTTCCATCTGGGCGCCGAAGGACCACTCGTCGCTGTCACCGCGGCTAAAGCTTTTCACAGAGGTATCGCTGTAGGCCATACCAGGGGTGTAACCCGCAACGGAGTTTTTACCCGTTGGCGCATAACCCCATTTTTCATCCCACTTCGCATAGGTTGCGAACACGCGGATTGCTGGACGTGACCAGATGCTGTCGCCAGCCTGCCACTGTTGGGCGAGGGTGATTTTATACTGGTCGTTTGTTTCGCCAGTTTCCTGGGATTTGACGTTGTCGTAACCCACTTCCAGCAGGGTACTCATGATAGGCGTCCATTTGTACATAGGACGAACGCCCACGGTCCACCATTTCGTACCGTTGTTATTATCCCAGTTGATATCCTGGTACATACCGACATACATCAGGTCCCAGCTATCGCCCAGGGAGATCGCACCGTGGTCAAGTACGCGCCACAGGTGACCGTTGTTATTGATGCCATAATTGATATCGTCAGTGGTACCAATGTTCGAACCTTGCGACAGCCCTTTACCCTGAGAGGTCATAGAGTCAGTAGCATATTGCAGAACAAACTTGTTGTAGCCTTTCAGCATGCTCTGCGTGTGTTCAGCGGTGAACATCCAGCCATCTTTCGATGCGCCATCAATCAGATGGTAATCATCACGTGGGTTAGCACGACCGTAGTCAACGCCCAGTTCCAGCGTACCGCCAGGGTTGACTTCCATCTGAGCTAAACGGACGTCAAAGACATCGTTCGCTGTGCGGGTGGTGTAATCATAAATGCTGTTGCTGGCGAAAGAGGAAGAGCCGCCCGCTTCAGAAGAACGGGTCGCAGCCAGAGAGAGTTTACCGAAACCGACGTCGATATTTTCCAGACCCGCACCAGGACCTGAAATATCCCAGTAGTAGAAGTCGATCATGTGGACGTCATGACGCTGATAGAAGCGCTTACCGGCCCAGATGGTAGAACCTGGTAGCCACTCAATCAGGTTTTTACCCTGCACGTTGGCTTCACGGAACGCCGGGTCAGTGGCTTCCCAGTCGTTCTGTTGCGCCACGGAGTACGCGACGTTCGTGTCGAAGTAGAAGCTCTTGTCGCCTTCTTTCCACACTTCCTGGCCCAGCTTCAGTTCCGCATAGGTTTCACATTCGTTACCCAGACGGTATTTACTTTGAGCACCGGTTGCCTGGAAGCACTGTTGTTCGCCGCCACTCCCCGTCCAGCCGATACCGGAACGAGCATAACCATGGAAATCCACGGCCATTGCCTGAGCAGACATTACGCCCGCTGCGACGGCAACTGCCAGAGGAAGTTTGCGCAGAGTAATCATCATTCTATCTCCTGAGATCATTGCTTTTCTTTGAACACTTCACCTGTCGGTTTCGTGTCTTCTTTTGGGATTGCTTAAACGCCTGGCTCTTTGTGCAACCGACGACATGCAGTGCCATCCTCACGGAACAGATGGCAACGCTCTGGCGGCAAGCCGATAGCGAATCTGGCACCCTCTTCTACCAACACCACGTCGTTCTGGCGGTAGACCAGGTTCTGACGGATGGCGGGGATCTGGATATGAATCTGTGTTTCGTGACCAAGCTGTTCGACGACCTGAACGTCACCTTCCAGGGTCACATCGGCGATGTGGCTCGGCAGCAGGTGCTCAGGACGAATACCGAGGGACATGTTTGCCCCGACCTGTACGTTGGCGCTGTCGACCGGCAGCCAGACCTGCTGGCGGTTTGGCAGCTCCACCTGGACCTGTTCAATCGCGGTCGCGGTCACTTTGACGGGCAGGAAGTTCATCTTTGGCGAGCCAATGAAGCCCGCAACAAAGCGGTCTGCCGGGTAGTGATACAGCTCCAGCGGTTTGCCGACCTGCGCCACGCGGCCGGCATCCAGCACCACGATTTTGTCGGCGAGGGTCATCGCTTCCACCTGATCGTGGGTGACGTAAATCATCGTGCGGCCAAGACGCTTGTGCAGACGGGAGATTTCAATACGCATCTGGACGCGCAGGGCGGCATCCAGGTTAGAGAGGGGTTCATCAAGCAGGAACACGCGCGGTTCGGCCACCAGGGTACGGCCAATCGCCACACGCTGACGCTGGCCACCGGAGAGCGCTTTCGGCTTACGCTCCAGCAGGTGCGCCAGCTGTAACACTTCCGCCACCTGCGTCACGCGCTGGTTAATGACCTCTTTCTTCGCGCCGGCCAGCTTCAGGCCAAAGGACATGTTCTCGGCAACGGAAAGATGGGGATAGAGAGCATAAGACTGGAACACCATACCGACGCCACGTTCGGCAGGCGGGATGTCGTTCATTCGGGTATCACCGATCAGCAGGTCGCCGCTGGTGATGGTTTCAAGACCGGCAATCATACGCAGCAGAGTAGATTTACCACAGCCTGATGGGCCAACAAACACCACGAATTCGCCTTCGTTGATGTCCAGATTGATGTCTTTCGACACCACAACGTCACCCCAGGCTTTCGTTACATTACGCAGCTGTACGCTCGCCATGCCCTTCTCCCTTCGTTACAACCTGTCACCGACAGAAACATTCAAGATAAGTTCACTATGGGGTATCCATTACTTTCCCGAATCCTCCACCCCCCGCCTTTTTTATGGGGGAGGAGGCGGGAGGATGAGGGAGCAGACTCTGCGACCGCTGCGGGAGGGCTGAGGCAAAATTCGTGAAGCCGCCTGCAAAATTCGGTGGGTTTTTATGTGCGCCAGCACTCATAACTTAAATTTATGCAACAGAGATCACACAAACGGGGGGTGGGGCGTAGGGGTTGGGAGGATGGAAAGAGGATGTCAAATAAGGAGACTGAGACACGTTGAACCACTGAAGTCATACCACGAGACATCACCAAAAAGGATGGCAGCTATGAATATCAAGACTGGCGCACGCGTTTTCGCATTGTCCGCCCTCGCAGCAATGATGATTTCCGCACCGGCGCTCGCCAAAATTGAAGAAGGCAAACTGGTTATCTGGATTAACGGCGACAAAGGCTATAACGGCCTGGCCGAAGTGGGCAAAAAATTCGAGAAAGATACCGGCATCAAAGTGACCGTAGAGCACCCGGACAAACTGGAAGAGAAATTCCCGCAGGTTGCGGCAACCGGCGATGGCCCGGACATCATCTTCTGGGCGCATGACCGTTTCGGGGGTTACGCGCAGTCTGGCCTGCTGGCTGAAGTGACGCCAGACAAAGCCTTCCAGGACAAACTGTTCCCGTTCACCTGGGACGCCGTTCGCTATAACGGCAAGCTGATCGCTTACCCAATCGCGGTTGAAGCCCTGTCTCTGATTTACAACAAAGACCTGGTACCAAACCCGCCGAAGACCTGGGAAGAGATCCCGAAACTGGATAAAGAGCTGAAGGCGAAAGGTAAATCCGCCCTGATGTTCAACCTGCAAGAGCCGTACTTCACCTGGCCGCTGATTGCTGCCGACGGCGGTTACGCGTTCAAGTTTGAAAACGGCAAGTATGACGTGAAAGACGTGGGCGTGGACAACGCGGGCGCGAAAGCGGGTCTGACCTTCCTGGTGGATCTGATCAAGAACAAACACATGAACGCGGATACCGACTACTCCATCGCGGAAGCGGCGTTCAACAAAGGCGAAACCGCGATGACCATCAACGGTCCGTGGGCATGGACCAACATCGACAAGAGCAAAATCAACTATGGCGTGACGCTGCTGCCAACCTTCAAAGGCAAGCCGTCTAAACCGTTCGTTGGCGTGCTGAGCGCGGGCATTAACGCTGCCAGCCCGAACAAAGAGCTGGCGAAAGAGTTCCTGGAAAACTACCTGCTGACCGATCAAGGTCTGGATGAAGTGAACAAGGACAAACCGCTGGGCGCCGTCGCGCTGAAATCCTTCCAGGATCATCTGGCGAAAGACCCACGTATCGCGGCCACCATGGATAACGCCCAGAAAGGCGAAATCATGCCGAACATCCCACAGATGGCCGCATTCTGGTACGCCACCCGTACCGCGGTTATCAACGCTGCAAGCGGTCGTCAGACTGTCGATGCCGCGCTGAAAGATGCTCAGGGTCGTATTACTAAGTAAGCAGAAAAACGGCGGGTGGCGCGTGCGCTTACCCGCCCTACGACTACGGCACGATCCGTAGGTCAGGTAAGCGCAGCTCCACCTGACGATAAGTTTCCACCGTTGTAGAGGAAGAACCCCATGGATGTCATTAAAAAGAAACGCTGGTGGCAAAGCGACGCGCTGAAGTGGTCAGCGATCGGTCTGCTGTGCCTGCTGGTGGGTTACCTTGTTGTTTTAATGTACGTACAAGGGGAATATCTGTTCGCCATCATGACGCTGATTTTAAGCTCTGCTGGCCTGTATATTTTCGCTAATCGTAAAGCCTATGCCTGGCGCTATGTCTACCCGGGCGTGGCCGGGATGGGGCTGTTTGTCCTGTTCCCGCTGATTTGCACCATCGCCATTGCGTTTACCAACTACAGCAGCACCAACCAGCTTGCGCAGGAACGCGCGCAGCAGGTGCTTCTGGACCGCTCATATCAGGCGGGTAAAACCTTCAACTTCGGCCTGTATCCTGTCGGAAACGAGTGGAAGTTAGCGCTTACTGATGAAGCAAGCAGCAAATACTATGTCTCCGACGCGTTCAAATTTGGCGGCGAGCAAAAGCTGGCCTTAAAAGAGGCACAGGCCCTGCCGGAAGGTGAACGTGCCAACCTGCGCATCATTACCCAGAACCGTCAGGCGCTGACCCAGCTCACCGCCGTGCTGCCGGACGAAAGCAAAGTGATCATGAGCTCGCTGCGCCAGTTCTCAGGCACCCAACCGCTCTATACCCTGGCGGATGACGGCACGCTGACCAATAACCAGAGCGGCGTAAAATATCGTCCAAACAACGACATTGGTTTCTATCAGTCCATTACTGCCGACGGCAAATGGGGTGATGACAAACTCAGCCCGGGCTATACCGTCACCATCGGCTGGGACAACTTTACCCGCGTGTTTACAGATGAAGGCATTCAGAAACCGTTCTTCGCCATCTTCGTCTGGACGGTCGTTTTCTCGGTCCTGACCGTGATCCTGACCGTTGCCGTGGGTATGGTGCTGGCCTGCCTCGTCCAGTGGGAATCCCTGAAGGGCAAAGCGATTTACCGCGTACTGCTGATTCTGCCGTATGCCGTGCCGTCGTTTATCTCGATTCTGATTTTCAAAGGGCTGTTTAACCAGAGCTTCGGTGAAATCAACATGATGCTGAGCGCGCTGTTTGGCATCAAACCGGCCTGGTTCAGCGACCCAACCACCGCCCGCTCGATGATCATCATCGTCAATACCTGGCTGGGCTATCCGTACATGATGATCCTGTGCATGGGCCTGCTGAAGGCTATCCCGGACGATCTGTACGAAGCCTCGGCGATGGACGGCGCGGGCCCGTTCCAGAACTTCTTTAAGATTACGCTGCCGCTGCTCATCAAGCCGCTCACCCCGCTGATGATTGCCAGCTTCGCCTTTAACTTTAACAACTTCGTGCTGATTCAGCTGTTGACCAACGGCGGTCCGGATCGCCTTGGCACCACGACGCCGGCAGGTTATACCGACCTGCTCGTGAGCTACACCTACCGTATCGCCTTCGAAGGCGGCGGCGGTCAAGACTTCGGTCTGGCGGCGGCGATTGCCACCCTGATCTTCCTGCTGGTAGGCGCACTGGCGATTGTGAACCTGAAAGCCACACGTATGAAATTTGACTAAGGAGGGCATCGATCATGGCAATGGTACAACCCAAATCTCAGAAGCTGCGCCTCCTGGCGACGCACTTAGGCCTGCTGATTTTCATCGCGGCGATCATGTTCCCGCTGCTGATGGTTATCGCCATCTCCCTGCGTTCGGGTAACTTCGCCACCGGGAGCCTGATCCCGGACGAAATCTCCTGGGAGCACTGGAAGCTCGCGCTGGGCTTCAGCGTGGAGCACGCGGATGGCCGCGTCACCCCGCCGCCGTTCCCGGTGCTGCTGTGGCTGTGGAACTCGGTGAAAATCGCAGGCATTACCGCGATCGGTATCGTGGCGCTGTCCACCACCTGCGCTTACGCCTTTGCTCGTATGCGTTTCCCGGGCAAAGCGACGCTGCTGAAAGGGATGCTGATTTTCCAGATGTTCCCGGCGGTGCTGTCGCTGGTGGCGCTGTATGCCCTGTTTGACCGCCTGGGCCAGTACATTCCGTTTATCGGTCTGAACACCCACGGCGGCGTGATCTTCGCCTACCTTGGCGGTATCGCACTGCATGTATGGACCATTAAAGGCTATTTCGAAACCATCGACGGCTCGCTGGAAGAAGCGGCCGCGCTGGATGGGGCAACCCCGTGGCAGGCGTTCCGCCTGGTGCTGCTGCCGCTGTCGGTGCCGATTCTGGCGGTGGTGTTTATCCTGTCGTTTATCGCTGCGATCACCGAAGTACCGGTTGCCTCACTGTTACTGCGTGATGTGAACAGCTACACCCTGGCCGTGGGTATGCAGCAATACCTCAATCCGCAAAACTACCTGTGGGGTGACTTTGCCGCGGCGGCCGTACTTTCCGCCATCCCGATTACCGTGGTGTTCCTGCTGGCGCAGCGCTGGCTGGTCAATGGCCTGACGGCGGGCGGTGTGAAAGGTTAAGTTTCATTTTGTTATGCCACTGCAACCCTCAACTTTAGACGTATTGTATTGACCCAACTTGTGACTGTTGTTAGGCGGCCTCCGGGCCGCCATTTTTTTATTCTCGCTTCAGTCGCTTCGAGTTACACAGCCAGAGGGTGATCACCAGCAGCAGGATCGCCGCCGAGTAGATCAGCACGTCGAGCGGGGATTTATGATCGACGATGATCAGCCGCACAATCGCGGTGATCCCAATGTAGACAAAATAACGCAGCGGGAAGTGAAAGCCGGACTGAAAGTACTTCACAATCAGGGCGATAAATTCAAAGTAGAGAAAGTAGACCACCAGGCCTTCCACCAGCGCATATTTGCTGGTTTGTTCAGGGGCAAACAGTACATCCGCCAGATGCACCGTCTCTTTACCCAAAAAGACGACCAGTATCAGGCCAAGGCTCAACAGACCGAGGTTCAGCACGGTCTGGAGGATAGTTGAGATAAACTCAACGCGCGGGCGAGTCAGGGATGTCATACAGCACCTCATTCTCCAGGGCGAGGTTTCTGTATAACGCAAAAATGTGACGGAGATCTATATTTTTTGTTTATGTTTGGCGCAACGGAGAGGATTCCCCTCACCCCGGCCCTCTCCCCAAAGGGGCGAGGGGGAAAAGACAGCGCCGAGCGATCCCCTCTCCCCTTTGGGGAGAGGGTTAGGGTGAGGGGCATCAGCGGAAGTTAATGTTCTTATCGCTGGTCATGTCGTACAGCTGGAATTTACGTCCAAGCTGCTGACCCCCGTCGCGCGTCAGCGGCGTCCAGCCGATGGCCGCGCGGCTGCGGGTTGGGCCTGACGAGAACAGATCCAGCGGAATCGACACGTAAACCCCTTTGGTGAAGTCCCCTTCCCCATATTCGTCCGGCGAGACATTGGTGATGGTGGCGTAGCCGCCCACCACGACGCCGCTGTCGAAGTGTTTGGAGATGTCCAGCGTGCCGCCCTTATCGCCCGCCAGGTACTGGCCGACGCTGGCTTTCACCAGCACGTCAGGTGCGAACGACGGCGTCCAGTAGGCGGTCAGGTGACCGGTTTTGACGCTGTAGTCGGTGAACTTCATCATGTCCTGGGCGCTGCGCCAGTCACGTTGCTTGACGTAGTTGGCATCAACCCCGAACGCCCAGTTGCTGTCGACAGGACGATAAAGCACTTCCGCCCCCGCGCCGCCGTACATGGTTTCCAGATACCCGCCGTACACCTGGCCGTAGAAGCCGTTGCCGAAGTACTGGAAATAGTTGGCCTGCAGGTTATTCACGTAGGCATCGTTCTGCACGTACTCACGCACGCGGGTACGCACGCGCGGCAGCTGTGAGTCTTTTGGCGGGTTGGTATAGTTGAACTTGTCGTAGTTGTTAGCGATGTTGCCGAACAGGCTGCCGGTGGTCAGCAGGTGGTCGGTAAGCCACAGATCCGCCGTCGCCATGACGCCCAGCTGATACATGTAGAAGTTTTCCGGCCCGCCGACGGACTGGTTCAGCACCGGATCGATATGGAAATCGAAGCGCGACTTGTCGATATACCAGCCCTGCTCGGTGGTCTCCGGCGCGATCGGCTCTACGCGTTTTTGCACCAGCTCGGTTTCATGCCCGAGCGGTTCGCCTTCCAGGTGGCGCTTAAGGCTGGCAACGTCCGTTTCCGTCGTCACCTGCGGCAGGTTGAGACGATTCTCCGTCACGCTGATCGTGCGGATCCCGTCCGGGAGATCGTTCATGATGATCCGGTTGGCGCGTTCGATCCCTTCGCGCGAGTCGCGGTATTTCACCTGCTCGCCGGTGACGTACAGCGTATCGCCTTTCACCTGAATTTTCGGATCCGCCAGACCGGCATTGTATTTCAGCAGCGTCAGCTGGTTTGCCACCACGGAGTGCTGCAGAATCGCATCCTGCGGCTCCGGCTGGTATGCAGGCCGCGCGTTATCATTGTAGTGCGGCCGCATGTCGTTAAAGTTGGTGCGTAGCGTGAAGCCAAACATCACCGTATTGCCGCGCTCGTAGCTGAGGTTAACGTCGGCCCAGTCGGTGACGCGATAAATGGCGCCGACGTTAAACTTGCTCTTCTGCTCAATCTTCCCGGCGAAGTCCTGCG
This sequence comes from Enterobacter sp. DC4, assembly GCF_000568095.1. Taxonomy (NCBI): domain Bacteria; kingdom Pseudomonadati; phylum Pseudomonadota; class Gammaproteobacteria; order Enterobacterales; family Enterobacteriaceae; genus Enterobacter; species Enterobacter sp. DC4. Next base: position 21,834 of record NZ_AZUB01000010.1, on the reverse strand, counting down.
AGTAGTCATTCCCTTCATACTCCAGCTTCAGGCGTAATGGCTGCCAGGGTGTTTGATACTCTACACCGCCAAACAGCGACGCCGGGCCGTGGAACATCTGGTCGCCGTTGATGGAGCCCGCTTTCTGGTAGCTGTTATCGCGATAGCAGTATTTATCGCTGTAGGAGCAAAACGGGTTTTTCACGTTGCCGCTGGTGCCTAGATAGCCCCATCCCATCCCGAGTGAGAAGTCGAACGGCCCCCAGGCCTTGCTGGCCACGATGTATTCCGCGTCAAACAGGCCGGTACCGCCGATATCTTTGGCACCCACTGAGACCTGCGGCATCCAGTAGCTCTCTTCCCACAGGCGCAGCTTGACGTCGAAGGCTTTATCTTTGTAGGTCTGATCGCCTGAGAACGCCTCGACGCTGCTGTATTGTTTCGTCCGCACGTCGGTATAGCGCAGCGTGGTTTCAAGCCACGGGAACAGCTGCACCGACGCCGAGTAGTAGCGATACTGGTCGTTATCACGGTAGTTAAGGCTAATTTCCCCCTCGCGCGCCATACGCGCGGTGGGCGTTTGCAGTAAACCGACGCCGCCGAAGTCTGACTGAGACGGGCCAATGGGTGCCGGATACGTTTCTGCATGGCAGGCGGCACTCACGCAGAGCGCCAGCATGCTGTAGAGATAAGCTCTTTTCATTATTCCGGTATCCGCTGAATCAGGGAGTGAAGGATATCGGCGTTAAGCCCGTCATACGCCTTCGTCCAGAAATGGTCGGCAAAACCGACAAAAATAATGCTGCCCGGCATGGGTTCGATATGCCGTTTATTCCAGTAAGCGACGGGAGCTTTTTGCGTGTGGCCGTCAGGGTAAACCACCCAGGCGTAGCTGTTATCGGCACCGCTCAGCAGGCTCTGCTCGTCGAGGTAGCTCGCCACGTCACGACCGGGGGTAAAGGGCTTTTTACCCGGGCTGCTGATAAGCCCCATCACGGTCACCGTCGTCGGCTTCGCCGGCAGCCAGAGTGTATAGTCTCCTTCCAGCGTCGGGTTGCCGTTTTCCGTGACGCGCACGTCATCCGGGTCAAGATTGACGTTCTGACGGCCCGTCACCTTCAGCGCCTGCAGCTGCTGACGGACGCTGTTAATGGCCGCCGCGTCGTCGCCATCTTCCTGCTCCGCGAGTCCCGTCAGCCTCGCAAGGAGCGCCTTGTGCTGTTGTTCCGCTTCAGCGGTCTTCTGCCGTTCAGCGATGACCGCGCCCGGCCACCAGCTGTTGGCGAGCCTTGGCTGTCCGACGAGATCGAGCAAATGCTCGGCGTGGGTTAAGGTTTTGGGTTTTTCACTGTCCGGCGTGTAGACCTTTACCGTCCCGGCGGACCATGCCAGCGGCGCGGCAAAACTGGCGATAAGCGCAACGTGAATGAGCGTTTTCATGATTTCGCCGCCTTGATCAGGGTGGTTTTGACCGGGAAGAATCCGGCACCGAGATACTGTAAGGACTGACGGATCTGCCCTTCCTCGTCGATCCAGAAGCGGTTGTGCCAGGTGGCCTGGTCGGTGGTGACCTCTTCATCCAGCACGCGAACCTGCGTTTCGTCGCTGCCGACTTTCACGCTGTCCGTGCCGTCCCAGCGGAAGGTCGAGCGTGCCGTGGCGTAACGCACCTGCTTGTGTTCGGTCCAGCCCATCGTGCGCGTCCAGCCTGCGCCGTCGGCGATCTGGTTCGGCTTGATCAGCGGGTCGTCGGCGATATTATTCACCTCCAGCAGGTTATCGCCGCCCAGAAGGGTTTTCACGATACGGCCATGCTGCGTCACGATGGTAGCCTGATCCTGCGTCACCCATTTCTGCTGCCCGTTTTCATCGAAAGCGAGCACCACAAACAGTTGCGGGCCATCGTTAAGCTGCATGTACTGACTGGCATAGGGCATGTTCTGAAGTTCGTCATCGGTCAGATGCACGCCCGGTGTGCCGAACAGGCTTTCCCACAGTGAGTTTCCCAGCCCTTTAGTGGTGGCCGAGCACGCCTGCAGCAGCAGGCAAATCAGAATGATTGCAGGTCGCTTCACGACTCTTCTCCGAAGGGGCGAAATAACCACACCGAAGTGTGGTTATGATTAAAACACCCGCTATTACTGGGTGCTGGTTGTCGTGGTGGTCGTGGTTCCGGTGTTGGAGCCATCACCGCCACCGGTTGCCGCCAGCGCGACACCCACGGCTGAACTTACGGTGCTGGCGCTGGCTGCGGTAGAACTTCCCGCAGACGCAGACGTCGCAGCCGAACCTGCCGCTTCCCCGACCTGAACCGGAGCTGCATAGACAGATGTCGCCGCAAGCGCAGATATGGCAAAAATGCCATACAGTACTTTCTTCATAACAATTTCCCTTCAATGAATGAATGGAGATTTGCCCGAAAAGAATTTCAGGCGGAATCGAGTATACACAACTACTGCCGTGGGTTTGCCGTAAGGGGAAATAGGGAGAGGGTTTTCGGACTAATGGTTAAAATGGAAATGAAAGACAAATGACATAAATATATAATTTATAAAAATCAATAATTTATAATATAAATACATTAATGGACTACTGCGTATTTTCTTAAAATAAACCGCAGCAATTAACTGGTTAACCGTCTTTTTCGGATTAAACTCAGATCCAGAATTTGAGTTAACTAACAGACATCAGGAATTATCCGATAAAAAAATGCCGGCATTTCGCCGGCACGTTTTCATGACGTTTTAATTACGCACGCCATGCTTTATAACGGTTGATCAAACCATTTGTTGAGCTGTCATGGCTGGCAACTGCTTTATCATCACCCAGCTCTGGCAGAATACGGTTTGCCAGCTGTTTGCCCAGCTCAACGCCCCACTGGTCAAAGGTGAAGATGTTCAGGATCGCGCCCTGCGTGAAGATTTTATGTTCATAAAGGGCGATCAGCGCACCCAGGCTGAACGGCGTGATTTCGCGCAGCAGGATGGAGTTGGTTGGACGGTTGCCTTCGAACACCTTGAACGGCACCACGTGGTCAAGCGTTGCCGGATCTTTACCCTGGTCACGGTATTCCTGCTCAACCACCTCGCGGGATTTACCGAACGCCAGCGCTTCGGTCTGCGCAAAGAAGTTCGACAGCAGCTTCGGATGGTGATCGGACAGCGGGTTATGGGTAATAGCCGGGGCGATGAAATCGCACGGTACCATTTTGGTGCCCTGGTGAATCAGCTGGTAGAAGGCATGCTGACCGTTGGTGCCCGGCTCGCCCCAGATGATTGGGCCAGTCTGGTAATCCACCGCGTTGCCGTTACGGTCAACGTATTTACCGTTGGATTCCATGTTGCCCTGCTGGAAGTAGGCCGCAAAGCGGTGCATATACTGGTCGTACGGCAGGATCGCTTCGGTTTCAGCGCCGAAGAAGTTGTTGTACCAGATACCGATCAGCGCCAGCAGCACCGGCAGGTTTTTCTCTGGTGCGGTAGTGGAAAAGTGTTTATCCATCGCGTGCGCGCCGGAGAGCAGCTCAACGAAGTTGTCGAAGCCCACGGACAGGATGATGGACAGACCGATCGCAGACCACAGGGAGTAGCGGCCACCAACCCAGTCCCAGAACTCGAACATGTTCGCGGTGTCAATACCGAACTCGCTGACCGCTTTACCGTTGGTGGACAGCGCCGCAAAGTGTTTCGCCACGTGCTTGTTATCGCCCGCGGTTTTCAGGAACCAGTCGCGCGCGCTGTGAGCGTTGGTCATGGTTTCCTGGGTGGTAAAGGTTTTAGACGCAACCAGGAACAGGGTGGTTTCCGGGTTCACGTTCTTCAGCACTTCGGCGATGTGGGTACCATCGACGTTAGACACAAAGTGCATATTGAGGTGGTTTTTGTACGGGCGCAGCGCTTCGGTCACCATGAACGGACCGAGGTCAGAACCGCCGATACCGATGTTAACCACGTCAGTGATCGCTTTGCCGGTGTAGCCTTTCCAGTTGCCGGAGATGATCGCTTCGGAGAAAGTTTTCATCTTTTCCAGCACCGCGTTCACTTCCGGCATGACGTCTTTGCCGTCAACGATGATTGGCGTATTGCTACGGTTACGCAGAGCGACGTGCAGCACGGCACGGTCTTCGGTGCGGTTGATCTTCTCACCGGAGAACATGGATTTGATGGCGTCGGCAAGCTCAGTCTCTTTCGCCAAATCCTGCAGTTTTGCCAGCGTCTCTTCGGTAATGCGGTTTTTGGAGAAATCCACCAGCATCAGGTCGTCGAAGGTCGCGGAGAACTTGTTGAAACGATCGGCATCTTTCGCGAACAGATCCGCGATGGTGACGTCTTTCATTTCATCATAATGTTTCTGGAGTGCCTGCCAGGCAGCGGTCTGCGTTGGGTTGATGTTTTTCATTAGCAATACTCTTCTGATTTGAGAATTGTGACTGCGGTCGATTGTAGCGCCTGCAAATAAAAATTGTGATGGTTTTTATGCCATTGCCCTGGCCTGCATCAAACGCAGGTGAAAAGACCCGAAAAGTATAGCTGCTGAAACGCCCTCCCGGGGCGGCGAAATGTCGGTCAAAATGCCCTAAAACGGAGCATAAAATCTGGCGCTGTTATAAGTCCTGTTTCTCAGGGGTACCCCCCCATAAAAAATCCGCATAATCCCAGCATTGACAGGACCTCCCCCGCATTTTATTTATAGGGCCGTATTTTGCGCCTGCACCTGTTTTCGTTTCACTCTTGTGCCAAGGTCGCTTATTCATTCCCTGACACGAGGTTGTTATGACGAGTTTTGTGGTCGCCAAGTTTGGCGGCACCAGTGTGGCCGATTACGATGCCATGAACCGCAGCGCCGATGTGGTGCTGGCCGACCCGAATACCCGCCTGGTAGTGCTTTCTGCATCTGCCGGCGTGACGAACCTGCTGGTTTCTCTGTCTGAAGGACTGGAAGCGACAGAACGTTTCGTGAAGCTGGATGCACTGCGCAAAATTCAGTTCGACATTCTTGAGCGTCTGCAGAACCCGAACGTCATCCGCGAGGAAGTGGAACGTCTGCTGGAAAATATCACTACCCTGGCAGAAGCCGCCTCGCTGGCCACCTCCACCGCCCTGACCGACGAGCTGGTCAGCCACGGCGAGCTGATGTCCACCCTGCTGTTTGTTGAGATCATGCGCGAGCGTAACATTCAGGCGCAGTGGTTTGACGTGCGTAAAGTGATGCGCACCAGCGACCGCTTTGGCCGCGCCGAGCCGGACGTTGAAGCACTGGCCGAACTGACCAATCAGCAGCTGGCACCACGCCTGGCTGACGGTATCGTGATCACCCAGGGCTTTATCGGCAGCGAAGCGAAAGGCCGCACCACCACGCTTGGCCGTGGCGGCAGCGACTACACCGCCGCGCTGCTGGGCGAAGCCCTGCATGCCACGCGCGTGGATATCTGGACTGACGTTCCGGGCATTTACACCACCGACCCGCGCGTCGTTTCCGCGGCGAAACGTATTGACGTGATCGCGTTTGAAGAAGCGGCGGAAATGGCCACTTTCGGCGCGAAAGTGCTGCATCCGGCAACCCTTTTGCCTGCCGTACGTAGCGATATTCCGGTCTTCGTCGGCTCCAGTAAAGATCCGAAAGCGGGCGGGACGCTGGTCTGCAAGAAAACGGAAAACCCACCTCTGTTCCGCGCCCTGGCCCTGCGTCGTCGCCAGACGCTGGTGACGCTCCACAGCCACAATATGCTGCACTCCCGCGGTTTCCTGGCGGAAGTGTTTGGCATTCTGGCACGCCACAACATCTCCGTGGATCTGATCACCACCTCTGAAGTGAGCATTGCGCTGACGCTGGACACCACCGGTTCTACCTCCACCGGCGACACCCTGCTGACGCAGTCTCTGCTGATTGAGCTGTCCGAGCTGTGCCGCGTGGAAGTGGAAGAAGATCTGGCGCTGGTTGCCATCATTGGCAACAAGCTGTCGCGCGCCTGCGGCGTGGGCAAAGAGGTGTTTGGCGTGCTCGACCCGTTCAGCATCCGCATGATCTGCTACGGCGCGTCCAGCTATAACCTCTGCTTCCTGGTGCCTGCCGATCAGGCCGAGCAGGTCGTGCAGAAGCTTCATCAGAATTTGTTTGAATAAAATTCGTTAGCGCGATAAACAATATCTACAAGCCGGGCACAGACCCGGCTTTTTCATAACTAAACAACACGACAATACTGCAAGGAAACCATTATGTTATCCGCCATCACGCGGCTGTTCCCGTTATGGGCACTGCTGCTCTCCGTACTCGCGTATTACACGCCCACCACGTTCACCGGTATTGGTCCGTGGGTCACCACGCTGCTGATGCTGATCATGTTCGGTATGGGCGTGCATCTGAAAGTCGACGACTTTAAACGCGTGCTGTCTCGCCCTGCGCCCGTCGCGGCAGGAATATTTCTGCACTACCTGGTGATGCCGCTCGCGGCGTGGCTGCTGGCGATGGCCTTTAAGATGCCGCCCGACCTCTCCGCCGGGATGGTGCTGGTGGGCAGCGTGGCCAGCGGCACGGCGTCCAACGTCATGATCTATCTGGCGAAAGGCGACGTGGCGCTCTCCGTCACTATCTCGTCCGTCTCTACGCTGGTGGGCGTGATTGCCACGCCGCTGTTAACCCGCCTGTACGTGGATGCGCATATTCAGGTGGACGTGATGGGCATGCTGCTGAGCATTCTGCAAATCGTGGTGATCCCGATAGCGCTGGGGCTGGTTATTCACCATCTTTTCCCGCGCGTGGTGAAGGCCGTTGAGCCATACCTGCCCGCATTTTCAATGATCTGTATTCTGGCCATCATCAGCGCCGTGGTGGCGGGCTCCGCCTCACACATTGCTTCCGTAGGCTTTGTAGTGATCGTCGCGGTGGTGCTGCATAACACCATTGGTCTGCTGGGCGGCTACTGGGGAGGGAAACTGTTTGGCTTCGACGAATCGACCTGCCGCACGCTGGCAATCGAGGTAGGGATGCAGAACTCCGGCCTGGCGGCGGCGCTTGGTAAAATCTACTTCTCACCGCTGGCGGCCTTGCCGGGTGCGCTGTTCTCCGTATGGCACAACCTCTCCGGCTCGCTGCTGGCGGGCTACTGGTCCGGCAAACCGATTGATGAACAAACGAAAAAAGATGCGGTGAAGCAGGGTTAATTGACTCAGCTTGCTTTACACTGAAGCCTCTCTCTCAGGAGGCTTCAGCAATGGCTACACCACGTTTGACCCAGAAAGACATGACCGAAGCCGAGCAGCGCGAACTGAAAACGCTTCTCGACCGCGCCCGTATCGCACATGGCCGCACGCTGACGAACGCCGAAACCAATCAGGTGAAAAAAGAGTACATCGATAAGCTGATGGCGCAGCGTGACGCCGCGGCGAAAAAAGCCCGCAAGCTGAAAAAAGAGCAGGCTTATAAACCCGATGCAGAGGCGACCTTTTCCTGGTCGGCCACAACGTCTACCCGTGGAAGGCGCTAATCAGCGCCCTTTCTTTTTACGGCCAGGCTGGGTAAATCGCTTCCCGTTACCCGGTTTGCCGCGTCCTTTCTCTTCCGCCTGCGGCGCCTTCACCACCGGGCGCTTAATCGTCTGGGTTTTCGGTTTTGCTTTGGCCTTCGGCTTCGCTTCGGACGAGGAGTTCTCGATAAGCTTGAACAGCTCGATCAGTTCGTCGTCCGTTAAGTCGCGCCATTCGCCCAGCGGAATGCCGGACAGGCTGACGTTCATGATGCGCGTGCGCTCAAGCTTCGTCACTTCATAACCGAAATGTTCGCACATGCGGCGGATCTGGCGGTTTAAGCCCTGCACCAGGATAATACGGAACGCGAACGGTGCTTCTTTCTTCACCTTACACTTTTTCGTAACGGTACCGAGGATCGGCACACCGGCGCCCATACCGCGAATAAAGTCGTCCGTGACCGGCTTATTCACCGTCACTATGTACTCTTTCTCGTGATCGTTACCGGCACGCAGGATCTTGTTGACCAGATCGCCGTGGTTGGTGAGGAAAATCAGCCCCTGAGAGTCTTTATCCAGACGGCCAATCGGGAAGATACGGCTGCTGTGGTTCACGAAATCAACGATGTTGTCCCGCTCACCGTCTTCCGTGGTGCTGACAATCCCAACCGGTTTGTTCAACGCGATAAACACCAGGTCTTCAGCATCACGCGGTTCGATGAGCTGACCATTCACTTTAACCACATCGCCAGGCACCACCTGATCGCCGATGGTGGCGCGTTTGCCGTTAAGAAACACGTTACCTTGTTCAATGTAACGATCAGCCTCGCGACGTGAGCAGATCCCGCTCTCGCTAATGTATTTGTTTAATCGGGTTGATTGAGTTGGCAGCATAGTTTCTCCTGTGAAGGGCGAAATATACCTTAGGTATGGGCTGGAAAAAAAGATTAGCCGACGGTAACTGAGACGGGTTTTTAAGTTTGCAAGACGCTTTCAGGATTTTGCGTCCTGTCATTTACCCATGTGTTCAAGCCTTTTAGTTTTACTCTCCATGTAGAAGTGTTTGTAGTTTATAAATCACAGGGAGTAATATGAAGGAGATTGTTCAGACAGAATCCTTCCGACGCTGGGAGCAAAATTTAAAAGATCGACGAGCGAAGACCATTATCGCTTCCCGCCTCTTTCGGTTGGCAAATGGCTTAGCGGGCGACATTAAACCCGTGGGAGAAGGTATAAGTGAGCTAAGGATCCACTTTGGTCCGGGCTACAGAATCTATTTTAAAGACCAGGGCAATTGCATCATCGTGCTGTTATGTGGTGGTGACAAAAGCAGCCAGGACAGAGACATACTGATGGCAAAAATGCTGAGCAATGTATCCCAATGGCCGGAGTGAATGAGCATGCATAAATTAACACCTTACGATCCCGCTAACGCGTTGGTGGATGACGAGGAAATCGCCGTGTTTATCGCTGATGCACTAGAAACAGGCGACTCGACGTATATCGCTAAAGCCCTTGGGGTTGTCGCGCGAGCCAAAGGAATGTCGAACATTTCACAGCAAACCGGCTTATCACGTGAGCAGCTTTATCGGTCATTCAGTGATAAAGGAAACCCAACGCTCAAAACCACGCTCGCGGTCATGAAAGCATTGGGTTTTGGGCTAACGCTCAAACACGCCGGGGATTAATACTCATCCCGCTCGTCGTCTTCATCCGGCTGTTCCATCACGCTGTACGCCACCGCGCAGAACAACGAGTTGAGGCGCTTCATATCGCCCAGCAGTCCCAGGTGGAGTGAGCTGGTTTCGATACTCTGCACGTTCTGCTGGTGCAGACGCTCAACGTGGGCGTGCGAGTAGCGGCGGTTCAGAATACGGAAACGATGCTTGTTGCGGCGCAGGCGGCGCGCGCTCGGCACATCGCTGGAGAAGAATACCGACATCGCCAGCTTGAGGTTGCTGACCAGCTGTTCGTGCAGCGCTTCCAGCTCCTTCAGGCCTTCACCTGAAAACGCACGACGCGCGGCAAGGGATTTGTCGGCGATCTCGCTGCCCATGCGTTCAACGATATCCGAAGCCTGCTCAAGGTTAAGCGACATCTCGATAATTTCCGCCCAGCGGCGGGACTCCTCTTCCGCCAGCTCGTCCTGCGGCATGCGCGCCAGGTAAAGCTTGATGGCGGTATAGAGCACGTTGATATCGTCAGCTAACCTGCGCAGCTCTTTCTCTTCACGCGGCTCGCCGTGCATCACCTTTTGCAGGCCTTCGAGCATGGTTTCCATCGCGTCGCCCATGCGCAGCGTCTCGCGCGCGGCATTCGCCAGCGCCAGCGCCGGGGTATCCAGCGCGGACGTATCCAGGTGCTTCGGTTTCAGGCGCGCATCCAGCTCCGGTTCGTCCTTAATGAGGCGTTCGCAGAAGCGGGCCATCGACCCGGCAAAAGGCACCATCGCCAGGCAGCGCACCAGGTTGTAGAACACGTGGAAATAGATCACCAGCTCCGCCTTCGACAGCGGGAGGTTGTCCATCAGGTTCGCCAGCGGGTGGATAAAGGGCAGGATAATCAGGCTGCCCACCAGCTTAAACAGCAGGCTGCCGAGCGCCACACGTCGGGCTGCGGCGTTGGCCGCGCTGTTATTGAGCATCGCCAGCAGGCCCGAGCCGAGGTTGGCACCGATCACCAGGCACAGCGCGACCGGGAAGGAGATCGCCCCGGCGGCGGTGAGCGTGGCCGTCAGCAGCACGGCGGCCAGGCTGGAGTAGCTGACGATGGCAAACACCGCGCCAATAAGCGCGTCGAGCATGATGTCCCCGGTCAGGGAAGCGAAGATGACCTGAACGCCGTTGGCCTCGGTAATAGGGGTGACCGCCTGCACAATCAGCTCCAGCGCCAGCAGGATCAGCCCCAGGCCAATCCCCACGCGTCCAAGCTGGCCGGCGCGCGTCTGTTTGCGGCCGAGGAAGAAGATCACGCCGATAAAAATCAGCAGCGGTGACAGCCAGGAGAGATCGAACGTCAGGATACGCGCCATCAGCGCGGTACCTACATCCGCACCCAGCACAATGACCAGCGCCGGGGCCAGCGCCACCAGATCCTGCGCCACAAAGGAGGTGACAAGCAGGGTCGTGGCGTTACTGCTCTGAACCAGTGCCGTTACGCCAATGCCCGCGCAGAAGGCGAGCGGCTTCTTCTCAACGCTGCTGCTGAGGACGGTACGTAAACGGGCGCCAAAAACGCGCATCACGCCGGTACGGACGATATGGGTGCCCCATACGAGCAGTGCGACTGCAGAGAGCAGATGTAACAGGGTCAGCACGGAAGGTTTTCCTCCTTATCGTTATTCGTTTTCCATAGGTTCAGTATAAGGGTTTAAGCGTAAGAAAGAGACAAGGCACCCTTGAGGTGCCCTGTTTGTTGTAAGGAAAAGTGATTTTAGTCGGCGTCGTAACCGAGATTAGGGGCCAGCCACCGCTCCACTTCTGATACGCTCATCCCTTTGCGCAAGGCGTAATCTTCGATCTGATCCCGCTGCAGCTGCGCCACGGCGAAGTACTTGCTGTCCGGATGGCTGAAGTACCAGCCTGAGACTGACGCGCCTGGCCACATGGCGAACGACTCGGTGAGCTTCATACCTGTATGCGCTTCGACGTCCAGCAGTTTCCAGATTGTGCCTTTCTCGGTGTGTTCCGGGCAGGCCGGGTATCCCGGTGCCGGGCGAATGCCCTGGTAATTTTCACGGATCAGATCCTCATTGCTGAGGTTTTCGTTCGCCGCGTAGCCCCAGTGCACCTTACGCACACGCTCGTGGAGATACTCGGCGAAGGCTTCCGCCAGGCGGTCGGCAATCGCTTTCACCATGATTTTATTGTAATCATCGTGCTGCGCTTCGAACGCGTCCGCCAGCGCATCTTCTTCCAGACCGCCGGTTACCGCAAAGGCGCCGATATAGTCGGCTTTACCACTTAACTTCGGCGCGACGAAATCGGCCAGGCAGTAGTTGGCAAAGCCCACTTTCTCGGTTTGCTGGCGCAGATGGCGGCTGACTGCCAATACGTGGGTGCGGGTTTCATCGCGATAAATTTCAATGTCGTCACCCACGCGGTTCGCCGGGAACAGCCCCACCACGCCCCGCGGGTTGAGGGTTTTCTCTGCGCTCAGCGTGTCGAGCATGTCGTTGGCATCTTTAAACAGGCGCTTCGCCTCCTCGCCTACCACCTCATCCTCCAGGATGCGCGGATATTTACCCGCCAGCGACCAGGTCATAAAGAACGGCGTCCAGTCGATGTAGTTGCGCAGCGTCTCGATGCTGGCGCTGACCTCCTGAACGCCCAGACGATGCGCGACCGGCGGCGTATAGCTCGACCAGTCAAAGGCCAGATCGTTGTCGCGCGCCGCCTGGAGTGAAACAGGCGGGGTGCGCGGCTTCTTACGGCCGTGCTGGATGCGGACGGTTTCGTACTCTTTGCGGGTGCGCTCAACAAACTCGTCGCGCTGGGTGTCAGAGAGCAGCGCGGAGACCACGCCCACGGTGCGCGAGGCGTTCTGCACGTACACCGTCGGCCCGCTGTAGTTCTGCTCGATTTTCACCGCCGTGTGCGCTTTCGAGGTGGTCGCGCCGCCAATCAGCAGCGGAATGGTGAAGCCCTGTCGCTCCATCTCTTTTGCCACGTTGACCATTTCGTCGAGCGATGGCGTAATCAGGCCGGAGAGGCCAATCAGGTCGGCGTTCACTTCGCGCGCGGTCTTGAGGATTTTATCCGCCGGGACCATCACGCCGAGGTCGATAATTTCGTAGTTATTACACTGCAGCACCACGCCGACAATATTCTTGCCGATGTCGTGCACGTCGCCCTTCACGGTGGCAATGACCATCTTGCCGTTGCTGGAACCTTTCTCTTTGCTGGCTTCGATGTAGGGCTCAAGATACGCCACGGCCTGCTTCATCACGCGGGCGGATTTCACCACCTGCGGCAGGAACATCTTGCCTTCGCCAAACAGATCGCCGACCACGTTCATGCCGTCCATCAGCGGGCCTTCAATCACCTCAATCGGGCGGGCAGCCTGCTGGCGCGCCTCTTCGGTGTCGAGCTCGATAAATTCGGTAATGCCTTTTACCAGCGAGTATTCCAGACGCTTTTTCACGTCCCAGGAACGCCACTCGGCCTGCTGAACGTTTGCCGCCTCATCCGATTTGCTGCCGCGGTATTTCTCCGCCAGGTCCAGCATGCGCTCGGTGGCGTCGTCGCGGCGGTTAAGGATCACGTCCTCGACGGCATCGCGCAGCTCGGCAGGAAGGTCGTCGTAAATCGCCAGCTGTCCGGCGTTAACGATCCCCATGTCCATGCCGTTGCGGATGGCGTAGTAGAGGAACACGGCGTGGATCGCTTCACGCACCGGGTCGTTACCGCGGAACGAGAACGACACGTTCGATACGCCGCCGGAGATCAGCGCATGCGGCAGCTCGCGCTTGATGTCCTCGCACGCGCCGATAAAGTCCTGGGCATAGTTATTATGCTCTTCGATGCCGGTCGCCACGGCGAAGATGTTCGGGTCAAAGATGATGTCTTCCGGCGGGAAACCCACCTCTTCGGTCAAAATCTTGTACGCGCGGCGGCAAATCTCTATTTTGCGCTCGCGGGTATCCGCCTGGCCCACTTCGTCAAAGGCCATGACCACCACGGCGGCACCGTAGCGGCGGACCATTTTCGCGTGGTGGATAAAGATATCAACGCCCTCTTTCATCGAGATAGAGTTGACGATGCCTTTACCCTGAATGCACTTCAGCCCTTTTTCGATGACTTCCCATTTGGAGGAGTCAATCATGATCGGCACGCGGGCGATGTCCGGCTCACCGGCGATCAGGTTGAGGAAACGCACCATCGCCGCTTCGGCGTCGAGCATCCCCTCATCCATGTTGATATCGATAATCTGCGCGCCGCTTTCCACCTGCTGGCGGGCAACGTCCAGCGCTTCGCTGTACTTCTCTTCTTTAATCAGGCGCTTGAACTTTGCAGAACCGGTGACGTTAGTTCGCTCACCCACGTTCACAAACAGGCTGTCGTCGCCGATGGTCAACGGCTCAAGGCCGGAAAGGCGACAGGCAACCGGCAGCTCGGGCAGCCTGCGCGGCGGCAGTCCGGCGACGGCGTTGCTCATGGCCGCGATGTGCTCCGGCGTGGTGCCGCAACAGCCGCCGACAATGTTCAGGAAGCCAGACTCGGCCCACTCGCGGATTTGCGCCGCCATGGTGTCGGCATCGAGATCGTATTCACCGAACGCGTTCGGCAGACCGGCGTTCGGGTGGGCAGTGACGTAGCATTCCGCGATACGGGAAAGCTCCTGAACGTACTGGCGCAGTTCATCCGGCCCCAGCGCGCAGTTAAGGCCAAAGGAGAGCGCTTCGGCGTGGCGCAGGGAGTTATAAAACGCTTCGGTTGTCTGACCGGACAGGGTGCGGCCGGAGGCGTCGGTGATGGTGCCGGAAATCATGATCGGCAGGTCAACGTCCAGCGCCTCAAACTCCTCTTTCACCGCGTAAATTGCGGCTTTGGCGTTGAGGGTGTCGAATACGGTTTCAATCAGGATCAGGTCGGAGCCGCCTTCCACCAGCGCTCTGGTCGATTCCCGGTAGGCCGCAACCAGCTGATCGAAGGTGATATTACGAAACGCCGGGTCGTTGACGTCCGGTGAAATCGACGCGGTGCGGTTCGTCGGGCCTAGCACCCCGGCAACGTAGCGAGGCTTGTCCGGCGTGCGGGCCGTCCACTCGTCGGCGCAGGCGCGCGCCAGCTTAGCGGCTTCCAGGTTGATTTCCGCCGACAGGGATTCCATCTGGTAATCCGCCATGGCGATGGTTGTCGAGTTGAAGGTGTTGGTTTCAACGATATCCGCACCCGCTTCGAAGTAGGCGTTGTGGATATCCTTAATCACGGACGGCTTGCTGAGCACCAGCAGGTCGTTGTTTCCTTTCAGGTCACATGGCCAGTCGGCAAAGCGCTCGCCGCGGAAATCGTCTTCACTCAGACGATAGCCCTGGATCATGGTGCCCATGCCGCCGTCCAGCACCAGAATTCGTTCATTTAACTGCGCACGCAGTTGCTCTACTTTGCTGCTCACACTTGCTCCCGACAACGCTCAACAAGGCCAAAAGGCTGCGTTCCATACTGGCACAATCTCGCAGGGTGGAAAAGCCACTCAGGGGTAACATGAGACATGTTCACCATCACTCCTCCGATCAGTCAGGATAACGGTTGCAAATTCACCAAATAAAACGAAAATGATTTCCACGATACAGAAAAAGGAGATCGCCATGGTCGCGACCGTTCCCGCCAAACGCGGCAGAAAGCCTGCTGCCACCACCGCCGCACAACAGGGCGGACAGGTTCAATCGCTCACGCGCGGTCTGAAGCTGCTGGAGTGGATAGCCGAGTCGCACAGCAGCGTGGCCCTGACGGAGCTGGCCCAGCAGGCTGGCCTTCCTAACTCCACAACGCACCGCCTGCTGACCACCATGCAGCAACTGGGCTTTGTGCGTCAGGTGGGCGAGCTGGGGCACTGGGCGGTGGGCGCGCACGCGTTTATCGTCGGCAGCAGCTTCCTGCAGAGCCGCAACCTGCTTGCGATTGTGCATCCGATTCTGCGCAAGCTGATGGAGGAGTCCGGCGAGACGGTAAACCTGGCGGTACTGGACCAGAGCGACCATCAGGCGATTATCATCGACCAGGTGCAGTGCACGCAGCTGATGCGCATGTCCGCACCGATTGGCGGCAAGCTGCCGATGCATGCGTCCGGGGCGGGGAAAGCATTTCTCTCGCAGCTGAGCGAGGAGCAGGTGACGGGGCTGCTGCACCGTAAAGGGCTGCACGCCTACACCCACGCCACCCTGGTGTCGCCCGTGCATCTGAAAGAAGATCTGGCCCTGACCCGCAAGCGCGGCTATTCGTTTGATGATGAAGAACATGCCCTGGGCCTGCGCTGCCTCGCGGCCTGCATTTTCGACGAACACCGCGAGCCGTTTGCCGCCATCTCCATCTCCGGACCGATTTCGCGGATGACCGATGACCGCGTGACCGAGCTCGGTGCGCTGGTGATTAAGGCGGCGAAAGAGGTGACGCTGGCGTACGGTGGGATTCGTTAAAATTGAGTGCG
Source organism: Enterobacter sp. DC4 (assembly GCF_000568095.1). Classification (NCBI taxonomy): domain Bacteria; kingdom Pseudomonadati; phylum Pseudomonadota; class Gammaproteobacteria; order Enterobacterales; family Enterobacteriaceae; genus Enterobacter; species Enterobacter sp. DC4. The sequence continues at coordinate 6,245 of NZ_AZUB01000010.1, read as the reverse complement.
GCCTGATGCCCTCACCCCGGCCCTCTCCCACAGGGAGAGGGAGAAAAGCGGATGCAAAACCGCTGCTTGCGGCGGTATGCATACACATCTTCCACGTGCCCATTTTTGATCCGCGTTTGCAGTCCGCGCCAGTAGCTGGCGCGAAACAGATCGGCATGCATCTCTTCGAATAGCGGCCCGATACGCGGGTCGGCACACAGCCAGTGGCGAAACTCTTCGGGAAACACATCGCCCGGCGAGACGCTGTACCACGGCTCGCTGGAAAGCTCATCTTCCGGGTAGCGGGGCGGTGGGATATCGCGGAAATTCACTTCGGTCATGTAGCAAATTTCGTCGTAATCGTAGAACACCACCCGCCCGTGACGGGTGACGCCGAAGTTTTTAAACAGCATATCGCCCGGGAAGATATTGGCGGCGGCAAGCTGGCGAATCGCGTTGCCGTACTCTTCAATCGCATCTCTTAAAGCCTGACCGTCAGACTGCTCCAGCCAGATATTCAGCGGCACCATGCGGCGCTCAATGTAGAGATGACTAATCACGATTTTGTCACCCAGATCGGTGATTTTCGCAGGCGCTTCCTGCATCAATAGCGCCATGAGCGCCGGGTCGATCTGCTGTTTATCCAGCACAAAGTTTTCGAACTCCTGGGTATCCGCCATGCGCCCGACGCGATCGTGCTCTTTGACCAGCTGATAGCAAGCGCGAACGTGCGCGGCGGTCATCTCTTTCTGCGGGGCGAATCTGTCCTTAATCACCTTAAAGACCCGGTCGAAGCCCGGCAGCGTAAAGACCAGCATCACCATACCGCGAATGCCTGGCGCTTCGATAAACTGCTCATCAGCGGTAGTGACATAACGCAGGTACTCCCGATAGCTTTCCGTCTTGGCGTGCTTCTGGCAGCCAATCGCCATATACAGCTCGGCGGTGGTTTTACCCGGCAGGATCTCGCGCAGCCACTCCACCAGCGCGGCAGGCAGCGGGGCGTACACCATGAAATAAGAGCGGGCGAAACCAAACACGATGCTGGCCTCGGCGCTGGTGGTCAGGCAGGTATCGACAAACAGTTCCCCGTCGTCGGTACGGTGAATGGGCAGCAGAAACGGCACAATGGCGGTCGGCGTAACCAGTTTGCCCACCAGCCAGGCGGCTTTATTGCGGTAGAAAAGCTCGTTGGCCACCTGTAAATGGCTGTAGCTGAGCACCTCCGCGCCGAAGGTTTCGTTGAGATGGGTGTGAATATAGCCGATATCCCGGGTTTTATTCTCCCAGGGCAGGCGCAGCGGCAAATCCGTTAGCACGCGGTGCAGGAGCTTTTCCCATCCGCGATCGGGAAAGAAATCTTTCGCCAGCGGACGTGGGATGGTTCGAAAGCGCCGCTCGGGCTGGGAGCTGAAGATAAATAACCGCTCAGGAGATAATGAGCGGTGGTCAAATAACCGGCAATAGACGGAGTTGAAAAAGCTCTCCGCAATCTCGAAGCGAGGGTAGTCGGGTAACAAATGGGTGTAATGCTCTTTGACGCGCAGTAAAAAATCCGCGTCTGGACTTTTACCGTCGGTAATACAGCGCAGCTGCTCCACCACCAGACCCACGTGGTGATCATAGAGATGGATACGCTGCTTCATGGCCTGCTGAACCGCATGCCAGTCTGCGTGTTCAAAGCGCTGCTGCGCGCCGGATGTCACTTCAAGAAAACGACCATACTGGGCATCAAAGCCCTGCAAAATAGTTTGGGCAATCAGTAATTCCAGGCCACGCGACATATATTCCCCTTACCCAACCCTCTCCCCAGAGGGGAGAGGGGGAAAAGATTAGAACTGTGCTTCTTCCGTTGAACCCGTTAAGGCGGTGACGGAGGAGGTGCCGCCCTGAATAATCGTGGTCACATTATCAAAGTAGCCAGTTCCCACCTCCTGCTGGTGAGACACGAAGGTGTAGCCGTCTTTACCCGCGGCAAACTCCGGCTGCTGCACCTTCTCAACGTAGTGCTTCATGCCCTCACCCTGCGCGTAGGCGTGCGCCAGGTCGAACATGTTAAACCACATGCTGTGGATGCCTGCCAGAGTAATGAACTGGTATTTGTAGCCCATGTCGGACAGCTGCTGCTGGAAGCTGGCGATCGTTTTGTCATCCAGCTTTTTCTGCCAGTTGAAGGACGGCGAGCAGTTGTAGGCCAGCAGTTTGCCCGGGTATTTCGCATGGATGGCGTCGGCAAAGCGTTTTGCCAGCGCCAGATCCGGCGTGGAGGTTTCACACCAGACCAGGTCCGCGTACGGCGCGTACGCCAGGCCGCGGCTGATCGCCTGCTCGATGCCCGCGTGGGTGCGGTAGAAGCCTTCGCTGGTACGCTCGCCGGTGATGAATTCGCTGTCGTACGGGTCGCAGTCAGAGGTGATCAGGTCAGCCGCGTCGGCATCGGTACGGGCAATCACCAGCGTCGGCACGCCGAGCACGTCAGCAGCCAGACGCGCGGCAACCAGCTTCTGCACCGCTTCCTGTGTGGGAACCAGCACCTTACCGCCCATATGTCCGCACTTCTTCACTGACGCCAGCTGGTCTTCGAAGTGAACGGCCGCTGCACCGGCCTCAATCATCGATTTCATCAGCTCGAAGGCATTCAGCACGCCGCCGAAGCCCGCTTCCGCATCCGCGACGATCGGCAGGAAGTAGTCAATAAAGCGCGGATCGCCAGGTTCGATACCGGCAGCCCACTGGATCTGATCCGCACGGCGGAAGGTATTGTTGATCCGATCCACCACCGACGGCACGGAGTTAGCCGGATAGAGCGACTGATCCGGGTACATGCTGGAGGCCAGGTTGGCGTCCGCCGCCACCTGCCAGCCGGAGAGGTAAATCGCCTCAATACCGGCCTTCGCCTGCTGCAGAGCCTGACCGCCGGTCAGCGCACCGAGGCTGTTGATGTAGCCTTTTTTAGAGCCACCGTGCAGCAGCTTCCACATTTTCGCCGCGCCATTTTGCGCCAGCGTGCATTCCGGATTGACCGAGCCGCGTAATTTCACCACTTCCTCCGCGCTGTAAGGACGGCGGATGCCTTCCCAGCGAGGTTGTGTCCACTCTTTCTTTAACTCTTCGATTTGTTGGGTACGGGTTTTCATGTGCAGATGCTCCATATTGTTATGTGGTGAGTTACGCCAGGAAGCGGTAGCCCGGCAGGGTCAGGAAGTCGATTAAGTCATCTGATGTGGTGATTTGCTCCATCAGGCGCGCAGCGTCGTCAAAACGCCCGCTGCTGAAGCGGTGTTCGCCCAGCTCGTCCTGGATCACCCGCATCTCTTCGGCCAGCATCTGGCGGAACAGAGATTTGGTCACCGGCTTGCCGTTGCTGAGCGTTTTTTGATGGTGGATCCACTGCCAGATGGAGGTACGTGAGATCTCCGCCGTCGCGGCATCTTCCATCAGGCCGTAGATCGGCACGCAGCCGTTGCCGGAGATCCACGCTTCGATGTATTGCACGGCGACGCGAATATTGGCACGCATGCCCTCTTCCGTCCGCTCGCCCGCACACGGGGCAAGCAGCTGTTCTTCAGCCGTTGGGGCATCCTCTTCGCGCGTGACAAACAGCTGGTTTTTATTGTCACCGAGTACGCGGTTGAAAACCTCCATCGCCGTATCGGCCAGGCCGGGATGGGCAATCCACGTGCCGTCGTGACCGTTACGGGCTTCAAGCTCTTTGTCGGTCTTCACCTTGTTGAGCACCTGATTGTTGCGTTCTGCGTCTTTGCTCGGGATAAATGCCGCCATGCCGCCCATCGCAAAGGCACCGCGCTTGTGGCAGGTTTTGATCAGCAGACGCGAGTAGGCGCTCAGGAACGGTTTATCCATGGTCACAACCTGGCGATCCGGCAGCACGCGATCGGGATAGTTTTTCAGGGTTTTGATGTAGCTGAAAATATAGTCCCAGCGTCCGCAGTTCAGGCCGACAATGTGGTCTCTCAGGGCGTGCAGAATTTCATTCATCTGGAACACGGCGGGCAGCGTTTCAATCAGCAGCGTGGCCTTGATGGTGCCCCGCGGCAGGTTGAAACGATCTTCCGCATAGCTGAAGACCTCGCTCCACCAGGCCGCTTCCTGCCAGGCCTGCGTTTTTGGCAGATAGAAATAGGGGCCGCTGCCTTTTGCCAGCAGGTTCTTGTAGTTGTGGAAGAAATAGAGTGCGAAATCAAACAGGCTGCCCGGAATGGCTTCCCCACGCCAGGTGACATGTTTTTCAGGCAGATGCAGCCCGCGTACGCGGCAGATCAGCACCGCCGGGTTCGGTTTGAGCTGGTAAATTTTGCCGGCTTCATTGGTATAGCTAATGGTGCCGTTCACGGCGTCGCGCAGGTTGATCTGCCCATCGATAACTTTGTTCCAGTCTGGCGCCAGTGAGTCCTCAAAATCGGCCATAAAGACTTTAACGTTGGCGTTCATGGCGTTGATCACCATTTTGCGCTCTACCGGACCGGTGATCTCAACGCGACGATCCTGTAAATCTTCAGGGATGCCGCGGATTTTCCACTCACCGCGACGAATGGAAGCGGTTTCCGAAATGAATCCAGGCAACTTGCCATCGTCAATTTCCTGCTGCTGATGAATACGTGCCGCCAGCAGCTTATTACGCTGCGGCGTAAAGCGAGTCACCAGTTCAGTCAGAAATTCTACCGCTTCCGCCGTCAAAACTTGCTGTTCTTGCTCGCCATACGGCTGGGTAAAGGCCAGTTCATCGACCGTCGTTGCCTGTTGAGTCATTACTCTGCTCCTCATCAAAGATCCAAAATCACGCTCCCGATGCGAACGAAAGATCGTTGGGTAGTTTTCGCTCAGCAGAATTAAGACTATCTCTATTTTTTACAAAATCAAAAACAATTTCCATTTTAATTATTGATTGCAATTAATTAATTGATTTTATTGAGATTAAAGTTTTGTTGAGTGATGAGGGGTATTTCGGAAATAAAAAAGGCACCCGAAGGTGCCTGATTTGAATAGCTGAAACGCTTTAGGATCGTTTAGTACAGACGATTACTCCAGCGTTGGATTCATGTGACGCAGATCGTATGGCGTTATCTGATAGACGTAATAGTTGAGCCAGTTAGTGAAAAGCAAATTTCCGTGGCTGCGCCAGGTTGCTCTCGGTTTGTTTTGCGGATCGTCTTTCGGGAAATAGTTGTACGGGACATCCGGATTGAGACCCGCTTCGACATCACGGAAATACTCTGACGCAAGGGTATGCGGATCGTACTCAGGATGCCCGGTTACGAATGCAATGCGTTTATCCTTGCTGGCAAACAGATAAGCATCTCCATCTTCCGTTTCGGCCAGGATCTCCAGATCGGTGTAATCACGAATCAGCTGGGCCGGGAAGTCAGCGTAGCGAGAATGCGGGGCCAGGAAAGAATCATCAAACCCGCGCGTCAGCAACGCATATGGATGAAGAATATGATGTTCGTATACGCCGGAGAGCTTTTCAGTGCGGGTTTGCTTGGGGATGCCATAGAGAATATTCAGTGCGGCTTGTACCGCCCAACAGACAAACAATGTGGACGTGACGTGATCTTTTGCCCACTCCAGAACCTGTTTGATCTGCGGCCAGTAAGCGACATCGTTAAATTCAACCAGACCCAGCGGGGCGCCGGTCACAATCAGTCCGTCGAAGTTTTCACCCTGGATGTCATCGAAGTTGCAGTAGAAGTTGTTCAGATGCTCAGAAGGCGTGTTACGTGACTCACGGGCGTCGATTCGCAGCAGCTGAATATCGACCTGCAGCGGGGAGTTCGACAGAAGACGCAGGAACTGGTTTTCTGTTTCGATCTTTTTTGGCATCAGATTGAGAATAAGCACCTTCAGCGGGCGAATTTCCTGACCTGTCGCACGCGAAGCCGTCATGACGAAGACGTTTTCTTCACGCAAGAAATTGACGGCTGGTAGCTCGTCCTGCACCCGAATCGGCATAGCTTTATATCCTCACAGCATACGTATAAACGTTTAGACATCCAGATAGCTAACGATACCCAGAAATGGTTTGAATGTCGAGTCTGCAAGCAGAAGGTGAGAAAGTTTCAAGGAAGGGGAAAGACAAAAGCAAAAAACCCCGCACCTTACGGTACGGGGTTCTTCTTAATTGATGCCTGGCAGTTCCCTACTCTCACATGGGGAGACCCCACACTACCATCGGCGCTACGGCGTTTCACTTCTGAGTTCGGCATGGGGTCAGGTGGGACCACCGCGCTAAAGCCGCCAGGCAAATT
>NZ_AZUB01000009.1:0-150840 GCF_000568095.1 Enterobacter sp. DC4 | reverse complement strand
TGGCCCTCAGCGGGACGCTGACCAACAACAGCGGAGGCGAAATCGTCAGCCGCGATGCGCTGACGCTGACCACGCCCGCGCTGTTTAACTACGGCCTGATCCAGGGCGGCGGTGAGACGCGGGTGACAGCCTCCTCCCAGGCGCGTAACGACGGAAGGCTTCTCTCCGGCGCACGCCTGACGCTCGGCACGCCGCAGTTCACCGGCACTGGCTGGCTGCAGGCCACCGACCTGATCCTGAATGCGGCAAACGCCATCAACGGCGGCACGTGGGTGGCCGATCGCGCCACCCTGACCGGCACCAACTTCGCCAGCCAGGGCACTACCCAGGCGGGACAGCTGACGGTTAACTACGGCCAGCTGAACAACAGCGGCACGCTGCTCGGCAACGCGCAGCTGAACATTAATGCCGACCAGGTGACCCAGAGCGCGGGCGGCAGGCTGCTGAGCGGCGGCAACCTGTGGCTGCAGAGCCGGGGGCTGGACCTGACCGGCCAGCTGGTGTCCCTGGGGGACTTAACGCTGCAGCTGACGAACGCGTTTACCAGCCGGACCGCCGTGGCGGCAGGCAGAACCCTGACCATCAACAGCGGCGGCGACATCGATAACCGCAGCGTGCTGCAGGGGCAGGCGGTCAACCTGAACGCGGGCGGGCAGCTCAACAACAACGGACAAATCACAACCGGCGGCGGCGCGAGTACGCTCTCCGGCAGCAGCGTGGCGCTGAACGCCGCGGGCTCGGTGCAGGGCGGGGGCGACATCACCGTGGCCAGCCGGAGCAATATTACCGTGGACGGCTTCACCGGCACGCGCGGCTCGCTGACCCTGAGCGCGCCGGGCGCCATCGTCAACACCGCGCTGCTGTACGCGGCGAATAACCTGGCGCTGTTTGCCGACAGCATCACCAACCAGCGCGGTGACATCATGGCGGGGAACAACCTGTGGATGCAGCGGGATGCGGCGGGGAACGCGAACAGCCAGGTGGTGAATACGTCGGGGAATATTGAGACGCAGAATGGGGATATTACGGTTAAGACGGCTAATTTGCTCAATCAACGTGCCGGATTAACGTCAACCACAACCACAAGTACGTCGCCAGCGTATGGTTGGGTTGGGCAGGCAACTGTTGACATACCCGTGTCGGTTCTCGGAATTGATACGCTTGTTCGAGATAGCTACAGCACTTATACCCATGACGGTTCAGGTACATGTGGGGGAGTTCCCTGTTTCATGTATGAGGACACGCATTACTACTACAGACCGATTACTGGTTATGGAACCCGTAAATATGCATTAAATCAGACAGCACAGGTTGTAAATGCTGAAGGTGGAAGCGCTCGTATTTCTTCCGGGCGTAACCTGACTATCACTGCCGCAGAGTTGAACAATCAGGCGAGTGCAATCCTGGCGAATAGCAATATTACGCTTACAGGAAACACGCTGAATAATCAGAGCTATCAGAGCGGAACTTATACAGAATATGCTGTATATAAATATGTAAGCCCCTCATATGGCGGGGGTTCTCCTGGCTCCTACTCTCCAACCCATCGCAATACTTACTACGACAATGACGTAACCTATGTATTAGATGGGCATGTCACAGAAAGTGAAAATGGCGAAACATTCCGCGCCGTCATCCAGGCGGGCGGTAACGTCACCGCAAACTTCACCAGTAACATCAGCAACACCAATACCACTGCGAACGCGGGCGGCGTCAGCAACGTTATCTCCACGCCGTCGCTGAACACCCTCAGCAACCAGAGCGTCGGCAGCGGCGTACAAAAACAGGGGCTGAGCAATACCGGCACCGTGGCGGTGAACTCGCCGCAGTGGAACGATCAGCTCCAGGGGGCGCTGCAGCAGATTAACGGCGGCGGCGCGCTGGAAAACGGCGGCGCGTCCGGCACGCCTCTCAGCAACATTGGCACCACGCAGAAAGGCAACGCCAACCTCGGCCAACTGGGCGCGCTGGCGAACGCGGGGGTCACCACCGCCGATCTCAGAACCGCTCAGGGCGGAGCCGTCGGGCATTATCAGGGACAGCGCGTCGATACCAGCGCTTACCCGCTGCCGTCGGGCAACAACGGCTATTTTGTTTTCTCCGACAATCCGAAAAGCCCGTACCTGATCAGCATCAACCCGAAACTGAACGGTCTCGGACAGCTTGATCCCGCCCTGTTTGCCGACCTGAACGCAATGCTCGGGGTCAAACCGTCGTCCACGGCGCCGCAGGAGACGCGGCTGGCGTTTACCGACGAGAAGCAGTTCCTCGGCTCGTCTTACATGCTCGGCCGCCTCAACCTGAACCCGGATTACGATTACCGCTTCCTCGGCGATGCGGCGTTCGATACCCGCTATGTCTCCAACGTGGTGCTCAACCAGACCGGTAACCGCTACCTGAACGGCATCGGTTCCGATCTGGATCAGATGCGCTATCTGATGGACAACGCCGCAGCGGCGCAGCAGTCGCTGGGCCTGCAGTTTGGCGTGTCGCTGACCGCCGATCAGATTGCCGCGCTCGACCACAGCCTGCTGTGGTGGGAGAAAGCCACCGTCAACGGCGAAACCGTGATGGTACCGAAACTCTACCTGTCGCCGAAGGACGTCATCGTCAATAACGGCAGCGTGATCGCGGGTAACAACGTCACCCTGAAGGGCGGCGACATCACCAACAGCGGCAGCTCGCTGCTGGCGAAAAACAGCCTGACGCTCGACAGCCAGAACAGCATCAGCAACCTCAACAACGGCCTGATGAAAGCGGGCGGCGACCTGAACCTGAGCGCCATCGGCGATATCAATAACATCAGCTCAACCATCAGCGGCAAAACGGTCGCGCTGGAGAGCCTGGACGGCAGCATCAACAACCTGACCCAGGTTGAGCAGATTGATATCAACGCCGGAGGGAAGTACGGCAACATCGGCCTGAAAGACACGCTGCTGGGCAACACGGCGTCTATTACCGCGCAGGATGGCCTGTCGCTTGAGGCGGGGAAAAACATCACCGTCACCGGGGCGAACCTGGCCTCCGGCGGCGATATGCTGCTGAACGCGTGGGGCGATATTGCCGTCAACGCGAATCAGATCAACGACGCATTCAGCTCCAGCCGGGAGAAAACCAGCCGTTCGTCCGTCACGTATCAGGGCAGTAACGTCACCGCGGGCGGCAACCTGCTGGTGAACGCCGGGCACAACCTTGACGTGACCGCCAGCGACCTGAAGGCGGGCGGCAGCGCGGGGCTGAGCGCGGGCAACGATCTGAACCTGAACGCGGAGCAAACAAGCGAAAGCAGCCGGAAAGGGAAAAGCGAATCCCACAGCACCGGGCTCGACCGCACCACGATTTCCGCAGGCGATAACCTGGTCCTGAAGGCCGGACAGGATATCAACGCTCAGGCCGCCGCGCTGGCAGCGGAGAAAAGCGTCGGGCTGCAGGCGGGTCGCGACGTGAATCTGGCTGCGGAAGAGACCACGCAGGGCGACAGCTATAGGTCAGGCAAGAAAACCGTTATTAACGAGTCCGTACGCCAGCAGGGAACCGAGATCGCCAGCGGGGCGAATACCCAGATCCTCGCCGGGCGCGATGTCACTACCGAAGCCGCGCAGGTGACGGCGAAGGGCGATATCGGCGTGGCGGCAGGCCGCGACGTCAATCTCAATACCGCAACCGAAAGCGATTATCACTACAAAGAGCAGACCAAAACCAAAAAAGGGTTCCTGAGCAAGAAAACCACCCACACCATCGAGGAGAACAGCGCGACGCGTGAATCCGGCTCTTTGCTGAGCGGCGATAACGTGCAGGTCGTTGCGGGCAATAACCTGCTGGTGAACGGTTCCGCCGTGGCGGGTGATGGCGACGTGAAGCTTAAGGCGGGCAACAACGTCGATATTGTGGCGGCCACAAACAGCGACACCTCCTGGCGCTTTAAGGAAGAGAAAAAATCCGGCCTGATGGGCTCGGGCGGGATTGGTTTCACCATCGGCAGCAGCAAAAGCACGCACGATCTTCGTGAGAAGGGCACCACCCAGAGCCAGAGCTTCAGTACGGTGGGCTCGACGGGCGGTAACGTCGCGATTTCTGCCGGAAACCAGGCCCACGTCGGCGGCGCGGATCTTATCGCCGGGAAGGATTTAAGCCTCAGCGGCGACAGCGTCATCATTGAGCCGGGGCACGACAAGCGCACCCGGGATGAAACCTTCGAGCAAAAGAAAAGCGGGCTCACCGTGGCGCTCTCCGGCACCGTCGGTAGCGCTATTAACAATGCCGTGAGCGCGGCGCAGGAGACCAAAGAGCAAAGTGATGGCCGTCTGAAAGCCCTTCAGGCCACCAAAACGGTGCTGTCCGGCGTGCAGGCCGGGCAGGCAGCGGATATGGCGTCAACCACCGGCGACCCGAACGCAATGGGTGTGAGCCTCTCGCTGACGACCCAGAAGTCGAAATCACAGCAGCATGCTGAGAGTGATGCGGTGGCAGGCAGCACGCTGAACGCAGGCAGCAATCTCTCCATCACCGCGAGCGGCAAAAACAAAGGTACAAACAGTGGCGACATCGTGATTGCGGGCAGCCAGCTGAAAGCCGGGGGCGATACTACGCTGGATGCACAGAACGACATTCTGCTGTCCGGCGCGGCGAATACCCAAAAAACCAGCGGCAAGAACAGCAGCAGCGGTGGCGGCATTGGCGTGAGCATCGGTGCCGGCGGCAACGGTGCGGGTATCAGCGTGTTTGCCAACGTCAACGCCGCGCATGGCAAGGATAAAGGCAACGGTACCGACTGGACCGAAACCACGATCGACAGCGGCAAAAACGTCACCCTAAAAAGCGGGCACGACACCGTTCTTGATGGCGCTCAGGTTAACGGCAATAAAATCGTGGCAGATGTTGGTCACGACCTGCTGATGCGCAGCCAGCAGAACAACAGCGACTACGACAGCAAGCAGACCAGCGTTGCGGCGGGTGGCAGCTTCACCTTCGGCACTATGTCCGGTTCAGGCTATATCAACGCCAGCCAGGACAAGATGAAGAGCCGCTTTGATTCGGTGGCCGAACAAACCGGGCTGTATGCCGGGGACGGCGGCTTCGATATCACCGTGGGGCATCATACCCAGCTTGATGGCGCGGTTATCGCCTCTACCGCCACGCCGGACAAAAACAGCCTCGATACCGGGACGCTGGGCTTCAGCGATATCCACAACGAAGCGGACTTTAAAACCTCGCACTCCGGTATCAGCCTGAGCGGCGGCGGCAGCTTCGGGGATAAATTCCAGGGTAACCTGCCGGGCGGCATGATCTCCGCTGCGGGTAATAAAGGCCATAAGGAAGGCACCACGCAGGCCGCCGTGGCAGAGGGCTCCCTCACAATCCGCGACAAAGCAAACCAGAAGCAGGACGTGGCCGATCTGAGCCGCGACACCGAACATGCCAACGACAGCATCAGCCCAATCTTCGACAAGGAGAAAGAGCAGAACCGCCTGAACGCAGTTGGGATGATCAGCGACATTGGTAGCCAGGTGGCGGATATTGCCAGGACGCAGGGTGATCTTAACGGGCTGAAGGCGGCCCAGAAAGAAACCGGCGCAACACTACCTGCAAACGCAACAGAGAAACAGCGCCAGGATTATCTGGCGAAACTGCGTGATACCCAGGCATACAAAAACGTGATGGTGACCTACGGAACCGGCAGCGCCATGCAGCGCGGCATCCAGGCGGCCGCAGCAGCGCTGCAGGGACTGGCGGGCGGCAATATCGGAGGGGCGCTGGCGGGCGCGTCAGCACCGGAGCTGGCGAACATCATCGGCCATCATGCAGGCATTGATGACGATACGGCGGCAAAAGCGATTGCCCATGCCATCCTCGGCGGCGTAACCGCAGCCCTTCAGGGCAACAGTGCCGCAGCGGGTGCTGTGGGGGCCGCATCCGGCGAACTGATTGCGACAGCGATTGCCAAACAGTTTTATCCGGACACAGACCCGTCGATGCTGACGGAAGAGCAGAGGCAGACCGTGAGCACGCTGGCGTCTGTTTCAGCGGGCATAGCTGGCGGGATTGCTGGGGGAAATACGGCTGGCGCGGCGGCTGGTGCCAGTGCAGGGAAGAACAGTGTTGAGAATAATTTCCTTGGTGCGACATCTTCGGACAAGCTTGATAAAGCTATTGAGAAAATAAAGCTGGGTGATAGATCGCTGGCGGCGGCTAATGACGTGATTAAACTGGAAAATGCTGATAAACGTAGTGATGCGCTAATGGATAAGTTTCGGCGCGATCCTTCTTCATTATCAGAATCTGAACGAACTGAATTAAATACCTATGTTAGAGTCTATGCTGCTGAAATGCAGAATGTTTATGGTGCAGATAGAGCTAAAGAGATGGTGCAGAATCTTTTTGCCTATCCTGGTTATGAACGTAATCCTGACAATGGAGTTTTGAATCAGGCCCAGAGCATTGTAAATACCTGGGGTTACCATGAGTCTAATGCCAGTATTGGTGATGCGCCTCTTATGTTTGGTAGTAGTGTGCTGGGAATTACAATAAGAGAAGGTATGGCTGTTAATGCTGCGATAGGAACAGCAGTGAATACTGGTTTTCAACTTAGTGGAAAGGAACCATTCAGCTACGTTGATGCCATTATGGCGGGAGTAGCATCTGCCGCAACTACAGGGAAAGGCTGGAAAGTATCAGCGGCAATCAATATGGGGGGGCTGCGATTGGTAGTGCGATTAAAGGGGAAGACCCGACTAACTCTGTGATAAGTACGGGATTTGGAAGTGTAGCTGGTAGTGTAGGAGGGAAAGTTGTTGATTCATTGTCTCCAGTAGCTGATCAAGTGACAAAGGATGTTATTGGCGCAGTTACAGGTTCTACTGCTTCTGAATTTACAGGAAAAGTGGTAAAAGATGAATTAGACAAACGGGAGAAGAAGCAATGAGTGTCTTCAATAAGGTTGGTATCTTTTGGCTCCTTTTCTTAGTTGTGTACTGTACAGTTCTACTCACTATTGTTCTTTTCGTATGCCAGTTCGGAGTGTCAACAATTTTTTATTTTAACGATGGTGAATTCCTTTTTTCATGGAAAAAGGCATTACATATCGCATTAATAAAAGGAAGTATTACAGGATTAATATTAGGTGTAGGGATATGGTTAAAAAATAAACTACATGAGTATCGCCGGAAAAATGATCGCTGAGGATAGCTCACTGAGCGACTTGCTGGATGAAGTGTCTCACTGCAAAACGGCCCGGCAGATGGCGCAAGAGCGTGTCGAAGCAGAAAACGAATGAGTTTTATAAGAAAAAACTGTGCCGTTTTATAGAGGCACACAGTGCGCTTGATTATCTCGCCACCGTTATCGGGATTATAAGGGGTGCAGATGATGTTGTTGGCAAAGTAATCAAGGGTGTAGGAAAACTCAATTTCAAAAGTTTAAGTGGATGACAATTAAAGTCGAAAAATGAACCGCTCACCAGCAATCGTCGTCGGATAGAATTGTTATCGAGAATAGTTAGCATGAGCGAGATGCGAAAAAACAGCCTCCGTGCCCATTGAGACTACCCCAGCCTCTCCACCCTCGTCTCCCCCTCCACCATCGACAGCTGATACAGCGAAAACGACCTCTGCTTCTCAATCAACGTCGCCAGCTCCGGCGAGTGGCTGGTGAGCCAGATCTGCGAGTAGCGGCTGGCCTCGGCGATTAAGCTCGCCAGGGCGGGCAGCATCTGCGGGTGCAGGCTGTTTTCCGGTTCGTTCAACGCGATAAACGCCGGTGGGCGCGGGCTGAGCAGCGCCACCGCCAGGCATAGAAAGCGCAGGGTGCCGTCGGAGAACTCCGCCGGTTCCAGCGGCCTGCTCAGCCCCTCGCGCTGCATCATCATCCGGAATCGTCCGCCGGTGTTGTCGCTGTAAAACACGCAGCCGGGGAAGGCCTGGTCGAGGATGCGCATCAGCAGCAGCTCGTCGCCAATCTCGATGATAGTCTGAAACGCGGCAGCCAGGTTGGCACCGTCGCTGGCCAGCACCGGGGAGCGGAAACCGACCTGCGGAGCCCGCATCGCCGAGCCGGATGAAACAGAAAACTCATGATAAAAGCGCCAGTTACGCAGGGATTCGCGCATCTGGGACACTTCCGGGTAAAGGTGCGGTTCGCCGAGCTGTCCGAATACCGATTCGTTCTCGTACAGCGTGCCGCTGTGGGTCACCTTCTCGTGATGCACGTTGTTCAGAAACACCGCCTGGTTCTTACGTTTCATCAGCTGTGACGAAGGCCGACGGTGCTGGCCGCTCAGCCAGATGGACTCCTCTTTGATCACCGGGTCGAGCTGAAACTGCGAGGGATAGGGCAGCTTCTCCACAAACCCGACCTGCAGCTCGTATTCGTAGGTCTCTGTTTCCACCGCCAGATTCATCCGCCGCAGCTGGTCGCTGCGGGTTTTGCCTGCCCAGAACACCTTCAGAATGCCGCCCTCGTTCGCCAGCGCCTGGGAAAACTGCCCCTGGGCGGCGCTGTGCATCAGGTGTATCGCCTTGTAAATATTGGATTTCCCGGTACCGTTCGGCCCGAAGACGATGTTGAGCTGCTCCAGCTCCAGCGACATCTCGCGGATGGAGCGATAGTTTTGGATGTGCAGGGTGTTGATCACAGGCAGGCCCCTTTTGCAGAATAGGCCTGTATATAATCACAGCCTTTGAGATAAAATGCAAAAAAGAGACGACAGTGAGGATGTCGTCTAAACGGGGTACTGCTTTGGGCCTCTACGGGTCAATGGGGCCTTCGCATTTTTATGATCACTTGACTGCCAGACGCAGACCCAAATCATCAGGATAGGGATCAAAGTAGTTTTGCGTCATCAGATATCGGTCGGGGTATTCGGCCAGGTAGTGCTTCAGCAGCGTGATCGGGGCGAGAATAGGCAACTGCCCGTTGCGATAGTGCAGGATCACGTCGCGCAGCTCGCCGCGCTGGCGGGTGTTCAGCTGGCTACGGAAATACCCCTGAATATGCATCAGCACGTTGGTGTGATTTTTCCGCGAGGCGGGTTTTTTCAGGATGGTCATCAGCTTTTCCCGATACGCCACGAAGAAGGCGTCCAGGTCTTCCCACTCGTGCAGCGAGGCAACGAACGGGCCTATTTCACGGTAGCCTGCCTGATGGTGCGCCAGAAGCTGAAGTTTGTAACGGCTGTGGAAGTCCAGCAGCGCACGGCGCGTGAGGCCATTTTTACGCAGCGCGTTCAGTTCGTGCAGGGCAAAAACACGTTCGACAAAGTTTTCCCGCAGCACCGGATCGTGCAGACGTCCATCCTCTTCCACAGGCAGCCACGGCCAGGTTTCAAGGAGGGCGGCGGTGAACAGCCCGACCCCCTCCTTGCGGCCCCGGTTGCCGTTTTCATCATACAGACGCACGCGTTCCATGCCGCAGCTTGGGGATTTAGCGCAGACGATAAAACCAGCGAGATCGCCGATTTTCGGCAAAAAATCTGCCGTAAAGTCCGCCATTTTCTGCGTAACGTCTTCGTGAGGCGCATGGCTAAAACGCATTTGCGTTTCACCGTGTTCCGTCACGATCAGACGCAGCGCCGGGCGAGGGGTCGGCAGGCCGATGGCCATTTCCGGGCAGACGGGCCTGAAATTCACCCACTGGGCCAGCTCATCCATGACGAAGCCCATACGCTTGTGTCCGCCGTCAAAGCGAACGGCGGATCCGGTCAAACATCCGCTAATACCGAGCACAGGTTTCGTTGTCATGGTGTTGTCCTCCCGTTCATATAACTAAAACTTACACAACATGACTAATTTGTCCAAGTATTCGCGGAGCTATTTTTTATAATCCTTTAAAATCAATGCGTCTTAACTGCCCTTATAGGTCGAGTAACCGTACTGGCTCAGCAGAAGCGGGATGTGCAGCTTTTCGTTGGTGCGGGTCACGGTAAACAGCACCGGGATCTCCGGGAAGAAGGAGTCGAGCTTTTTGCCGTGGAAGTAATCTGCGGTTTTGAAGGTCACTTTATACACGCCAGGCTGCATGTCCTGATCCTGCGGATAGAGCGATTTGATGCGTCCGTCGTGGTCGGTTTTGCCGCTGGCAATCGGGGTCCATTTGTCCTGCTGCTGCTTCTCCAGCGTGACGGTGACGCCCGGTGGAGGCGTGCCGGTTTGCTGGTCGAGGATGTGTACGCTCAGGGTGCCGACCGGGGCGGCGCTAAAGGCGGCGGGGGTAAAGGCCATCGCGGCCAGGATCAGCAGAGGGGCAGTTTTTTTCATGGTGTTTTCCTGTGGAATTATTCGTCACAGGAAAACGTTAGCATCTGCGGCGCGGGAAAATATTCAACTTTTCGTGAAGATTCCCGCAGGAGAAAATGATCAGAGGATAATCACTTCAAGCGATACCTGCTGCTGCCACTGCTCCAGCTGCTTTTTCCGCCCGGCGGTGAGTTTGCCGCTGGTGACCAGCAGCCATTTGCGCTCCGGGAAAATTTCCGGTGCCAGCGCGTCAGGCGGAACCGGCAGGATGTCGATCCGGTGGCCCTGCCCGGTGCGCGTCAGGGCTTCGAGCCAGATCTCGCACGGGTCGTTGAGGTGCCAGCCGCTGAGCAGAATATTATCGCCCGGCGCTTTTTTATCGCCTTCGAGGCAAAACGAGGTGTAGGCGATGAGGATGCCGTCGAGGATCGCGCGCAGGGTCATGGCGGCGGCGACGTTGGCCGAAACCTGGCTGCGCAGCGGGCGCAGCACGTTCGCGACCAGCTCCGGCCTTGGGTACTCGCGTCCGGCGTCGTAAATCATCTGGCGCAGGGATTCGACTTTACCGTCCTGCAGGCGTTGCAGCATGTTCTGCTGCAGGGTTTGCCAGTTGTTGGTCCGACCCGGCGTCGGGCGTTCCAGCAGCGGTTTAACCTGGCCAATCGGAACGCCTTTTTTTACCCAGTCGAGGATTTTGAGCGCCTGCTGGACGTCCTCATCGCTGTACTGGCGGTGTCCGCCTTCCGTGCGCTGTGGCTTGAGTAAACCATAGCGACGCTGCCACGCCCGCAGGGTGGTGGCGGTGATGCCGCTGAGTCGGGCGAATTCGCCGATGGAGTAAGCCATGTCCGTGTCCAGAGTGGAGGAATACTCTCAATATACTACGAATTTTCCCGAACGGGATGAAGCGCCGAAACGGTGCACTACACTTAACGTCCAACCGTGCAAATGAAAGGAATTCTCATGAAGCTATGGCCTGTTGTGACCGGTGTTGCCATTGCGCTGACGCTGGTCGCCTGTAAATCCCCCACGCCGCCGAAGGGCGTGCAGCCTATTTCCGGTTTTGACGCCAGCCGCTATCTCGGCAAATGGTATGAGGTCGCCCGTCTGGAAAACCGCTTTGAACGCGGGCTGGAGCAGGTAACCGCCACCTACGGCAAGCGCAGCGACGGCGGCATCAGCGTGCTCAACCGGGGCTATGATCCGGTGAAGAACAAATGGAATGAGAGCGAGGGGAAAGCGTACTTTACGGGCGAGCCGACCACGGCCGCGCTGAAGGTCTCCTTCTTCGGCCCGTTCTACGGTGGCTATAACGTGATCAGGCTCGACGATAAGTACCAGTACGCGCTGGTCAGCGGCCCGAACCGCGATTACCTGTGGATCCTGTCGCGCACGCCGACCATCCCGGATGCGGTGAAGCAGGATTACCTGAACACCGCGCGCAGCTTGGGCTTCCGGATTGACCAGCTGGTGTGGGTGAAGCAATAAAAATCGTGCTTTCTTCCTGGGGCATTACTGGCTCGCCTGGATAGACTTCCGTTAAAAGCCTAACGGAGGGAAGACGACATGAACTGGCAGCCTTTTCGCGGCGATGCGCCGGAAAATATGACGATTTTTAGCGCGTCATTTCCCGACGTCAGCGACCAGTGGCCGATGAAAGACGACGCTGCCCGTGAGATCGCCTCCCTTGACCGCGCCCTGAAAGCCGAGCCGGCGCTCCGGCCGCCACGGGTGGAATACGACGAGGGCGGGCAGGCCGTGCTTGTCCCGCAGAACCGCTATTCCGAACAGGCCTTTCGCAACCGCCCGGCGCTCACCGCGTGGCGAACTCGGCTGGTTCCCTCCGCGCTGGCGCTGTTTGTGGTGCAAAACCCGCTGGAAGATCGCCTGCCTGACGGCACTAAAATGGACAGCGACAGCCGCCAGTGGTTTATCCACGCGAACGATGCGGTTGGCGTGCGTTCCCGCGCCAGGGTGCTGGCCGCGCTGGTGGATAAGTACATTCACAATGAGAGCGAGAACAACTGGGTCAGCCTCGCGAGCGGTGCCGCCATTCCGGTGCTGGAGGCGCTGCGTGAAGCAAAGCTCGACGGCCAGCAGGTCTATCTCACGCTGGTGGACAAAGACCCGGTGGCGCTGAGCTGGGCGGAAACCATGGCGGCGCAGGAAGGCATTGTGGTGGGCGAACAGCTGACGCTGCTCAGGCGCAACCTGCTCCATACGCTGGTGCGTAACGAGGACCTGCTGCTGGAGCTGGGCGAGCATCAGGCCGAACTGGTCGACGCGCTGGGGATCTTCGAATACTTCAACGATACCGATGCGGTGACTTTCCTCCAGCGCGCGCTGCGGCTGGTCAAGCCCGGCGGGGCGGTGATTGTGTCGAACATGCTCACCAGTAGCCCGCACATTGACTTTGTGCTGCGTGGTATCGGCTGGGAGGATATTCACCCGAGGACGCTGCAGCAGCTGCAGGATATCCACCTCGCGGCGGGCGTGCCGGTGGAAAACGTCACCGTGGTCGTGCCTAAGGACGGGGTGTACGCGGTGATGGAGATTAGGGTAGGGGATGAAAAACCGCACGGTCAGTTCCCTCTCCCTGAGGGAGAGGGTTAGGGTGAGGGGGGAACAGACCGCAAAGCGTGGCTTGAAATAATTCGGTTTTCCAATCATGATCCCGCCATGAAAATCGAAACCGCACTCCCCACACACTTCGAACGTCTGGTCGCGATCTGGGAATCCTCCGTCCGCGCCACCCACCACTTTTTACAGGAAAGCGATATTGCGGCGCTGCGCCCGTTATTGCTTAACGCGTATTTACCAAACCTCACCGTCATGATGGCCCGCGATGATGCAGGCGTTATTCACGGCTTTTTAGGCGTGGATGAAAACCGCATTGAAATGCTGTTTGTCGATGATGCGAGCCGGGGGAAGGGCGTTGGGAAATTGCTGCTGAACCACGCCATCGCAGCGTTCGGCGCGAACGAAGTGGACGTGAATGAGCAGAACCCGCAGGGCGTCGCGTTTTATCGCCATATGGGGTTTGAGCAGGTCGGGCGTTCGGAACTGGACGGGCAGGGGAATCCGTTTCCGTTGTTGCATATGCGGTTGAATCGGGATTAGCGCTTAGCCTGCTTATCCCATTTTAATAAGCCGATGATATCTTTCTCACCTTCGGCTTCTTTCAGCAGGCGCTGCTTTTTTTCAAACTCAATGTATTCTGAGCACGCCTTTTCATCAGCCGCTTTCTTGCTGATTTTTCCTGCTCCTTCTAATACGTCCCGGTCGTTAAATTGCAGGAACTGATCGAGCTTAGTTTGCCAGTCTCGTAAAAATACCTGCTTGCGGCGTTTGGCCTGATCTTCGGCAAAATCGAGCCACATATTAACGACGCGATTTAGTTCGCTGACTTCATCCTGAGACAGATAATTTTTTGCGGTGGTGACATCGCTTTTACGGACTTCTTCGCCTTTATAGCTGGTCAGCCCCATATGCGGTTGAGTGGCGTCCGCACGCTGGTGAATCAACTCAGCAGCGGTGTGGCCCGTACAGGCAAAATGCAGTTTATTCTGGATGGTCTGGAAGAATTGCGTGGTTTCTTTGAGTGACGGCTGATAGTCAGCGGCTAATGCAAAAATTTCCCTTATGCGAAGGTAGACCCGGCGTTCGCTGGCCCGTATATCGCGAATGCGTTCCAGCATTTCATCGAAATAGTCAGGTACGGCGGATGATCCGACAGGTGGATTTTTCAGGCGCTCGTCGTCCATAACGAAGCCTTTTACCAGATATTCCTGCAGCGTTTGGGTGGCCCACTGGCGGAACTGTGTCCCTCGCGTGGAGCGGACGCGATAGCCTATGGCGAGAATGACGGGCAGGCTAAAGTATTGAACGTTATATACTTTACCATCGCTGGCAGTTGTTCGGTAAAACCGAACAACTGAATTTTCGGCCAGCTCACCCTCATCAAAAATATTCTTGATATGCCCGCTGATCGTGGCTTTGGCTTTGCCGTATAACTCACAGATTGTGGCCTGTGAGAGCCACAACGTATCGCTTTCGAAGCGGCATTCAATGCGAACTTTTCCATCTTTGCTGGCAAACATGACAAACTCACCGGCTGGTGAATTTATTAATTCTTCATATGTCATGCTGCCTCCGCGTCATAAGGTTGATGCCTGTAAGCTCGTAGTATGCCAGAAACAGCCGCTAAGCCAGGTGGTTTGTATTTGATTTTGCGAGGCGCTTTCCAGCATGCGGAATTTGGATCGCTGCAAGCGCGTTCTCTATCTCAACGAGCTTTGCTTTGGTCCGTTTATAATCATCCTGCAACCTCTGCTCCTGCTCGTTATACGCCACCAGAACGATGCAACCTTTCATGACTTTTATCGTGACCTGTTGTCCGGTATCAAAACCCGCCGCGCGTAGCCACTTCCCGGAAAGGATGATTTTCGGAGTGGATTTGTCGAAAACATTCGGGCGGTATCCCACAATTAACGAACGCTCGGTTCCGGATTTGTCGGTGTCTGGGGTAGAATGCGAATCAGCCATAATCAACTCCTTGATAGTTGGTGAGGTTAGACGCTCCGGCTGTGTTCCCGCACATCGGGGCGTTGCAAGTAGAGGGGGTTTAGGTGGCCTCCTATATGTGCCAGAGTAAATGGATAGGTGGCCTCATGTCAATCATATCGCGCGAAAAAAAACCAAAAGGCGGCGGGCAGTCTCCGCAGTTTAAGATGCGAATTGATCCGGCATTGAAGGAGCAGTTGGATGCTGTGGCGGCTGAGGAAGGGGTGAGCCTCGCTAGCTGGTTGAAGGAGCTGGCGAGGGAGGCTTTACGATTAAGGAAAATTGAACCTAAGGGTTAACATTATGAATAAGGGATTCAGCCATGCCTAAAGAAATGGATCGATATGGTACCGTTAAAGTAATATCTGGAAAATTTAAAGGACGTATTGGTTATTACGATGATGATGATTCTATTTTTCCAGAAAACTATGAATGGAATGAAGATGATGATGATGATGATGAAACAATAGAAGGTATAATCCATGTCGCTATTGTATATTTTGGCCATTTTTCTCTAGCGACTGAGCATCATGGAATCTCTTATGATGATTTAGAATATGCATCAATGCACGATTTAGTAAATCGTAAAGCTGAACTCACTAAACTGTGCTCTCCATACAATAAAATATCATATAAGAAATTGTGCAGTTATTTTTCAGAATTACATTACATTGAAACTACTCTTCTGGACCAAATTGTGGAGCAGCGCTATATGAATAAACCTAACGGGGCAAAAATTTTCATCTCTCATTCATCATTAGATAAACCGTTTGCAAAGATGTTATGTATGGACCTTGAAGCAAATGGGTATGCTCCTTGGTTGGATGAATGGGACATAAAAGT
Organism: Enterobacter sp. DC4; assembly: GCF_000568095.1. Taxonomy (NCBI): domain Bacteria; kingdom Pseudomonadati; phylum Pseudomonadota; class Gammaproteobacteria; order Enterobacterales; family Enterobacteriaceae; genus Enterobacter; species Enterobacter sp. DC4. The sequence goes on along the minus strand of NZ_AZUB01000009.1, from coordinate 135,205 downwards.
GGGGGAAAGTATTCCCGAGCGAATTTCAGACGGACTAGAAGAAGCTGATTTTGTAATTGTTATTCTTTCTGAAAATGCGGTTTCATCAAAATGGGTAGAAAGAGAATGGCAAACAAAATATTGGAATGAAATTCAACACAATTGTATTCATGTGCTTCCTTTACTTTTGAAAGATTGCAAAATACCTGAGTTGTTAAAAACAAAAAAATACGCAGATTTTAGAAATGATTTTAACAGTGGATTAAGGGACTTATTGGCAGCACTAGAAAGTTTGTATAAAAAGGAATGATTTTGGCGGAAGATCACAGGAGTCGAACCTGCCCGGGAACGCTGGCGTCCCCAACTGGATTTGAAGTCCAGCCACCTCACCGGAGATGACGATCTTCCGCGCCTCGATTGCTACATGGAGGCGGGGCGCATTATAGCTACTTTCAGGCATTTACCACATACCCCACACCACTTTTTTCACCTCTCTTTTGACCTGTACACCCCTGTTTCAGGTAATTCCTAAGAAAATCCTCATGTTAGCCCTTCTGCTTCCCAAAATTTACCGCGATCACAAAAAACAAGAAACGTAATCTGCTAATCAGAAAACGCAATACCCGCTCCTGAAACAATGGTTTAAAACACTGTAACCGGTCTCAGCGCCCCCTACAGCGTGAAGGATAAAAAAAGATGAGCGAAGTATTGTCAGTAAAAGAGAAGATTGGCTACGGCATGGGTGACGCCGCCAGCCACATCATTTTTGATAACGTTATGTTGTACATGATGTTTTTCTACACCGATATTTTCGGCATTCCCGCCGGGTTTGTCGGCACCATGTTCCTGCTGGCGCGCGCGCTGGATGCGATCTCCGACCCGTGCATGGGGCTGATCGCCGACCGCACCCGTAGCCGCTGGGGCAAGTTCCGTCCGTGGATTTTGTTTGGCGCCATCCCGTTCGGCATCGTCTGCGTGCTGGCCTACACCACGCCGGACCTCAGCCTCAACGGCAAAATGGTGTATGCCGCCATTACTTACACCCTGCTGACCCTGCTCTATACCGTGGTCAACATCCCCTACTGCGCGCTCGGCGGCGTAATCACTAACGACCCGACGCAGCGTATCTCCCTTCAGTCATGGCGCTTTGTGCTGGCGACCGCGGGCGGCATGCTCTCTACGGTGCTGATGATGCCGCTGGTGAACCTGATTGGCGGCGACGATAAGGCGTTCGGCTTCCAGGGCGGCATCGCCGTACTGTCGGTGGTTGCTTTCCTGATGCTGGCGTTCTGCTTCTTTACCACCAAAGAGCGCATCCAGGTGCCGCCGAGCACCACCTCCATGCGGGAAGACCTGCGCGACATCTGGCAAAACGACCAGTGGCGCATCGTCGGCGTGCTCACCATCCTCAATATCCTCGCCGTCTGCGTGCGCGGCGGCGCGATGATGTACTACTGCACCTGGATCATGGGCTCGCCGGAGGTGTTCGTCGCGTTCCTCACCACCTACTGCGTTGGCAACCTGATCGGCTCCGCGCTGGCGAAACCGCTTACCGACTGGAAGTGCAAGGTCAGCATCTTCTGGTGGACCAACGCCGCGCTGGCGGTGGTCAGCGTGGCGATGTTCTTCGTGCCGATGCATGCCACCGTGCTGATGTTCGCCTTTATCTTCGTCATTGGCGTGCTGCACCAGCTGGTGACGCCGATCCAGTGGGTGATGATGTCAGATACCGTCGACTACGGCGAATGGACCAACGGCAAACGCCTGACCGGCATCAGCTTTGCGGGCACGCTGTTCGTGCTGAAGCTCGGTCTGGCGCTGGGCGGGGCGATGATCGGCTGGATGCTGGCAGGCGGAGGCTACGACGCGGCAGCTAAAACCCAGAACAGCGCGACCATCAGCATCATCATCGGCCTGTTTACCCTGGCCCCGGCGGTCTGCTACGTGCTGAGCGCCATTATCGCCAAACGCTACTACACGCTGAAAACGCCTTTCCTGACCAAAATCCTGGGCGAGCTGGCGCAGGGCGCGCGCCGTAATCAGCAGGAGTTTGAAACCCTGCCGGTCAGCAAAGAATTACAGAACTAAGAGGACGAGAGTATGAAAATCAGTGATGGAAACTGGCTTATTCAACCGGGCCTGAACGTGACGTATCCGGTTCAGGTGTTCGACGTGGAGCAGCAGGGCAATGACCTGGTGGTGTTTGTTGCACCGCGCGACGTGCGCGAACGCACCTGGCAGCTCGACACGTTGATGTTCACGGTGCGCCTGTTTGCCCCGCAGGAAGGGATTGTCGGGGTGCGCATTGAGCATTTCCAGGGCGCGCTGAACAACGGCCCGCACTATCCGCTGAACGTTCTGAAGGACGTGAAGGTAGAGATTGAAAACAACGCCGAGTTTGCCGAGCTGAAAAGCGGCAGCGTCAGCGTGCGCGTCACCAAAGGCGAGTTCTGGGCGCTGGATTTCCTGCGTAACGGCCAGCGCATTACCGGCAGCCAGCTGAAAAACAACGGCTACGTGCAGGATACCAACGCCGACCGCAATTACATGTTCGAACGTCTGGATCTGGGCGTGGGGGAAACGGTCTACGGCCTGGGCGAGCGCTTTACCGCGCTGGTGCGCAACGGCCAGACGGTCGAAACCTGGAACCGCGACGGCGGCACCAGCACCGAGCAGTCCTACAAAAACATCCCGTTCTACCTGACCAACCGCGGCTACGGCGTGCTGGTGAATCATCCCGAGAACGTCTCGTTTGAAGTCGGCTCCGAGAAGGTCTCCAAAGTGCAGTTCAGCGTGGAAGGCGAATATCTTGAGTACTTCGTGATCGACGGCCCGACGCCAAAAGAGGTATTAAACCGCTATACCCGTTTCACCGGGCGTCCGGCGCTGCCGCCTGCCTGGTCGTTCGGCCTGTGGCTCACCACCTCGTTCACCACCAACTACGACGAAGCGACGGTGAACAGCTTTATCGACGGCATGGCCAAGCGCGACCTGCCGCTGCACGTCTTCCACTTCGACTGCTTCTGGATGAAGGCCTTCCAGTGGTGCGATTTCGAGTGGGACCCGGTGACCTTCCCGGATCCGGAAGGCATGATCCGCCGCCTGAAAGAGAAGGGGCTGAAGGTCTGCGTGTGGATTAACCCGTACATCGGCCAGAAATCCCCGATCTTCCAGGAGCTGAAAGCGAAGGGCTACCTGCTCAAGCGCCCGGACGGCTCCCTGTGGCAGTGGGACAAATGGCAGCCGGGGCTGGCGATTTATGACTTCACCAACCCGGATGCGTGCCGGTGGTATGCCGACAGGCTAAAAGGCCTGGTGGATATCGGCGTCGACTGCTTCAAGACCGACTTCGGCGAGCGTATCCCGACGGACGTGCTGTGGTTTGACGGGTCCGATCCGCAGAAGATGCACAACCACTACACCTACATCTATAACGAGCTGGTGTGGAACGTGCTGAAAGAGACGGTGGGGGAAGAAGAAGCGGTGCTGTTCGCCCGCTCCGCGTCCGTCGGGGCGCAGCAGTTCCCGGTGCACTGGGGTGGCGACTGCTACGCCAACTATGAATCCATGGCCGAGAGCCTGCGCGGCGGGCTGTCGATTGGCCTGTCCGGCTTCGGGTTCTGGAGCCACGATATTGGCGGGTTCGAAAACACCGCCCCGGCGCACGTCTACAAACGCTGGTGCGCGTTCGGGCTGTTCTCTAGCCACAGCCGCCTGCACGGCAGTAAATCCTACCGCGTGCCGTGGGCCTACGATGACGAGTCCTGCGACGTGGTGCGCCACTTCACGCAGCTGAAGTGCCAACTAATGCCGTACCTGTACCGTCAGGCGGCGCTGGCCCGCGAGTTCGGCACGCCGATGCTGCGGGCGATGATGCTGGAGTTCCCGGACGATCCGGCGTGCGATTACCTCGATCGTCAGTACATGCTGGGGGATGCAATGATGGTGGCACCGGTGTTCTCCGAGGCGGGCGACGTGCAGTTCTACCTGCCGGAAGGCCGCTGGACGCACCTGTGGCACAACGACGAAATTCAGGGCAGCCGCTGGCATAAGCAGCAGCACGATTTCATGAGCCTGCCGGTCTATGTGCGCGACAACACGCTGCTGGCGCTGGGTAATAATAACCAGAAGCCGGACTACGCGTGGAATGAGGGGACGGCCTTCCAGCTGTTTAACCTGAGCGACGGCGCAACGGCGGTGAGCGAAGTGCCTGCGGCGGACGGCGCGGTGGCGTTTACGCTGAAGGCATCGCGTCAGGGCGATATCGTGACCTTTACCGGCGCGGGAGACGCGAAAAACTGGTCGGTGTGCTTGCGCAACGTGCAGAAGGTGAATGGCGTGAAAGGCGGCTCACAGGCGGGTAGCGAGTGGGGCGTATTGGTGAAAGCGGAGGGGAATGAGGTGGTGGTTCACCTTTAATTCCCCTCACCCTAACCCTCTCCCCAAAGGGGCGAGGGAATGGTTTGCTCCCTCTCCCTTTCAGGGAGAGGGCTGGGGTGAGGGTGGTGTTGAAACTACACCGCCCGCCATCGTCTGCTGCACCTGCTGTTTATCCATATTCACCGCGTTCAGCTTGCCGTTCACCGTCGGCTTAAGCGGGGTATTCGCCTGCACGCTGCCGCTGGCGGTGAGCTGAATATTGCCGTCGCCCGTAATCGGCAGCGCGGGCCAGCCCCACTGCTGCAGTACGTTGAGCGGCACGCCGCGCCCGTTCAGGCTCACCGTAGTCTGCCGCTGCGGAAGCTGCGAAACCGTCGCCGTTGCTTCCAGAATACCTTTCTCGGTAAACGCGCTGAGGTCGGTAATATTCACCGTGGCGGCGTTCGCATTCAGCGCCAGCGACGGACGGCGCACGTCCACGCGGTTAAAGGTCGCCGCCGCGCCGTTCAGGGTCGCGCTGCCGCCCCAGACACCCCACTGGCGATCTTTCACCAGCTGCAGGTTTGCGCCATAGCCATCCAGAGAGGTGATCTGCCACGGGAAGGCGGGATCGATGTCGATCACCAGGTTGCGGCTCAGGCCGAATTTTTGCAGCGTGACGCTGTTCAGCCATTCCGGCAGAGGCTCCATCCACAGCGTCTTCCAGTTCTGCGGCAGGGTGTATTCCAGCCCGGCGATGGCGACATCGTCCAGCACCAGCGCTTTACCGTCGCGCAGCCAGTTACCGGAGGTGCGTATCATGCCGCCCTCCCAGCGGGAGGTGAACTGACGCAGCGCCATGCCCTGCGGGGAAAACTCTGCATTCAGAATCGGGTCGAAAAGATGCAGCGAGCCGTAGATAAACTCGCTGGCGTTCATGGACAAGCGGCCTTCCTGGCTCTGCCAGTCGCCTTTGCTGAGAGTCAGGTTGCGCAGGCTTAAATCGAGATCGGTCACCGCCCAGTCCGGGCCCTGAAGCCGGGCGTCGGTCACGTCCAGACGACCAATCTGCAGAGAGGGAATGGTGGCCAGCGGCGCGAAGAACGCCATCAGCGTTTTATCGCTCTGCAGGCGGATTTCGTTCAGACGCATGGTGTCGATAATCCAGCTCCCGTCGGCGTTGCGCAGGGCGGAGCCGGTGAGTGAGCCGCGGGCCATATCGGCGCCAATCGTGTTCAGCACCACCTCCTTGCCGTTAAGCTGGCCCTCGATCAGCACGTTGGTGGCCGGTACGCCGTTCAGGGTCAGCGAGCCTGCGCTCATCTGAATCTGCGCGTTGTTCCCCAGCACGTTGCCGGCTTCCGGCTGCCACGGGCTGACGCCGCCCGTCACCTTCTGCGCGCTCAGGTCCCATTCGGTATTCGGGCTGTTAAAGGCCATGTTGTTCAGCTGCAGGCGATCCGCCTGGAAAGGCAGCGGCGCCGTCTGCGGCGAGAGATTCAGCGTGCCGTCGAACAGGGTGATGGTGTCCATATGCAGCGGATCGGTTACCTGGCGGCTGCTCAGGCCAATATCGACTTTTTTGGCGACCAGCGTGGCGGGTTTACCGTCCCGGCCAAAGATGACATTTTCCAGAATAATGTGGGAAGGCGACGAAAAGCGGTGATTCATCTTGTCGAAACTGAGTTCGTAGTCGGTATTCACCGTCACCCAGCTGCTGACCTGAGACGCGCCCCAGCGGGTCTGGAGCAGAATGTAGAGCGCCAGCATCACAATGAGCAGGGCTACCAGAAGATAGATGAGGAGCTTTCCAATAAATTTCATGGTCTTCCATCCCGCAAAACGCACATAAGGGAGTTATGCACGATTTATGCGCAATCCTCAAGGCGGGAATGGTGTAATTAGATGTCACGGCAGGCATTGACTGCCTGCCGTGAGAGAAATCAATTTTTCTCAGGCGGGAAAACGAGGTTCAGCACAATAGCGGTGATACCGCCTGCGGCAATGCCGGAAGAGAGCAGGTTTTTCACCCAGTCAGGTGCAAACTGCAGGATCAGCGGCTGCTGGGAAACGCCCAGACCGACGGCCAGCGACAGGGCGATAATCATGATCGCGCGGCGGTTCAGCGGCTCGCGGGAGACAATACGTACGCCGGAGGCCGCGATCGTCCCGAACATCACCAGCGTTGCGCCGCCCAGCACCGGCTCAGGGATGTGCTGCACAAAGCCGCTCACCGCCGGGAACAGGCCGAGGACGATCAGCATCAGCGCCACCACGAAGCCAACGTAGCGGCTGGCCACGCCGGTCAGCTGGATCACGCCGTTGTTCTGACCGAAGCAGGAGTTCGGGAAGGTGTTGAATACCGCAGAGACAAACGAGTTCAGGCCGTTCGCCAGCACGCCGCCTTTCAGGCGCTTCATGTACAGCGGGCCGGACACCGGCTGCTCGGAGACGTCGGAGGTGGCGGTGATATCACCGATGGTCTCCAGAGAGGTGATCATAAAGACCAGCATCAGCGGCAGGAGCAGACCCCAGTCAATGCCCAGACCGTAGTACAGCGGCGTAGGAACGGTGATCAGCGCGCTGTTGGTCGGCGCGGTGTTCTCCGGCAGCATGCCCAGCGCCCACGCCAGCAGGTAACCCGCCGCCATGGCGATTACCAGCGAGGCCACGCGCAGGTAAGGGTTACGCTGACGGTTAAGCAGAATAATGATCGCCAGCACGACGCCTGCCAGCAGCAGGTTTTTCGGCGCGCCGAAGGTGTGGTCGCTCATTGCGGCATAGCCGCCGCCGATGGAGGTAAGACCCACCTGAATCAGCGACAGGCCGATAATCATCACGACGACGCCGGAAACCAGCGGGGTGATAACGCGGCGAGCCAGATGCAGAACCCGGGAGATCACCATCTCCGTACAGCTGGCCAGCATCAGCGTGCCGAACAGCGCCGCCATCATGGTCGGGACATCCGCACCGCCGGTTTTCAGCGCCGTACCGCCCATGATCAGGGGCGCCACGAAGTTAAAGCTGGTGCCCTGAATCGACAATAATCCCGACCCCACCGGCCCCCATGCTTTAATTTGAATAATCGAGGCCACGCCGGAGGCAAAAAGAGACATGCTGATAATGTGCTGCGTGTCCTGCGCCGGTAAACCGAGCGCCTGGCAAATCAGCAGCGCCGGGGTGATCACCGCAACAAACATCGCCAGAAGATGCTGGCAGGCGGCGAACAGCGTTTGCGGCAGCGGCGGGCGGTCTTCAAGGCGGTAAATCAGTTCGCTATTTTGCTTCTGCGCAATCGGTTGCGCATCAGGCGACTCTATGGTGTTAACGGACATCGGCGGCAATCCCACGGTGGAAAAGCGGGCATTTTATCTGACCACCTGGTAAAAGCAAACGATTGCCAGCAAAAAAAGGGAAGAAAATCTGCCGCTGTGAGCAGGTTTTCTACAACGTATCGGGAAAAAAAATTACACTTTTTCGCGCCGGGAGCTCATGAAGAGCGCAAACCGGCCCAGGATAACGCCGCGTGTGTATGGAACACGCGCAAAACAGGAGCCTTCTATGATTCATCTCGATACGTTGTCGACACTTGTTGCCGCAACGCTGGTCTTACTGCTTGGCCGTAAGCTGGTACATAGCGTTTCCCTTCTGAAGAAATACACCATTCCTGAACCTGTCGCCGGTGGTCTCCTGGTGGCGCTGGCCCTGCTGATACTGAAAAAAAGCATGGGCTGGGAAATCGATTTTGATATGTCCCTGAAGGACCCGCTGATGCTTGCCTTCTTTGCCACCATCGGCCTGAACGCCAATCTGGCGAGCCTGCGGGCGGGCGGTAAAGTGCTCGGCGTATTCCTGATTGTGGTGGTGGGGCTGCTGCTGATGCAAAACGCTATCGGCATCGGGATGGCGACGCTGCTGGGACTGGATCCGCTGATGGGGCTGCTGGCGGGGTCAATTACCCTTTCGGGCGGCCACGGTACCGGGGCCGCATGGAGCAAGCTGTTTATCGAGCGCTACGGGTTTGAAAACGCGACGGAGGTGGCGATGGCCTGCGCGACCTTTGGGCTGGTGCTGGGTGGCCTGATTGGCGGCCCGGTGGCACGCTATCTGGTGAAGCACTCCACCACACCGGACGGCAGGCCGGACGATGAGCTGGTGCCGACCGCATTTGAAAAGCCGGACGTCGGGCGCAGCATTACCTCGCTGGTGCTGATTGAAACCATCGCGATGATCGCCATCTGCCTGACCGTGGGCAAAGTGGTTGCGCAATGGCTGGCGGGCTCAGCGTTTGAACTGCCGACGTTTGTCTGCGTGCTGTTTATCGGGGTGATCCTGAGCAACGGCCTGGCGCTGATGGGCTTCTATCGCGTGTTTGAACGGGCGGTGTCGGTGCTCGGCAACGTCTGCCTGTCACTGTTCCTGGCGATGGCGCTGATGAGTCTCAAGCTGTGGGAGCTGGCCTCGCTGGCGCTGCCGATGGTGGCGATTCTGGCGGTACAGGCGCTGTTTATGGCGCTGTATGCCATGTTCGTGACCTGGCGCATGATGGGTAAAAACTACGATGCGGCGGTGCTGGCGGCGGGTCACTGCGGGTTTGGTCTGGGGGCTACCCCAACGGCTATCGCCAACATGCAGGCGATCACCGAACGCTTCGGGCCTTCGCACATGGCGTTTCTGGTGGTCCCGATGGTCGGGGCGTTCTTTATTGATATCGTCAACGCGCTGGTGATTAAGCTGTACCTGATGCTGCCGATGTTTGCCTGAATCAGGCGTTGGAATAGCGTTCGGTTTCCGGCATCCAACGCTCAATTAACGCTGCCGCCTGTTCGGGGTAGCGTTCATGAATGTGGCGAGCCAGGCGCTGAACCTCGGGGATCATGGCCTGATCGCGCAGCAAATCCGCCACTTTGAATTCCGCGTTCCCCGTCTGACGCGTGCCCAGCAGCTCGCCCGGGCCGCGGATCTCCAGGTCTTTTTGCGCAATCACAAAACCGTCGTTGCTGTCGCGCAGCACTTGCAGACGCATCTGGGCGGTTTTCGAGAGCGGGGCTTTGTAGAGCAGGACGCAGTGGGACGCTACCGCGCCACGGCCAACGCGCCCGCGCAGCTGGTGGAGTTGGGCAAGGCCCAGGCGCTCCGGGTTTTCGATGATCATCAGGCTGGAGTTCGGGACGTCCACGCCCACTTCAATGACCGTCGTGGCGACCAGCAAATGCAGCTCGCCCTGCTTAAACGACTGCATCACCGCCTGCTTTTCGGCAGGCTTCATGCGTCCGTGAACCAGGCCCACGTTCAGCTCCGGCAGTGCCAGCTTAAGCTCTTCCCACGTGGCTTCGGCAGCCTGCGCTTCCAGCAGTTCCGACTCTTCAATCAGCGTACAGACCCAGTAGGCCTGACGCCCTTCATGGGTGCAGGCGTTGCGCACGCGGTCGATGATATCACTGCGGCGCGTGTCAGGAATGGCGACCGTTGTGACCGGCGTACGACCCGGGGGGAGTTCGTCGATGGTGGAGGTATCCAGATCGGCGTAGGCCGTCATCGCCAGGGTGCGCGGGATCGGCGTAGCGGTCATGATCAGCTGATGCGGGTGGAAGCCCTGCTGCAGGCCTTTCTCCCATAATGCCAGACGCTGGTGCACGCCGAAGCGATGCTGTTCGTCGATAATCACCAGCGCAAGGCCCTTAAACTGCACCTGTTCCTGGAAGATGGCGTGTGTGCCGACAATCATCTGCACCTGCCCGCTGGCAATAGCCTCCTGTTGCGCAAGGCGCGCTTTGCCTTTTTGCTTCCCGGCAAGCCAGCCCACTTCAATGCCCAGCGGCGCGAACCAGGCGCGGAAATTGTTGGCGTGCTGTTCCGCCAGCAGTTCGGTCGGTGCCATCAGCGCGACCTGTTTGCCGTGGGCAATCGCGCGCAAGGCCGCCAGCGCGGCAACCAGCGTTTTGCCGGAACCCACGTCGCCCTGCACCAGGCGCATCATCGGCACGTCGAGCGCCATATCGCGTTCTATTTCGGCGGTGACGCGCGCCTGCGCGCCGGTGGGCTTAAACGGCAGCGAGGCCAGCAGCTTATCTTTGAGTTCATCATTCTGGCTTAAGGGCTGGGCGTGGAAACGCTGCGCGCCGGCGCGAAGCGCCAGCATGCTCAGGTTATGGGCCAGTAATTCCTCAAGGATAAGACGCCGTTGGGCGGGGTGTTTGCCGCTTTCTAAATCGCTGAGCTGTAGCGTTGGCGGCGGGCGGTGCAGGGTGCGCAGCGCCTCGGGCAGGCTCATCATGCCCTGCGCCAGCTCGGGCGGCAGCAGCTCGGTAATGGCGCAGGTATCCAGCAGCTCCAGCGCCTGATCGGTGAGCTTACGCAGCGTCGCCTGCTTGATGCCTTCCGTCGTCGGGTAAACCGGGGTGAGCGTCTCCTGCAGCTCCGGCGTGCTGAGATCGCCCTGCACGCGGTACTCCGGGTGGATCATCTCTGCGCCGTATTTCCCGCGTTTGGCTTCGCCATAGGCCAGCACCCTGCGGCCCGTCGCCAGGCTGTTTTTCATCGCCGCGCTGAAGTTGAAAAAACGCATGGTGAGAATGCCGGTGCCGTCGCTGATCTGGCAGGTCATCATCCGGCGCCCGCCGAAGGTGATGTTGCAGTTCAGGACTTCGCCTTCAACGGTGGCGTAAATGGCAGGAAGGAGATCGCCAATCTTATAGAGCTGGGTGCGGTCTTCGTAACGCAGGGGGAGGTGAAGCAGGAGATCCTGCACCGTGTGCAGGCCAATTTTTGCTAGCTTATTGCTTTGCGCCGCGCCCACGCCCGTCAGGCTGTTAAGCGGGATGGCATCCAGCAGGCGGCCTTTCATCACTTACCCGGCGTACTGCATGGTGGCCCACCACTCGGCATCGGCTTCAATTTCGCCCTGCGCGTTGACGTGGGGGTAAGGCAATTTTTTCTGCTTCGCAACGCGAGCCAGCACCGGATAGCCACCTTCAAACAGCAGGCGCTGCTGTTCCTCTTCCGGCAGCATGCTGTTGCTGCGCTCGTACATCCCGGCGTTCTGACGCTGGCGCTGCGCTTCATACAGAATGAGCGCGGACGCCACGGAGACGTTAAGAGACTGGACCATGCCGATCATCGGAATGATGATGTCCCGATCCGCCAGATCCAGCGCTTCCTGGGTGATCCCGGTTTTCTCCTGACCCATCAAAATGCAGGTCGGGCGGGTGTAGTCGATCTCGCGGAAATCTACGGCTTTAGCGGACAGGTTAGTGGCCAGGATCTGCATCCCGCGCTCTTTCAGGTGCGATACGGCTTCGCCAATGGTGTGATGATTTTTGACAGATACCCAGCTGTTGCTGCCTGCCGCCGCCGAGACCGTATTGCGCATACGGCCATCCGGCCAGACGGCGTGCACTTCATGCACACCGACGGCATCTGCGGTACGAACGATAGCAGAGACGTTATGAGGTTTATGCACCTGCTCCATGCAGACCGTCAGGTCAGGCTGACGCCTGGCGAGCATTTCGCAGATACGTGCATAACGTTGTGAATTCATAAACCTAGTTTCGGTTTCGGGTGACTTTAATCACGTCCGGCATGACGCGGATCTTGCGCATAATATTCGCCAGATGCACGCGGTCGCGAGCGGTCAGACGAATAAAGGCGCTATACACGCGGCCATCTTTCTCTTCCGTATTCAGGCTCTGAATATTGGAAGAGGCCGTGTTGATCGCTGCCGTCAGGTTCGCCAGGGCACCCTGGTGGTTGAACATATCCACCTTAATTTCGGTGATAAATTCCTGCGCGGTCTCTTTATCCCACTCGACCGCCATAAATTTCTCGGCTTCTTTCTGATAGCCGCGAATGTTACGACAGGATTCGTGGTGGATAACCAGCCCTTTGCCCGGGCTGACGTGCGCAATAATCGGATCGCCAGGAATTGGACGGCAACATTTTGCGAAGGTGATCAGCACCCCGTCCGCGCCTTTAATCGGCAGGTGTCCGTGGCTTTGCGTCGTGGCAGGCACCGCTGTTGTATCGCCTTGCTGCAGGTTCTTCGCCACCACCACGCTCATGGCGTTGCCGAGGCCAATCTCTGCCAGCAGGTCGTCAAGCGACGTGAGCTTCATGCGCTCCAGCTCACGCTGGACGTTCTCCTGCGGAATTTCAGCTAGCTTACGGCTGCCGCCCAACGCGTGGTTGAGCAGACGACGCCCCAGGCTGACGGAATCATCACGCTTGAGATTTTTCAGCAGCTGGCGAATTTTGGCGCGTGCTTTGGAGCTCACGACAAAGTTCAGCCAGGCCGCGTTCGGACGTGCGCCCGGCGCGGTAATAATTTCTACCGTCTGGCCGCTGGAGAGCGGCTGAGACAGCGGATAAGGCTGTCTGTCGACGCGCGCGCCGACGCAGGCATGCCCGATATCGGTATGCACGGCGTAAGCGAAGTCGACTGGCGTTGCGCCCGCAGGCAGTTCGACAATGCGACCTTCTGGGGTGAAAACGTAAATCTCATCCGGGAAGAGATCGGATTTAACGCTCTCGATAAATTCAAACGAGCTGCCCGCACTCTGCTGAAGCTCCAGCAGGCTCTGCATCCAGCGCTGGGCGCGGATTTGTGCGGTCGTGCTGCTTTCGCCACCGTGCTCTTTATACGCCCAGTGTGCGGCAACCCCCATCTCTGCCATCTGGTCCATGTCTTCGGTGCGGATCTGCACCTCAACAGGTACACCGTGCGGACCAATCATCGAGGTGTGCAAAGATTGATAGCCGTTCGCTTTTGGAATGGCGATGTAATCTTTCATGCGCCCCGGACGCGGTTTGTAGAGGCTGTGCATCTGCCCCAGCACGCGATAACAGGTGTCCGAGTCATGGACAATGACGCGGAAGGCGTAGATATCCATGATCGAGTGAAAACGCTGCTCTTTGAGCACCATTTTGCAGTAGATGGAGTAAAGGTGTTTCTCGCGACCGCTGACGCGGCAAGGGATCCCCGCTTCCTGTAAGCGCCCTTCGATTTCAGAGAGGATCTTTTGAATCATCTCTTTACGGTTACCGCGTGCGGCTTTCACCACCTCTTTAATCACGCGATAGCGGTTCGGGTACAACGCTTCAAAACCCAGCTCTTCCAGCTCGGTTTTAATGTGATGAATACCTAAACGGTGCGCCAGCGGACTGTAGATTTCGAGGGTTTCACGGGCAATGCGGCGACGTTTATCCGGGCGAAGTGAGCCCAGCGTGCGCATGTTGTGGGTACGGTCAGCGAGTTTGATGAGAATGACGCGGATATCCTGCACCATCGCCATAATCATCTTGCGGAAGTTTTCGGCTTGCGCCTCTTTCTTGTCGCGGAAATTCAGCTTATCAAGCTTAGAGACCCCTTCCACCAGTTCGGCAACGCTTTTGCCAAACAGCTGTTCCATGTCCTGGTAAGTGGCAGGGGTATCTTCGATCACGTCGTGCAGCAGAGCGGCCATCAGCGTTTCGTAGTCGAGTTTCATCTCGGCCAGAATACAGGCCACCGCTACCGGGTGCGTGATATAGGGTTCACCGCTTGAACGTGTCTGGCCCTCGTGAGCGTCACGTGCAACGAGATACGCCTGCTGAAGACGCTTAATCTGGTCTTCAGGCAGGTAGGTTTGAATCAGTTGATTCAGGCTTTCAAACAGATACAAGGGCGACCCGCAGGTTTAATTAACGACGACCTTCAGCAATAGCGGTTACGGCCTGCAGTTCTGCGGCTTCCTGCTCTTGCTGCTCCTGGCGCTCACGCACGTCGAGGATCTGGTTGTTGATCAGACCTTCTTCGATTTCGCGAAGTGCAATAACGGTGGTTTTATCGTTTTCTTCCGGTACCAGCGGATCTTTACCGCCTACCTGCATCTGACGAGCGCGACGCGCGGCGACCAGCACCAGGTCAAAACGGTTACCAATTTTCTCTACAGCGTCCTGAACAGTTACGCGTGCCATACTTAAAATGCTCCACAGGTGAAGAAATGACTGGGCATGATACTGAAAGTGGGTTCAGTCTGCCAACAGTTTGGTGATTAATGCGTCATGTCGCTGCTTCTGGCGGCTCATACGCAGACGTTCTGCACGAAGAATGGTTTTGAGATCGCTCAGCGCGGCATCAAAATCATCATTCACAATAAGGTAATCATATTCCGCGTAATGGCTCATTTCTGCAACAGCCTGTTCCATACGCTTTGCGATCACTTCTTCGCTGTCCTGACCGCGGCCACGCAGACGGCGATCCAGCTCATCTTTCGATGGCGGTAAAATAAAGATACTGCGCGAGTCAGGCATTTTCTTGCGAATTTGCTGTGCGCCCTGCCAGTCGATATCCAGGAACACATTCACGCCCGTGGCCAGAACCTGCTCAATGGTTTCACGCGAAGTACCGTAGTAATTACCGAATACTTCAGCGTGTTCAAGAAACGCGTCTCTGCCGATCATCGCTCTGAATTCGTCGTGATCCACAAAGAAATAGTGTTCACCGTGCACTTCACCCGGACGCGGCTGGCGCGTGGTGTGAGAAACAGAAACCTGTGTGTCGTACAACGGTTGGGTTTTTAACAGTGCCTGAATAAGGCTGGATTTACCCGCGCCACTAGGGGCAGAAACAATATAAAGCGTGCCTTGAGCCATGAGAGTCTTTTGTATGTGTTAACGAAGAAGTCCTACATACGGGCTTATTATACACGTCACCGCCGTGTGACGTAGCCTTTGTCACACTTTTTCCCCTCGATTATTGAATTTTGCGTGCCGTTTTCAGGTTTTATCTGAGGTTTTCAGCAACCAAAAGAAATACCGGATAGCGTCTCGCATTGCGAATCGTTGCCGTTAGCGTTGTTTCAGGCATCCGGGTATACCTCCTGCAACGCAAAGGAGGGGTAGCGATGTGGCAATGGATAAGCGGGTTAATGCTGTTGTGGTGCGGTTATGGCGCGGCGATGTGTCCGGTGTGGTCGCAGGCAAAAGCAGAGAAAGAGATGGCGTCGTTAAGCACGCAAATCAAACGCTGGGATGAGGCTTACTGGAAGCAGGGCGTGAGCGAGATCAACGACGAGGTTTACGACCAGCTTCACGGGCGTTTAACGCAGTGGCAGCGCTGTTTTGGCAGTGAGCCTTCAGAAGAGAGACTCCCCGCGCTGACGGGGAGCGTAAAACATCCTGTTGCCCACACGGGCGTGCATAAGGTGGCCAGCAAAGAGGAACTGAGACAGTGGATGCGTGCGCGCCAACATCTGTGGCTGCAGCCGAAAGTTGACGGTGTGGCGGTGACGCTGGTCTATCGTGACGGGAAGTTAACCCAGGCCATCAGTCGCGGTGATGGCCTGAAAGGGGAAGACTGGACCGGGAAGGTGCGTTTAGTCCCGTCTGTTCCGCAAAAGCTCACCGGCAAGCTGGCGAACAGCGTCTTACAGGGCGAGCTCTTCTGGCTGCGCGACAACCACATTCAGCAGCAGATGGGCGGAATGAACGCTCGTGCAAAGGTGGCGGGGGCGATGATGCGGCAAAAGGATAACTCGCTATTGAGCAAGATCGGCGTATTCATCTGGGCCTGGCCGGACGGACCGAAAGATATGCAGACCTCTTTAGCTGAACTGTCTCAGGCTGGTTTTACGCTGTCGGCACGGTATACGCTTCCCGCCGAATCTGTTGATGGCGTCGAGAAACAGCGCGCGGCCTGGCACGCGACCGCATTACCCTTTGCCACGGATGGCATTGTGGTGCGTTCGGAGGATGAACCCGCGGGCGAAGATTGGTTGCCGGGAGAAGGCAACTGGGTTGTTGCGTGGAAATATGCGCCTACAGCCCAGGTTGCTGAGGTGAGTAATATTCATTTTTCCGTGGGGCGAACGGGCAAAATTTCCGTTGTAGCCGCGCTGGAACCCGTGCAACTGGATGATAAACAGGTGCAGCGGGTGAGCCTGGGCTCGGTTGGACGTTGGCAGAGACTGGATATTGCCCCGGGGGATCAGATACAGATCAGCCTGGCCGGGCAGGGTATCCCCCGGTTTGATAAAGTGCTCTGGCGCGGGACGGACAGACATAAACCAGAGCCTCCGGCCTCGCGTTATCATTCGCTTAGCTGTTTCTACGCTTCCCCGGAGTGTATGGAGCAGTTCTTTGCCCGGCTGACCTGGCTCAGTTCAAAGCAGGTACTTGATATTGAAGGATTAGGCGAGTCAGGCTGGCGTACCCTCTGGCAGGCGCATCATTTTGAACATCTCTTTTCATGGCTGTTATTAACTCAGGCGCAGTTGCAGTCTACACCGGGGTTTTCCTCAGCACGCGGGCTGGCGCTCTGGCACCGATTTAATCTGGTGCGCGAGAAGCCGTTTATCCGCTGGCTCATGGCATTGGGTGTGCCAATGACGCAGGCTTCGCTGAAGGCGATGGGAGACGTATCGTGGGAGAAGATGAACGGGCGCAACGCAAAGGACTGGCAGGCCCTGCCGGGAACGGGAGAGGAAAAAGCGCGACAAATCGTTAACTGGATGCTCGCGCCTCAGATTGATGTGCTGGCGAAATGGCTCGCTGAACAGCACATCAACGGGTTCTGAAACTAGTGTGCGCTGTGTTTGTAATGAAAAACGGGCAGCCCGAGCTTCAGGCGCAGCGCTAGCATGCGGGCCGTAAAGCCAAACAGTAGCGTCGAGATGACCACCACATCATGGTTAGAAACGTAATGCTGCAGGGCGATATAAAGCACCGCTGCCGCAAAGGAGATGCCGGCATACAGTTCTTTTTGAAAGACCAGAGGAATGCGCTTGCAGAACATATCGCGCAGCACACCGCCGAATACGCCCGTGACCACGGCGGCAATGGTAGCGATAACCGGTCCTTCCCCCATATCGAGCGCGATTTGCGCACCGATGATCGAAAAGACGATCAGCCCCAGCGCATCAAGCACCAGGAACAGGCGGCGAAGATGGGGCATAACGGGCGCCACGATGGTGGTTAACACGGCAGCAGTCGCCACAATAATCACGTATTCAGGGTGTTTAACCCAGCCGAGCGGGTAATGGCCAAGCAGGATATCGCGCACGGAACCACCGCCAAGCGCGGTCGCGGTAGCAATAATGATTACGCCGAAGGTGTCCATACGGCGACGTCCGGCGGCAAGCGCGCCGGTCATGGCTTCTGCGGTGATGCCAATGAGATAAAGGATGTGAAGCAGCATATACCCTCCGGTGTGAACGCGGGGAGGTTAGCGATTTGTGCGCAAGATCACGATTGAGATTTTCTAAGGCGACGGGGTTTGCCCTATATATTTTTATCAATTTAAGTTGAATGAGCTTGATGAAAGGCGGTGAAGCGCAAAATCAGGTGTAAGAATGGATTAGAAATAATAATGGGTGGCGCCGTCGACACCACCCGGAAAGGCTTTACTCGATGTTCTGAATCTGCTCGCGCATCTGCTCAATCAGCACTTTCAACTCAATCGCTGAATTCGTCACGTCTGCATTGATCGACTTAGACGCCAGGGTGTTCGACTCGCGGTTGAACTCCTGCATCATAAAGTCCAGACGGCGGCCCACCGCTTCCTTCTTCTTCAGAATGTTGTAGGTCTCTTTAACGTGCGCTTCCAGACGGTCCAGCTCTTCAGCGACATCGATACGCTGCGCCATCAGCACCAGCTCTTGTTCCAGACGGGTGTTTTCCAGCTGAACTTCCGCTTCTTCCAGTTTGGCGACAAGGCGTTCGCGCTGCCACTGCAGCACTTCCGGCATATGGGCGCGGACTTTCGCTACTTCGGTGCTCACGCCTTCAAGGCGCTGCTCAATCATCGCTTTCAGCGCCTGACCTTCGGTTTCGCGGGCAACGATAAAGTCGTCCAGCGTGCCGTCGAGGGCTGCCAGGATTTCAGCGGCAATGGCATCCAGATCCTGCTCACCAGCTGCCATGACGCCAGGCCAGCGCAGAATATCAACCGGGTTGATTTCACCTTCATCGCTCTGCATTTTGACCCAGTTCGCCGCATTCACGAGCTGTTTCGCCAGTTTTTCGTTGAGGATCAGCTCGCCCTGTGCGCTGGCATCAGGCTCAAAGCGCAGGTTACATTCCACTTTACCGCGCGTCAGACGCGTACGAATACGCTCGCGTACAACAGGCTCAAGGCTGCGGAACTGCTCCGGCATACGGAAATACGTTTCCAGGTAACGCTGGTTTACCGAGCGCATTTCCCATGTGGCGCTACCCCAGCTACCCTTGATTTCACGCCGGGCGTAGGCGGTCATACTGCGGATCATAGACATTCCCGTTTTTAAAGGAGAGATGGGGGGATTATAGCTTTCGGGGGCTTCTCAGGATAGGAATAAGCGTCCTTTATCCGTATAATGCGCAGCCACATTCGTTTCAAGCCGGAGAATCCATCATGCGTCCATCAGGTCGTAGCGCCAACCAGGTGCGTCCCGTCATCCTGACCCGTAACTATACAAAACACGCTGAAGGCTCCGTGCTGGTTGAGTTTGGTGACACTAAAGTGCTGTGCACTGCCTCCATCGAAGAAGGTGTTCCGCGCTTCCTGAAAGGTCAGGGTCAGGGCTGGATCACCGCAGAATACGGCATGCTGCCGCGTGCGACCCATACCCGTAATGCCCGTGAAGCGGCAAAGGGGAAGCAGGGCGGTCGTACCATGGAGATTCAGCGTCTAATCGCGCGCGCGCTTCGCGCCGCCGTTGACCTGAAAATCCTCGGCGAATTCACCATCACTCTCGATTGCGACGTAATTCAGGCAGACGGCGGTACGCGTACCGCATCCATTACCGGTGCCTGCGTGGCGCTGGCGGACGCTCTGAACAAGCTGGTTGCGGCCGGCAAGCTGAAAACCAACCCAATGAAAGGCATGGTTGCGGCGGTTTCAGTCGGTATCGTTAACGGCGAAGCGCTTTGCGATCTGGAATACGTTGAAGATTCCGCAGCCGAAACCGACATGAACGTGGTGATGACCGAAGACGGTCGCATCATTGAAGTACAGGGTACGGCGGAAGGCGAGCCGTTCACTCACGAAGAGCTTCTCTCTCTGCTGGCGTTGGCCCGAGGGGGAATCGAATCTATTGTAACGACGCAGAAAGCGGCGTTAGAAAATTGATTTTAAAGGCGACCAATGAGTCGCCTTTTTTTTGCCTGTAAGACAGAAAAACCAAAGGAGCAAATCCATGAAATCGTATCAGCGCCAGTTTATTGAGTTTGCGCTCAACAAGCAGGTACTCAAGTTTGGCGAATTTACGCTGAAATCCGGGCGTAAGAGTCCCTATTTCTTCAACGCCGGGCTGTTTAATACCGGGCGCGATCTGGCATTGTTAGGCCGTTTCTATGCCGAAGCGCTGGTGGATTCCGGGATTGATTTTGACCTGCTGTTTGGCCCGGCCTATAAAGGCATTCCGATTGCGACCACCACTGCGGTGGCGCTGGCGGAACATCATGACCGTGACGTGCCGTACTGCTTTAACCGCAAAGAGGCTAAAACCCACGGTGAAGGCGGGAATCTGGTTGGCAGCCCGCTGCAGGGCCGCGTGATGCTGGTGGACGACGTGATCACCGCGGGTACGGCGATCCGCGAATCAATGGAGATCATTCAGGCCAACGGTGCGACGCTTGCTGGCGTGCTGATTTCTCTGGATCGTCAGGAACGTGGTCGCGGGGAAATTTCCGCTATTCAGGAAGTCGAGCGCGATTACAGCTGCAAAGTGACGTCGATTATCACTCTGAAAGACCTGATTGCGTATCTGGAAGAGAAGCCTGAGATGGCGGACCATCTGGCGGCGGTACGTGCGTACCGGGAAGCGTTCGGGGTGTAGTTAAATTGCCCGGTGGCGCTACGCTTAACGGGCCTGCGCATTTCGTAGGCCCGATAAGGCGAAGCCGCCACCCGGCAACGGTGTTACTGCAACTGAGCAGCCACTAACGGCCAGCGGGCGTCAAAATCGTCCGTTGGACAGTATTTGAACTCGCTGCGCACAAAGCGAGAGAGCATCCCTTCACAAAACGCCAGAATCTGGCTCGCCAGCAGCGTTTCATCAATGCTGTAACCTTCGCCTTCGCGCATTTTCTTTTCGCGCAGTACCTGGCGCAGCTGAGCTTCAATGCGTTCGAAAAGCTGGTTAATGCGGCCCTGCAGTCTGTCCTGCTCAAACATCAGCGCGTGGCCGGTGAGGATACGAGTTAAGCCCGGATTGCGTTCACCGAAGCCCAGGATTAACAGCACAATCAGACGCAGACGCGCGGTGGTGTCTTTTTCGTCTTTCAGAATCAGGTTGATGCGCGTGATCAGGCTGTCTTCAATAAACTCGATCAGGCTGTCGAACATCCGGGTCTTGCTCGGAAAATGACGGTACAGCGCCGCCTCAGACACGCCCACAGAGGCGGCCAGTTTAGCGGTGGTGATGCGTTGACTGCCATCGCTGGATTCAAGCATCAGAGCCAGAGATTGAAGTATTTCTTCGCGACGATTCCTTTTCGCGGTTTGTTTTTCTGCCATGTTACAAAATACCCCTGAAAATAAGCACTTGCCAGGCTGGCATCCACACAGCGACCGCAAACGGGCGTTTGCGGTTTGTTATTGCATTATGACGCTGTGAGATACGTGTCTGTCGGGCCGTTATTTGCGCCCGGAATGGCCGAAGCCGCCTTCGCCGCGGTCGGTGGCGTCAAAGTCTGCCACCAGGTTAAATTCTGCCTGTACCACCGGTACAAAGACCATCTGTGCGATACGCTCACCCGGTTCAATGGTGAAGCTGTCCTGACCACGGTTCCAGACGGAGACCATCAGCTGACCCTGGTAGTCGGAGTCGATCAGGCCGACCAGGTTCCCCAGCACAACGCCGTGCTTATGGCCCAGGCCAGAACGCGGCAGGATCACCGCCGCCAGCGACGGGTCAGCAATGTGAATGGCCAGGCCAGTTGGAACCAGGGTAGTGGCACCCGGAGCCAGTTCTACGGCGTCATCGAGACAGGCGCGCAGGTCAAGACCGGCAGAGCCGGAGGTGGCATAGGTTGGCAGCGGGAATTGCTCGCCAACACGCGGGTCCAGAATCTTAACGTCGATTTTTTTCATCATAACGGGTAACGATCTCGTCGAGTAATTGTTGGCCCAGGAGTTCCTTGCGCTCAAGCGGTAAGACTTTATCTCCATCCTGCCAGAAAAGGTGCAGTGCGTTGCTGTCGCTGTTAAATCCTTGTGTGGCCAGCGATACGTCGTTCGCGCAAATCAAATCGAGGTTTTTGCGGGTACGTTTTTGCCGGGCATATTCTTCCACATTATTCGTTTCTGCGGCAAACCCAACAACGTATGGACGGTGGCTTTTTAGTGCGGCGACACCGGCAACAATGTCCGGGTTTTTTACCATTTTTAGTGTTAATTCATCGCCTTGCTTTTTAATTTTAGCCTCGGCGATCGTCTCGGCACGATAGTCTGCGACGGCCGCACAGCCGATAAAAATCTGCTGGCTTTGCGCATGAGCCTGTACGGCGGCTTCCATCTCCAGCGCGGTAGTAACGTCAATTCGCTTCACAAACGCAGGGGTAGGCAGAGAGACCGGGCCGCTCACCAGCGTGACGTTCGCGCCACGCTTCGCAGCGGCGGCGGCAATCGCAAAGCCCATTTTACCGGAGCTGTGGTTGGTGATGTAGCGCACCGGATCCAGCGGCTCGCGCGTGGGGCCCGCGGTAATCATGATGTTGAGATGTTGCAGATCGTTGACAGGCGAAAAATGGGTTGCGGCCATATCAACAATCGTTAGCGGGTCAAGCATGCGACCCGGGCCAACATCGCCGCAGGCCTGGCTGCCGCTGTCCGGACCCCAGATAAGCAGGCCGCGTGAGGCCAGCGTCTCCAGATTGTGCTGGGTGGCCGCGTTACGGTACATCTGCTGGTTCATGGCAGGAACGACTGCAACAGGGGCAGGCGTGGCCAGACAAATGGTAGAGACCAGATCGTTTGCCATACCGGCCGCCACCCGGGCGATTAAATCAGCCGTGGCGGGGGCAAGGATAACCAGGTCAGCCCATTTACCCAGCTCAATATGGCCCATCGCGGCTTCGGCGGCCGGATCGAGCAGGCTGTCAGATACCGGGTATCCTGAAACGGCCTGCAGGCTCAGGGGAGTGATAAAGGCTTTACCGCCTTCGGTTATCGCGACCCGCACATCTGCCCCGCGCTCGCGCAGACGACGCACCAGCTCCGGCGCTTTGTAGGCAGCAATGCCGCCGCTCACGCCAAGAACGATTTTTTTACCGGCCAGGCTCATCATGATTCTTTCCTGTTGGGTTTCACCAGAGAGCAGGCATTTTATCACAATCCCCAAAGTGGGGTGATTTTGTCCTTCGACCACTTTGCGAGGCGCTACGCAAGAACGCAACGTGGCCGTCGAACGCCGGATTGGCGTGTGGCAGCATGCGGCTAAAAAAGGGAGAAAGAGCATGGAAGAAGAGGATGAGCAGCTGCTGCCGCGCGAAAAACTGCTGCGCTATGACGTCACCCTGTTAAAAGATGATGAACTGCTGGCGCTCTTTTTACGTACCGGAACGCCCGGAAAAACGGTATTTACGCTGGCAAAAGAGCTGATAGCACGTTTCGGTTCGCTGTACGGTTTACTGACCGCCGATCTGGCGCAGTTTACGCACGTTGAGGGGATCGGCGTGGCGAAATATGCCCAGTTGCGGGCCATTGCCGAACTTGCCCGCCGTTTTTACAATGTCCGCATGGAGAAGGACGATCCGATCCTGACGCCCGCGATGACGCGCGAATTCCTGCAAAGCCAGTTAACCGATATTGAACGCGAGATCTTTATGGTGATCTTTGTTGATAACAGAAATCGGGTGCTGAAACATAGCTGTCTCTTTGCGGGTACTTTGAGCCACGTTGAGGTGCATCCGCGTGAAATTGTGCGGGAAGCGATAAAAGTGAATGCAGCGGGCGTGATCCTCGCGCATAATCACCCCTCTGGCTGTGCAGAACCGAGCAGAGCGGACAAAGAAATCACCGAACGCATTATCAAATGCTGTCAATTCATGGACATTCGTGTGCTGGACCATCTGATAATTGGCCGCGGTGAGTACATTTCTTTCGCAGAACATGGCTGGATTTAGGCTATTTCTCGCGATCCATCGGGATCTTTGTCTGTTCGGGACTTGAGCACACCGCCGAGTCAGCGTATACTACGCCACCTTTGAGAATCTCGGGTTTGGCATTTGGGCCTGGCAATCGAGAGTTCACTTAGAACTATGCGATGACCGGGCTGTAAAGCCTGACGAGGCGCCGATACCCCATACGAAGCTCGAGCTAATTTGATTTTTGGAGAATAGACATGTCCCGAGTCTGCCAAGTTACTGGCAAGCGTCCGGTGACCGGTAACAACCGTTCCCACGCACTGAACGCGACTAAACGCCGTTTCCTGCCGAACCTGCACTCTCACCGTTTCTGGGTTGAGAGCGAGAAGCGTTTTGTCACCCTGCGCGTATCTGCTAAAGGTATGCGTGTAATCGATAAGAAAGGCATCGATACAGTTCTGTCCGAACTGCGTGCCCGTGGCGAAAAGTACTAAGTACTTAAAGAGGAAATAAATCATGGCTAAAGGTATTCGCGAGAAAATCAAGCTGGTTTCTTCTGCTGGTACAGGTCACTTCTACACCACCACGAAGAACAAACGTACTAAGCCGGAAAAACTGGAACTGAAAAAGTTCGATCCAGTTGTACGCCAGCACGTACTGTACAAAGAAGCTAAAATCAAATAATTTTAGTCTCCTTGTATCGAAAAACCCCGCAACTGCGGGGTTTTTTGCATTCTGTATCTCAACGGAGGAACCATGCCTGAATTACCTGAGGTAGAAACCAGTCGTCGCGGCATTGAGCCCCATCTGGTCGGCGCGACGATTCTTCACGCGGTGGTCCGCAACGGACGTCTGCGCTGGCCGGTGTCCGATGAGATCCATGCCCTGAGCGATCAACCCGTCCTTAGCGTGCAGCGCCGCGCGAAATACCTGCTGCTGGAACTGCCCGACGGCTGGATCATTATCCACCTGGGGATGTCCGGGAGCCTGCGCATTCTTACCGAAGAACTGCCTGCTGAAAAGCACGACCACGTCGATCTGGTGATGAGCAACGGCAAAGTGCTCCGTTACACTGACCCACGGCGCTTTGGCGCGTGGCTGTGGACGAAGGAGCTGGAAGGACATAACGTGCTGGCGCATCTGGGCCCGGAGCCGCTTTCAGACGCGTTTAACGCGGAATATCTTAAGGCGAAGTGCGCGAAGAAGAAAAGCCCGATTAAGCCCTGGCTAATGGATAACAAGCTGGTGGTCGGCGTGGGGAATATTTATGCCAGCGAATCGCTGTTTGCCGCCGGGATCCATCCCGATCGGCTGGCCTCTTCGCTGTCGGCGCAGGAGTGTGAGTTGCTGGTCCGGGTGATTAAAGCCGTATTACTTCGCTCGATTGAGCAGGGCGGGACAACGCTGAAGGACTTCCTGCAAAGTGACGGTAAGCCGGGCTATTTTGCCCAGGAGCTTCAGGTGTATGGCCGTAAGGGCGAACCGTGCAGAGTCTGCGGCACGCCAGTTATTGCCACGAAGCACGCCCAGCGCGCCACGTTCTACTGCCGTCAGTGCCAGAAGTAGAGCTACTTTAGCTTTTCCATCAACGCCTGGTGGACGTTAACCGGCAGGAAATGGGTAACGTCCCCGTGATGACGCGCCACCTCTTTCACCAGCGTGGAAGAGATAAACGACCACTCTTTGGAGGGCATCAGGAACACGCTCTCCAGCTCCGGCATCAGGTGGCGGTTCATGTGCGCCAGCTGCATTTCATACTCGAAGTCTGCCACCGCGCGTAAACCACGGATCAGAATGTTTGCCTGCTGAGCGCGGGCGAAGTTAGCCATCAGGTCGCTAAACCCGACCACCTCAACATTCGGCAGGTGCGAAATGGCATCGGTGGCGAGCTGTACGCGCTCGTTGAGGTCAAACATCGGCTTTTTGCTGGGACTGGCGGCTATGGCCAGGATCACCTTGTCGAACATGCATGCCGCACGGGTGATGATATCAAGATGACCGTTGGTGATCGGATCGAAGGTACCCGGATAAATCGCTTTTGTGCTCATGGCTCACGTTTTCTCTGAGTAGCCGCGGCAGAGCGCCCACAGCTCGGTGTATTTGTTGAAAGTATACTGGGCATTCACTACCGCGAGTAACCAGCCCTGCTTACCGTCCAGTACGCCGCCGCGCAGCAGCAGTGTTTTCAGGAACGCGCCCAGCGTGTGGGTAAAGATACCCGTCAGCGAGGCCTTCTTGCCGCGCTGGTGACGCTCCTGCGCCCATGCGGTGGCATAGTTGAGCTGTTTACGCTGGAAGCTGGCGAAATCGCGGCAGGTCAGGTGCAGCAAATCGCCCGTCAGGGGGATGATCCGGGCGTTGTCGCAGGCCAGTGATTCATGGACGAGATTGTCGTTGTACTGATAGCGCTCGCGCTCGTAGAGGCGCGTCACGCGGTCTGGATACCAGCCGCTGTGGCGCATAAATCGGCCAAGGAAGTAGTTGCGGCGGGCAATGCTGTATACGGCGCCAGGCTCAGGCGAAGAAAGCACTGCCTGAATGGCCTGCTGAAGTTCTGGCGTAATACGCTCGTCAGTATCGAGCATCAGAACATACTCACCGGTGGCATACCCCTGCGCGCGCTGGCGCTGGATGCCATAGCCTTGCCAGTCAGTGTCGATAAACACTTTTACCCCCGCTGCCCGGGCAACGTCCACCGTGTTGTCCGTACTTCCGGAGTCAAGAATGACTATCTCGTCAGCCCAGGCAACGGAGGCCAGGCAGTCCGGAAGCAGGTCGGCGGCGTTTTTGGCGATCATCACGACCGACAGACGCGTTGACATTAGTGGCTCCGCTGGGGCAGGTAAGGTTGCAGAAGCTGCAGCAGACGGGTCAGGGCACCCTGATTCTGGTGCAGCACTTCGACCGCATGGCGCCCGTACCACAGGCGATAATCTTCGTCAGTCAGAAGGGTCGATACCTCTTTGACTACTGAATCTGCATCGGTCACGGTAATCAAACCATCGGCCTGCTGTAATTTCGCGCAGATATCTTTGAAGTTAAACGTGTGCGGCCCCATCAGCACCGGAATGGCGTGGGCTGCTGGCTCCAGCGGGTTATGTCCGCCACGCTCGACCAGGCTGCCGCCGACAAACGCGAGGTCAGCAATGCCGTACAGCAGCATCAGCTCGCCCATCGTATCGCCAATCACCACCTGGGTGCTGCCGGAAGGGATCTCACCGCTGCTGCGCAACGTGAAGCTGAAACCGCCTTTCTGCACCATTTCACGGGCATCTTTGAAACGTTCCGGATGGCGGGGCACGAGGATCAGCAGTAAATCAGGGAAGCTTTCCAGCAGCTTGCGGTGAGCCTGCAGGATGATCTCTTCTTCACCGTCATGGGTACTGGTCGCAATCCAGACCTGACGACGCGGGGCCCACTGGCGACGCAGCGTGATCGCACGGGCAGCGAGCTCAGGGGTAACCGAAATATCAAATTTCAGGCTGCCCGTCACCGCGAGCTGGTTGCGTTTGAGGCCTAGAGAGACAAAGCGTGCCGCATCTTCTTCATTCTGCGCGGCGATCAGCGTGATCTTGCTCAGCAGGCGGCGCATAAATTTACCCAGCTTGCCGTAGCCTTTCGCCGAGCGCTCTGACAGGCGCGCGTTGGCAATCACCAGCGGAATTTTGCGGGCATGCAGGGCGGAAATCATGTTCGGCCACAGTTCGGTTTCCATCACAATCACCAGCTTCGGGCGCACGGTGTTGAGGAAACGATTCATGGCGCAGGGCAGATCGTAAGGAAGATAGACGTGATGGACGTCTTTGCCAAAAGCGGATAACGCGCGCTCCGAGCCGGTTGGCGTCATCGTCGTGACGGTAATTGGCAGCGACGGGTAGCGGTGACGCAGGGCGCGAACCAGCGGGATTGCCGCCAGCGTTTCACCGACAGAAACGGAATGCAGCAAAATACCGTCCGGAGCGACTTTATTGCGGCAGAAGCCATAGCGTTCAGCCCAGCGTTTACGATACGCAGGCGCTTTACGGCTACGAAGCAACAGCCTCAGCCACACCAGTGGCTGAATGATGTAGAGCAGAGCGGTATACAACAATTCCAAGCGATTATCCGTTTTTTTAGTTTCGGCGGGCAAATTCTAAGCATTTAGGCCAGGTAAAGCTATCTCTTATGCCAGATACCGTTTCAAACGGAAATAACGGCGACCCAGCCGCCAGCGCAGACGCGGACTTTTTGCACTTTTCCAGATGAGTTTCCAGATGCCTGTTTCGAAGAACTCTTTAATAATCATTGATTTCTTCTTCTCATCCTTCATGTTGTCGAAGGTGTGAATAATTCCCAGCCCCTCTTTGGCAATTTGCCAGTGGCAGGCAGGGATCCCTTTCACTTTATCCGGATAACGCTGATTAATGTCATCGAGCATCTGCAGGATTTTCATGTAGTGACGCGCAGAGCGTATCAGCGTGTCGTCATTGTCCGGCATATGGGACACCGATGCAGAGTGAATATAGTAGTCGTAATAGCGTTCACTGGTGTACTGAACCCGCTCTGCCGCGAGCAGCACTTCGGTGGTCCACGGGATATCCTGATGGCGCAGGCCGGGTTCGAAATGGAAACTGTGTTGACGGATAAAGTCGTGGCGATAAATGTTCAGCCAGGTGACGTGAAGGAATTTACGCGAATCCAGCGCCATTTTTAACCACGCTGGGCCAGCCATGACTCCTGTCGACGCCAGTTTGTCTTCCGGGAAGATCGGGCGTGAGGGTTTCTTGTTGTTCTCCCAGACGTAGTTCCCGTTACAGGTGGCGACATCCAGATCCTGCGTGACGGCCATATCCAGCAGGCGCTGGTACATGCCGGGTTTAAAGACATCATCAATATCCGGGAAAGAGAGATATTGCCCTGTCGCAACGGCCAGACCGGTATTACGCGCGATGGATACGCCCTGGTTTTGTTGTTCTATGACCTGAAGCTGCGGCAGTTTTTCTCGCCAGTTTTCGACGATCTCCATCGAGCGGTCAGTAGAGCCATCATTGACAATGATGACTTCCATGCTGTCGATGCGTTGATTCACAAGGCAGGTAAAGAACTGATCCAGGAAAGCTTCACCGTTATAAACGGCAACCACCACGCTCAACAATGGGGCTGAATTTTGCATAAGAAACCTGATTATTTTTGATTGTCGACCAGAGCAATATATTGCTGGCAAATGGCATTGATACCGAACGACGCGATGGTGGCATCGCCAACGACCGGCGGGGCGGTATAAATATCCGCCATCGTTTTTGCCAGTGACGCGTCATTTAACTCTGCCAGCCCGCGCGCTAAGGCTCCGGTAAGGATTTCGGCGGGACCACCTGGGCAATTTGTACTGACTGGTGGCGTCTGGCAGATAATGGCTTCAACCAGTACATTACCAAAACCTTCGCAGTCAGAACTTAACACTAAAAGGCGTGCCCCTTTAATCCAGGGATAGGGATTGGAATCGAACGGGCGGAAAACCGTTTTGTTTTCAATACCCAGCTCGGCAGCAAGCTGCTTGAGTTTTTGAATTTGAGCTTCAGATCCATTGCCCATCATGACCAGCGTTGTGTCAATTTTACTCAGGGCGAACGCACGTAAAAGGCGGTCGTGGCGTTTGTGCTCATGGAAGCGGCCAACATGAATGATGTAATCCTTTCCCTGCATCTCGAAGGGAGCATCTGCCAGACGCTGAATTTCAGGAATATCGAAAGGATTATGGATAACCGCTTTGCGTCGAAGATTGAGTGCCAGCGTCTCGGAAAGATCTTTCAACACGGCGCCTGAGACGGCGACAACGTTTCGGTTTTCGTAGGTATGACGAATTTTAAGATGTTTAAACCAGCGTGAAAGTCCGCTGCGATGGCGAAGATAGGAGAACGAGAACATGCCGTGCACGCAGAACCAGACTTTGTCTCGTTCCAGCGCGCGGCAGTGCGCCACAATGCGATCTGTTTTGTGCAAATGAGAGAAAACCACATCAAATTTGCCGCTGCGCTCAGCCCGCTCAATCGCCTGATCCAGCAATTGGGCACGGCGTGGGATCTCCGTCAGCTTTCGCCACGGTTTTTTACATGTGTCCTGAACAACCTGATAATCGATGCCTTCCGGGATGGCGTAATCGCACACTTTCCGCAGAGAGAAGAGCGAGACCTGATGTCCCATTTCTATCAATCCGCTGGAAAGTGTCAGAACCGTTTTTTCAGCTCCGCCACCGGGTAAACCATCAATAATCATTAGGATGCGCATTTTTAATCCAGTAATTTTTGATAAAGCGAAATAAGCTGACTTGACAGTTTTTCGGGAGTGGCGTCTTTGACACGTTCCCGTGCCGCGCGTCCCATATTGTTATTTTTTTCCAGTGAAGGGATGGTTGCTACCGCTTCCTTCAATGTACTGATATCAAGGGCATCACAATAAAATCCGTTCTGGCCTTGCTGAATAAATTCTGCTCCACCGCAACTCTCTGAAGTAATGACGGGCAAGCCACAGGCCATCGCTTCAAGAATGACGTTAGGAAAGGGATCATACAGCGTTGGCAACAGTAAACCATCGGATAGCTGATAAAAAGGCAGAGTTTCTTTTTGCACCCCCAGAAAACGGATTTGCCCCTCGCAGCCTAACGAACGGGCGAGGTCGCGATAACGACTTTCTGCTTTATCTTGTCCAACCACAATCAGCCACGCTGATGTTCCCGCGATAGCGCGTATGGCGCTGGCCAATCCTTTTCGTTCAAACCCTGAGCCGACAAAGCAGAACACAACGGCATCGGCTGGCAAACCAAATTGTTGGCGCAAAATCGCACGCTGTGCCTCCTGGGCCGGAATGAAGCGGCTGGAATCAATAGAATTATAAATCACATGAATTTTATTTGCGTCAATATCAAAGTCTTCAACGATTTCGCGTTTGATCATCTCCGCATTACAAATTACGGCTTTTAACTCAGGCGCCTGATACATTTCCCGTTCCGCACGCATCACGTAGCGGTGATAGCGGTCATACATCAGCATTTGCGCACGCCAGGCAGGTAAAATGCGCGCGCGCTGCAGCAGCCAGCGGCGATGGACCCCATCACCCGCGCGATAGATATCACAACCCGGGATGCGCTCATGGCTTTGAACAATATCAAACTGCTGTTGCTGCCACAGCGCGCGGGCGGCCTGTGCAAATCCGCGTTCACGACTGATGCGACCCCATTTTTGAGGGTTGCAAATGTGAATATGCCAGTCGTCTTGCTTCTCTCCCTGCCACTCACGCGTGATGACGTTGAGTTCAAGGTTCTGATTGCTCAGCGCGGTGAGGGCGCGCGAAACGAAGCGTTCGGCTCCGCCATCAGGGCGATACTTTTGGCGAACAATGGCCAGACGATGGTGTTTCATGACAGATATCTTCTTGCGGCGGAGACGACAGCATCAACGGGAATAGCGTCGAGATAGCGTTCTTTCGTCCTGGTATCAATGGCATCCGGATCGGGTAGCGGGCCGTAATCGCCGGCCCAGATCACTTCCCCTTTAACCTGCCACGGTGACCAGAACGTCAGTTTTGATGGACCAAACAATGCCACGCAGGGCGTTTGCAGCGCGGCGGCCATATGCATCGGCACGGAGTCGACACCAATAAACAGCGAGGCATGGTCGATAAGCGACGCCAGCTGACGCAGCGTCAACTGGCCCGCGAGCGAAACGACACCGGTCTTCGGTGCGGCAGCGAGAATGCGATCGATCATCGCCAGCTCTTTTTTATCCGGGCCCGCGGTGAGCACAACCGTATGACCATCCTGCTGCAGTGCAGTGATGGTTTGCGCCATTTTGTCTTCGCTCCAGCATTTAAAGAACCAGCGGGACGTCGGCTGGATCACGATATAGCGCTCGCCCACACCCGTCTGCGTCAGTCTTTGACGGGCATAATCCCAATCTTCTGTGGCGTAGGCCATGGTGACGGCAGGCTGCGGCGCGACCGGTAATGGCGTCAAAATGGAGAGATTCTGTTCGACCGTATGCAGGGATTTGTGGCCGTCGACAGAGACCAGATCGGTATGACAAAAACGCCAGAATGCACTTTTGCGCTTGTTAAACGCGAATCCGAGGCGAACGGGTGCACCGGTAAAACGGGTGACGATAGCGCTACGCCATTGATCGGCAAGGTTAATGACCAGATGATAATGCTGATTTCTTAACGCACACAGCAGCTGCCACTCTTTTTGAAGATGCTTCAGCGTGCCCAACTGCTTCCATTTACGATCGATTCCATAAATTGTACCGATCGCCGGATGCGCGGCGAGCATATCGCGCGTTTCTTCATACAGCAGGACATCAATCTGCGCCTGCGGCCATTTTTGACGTAACGAATCAATGACGGGAGTGGTCAGCAACATGTCGCCATGATGGCGGAGTTTGATAAGTAAAATGCGCAGATCAGGTGTGTCAGGTAAGTTATTCATCATTATCTTATTGGCGTTGTACTGATGGCAATTCTAATAGACCTGATAGCGACTTGCACTCTTTCTCCATAATCTCAGTAATTTCCCAGGAAGGGTTTACTCATGCTTTGGAGAGTGCGTAACATAGCGCTAACTTTCCTGTCTTGCGGACTCATTATGAACAAACCAGCGTTTATCATCACAATTGATACTGAGGGCGATAATCTCTGGCAAAATCACCGCGTCATTAAAACGGAAAACGCGCGCTATCTGGCTCGGTTCCAGACGCTTTGTGAGCGTTTCGGCTTTAAGCCCGTGTGGCTGACCAATTACGAGATGGCGATCGAGCCCGTTTTCATTGAATTCGCCAGGGATGCGATCGCCCGTGGTCAGGGCGAAGTGGGAATGCACCTCCACGCGTGGAATAGCCCACCGGAGCACGATCTCACGGGAGATGACTGGCGCTGGCAACCTTATCTGATTGAATTTTCAGATGAGGTGATGCGTGAAAAAGTGCTGTTCATGACCCGCCTGCTTGAAGAGACCTTCCAGACCAAAATGTTAAGCCACCGTGCCGGACGTTGGGCATTTGATAGCCGCTACGCAAAATTGCTCGTTGAACTGGGTTACCAGGTGGATTGCTCCGTGACGCCGCGGGTGAACTGGCGCAATGCGAAAGGCGCCCCGCAGGGTAATGGCGGAACGAATTATCAGCATTTCCCTGACCACGCCTATTTTATGGATTTAGATAATATTTCCCGGGCGGGCAATAGCCCATTACTCGAAGTGCCGATGAGCATTCAGTATAAACACCCGGCCTGGTTGAACACGATCAAACAGGGTTACGACAGGCTTCGCGGTAAATACCGCTCACCCTCTGTTAACTGGCTAAGACCGTCCGGTGGGAATGCGGCGCAGATGATTCAGGTCGCACAGCAATGCCTGTCTCAGGGAAGTGAGTACGTGGAGTTTATGCTTCATTCGTCGGAATTTATGCCTGGCGGAAGCCCCACATTTAAAGATGAGGCGGCGATCGAAGGGCTGTATCAGGATTTAGAAACGCTCTTTAGTTGGTTATCCGATAAGACGGTGGGGATGACGCTGGCGGAGTTTTATCAATACAAAAGAAAATAATGCCCGCGACGCGGGCATTATCACTTATTGATGTTGTCTGGTTTGCGAGAAAAGTGTGCTCAGCGCAAACACGGTGACAAAGAAGATTAAGGCTTCTGAACTCAACAGTATGACGTCCGTCAGGCCATAGAGTAATAAAAGGAGCATGGTCGTCAGCAGCAGGCCATTTCTGTTTTTAAGCGCGTAAGCTATCATCGATATATAGAAAAAGAATAATATCGCTAGCCCTGGGATCCCCTGCAGAGAATATTTTTCGATAAACTCATTGTGCAGATGTATCCTAAGAAATCCGAGTGCGGAGACCAGGTGGGGATGTCCCTCTTTAACATAATGCTGTGTCCAAACCTCGCGATCTTCAATTGACTGCCCTAGTGGGTGAGAAAGTCCGTTCTGAATACCGACTATCCACATGGAAAAACGCGCTCCGAGTGACGTGGCGTCGTAGCCTTTTTGGTATCTTTCCAGTTCCATCTGCGTTTGATCTATCTTTGGCGAGATCAAGGGTTTGTAACTAACAATAACAATACCCGCCACGATACATGAGAAAATTAGCATCGATTTAAGATGAATTCTTCTGAAGTGGTAAAGGGTGAGAACAATCGCCAGAAGCAAATATAGCCCCATTGCGGCGCGTGTTCCTGTAAAAAGGATAACAAACCAGGAAATTAAGATGGTGAGACCCGCGACAACATACAGTTTTCTGTTTTTTTGAAGATAAAGACTGTATACCAGCGCCAGTGACAGTACAGAGTAAACATAGGCCGAAACGGTAGGGCGATTTATGGCCATCTCAACACGATCCACACCCTGTGTCGCCTGCCACAAGCCATAACCGGTGGCCAGGACAAACCCCGCACTTACCGCAAACAGGAAATATTTCTGGAAAGAAGTTTTATCGACGTAACTTTTAAACCGGTCAAGGTAGAAAACGAGAATGCTTGCTAAAATCAGTTTCTTACTGGCACCAAGATAATCGCTATAAGCGTTTAAACCTTCGCTATGATATTCATACACCATATACCAGATAAGGTTGAACAACCCTACCAGCAAAATGGGTAATGCGATAGAAAAGGGACGCAGTGTGATTTTTTTATATTCGCAAGCTAAACCGATAATACTGGCATAAATTGCAATATAGAAAAATTCCCGTTGCTTACCTGAACTCAGCAGCGCCAGCGCAAGCGCAATAAGGCTCAAAACCAGCGTAAGCTGATAAAGCCGCAGTTTTACTTTTTCCATAATGCCTCAATGACCCTTTTTTTGTAGCTGAAACGTACATCTCTGGAGAAGAAGAAAGAGAAAGAATAAAGTTCTTTTACCCGCTGTTTAACCAGTTTGAGTTGCATCTCGGTCAGATGTTGCCGGTGGTTACTGTAGATATCAAACCAATGACAATTAATAAGATGTTTGAATAATATCGGGAATGCTTTTTCCATCTGTAAGGTGCATTCGATAAGCGTAGCGATTTTACTGGCATCGAGTCGGCTCGACAAACTGTCGCTACGTTTGATGTAATAATAGAGTCCCTGACGCTGATAAACTATTTTACTCGATTGCATCAGCATGCCGGGAAATACGGCGAAATCTTCATAGCAGACCATCGAAGGAATCGGGTTGCTTACGTACAATTTCCGATGAATGAATTGCCCGATGAGATGTGCCTGAAAATCTTTGTGTTGCAGGAACCGTTTTATTGCCTCATGTTGTGACAAAGCAACAGGAGCGAACCCCTGCCAGTCGGCGGTGATTTTTTTGGTGTCGCGAATTTCCAGCAGGCGCGTCAGGAGCATATCAGGGCGCTCTGTTTTGAGGAACGTCACGGCGTCCCTGATGCTGCCCGGTTTCAATCGGTCATCGCTATCCAGCATGGTGATGTATTCACCTGAGGCCAGCGAGAGGGCACTGTTTCGAACATGACCTACATTACGGTACTCAACGTATCGGGATTGCGCATTCGGAAACGCTGGCAGCCACGCCTCAATAATATCCTGTGTTGAGTCATTTGAACTGTCGTTAAAGATAATGACCTCTACATCATCGCCCGCGCCATCAATCGCGTTTTGCAGGCTTTCTAGCGTGGTGTGAAGCGTATCTTTGGCGTTATGCGCGGCAATAATGATGCTTAGAAAAGCCATAATAATCAGTTTCCCTGAGCATCAAAGGCAGAATTTGCTGTTGGCAGCCCGCAAATGAAATGTTTGAGTTCGTCCAGCGATTCGTCTGTTACCGCGAAGAGTTCTTCCCGGCTCTGTGAGAAGTAATATCGTGTTTCAAAAACATACGAGCATATATTGGCATCGTTGCCAATCAGCAACACGTTGCCAAGCGGACGCTGCTCGTAGTGGCAACACGGCCCGAACAGTAAGATGACCGGCACGTCCACCGCATCGGCGATGTAGACATTTCCTGAGTCAGACGCGATATAGCAGTCCATCTTAGAAATGGCCCACGGAAGCTCTTCCAGCGAGAGCTTGCCAATCAGATTAATAAAGTTGGGCAGTTCACCGTAGGCGCGGGTGATATCATCCATCCACGATTGTTCATTTGGGGCACCAAACACGTAAAACTCGCAGGGCAGGTCGGCGAGGTGATCGGCAATCCGTTTCCAGATGCCTGGTGGAACGGTTTTCGCTTTGTTCCCTGCGGCGATACTGATGCCAATGCGGATAACGCCCGGTTTATCGAGGATTGCCGGATAGGTCGCGGGTTTAAACAGTGGCTTTGTGGCGTGCTTGGGAGAGTCTTGCCAGCTCAGAGCGCGATCGGCCAGTTTCAGATAGTTCGTGACCGACAGCGTCTTTCTACCGTGTTCAACAGTCCCGTCCGCCGTTGCATAGAAAATACCGTGATACCATCTGCGCGTGTAAGTGCTTAAAAACTGTTTGTTTTTAGCATTACACACGGAGGCGAAAAAGAGGTTCACACTGTTAGGTTGCAGGAGATAGACATTGTCATAGCGGTTCATGATCCGGCAGGCAAAGACCAGCTTTCGCCACAGGTTACGCTTATGCTGCTCGATAAAAAAAATCTCGTCGATCGTCTCATCATGCTTCGCCAATGCACCCACGCTACGACTGACGAGCACGTCGCTTTTTTGCAGGTATGCCAGGAGGGGCGTTGCATTAACAAAATCGCCGATTTTTGCT
The DNA here is from genome assembly GCF_000568095.1 of Enterobacter sp. DC4. Lineage (NCBI taxonomy): Bacteria > Pseudomonadati > Pseudomonadota > Gammaproteobacteria > Enterobacterales > Enterobacteriaceae > Enterobacter > Enterobacter sp. DC4. The sequence goes on along the minus strand of NZ_AZUB01000009.1, from coordinate 99,109 downwards.
GTCTGAATGACCAGGTTTTTACCTGTCTCTTTGCGGAACAGCTTCCGGATGAGTTTCACCGGAAAGAGTAAAATCAGCAGAAATACGTAACTCATGCGTTAGATATCCCTGTTGGAAAGCCAACGGCTGCCCTGTAAAAATGAAAAAATAGCATCTGCGCTGATATCCTTCGTTTGCTGGGTCGGGCTGACCATCTGATGCTGGTTTTTACCGTAACCCCCGATCAATCCAGGATCGGTCGGACCAAAAATCGTAATATTCGGACGATCCAGCGCCGCGGTTAAATGGCTTAAGCCAGTATCAACGGAAACAACAGCATTCGCCCCCGCCAGCTGCGCTGCAACCTGTGCCAGGGTTAGTTTCGGCAATACCTCGACGTGCGAAAAGCCTGCTGCCAGACGCTCTGCGCGCTGCCGCTCATGTTCGGCGCCCCACGGGAGTTTAATATGGATGCCGGTAGGTTGCATTAGTTCAATCAGGCTTCGCCAGTGCGTTTCCGGCCAGTGTTTATCATCACGCGTTGTGGCATGCAGGAAGACAAGATAAGGCTGAGCACCGGGATCTGTATTGCACAAAAAGTGCTGCGCGATGGCGTAGTCGCCCTGGGTTTCCGGTTTCGCATACCCCAGGCTTTTTGCAAACAGCTCGCGGGTACGTTCGACGGCATGCTGTTGCTTTGCGATGTGGTGGCGGCGGTTATAGAACAGGCTCGCCAGCGGTTCGCGGGCGGTGTGCCAGTCCATCCCGTGCTTTACACCGTGTGCCAGACGCGTCACCAGCGCAGCGCTTTTCACCAGCCCCTGGGCGTCGATGATGGCGTCGTAACGCTGTGCCTGCACCGCCTCACGGAAGGCTTTGCGTTCGGCTTTAATCGGCGCGGAGAACCACGCTTTGCGCCAGCGGCGAATCGCCACCGGGATCACGCGGTCAACCGCTTCATGCCAGGTGGGGATCTGCGCGAAGCCCTCCTCCACCACCCAGTCAAAACGAATGCCGGGAATGGCCCGCATGGCGTCCGTCAGTGACGGCAGCGTATGCAGAACATCGCCCATCGAAGAAGTTTTAACGATCAGTACCCGCATTCGTTATCCTTCTTCGCTCAACAGCAGCTCGTTAAGCTCTTCGAGAACGCGCGCTGGCGTAATGTCGATCAGGCTCTGATGGTAGCCTTCTGCGGCATCGCCTTTGCGCACTTTGTGGTAGCCGGTGATCAGGCGGATGACGCGCGCTTTATGAGAAAGCGGGGGCGTGAAGTCCGGGCTACTTGGGCCATACAGCGCCACCAGCGGGCGGTTGAGCGCGGCAGCGACGTGCATCAGGCCTGAATCGTTGGTGACCACCGCTTTACAGGCGGCAATCAGAATCACCGCCTGTTCAAGCTGCGTTTCTCCCGCCAGGTTGCGGCACCAGGCCTGCTGTTCATTACTGAGCGTCGCGAGAATTTCGTTGCCAGCCTCGTGGTCTTTTGCCGAACCGAACAGGACAATCTGGTAGCCTTCGTCAATCAGCTGTTTCGCCAGCTCCGCATAGTGATAGTGCGGCCAGCGTTTTGCCGGGCCGAACTCGGCGCCTGGGCAGAAGCCAATCATCGGACGTTCAGACGACAGACCAAACGCGTTACAGGTCTGGGATTTTTCACCGTCGTTAACCTGAAGCTGGGGCCAGAGCAGCGGCTGCGGAAGATCTTTCGCACTGCGCATCACGCCTTTGTCATAGGCCAGCGCCACATAGCGTTCCACCATCAGCGGCCAGGCTTCTTTATCCAGCACTCGCGCATCGTTCAGCAGACCGTAGCGCATTTCACCGCGCCAGCCGGTGCGATGTGGGATACCCGCAAAGAAGGGCACCAGGGCGGATTTGAAGGAGTTTGGCAGGACATACGCGCGATCGTAGCGCTTCTCGCGCAGGCTATGACCGAGCTTGCGGCGTTCGCCGATTTCCAGCGCCCCGTGGCCGAGCGGCATCGGGATGGCTTCATTGACTTCCGGCATACGCGACAACAGCGGACGGCACCACGCGGGTGCCATCACGTCGATTATCGCCTGGGGATAACGCGCCTTGAGCGTGCGATAGAGACTTTGCGACATCATCATGTCGCCCACCCATGACGGGCCGATCACCAGAATTCTCATACTTACGCGTCGCGGTTCAGCCAGGCCATATATTCCGTTACGCCTTCGGCAACGGTCTTGAACGGCTTGTCATAGCCTGCGGCGCGCAGGTTGGTCAGATCGGCCTGCGTGAACGCCTGATAACGGCCTTTCAGTTTTTCCGGGAACGGAATGTACTCGATGCTGCCTTTTTTGTGATACGCCAGCGTGGCGTCAGCCACCGCCTGGAAGGACTCCGCGCGGCCGGTACCAAGGTTGAAGATGCCGGATACGCCGTTTTCCCAGAACCACAGGTTTACGGCCGCAACGTCGCCCACGTAAACGAAGTCGCGCTTAAAGCCGTCGCTGCCTTCGAACAGTTTCGGGCTTTCGCCGTTATTCAGCTGGGTGTTCAGGTGAAACGCTACGCTTGCCATGCTGCCTTTGTGGCCTTCACGCGGTCCGTAGACGTTGAAGTAGCGGAAGCCGACGATCTGCGAGTTTGCTTCTGGCAGCACCTGACGCACGTACTCGTCGAACAGGAATTTAGAGTAACCGTAGACGTTCAGCGGCTGCTCATACTCGCGGGACTCGATGAAGTCCGAGGTGCGGCCGCCGTAGGTAGCTGCGGAGGAGGCGTACAGGAACGGAATTTCACGCTCCAGGCAGTAGTGCAGGATCTCTTTAGAGTACTGATAGTTGTTGTCCATCATGTACTTACCATCCCACTCGGTGGTGGAAGAACACGCACCTTCGTGGAAGATGGCTTCAATCTCGCCGAACTCTTCGCCTGCCATAATCTGGATAAGGAAGTCTTCTTTATCCATGTAGTCAGCGATGTTCAGATCCACCAGGTTGACGAACTTGGTGCCGTCTTTCAGGTTGTCAACCACCAGGATGTCGGTGATGCCTTTGTCATTGAGAGCCTTGACAATATTACTGCCGATAAAGCCCGCGCCGCCGGTAACGATGATCATAACTGTAACCTTTGAAGTGTGAAGCCCGGGGACAATCCCGGACGCTAATGTCTCTATCATATCATTAGTATGGCTGCCCTTCAGCCATTCACCTTCACAGCGCAGGGGTACGCGTGATTTATGCTGCAAAAACGACAAGAGATGACGTGTCATCTCGTCATGAACTATAGGTTTGGGTAATATGTCCCGAAATTTGCCGAGTCTGGAGAATTGCAATGCGTGGTGATTTTTACAAACAGTTAAAAAGCGACCTCGACACCGCACGTGCGGAAGGGTTGTTCAAGGAAGAGCGTATTATCACGTCTGCCCAGCAGGCGGACATCACCGTTGCCGACGGCAGCCATGTGATCAACTTTTGTGCGAACAACTACTTAGGTCTTGCGAATCATCCTGAGCTGATTGCCGCTGCAAAAAACGGCATGGACACCCACGGTTTCGGCATGGCCTCCGTACGCTTTATCTGCGGTACGCAGGACAGCCACAAGCAGCTTGAGCAAAAGCTGGCGAGCTTCCTCGGAATGGAAGACGCGATTCTGTACTCCTCCTGCTTCGACGCCAACGGCGGTCTGTTTGAGACCCTGCTCGGCGCAGAAGATGCGATTATCTCCGACGCCCTGAACCACGCCTCCATCATCGACGGCGTACGCCTGTGTAAAGCGAAGCGTTTCCGCTACGCCAACAACGACATGGTTGAGCTGGAAGCGCGCCTGAAAGAGGCTCGTGAAGCGGGTGCTCGCCACGTACTGATCGCCACCGACGGCGTGTTCTCCATGGACGGCGTGATCGCTAACCTGAAGGGCGTGTGCGACCTGGCGGACAAATATGACGCGCTGGTGATGGTCGATGACTCTCACGCGGTCGGCTTTGTCGGCGAAAACGGCCGCGGTTCTCACGAATACTGTGACGTGATGGGCCGCGTGGACATTATCACCGGTACGCTGGGCAAAGCGCTCGGCGGCGCGTCCGGCGGCTATACCGCCGCGCGTAAAGAGGTGGTTGAGTGGCTGCGCCAGCGCTCCCGCCCGTACCTGTTCTCCAACTCCCTGGCACCGGCCATTGTCTCTGCTTCTATCAAAGTGCTGGAGATGGTGGAGTCTGGCGCTGAGCTGCGCGACCGTCTGTGGTCTAACGCTCGTCTGTTCCGTGAAAAAATGAGCGCCGCAGGTTTCACCCTGGCCGGTGCTGACCACGCGATCATTCCGGTGATGCTGGGTGATGCGGTCGTGGCGCAGCAATTTGCCCGCGAGCTGCAGAAAGAAGGGATTTACGTCACCGGGTTCTTCTTCCCGGTGGTGCCAAAAGGTCAGGCGCGTATCCGCACCCAGATGTCTGCGGCGCATACGCCTGAACAAATTGAACGTGCGGTGGAAGCCTTTACCCGCATCGGCAAACAGCTGGGCGTCATTGCCTGAGGACGTGTGATGAAAGCGTTATCCAAACTGAAAGCGGAAGAAGGGATTTGGATGACCGACGTGCCGGAACCGGAAGTCGGTCATAACGATCTGCTGATCAAAATTCGTAAAACGGCTATCTGCGGTACTGACGTTCACATCTATAACTGGGACCAGTGGTCGCAGAAAACCATTCCGGTACCGATGGTTGTCGGTCACGAATATGTCGGCGAAGTGGTGGGTATCGGCCAGGAAGTAAAAGGCTTCAAAATTGGCGACCGCGTCTCTGGCGAAGGCCATATTACCTGCGGTCACTGCCGTAACTGCCGCGGCGGGCGTACTCACCTGTGTCGTAATACCATTGGCGTGGGCGTGAACCGTCCGGGCTGCTTCGCAGAATACCTGGTGATCCCGGCCTTTAACGCCTTCAAAATCCCGGACAATATCTCTGACGATCTGGCCTCCATCTTCGACCCGTTTGGCAACGCGGTGCACACGGCGCTCTCCTTCGACCTGGTTGGTGAAGACGTGCTGGTCTCCGGCGCGGGCCCAATCGGCATCATGGCCGCCGCCGTGGCGAAGCACGTGGGTGCGCGCAACGTTGTGATCACCGACGTGAACGAATACCGTCTGTCGCTGGCGCGCAAAATGGGCGTCACCCGCGCGGTAGATGTCTCGAAAGAGAGCCTGACCGACGTGATGGAAGAGCTGGGCATGACCGAAGGCTTTGACGTGGGTCTGGAGATGTCCGGTGCGCCACCGGCGTTCCGCACCATGCTCGACACCATGAACCACGGTGGCCGTATCGCGATGCTGGGGATCCCGCCGTCAGATATGTCTATCGACTGGAACAAAGTCATCTTCAAGGGGCTGTTCATCAAGGGCATCTATGGCCGCGAGATGTTCGAGACCTGGTACAAGATGGCGGCGCTGATTCAGTCCGGTCTGGATCTGTCCCCAATTATTACTCACCGTTTCTCCATCGATGAGTTCCAGCAGGGCTTCGACGCGATGCGTTCCGGCCAGTCAGGGAAAGTTATTCTGAGCTGGGATAAGTAATCAAAAAGGGGCCTGCGGCCCCTTTTTTCACTGATTCTTTTTCTCTTCGTCCGTCAGGTAACGCACCTTGCGGGTGTAGTCCTGTCCTTTGAACAGCAGTTTGTTATCCGGTGATTCAAGATACTTCTGCCATTCGGAGAGAGGGAAACCGCCGTGCGCGCCAATCACCTCTTTCGGTACAACGGCTTCCTGGCCGCCGATCTTCTTGGAGACCGGCCAGTTCATCCAGTCACCCAGGTTAACCGTTTTTAGATCCAGCATGTCCAGCAGCGCGGCGAGCGGCAGTTGATCGGTTGGCGGCTGCGTGTCGTCCATCAGCTCCCAGGTATCCTGGAACAGCGTCAGCCACAGCGGGCAGATACGGCGCCAGGTTTTTTTGGTTGCCGCAAGAAACGCGCCGTTAACGTGATCGACCAGATACGGGCGCACCGTCTCTTTGTAATATGCTGGTACTTTCTCCGCAGGCGCACCTTCCAGCTTGGCAATCATTTTGCCCTGACGGAAGCTGGAGTAGATGTGCATATCGGCCATGTTGATCTCGGGCATCTTGAGCAGGTTGAGATCGGAATCGATCATCAATACGCCTTCACCGCGCGCCTGCAGCGGGGCATTCAGCTTCACCAGACGGCTGAGGTAGATCTGCTTATAGCGGTAACCTTCCTCCCGTACCGGAAGGTTAAGCGTCACTACGCGGGTTTTAGGCGGCAGTACCCCAAAGGCGGATTCAGGCTGATCGCTGACGATGACGATCTCGCTCACCCCGGTGGCATAACGTTCCGCGAAGGTGGCAGAGAGTAATGCTTCTTCGACGAAATCTGCACCGGTACACGGGATCACAATAGAATCCACCGCAGCAAGTGCGCCCGTCACGGGCAGAGAGCGATAAGGAATGTTGTGTCGCCCGGTGATATGACGATAGCGAGCATTAAGAAATTTAAACATAGTTATCTCGTTTGGTTAGTGCGCGCCAAGCACGGCTTCGACACCGCTGACATAGTTTTCAATGGCATAGGTCTGACAGACGTTCTGGTATGCAGCCGCAGCCAGTCGAGCCCGCAGCTCCGCGTCTGCCCAGATATTGTCCAGATGCTGTGCAAGCTGTGAAACATCGCTCCAGGGGAAGAGTAGCCCTGTCGAATCATGGTCAATCAACTCCGCCGTGCCGGTCACCTGAGATCCAATCACGGGGATATTGAGAAGCATCGCTTCCAGCACCACGCGAGGCAGCCCTTCGCTTTTTGAGGCGAGAATAAAGGCGTCAAACGTAGCAAGGTAATCAAACGGGGTATTCTGAAAACCGGTGAAAATGACGTGGTGTTCAATTCCCCGCGCTCGGGCCTGTTCCGCTAAAGCGCGGCGTTCGCCACCTTCGCCAACCAGCACCATTTTCCATTTTGCCTGTGGATGCTTCTGGCTGAACTGTGCTAGCGCCTCCAGCGTGTGGTGGTTGGCTTTGCGAGGGATTAACGACCCGATACTGCCGAACACAAACGTGTCGTCATCGATGTTCAGGCGCTGGCGCATCGCGCATCGGTCAGGTAAAGGCTGGTGGATGTCGATGGCATTATTGACCGTCGTACACAGTTCGGGCCGGACGCCATGCTGAAGCAACACGCGTTCAACGCCATGCGAGACGGCGATGATTTTTGTAGCATGGGCATTAACCAGCTTCACCAGTGGTGGTGTCAAAACAGGTTCAATGCGGCAGTGCTGAATCAACCGTGCCTGCAGTTTTGCCGCCGCGAGATAGCCTTCCTCATTTGAACCTGGCTGGTTATTCATATAGAGCGTATCGAAACCGCCCTGCGCGAAAAGTGTTTCGATTTTGCTGACGTTAGGCCTGATGCGCCACATGATATCCACATGACGTGTCCATGCCTTGCGGGCACCGCGTGAGAAAAACAGCAGGCTACGTCCCGCTTCTTTCAACAATTTGGCCCAGACCGGCTGCTGATGTTGAGGGATCACGATGAGCGGGATGCCGATGCCGTTGAGCACCTGGCCAATTGTCTCACCTTCAGCACGACTATAATCACTGTAAAAACAACAGGTAATGTCGAATTTATCGCGATTGATCCGCTTCAGGAGCTCAAGCATACTGTTGGTGCCTCCCCCCCATTCTTTACCCGTATCCAGGAGGAGAATTTTACTTTTGTGCGGCATGTCTGAATCCGTGTGCTACCCTTCATCTGACTGCATTATAAAGAATCTGTTGAAATAAAATAGATTTTTCTATTTTATTGCGATTCAGGATTAGACAAAATTTCAAGCGTGCTTATTTGAAAAGTGTGATTCCGGACTTTAATCGTCTCTACTCATTTATATAGTATTTATAATATTAATTTAGGCTGCTATTGAGAGTGGAAAAATGTTTAAAATAACGGTCTGCTTATTAACATTTAATTCTGAAAGATTATTGCATGATGTTATCCCGCCTCTTTTAAAAATAGCGGATGAAATTGTCGTCATCGATTCAGGCAGTACGGACAAAACACGATATATTTGTGAAAGCTTTGGACTGCTACCCGTCTATAAAAAATTTGGCTGGCATGGCGAGCAGATGAACCATGCCGTATCCTTAGCCACTAACGACTGGGTTCTGTGCATCGACAGCGACGAAATTCTTGACCAGGAAACGGTTAATGCCGTTTTAACGTTAAAAGCAGGTGATGAGCCAGACCCCGGAATGGCATGGCGAATATGCCGCCACTGGTTTGTTCTGGGTGAAGAAGTCCGGACGATTTATCCTGTTTCATCCCCCGATTATCCTGTACGTCTCTTTAACCGCAAACAGTCCCGGTTTAATAACAGGCCGGTGGACGATCAGGTCGAAGGTTTTCTCCGTTGTGCATGTATTCCGGGCTATGTAAAACATGATACGTTTCCCACATTGCATGAGCTTTTTAATAAATTAAATTGTTATACAACCCGCCTGGTTCAACATCAAAAAATACGGCCCTCTATCGGACGAGGCGTGATCAGCGCCATCGGGGGTTTTTTCAAATGGTATCTGTTTAGCGGCGCCTGGCGTCAGGGCAAAGTGGGGGTGGCGACGGGACTGTATGCCACTGCCTACAGCTTTTTGAAGTATTTCAAATCCTGGTATCAGCATCAGGAGAAAAAAGAGTCCGTTGCTAACGAGCAGACGGACTCTCAGATTGCGAAATAAGCGTCAGGCTTTCTTACCCCATCCCTGCCACTGCTGCTGGACGTATTTCACCAGCGTGCTGTTACTGATGCTGTCTCCGATAACGGAGAAGAAGCGGGTCGCGTAGACCGGTTCAGGCGGCTGCTTCGGTACACAGCGCTTCACGCCGCGGAACGGATTACGCGGTGTAGTCGGGACGGGCTGCGCAGAATTCGGCGTAGAGGTATCCACCTGCGGTTCGTTCAGCAGATCGCTCGGGCGTACCAGCGTGATATCGGCAGGCAAGGTCGGCAGCATTTGTTGCAGGACGCGGACGGTCGACGGGTGCGGGTGACCGATGGCAATGGCCGAGCCATTACGGCGGGCCAGCTGTACCGCGCGATTGAACTGCACGCGAATATCAGCTTCGTTCTGGGTATCATCCAGGAACACCTTACGCTTAATCACCTTTACGCCCGTTCCCTGAGCGGCACGCATCGCCTGGCTGTTGCCGATGGTCATGCTGTCGAGGAAGTAGAGGTTATAACGCTCCAGCGCCTGCATCACTTTGAGCATCCCGTACAGGCTGGAGGTCATCGCACTGCCCATGTGATTGTTCAGCCCAACGGCATACGGCACTTTGTTGTAGGCGTCGCGGATGATGCGCTCGATCTCCTCGCTGCTCATATCCGGGCGCAGGGTATCTTTTTCCAGCGGCTGCTTGCTGAGCGGTGCCATGGGCAGGTGGATGAGAACCTGATGACCGCTGCTGTGGGCTTTGGTCGCCATCTCACGCGCGTGAGGGGCATTCGGAAGGACGGCGACAGAGATGGCCGACGGCATCGCCAGCACCTGATTTTCATAGTGTGGACGATAACCGAAGTCATCAATCACGATAGCGAGTTTACCTGCATATACCGGTGCAGCCAGCGCCAGCGCGCTGACGACGGAGAAAACGATTCGACGAAATTGAAGCAAAACTTATCTTCCCAACCACGGCTGTGGATTGACCGCCTGACCCTGACGACGAATTTCGAAATAGAGTGACGGGCGGCCCTGACCGCCACTGCTGCCCACAAGGGCGATGGGTTGGCCGGCGCGCACCTGTGTGCCGACACTGACCAGCGCGCTCTGGTTGTAGCCGTAAAGACTCATATCACCTTTACCGTGTTCGACCACCACCACCAGTCCGTAACCCTGCAGCCAGTCGGCCAGAATCACGCGGCCATCGGCAATGGCTTTCACTTCGCTACCTTCAGACGCACCGATAACGATCCCTTTCCAACGTAGCTCACCCTGCAGCTGTTCGCCATAGCGATGCAGAATTGAACCACGAACGGGCCAGAAAGCCTGGCCGCGAGGAGAGCCCAAACCGCCGGTACGCGACATCAGGGAACGTTCGCTTTCGCTTGGCTTGTAGGTGGTCCCTTTGCGGGACGCTTCCTGCTGCTTATCGCGAACGGCCTGCGCCTCGCGAGCCTCTTTTTCGGCGCGCGCTTTCGCCGCCGCTTCTGCACGGGCGATGCTGTTACGCAGTTTTGATTCGTTGGCGCGCATTTCGCTTAGCTGGCTTTGACCCTCCTGAATGGAGGATTCAAGGCCGGAAAGGGTTTTCTTACGCTCGTTGCGAGCCTGCTCAAGCTTCGCCTGCTGGGCCTGCTGATCGTAAAGCAGCGTCTGCTGCTGGCTCTGCTTTTCTTCCAGCTCGGCTTTTTGCGTGGAGACCTCTTCGCGCGTCTGCTTCAGCTGCGCGATCGTCTCCTGACGCGCCTGGTTGAGATAGCCAAAGTAGGCCTGCAGGCGCTGGCCGCGCTGGCTCTCTTCGCCGCTGAGGATCAGCTGGAGTCCGGTATGTTCACCCTGGCGGAATGCGGCATCAAGCTGTGCGGCAAGATTGCGCTCCTGCGCATCGCGCTGGCGCTCCAGTTTGGCAATTGACGCGTTCATCTCGTCGATTTGTTTATTCAACTGGGCGAGGGTGTTTTGCGTTTCTCGGAGTTTACGCGTGGCGGCGGAGATCGCCTCTTCCTGCTGCTTGAGCTGGGCGAGCAGGGCGGAACGCTGCTGCTGCTGCTGGCGTACCGCACGCTCTTTGGCGGCGATATCAGCCTGAATAGATTTCAGCTGGTCGCGGTCATCCGCATGGGCGGATGCGGCGCACAGCAATACGCCAGCGCTGAGTGCGCTGGCGTAAAACAGAGGTCTGACTGATAACCTAAGCGGCTTCACGACCCATGTGATTGAAAAAATCGCCTTTCCCCTCATGGGGAGCGATTATTCCACGATGAACAGCGGCTTACCAGTCATCTCTTCAGGGATCGGCATCCCCATCAGCGACAACATGGTTGGTGCGATGTCAGAAAGCTTGCCGCCTTCCACTGCTTTCAGTGATTTATCACCGACATAAATCAGCGGAACCGGCAGGTTGGTGTGGGCGGTGTGCGCCTGGCCGGTCGCCGGGTCGCGCATCTGTTCAGCGTTACCGTGATCCGCGGTGATCAGCAGCTGGCCGCCAACGGATTCAACCGCTTTCGCAACCTGCTCAACGCAGTGGTCCAGCGCTTCAACCGCTTTCACTGCCGCTTCCATCACCCCGGTATGACCGACCATGTCACCGTTCGGGTAGTTACAGATGATGGTGTCGTACTTACCGCTCTTGATGGCCGCAACCAGTTTTTCAGTCAATTCTGCAGAGCTCATCTCTGGCTGCAGATCGTAGGTGGCCACTTTCGGGGAGTTGATCAGAATGCGGTCTTCGCCTTTGAACGGCTCTTCAACGCCGCCGTTAAAGAAGAAGGTGACGTGCGCGTATTTTTCCGTTTCGGAAATACGCAGCTGCGTTTTGTCGTTCTTCGCCATCCACTCGCCGAAGGTATTGGCCAGCGAGGCGGGTGGATACGCGCATGGGGCTTTGATGTCTGCCGCGTATTCGGTCAACTGGATGAAGTCGAGTTTCACCACTTTCTTACGGGCAAAACCGTCGAAGTCGCTGTTGACGAACGCACGGGTGATTTCGCGCGCGCGGTCAGCGCGGAAGTTCATGAAGATCAGCGCATCGCCGTCTTCCATGGCGGCATCAGCCTGGCCTTCAGCACGGATCACGGACGCTTTCACGAATTCGTCATTTTCATCACGTGCATAAGCCGCTTCCAGGGCCTCAACGGCGGTCGCGAACTGGAATTCCCCTTTTGCCAGGGTCAGCAGGTCATAGGCCTGTTCAACGCGATCCCAGCGGTTGTCGCGGTCCATAGCGTAGTAACGGCCAATGATGGACGCTACGCGGCCTTTGCCCAGCGCGGCGAATTTCTCTTCGAAGGCTTGCAGAGAGCCTTTTGCGCTGCGTGGTGGCGTATCGCGACCGTCCAGGAAGGCGTGCAGATAGATTTTTTCCGCACCGCGCTCAGCGGCCAGTTCAACCATCGCCATGATGTGATCTTCGTGGCTGTGCACGCCGCCTGCAGAGAGCAGGCCCATGATGTGAACGGCCTTGCCAGCGGCAACGGCTTTATCAACCGCGCCAGACAGCGTTGGGTTGGAGAAGAAGGTGCGTTCTTTGATTTCAACGTCCAGACGCGTCAGGTCCTGATACACAATACGCCCGGCGCCCAGGTTAACGTGACCGACTTCGGAGTTGCCCATCTGGCGGTCCGGCAGGCCCACTTCCAGGCCAGACGCGTCAATCAGCGTATGCGGACGTTTTGCCCACAGGGCATCCATGACCGGAGTTTTGGCGTTGAAAATAGCGTTATCCTGGCTGTCTTCACGGTAGCCATAGCCATCCAGAATCACCAGTACCATAGGTTTTTTAGAAACCGACATTGCGACAACCTCATGCTCAAGAGTCAAAATTTGCGTAATTTTACTACAGCTGAATCGATCAAATAGCCGCAGAAGATCAAAGAAAGCGCAGGGGCAAGGTGCTGACCAGACCATTTTGAGGCATTTTTTAGGTGGCATGCCGCAGAAAATGGATTAGGTTAGGGTCGCTGGCTGTATTTGCCAGAACGCACAGGTATACTCCTGTCCTGGTTTTTTTTATCACTTAGTCGGGAGTAGTTACCCTCCATGCAAGAAATTATGCAATTCGTTAGCCGCCATCCGGTTCTGAGCATCGCGTGGATTGGCCTGCTGGCTGCTGTGCTGTTCACCACATTTAAGAGCCTGACGTCTAAGATTAAGGTTATCACCCGTGGTGAAGCGACGCGTCTGATTAACAAAGAAGATGCCGTCGTTGTCGATCTGCGTCAGCGTGACGATTTCCGCAAAGGTCACATTGCGGGCGCAATCAACCTGTTGCCAGCTGAAATCAAAGCGAACAACGTCGGTGAGCTTGAAAAACACAAAGCCCAGCCGATTATCGTTGTGGATGCGACCGGCATGCAGGCACAGGAATCTGCCAGCGCGCTTCATAAAGCAGGCTTCGAAAACGTAACGGTGCTGAAAGAAGGTATTTCCGGCTGGAGCGGGGAAAATCTTCCTTTGGTGCGCGGTAAATAAGGAGTTCAGTCATGGCCCATATTGAGATCTATACCAAAGCGACGTGCCCGTTCTGCCATCGTGCGAAAGCGCTGCTGAACAGCAAAGGCGTCACGTTCCAGGAACTGCCGATCGACGGTGACGCGATTAAACGCGAAGAGATGATCCAACGTAGTGGTCGTACGACGGTTCCACAGATTTTTATTGATGCGCAGCACATTGGCGGCTGTGATGACTTGTATGCGCTCGACGCCCGTGGTGGACTCGATCCGCTGCTGAGCTAAGAGACTTTAGGACAATTAAAAAGGGTATTTCCATGTCAGAACAAAACAACACCGAAATGACTTTCCAGATCCAGCGTATCTACACCAAGGATGTCTCTTTCGAAGCGCCAAATGCGCCACACGTTTTCCAGAAAGATTGGCAGCCAGAGGTTAAACTTGATCTGGATACCGCATCTACCCAACTGGCAGATGACGTGTATGAAGTCGTGCTGCGTGTGACCGTTACCGCGTCTCTGGGCGAAGAAACTGCATTCCTGTGTGAAGTACAGCAGGGCGGCATCTTCTCTATCGGCGGTATCGAAGGCAACCAGATGGCGCATTGCCTGGGTGCGTACTGCCCGAACATTCTGTTCCCGTATGCGCGTGAATGCATCACCAGCCTGGTTTCTCGCGGTACATTCCCGCAACTGAACCTTGCGCCAGTTAACTTTGATGCGCTGTTCATGAACTATCTGCAGCAGCAGGCTGGCGAAGGTGCTGAACAACATCAGGATGCCTGATGAGCACTGTTAATGCGTCAATGACTGTGATCGGTGCCGGTTCATACGGCACCGCTCTTGCTATCACGCTGGCAAGAAATGGTCACGACGTGGTCCTGTGGGGCCACGACCCAAAACATATCGCTACGCTGCAGCGCGATCGTTGCAACGTCGCGTTTCTCCCGGACGTTCCGTTCCCTGACTCCCTGCACCTTGAAAGCGACCTTGCGACCGCGCTGGCGGCCAGCCGCAACATTCTGATTGTGGTTCCGAGCCATGTCTTTGGCGACGTACTGCGTCAGATTAAGCCGCTGATGCGCCCGGATGCGCGCATTGTCTGGGCGACAAAAGGACTGGAGGCCGAAACCGGACGCCTGCTGCAGGACGTTGCCCGCGAAGCGCTGGGTGATGAGATCCCGCTGGCGGTCATCTCCGGCCCGACCTTTGCCAAAGAGCTGGCTGCTGGCCTGCCGACGGCGATTTCGCTGGCTTCCACCGACCAGGCCTTCTCCGACGATCTCCAGCAATTGCTGCACTGCGGCAAGAGCTTCCGCGTCTACAGCAACCCCGATTTTATCGGCGTGCAGCTGGGCGGGGCGGTGAAGAACGTGATTGCGATTGGCGCCGGGATGTCAGACGGCATTGGTTTTGGTGCCAATGCGCGTACGGCGCTGATCACCCGCGGGCTGACCGAAATGTCCCGCCTGGGCGAAGCGCTGGGTGCCGATCCGGCCACCTTTATGGGGATGGCAGGCCTGGGCGACCTGGTGCTGACCTGTACCGACAACCAGTCTCGTAACCGCCGCTTTGGCATGATGCTCGGACAGGGCAGCGATGTAAAAGGCGCGCAGGAGAAGATTGGTCAGGTGGTTGAAGGCTACCGCAATACCAAAGAAGTCCGCGAGTTGGCACACCGTTTCGGTGTCGAAATGCCAATAACCGAGGAAATTTATCAGGTATTGTATTGCGGAAAAAATGCGCGCGAGGCAGCATTGACCTTATTAGGTCGTGCGCGCAAGGACGAGCGCAGCAGTAATTAGTCGGAACCGTTGTCATCTGAATGACCCAGCCAGCGCAGAACTGGCTGGTCATTAACTATCGTCTGGAGTAAGCAATGCCGTGTGAAGAACTGGATATCGTCTGGAACAATATTAAAGCCGAAGCCCGGGCGCTGGCCGACTGTGAGCCTATGCTGGCCAGTTTCTACCACGCAACGCTACTCAAGCACGAAAACCTCGGCAGCGCGCTCAGCTATATGCTCGCCAACAAGCTGGCGTCCTCGATCATGCCTGCTATCGCCATTCGTGAAGTGGTGGAAGAGGCTTACGCCGCAGACCCGGAAATGATCGCTTCTGCCGCCTGTGATATCCAGGCCGTGCGCACGCGTGACCCGGCGGTCGATAAATATTCTACGCCGCTGCTGTACCTGAAAGGCTTTCACGCTCTACAGGCTTATCGTATCGGCCACTGGCTGTGGAATGAAGGCCGCCGTGCGCTGGCGATCTTCCTGCAAAACCAGGTTTCCGTGACGTTCCAGGTCGATATTCACCCGGCTGCGAAAATTGGCCGTGGGATCATGCTCGACCACGCCACCGGGATTGTCGTCGGGGAAACGGCGGTGATTGAAGATGACGTCTCGATCCTGCAGTCGGTTACCCTGGGCGGTACCGGGAAAACCAGCGGCGATCGCCATCCGAAAATTCGTGAAGGGGTGATGATTGGCGCGGGCGCCAAAATCCTCGGCAATATCGAAGTCGGGCGCGGCGCGAAGATCGGTGCAGGCTCCGTGGTGCTCCAGCCTGTGCCACCGCATACCACTGCCGCTGGCGTACCGGCGCGCATCGTCGGTAAACCAGACAGCGATAAGCCGTCCATGGACATGGATCAGCACTTCAACGGCATTCACCATACGTTTGAGTATGGTGACGGCATCTGAGATTTTGCCCGGCGGCGCTGCGCTTGCCGGGCCTACCTTAGAATAGCGCCAGGATAACCCAGCTGGCGCCATGCTTCATACACCACTACCGACACCGCATTCGACAGGTTCATGCTGCGGCTGTCCGGCATCATCGGAATACGGATTTTCTGCTCGGCGGGCAGGGCATCCAGGATCGTGGCCGGCAGGCCGCGGGTTTCCGGGCCAAACATCAGATAGTCACCTGCCTGATAGCTTACGGCGCTATGCGCTGGCGTGCCTTTGGTGGTCAGGGCGAACATGCGCTGCGGCTGCTCGGCTTCCAGAAACGCGGCGTAATCATGGTGGCGAATAACGGCGGTAAATTCATGATAATCCAGCCCTGCGCGACGCAGACGTTTGTCGTCCCACGTAAAGCCCATCGGCTCAATGATATGCAGACGAAAACCGGTGTTGGCACACAGGCGGATGATATTGCCGGTATTTGGCGGAATTTCTGGTTCGAATAAAACGATGTTAAGCATGCTGCCCCCTTAATTGCGGGGGCAGAATAGCAGAAAAGAGAGGAACTACGCGACGCCGGGTTCCTGCGAGCGGCTGTACAGCATTTTGTAGACGGTTGCCGCAGCGGCCACCAGGGCGGGCACGCTGAGGATCATTAAAATACTGTCTGCCTGCCACTGCATCGAAAGAAGCTGGGCGCTGGTCATGGTTCCCGCCACGCCGCCAAAGCGGCCGATCCCCTGCATCCAGGCGATGCCCGTCGCGCGGCACTCGGTGGGGTAAAAGGTGGCGGCCAGAGTCTGCATGCCCGACTGCGCGCCGTTCATCGCGATCCCCATCAGGAAAATCAACCCGCCAAACAGGGCGATATGGTTATGCTCAATGCCGAGCAAAAGAATAAGGCCCATCGTTAGCACGAAACCACACGCAACCACCCTGTGCGCTTCCCAGCGGTCCATCATCCAGCCCGCAAGCAGAATGCCGGCGGTGCCGCCGAAGGTGAACAGCGAGGTGAGCCAGGCGGATTCCGCCAGCGCATAACCCATCCCCTGCATCAGCGTTGGCATCCAGCTCAGCAGGACGTAGTAGATGACCAGCCCCATAAAATAGGTCACCCACAGCATCAGGGTGCCGGGCAGCCAGGGCATGGAAAACAGCTGCGACACGCTCCCTTTTTTAGACGCGATTTTCTCCTCCGCCAGGAAAAAGCCCGTGACGCTCTCCAGCGTGCCGCGGGCGAACCGGCTGGCAATGCGGCGGACCTGCATGACGTCTTTCCCGCGCTGCACCAGAAACTTCACGGACTCCGGTAAAAACAGCCCCAACAGCAGCGTTAAAATCAGCGGCGCAATTGCGCCGGTCAGCAGCACGCTTCGCCAGCCGTGGTGGGGGATAAGCCAGGATGAGATCGCGCCACCGCCCGCCGCACCCAGAGGGAAGCCGCAGTACATGGTATTAATCGCCATGGCGCGGCAGCGCTGGGGGGCGAACTCTGAGATCAGCGTAATGGCGTTCGGCATGGCGGCGCCAAGCCCCAGGCCCGTCAGAAAGCGCCACAGCGTCAGGGTATTCAGACTTTGCGCCCAGGCCGTGCCCAGGCTTGCCAGGCCGAAGAACAGACACGAAAAGACCAGCACGCGCTTGCGCCCCATCCGGTCCGATACCGGACCTGCGATCAGCGCGCCCAACGACAGCCCCAGCAGCGCTGCGCTCAGCACCGGCCCCAGATCCTGTTTGTGTATCCCCCATTCTGCCGACAGCGTAGGCGCAATGTAACCCATCGCTGCCGTATCAAAGCCATCGATCGCCAGAACCAGAAAGCCCAGCACAATGAGCAGCCAGTGAAATCCTGAAAAGCGACTTTCATCGATCACCTGCTGAATATCCACCTTACCTGAATACGCCATACGCTCCACTCCGATCTGATGTTGTTTTTGTGTTCTTGTATTTGCTTGTCTATACAATTGCGGATGGCGGGTGGATGTCAAATTTTCTTATCTAATATGTTATCTGGATGTTATTTTTCGCATAAAAAAGCGCCCGAGGGGGAAATCGGGCGCATGAGAAAGGGGGGTTAACCGGAGAAGGTCAGGCCGCGTTTCCCTGAGTAAGGGGAGCCAGCGCTGCCGGTAATTTGCTTAACTCCTGCACCAGGGAATCCTTACTGATTTCGCTAATGGTTTTCGCACCGGTCAGCGTCATCGCCACCTTCATCTCTTTTTCGATCAGGTTAAGCAGATTTGCCACGCCTGCCTGGCCCGCCGTCGCCAGGGCGTACAGATACACGCGTCCCAGCAGCACGCTGTCAGCACCCAGCGCAATCATGCGCACCACGTCCAGCCCGTTGCGGATGCCGCTGTCGGCCAGGATGGCGATATCGCCTTTCACCGCATCGGCAATGGCCGGCAGG
The DNA here is from genome assembly GCF_000568095.1 of Enterobacter sp. DC4. NCBI lineage: Bacteria > Pseudomonadati > Pseudomonadota > Gammaproteobacteria > Enterobacterales > Enterobacteriaceae > Enterobacter > Enterobacter sp. DC4. The sequence continues at coordinate 80,898 of NZ_AZUB01000009.1, read as the reverse complement.
GCGCGTGCGGAAGAGAGCACCCCGTCAAGCTGGCGTCCGCCGTGGTTTGAGACCACAATCCCGTCTGCGCCAAAGCGTACCGCATCGCGGGCATCTTCCGGGTCGAGGATCCCCTTGATCACCATCGGGCCGTCCCAGAACTCGCGGATCCACTCCAGGTCTTTCCACGAGATCGACGGATCGAAGTTGTTCGCCAGCCAGCCGATGTAATCCTCCAGCCCGGTCGGTTTACCCAGATACGCCGAGATATTCCCCAGATCGTGTGGACGACCGTTCAGGCCGACGTCCCACGCCCACTGTGGATGCGTTACCGCCTGCCAGTAGCGGCGGAGCGCCGCATTCGGGCCGCTCATGCCGGAGTGGGCATCACGATAGCGTGCGCCGGGGGTCGGCATATCGACGGTAAAGACCAGCGTGGAGCAGCCCGCCGCTTTGGCGCGCTCGAGCGCGTTACGCATAAAGCCGCGATCGCGCAGGACGTACAGCTGGAACCACATAGGGCGCTTGATGGTCGGGGCGACCTCTTCAATCGGACAAACCGAGACGGTAGAGAGGGTAAACGGAATGCCTTTGGCATCCGCCGCCGCGGCCGCCTGCACTTCGCCACGGCGGGCATACATCCCGCATAAGCCTACAGGCGCGAGCGCCACCGGCATGGAGAGCGTTTCGTTGAACAGTTTTGTCTCAAGGCTCAGGTCAGACATATTCTTCAGCACGCGCTGGCGCAGAGCCACCTCCGACAGATCTTCCACGTTGCGGCGCAGGGTGTATTCGGCATACGCCCCGCCGTCGATGTAGTGGAACAGGAACGGCGGCAAAATGCGCTGCGCCGCGGCGCGATAGTCACTGGCTGCTGAAATAATCATGCTTTGTTCTCCCTGGAAATATCACTGTCGCCAGGCAGACGGGTAATACGCGCCTGTCGGGCCTGGTCTTCATCGAATCGTTTAATGGTGGTGTGCACGAAACCGAGATGCGCCATCATCGCTTTGCGTGCGGCCTCGGCATCACCGGCCAGAATGGCGTTGAGCACCGCCTCGTGCTGTTCGGTCAGCTGGGCAAACACTGGCGGAACCAGATACATGCGCTGGCGGCTCTGCTTCACGGAGGATTGCAGCAGGTCGAAGAACCCGCGCATGGTCTGGAGCAGCACCACGTTGTGCGACGCCTCGGCAATCGCCAGGTGAAAACGGACGTCCGCCTGGGAGGCGATATCCGGGTCGCTGCTTTGCGTGGCCTCAAAGCAGGCGATGAGTTTCTCTTTGTCGGCGTCGGTTGCCCGCATGGCAGCGTGCCAGGCGGTACTGGTTTCGATGGCGTGACGCGCTTCAAGGATGTCGAAGCTGTAGTCCGGATCGTTCTCCATCAGCGTCTTCAGCGGCTGAACGATGTTTTGCTCGGACCAGTCGTCATGCTGCCAGCGCACAAAGGTGCCGCCGCCGCGACGGCTCACCAGTACCCCTTCACTGACCAGCGTCGCCAGCGCCTCACGCAGTGAATTGCGCGACACGCCAAGCTGGGCGGCAAGCTGGCGTTCGGCGGGCAACTTCATGCCCGCTTCCAGCTGTTGTTCTTCAATCAGCGCCCGCACGCGAGAGGCAATCTCGTCGGACAGGCGTCTGGGCATCACTATCATGGGATCATCCAGGTTAAGACATAGGCCTGCAGGGTGGTGATCACCCCCACCATGCAGGTGAATATCAGGCTGTGTTTCACGGTAAAGCGGAACAGGTCCGACTCTTTACCGACCAGTCCCACCGCCGCACAGGCAATGGCGATGGATTGTGGCGAGATCATTTTCCCGGTCACGCCCCCGGTGGTATTCGCGGCCACCAGCAGGACGTCCGATACGCCAATCTGCTGGGCTGCCGTTGCCTGCAGTGCGGCAAACAGGGCGTTCGACGAGGTATCGGAACCGGTCAGGAACACCCCCAGCCAGCCGAGGAACGGCGAGAAGAAGGTGAAGGCGTGGCTGGTATGGGCCAGCGCCAGTGCCAGCGTCGATGACAGGCCGGAATAGTTCGAGATAAACGCGAACGCCAGCACCATGCCGATGGAGTAGATCGGCAGCATCAGCTCTTTAATGGTCGCCGCAAAAGTCTGCACCGCAGCCGCAGGCTTCATGCGCAGCCATACCACGGAAAGGATAGCGGCAAACAGGATGGCGGTCCCGGTGGCGGAGAACCAGTCGAATTTATAGACCGCGGCATACGGCGTGGCGGCGTGCACCACCGGCGGCATACGGGCGACCATCTTGTCGAGGAACGGCACGGAAATATTAATCACCATGTCGTACAGCGCCCCGCCCGGGGCGAACAGGGCTTTAAACGGCGGGATGCTCCATAGCGTCACGGTGGCGGTCAGGAACAGGAACGGCGACCAGGCGCGGATTACCTGGCCTGCGGTATAGCCTGTACGGGCCAGGGTTTGATCGACCTGCGAGGCGCCCATGTCGGCAAAGCGGAAAATACGCACCGGCTGCCAGCGTTTCAGGAACAGCGTCAGACAGACCAGCGAGACCAGCGAAGAGATGATGTCCGGCAGCTCCGGGCCGAGGAAGTTCGAACTGAGGTACTGAGCGATAGCGAACGAACCGCCCGCCACCATCACCGCAGGCCAGGTCTCCTTCACGCCGCGCCAGCCGTCCATAATCGCCATGATCCAGAACAGGACGATGATGGTCAGGAACGGCAGTTGGCGGCCGACCATCTGGCCAATCTCAAAGCTGTCCAGGCCGGTCACCTGACCCGCAACCAGAATCGGAATACCCATCGCGCCAAACGCCACCGGCGCGGTGTTCACAATCAGGCACAGGCCCGCGGCATACAGCGGGTTAAAGCCCAGACCCACCAGCAGCGCGGCGGTGATCGCCACCGGTGCGCCAAAGCCTGCCGCACCTTCCAGAAACGCCCCGAAGGAGAAGCCGACAATCAGCATCTGCAGGCGCTGGTCCGGCGTAATGGAGAGAATCGACGAGCGGATAATGTCGAACTGTCCGGTTTTCACCGAGATTTTATAGACAAAGACCGCGGCGATGATGATCCACGCAATCGGCCACAGGCCGTAGAAGAAACCGTAGACGACGGAGGCTAGCGCGCGATCGACCGGCATTTTGTAGAAGAACAGCGCCACCATCAGGGCGATAGCAACGGTATACGTCGCGGCGAGGTAGCCCTTCAGCTTGAGCTTAATCAGCGCAAAGAAGAAGAACAGGATCGGAAGCGATGCGATCAGGCTCGACAGCCAGATATTACCGGCCGGGTCGTAGTTTTGTTGCCAGAGGCTCATGCAGGTCTCCTGGGGACCAGACAGCCTGCGCTGTGGGTGAGTCTCCGCTCATCTCTGCATCACAGTCTGTGTAAAAGTGGTCCTGCCAATGTTGTGTTGTAGGGTTAATGACAATGAATGGTTAACCAGATGTTATGAGCTAGCAATGGTTTTGTGAGCGGAAATAATGGAATTGTGAACCAGGAGAGAAAGAAAAGGGGGATTGGTTGGGCCAATTTGAGGCGGGGGTGGGGCCTGATGCCCTCACCCCGACCCTCTCCCACGGGGAGAGGGAGAAAACCGCACCGTACAGTCCCCTCGCCCCTTTGGGGAGAGGGTTAGGGTGAGGGGGATAAGTATCAGAACGCCGTCTTACAAAAGCCCGTCATCTCTTTCAGGCCCATTTCGCGGCCAAGCTCGGTCATCGGGTGTACCACCACCAGACCACGGACGCTTTTCTTCAGCTTGCCCATGTCGGCCTGCTCTTTTTTGGTGATCGCACGACGGTGCGGCATGTTCATCAGCTTCTGCGCTTCTTTGCTCAGCTTCTGGCCTTTCACTTCGCGCAGGCGCTCGATTTCTGTTTCCAGCGTGGCGACCTCTTTTTCCAGCTCGGCGTACTTCTCGGCGGAATCGACCAGTGACAGGCCCGCCATCTGGTGACGGATCAGATCCAGGCGGTCGCTCAGGCGTTTAATTTCGTTCTTTTCGACTTCTTTCATGACAAATAACTCTGAAAACGGGGAATTTACAGGGAAGGATACACCAATGTGAGCAGGCTTACTTCTGAAACGCTTTTTTTAAGCTGATTCGTGAAATCAGCTCAGTCAGGGAGAGAACCATCGTGGAACGGACAACCTGTTGATAACGCAGCTTTTGCATCGCGTAGAGCTCAGGGTCGCTGTTATCAAAATGGGGAGCAGGGGGCAGAGCGGTGACGCAGTGCAGCTCGCCGAAGGGCCCCAGGATCTCATCATCGGTAAAGGTGTACTCATTACCGTCATGATTGAGTTCTTCGCGCAGCGCCATTAACAGCTCCGCATCTTCATACTCTTGCCGGTTAAGTACGCCAAGACCATAAATCAGCTTCAGACGCACGGATAAATCGCCCAGCGGTCCGTCTCCGTCCAGTAACGGTTCTACAGCATATTTTACCGCGTAGTCGTCTTTGCGAAACACCTGAAGCACCAGGATATTCACCGCCTCGGTTAACAGCTCGACGGCGGCAATCAGGAAACTTCGTACGGTTTTGCCAGCATTCAGACGCTCAAGCACACGATTTTCAAAGGCCTGGGTTTGTTCCATTATTGCCTGCATATCTGACAATCTGTTATCTGGGCGCAGGCTAACCTGCGCCTCACTGTGCATCATTTGGTTGCGTTGTATGCGTTAACCGCCTCCACAACCACGTCGCTGTTGGCGTCCAGACCGGAAATCTGCGCCAGCGCAGCCTGTGCGCCTTTGGTATCAATCAGCTGAGCCAGTTCCTGCGCCTGCGGGTCCTGCTCGCTGCGGTAGTGCATTGCGGCGGCAATCCCTTTCACCAGGTTGGCGTGCGGCAGGCCGTATTCCAGCGTGCCCAGCAGCGGCTTAATCAGACGATCGCCCGCGCTCAGTTTGCGCAGAGGCTGACGGCCCACGCGCTCAACGTCATCTTTCAGATACGGGTTTTCAAAGCGACCGAGGATTTTCTGGATGTATGCTGCGTGTTTCTCAGCATCAAAACCGTAGCGTTTGATCAGCACCGCGCCGCTCTCTTCCATTGCCCCTTTTACCACCGCGCGGATCTTCTCATCGAGGATCGCGTCACGAATGGTCTGATGACCGGCCAATTTTCCGAGGTACGCGGTTATAGCATGCCCGGTGTTCAGCGTGAAGAGTTTGCGTTCGACAAATGCCATCAGGTTATCGGTTAATTCCATTCCCGGAATAGTCGGCAGGGCGCCTTTAAACTGGGTTTTATCAACGATCCACTCGCTGAAGGTTTCCACGGTCACTTCCAGCGGATCGTGGGTGGCGGATTCGGACGGCGGAACGATGCGATCCACAGCGGAATCCACAAAGCCGACGTGCGCTTCAACCCAGGCTTTATCTTCGTCTGCTACAGCGTTAAGAACGTGGCCTTTCAGCTGCGTGGTGCCGCGCACCATGTTTTCACAGGCGATGATGTTCAGCGGGGTGTCGATGCCCTGCGCTTTACGTTTTGCCAGGCCTTTCGCGACCGCAGGAGCGATGCGCTCAAGGACGACCGGACCTACGGCAGTGGTGACCAGATCGACGCTGGCGATAAGGTCGATAACGTCTTCACCGATGCTGCTGACCGCGTTGACGCCCGATACCGTCTCGACCTGCTCGTTTTCACCGACCACATGGACCTGATAGCTATGACGGGCATTCAGGGCATCCAGGACAACCTGATTCACATCGGCGAATGTCAGCGTAATGCCCGCGTCTGCCAGCAGTTTACCGATAAAACCACGACCGATATTACCTGCGCCAAAATGTAATGCTTTCATAGTGTTAACCTTCATCAATGTTTTTACCCGAGAGGGCTGGGGTGAGGAACGTTTTCCCCTCACCCTAGCCCTCTCCCCGGGGGGGAGAGGGAGGAGTACCGTTATTTGTTAAGCAGAGCCAGAACTTCGTCAACGCTTTCAGTCTGTGCCAGACGCTCGATGACGGACTCATCATCCAGCGCGTTGGTCAGGCTGGTAATCACCTGAATGTGCTCGTTGTTGCGAGCGGCGATACCAATCACCAGACGGGCGATGTCGTCTTCTTCTTCACCGAAGCGCACGCCCTGCGGATACTGACAGAATACGACGCCGGTTTTCAGGACGCGATCTTTCGCTTCAACCGTACCGTGCGGCACCGCGATGGATTCGCCCAGGTAGGTTGGCGTCAGTTTTTCGCGTTCCAGCATCGCGTCAACATATTCAGGCTGAACGTAGCCGCCTTTCACCAGCTGCTCACCGGCAAAGCGAATCGCGTCTTCTTTGGTTGCCGCGGTACGACCGAGGAAGATATTTTCCGCACCCAGCTTAAACAGATGGGCATTACTCTCGTCAAAGCTGTCCTGCAGGCTGGAGCGCACTTTCACTTCGTTATCTTCGTGACGCTGCGCGGCAACCAGACGTTCGGTCAGGCTGGTGTACAGGCCGCTGTCGAGGAAGTTGGTCAGCGAGATGTGCTGTGCCTGTGGCACCTGGCGCATGGCGCGTTCGGTCAGGTCGCGGTGCGTGATGACCAGGTCAACATCCGGCGGCAGGCTGTTAATAGCGCTGTTGGTCACGGAGATGTTGGTCAGGCCCGCATCCTGCACTTTCTTACGCAGCACGCCTGCACCCATTGCGCTGGAACCCATACCGGCGTCGCAGGCAACGATGATTTTACGCACGTGGCTCAGGTCGTTAGAGACATCACCTGCTGCCAGTGGCGTCGCGCCTTTGGATTCGGCTTTCATGTCGTGCATACGGCGGGTTGCCGCTTCAATGTCATCATCTTCTTTCACTTTGCTGGTTTTCAGCAGGATTGAAGAGACCACGAAGGAGACGGCCATTGCCGCAAAGATCGCCGCGATGTTTGCGAAGTAAGCCCCTTTTGGCGTCATCGCCAGTACCGCCAGGATAGACCCCGGAGAAGCTGGAGAAACCAGACCACCGCCCAGCACGCTCAGGGTGAACACACCGGTCATACCGCCGAGGATAACGGCCAGGATCAGACGTGGGTTCATCAGCACGTACGGGAAGTAAATTTCGTGGATACCACCCAGGAAGTGGATGATCGCCGCACCGCCAGCAGACTGTTTTGCGCTGCCACGGCCAAAGAAGATGTACGCCAGCAGAACACCCATACCTGGACCTGGGTTGGCTTCAATCAGGAAGAAGATAGACTTGCCGAGATCGTGAGACTGCTGAATACCCAGCGGCGAGAAGATGCCGTGGTTGATGGCGTTGTTCAGGAACAGGATTTTCGCCGGTTCAACAAAGATAGACGCCAGCGGCAGCATGTCGTGCGCAACCATGAAGTTAACGCCTGCCGCCAGAATTTTAGACAGCACTTCAACCGCAGGACCAATGCCGAGGAACGCCAGAATGGCGAGGATCATCCCGATGATGCCCGCAGAGAAGTTGTTCACCAGCATTTCGAAGCCGGATTTGATCTTACCATCAACCCAGACGTCGAATTTCTTAATCGCCCAGCCGCCCAGAGGACCGGCAATCATCGCCCCGAGGAACATCGGCATATCCGCACCGACGATAACACCCATGGTGGTGATAGCACCCACGACACCACCACGGTCACCGCCCACCAGACGACCCCCGGTGAAACCGATGAGCAGCGGCAGGAGATAGGTAATCATTGGGCCAACAAGTTTCGCCAGCGTTTCGTTAGGCAACCACCCTGTCGGAATGAACAATGCGGTGATGATACCCCACGCGATAAACGCGCCGATATTTGGCATCACCATGTTGCTGAGGAAACGACCAAAGCTTTGAACTTTGATCTTGAAATCGGATGACATAAAACACCCCTTCTTCTGTTTACGCTTAGGCTTGCGGCCCGAGGTTTATTGTTAATGAGGCGGCAGAGGTAGCCGGACCCTGTTCTGATGCTGTGAAATCTGGCACTGAATCGTTCAACTGTCCAGACAGCGAAAATTTGTGTGACACATGTCACGTAAATGTAGGGGGTGTGGACATCAATGAGGTGATCTTAATCACAAAACAGGTGTGCAAAAAAAATACGATGGCGAGAAATACGGCAAAAACCACCCCTTTTCGTGATGTTTGTCACATTTTTATTTCATGTGTTTGTTTCTGGATTGTGACTGATTTCACAAAATATTTTTATGCGGATTTCTCCGGCTGTGATCGGCGGCAAACTCTGATTCGCGATTCAGCGCCAGGATGATATTGCACGACACGATAAGCTAAAAAACCACTTTTGATGTGTGGTATGGCGAAAAGTTAAAAGGTGGATTACGCTCATATTGTAAGGTTAAGTCTATTATTATTCAGGATATATTTTGACACGCTTATAAACTTGCATGGAGATATTATAAAAATACATACTTCCCGGCCCTGGGAATAATGAGCACAACCCCGTGTTTATAAAAATTAATTAGGTTGCGTACCGTTTTATTAATTTAATGAGTTGACGTTGTTTAAGTGAGGAGAATATGTTTCTCAACTATTTTGCGCTGGGCGTATTGATTTTTGTATTTCTGGTTCTGTTTTACGGAATCATCGCCATTCATGACATCCCTTACAATATGGCCAAAAAGCGTAACCATCCGCATGCCGATGCAATTCATACGGCAGGGTGGATTAGCCTGTTTACGCTCCATGCCATCTGGCCGTTCCTGTGGATTTGGGCCACCCTGTACCGCGAAGATCGTGGCTGGGGTATGCAAAACCACATTACAAAGCCTGATGAGGTCCCGGGCATGGATGCGCTCGCCAAACGCGTGGCGGAACTCGAACAAAAGCTGGCCGCGGTAAAGCCTGCTGCTGATAAGAACACGCTGGAGCGCTAATCATGGATCTGTTGATTATTTTGACCTACGTGGCATTTGCCTGGGCCATCTTTAAAATATTCCGAATTCCGGTCAACCAGTGGACGCTTGCCACCGCAACATTAGGCGGCGTATTTATTGTTGCCGGACTTATTCTGTTAATGAACTATAACCACCCGTATACCTTTACGGCGCAAAAAGCGGTTATTTCTATTCCAATCACGCCGCAGGTGACCGGTGTGGTCAGCGAAGTGACCGATAAAAATAACCAGCTAATTAAAAAAGGCGAAGTGTTATTTAAACTGGATCCTGGCCGCTACCAGGCGCGCGTCGACAGACTTCAGGCCGACCTGGTAACCGCGACGCACAATATCGATAATCTGAAAGCGCAGCTGGCGGAAGCCGTTGCCAATACCACGCGCGTCTCCGCTGAACGCGATCGCCTCTATAAAGATTATCAGCGCTACCTGAAAGGCAGCCAGGCGAAGGTGAATCCGTTCTCTGAAAGCGATATCGACAACGCGCGGCAGAACTATCTCGCGCAGGATGCGCTGGTGAAAGGCTCCGTGGCTGAACAGGTGCAGATCCAAAGCCAGTTAGACAGCATGGTGAACGGTGAACAGTCGCAGATTGCCTCCTTGCGCGCCCAGCTTGCCGAAGCCAAATACAATCTGGATCAGACCGTGGTGCGTGCGCCAAGCAATGGTTACATCACCCAGGTGCTGATCCGTCCGGGGACCTATGCCGCCGCGCTGCCTTTGCGTCCGGTGATGGTCTTTATCCCTGAACAGAAGCGTCAGATTGTGGCCCAGTTCCGCCAGAACTCGCTGCTGCGTCTGAAGCCGGGCGATGAAGCGGAAGTGGTGTTTAACGCGCTGCCGGGTCAGGTGTTCTCCGGGAAGCTTACCGCGATTCTGCCGGTTGTGCCGGGGGGGACCTATCAGGCGCAGGGCGCGCTGCAGTCGCTGACGGTCACTCCGGGTAGTGATGGTGTGCAGGCCATCATTGAGCTGAATCCTAACGCGGAGGTCGATGCGCTGCCAGACGGTATTTTTGCCCAGGTGGCGGTCTATTCGGACCACTTCGCCCACGTCTCGGTCATGCGTAAAGTGCTGCTCCGTATGACCAGCTGGATGCACTACCTCTACCTCGATCACTAATCCTTCCAGGCAGGAATGCGACATGCAGACCTGCCCTTTTTTCATCGCTTGATCCATACTGACTTTTTTCCGGCATCAAGGATCAGGCAATGAAACTCATCGGTAGCTACACCAGTCCCTTCGTGCGAAAGATCTCGATTCTCCTGCTGGAGAAGGGGATTGAATTTGAATTCATTAATGAACAGCCCTACAACGCGGAAAACGGCGTTGCGCAGTACAACCCGCTGGGGAAAGTCCCGGCGCTGGTGACGGACGAGGGCGAATACTGGTTCGATTCCCCGATAATTGCCGAGTATATCGAGCTGCTGGGCGTTGCCCCGGCCATGCTGCCGGCTGACCCAAAAGCGGCGCTGGCAGTGAAGCAAATCGAAGCCCTGGCCGATGGCATTATGGATGCGGCGTTAACCTCCGTACGGGAACAGGCCAGACCCGCCGCCCAGCAGTCGGAAACGGAACTGTTACGCCAGCGGGAAAAAATCAGCCGCAGCCTGGACAGGTGCGAGCAGCTTATCCGGGAGGGTAAGATTCACCCCGACAGCCTGAACCTGGGGACCATCGCCATCGCCTGCGCCATCGGCTATCTCAACTTCCGCCGCGTCTCCCCGGGCTGGTGCGTCGACCGTCCGCTGCTGGTGAAACTGGCAGACATGCTGTTTAGCCGCGAGAGCTTTGCCCGTACCGAACCGCCAAAGGCTTGACGCGGGTTATATCCGTCATACTTCAAGCTGCATGTGCGTTGGCTTTCCTCGTTCACCCCAGTCACGTACTCATGTACGCTCCTGGGGATTCACTGCGTCGCCGCCTTCATGCAACTTGAATTATTTAGGGTATATAACACTTCGGCGTCGGAGGCGGTACAATCCCTCCACATGTTAACTCCCTCTCCCGTCGGGAGGGGGGAAGATATTTACTCGCCAGGCGCTTTCATGACTACTCATCATTCGCTGTACAGCCAGATCCCCGCTATCGACCGTCTTCTTCGCGAGCCCCGCATTCATGATGTTGTTGAGCGCTTCGGCCATACCGCGACGGTGGAGATGTTACGCCTGCTTCAGGATGAAGCCCGATGCGCTATTCAGTCAGAAAACGCCTTGCCTGACTGGTGCACGGCGTGGGAGCAGGAAGTTGAACGCCGGCTGGATGGAAAGGCACAAAGCGCGTTACGCCCGGTGATTAACCTGACCGGTACCGTGTTGCATACCAACCTGGGCCGCGCGCAGCAGGCGGAAGAGGCTGTCGAGGCGGTTGTGCAGGCCATGCGAACGCCCGTGACGCTGGAGTACGATCTGGACGGCGCCGGACGCGGGCACCGCGACCGGGCGCTGGCGGAGCTGCTGTGCCAGCTGACCGGCGCGGAAGATGCCTGCATTGTGAATAACAACGCCGCCGCGGTGCTGCTGATGCTGGCGGCCACCGCCAGCGGAAAAGAGGTGGTGGTGTCCCGCGGCGAGCTGGTGGAGATCGGCGGGGCGTTTCGCATTCCGGACGTGATGCGCCAGGCGGGCTGCACGTTACATGAAGTGGGTACCACCAATCGCACCCATGCGAAAGATTATCGCGCGGCGGTGAATGAAAATACCGCCCTGCTGATGAAGGTCCACACCAGCAATTACCATATTGAAGGCTTCACCAAAACGGTTGACGAGGCGGAGCTAGCGGAAATCGGGCGTGAGCTGGATATCCCGGTGATTGCCGATCTCGGCAGCGGCTCGCTGGTGGATCTGAGCCTGTACGGGCTACCAAAAGAGCCGATGCCGCAGGAGATGATTGCCGCGGGCGTGAGCCTGGTCAGCTTTTCTGGCGACAAGCTGCTGGGCGGGCCGCAGGCCGGGATTATCGTCGGCAAGCGCGAGCTGATTGCGCAGCTGCAGCAGCATCCGCTCAAGCGCGCCCTGCGCGCCGATAAAATGACGCTTGCCGCGCTGGAGGCGACGCTGCGGCTCTATCTCCACCCGGAGAAACTGGCCGACCGCCTGCCCACGCTGCGCCTGTTAAGCCGCGATGCCGCCTCGATTCGCGCCCAGGCCGAACTGCTGCTGCCGCGCATCGCCCCACACTACCCCAATTTTGACGTTCGCATTGAGCCCTGCCAGTCGCAGATTGGCAGCGGGTCGCTGCCGGTGGACCGGCTGCCGAGTGAAGCGCTCACGTTCACCCCGCGTGACGGGCGCGGTAGCCACCTTGACGCCCTGTCGTCGCGCTGGCGTGGCCTGCCTGCGCCGGTTATCGGGCGGATTTACGACGGCCGAATGTGGCTGGATCTGCGCTGCCTTGAAGATGAAGAGCGATTTCTGGAGATGTTGTTGAAATGATTATTGCCACTGCCGGTCACGTCGACCACGGAAAAACCACGTTGCTGCAGGCGATTACTGGCATTAACGCCGACCGCCTGCCGGAAGAGAAAAAGCGCGGCATGACCATCGATCTGGGTTATGCCTACTGGCCCCAGCCTGATGGCCGCGTGCTGGGTTTTATAGATGTTCCGGGGCATGAAAAGTTTCTGTCCAACATGCTGGCGGGAGTGGGGGGCATCGATCATGCCCTGCTGGTGGTGGCCTGCGATGATGGTGTCATGGCGCAAACCCGTGAGCACCTGGCGATCCTACAGCTGACCGGCAACCCGCAGCTGACCGTGGCGCTGACCAAAGCCGATCGCGTGGATGACGCACGCGTCAGCGAGGTGCGCGAAACGGTCCAGGCGACCCTGCAGGAGTATGGTTTTGCCGACGCATCGCTTTTTGTCACCGTGGCGACAGAAGGGCGGGGTATCGATGAACTTCGCCACCACTTACAGCAGCTTTCGTCGCGCGATCACGCCAGCCATCACCGCTTCCGTCTGGCGATTGATCGGGCGTTTACCGTCAAAGGCGCGGGTCTGGTGGTTACCGGTACGGCGCTGAGTGGTGAAGTCAGCGTGGGAGATTCGCTCTGGCTGACGGGCGTGAACAAACCGATGCGCGTGCGCGGGCTGCACGCGCAAAACCAGCCCGCAGAGCGTGCTCATGCCGGACAGCGTATCGCGCTGAACATTGCCGGGGATGCGGAAAAAGAGCAGCTTAATCGCGGAGACTGGCTGCTGGCCGATGCCCCGCCGGAACCGTCTGAACGCGTGATTGTCTCCCTGCAGACACACATGCCGCTGACCCAGTGGCAGCCGCTGCATATTCACCACGCGGCCAGCCATATCACCGGGCGCGTGTCGCTGCTGGAAAACGACCTTGCCGAACTGGTATTCGATTCCCCGCTCTGGCTTGCAGACAACGATCGTCTGGTACTGCGTGATATTTCCGCGCGGGAAACGCTGGCCGGGGCGCGGGTCGTCGCGCTGAATCCACCGCGACGCGGCAAGCGTAAACCTGAATATCTGCAGTGGCTGGCCGCGCTGGCGCTGGCCAGCGATGATAACGCCGCGCTGCGGGTACATCTCGATCGCGGCGCGGTAAGTCTGCGTGATTTTGCATGGGCACGCCAGCTGAGCGAGGAAGGCCTAATCCAGCTGACCCGGCAGCCGGGCTTTATTCAGGCTGGAAACAGTCTGCTTAATGCCCCGGTTGCGGCACACTGGCAGCGTAAGATACTGAATACGCTGGCGACGTACCATGAACAGCATCAGGACGAGCCAGGCCCGGGCCGTGAGCGTCTGCGACGCATGGCGTTGCCGATGGAAGACGACGCGCTGGTGCTGCTGCTGATTGAAAACATGCGCGAAAGCGGGGTGATTAAAAGCCACCACGGCTGGCTGCATCTGCCGGATCACAAGGCCGGGTTCACCGCAGAGCAAGAGGCGATATGGCAAAAAGTCGCCACGCTGTTTGGTGATGAGCCGTGGTGGGTTCGCGATCTGGCCAGGGAAACCAACACCGATGAGCAGGTGATGCGTCAGGTATTGCGCCATGCGGCGCAGCAGGGACTGATAGTCGCGATCGTGAAAGATCGTTATTACCGTAACGATCGCATTGTGGCGTTTGCTAACCTCATCCGCGAGCTGGATCAGGCGCGCGGTTCGACCTGCGCGGCCGATTTCCGCGACCGGCTGAACGTGGGCCGCAAGCTGGCGATTCAGATCCTGGAATACTTCAACCGCATCGGCTTTACCCGCCGTCGCGGTAACGATCATTTATTGCGAGATTCGTTGTTATTTCCTGAAACTCCGTGACCTCCGTCGTAAACACCGTTACCGGCTGGCGAGAAAATCGCCAGCCGGAACTACCCTTGTTGTACACCAACAGCAAGGAGACGGTCATGACAAACAATCCTCCCTCATCGCGTATCCAGCCCGGCGAGTATGGTTTTCCCCTCAAGCTGAAGCCCCGTTATGACAACTTTATTGGCGGCGACTGGGTCGCTCCCGTCGACGGCGAATACTATTCCAACCTGACCCCGGTTACCGGCCAGCCGCTGTGCGAGATTGCCAGCTCCGGTAAGCGTGATATCGACCTGGCGCTGGATGCGGCGCACAAAGCGAAAGAGAAATGGGCTCATACCTCCGTTCAGGACCGCGCGGCCATTTTGTTCAAAATCGCCGACCGGATGGAGCTGAATCTTGAGCTGCTGGCGACGGCGGAAACCTGGGATAACGGCAAGCCTATCCGGGAAACTATGGCGGCTGACGTGCCGCTGGCCATCGACCACTTCCGCTATTTTGCCTCCTGTATTCGCGCTCAGGAGGGTGGAATAAGCGAGGTAGACAGCGACACCGTGGCGTATCACTTCCACGAGCCGCTGGGCGTCGTCGGGCAAATTATTCCGTGGAACTTCCCGCTACTGATGGCGAGCTGGAAAATGGCGCCCGCACTGGCGGCCGGGAACTGTATTGTGCTGAAACCGGCGCGTCTGACGCCGCTCTCGGTGCTGCTGCTGATGGAAATCGTTGGCGATCTTCTGCCGCCGGGCGTGATTAACGTGGTCAACGGTGCTGGCGGTGAGATAGGGGAATATCTGGCGACCTCGAAACGGATCGCTAAAGTGGCGTTTACCGGGTCGACGGAAGTGGGCCAGCAGATCATGCAGTATGCTACGCAAAACATCATTCCGGTGACCCTGGAGCTGGGCGGGAAATCCCCGAACATCTTCTTCGCGGACGTGATGGAGGAAGAGGATGCCTTCTTCGATAAAGCCCTGGAAGGGTTTGCGCTGTTTGCGTTTAACCAGGGCGAAGTCTGCACCTGCCCAAGCCGCGCGCTGGTGCAGGAGTCCATCTATGAGCGCTTTATGGAGCGGGCCATTCGCCGCGTTGAGTCTATCCGCAGCGGTAATCCGCTCGATAACGTCACGCAGATGGGCGCGCAGGTCTCGCACGGACAGCTGGAGACTATCCTCAACTATATCGACATCGGCAAGAAAGAAGGGGCGGATATTCTGACCGGCGGACGCCGTAAAGTGCTGGGAGGAGATCTGCAGGAAGGGTATTACCTTGAGCCAACGATCCTGTTCGGTCAGAACAACATGCGCGTCTTCCAGGAGGAAATTTTCGGACCGGTGCTGGCCGTGACCACCTTTAAAACGATGGAGGAGGCGCTGGAGATTGCCAACGACACGCCGTATGGCCTGGGGGCAGGCGTCTGGAGCCGCAACGGTAATCTGGCCTATAAAATGGGCCGCGGCATTCAGGCCGGGCGCGTCTGGACCAACTGCTACCACGCCTATCCGGCGCACGCGGCCTTTGGCGGTTATAAGCAGTCGGGCATCGGGCGTGAAACCCACAAGATGATGCTGGAGCATTACCAGCAGACGAAATGTTTGCTGGTCAGCTACTCCGATAAACCGCTGGGGCTGTTCTAATCGCCCAGCTCAGGCCGTCCATGGGCGGCCTGAGCAATTTGCTGGCGCAGGCAGTTCAGAATGCCGTCCAGGACGTATTGCACACGCCAGGGCTGGTATTCACGTTTGCGGAAGATGGCTGTCAGATCGAGCCACCACTCCTCCTGATGCGGGAAGCAGGGGACCAGCATCCCCTGCGTTAATTCTTTCTTCAGACTCTCTTTGGGTGCAAAAACAATCCCAAGATTATTTCTTGCCAGCTCCAGGGCCGTCTGCGTATTGTCGCAAATATAATTACCGGTCACCCGGTAGTCGTGCACGTTATCACTGCCGTGCACGCGGAAACGCCAGATGTTCGCATCATCGACCAGCATGGAATCAATAAGAATGCAGGAGTGATTAATTAAATCTTCAGGTCCCGTTAAGGGATGTTTATTTAAATACTCTACGGTTGCGAATGCCGTAACGGAATATTTTGTCAACACGCTGGCGACCAGACTTTCGTCTTTCGGTTGCGCATAGGTAATTAAAATATCGCAGTCATCAGGAAAGGAAACGCCTTCTGAAAATTCATTCCGGTCCAGATTGTAGGTTTTCAGGGAGATGCGAATGTCACCGATGTCTTCTATCTGATGGATCACGTGGCGCGCGAGATAGGTCACGATACCTGTGGGGGCATAGATTGTGACCTTTCCGCGCTTTTCATGCTTATAATCAGCAATGAAATTAACGAGTTGACTGTTCTTATCCAGCGTGGCATTAACGTAAGGGAGTAACGCTTCACCAAACTGGGTCAGGGCCAGCTGGCGCGTGGTGCGCTCAAACACCTTCAGTCCAACCCGCGTTTCAAAATCAGACAGATATTTACTGACGTTGGCCTGCGCCATGCCCAGCAGGGCCGCGGCATCACCAATGCTGTGGGTGGCTGCGATGACGGATATAATTTTTAATTCGCGTGGCTTTAGCTGTAATTTATTCATCATGCGCACCCATCTATATGATTTTATATATAATATTATATAAACCGCAGCGTTGCATTGGCAAATTTGTAACCATTATTATGCGCCTCGCTTGTTTGGCATTTTAATGGATTACATGTAATGACTATTAAATACAATTTACTCATCGCTGCCACGTTATTTGCAACATCCTCAGCAATGGCCGGTGACTTTTCACTTGGAGCGGGGGCTGTATTTAATGAGTCTCCTTACAAAGGCTATAATGAAAATACTACCGCAGTACCGTTAATTAGCTATGAAGGCGATCGTTTCTATGTTCGTCAGACCACTGGCGGATGGATCCTGTGGAAAGACGCAAAAAATGAATTCAGTCTGACCGCGTCGTGGATGCCACTGCATTTCGATCCTGATGACAACGACGACCATCAGATGAAACAGCTTGATGAGCGTAAAGCGTCTGCCTTCCTCGGTGGCGCGTACTACCGCCATGAGAGCTGGGGTTCGCTAAAAGTGGCGGTCTCTGGTGATGCCATGGATGAAAGCGGTGGCGTGATCGGCGAGGTATCTTACTTCCGTCCAATCAGGATGGAGCGCCTGACCCTGACGCCTTCTGTTGGTGTGTTCTACAGCGACGAAAGCTATAACGACTACTACTATGGCGTATCCGGCAGCGAGTCTCGCCGCTCAGGACTGGATCAATACACCGCTGGTGACAGCTGGGCGCCATACGTTGGCCTGGCGGCTAAATATCAGTTAACCCAGAAGCTGTACCTCAACGCCAGCGCGGTCTACACCGTGTTGCCTGACGACGTGAAGAACAGCCCGATGATCGACCGCGACGACAGCTTCGCGCTGATGACCGGCCTGACCTGGCGTTTCTGATGCGGTAAAGCCTGTTTACTCCCTCTCCCGTGGGAGAGGGTTGGGGTGAGGGCAACAGGCCGCAAATATTCAGCCTTCATCCACCCAGATCCTCATTTCCCCTTCTCCCCGGTTAGCCCAGCTAAACCAGGGAATAAAGGTCAGCGTCTGGGGCTGACGTTGTACCGGCGAGCGATCGTACTGCCACAGCGCATCCGTGTCTTTCACGTGACACCCAATCCCCTCTGCCTGTATTAGCATCTTGTGCGCGAAAATCCCTTTCCCTTCAAAGACCCTGAACTCGCTGTTTTCAGGCAGAGAAAGGTGATGCAGATTGGCGCCGTTATCGGCCTCTTCCAGGCAATAAACCAGAGGTCCGCGCTGTAGGGCGACTTTCCCCGCCTGCTGGCGGACCTGTGGGTTGCCATACACACGGCGAACCGGCATAGGTAACGTTAGCGTAATGACGTCACCCTCCTGCCAGCTGCGGGTGAGATAAAGGTATCCACGGGAGATCTCGCCCGTTACCGCTTCTCCATTTAATAAAACGTCAGGCGCGGCACACCAGTCTGGCAGCCTCAGGGCTAGCGTATGCGTGACGGGAACAGGCGAGGTAATGTCGATTTTTACCTGTTCATGCCACGGATAGTTACCGCTAATTCGCAGCGCCAGGGTTTCGTCGCCAACCGGTATGGCGACATCGTTGCCCACGTAAAGGTTAATAAAAAGCGCATCCTGGCGAACGGTATAAATGTAGTGCCCCAGCGACGTCAGCACGCGGGCGATATTCGGCGGGCAGCAGGCGCAGCCAAACCAGCGCTGGCGGACGGGTTTCACGTGATCGTAGATATGGTTGAACGCCAGGGTTTTCGGATGGACTTCCAGCGGGTTCACATAGAAGAAATGTTTTCCGTCCAGCGCCATTCCGCCCAGTACCGTGTTGTATAGCGCACGCTCCATCACGTCGGCGTAGTGGCCGTCGGCCTCCATTTCCAGCATCCGGCGGGCAAACATCATCAGGCCGATGGAGGCACAGCTTTCGGCGTACACCGTATCGTTGGGCAGATCGTAATCGCTGCTGAATGCCTCGCCGCTGCTTTGCGACCCAATCCCGCCGGTAATATACAGCTGGCGCTGCGCCATATTTTTCCACAGCCGCAGACAGTCCTGCCGTTTACCCTCGTCATGGCTCAGGCGCGCCAGATGCGCCATGCCCGCCATCAGATAGACAAAACGCACCGCGTGTCCAGTGGCCGTTTGTTGTTCCGAAAGCGGCTGATGCGCCTGGCTGTAGGCTTTGTCTTTGACCATCCAGGCCGGGCCATAGGTATTCCAGTACGACGTTCTGCCGCGCTTCTCGTATTCGAGATCGTAGAAGTGAGGCTGAACGCCGCGTTGCTCGATGAAATATTTCACCAGAGTGAGATAGCGAGGCTCCTGCGTGATGTCGTAAAGCCGCATCAGCGCCAGCTCGATTTCCGGATGGCCCGGATAACCGTGTAGCTGGTTCTCGCCGGGGCCAAACACGCCGTCGATATGGTCTGCCAGCCTGCACACCACCTCCAGCAGACGGCGTTTTCCGGTGCCCTGAAAATACGCTACGCCCGCTTCTATCATATGTCCGGCACAGTACAGCTCGTGACACTCGGCCAGATTCGTCCAGCGTTCGCCCGGCGCCTTTACCGTGAAGTACGTATTGAGATAACCGTCTTCACACTGCGCCGCTGCAACCAACTCAATCACCTCGTCGGCGGTTTTTTCCAGTTCAGCATCCGGTTTCTGGCACAGCGACCACGCCACGGCTTCCAGCCATTTCGCCACGTCGCTGTCCTGAAATACCATGCCGTAGAATGCACCCTGCTCCAGACCCGCCGCAATGCGGAAGTTGGTGATGGCGTGGCTGGGTTCGGCTTCCGTCACGCGGTCGTTTAGCGCATCCCACTGGTAGGGGATCACCACCTCACGTACCAGACGTTGATACTGCCCGAGAAACGGGTCGTTAATTTTCAGTTTATGCAGATCGGCTTCCATTATGGACATCGTGTTCTCCTCAGGAGGGTACGTGACGCTGGCGCAGGTCGGTAGCAATGCGCGACATCATAGGGTTGTTGAGTCTGCACCAGCGGATAGAGACGGCCAGCAGCAGATGGAAAAGGGCGGGGAGCAGCGTCTCCATGGCGGTGATGCCCTGCAGCGAAGCAGGCGTCTGGTTGCCCGCACCGGGCTGGTAGGCCACGGCGATAAACACCAGGCTGATGATCCCGGCGCTGGAGGCCCACGCGAGCTTGATGAAAAACAGGTTGAAGGCGAAGTTCATGCCCGACGAACGCACCCCGGTTTTCCACTCGCCATAGTCGTCGGCAAAGGCCATCAGCGAGAAGTGCAGCGGCAGGGTAAATCCGAGAATGACGCCGTTGCTTAAAACGACGATTAGCCACAGCGTCTGGTGCGCCGGGCCGCCAGGCAGGAACCACATACCCACTGCAAGCGCGGCGAGCACCAGGTTGGTGTAGTAGTAGAGTTTGACGGTATCAATACGGCGCGACAGCGGGCTGACGATGACCGCCCCCAGAATGGCGGCAAAAGTCACCATGGTGAAAAACAGCGAGGTATAGGCGGTGCTGCCCTGCAGCACGTATGTGATGAAGTACATATACCCGCCGCCGCGAATGTTGAAAACGTTGATCAGCAGGAACGACATCACCAGCATCAGCAGCAGCTGATCGTTTTTACGCAGACCGGCCAGATGCTCGCGCAGGGTGAATTTACCCATCAGCGCCAGCGGGACGCGCTCGCGTACCCAGAAGAAGCAGCTCAGGAACATCACCACGGCGATGGCGCACAGGACGCCGACGCCAAGCTGATAACCTTTCGCGGCATCTCCCTGGCCCAACTCCGCGACCAGCCACGGCAGGCCCACGGAGACCAAAAAGCCCGCCACGCCGCACAGCACGAAGCGCCAGGACTGGCAGGAGATCACCTCGTTGTGGCGAGTGGTCATGGTGTTAATCAGCGCACAGTAGGGAACGTTGATGGCGGTATAGCCGACGGACAACAGCAGATAGGTCCCGAATGCCCAGGCGATTTTCACGCCCATGCTGGCTTCCGGAACGGTGAAGGTCAGCACGCCGATAATGCCGATCGGGAAGGCGACCCACAGCTGCCACGGACGAAAGCGACCCCATCGGCTTTGCGTGCGGTCGGCAATAATGCCCATTACCGGATCGGAAATGGCGTCAAATACACGTAGGGCAATAAACAGCGTGCCAACAAGCGCAGGGGTCAGGCCAAAGACATCAGTATAGAAAAAGGTCAGAAAATTCATGATCAGGCAGGTAATCACCGTCCCGCCCGCGTCGCCCAGGCCGTAGCCAATTTTTTCGCGCACGGACAAGCGGCCCTCTGTTGCCCCTTGTGTCACGTCTGATTCTGTAATCGGTGTGGAAGTCATGAAGTAACTCCTCGGTAATCGAATTTATTATCGTATTTGTGCAAGGTACGCATTTATTCTGCACCGAACGGAAAGGCCA
Organism: Enterobacter sp. DC4; assembly: GCF_000568095.1. Taxonomy (NCBI): domain Bacteria; kingdom Pseudomonadati; phylum Pseudomonadota; class Gammaproteobacteria; order Enterobacterales; family Enterobacteriaceae; genus Enterobacter; species Enterobacter sp. DC4. The sequence continues at coordinate 59,843 of NZ_AZUB01000009.1, read as the reverse complement.
ACAAGGGAAGGGAAAAGTATAAAAAGATGACGATTCCGACCTGATGATAAAAATGTGATTCCGATCGGACAGTTATTCGAATATTGATTAATAATCAAAGCGTAAGTTGAATATCAACGGCAATAAAAGCGGAATGGTGAATATCCATGCTTGAATTATCCATAGCGCTTCCGATTAAGGTCCAAAATGGCGGGTTATTTATCTCCCGGGGCGTAGGCCGCCACCCTGCGCGAAAATTAACGTCGTGGGAGATTATTTTTGTCGAAAAAGGGACATTAACGATTCAGGAAGAAAACACGTTATTTGAGGTAAAAGCAGGAGAGAGTTTGCTGCTTTGGCCAGACCGTCGCCATGTGGGCGTGGGCGACTTTCCGGCCGATCTTAAATTTTACTGGCTGCATTTTGAGGTTGAGCATCATCCGCACCGGTTGCCCAATCTGGCAATCGAACAACACTGCCGCGTGAGGGATGCACAGTATGTAATTTCTCTTTTTCGCCAGTTCCTGAGCGAGCAGGAGAAATTACAGCGAAGCGTGGCGCTGGAAATCATTTTATTACTGATTTTGCAGCAAATTTCTATTTCATCAGGCTATGAAGATAACGCAGATGAAGCCGGTGCGGCAATGGCGTGGAAGGCGAAACAGCTTATTCGCACGCAGTTTCATTTACCGCTTTCTACCTCGCAGCTGGCAAAAGCGTTGCACTGCAATGCCGATTATCTCGGACGTGTGTTTCGCCGGACGTTCCATTTAACCCTGACGGAGGCGATACATCGCCAGCGCGTCAGGGCGGCGGAAAAGCTGTTGCTGGATGGTTCTGCCTCGCTTACCGAAGTGGCAACCCGCTGCGGCTTTAATGACGTGGGCTATTTTCGGCAGATCTTTTCGAAGCACACCGGGCTAACACCCGCCGTCTGGAAACGGCGGTACTGTAAAGAGCATATCAATTCCGGATGATCACTGCCCGTAATAGGCATTCACCCCGTGCTTGCGCAGATAATGCTTGTCGAGCAACTCCTGCTGCATAACCGGAAGCTGTGGCGCGAGCTGGCGAGAGAACAGGCCCATATAGGCGCACTCTTCCAGCACGACGGCATTGTGGACCGCATCGGCAGCGTCTTTACCCCAGGCAAACGGGCCGTGGGAGTGGACCAGCACCGCCGGGACCTGCATCGGGCTGAGATCGCGCTCCTCGAAGGTTTTAATGATCACTTCACCCGTCTGGTATTCGTATTCTCCGGCAATCTCTGCCGCGGTCATCAGGCGCGTGCAGGGGATCGCCCCGTAGAAATAGTCCGCGTGCGTTGTGCCCCAGGCGGGTAAATCCTGTCCTGCCTGGGACCAGATAGTGGCATGTCGCGAATGAGTATGCACGATGCCGCCAATCTCCGGGTAACGGCGGTACAGCGCAAGATGGGTGGGCGTGTCTGAAGAGGGTTTTTTATTTCCCTCGACCACTTCGCCGGTAGCGATATTCACCACCACCATATCCTCCGCCGTCATCACGTCGTATTCCACGCCGGAGGGCTTAATCACCATCATGCCGCTTTCACGGTCAATCGCGCTGACGTTGCCCCAGGTGAACGTCACCAGCTGGTGGGCGGGCAGCGCCAGGTTTGCTGCCAGTACCTCGGCTTTGAGTTGTTCTAGCATGTCATGCCTCCTTCCTGCATACGGGCTTCAATCCAGCGGCGCGCCTGGATAATCTCCAGCACCGGCTCTTTTGCTTTTTCGGTCCACATTTCAATCAGAAACGCGCCGCGATAGTTCAGTTGATTCAGCGTGTTAAAGACGCCAACGAAATCGACGCAGCCTTCGCCAAACGGCACGTCGCGGAACTTTCCGGGGCTTTGCGCGGTGACGGGCTGGGTGTCTTTCAGGTGAATAGCCGCAATGCGGTCAATGCCCAGCGTCAGCTCGGCGGTGACGTCGTTGCCCCACGCGCTCAGGTTGCCAACGTCCGGATAAACGCTGAACCACGGTGAGGCGAGCATGTCGTCCCACTTTTTCCATTTGCTGATGGAGTTCATAAACGCGGTATCCATGATTTCCACCGCCAGCATCACCTGCGCGGCGGCGGCCTGCTCTACCGCCCACGCCAGCCCGTCGGCAAAGCGCTGCTGCGTGCCTTCGTCGTGCTCTTCGTAGTACACGTCATAACCCGCAAGCTGGATGGTGCGAATGCCTAAGTCACGCGCCAGCCTGATGGCCTTGGTCATGATCTCACGGGCGCGTTCGCGCACGGTTTCATCGCGGCTACCAAACGGGAAGCGACGGTGGGCAGACAAGCACATGGACGGGATAGACACCCCGGTTTCCAGCATCGCTTCAACCAGAGAGGCACGCTGCGTGGTGCTCCAGTCGAGGCGCGATAATCGCTCGTCGGTTTCATCGACAGACATCTCGACAAAATCGAACCCGCAGCTTTTCGCCAGTACCAGCCGCTCGGGCCAGGAGAGATCTTTTGGCAGCGCTTTTTCGTAAATTCCTAACGGATGCTGACGCATGGTTACGCTCCCCAAATGTCGCGAATGTGCGAATGAAATGCCTGCGCCACCTGCGGCGGATTGACGGCGCCTGCCAGCGCGCGCCCGGCAATAAAGGCTTTAACGTTGATCTGCTTAAACAGCGGCAGGTCGGCGGGGGTGATACCGCCGGTAATCGAAAGTTGTAAACCGATGTCGGAGAGCGCTTTCATTTTCGCGAGATCCGCTTCACCCCACTGCTGACCGCTCGCCTGTGCGTCGCGCCCGCGGTGATAGATTGCCTGCTTCACGCCGACGCGATGCCACGCGCGCGCATCGTCCAGCGTCCAGTTGCCAAAGAGCTCCATCTGGATTTCACCGCCGCGGCGCAGGGCCACCTCGTGGCCTCGTTCAACAGTTGCCAGCGGGGCGGCGCAGATGATGGTCATCCAGTTCGCACCCGCGCCAAACGCCTGCTCTGCCAGCGTTTCTCCGGCGTCGGCCACTTTCCAGTCCGCAACGATGATTTTATCCGGGCACTGCTGACGCAGGGCGCGCACGGCGTTCAGTCCTTCGGTCAGGCACAAAATGGTGCCCGCTTCGACGATATCGACGTGATCGGCAAGCGTCGCGGCATCACGCTGCGCGGCCTGAAGAGAGGTATGGTCGAGCGCCAGCTGCAGTAATGGTCGGCTCATAGGTTGTTCTCCTTGACTCGGGCGTGATAGCCCTGTAGTGCTGAAATCAGTAGCTGATAGCGGTGATACTTGCGCTGATAGGCCGCATGGGCGCGCATGTCGGGCTCGATGACCCGGATGTCATGTTTGAGTGCGCGCTGCGCTGAGTGGAAGTCGGTGAACACACCGGTACCCACCATCGCCGCCAGCGCCGCGCCAGAACACCCTGTCTCTTCCACCTGCGGCAGCTCAATCGCCAGCCCGCTGACGTCCGCGAGCATTTGCATCCACACGTCCGAATGGGTTGGGCCACCCGTCACGCGCAGCGCCTGCACCTGAGTAAAGCGCTCAAGCATGCGGTTGAGGTGGGTCATGTGGCAGAACACCACGCCCTCATAAACCGCCTGTAGCAGGTGCGCGCGGGTGTGTAGCGCCTGCATCCCGTAGAAGCCGCTGGTCATCTCCAGCCCGGCGTTGCTGCCGTAGAGGAACGGCAGGAAGTACACATCGCTTTCGGCTTTCGGCAGGCTGGCGACGGCGTGGTTGATCTCGCTAAACGACATGTCGCCCCACTGTGCGGTGAGCCACTCAAGGTTGCCGGACGAGGTGGGGCTGGCTTCGTGAACGATATACTGCTGCGGGTGCACGTAGCGGCCATAGACGTACGGGAAGGGTTCGTTGTCGCGAAGCGCACTGGCGATCCCGCTGGTGACGGCCCAGGTGCCCAGCACGGCGTTCAGCGTGTGCTCGTCCTGCAGTCCGGCGCAGAGCGCGGTGGAAACCACATCAAACAGTCCACCCACGACGGGCGTGCCCGCCGCGAGACCGGTAAGGGCGGCTGCCTGAGCGGTGATTTCCCCGCAGATTTCTGCTGAACCGACAATCGGCGGCAGGGCGCCGTCAATCTCGCTGATACCGAGCCAGCGCGTAAGCTGTGGGTCGTATTTCCCGGTATTCATGTTGTAGAGATTGGACTCGGAGATGTTGCTCTCTTCACAGCCCTTCACGCCGGTCAGGCACCAGCGCAGATAGTCGTGCGCCATCATTACGCTACCAATCTGCTGATAGCGCTGCGGCTCATTCTCTTTGACCCAGCGCAGAAGCGAGGCCGGGTGCCCGGTCCACAGCGTCTGGCGCGTATGCGGGTAGAGTTTTTCGGGAATGCCATCCTGCTGCCAGCGCTGCACAATCTCCAGCGCACGGCGATCGGAGGAGAGTATGGCGTTACCCAGCGGTTGGTCCTGTTTATCGAGCAGAAACAGTCCCTTGCCTTGAGCAGAAATGCCGACGCCTTTAATCTGGTTGCCGTTTACGCCTGAATGTTTGAGCAACGCGGTGACGGTTGCATGGCAGTGCTGCCACAACTCATGCATATCCCGCTCGGCGTAGCCCGCTCGCGGGCTGAGCGTGGCAACGGAGCGACGTTCGATACAGACTTCCTTGCCCTGGCTGTTGTATAAACCGGCTTTCAGATAAGTACCGCCACAATCGATACCCAGCCAGAAGGGCTCTTTTTCACTCATCTTCATCTCACTTATTCGCCGGGCGACGCTTCGCTTACCCGGCCTACGGTTCGGTTTTCTCCCTCTCCCTGTGGGAGAGGGCTGGGGTGAGGGCATCAGGCCGCACGTTTATGCGGAGTCACCGTGGGATTAGGCTCTGCGCCGGCATCGCATTTCGCCGGTAACAGCAGAGCCAGCAGCGACGCCAGGGCGAGTGAAACGGCCAGGCAGTAGACGCCCGCATCTTTGCTGTACAGGGTGATAAGCACCCCAACCGCATACGGGCCACAGAAGCCACCGAGGTTGCCCAGGGCGTTGATCACGCCTCGCGCGCCGCCCGCCATCTCTGCGCTGAACAGTCGCGCCGGAATGGTCCAGAACACGCCCGCGGCGGATTGCAGGAAGAACCCGCAGCCCACCAGTGCGGCATAGGCCAGCCAGGTACTCTCTTTCAGCGCCACGGAGAGGAACATGCAGAGCGCGAAGCCAATCAACGGCAGGGAGACAAACAGCTTGCGCTTGCCGGTGCGGTCAGAGAGCGTGGAGAACAGGAACATGCCCGCAATGGCCCCGATGTAAGGCAGGATGGCGAGCATGCCCACCTGACCGATGCTGGTGTGCGTCAGCTCTTTCAGGATGGTCGGCAGCCAGAGCGTGTAGCCATAAATCCCGGTCTGATAGAAGAAGTTCAGGGCGATCAGTTGCCACATGGTTTTGTCGGACAGCACTGCGCCGAGCGACGCGTTTTTCACCTCTTTGCCAGCGATGGCCTGCTGCTCCGCCGCCAGCGTTTGCACCAGATAGTTTTTCTCCGCCTCTGAAATCCAGCGGGCTTCCTGCGGCCGGTCGTACACGGTGAACGCCCACAGCACCAGCACAACGACGGACATTAAACCTTCAATGATGAACAGCCAGCGCCAGTCGAGCGCGGTGATGATCCAGCCCGACAGCGGGGCGGTGATGATCCCGGCGATGGGCACGAACATGATCACAATCGCGTTGGCGCGACCGCGCTCGGCGTCCGGGAACCAGTTGCTGATCATGGTGAGCACAACGGGTAGCATCCCGCCTTCCGCCACGCCGAGTAAGAAGCGCAGCACCAGCAGCTGGTACTGATTCGTCACGAGACCCGTGAGCACCGAGATCACCGCCCAGGCGACCAGCGACCAGCCGATAAATTTCTTGCCGCTACCGTGCACCGCAATCTTGCCGCCGGGTACCTGCAGGAACAGATAGCCGATAAAGAATATACCGCCCGCGAGGCCTGCCATGGTGGCGGTAATACCTAATTCTTCGTCCATACCTCCCGGCATTGCAAACGCGATATTCACGCGGTCCATATATGAAATAATACAGGCGATAAGAATAGGAGGAATGATTCTTAGCCAGCGCTGGCGCGGAATGTCCGCATGTAGAGCATGAGTAGAAATATTCATAGTTAATCTCTCAGTAGGTAACCGGAATAAACTTTTCTTATTGTTATTGCGTTGCTTTATTCATTGCGCTAATACCGTCGCGTAAAATGGCGATGCGATGGCTGACATCAGCATTAGCATTTATTTCCAGTAATTTAATACCGGAGAATTTCAACGTTGCGGCGCTCGCCGCAGTAAAGAGTGATTTTGCGTGTTCAGTTGTCATCAAACTGTCGGCACAGAATGAGGAAAACGGCGCGTGCAGATCCTGCCATTCTCCGTACTCCCCGTGGGTGGTCGTGCCCGAAAACATCAATGCACCCAGTTTCCCGGCATTGAGCGCGGCCTGAACATGATCAAGCGGAAGGGTGGTGTTACGGCCTTCGATGGCCGAACGCGCCCAGTTGATGCAGACGCTGATATCCGTCTCTTTCACCACCTCTAGCACCTGCGCTAAGGGCAGGAAGCCTTTACGTGGTGCGGGGCCAGTCATGGCATCGCAGTGTTCCAGCACCAGATCGCAGTCCCAGTCCCAGCTCGCGATTTCCCGGATCGAGCGTGAAAACGCCTCGGTTGCCTGCTCGACGGAAGCATTACCCGCCTGCGGGGCTGCCTGCATCTCCAGGGCAATGACTTTCCCGGGAAAACGGGCGTGAACGGCAGCAATCTTCTGATGCAGATGGCGGTAAAATTCGACGCTGGCTTTACGCTGATCTTCATCGGCGGAGGCCAGGCCAAACGCACCGTTTGTGCCGCGGCGGCGCATGGTTTCCATCACGGCGGTCACCACGATTTGCCATTCACCCGGCGTATGGCTGAACAGCCATTCATCCCCATAAGGATGGAGATGCTCAAGGCAGGGTTGTTCCAGCCCGCGAATGTTGGGTGTGTCGGAAAGTTCCCGCCAGAAGGTTTGTTCTTCTTGTTCTCCTTTCTGGTGAAACGAGGGTGCGCAGGGGTACGCACCAATAATAAAACTGGTGTTGGACATTTTGCGTTCCTGTATTTATCAGTAAATTAATCTAATTCGCTGACGGCCACTTTCACCACAATTTTACGAATTGCGGCTTCCTTGTTCTTAATACAGGCAGGACGATGCACATCCTGCGGGAAAAATATGGCATAGCTGCCGGGTGTCATTTCGATAAAGGATTCATTTTCGCTGCCGTGATAAAAAATAATATCCCGCTGTTCCAGCAATGATTCGCTTATTTCGTTATTACCGGTATCAATGGCAATACCGATTTTTTCTTCACCCCATGCTAAAAACTGAATATCCAGATAGCGGCGGTGCACTTCCGGGCGGTTCTCGTGCTGTTCCCGGGTGGTGAGATCCAGCACCTGGGCAAAGATGTTGCGTCCCTCAATTTCAACCACACCCGGCTTTAGCATGCTGAAATCCGTGGTACGCAGAAAATCTAACGCTTTTTCAATCGCCCGCGGCAGGCGGCACGGATTTGGCTGAGAAATATGTCCGAATATCATGGCCCACTCCTTACAGAGACTGGATTTTCGCCCACACGCTGTCGTCGATGGTGATGCCGTCGCGGCGGTTCTCTTCCAGCAGGCGCGTGAATTCATGCCCCGGAAGGCGGACGGCAACGTTTTCATCTGACCGCTGCGCGGTGGTGATGAAGTCCATAATGCGCTGCAGTTTGGCATCGCGGGTTGGGCCGTCGATCAGGCGATCCACCTCAATGGCGATAAAGATCTGCGACACGCCATACTCGTCGCTGTTGTCCTGGGTCACTTCCGCGACGGAAGATCCGTTGGAGAGCAGGGTGGCGATCATGTCGAGCACGATGGATAAGCCGGACCCTTTCCAGTAGCCCATCGGCAGAATACGGCGGTTTTTCTCGATCACGCCCGGCTCTCGGGTGAGGTTACCTTCGTCGTCAAAGCCACCGTCGACCGGCAGCTCGCGCCCGGCCAGGCGATTCACCTCCAGCATGCCGTAGGAGAACATTGACATCGACATGTCGACCATGGTGATCGGGTTAGAGGGAATAGCCACGATCAGCGGGTTGGTGCCGATACAGCACTCTTTTGATCCCCACGCGGGCATCACGGCAATCGAGTTGGTCCAGCAAATGCCGATATAGCCCTTCTCCGCCGCCTGCCAGCCGTAGCTGCCGCCGCGCATCCAGTGGTTCGCGTTACGCAGTGCCACCAGACCAATGCCGTGATCGGACGCCAGCTCGGTGGCGCGATCCATCATCTTTTTCGCCGTCAGGTTGCCAATGGAGCGCTGGGCATCCCACTGTTCGATGGCGCCTAATGTCATCACCCGTTTGGGCTGGGCGTCGGGAATGATATCGCCTGCATCAAGCTGCTGAATAAAGCGCGGGAAGCGGTTCACACCATGCGAATAGACGCCGGACTCCGTGGTGCGAGCGAACATGTCGGCGCAGGCGTCTGCGGTTTCCGCTTTCACGCCGCGATCGAGCAGAACCCGATTAAACGCCGCTTTCAACTTTTCGAAGGTCACTTTCATCCCTGTTCTCCTGTTCTTTTAAGGGCAAGTGCGAGTGCTTTTTTATCGCTAAATTTCACTATGCGAAATCTGATTTCAAATATAGCGATCAAATTTTGTCAGATCAACGACATTCATGTTTTTCAAAATCGATTAAAATCAACTGGTTGTGTTTTTTCTGTTGAGATCGTGAACTGACCCACACTTTGCGCTACCATCAGGACGCGCTAAACAGGAGCCATGTAATGAGCATGAAAGAGAGCGAAATGACGCAAGAGAAAGAGAGGCCAGCAGGCAGCCAGAGCTTGTTTCGCGGCCTGATGCTGATTGAGATCCTCAGCAACTATCCGAACGGGTGTCCACTTGCGCATTTATCGGAACTGGCGGGGCTGAATAAGAGCACCGTGCACCGCTTGCTGCAGGGGCTACAGTCGTGCGGGTACGTGACCCCGGCACCCGCAGCGGGCAGCTATCGTCTGACCACCAAATTTATCGCCGTCGGGCAAAAGGCGCTGTCGTCGCTGAATATCATTCACGTGGCCGCTCCGCACCTCGAAGCGCTGAACATTGCCACCGGCGAGACGGTGAATTTCTCCAGCCGGGAAGACGACCACGCGATCCTGATTTACAAGCTCGAACCGACAACCGGTATGCTGCGCACGCGCGCCTATATCGGCCAGCATATGCCGCTCTACTGCTCCGCAATGGGCAAGATCTACATGGCGTTTGGCCATCAGGATTACGTGGCGAGCTACTGGGAAAGCCATCAGGAACAGATCCAACCTTTGACGCGCAACACCATCACTGAGCTGAGCGCGATGTATGATGAGCTGGCGGAAATTCGCGATCGCAGCATGGCGATGGACAAAGAAGAGAACGAGCTGGGCGTTTCCTGTATTGCCGTGCCGGTGTTTGATATCCACGGCCGTGTCCCGTATGCGATCTCTATCTCGCTGTCGACGTCGCGCATGAAGCAGGTGGGTGAGAAGAACTTGCTCAAGCCGCTGCGCGAAACGGCAGAGGCTATCTCAAAAGAGCTGGGTTTTAACGTGCGCGAGGCGTAACAGATGAACCGATTTATCATGGCGGATGCGGAAAAATGCATCGGGTGCCGCACCTGTGAAGTGGCCTGCGCGGTCGCGCATCAGGACGACTTCACCGCACAGGCTTTCACCTCCCGCCTTCGGGTGGTGAAAGGGGACGCCTGCACTACGGCGGTGGGGTGTCATCAGTGCGAGGACGCGCCCTGTGCTAACGTCTGCCCAACCCATGCCATCCGCCGTACGGCGGGCGCCTGGCTTGTTGATCAGACGCGCTGTATTGGCTGCAAAAGCTGTATGGTCGCCTGTCCGTTCGGGGCGATGCAGGTACGGCTGGTGGGAAACAGGGCACAAGCCCTGAAATGCGATTTATGTCTGCATCGCGAAGGCGGACCGGCCTGCGTGGAGGCCTGTCCAACCCACGCGCTGCGCTGCGTTGACCCTGTCAGTATTCGGGCTGAAAGGCTTACTGCATTTTATTGAAATTCCACGTGAACGTCAGACTGTAGCGCCAGTCTCTGTTGCGACTGTCTGTCGGAACATCCCCGACGGGTTTTGCCGCCTCCACCGTGACGCTATAGTGGCGCGTATCGCCTATCATCACCCCTGTCGCCACTGACCCGAGCCGTTGATGAGGCAAACCGGAGGTGTTAAACCAGGTTTGCGCGGTATCGGCCAGGATGTAGGGCTGGATTGTGGCAAGCCAGGTGCTCTCTTTTCGCATCTGGATATAGCGCAGTTCTACCTGCCCGCCATAGCCGTAATCACCGCTTGCCTCACTGTCCTGGTATCCACGGCCAAAGCGCTGGGCACCGAAGCTAACGCGTTCGGGCTCTGGCAAGGTGTTATTTGACCAGTCTCCCTCCCAGGATGTTGATAGCCGCCATTTGTCGGCAAACAGCCAGGCTGCGTCCAGATAGCTTTTCGTGAGCGTAAAATTCATATCGGGTTTAGGGGCTGAGACGATATCGGCACCCATCGCATCAATACCCTGACGGACGTTGAGTCGGCCGCTGATGCTGGCGGTTGTGAATTGATGTGCACCATTAATGCCCACTTCCAGCGCAGGATAACGCGCGTGTTGGTTGACGGAGTCCAGACGATAGGTTTTGCCCTGCAGTCTGGCCTGCAGGGCATAATCATCCTGGCGGTCGGTGTAATCAAAACCGCCGGTCAGATTGATTTGTGATTTTTGCGTCAGCAGCAGAGGATAGCCAAACGTCACGCCCCCGTTGTATTGCGTTGTTTTTTGCTTCGAATCGACGTTGATATTGTTCGGCAAAGAAAGCAGGGGAGAAAAATCTCGCGGATCTTCACGGTAATAGCTGCCTTTTAGCTGCATGGTCAGCCCTTCATCGTTTAAAAACTGCTGCCAGTTGAGACCGACATAGTTTTTTCGCGTGTTGCTATCTAACGGTACAAGCGTGGCCACACCAAGCTGATCGCCATAGCTTGTCATGTTGCTGAGCGTGCCGTTCAGCATCATTAAATCTTGCCCTTTACGGGTATCGATGGTGGAGGCGATATTCCAGCTCCGCTCCTGATTACCGGTAATCTGCATCGCCGCCGCGCCATAGATATTGGTTGGCAGCTGCGCGTTAGCCGTGACCGGAACGTTCGGGGTACGTGTCATCAGCTGGCTATAGCGATCGAACGTATCCTGAGACAGCGGTTTTTCCGCCATGATTTTTTCTGACAATCGTTTAAGACGTTCGGCGACGTGAGGGTTATTACTGGTGATGTCGCTGTGAGCGACATACCCTTCAACCAGAACAATTTTAATATTGCCCTGCTGGAAATTATTATCGGGCAGCCAGGCATAGGAGAGCGGAAAACCGTCGGCCTTATAGCGCGCCGTAATATCATTTACCAGCCCCGTAAGCGTTTTTAGCGGCACGGTTTTTCCGGCGTACGGCCTGAAGGGCTGAAGTAATTCCTGCAAGGGATAACGCGTGCCGCCAATAAACTGAATGTGATGAATGGTAATGGGCGTTTCAGGCGTCAGCGTTGACTGCGGTTTTTCTATTTTGACTTTCGGCTGTGGGACGGCCTCAGTTTGTTCTGGGGCAACGTTACGCGAAACTTGCGCCGGGTTATCAGGGTTAATAATAGAGGGCAGTGTATCGGCGCGGGCCATGCTCAGCACAACCAGCCCCGTCAGCGAAAAAAGGAAGTGGTGTTTCATCGCGCTATCCCTGTTCGTCATCCCCGGTTGGGGTAAGTGTCGCTGTATAAAGCGCCCCTGAACCAGGGGCGCAGAATGACAATAAGCAGGTTACTGTTTTGGCGTCAGCAGACCGCTGGTTAACGTGTTGAGACCGTTGACCGGGTTAGTTGTCGACGTGTTTTGACTTGATGTTGTTGCTGCGTTGGCCGTAACGCCCGCAGTCAGGGTATTGAGGGTCGTATTGACCGTTGCACCCAGATTGTTGTTCGTGGCCGCCACGTTTGCATTAGCTGTGAGAGCGCCTGATCCTCCTCCGGTCGTCGAGGTGGCGGGTTTAACCAGCGTGCCGCTATCCGTCACCGTCTGGCCGACGTTCTGGACGACCTGACCCGCGCCGTTAAGCCCGCTATTACTGTTGCTGACGTTGGCCCCCACGCCGCTCACGGTGTTACCCACCTGAGTCAGCAGACCGTTGACCGGTGTGCCGAGACCCGTCGTGGTGCCCACGCTTTGCGTCACGCCCTGTACTCCGCCCAGCGTCTTATTAGCCACGGTCGTGGTATCGGTTGTTACCTGAGTGACCGCAGGGCTGCTTACCGTGTTGGTGAGACCCGTGCCGGTGTTACTGACCAGTTGCCCGGTACTGTTGACCACGCTGCCCGTCAGGCCGGTTACGCCGCTGACCGGTGTTCCGGAAGTGGAACTCGCAAGGCCCGTGCCTACCGTTGAGACGGTATTGCCAAGGGAGGTGACCGACGTGGTCACGCCTTTAACGGTTGTACCCACACCGTTCGCGTTGTTTGGATCGCCAACGCCAGTCGTGACGCCTGTCCCCACGGTGGACACGGCACTGCCAACACCGCTGACGGTTGTTGAAACGGTTGACGTGACGGGATTATTTGTCGGAAGCTGGCTTCCAAGACCATCCACCGTAGAGCCGACGCTGGTTACTGTTTTACCGGCATCACCCAGTATGGTATTTGCGCCTGCGGTAGTGGTTCCGCCACCGCCCGTGTTGCCTGTTCCGGTTCCTCCGCTGCCATTGCCTCCTGAGCCCGATCCTGAACCAGAACCCGTTCCGCCGCCAGCGCCTGTCCCGGTACCTGAACCCGTCCCGGTACCCGAGCCGTTGCTGCCCGAACCGCCATTGCTCGCGGTCGAGCCACTTCCATCACCTGAGCCGCTGCTGCTTCCCGTCGCAGGGTTATTTTTGGCCGTTGAGTGATGAGAGCCGCCACCGCTTCCACTACAGGCAGAAAGAGAGAACGCGAGCAGTACCGCAACAGCAATAGCGCTGATGCGACTAACATTATTAGGTAGCATATGAATACTCCACGCAAAAGAACGCCGAGCGGCGTATTAGTGAGTATATGTCCTATTTTTAAATATGCATGAAAGTGACTCTGGAAGGTATTTCCCTGCGTTACGGAGGGTTATTTCAAAATAACAATAAGTTAAGATCTTTAATCGATGCTTAATTATTGAGGGGAAAGTTAGTGAGCGTAAATTAAAGGAATATTCCTAAGGAAACTCAAGGGAGATGATAAATTAAACGCTACAGGATATATCCTTAATATAAGATTCAGATCACGGAAAAATAAAGCTCTTCATTTGAAGAGCCTTATTATTTAACAATTGCCTTCGCGCCAGGCCTTTTCGATCTCTTCGGCGAGAATTTTAACACCCGCTTCGATTTTTTCCGGATCGGGGACATAGTTCATGCGCATGCACTGATGGGTATGCGGCCACGGCTTATCCAGACCTGGGAAGAAATAATCGCCCGGCACCATCAGTACGCCGCGCTTTTTCAGGCGCTGGTAAAGCAGTTCGGTGGTGATAGGCAAATCCTTAAACCAGAGCCAGAGAAAAATCGCTCCTTCCGGTTTGTGGATTAGGCAGCGTTCTTCCGGCAAATAGCGGCGAATTGTCGCAATCGTCTCCTGAACGCGCTGGTAATAGAAAGGCTTGATCACGTCATTCGACAGGCGCAGAAGGTCCTTGCGTTTGATCATTTCGCACATCATTGCCGGGCCAATGCCGCCCGGTGAAAGGCTGATAATGCCGTTCATATTGGTGATGGCGGTGATGATTTTCTCATTGGCAATGATGATGCCGCAGCGGCTGCCCGGCAGACCCAGCTTAGAAAGGCTCATGCACAGGACGATGTTCGGGTTCCACAGCGGGCGTGCTTCGCTGAAGATAATGCCCGGGAACGGTACGCCGTAGGCGTTATCGATCACCAGCGGGATGCCGTGCTGATTTGCCAGTACATCCAGCTTCATCAGTTCGTCGTCGGTGATCACGTTGCCCGTTGGGTTAGTCGGGCGCGATACGCAGATCATGCCCGTCTCTTCACCAATATGCAGGTGTTCAAAATCGACGTGATATTTGAACTGGCCTTCCGGCAGCAGCTCAATGTTCGGGCGCGCGGAGACGAACAGATCCTCTTCCAGGCCGGAATCAGCGTAGCCGATATACTCCGGTGCCAGCGGGAACAGCACTTTTTTGGTGGTGCCGTCGGCGCGACGCCCTGCGAACAGGTTAAACAAGTAGAAAAACGCGCTCTGGCTGCCGTTTGTCAGTGCAATATTCTGTGGTTCGATATCCCAACCCCGCTCGTCACGCAGCATTTCGGCGAGGAGTGCCAGCAGCTCGGTTTTACCCTGCGGGCCGTCGTAATTGCAAAGCGCATCGGTTGCTTTGCCGCTTTCCAGCATCTGAGCGAGCAGCGTCTGGAAATAGGTCGTCATCTCCGGGATTTGAGCCGGGTTTCCGCCGCCGAGCATGATTGCGCCCGGTGTGCGCAGCCCGTCGTTGAGGTCCTCCATCAGGCGAGTAATGCCTGAATGGCGGGTAAATTTGTCGCCGAAAAGTGAAAACGTCATAGCAGGTGATCTGTCGAGCTTATTTTGAAAGTGGGTAACCATAACGCTAGCACCGTGCTGGTGCAAATCGGGTGATGTGGTCGGATTTGTTGTTTTATAGGGCGGGAGTGGATTTGGGTAGTGAATAGTTCTGGTGGGTTTCCCCTCACCCCGGCCCTCTCCCCAAAGGGGCGAGGGGGAAAAGACGGCGCCGTACGGTTCCCTCTCCCCTGCGGGGAGAGGGTTAGGGTGAGGGGGATAATTATTGATTACCCGCCCATACCACCATCACCTTATCGCCCTTGTGCTCGCGCACGAAGCCGTACCCCTCTTTCAGCGACAGCGTGGTTTGTTTGCCTTCACCGATCGCCGGATGGCGGGCGCGGAACTGCCCCAGCGTTTGCCAGTGGGCGACGGTTAGGATCTGCTTGCCCGTGACGTCCTGCCAGTTCATATCTGACCGGGTACCCTGCAGCGGGTCGGAGCCTGTCGGCCCGAACGGACGTTCAGATTCATCGCCGTAGTAAATCTGCACGCTGCCCGGTGCCAGCAGGAGCAGCTCTGCCGCGCGCTGGCCTCCTTCGCGGAACAGACGCGTATCGTGGGATGAGAGATAGCTCAGCACGTTGAAGCTTTGCAGCTTCTCCGCCATCTGCTGCCACGTCATATCGATATCAGCCAGACAGTTCACTGCTTTCGCCGCCTGCTCCTGATAGTCAAAGTTAATCATCGCGTCAAAACCGTGGCGGTAATAATCGCTCTGCATGACGCCGTGGCCCCAGGATTCCCCGGTCATCCAGAACGGTGCGTTGTCGAGCTTTTTATTCGGGTTCGCGCCTTTCCAGGCGGCCAGCGCCTGGCTTGCCTGGTCTTTCAACTGTTGCCAGGCCGCAAGCTCAACGTGTTTCGCCGTATCCACCCTGAAACCGTCAATGCCATAGTCACGTACCCACTGGCTGAGCCAGTGGGTCAGGTAGTCGCGCGGGGTATAGCCCGGAATAGATTTCGCGTGGGTATCGGGTTTGTGTTGATAAAAGTTTGGCAATCCAGAAGGCGTCGTGGATTCCGTTTTCAGATCCGGCAGAAATGCCAGCGACATGGTTAAATCATCGAAGCCAGGGTTGTCGTAATCGCCAATATCGGTGCGGATCCACTTTTTACCCCACCATTTTTCCCATGCGGCTTTGTCGCTAAAGTTGATGTAGTCGTTAAAGCTGTGCCAGGTCTGGCCTGCGCCCGGCTTCCAGTCCGTCCAGCGTTCTCCCAGCGTCTTTTTCAGCTCATCACCCTGCAGGTACAGGGCACCAAACTGATATTCCTGCATGTCTGCCAGCGTGGCATAACCAACGTGGTTCATGACGATATCGAAAAGAACGCGGATCCCGCGCTTGTGCGCTTCGTCGACAAGCTGGCGTAAATCATCTTCAGTTCCCATATTGGCGTCGAGCGTTGTCCAGTCCTGGGTGTAGTAGCCGTGATAGGCGTAATGCGGGAAATCACCTTTGGTGCCACCGCCTACCCAGCCGTGGATCTGCTCAAGCGGGGAGCTTATCCAGAGCGCATTTACCCCCAGCTGCTGTAAATAATCGAGCTTGCCGGCGAGCCCCTTGAGATCGCCGCCGTGGAACGTGCCAATCTCCTGCATGCCGTCTTTATGGCGGCCGTAGCTGTTGTCGTTGCTCGGATCGCCATTCACATAGCGATCGGTTAGTACAAAATAGACGGTGGCATTTTGCCAGCTAAACGGTGCAGGCCTGTCGGTTTCGGCGCGCTCAAGCAGCAGCAGGCCGTTACTGTTGGCGGCTGGCTGCAGGGTGATTTTTCCATCTTGTAC
The DNA here is from genome assembly GCF_000568095.1 of Enterobacter sp. DC4. Lineage (NCBI taxonomy): Bacteria > Pseudomonadati > Pseudomonadota > Gammaproteobacteria > Enterobacterales > Enterobacteriaceae > Enterobacter > Enterobacter sp. DC4. The sequence continues at coordinate 43,407 of NZ_AZUB01000009.1, read as the reverse complement.
GGTCGCCGTCTGTTTACTGTAGTAGTCGCGCACGACGGAGCCTTCCGGGAAGGTATGGCTGACGTCCAGCGTCAGCGGCTTACCGTCCCACTTCGGACACTGGCGGATGACGTTGGCCACCGGCTGTTCTGCGGCACTCTGAATCGTCAGCAGCAGGGTGGGCGTGCCGGAGCGGGTATCAATCCGCATCTGGTAGTCACCGTCGCGGAAAAGTCGCCACTGCGGCGGTGTGCCGTCACAGGGCTTGAGCGACAGCATCTCATTGAGTTTTATCGCGCCTGTGGGCTGCCAGCACGTCTTGTCAAAACTCAGCGTAAGAGGACGCGTACCCTTCGCAAGCTTTGCCTGGCTGGTGAAGACTCCGGTGCCTTCGGCGCTAAATGCGCTAAACCCCGGCGATGACCAGTCGGCATGTGCCAGTGCGGGTAACATCAGAAAGGCTAATGCGGTGCGTTTCATTCCTTTTTCCTGTCGCGGCATTTTTGACCAGTGTGCCAGCAGGCAGAGGGGAAAAACTCATCCCCTGTCGCTTTCTGCCGGGAGGATGCGTGAGGATGAGTGATCTTGCGCAAAATTAGGCAGTTATCTGCGAGAACACACACATATTTTCGGAAATGATGTTTTTATGAGCAAGTTTCAGGTGACATAGTTTCGGAATTGGACTATTTCTATACGTGCTCTTGAAGTCTATTTTTGATATGATTTGAGATTCCGCTCTCAAATTTGTGAAAAAAATAAGGTGTTGGGATGATTACATCCGACCAGGAGACCTAATGATATCGACTCCCATTCGACGATATGGGGCTGCGATACTCATGTTACTCACCACGGCATTTTCGGGTGAGGTGCTTGCGAAGACGCACACGGATACAACGAGTAAGAAAGCCCACGTAATAAAGACGACAAGTAGTAAGGTTAGCAGTAAACAAGAGTATTCTCGCAATAGTGCAAAGAGTAGTTCACTTCCTGATTTGCGAAAATACCCTTCCGGAACACCAAGGAAAAAAGCGTTTCTCCGGACGGTAATGCCTTACATCACGAGTCAAAATGCCGCGATTACTGCGGATCGTAACTGGCTGATCTCCAAACAGTACGATAGCCGCTGGTCGCCGTCAGAGCGCGCGCGTCTGAAAGATATCACGCAGCGCTACAAGCTGAGCTGGAACGGTAACACGCGTCGTGTGCCGTGGAATGCTCTCCTTGAGCGTGTGGATATCATCCCGGGCAGCATGGTTGCGACCATGGCTGCTGCCGAAAGCGGCTGGGGGACTTCTAAGCTTGCGCGTAGCAACAACAACCTTTTCGGCATGAAGTGCGTGAAAGGTCGTTGTAACAATGCCCCTGGCAAGGTGAAAGGCTATTCGCAGTTTGAATCTGTGAAGGATTCCGTCAGCGCCTACGTGGTGAATCTGAATACGCACCCGGCCTACTCATCGTTCCGTAAATCACGCGCTCAGCTGCGTAAAGCGGACCAGGAAGTGACGGCCAGTACGATGATCCACAAGCTGAAAGGTTATTCGACGAAGGGACAGAGCTATAACAACTATCTGTTCGCCATGTACCAGGATAACCAGCGCTTAATCGCCGCCCATATGTAATCTCAAAAAAACGCCTTCCACTGGAAGGCGTTTTCTTTTCTAAATCAGCACCTCGCTGTGGCGATCCCGATACTCTTTCGGCGTGGTGTCATACTCTTTGCGGAACACCGAATAGAAATATTGCAGGGACGGGTAACCGCACATCTGCGAGATTTCGTTGATCGACAGTGACGTGGAGATGAGCAGGCTGCGTGCTTTCTCCAGCTTTTCAGCATGGATAACGGCATGAATGGTTTCGCCCACCTCTTCTTTGAACCGCTTCTCCAGATTCGAACGCGAAATGCCCACCGAATCCAGCACCTGATCGACTTTAATTCCTTTGCAGGCGTGGTTGCGAATATAGTGCATGGCCTGAATGACGGCCGGGTCGCTTAAGGAGCGATAATCGGTTGAGCGACGTTCTACGACGCGAACAGGAGGTACCAGCAGGCGCTGAAGCGGCAGAGATTCTTTATCCAGCAGGCGATGCAGAAGCTTCGCCGCCTGATAGCCCATCTGACGCGTGCCCTGGGCAACGGAGGAGAGCGCCACGCGGGACAGGTAGCGGGTCAGTTCTTCGTTATCAATGCCAATCACGCACAGTTTTTCGGGCACCGGAATGTGTAAATGTTCGCAGACCTGCAGCACGTGGCGGGCGCGGGCGTCCGTTACGGCAATGATACCGGTTTGCGGCGGCAGCGTTTGCAGCCAGTCCGCCAGGCGGTTTTGCGCGTGCTGCCAGTTTTCCGGCGCGGTCTCCAGCCCCTGATACACCACGCCGCGATACTTCTCCTGCGCGACCAGCTGGCAAAACGCGTGTTCGCGTTCAACGGCCCAGCGCTTGCCGCTGGTGGCGGGTAAACCATAAAACGCGAAGCGATGGACGCCTTTCTCTTTTAAATGGAGAAAGGCGGCCTCGACCAGGGCATGGTTATCGGTGGCAATATAGTGGACCGGCGGATAGTGTTCGGGCGAATGGTAGGAGCCGCCGACGCCCACTATCGGGACGTCGACGTCGGTCAGCAGCTGCTCGATGACGGGATCGTCATAGTCTGCGATGACGCCATCGCCCAGCCAGTCTTTGATGTTCTCCAGACGGGTGCGAAAATCTTCTTCAATAAAAATATCCCATTCGGATTGCGACGCCTGCAAATATTCACCCACGCCTTCCACCACCTGACGGTCGTAGGCTTTGTTGGCATTGAATAACAACGTAATGCGGTGACGCTTTTCAAACATGGCTCACTTCCCAATTAAGTCACAATACGGTTATCAGGCCCGTCGCTTGGTGGCCGAGTCCATCCAGACTGCCAGTAAAAGAATGGCCCCCTTGACGATATACTGCCAAAACGTCGGGACGTCCATCATACTCATCCCGTTATCCAACGACGCCATGATAAATGCCCCCATGACCGCACCTGCCACGCTACCGATACCCCCTGCGAGGCTGGTGCCGCCAATAACGCAGGCGGCGATAGCATCCAGCTCGGCGATGTTACCGGCGGAGGGAGAGCCGGCTCCGAGACGCGAGCTGAGGATCAATCCGGCGATAGCGACCATCAGGCCGTTAATGGCGAAGACCGCCAGCTTGGTGCGCTCGACATTGATACCCGAGAGGCGGGCCGCTTCAAGGTTGCCGCCAATGGCATAAATACGGCGGCCAAACGCGGTGCGCGTGGCCATAAACATGCCGCCCAGCAGTAAAAGCGCCAGCAGCAGGACAGGGGTCGGGACACCGCGATAGTCGTTTAAAAGCCAGATGGCGCCCAGCACAATGACCGCCGTGAGCGCCTGACGTCCCACTACCGACGTGGATGCTGGCGAAGCCAGCCCCAGCGCCTGACGGCGCATACGTCCACGCCACTGCCACGCGACAAAGGCCAGTAACCCAATCACACCGAGGGTAAAGCCCACGCTATCTGAGAGATAACTCTGGCCGATCTGCGACATGGCTGCACTGGTCGGGGAGACGGTAGTGCCGTTGGTGATGCCGATTAAGATCCCGCGGAAGGCCAGCATCCCTGCCAGGGTGACGATGAACGACGGCACTTTACGGTAGGCTACCCACCAGCCGTTCCAGGCTCCCAGTACCAGCCCCAATACCAGCGTGACCGCCACGGTCAGCGGCAGCGGCCAGCCTAGCCAGACGTCAAAAATCGCCGCCACGCCGCCGAGGAGCCCCATCATCGAACCAACCGACAGGTCGATTTCCGCGGAGATAATCACGAACACCATGCCCACGGCGAGAATGCCGGTGATGGCGGTCTGGCGGAGCAGGTTGGAGACGTTACGTGCGCTTAAGTACGAGCCATCGGTCATCCAGGTAAAGAACAGCATGATGACGATAATCGCCGCGATCATCACGAAAACCTGCAGGTTAAGCGCTTTTAGCCCCGCGAACGCACCGGGCGTCGGAACGGCGACTTTGATATCAGACGGATTGCTTTTCGACATGACGTTCGCTCCTTAAAGCGGCTTCCATCACCTGCTCCTGCGTCAGGTTCTGGTTAATCAGGTTGGCTTTCAGTTTTCCCTCGTGCATGACCAGCACGCGGTCGCTCAGGCCGAGCACTTCGGGTAACTCAGACGAAATGACAATGACGGCAATCCCTTGCTGTACAAGCTGATTAATCAGTTTGTAGATTTCATATTTGGCACCGATATCAATTCCGCGCGTGGGCTCATCAAGGATTAGAATGCGTGGATTGAGAAGCAGGCAGCGCGCCAGAATCGCCTTCTGCTGGTTGCCGCCGCTCAGACGGCCAATGGCCAGTTCTGGTGAGGAGGTTTTGACCTTCAGCCGGGCAAGTGACTGGAGAATGCACTGCTGCTCGGCGGCATCGTCCAGGCTGCTCAACGCGCCGGAGAACCGATCGAGCGCCGCAAGCGTAATATTTTTCCCCACCGCCATGACCGGCACGATACCGTCTTTTTTGCGGTCTTCAGGCACCATGGCAATGCCGCGGGCAATCGCCTGCTGGCAGTTGTCGATTTTCACCGGCTGGCCGTCGATATAAATCGTGCCCTCCCAGCGTCCCGGCCACACGCCAAACAGACACTGCACGGCCTCCGTGCGCCCGGCGCCGACTAACCCGGCAATACCGAGAATTTCGCCGCTGTGAAGGGAAAACGAGACGTTATTCACACGCTTGATGTGGCGGTTAACGGGATGCCACGCGGTCAGGTTTTCCACGCGCAGCACTTCATCGCCTGTTGCGTGGGGCTCATTCGGGTAGAGTGCCGTCAGCTCGCGGCCCACCATCATGGTGATGATGTCATCTTCGCTCATCCCGGCGGCTTCACGCGTGCCGATGTGCTGCCCGTCTCGGATTACGCAGATGGTGTCCGAAATGGCTTTAACCTCGTTCAGCTTGTGCGAAATATAGATGCAGGCGATGCCGTGATTTTGCAGGTCGCGGATGATATTGAGCAGAACCGCGGTTTCCTGTTCGGTGAGCGAGGCCGTTGGCTCATCAAGGATCAGCAGTCTGACCTGTTTATTGAGCGCTTTCGCGATTTCGACCAGCTGCTGTTGCCCGAGGCCCAGATCCCCCACGCGGGTATCCGGTGAAATGTTGAGGCTCACCTGCGCCAGCAGCTTTTCGCAGCGGAGCGTCATGGTGTCGTAATCCAGCACGCCGTGGCGGGAAATTTCGGCCCCGAGGAAAATGTTCTCCAGCACGGTGAGATGCTTCACCAGCGCCAGCTCCTGGTGGATGATGGCGATGCCTTTGCGTTCGGTATCGCGGATGTGTGTCGCCTGGATAACTTCACCGGCAAAGACGATTTCGCCTTCGTAGCTGCCGTGTGGGTAGATCCCGCACAACACTTTCATCAGCGTCGACTTGCCCGAACCGTTCTCACCGCACAGCGAAACCACTTCGCCGGGGTTCAACCGGAGGCTGACGTTGTCGACGGCTTTCACCGTGCCGAAGTGTTTGGTGATGCTTTTCATTTCAAGTAAATAAGGCATAACCGCTCCACATAACCCGAGGGAAGAACAGTACAACGTGATGCGCCCCCGCAGAGCAGGGGCCGCGCCGGATTACAGTTCGCTCTTCTTGTGGAAACCGTCTTTAACCACGGTGGCGTCAATGTTCTCTTTGTTGACTTCAATCGGTGTGAGCAGGCGAGCCGGAACGTCTTTCAGCCCGTTATTCAGCGTTGCGTCTGCTTTAGGCTGTTTGCCATTGCCCAGCTCTACGGCGATTTCCGCCGCCGTATTGGCCAACTGGGTAATCGGTTTGTAGACCGTCATGGTTTGGGTGCCTGCGATAATGCGTTTTACGCCAGCCAGATCGGCATCCTGTCCTGAAATGGCGACTTTACCGGCCAGCCCCTGTGCACTCAGGGCCTGGATAGCACCGCCTGCGGTGGCATCGTTGGAGGCCACAACCGCATCAATTTTGTTGTTGTTGGCCGTCAGCGCGTTTTCCATAATCTTCAGCGCGTTTTCTGGCAGCCAGCCGTCGGCCCACTGATCGCCGACCACTTTAATTTTCCCGTTGTCGATATACGGCTTAAGGACTTTCATTTGTCCTTCACGGAACAGTTTGGCGTTGTTATCCACCGGAGAGCCGCCCATCAGGAAATAATTGCCCTGAGGTACTTTGTCGATCAGGCTTTGCGCCTGTAATTCCCCGACTTTTTCATTGTCGAACGAAATATAATAATCAATGTCCGCATTATTAATCATGCGGTCATAGGCCAGCACTTTTATGCCTTCCTGTTTGGCTTCTTTCACCACGTTACTTAATACCTGGCCGTTATAGGGGATAATGACCAGCACATCGACGCCACGGTTGATCATATTCTCGATCTGCGACATTTGTGTTTCTTCGTTGCCGTTAGCCGACTGAACAAACACGCTGGCGCCGAGGGATTCTGCTTTTTTAACAAAAATATCGCGATCTTTTTGCCAGCGCTCCAGACGCAGGTCGTCAATCGCCATGCCAATTTTGACCTCTTTGGCATGTCCTGCAAAGCTTGCAAGGAGGAGCGTAGTGCAGAGCGTTAGAGTCAGGTTCTTTATCTTCATAATTATTAGGCCTTTTTGTAGGGGTATGTGTTGCTGAGATAAAAGAAACATTCACTGCTGAGACGCAGCAAATTTTTAACGCGGAAAGGCGGGCTGGCAATTACAGATTTTTATCTTCTCATTATGATATTTGGTTTATTTCTGAATTTATGACCGCGATCGGATTTTAAAATACGTAACGTCTTAATTACATGTGATTCAGGAATACGCGCCGAAAAATAGTTTGTCTGCGCATTATTTTGCGAGCCAGCGCACAGTTGTGCATTCTCTCAATAGCAGTGTGAAATAACGTAATTGAGCAACCCAAAATGTCTATTCACTATTACTCCTGTATCAACGACTCGCCGCATACCCTGATTATGGAGCTCAATATGCAAGCTTATTTCGACCAACTCGATCGTGTTCGTTACGAAGGCCCAAAAACGACCAATCCTTTAGCATTTCGTCACTACAATCCGGATGAGCTGGTGCTGGGTAAGCGCATGGAAGATCATCTGCGCTTTGCCGCCTGTTACTGGCATACCTTCTGCTGGAACGGCGCCGATATGTTCGGCGTGGGTTCCTTTGACCGCCCGTGGCAGCAGCCGGGTGAGGCCCTTGAACTGGCGAAACGCAAAGCCGATGTCGCGTTTGAGTTCTTCCACAAGCTGAACGTGCCGTACTACTGCTTCCATGACGTGGACGTGTCACCGGAAGGCGCATCGCTGAAAGAGTATCTGAACAACTTTGCGCAGATGGTGGATGTGCTGGCGGCGAAACAGCAGCAAAGCGGCGTGAAGCTGCTGTGGGGCACGGCAAACTGCTTTACCAACCCTCGCTACGGCGCGGGCGCGGCAACCAACCCGGATCCAGAAGTGTTTAGCTGGGCGGCCACGCAGGTGGTGACGGCAATGAACGCCACGCATCAGTTGGGTGGTGAAAACTATGTCCTGTGGGGCGGACGTGAAGGCTATGAAACCCTGCTCAACACCGATCTGCGTCAGGAGCGCGAGCAGATTGGCCGCTTTATGCAGATGGTTGTCGACCATAAGCACAAAATCGGCTTCCGCGGCACGCTGCTGATCGAGCCGAAACCGCAGGAACCGACGAAGCACCAGTATGACTACGACGTGGCGACGGTGTATGGCTTCCTGAAGCAGTTCGGTCTGGAAAAAGAGATCAAAGTTAACATTGAAGCCAACCACGCCACGCTGGCGGGCCACTCTTTCCACCACGAGATCGCGTCTGCGATTGCGCTGGGCATCTTCGGCTCGGTCGATGCTAACCGCGGCGACGCGCAGCTGGGCTGGGACACAGACCAGTTCCCGAACAGCGTGGAAGAGAATGCGCTGGTGATGTACGAAATCATCAAAGCGGGTGGTTTCACTACCGGCGGCCTGAACTTTGACGCCAAAGTGCGTCGCCAGAGCACCGACAAATACGATCTGTTCTACGGCCACATTGGCGCGATGGACACCATGGCGCTGGCGCTGAAAGTGGCGGCACGTATGATTGAAGACGGCGAGCTCGATAAACGCGTGGCGAAGCGTTACAGCGGCTGGAACAGTGAGCTGGGCCAGCAAATTTTGAAAGGTCAGTTATCACTTGCGGAGATCGCGAAGTACGCTGAACAACATCAGCTGGCGCCGCAGCACCAGAGCGGGCATCAGGAACTGCTGGAAAATCTGGTCAATCACTACCTGTTCGATAAATAACAGCACCCAGGCCCGGTAAGCGCAGCGCCACCGGGCATTTTCAGTTAAGGAATCCACTATATGTACATCGGGATCGATCTTGGCACATCGGGTGTGAAAGCCATCCTGTTGAGCGAGCAGGGCGACGTGTTAGCAACGCAGACGGAAACGCTGCAGGTTTCACGTCCGCATCCGCTGTGGTCGGAACAGGATCCGGAACAGTGGTGGCAGGCGACGGATCGCGCAATCAAAGCCTTAGGCGAGCAGCACAGCCTGCGCGATGTTAAAGCGCTGGGGATTGCCGGGCAAATGCACGGCGCGACGCTGCTCGATAGCCAGCATCGCGTGTTGCGTCCTGCGATCCTCTGGAACGATGGCCGCTGTGCGGAAGAGTGCGCGCTTCTTGAGACGCGCGTACCTGCCTCCCGCGAGATTACCGGCAACCTGATGATGCCCGGCTTTACCGCGCCCAAATTGCTGTGGGTGCAGCGCCACGAGCCGGAGGTTTTCCGTCAGGTGGCGAAAGTCCTGCTGCCGAAAGACTATCTGCGTTTTCGCATGACGGGTGATTTCGCCAGCGACATGTCCGATGCCGCCGGCACCATGTGGCTCGACGTGGCGAAGCGCGACTGGAGCGAGGCGATGCTGGATGCCTGCCATCTGACCCGTGAACACATGCCCGCGCTGTTCGAAGGCTGTGAGGTGACGGGCGCACTGCTGCCAGACGTTGCAGAACGCTGGAATATGCCTGCCGTACCGGTGGTGGCCGGGGGTGGCGACAATGCCGCGGGTGCTGTCGGTGTCGGCATGGTTGAGGCGGGCCAGGCGATGCTGTCGCTGGGAACGTCTGGCGTCTATTTTGCCGTCAGCGACGGCTATCGCAGTAATCCCGAAAGCGCTGTGCACAGTTTCTGTCATGCCCTTCCGGGTAAATGGCATTTGATGTCGGTGATGCTCAGCGCGGCGTCCTGCCTGGACTGGGCTGCAAAACTCACCGGCATGGCCGACGTTCCGGCGCTCATTTCTGCGGCGCAGCAGGCGGATGATGCTGCGGGTACCGTCTGGTTTTTACCGTATCTTTCCGGCGAACGTACGCCGCACAACAACCCGGAAGCGAAAGGGGTGTTCTTTGGCTTAACCCATCAGCATGGCCCGGCAGAACTGGCGCGTGCGGTTCTGGAAGGCGTGGGCTATGCCCTGGCCGACGGGATGGACGTGGTGCACGACTGCGGCCTGAAACCGACGAGCGTCACCCTGATTGGCGGCGGTGCGCGAAGCCCTTACTGGCGACAGATGCTCTCGGATATCAGCGGGTTGCAGCTGGATTTCCGCACGGGAGGAGATGTTGGCCCCGCGCTCGGCGCCGCGCGTCTGGCGCAGATATCCATTCATCCGGAACAACCGCTTTCGCAACTGCTGCCGCAGCTTACCCTTGAACAGGCGCATGTACCTGACGCGGTGCGCCATGCGCGGTACGCGGAAAGGCGCGACGTGTTCCGCAAAATCTACCAGCAGCTGCTGCCGCTGATGTCGTAAAAACGCTTGTCCGGGAGAGGCACGAGGATGTCCTTTTTTGGTCTGTGCGTGCCTTTATTTCCTTGCCAGTATGGTGTTACACCCACTGGCAAGGAGATCCATCATGTCACGCATTGCATTAATCAATATCGATACGCAGCAGTCATTTCACCACCGCAATTACTGGCAGGAAAGCGAGATCCCTGCCTTTCAGCAGGCGATGCTGGGGCTGATTGAAAGCTGCCAGGCGCGCAATATTCCGGTTGTTGATATTTTTCATGTGGATGAAGACGGTCCCTTTACCCTGGAGAGCGGGTTTGTCAAACCGATGGCCTTTTTACGTCATCAGCCGGATGTGGTTTTCCAGAAACACGTCCATAATGCCTTCACGGATACCGGGCTCGATCGCTGGCTGCGCGAGCGTGATATCAACCAGCTGATTATCTGCGGCATTCGCACTGAGCAATGCTGCGAAACCACCGCCCGGGTGGCATCCGATCTGGGTTATGCTGTGACCTTTGTCAGTGAGGCAACGCTGACGTTTCCGATGACGTACAGGGGCATTACCCTGAGTGCAGCGGAAATTCGCCATCGTACCGAGACGGTACTTTCGGGGCGTTTTGCCGAGATTAAAACGGTAGCGGAGACGCTGGAGTCCCTGTAATGAGCATCGACGTTTGGTTCGTGATGTTGCCCGGTGTGCTGTCATTAGACATGACCGGCCCGGCAGAGACCTTTGTGCTGGCTGGCGACGCGTTTCGTCTGCATTACATCGGCCCGCAACCGGAGGTTCCGACGTCGATAGGCCTGACGATGAGCGGCATCCAACCGTTACCGGAAAGGCTTCCTGAGGGGAGCCTGCTGGTATTGCCCGGCGTGAGCGACTCCCGAACTCAGTTTTCGACACCACAGGCGTTACAGATCCAGCACTGGCTGATGCGCCTGCAGCCGGTCATTCAGCGCCGGGATATCACGGTGATGTGCGTCTGTTCCGGAGCCTTACTGGCGGCGAAGTCGGGCCTGCTGAACAATCGGCAGTGCACCACCCACCATGACGTTATCAGCCGTTTACGCACCGCAGCTCCCACGGCGACGATTAAAGAAAACCGCATCTTTGTGCAGGACGAGAACATCTGGACCAGCGCGGGGATCACGTCGGGCATCGATCTGGCGCTGCATATGATTAACCGCCTGTGCGGCCCAGAAAAGGCGCTGACCGTGGCGCGTGAGATGGTGGTCTGGTTCCGCCGTTCCGGTGACGATCCCCAGCTATCTCCGTGGCTACGCTACCGCAATCATCTTCATCCGGCGATTCATCGGGCGCAGGATGCGCTCACCGCCGAGCCGCAAAAAACGTGGAGCTTGCCTGACATTGCCGCACTGGCGCACGTTAGCCCGCGTCATCTCACCCGGCTTTTCCAGTCACATTTAGGCATTAGCGTTCGCGATTATCTGGAGCAGCTGCGTCTGGCGGTGGCGGAGCAATGGCTATTGCAGGGGCGCGGCGTGGAGCAGGCTTCACTGGCGGCAGGGTTTTCCTCCCCGCGGCAGTACCATCGCGCCCGACAGCGAAGCATTAGCTGACGAAGCGGCGAGCGTCGATTTTTTGCAGCAGCATCGACAGCAACAGGCTGATCGCCAGCGTGGCGGCAAAAATCCAGACGATATCCAGCACCGGCCAGCTTTTTAGCTCAATGCCTCTCGTTCGCAGCGCGTGGATCACCAGCGCGTGAAAACCGTAAATCCCGAGAGAGTGCCGGGAGATAAGACTCAGCACGGGCAGGGGACGCGCGTTCAGGGTGTTTTTGGCGAGCGTGAGCAGCGAGACGGCACAGATAAAGACCATCGGCCCGCAATACAGATACCAGGTATCGGCAAAATTGCCGCGCCACTGCAGCTCGTGCAGCGTCCCGCGTGAAATCACCGCCACCCCAGCGATAAACAGCGCCCCGCAGAGCCAGTTCAGACCGCGTTTTTGCGTATCCATCATCCCAATGGCACGCCCCAGCATGCCGTAAAGCACGTAGTAAAAAGTATCTCCGTTGATATAGAGATTGACCGGCAGCCACTCAAATCCGTCGATTTTCTGTGAGAGCGTATTCGGGTTGGCAATAATGCCAGCCACCACCATCAGAGCCAGCAGCATTTTACCGCTGACGTTTTTTACCTGGATGAGCGGGGAGACCAGATAGATAACGATAATGGCGAAGAAGAACCACAGGTGGTAAAACACCGGTTTTTGCAGCACGTATTTCAGCGATAGTCCGGCGTTTATTGAGGTGAACAGAGTGATATAGAGCAAGGCAACGGCACTGTAGAACCCCAGGCAGGCCGCGATGCGGATGAAGTGCCTCGGCTGCGCGCTGCGCTCGCCAAAAAAGAGAAAGCCGGAAATCATAAAGAACAGCGGGACGCTGACGCGCGACGCAGAGTTGAGAATATTGGCGATATCCCAGTTAACGGGGCTGATGCTGTGCGCATTCGTGACATACCAGGTCGTCGTGTGGATCATGACCACCATCAGACAGGCTATTCCTCGCAGGTTATCAATCCAGTTAATTTTTGACTGCATCAGTTCCTCGTATTCCCTGTAAATTGAGTGTGACTCCCATTGTCCAAATGTCTTCGTTTGGAAAATTCTGAGTTTTATTCCGCAGGCTTGTCGGGAGGCCACGAGATTCGCAGAATGCCGGACCATAATCTATAAAAGCGTTGATACTAAAAATAACAGCCACTGACCAGGGCGGTAATAAAAATGATGATGAAGCGTGTGGCGTCACTCTTTCTGCTGTTGATCCTGGCGGGATGCAGTGCGCCACAGGAAGCCCCTGTGCAAAAAGCGCAGCAGGGTAAAATGAGCCCGGAACGTTCACTGAATATGGAAGCGCTCTGTAAAGATCGGGCTGCTCGCCGCTATAACTCGGACGTGCAGAAAATTGACGTTAACGGCTTTGAACGTTTTCAGGGCAGCTATGAGCTGCGGGGCCATACGTCGCGCAAAGAGGGCTTTGTCTGCTCGTTTGATGCGGACGGTCAGTTTTTACACCTCTCCATGCGCTAGGCTGCTCGTATAATCAACAGCCAGACGCCGTCAGCGTTCTGGCTGCAAGGCTTATTTCCCAATTTTCCCTAAACAACCCCGTTTCGTACTGTATATCTTGCAGCCAGCGGGTATACTGGTCCCTTCCATTTAAAACCACACGTATCCAGCACGAAATACTATGCAAAAGTTTGATACCAAGACCTTCCAGGGCCTGATCCTGACCTTACAGGATTACTGGGCTCGTCAGGGCTGTACCATTGTTCAACCTTTGGACATGGAAGTCGGCGCCGGCACTTCACACCCGATGACCAGCTTACGCGCGTTGGGTCCAGAGCCAATGGCGACTGCTTATGTGCAGCCTTCCCGTCGTCCGACCGATGGTCGTTACGGTGAGAACCCGAACCGTCTGCAGCATTACTATCAGTTCCAGGTGGTGATTAAGCCATCACCCGACAACATTCAGGAACTGTACCTCGGGTCGCTGAAAGAGCTGGGTATGGATCCAACCATCCACGACATCCGTTTCGTGGAAGATAACTGGGAAAACCCAACGCTGGGTGCCTGGGGTCTGGGTTGGGAAGTGTGGCTGAATGGCATGGAAGTGACCCAGTTCACCTACTTCCAGCAGGTGGGTGGTCTGGAATGTAAGCCGATCACCGGTGAAATCACCTACGGTCTGGAACGTCTGGCGATGTACATTCAGGGCGTAGACAGCGTTTACGACCTGGTCTGGAGCGACGGCCCGCTGGGTAAAACCACCTACGGCGATGTGTTCCATCAGAACGAAGTGGAGCAATCCACCTATAACTTCGAATACGCGGACGTGGACTTCCTGTTCACCTGCTTCGAGCAGTACGAGAAAGAAGCGCAGCAGCTGCTGGCGCTGGAGACTCCGCTGCCGCTGCCTGCCTACGAGCGTATTCTGAAGGCCGCCCACAGCTTCAACCTGCTGGACGCCCGCAAAGCCATCTCCGTGACTGAACGTCAGCGCTACATCCTGCGTATTCGTACCCTGACCAAAGCCGTTGCAGAAGCTTACTACGCGTCCCGTGAAGCCCTTGGCTTCCCGATGTGCAACCGAAACAAATAAGAGGCGGCCATGTCTGAGAAAACTTTCCTGGTGGAAATCGGCACCGAAGAGCTGCCACCAAAAGCCCTGCGCAGCCTGGCTGAATCTTTCGCTGCGAACGTGACTGCCGAGCTGGATAACGCTGGCCTGGCACACGGTAACATTGAGTGGTTTGCTGCACCGCGCCGTCTGGCGCTGAAAGTGGCAAATCTGGCGGCGTCCCAGCCAGATCGCGAAGTCGAAAAACGTGGCCCGGCGATTGCCCAGGCCTTTGACGCGGAAGGCAAACCGAGCAAAGCGGCTGAAGGCTGGGCGCGCGGCTGCGGCATCACCGTTGATCAGGCCGAGCGTCTGACCACGGATAAAGGCGAGTGGCTGCTGTACCGTGCGCACGTGAAGGGCGAAAGCGCGGAAGCGCTGCTGCCGGACATGATTGCCACGTCTCTGGCGAAGCTGCCGGTTCCTAAGCTGATGCGCTGGGGCGCGTCTGACGTGCACTTCGTGCGTCCGGTTCACACCGTGACCTTGCTGCTGGGCGACACCGTTATTCCGGCCACCATTCTGGGCGTGGCGTCCGATCGCGTGATCCGCGGCCACCGCTTTATGGGCGAGCCTGAGTTCACTATCGACAATGCCGACCAGTATCCGCAAATCCTGCTGGAGCGCGGTAAAGTTATTGCCGACTACGAACAGCGTAAAGCCAAAATCAAAGCGGACGCCGAAGAAGCGGCGCGCCAGATTGGCGGTAACGCCGACCTGAGCGAAAGCCTGCTGGAAGAAGTGACCTCTCTGGTTGAATGGCCGGTTGTGCTGACCGCGAAGTTTGAAGAGAAATTCCTGGCCGTACCGGCTGAAGCGCTGGTGTACACCATGAAGGGTGACCAGAAGTACTTCCCGGTCTACGCCAACGACGGCAAACTGCTGCCAAACTTCATCTTCGTGGCAAACATCGAATCGAAAGATCCGATCCAGATTATCTCTGGTAACGAGAAGGTCGTGCGTCCACGTCTGGCGGATGCCGAGTTCTTCTTCAATACCGACCGTAAAAAACGTCTGGAAGATAACCTGCCGCGCCTGCAGACCGTGCTGTTCCAGCAGCTACTGGGTACGCTGCGCGACAAGACCGACCGTATCGCGGAGCTGTCCGGCTGGATTGCCCGTGAAATCGGTGCGGACGTCAACCACGCAACGCGTGCGGGTCTGCTGTCCAAGTGCGACCTGATGACCAACATGGTGTTCGAATTTACCGACACCCAGGGCGTCATGGGCATGCACTACGCGCGTCACGATGGCGAAGCGGAAGACGTGGCTGTGGCCCTGAACGAGCAGTATCAGCCGCGCTTTGCGGGTGACGAACTGCCGTCCAACCCGGTTGCCTGTGCCGTAGCGATTGCCGATAAGATGGACACCCTGGCGGGTATCTTTGGTATCGGTCAGCATCCGAAAGGCGACAAAGACCCGTTTGCGCTGCGCCGTGCTGCGCTGGGCGTGCTGCGTATTATCGTTGAGAAGAACCTGAACCTGGATCTGCAGACCCTGACCGAAGAAGCGGTGCGTCTGTACGGCGACAAGCTGACCAACGCGAACGTGGTGGATGACGTGATCGACTTCATGCTCGGTCGTTTCCGCGCCTGGTATCAGGACGAAGGTTACACCGTTGACACCATTCAGGCGGTGCTGGCGCGTCGTCCGACCCGTCCGGCTGATTTCGATGCGCGTATGAAGGCGGTTTCCCACTTCCGTACGCTGGAAGCGGCATCTGCCCTGGCCGCGGCCAACAAGCGTGTATCCAACATTCTGGCGAAATCCGACGAGACGCTGAACGAGCGCGTAAACGCTGCGACGCTGAAAGAGCCGGAAGAGATCGCCCTGGCGATGCAGGTTGTGGTGCTGCGCGACAAGCTCGAGCCATACTTCGCGGAAGGTCGCTACCAGGAAGCGCTGGTGGAGCTGGCCGAGCTGCGTGACGTTATCGACGCCTTCTTCGAGAAAGTGATGGTGAACGTAGAAGATAAAGAGCTGCGCGTTAACCGTCTCTCCATGCTCGAAAAACTGCGCGAGCTGTTCCTGCGCGTGGCGGATATTTCGCTGCTGCAGTAATGTATCCGCTGTTACACATGCTAAAAACCCGCTTCGGCGGGTTTTTTTATGGGTCTTTTGTAGGCCGGATAAGCGCAGCGCCATCCGGCAGGTTTAGCCGATCGCGATTGTGCCTTCGTCTGTCTGCAGCCAGCGCGGTGCCTTCAGCGTATCAGCAAAGTAGCTGACCAGCTCGCACAGCAAATCTTCCATCACGATTTCAGATTGTCGCGGCAGTGAGCCGTTCATCAGCATCTGCGTAAGCTCCTGACAGTAGCGCCCCAGCTGATCGCATTCGGGTTCGAAAGCCGGAACGCGTGACGGGAGTTCCTTCACGGTCAGGCTGGCTTTTAAAGCGTCCGGAATAGGTTCCAGAAGCGTGGGTTGCAGAAGATTCAGACATGCATAAAGTCTGCCGTAAAGCGCCATTTTTGGGGCGGGTTCTTCGCAATCTACCAGTGCGTCGGTAAAACGTTCGCAGTTATCCGCCAGTTCGGTGAAGTCGGTGGCGTGGTTGAAGGGCAGGGTGAATAAAGAATGAGCTTGGGTTGGGGTAGTAGCCATATTGGCAGCCTCCGATAAGTGATAAAGCTTCCACCACCGGAAATGCTAACTTCGCTGGTGGTGGACTGAACAGAGTTAGCATTACCGGCCTTATCGGATACCGGCGCATCTTTCGATGCCCCTGCTCAGCCCACCATTGAGATGTAGCAAAGCATGCTGCACATAATGTGCCGCCGATAAGATAAGCCAGGATGCTAAACCCGGCACCTGATTTTGCAGGTGCAAAGAGAACTTACTGCTCATCAAGACAGGCGGCAATAGATTTGAGCTATGCCACTGAGGATATTACCATTTCTGGAAAGAGACTCGCAAAATTACCGCAATGAAAAGCATACTACGGGCAGAGGTCTTACAGCGACGCTATGGTCCGGCTGTAAATCGCTGAGGCGTTTCCTGCAGGCCGGGGCGAGGCGCATGGATGCGCCGAGAGGGCGGGCTTTACAGGGATGTTACCTCCGCCCGTCCCCGATAAGCCGGAAGGAATAAGCCGAAGGTACCGCGTAGCGGCGATTTACCGCCGGGAGCCCGGGTAGCCAGGGTGGTGGCGACTGAGCCACCCTGGCACGTTCACGGGTATTGTCGTTACAGAGTAGCAAGGAACATAAAGTGAACGGAATGACCACCAGAGCCGTATGCTCCCCCTCACCCTAACCCTCTCCCCAAAGGGGCGAGGGGATTGTTCACTGCTCGCATTAATTTGTGGGGATCCCTCAGCCCAAAGGGAGAGGGAGTATAAGTCGCCCAAAATTTAACCTTGAAATGGTCAACCCATTACCGCTATCCTTATCCCGTTAACTTTCTCGCGCTGGAGCGCCCCCCCAAAAATGAACAAACACGACTGATGAATTTCGATCCTTGCTAAACGCTACCGCGTCGGCAGGGGATGTTTTGATTTCATTCAGGAGTGCTTATGGCTCATTTTGCGCAGTCCCCTTCTTTTATTTTGCATCAGGTCACCTGTCAGTTTCCGACGGGCGATATTCTTTTTGGTCCGCTGAATCTCACGCTGGAACCCTCCCTGTGCGCGCTGGTTGGCCGCAACGGCAGCGGGAAAACGCGTCTGCTGCGTCTGCTGGCGGGGATGGACGAACCGGCTACCGGTCATATTGAACGCTTTGGCTCACATTTCTATGTGGCGCAGCAGCACGTTATTTCGCCGCAGACGACGCTGGCGGAACTGCTCGGATATGACGCGATGTTTACGGCGCGTAAGCGCATCGACAGCGGCGATTACCAGCCTGACGATCTGGCGTTGCTCGACGGCCACTGGGATGTCGCCGAGCGCCTGAGCGAGGCGTTTATGAATGCGCAGCTCCCACCGTTTGATCCGGATAAGCCCGCCATTGAACTCAGCGGCGGTGAGCGCATTCGCGCCCTACTGTGTGGGGCGTTTACAGCGAAAGCGGATTTCCTGCTGCTGGACGAACCCACTAACCATCTGGATCGACAAGGCCGGGTGTGGTTCTACGACCAGTTGAGTCGGTATCAGAGTGGCGTGCTGGTGGCCTCCCATGACC
This sequence comes from Enterobacter sp. DC4, assembly GCF_000568095.1. Lineage (NCBI taxonomy): Bacteria > Pseudomonadati > Pseudomonadota > Gammaproteobacteria > Enterobacterales > Enterobacteriaceae > Enterobacter > Enterobacter sp. DC4. The sequence continues at coordinate 25,332 of NZ_AZUB01000009.1, read as the reverse complement.
GCGAACTTCTGAAGCAGGTGCCGCGTATCCTTGAACTGAGCGCCTCGGGTCTGCGCAGCTACGGCGGGAATTATGCGGATTATCAAACCCAGCGCGATGCCGAACAGCAGGCGGCCCGCTCGGCGCTGGAACATGCGGCAACCGAGCGCAAACGTACACGGGCACGGATGCAAAAAGAGCATGACGACAGCCAGCGGCGGTCGGCAAAGACATTGCGCACCGTCGATACCCTGAATATCGCATCGTTCGAGCGGGTCAAATATAAAGGCGCGGCAAAGGAACGTATCGGCTCCTGGAAAAAACAGCACAGCGAGCAAAACGAAGCGCTGAACGCCGCGGTTAACAAGGCGCGTGAACGCGTTGAAGACGATAACCCGGTGATGTTCACTCTGCCGGGGAGTCAGGTTCCGGAGGGCAAGCAGGTGCTGGTGCTGGAGGATCTGGTGCTGCCGCATGTGCCTGTTCCTCCGCTCAACTGGCGGATGGATGGACCGATGCGCGTGGCGTTAAAGGGGCCGAACGGCTGCGGAAAATCGACGCTGTTAAAAACCCTCCTCGGCGAGATTGTCCCCCATTCGGGTACCTGTAAGGTATCCGTCAGCTGCGCTTATCTCGACCAACATCTGTCCCGGCTCGATCTTTCGCAGTCGGTCATGACGCATCTCAACCTGAGTCATACGCCTCTGGAAGAGGGGGTATTGCGAACCCGTCTGGCGCAGCTTCAACTGGGGGCTGACAAAGTGATGCTCCCGCTGGCGGAGCTCAGCGGCGGCGAGCGTCTTAAGGCCGCCCTGGCCTGCGTGCTGTGGCGCGCGGAGTCCACGCAGCTTCTGCTGCTGGATGAACCGACCAACCATCTGGATCTGGCCTCAGTCCAGGCCATTGAAGCCGCGCTGGCCGGTTTCCCCGGGGCTCTGCTGGTAGTATCACACGATGAGGCTTTTCTAAGAGGATTAACATTAACGCATGAGCTGGTGTGGGAAGAGGCGGGCTGGCGTTGTGATAGCCTTTAAAACACAAGCCCCCGCAAAGGCGGGGGCATTCAATCTTCACTACGCTATCTGTTTGCTGAGTGCAGGGTTGGCCTGAATCAGGCGCATCAGCCTTAACTCGGTTGGAGTGGGTTTCTCACGTTTTGACTCCCACTCCTGCACCATAGCCACGCTGACACCCATCGCTCTGGCGAATTCTTCCGTTTTCAGTCCTGTCCCTTTGCGCAATTGCTCATATTCTGTAAAGGGATTGGATTTTTGTTGCAGGGTAATCGTCTGCGGTACATCTTTAAAAATGATCTGTTCCAGACTGCTCAGCAGTTCAAACTCAGGATCTTTATATTCCATTGAGGACTCCTCTTAAATCTCACATCGTGATCAAGAACATCAGAGAGCCAATTAAGAATAGTCCCTAATACCAACCCAGGATCGTCACGGGTGTGATTAATCGTGCGGTAACGATCGCTGTATCCGATTCAGCAATATGGATAGTTATGCTAATTCCCTGATTAGTCATATGTCGGCTTCGCCAGGTATTTTTTTGTAAATGGTAAGAAATAAATCGGCAATAGCCGTTTTGCATGAAAAGAGTATCTTGCAAGGCTGACCTGGACTATCCTTGTCAGCGTCGGGCACGCGTGTGCCGGTGTGCGCTTTTTTGGGTGAAAGGAGTAATAAAATGGCGACAGGAAAGTCCTGCTCTCGCTGGTTTGCGCCTATTGCGGCGTTGTTGATGGTTGTTAGCCTGAGTGGGTGTTTTGATAAAGAAGGCGATCAGCGCAAAGCGTTTATCGATTTTCTGCAGAATACAGTGATGCGCAGCGGCGAACGGTTGCCGACGCTGACTGCGGATCAGAAAAAACAGTTTGGCCCCTTCGTGTCCGATTACGCCATTCTATATGGTTATTCACAGCAGGTGAGCCAGGCGATGGATTCCGGTATCCGTCCCGTGGTGGATAGCGTGAACGCCATTCGCGTTCCGCAGGATTACATGACGCAGCGTGAACCACTGCGCCAGTCCAACGGTGCGCTTGGCGTGCTGAGCCAGCAGTTGCAGAATGCGAAAATGCAGGCTGACGCGTCACGTTCTGCGCTGAAGCAGGGCGACGATCTCAAACCGGTCTTCGACAAAGTGTATGAGAAAGTGGTGACCAAGCCGTCTGAAGCGCTGCAACCGCTGATCCCGGCCGCGCAAATCTTCACGCAGCAGCTGGTCCAGGTGGGTGACTTTATCGCCCAGCAGAATACGCAGGTGAGCTTTGTTGCCAACGGTATTCAGTTCCCGACCTCGCAGCAGGCAAGCCAGTACAATACGCTGATTGGGCCGCTGGCCTCCCAGCATCAGGCCTTTAGCCAGGCCTGGAGTGCCGCAGTCACTGCCACAGAATAAACCGAAAAACCCCGCTTCCGGCGGGGTTTTTTATGCATATCGAAAATAACGCTTGTCATTCCTCTACCACATCGGTATAACTATCCCCGTCGGTTTGTTACACAGACCTAAAGCAGTTTAGTAAAGCAGTCCAGATTGTTATCCATAGATACCCTTCGTTGTGACCCTTCCTTCATCGCTTAAAAATCTGTAACGCAATCCATCAAGCCGGAAGGCACAATATATTTGTTAATAAGGTAATTTCTATGTCTGCTAAAATGACTGGTCTGGTAAAATGGTTCAACGCTGATAAAGGTTTCGGCTTCATCACTCCTGACGATGGCTCTAAAGACGTGTTCGTACACTTCTCTGCTATCCAGAACGATGGCTACAAATCTCTGGACGAAGGTCAGAAAGTGTCCTTCACCATCGAAAGCGGCGCTAAAGGCCCAGCAGCTGGTAACGTTGTAAGCCTGTAAGCTTCCAACCCAGTAGCACAAAATTCAAAAACCCGCCTTCTGGCGGGTTTTTTCGTTTCTATCGTTGCACCTGCGGGTTCACGCAGTTTATCTCCACCTTTCCGCTAAGGGCGGCGATGAGATTATCGACCGCAGTGGCCGCCATGTTGTAGCGCGTCTCATGGGTAGCTGAGCCGATGTGCGGCAGCGCAACCACGTTAGGCAGCGAAAGCAGTGGCGAATCCACCGGCAGCGGCTCCTGCTCAAAGACGTCCAGACCTGCTGCATGGATCTCACCGTTCTGCAGGGCCTCAATCAGCGCCTTCTCATCTACCACCGGGCCACGACCCGCGTTGATGAAAATGGCTGACGTCTTCATCTTTTCAAAAGCCTCTTTGCCAATCAGATGACGGGTTTCGTCCGTCAGCGGCAGGACAAGGCAGACAAAATCGGCCTCCTGCAGCAGGGTATCCAGCTCGCAGTAACGGGCGTTGAAGCGTTCTTCGGCTTCACTGTGGTGGCGACGCGCGTTATACAGAATCGGCATGTTAAAACCAAAATGCGCGCGCTGCGCCAGTGCCAGCCCGATACGCCCCATACCGACAATGCCCAGCGTTTTACCGTGAACGTCCACGCCGAACCAGTCCGGACCAATGCTTTTTGTCCACTCGCCCGCTTTGACGCGCTCGGCGACTTCCACTACGCGACGGGCCGTAGTGAGCATCAGCGCCATCAGCGTGTCGGCCACGGTTTCCGTCAGGGCATGCGGCGTATGCATCAGCAGGATCTTGCGGGCGTTTAGGGCATCCACGTCGAAGTTGTCGTAACCCACGGAAACGGTTGAGGTAGCACGAAGCTTCGGCATTTTCTCCAGCAGGGCGACATCCACTTTCTCGCTTGAACCCAGCAGGCCTTCGGCGCTGGCGAACGCGTCGGCGTGCTGTGCCACGGTTTCCGGGCGCAGGTTCTTCACCTGGGTGACGGTGAAGTGTTCTTCAAGACGTTTCTGCAGATCTTCCGGCAGTGCTTTATACAAAATGACGGACGGCTTCATGCTAATCTCCGTTGATTTTTAAGGATTCAGGCGTGTCGAGCGCCGACAGGGTGTTGTTGATTATTAGCAGGCTTAACAACCAGAGTAAGCCACACAGAGGCGAAAAGCGCCACCCCCATAAAGATGTACGATGCGGACGGACTGCCGGTGGCACCGTTCAGGTAACCGACGAACCAGGAGCCGCAGAACGAGCCCAGTGCACCCATGCTGTTAATCAATGCCATTGCACCACCCGCGACGTTACGCGGGAGCATTTCCGGGATGATGGCAAAGAACGGTCCGTACGGGGCGTACATGGCGGCACCGGCAATCACCAGCAGGGTATAAGAGGCCCAGAAATGATTTGCGCCCACGGCCCAGGAGCCAATAAAGGCGAAGGCAGCAATCAGCAGCAGCGGCCAGACAAACAGCTTGCGGTTCTGCAGCTTGTCCGACGCCCAGGAGACGATAATCATCGCGATGGTTGCCGCCAGATACGGTACGGATGACAGCCAGCCTACTTCGACCATGCCGAGGTTTTCACCGCCGCTGCGGATAATGGACGGCAGCCACAGCACAAAACCGTACACGCCAATGCTCCAGGTAAAGTACTGCGCGCAGAGCAGGATTACGTTACGCGAGCGGAAGGCTTCACCATAGTTACGTACCGCCTTCAGACCTTGCTGTTCTTTGTCCAGCTGCGCCTGCAGCGCCGCTTTTTCATCTTCGGAAAGCCATTTCGCCTGGGCAGGTTTATCTTTCACCAGCACCCACCAGCAGAAGGCCCAGATAATCGCCGGCACCCCTTCGATGATAAACATTTCGCGCCAGCCGAAGGACTGGATCAGGTAGCCGGACACCACCGACATCCACAGTACCGTGACCGGGTTACCGAGGATCAGGAAGGTATTCGCGCGCGAGCGTTCAGATTTGGTAAACCAGTTGCTGATGTAGATCAGCATCGCGGGCATAACCGCCGCCTCAACGACGCCGAGGATAAAGCGAATGGCGGCCAGGGCAGGAATATTGTTCACCATGCCGGTCAGTGACGCGCAGGCGCCCCACAGGATCAGACAGATGAAGATCAGCTTACGCACGCTGCGGCGTTCCGCATAAATCGCGCCGGGGATCTGGAAGAAGAAGTAGCCCAGGAAGAAAAGGGCACCCAGCAGGGAGGAGATACCTTTTGTGATGCCAAGGTCCTCTGTGATCCCCGCCGCGGACGCGAAGCTGAAGTTGGCACGGTCAAGGTACGCCAGGCTGTACGTGATAAACACGATTGGCATGATGTACCACCAGCGTTTTACTGCATTGGTCGAACTGTTCATAGGCTTGCCTCTGTTGTTGAGGTTGTTACCGCCGTTGTCTGTAGGGTACACGGTGGCTTAATTATCTGGTGCGGCTTGTTGCCCTCACCCTGGCCCTCTCCCACCGGGAGAGGGAATTCATACTCCGAGCTGTGCTCGGGTGGGTAATCCTTCGCTGTCGCCCTGCACCTGAATGGCCAGTGAGCCAATCTTGTTGCCCCGCGCGACGGCCTGCTGCAGCGTTTTGCCTTCCAGCAGGGCGCTAATTACGCCAACGGCAAAACCGTCGCCCGCGCCGACCGTGTCGACAACGTTCTCAACCTTCACCGCCGCGACCGCGCCCTGTTCGCCGTTGGCCGTCTTGAACCATGCGCCATCGGCACCCGTCTTCAGCACTACCGCTTTTACCCCTTTATTCAGATAGAAATCAGCAATGCCTTCCGGCGTATTTTCACCCGTCAGGATCATCCCTTCTTTCAGCCCCGGCAGAACCCAGTCCGCTCTGAACGCCAGACGGTTCAGTTTCTCGACCATTTCCGCTTCGCTTTTCCAGAGCACCGGACGCAGGTTAGGATCGAACGAGATCGTTTTTCCCTGGGCTTTCAGAGTGGCTGCCGCATGATCCAGCAGTTCATACGAGCTGGCAGAGAGCGCTGCCGCCACGCCGCTCAGGTGCAGGTGGCGCGCGGAGGCGAAATAGTCGGCGTGGTAATCCGCAACAGAGAGGTGGCTTGCGGCCGATCCTTTGCGGAAATACTCCACAATGGGATCGGTTCCATTTTCGACCTTGGATTTAAGCTGAAACCCGGTAGGGAAGCGTCCGTCGAGGGTGACGCCTGCGGCATCGATACCCTCTTTTTTCAGCGAATCGAGAACGAAATGGCCAAAGCTGTCATCCCCCACGCGGCTGACCCAGCCCACGTTCAGGCCGAGACGTGCCAGGCCGGTCGCGACGTTCAGTTCTGCGCCTGCGACACGCTTGATAAAGTGCTCTACCGCGCTCAGTTCGCCCGTTTCAGTGGCGACAAACATCGCCATGGCTTCGCCGATCGTGATGACATCCAGCGTCTTGTGCATGATTTACTCCTCGCGCAGCAGGTTGACGTAATGGCGGGTAACGGCGGTTAAATCCGTCCCTTCCAGCGGGAACTCGATCCCGCGTGGGGCATCGGCAGGCAGCTGGCCGAGCAGATCCAGCCAGCGCGCATCGGCGTGGTCCGGTGCCACGGCGCGGAAGTTATCTTTATGCGGCACGGCGGCTTTAACGTGGATATAGCTCACCGCAGGGGCCAGATGACGTGCGGCTTCTTCAGGCGAATCGCCAACCCACAGCCAGTTGCCCATGTCGAAGGTCAGCGTGACAGGGAGCGCCATTTCCCGGCAGGCGGCCTGGAAGCGCTGCATGGGGGCGAGCTGTCCGCAGTCGGTCTGATCGTTCTCCACGACCAGCACCATGCCGCTTGCGTTCAGCAGGCTACGCAGGGCGTCGAGAGGCTGCGCGTCGCGGAAATGGCCCAGGGAAACCTTCAGCCACAGGGCGTTCAGGGTGCTGGCCTCAGAGAGATAGTGGGTCAGGTCCGGGTTGAGGGTGCCGTCGGGCATAAACAGGGCGGCAGGGGCGGAGTAGCACGCCAGCAGGCCGAGCAGCTCAATGGATTCGCCCAGCGCCGGCAGCGCCAGCAGCTCGTCGCTGCTGAACAGTTCCCGGCGGATCTCCACGCCGTCTGCCCCTGCGCCTGCAATAACGGGCAGCATCGCCCGCTGACCGCCCGCCTGTCGCACCTGTTCCGCACCGTACGCGGCGGTGACCACCATAATTTTCCTGCCCATCTTCGGACTCCATCGCAACATATCAATACTATTACGCTAGATGGAACCGGTTCCAAAGAAAAGGTCAGGATGTTGAATTTATGATCGCTATCACAAGGGAAATTTAACGTGCGGTGGAGCCGCGAACGATCAGCTCGCCGGAGAAGACCTGCTCGCGAACGGCATCGCTGGTGCCTTCAATACGACGAACCACTTGTTCAACAGCAGCATAGCCAATCTGCCAGGTGGGTTGTTTGAGTGTCGTAATGCCGACGCCGGCCAGCTCCGCCCACTCCAGCTCATCAAACCCCAGCAGACCGATATCGCTGCCCCAGTGCAGGCCAATACGCTTGAGCGAGCGGGCGACCTGGAGCGTCAGCGCCCCGTTGGCGGAGATAACGGCTTTGCGCATCCCGCGATGGCGCGTGTGGAACTGACGCAGGGTGTTGTCGAGCTGCCCCGCCTCGTGAAGCGGCGTTTCGGCATTTTCGGCGATCACGCCGGGATATCGCTCCAGCGTGGCGCGAAATGCGCTCAGGCGCTCGCGACGGGTGTTGACCATCCCCAGCGGTTCACTCAGAAACAGAATGGCCTCGAAGCCCTGCTCAATCAGATGTTCGGTGGCGGTCGTGGCGGCCTGGGTGTTATCCAGCCCGACCACATCGCAGGCAAATTCCGGGATTTTACGGTCGATAAGGACCATGGGCAGGGAGGATTGCTGCAGGCGGTTTAACCCCTCTTCGCGCATGCCCACCGCGTTAACCACGATCCCTTCCACCTGATAGCTGCGCAGCAGGTCGAGGTAATGCAGCTCCTGATCGACTTCGTTGTTGGTATTACAGACCAGCGGCGTGAAACCCTTCTCGCGACAGGCGGCTTCAATACCGCTAAGCACGTTCACGGAATAGGGGTTGGTGATATCGGCGATGATAAGCCCGATAAGGCGGGTGCGACCGCGTTTAAGCCCGCGCGCCATGAGGCTGGGACGATAGTCGAGATCGGCAATGGCTTGTTCAATACGCGCCAGCAATGCGTCGGACAACAGGTGTTTCTCGCCATTGAGGTAGCGCGAAATGCTGGTTTTACCGGTTTTGGCGGCTTTCGCCACGTCGCTGATGGTGGCCCGGGCTGGTTTGCTCATCGCTGATTTCCCTGAATTTAGTGAGAATACCTTAGCGGGAAAATTGGACGAATCAAGTAATTTGCCTGGTGGCGCTGCGCTTACCTTACCTGGGGTGCGGTCTGGTGCCCTCACCCCAACCCTCTCCCACGGGGAGAGGGGAAAATGCGATTACTGAATTGGGCTTAACGTAATCTCAACGCGGCGGTTCTGCGCTTTGCCTTCCGCCGTGCTGTTGCTGGCGATAGGGTTGGCAGGGCCCATGCCGCTGGTGCGGATGCGGTTCGCTTCAACGCCCTGGGTAATCAGCGAGCTGGCCACGGCGTCGGCGCGCTGCTGGGACAGACGCATGTTCAGCTCCTGGCTGCCGGTGCTGTCGGTGTAGCCCATCACGTTTACAGCGGTCTTATTGTACTCTTTCAGCACCATCGCCACGCCGGTCAGGGTATTCGCACCCGCCGGTTTCAGCGTTGCGCTGCTGCTGTCGAAGGTCACGTTGTTCGGCATGTTCAGGATGATGTTATCGCCGCTGCGCGTCACGCTCACGCCGGTTCCCTTCATTTTGTCGCGCAGCTTCGCTTCCTGCACGTCCATGTAATAGCCTACGCCGCCGCCAAGCGCTGCGCCTGCCGCTGCGCCAATCAGCGCGCCTTTGCCGCGGTCTTTCTTAGAGGAGGAGAGCGCCCCAACGCCTGCGCCGACCAGCGAGCCGATACCCGCGCCAATGCCGGATTTACCCGCTTCGCGTTCACCGGTGTAAGGGTTGGTTGTGCAGCCAGAAACAGCCAGGGCACCGCTCACCAGAGCGGCAATAACGAGTACGCGTTTTTTCATCTTCTTTCCTTAATCCTTTTTATTCTTTGCCACGGCGAGCGTGGCAGTTGATTATGACGTCCAGATACGGAGAAAATTCCGGGTATAACTCTGAAATTTGTGACAAACCATAAACTGCCTCAGCAAGAAGGCCGTAAAACCTGCACGCAACCAGGAGCGCACGCTTGAGCACCTCAACGAAAACCATTCTGACCGCCGCCCACTGGGGACCGATGCTGGTCGAAACTGATGGCGAAAATGTTCTGTCGTCCCGCGGGGCACTGCCAACCCAACATCCCAACTCGTTACAGACCGTCGTTCGCGATCAGGTGCATAGCAAAACGCGTGTGCGCTGGCCGATGGTGCGTAAAGGTTTTCTGGCCTCGCCGGACAAGCCGCAGGGAGTTCGCGGTCAGGATGAGTTTGTTCGCGTGAGCTGGGATGACGCGCTGGCGCTTATCCACGCCCAGCACAAGCGCATTCGCGACAGTTACGGTTCGTCGTCCATTTTCGCCGGGTCCTACGGCTGGCGTTCTAACGGGGTTCTGCATAAGGCTTCAACGCTGCTACAGCGCTATATGAGCCTGGCAGGAGGCTATACCGGTCATCTCGGAGATTACTCCACCGGTGCGGCGCAGGCGATCATGCCGTACGTCGTGGGGGGGAACGAAGTGTACCAGCAGCAGACCAGCTGGCCGCTGGTGCTGGAGCATACCGATGTGGTCGTGCTCTGGAGCGCTAACCCCCTTAACACATTGAAAATTGCCTGGAATGCCAGCGACGAGCAGGGCATTGGGTATTTCGACGCGCTGCGCAAAAGCGGCAAGCGCATCATCTGCATTGACCCTATGCGCTCTGAAACCATGGATTTCTTCGGCGACAGCGCCGAGTGGATTGCCCCCCATATGGGCACCGACGTGGCAATGATGCTGGGTATCGCCCATACGCTGGTCGAAAACGGCTGGCACGATGTCGAATTCCTGACGCGCTGTACCACCGGCTTCGATAAATTCGCCGACTACCTGACGGGCCAGTCCGATGGGGTGGCGAAAACGGCAGAGTGGGCGGCCAGGATTTGCGGCGTTCCAGCGGAAAAACTCCGCGAACTGGCGGCGTTGTTCCATAAAAACACCACGATGTTAATGTCCGGCTGGGGGATGCAGCGCCAGCAGTTTGGCGAGCAAAAACACTGGATGCTGGTGACCCTTGCCGCGATGCTTGGGCAGATCGGTACGCCGGGCGGCGGTTTTGGTCTCTCCTATCATTTTGCCAATGGCGGTAACCCCACGCGTAAAGCGGCGGTGCTGGCGTCTCTGCAAGGCTCGGTGCAGGGCGGCGTGGATGCTGTGGATAAAATCCCGGTGGCGCGTATTGTTGAAGCCCTGGAGAATCCGGGCGGTTTTTATCAGCACAACGGTCTGGACCGCCACTTCCCGGATATTAAATTTGTCTGGTGGGCGGGCGGGTCGAACTTCACGCACCATCAGGATACCAACCGCCTGATCCGCGCCTGGCAAAAGCCGGAGCTGGTGGTGATTTCAGAGTGCTTCTGGACCGGCTCGGCTAAGCATGCAGATATTGTGCTGCCGGCGACCACCTCGTTTGAGCGTAACGATCTCACCATGACCGGCGACTACAGCAACCAGCATATGGTCCCGATGAAGCGCGTAGTGGCCCCGCGAGATGAAGCACGTGATGATTTTGACGTGTTTGCTGAACTGAGCGAGCTGTGGGAAGAGGGCGGTCGCGCGCGTTTTACCGAAGGGAAAAGCGATCTGCAATGGCTGGAGACCTTCTACCAGATTGCCGGACAGCGCGGCGCGGCGCAGGGCGTGACGCTTCCGCCCTTTGCTGAGTTCTGGGAGGCGAACCAGATCGTCGAGATGCCGGAGAGTGAACAGAACGCGAAATTTGTCCGTTTTGCCGATTTCCGCCGCGACCCCGAGAACCACCCGCTGAAAACCGAGAGCGGAAAGATTGTGATCCACAGCGAGCGCATCGCCAGCTTTGGTTATGCCGACTGCCCACCACACCCTATGTGGCTTGAGCCGGACGAGTGGCACGGTAACGCCCAGCCGCAGCAGCTACAGGTGTTGTCAGCGCATCCCGCGCACCGTTTGCACAGCCAGCTTAACTATACCTCTCTGCGCGAGCAGTATGCGGTCGCCGGGCGAGAGCCGATCACGCTGAATACCCTCGATGCGCAGGCCCGCGGGATTGCGGACGGCGATGTGGTGCGCGTCTGGAACTCGCGCGGGCAGGTGCTGGCAGGGGCGGTGGTGAGCGACGGGATTAAACAGGGCGTGATCTGCATTCATCAGGGCGCATGGCCTGACCTTGAGCTTGCCGAAGGCGGTATCTGTAAAAACGGGGCGGTTAACGTGCTGACCAAAGATCTCCCCAGCTCGAAGCTGGGGAACGGTTGCGCAGGGAATACGGCCCTGGCCTGGGTCGAGAAATATCAGGGGCCCGCGCTTACCTTAACGGCGTTTGATCCGCCTGCCAGCTCATGATCCACGTCGGGTGCTGGGTGTCATCCTGCCAGGCGCTGTCTTCAATGCGAAAGCCCTGCGCATGGTAGAAGTTCACCGCCCGGACATTTTTCTGGTACACCTCCAGGCTTAAGTGCGGGAAGCGCTGTTGAACATAGTTCAGCAGCGCGCGCCCGATCCCTTTCCCGATGCATGACGGCGCCACAAACAGGGCGCCGACAAACTGAGACTGCATCACGCTGATAAATCCGCAAGGTTTGCCATCCTGTTCCCAGACCCAGGTTTCGGCTGACGGCAGGTAAACATCCCGCACCATGGCCTCGTTCTCTTTCCAGTAATCCGGCTCGATAAACGGATGTGCTTCCGTGGTGCTTTCAAGCCACAGGCTCAGAAGCGGCGCGGTATTTTCACTTTGCCATTTGCGGATCATGATGGCCTCCCGGATGACAGAAGCAGCCGGTAACGTGGTCGTTGACCAGGCCACAGGCCTGCATAAAGGCGTAGCAGATGGTGGAGCCGACAAACTTAAAGCCGCGTTTTTTCAGGGCCTTCGAGAGCGCATCCGAGGCCGGGGTGGAGGCCGGGATGTCCGCGAGCGTGGCGGCCTGGGTAACCTGCGGATCGTTGTTCACAAACGTCCAGACAAAATCTGAAAATGATTCGCCGTTTTGCTCCATCGCCAGATAAGCGCGTGCGTTACCGATGATGGCCTGGATCTTACCGCGATGGCGGATGATGCCGGCATCCTGCACCAGTCGCTCAACGTCCTCATCGGTCATCGCAGCGACGGCGACAGGATCGAACTGGTGAAAGGCGTTGCGATAGTTTTCGCGTTTTTTCAATACCGTAATCCATGATAACCCCGCCTGCTGGCCCTCCAGGCAGATCATCTCAAAGAGTTTTTTGCCATCCGTTTCCGGCACGCCCCATTCCCGATCGTGATAGTCGATATAAAGCTGATCCTGGCTCACCCAACCGCAACGTTCCATCCGTCATCTCCCTTATTGATACTGATTTCGCAAAAATTTCATTCCGTCTGTCTTGACGTGCCTGGTATAAAGACAATAGTTAATACAGGGCCAAATGCCTTCTAAAGTCTTCCTGAATAACGACAAATATCGCCGAATTCGGCTCTCTCTGGGGTCGCGTTGATGATGATAAAAAAAATCAGTGGTCGCCATGCTGCTTCTGGCCTGGTGGGAATTTCAGCCTGCCTGTTTTTTTGTAATACAGCGTCTGCCTGGCAACAGGAATATATCGTTTCAGACGCCCAAAATAATATGGCGGAACGCTATACATGGGACGCGGATCACCAACCGCGTTATGAGGATATTCTGGCGGAGCGTATCCAGTCTTCGCAAAATACGCCAGGTCTTGCCTTGAATATTCCGTCAGGCAGCACCACGGAGGGGGCGATGAGCGTGGGGTGGAATTTTCCGGTTTCAGCGCGTATCACCACCGGGCCGGTAGTGGCGTGGCGGTACGATGGCACGGCTCCCATGATGATCAACGAGTTTGGTGATAGTGCGTCGACGCAGGCTCTCACCGACCCGCTCTGGCATGCCAGCGTCAGCACGCTGGGGTGGCGTGTGAATACCCAGTACGGCGATCTCCGTCCCTGGGCGCAGATCAGCTACAACCAGCAGTTTGGTGAAAATCAGTGGAAATCGCAGTTTGGCATGCCGCAAACGCCAGCTCCTGCCCAAAACGGTAGCTGGATGGATGTCACCGTGGGAACGGATATTCCCTTTAATACGCACATGGCGGCGTATGCGTCGCTGGCTCAGGGGGAACACACCTCCACCGGTGAGGAGTTTTTATACACCCTTGGCGTCAGCGCAAATTTCTAGAGTTGTTACTTTTTTAAATGTTACGATAACATCTCGAATACAACAACCACGGGCTTTACAGCGATAGCAGATACTAACACGCTATCGCTTTATTCCCGTGCCAGGCCATTCATTCCCGATTCCAGGCATTTCATTCCGTTCCGCCTGCATTTCATGCCGTTTTACCCCAGGTGTATTAAGGTTTTGTTTATCGTTGTCCTCAGCGAACTTCCTTAATTTCTCTTGCAGGACAACTGCCATGAACACATCAACCTATAACCGCACGCGCTGGCTCACGCTCTTTGGTACCATCGTCACCCAGTTTGCGCTGGGCTCGGTCTATACCTGGAGCCTGTTTAACAGCGCGCTTTCCGACAAGCTCGGCGCCCCGGTCAGCCAGGTCGCGTTCTCCTTTGGTTTGCTGAGCCTGGGTCTGGCGATTTCATCTTCCGTCGCGGGCAAGCTGCAGGAGCGTTTTGGCGTGAAGCGAGTGACCATGGCGTCCGGAATTCTGCTGGGGCTGGGCTTTTTCCTGACGGCGCATTCCAGCAACCTGATGATGCTGTGGCTGAGTGCCGGCGTGCTGGTGGGGCTGGCCGATGGCGCGGGGTACCTGCTGACGCTGTCAAACTGCGTGAAGTGGTTCCCGGAACGTAAAGGCTTAATCTCCGCGTTTGCCATTGGTTCTTACGGTTTGGGCAGCCTCGGGTTCAAATTTATCGACTCCCACCTGCTGGCGTCCGTTGGCCTCGAAAAAACCTTTATGATCTGGGGCGCAATTGTTCTGGTGATGATTCTGTTCGGCTCCACGCTGATGAAAGATGCGCCGCAGCAGGAGGTTAAATCCGTGAACGGCGTGGTGGAGAACGACTTTACCCTCGCGCAGTCCATGCGTAAGCCACAGTACTGGATGCTGGCGGTGATGTTCCTGACGGCCTGCATGAGCGGTCTGTATGTCATCGGCGTGGCGAAAGATATCGCGCAGGGGATGGTGAAACTGGATGCCGCCACGGCGGCCAACGCGGTGACCGTGATTTCTATTGCTAACCTCTCTGGTCGTCTGGTCCTCGGTATTCTGTCTGACAAAATTGCCCGCATCCGCGTGATTACGATTGGGCAGGTGGTCTCGCTGGTCGGTATGGCGGCGCTGCTATTCGCTCCGCTGAATGAAGCCACCTTCTTCGCGGCGATTGCCTGCGTGGCCTTTAACTTCGGCGGCACCATCACCGTCTTCCCGTCACTGGTAAGCGAGTTCTTTGGCCTGAATAATCTGGCGAAAAACTACGGCGTTATCTATCTGGGCTTCGGGATCGGCAGTATCTGCGGCTCGCTGATTGCCTCCCTGTTCGGCGGGTTCTACGTGACCTTCTGCGTGATATTCGCCTTGCTGATTATCTCGCTGGCACTCTCGACCACGATTCGTCAGCCGCAGCGCGAAGTGTTCAAAGAGGTTCATGCTTAAGATGAATGAAAGAGGCCTCTGCGGCCTCTTTTTTTATTTGGGACGCTTCCCGTCTCGATATTTTGTAAAAATTTACACCGATCACACTCTCTGCTGCCACTTTTCTCTCCCGCTGTGGTCTACTTACCGCGCTTGTAGACGTTTCTCATAACGCTTCCTTACGCATTTACTTACTCTGTCCGCTTTCTCTTTGAAATTCGGCGGGTCTTTATACCCCTTTCCCCAGGGTTGTTTGCATGAAATATATCAGGTCTCTTACCCAGCAAAGATTGTGTCTGATGCTGGCTGTCTATATCGGTTTGTTTCTGAATGGCGCGGTGCTGTTCAGAAGAGTGGAAGGTTATTTTGAGCACCTCACCGTAAGAAATGGAATTTTTGCCGCGATTGAAGTGTTCGGCTCGATCCTCGCCACATTCTTCCTGTTACGCCTGCTCTCTCTTTTTGGCCGACGTACCTGGCAAATTTTGGCCTCGCTGGTGGTGATTATCTCCGCCGCCGCAAGCTATTACATGACATTTATGAACGTGGTCATTGGCTACGGTATCGTTGCCTCAGTGATGACCACGGATATCGACCTCTCGAAAGAGGTTGTGGGGAAAGGCTTTATTGTCTGGACGATTTTGACCTGTCTGATACCGCTGTTCTTTATCTGGAGTAATACGTGCCGCTATACGCTGTTACGCCAGCTGCGCACACGCGGGCAGCGGGTTCGCAATATCCTTGTCGTTCTGCTGGCCGGTCTGCTGGTGTGGGCACCTATTCGCCTGATGGAACAACAGCAAAAACGGATTGAAAAAGCGACGGGCGTAGATATGCCAAGCTATGGCGGCGTGGTAGCAAACTCCTATTTGCCGTCTAACTGGCTGTCAGCATTAGGCCTTTATGCCTGGGCGCAGGCGGATGAATCCAGTGATGTGAAGTCTCTGATCAATCCACTGAAAAAATTCACCTACCAGCCGCCAGCCGACGGGATTGATGATACGTACGTCGTCTTTGTCATTGGCGAAACGACGCGCTGGGATCATATGGGCATTCTCGGTTATGACCGGAATACCACGCCTAAGCTGGCGCAGGAAAAGAACCTGGTGGCTTACCGTGGCTACTCCTGCGATACCGCAACCAAGCTCTCGCTGCGCTGTATGTTTGTGCGCGAAGGTGGCGCTAGCGATAATCCGCAACGTACCCTTAAAGAGCAAAACGTGTTTGCCGTGCTGAAGCAGCTTGGATTTAGCTCAGACCTGTTCGCCATGCAAAGCGAGATGTGGTTCTACACCAACACGCTGGCAGATAACATCGCGTACCGCGAGCAGATTGGCGCCGAGCCGCGTAACCGCGGTAAAAATGTGGACGATATGCTGCTGCTGGAAGAGATGTCGGAGTCCCTTAAAGGCCATCCCAAAGGCAAGCACATGATCATTCTGCATACCAAAGGGTCGCATTACAGCTATTACCAGCGCTACACGCGCGATTTCGCGAAGTGGCAGCCTGAGTGTGTGGGCATTAATAAAGACTGCAGCAAGCAGGAGCTGATCAACGCCTACGACAACTCGGTTCTGTATGTGGATACCTTCCTGAGCCGGGTGATCGACCAGCTGCGCGATAAGAAAGCGATTGTGATTTACGCGGCAGACCACGGTGAGTCCATCAACGAGAAAGAGCATCTGCACGGTACGCCGCGCAAGCTGGCACCACCGGAGCAGTTCCGCGTGCCGATGATCATGTGGATGTCGGATAAGTATCTGGAAACCCCGGAGAAGGCGAAGATGTTTGCTCAGCTGAAGAAAGAGGCGGAGATGAAGGTGCCGCGTCGTCACGTTGAGCTGTACGACACCATTATGGGTTGTCTCGGCTATACCTCACCGAATGGTGGGATTAACGAAAACAACAACTGGTGCAAACTCCCGGATAACACCGCAAAAGCCGCGCAGTAGCTGCTCTGGCGAGAATATCGCCAGTTGAATGGCTTTTTGAAAATAAGGGATTGACGGGGGCGCACCTCAGCAGTAAGATGCGCTCCGCATTCGGCGAGTAGCGCAGCTTGGTAGCGCAACTGGTTTGGGACCAGTGGGTCGGAGGTTCGAATCCTCTCTCGCCGACCACATTCTGAAAAGGGCTAACCGCAAGGTTAGCCCTTTTTGCATTATGGCCTTATCTCGTCAGAGTCTCCAAAACGCCCCTTAGACCTGCTTCCACCTGCCTGTTAACGATTTTGTGACATAATCCATTGTATTTTTTTATATATAGATTGATCTTTTTTCGCGTTGCTTATGGATAACCTCAGCATTTTTCGCTGTGCGTTTTAACGTTCGCGGTATTTAGTGCTCAGATAATCACCATTCTGCAAGAAAATTTACCCATTCTGAATAAAAGTTAATCACTGATTGTTGCGAAATATGAAGAGGCTTGTGCTGCCAGATGGCGAGTAGCATAAATTTCCCTGCTGAAAACTGGCGTACATAGTTTTTTTAATCTTTGTTTGCGGTTTCTCACACTCAGCGTAAATCCCCGTCACCTGTATTGACGTTTTCACATTCTGTTGACAGATTGTAGGGCATGAGGGGCATTTCAGGGACGATCTGCGCTGCAACTCAAACGCTCTTCTGAAAGGATTCTCCATCCCTTTAAAGCCTTCGGGCATCACCGACCGGACCGGGTAAAAAATAAATAAAGGTCTGGCGGCGTAACACAACAAAGCAAAACATCACATTGGAGCAGAATAATGAGTATTTCCTTGAAGAAGTCAGGGATGCTGAAGCTTGGTCTGAGCCTGGTGGCTATGACCGTGGCAGCAAGCGTACAGGCAAAAACCCTGGTTTACTGTTCTGAAGGCTCGCCGGAAGGCTTTAACCCACAGCTCTTTACCTCTGGTACGACTTACGACGCAAGCTCTGTACCGATCTATAACCGTCTGGTTGAATTCAAAACCGGTACTACGGAAGTGATTCCGGGTCTGGCCGAGAAGTGGGACGTCAGCGAAGACGGTAAAACCTATACCTTCCACCTGCGCCAGGGCGTGAAGTGGCAGGACAGCAAAGAGTTCAAACCAACGCGTGACTTTAACGCCGACGACGTGGTGTTCTCCTTCGACCGTCAGAAAAACGCCCAGAACCCGTACCACAAAGTGTCTGGCGGCAGCTATGAATACTTCGAAGGGATGGGTCTGCCGGACCTGATCTCTGAAGTGAAAAAAGTGGACGATAATACCGTTCAGTTCGTGCTGACGCGTCCGGAAGCACCGTTCCTGGCTGACCTGGCCATGGACTTCGCCTCAATCCTCTCCAAAGAGTACGCGGACAACATGCTGAAAGCCGGTACGCCGGAGAAAGTCGACCTGAACCCAATCGGTACCGGTCCATTCCAGCTGCTGCAGTACCAGAAAGACTCCCGCATTCTGTATAAAGCGTTCGAAGGCTACTGGGGCACCAAGCCGAAGATCGACCGCCTGGTCTTCTCCATCACGCCTGATGCGTCAGTGCGTTACGCAAAACTGCAGAAAAATGAATGCCAGGTGATGCCGTACCCGAACCCGGCTGACATCGCCCGCATGAAGCAGGACAAGAACATCAACCTGCTGGAGCAGGCTGGCCTGAACGTGGGCTATCTCTCCTTCAACACCGAGAAGAAACCGTTTGATGACGTGAAAGTGCGTCAGGCGCTGACCTACGCGGTGAACAAAGAAGCGATCATCAAGGCGGTTTACCAGGGTGCAGGCGTTGCAGCCAAAAACCTGATTCCACCAACCATGTGGGGCTATAACGACGACGTTAAAGACTACAGCTACGATCCTGAGAAAGCGAAAGCGCTGCTGAAAGAAGCGGGCCAGGATAAAGGCTTTACCGTTGAGCTGTGGGCGATGCCGGTACAGCGTCCGTACAACCCGAACGCACGCCGTATGGCAGAAATGGTTCAGGCAGACTGGGCTAAGATTGGCGTTCAGGCCAAGATTGTGACCTACGAGTGGGGCGAGTACCTGAAGCGCGCCAAAGCGGGTGAGCACCAGGCAGTCATGATGGGCTGGACTGGTGATAACGGGGATCCGGACAACTTCTTCGCCACCTTGTTCAGCTGCGCGGCGGCAAAAGACGGTTCTAACTACTCTCGCTGGTGCTACAAGCCGTTTGAAGACCTGATCCAGCCGGCGCGTGCGACCGACGATCACAACAAACGTATTGAACTGTACAAGCAGGCGCAGGTTGTTATGCACGATCAGGCTCCGGCGCTGATTGTTGCTCACTCCACCGTGTACGAGCCAGTGCGTAAAGAAGTGAAGGGCTACGTGGTTGATCCACTGGGCAAACACCACTTCGAAAACGTATCTGTTGAATAATTAAAAGCAACGCCAGGCGGCGCTGCGCTTGCACTGGCCTACGGTCTGTAGGTCGGGTAAGCGTAGCGCCACCCGGCAGCAGTGCTTAATTCTCTCTCTGAAAGGAGAGGGAATAAGATTTGTGAGCAATACAGACGTCACGCCACTGGTCGTGCGTCATCAGAGAGAATCCGGGTTATGTTGCAGTTCATCCTCCGACGTCTGGGACTTGTTATCCCCACGTTTATCGGTATCACCCTTCTCACTTTTGCCTTCGTCCATATGATCCCCGGCGACCCGGTAATGATTATGGCGGGCGAGCGTGGTATTTCCCCTGAGCGCCATGCACAGCTGCTGGCGGAACTCGGTCTCGATAAGCCGATGTGGCAGCAGTACCTCCACTATATCTGGGGCGTGTTGCACGGTGATTTAGGGATTTCGCTGAAAAGCCGTCTTCCGGTGTGGGACGAGTTCGTGCCGCGTTTTAAAGCGACACTGGAGCTTGGCGTCTGCGCCATGATTTTCGCCACTGCGGTGGGTATTCCTGTCGGGGTACTGGCTGCCGTCAAGCGTGGCTCTATTTTCGACCATACCGCCGTGGGCCTGGCGCTGACCGGCTACTCCATGCCTATCTTCTGGTGGGGCATGATGCTGATCATGCTGGTCTCGGTGCAGCTTAACCTGACACCGGTCTCCGGGCGCGTCAGCGATATGGTCTTCCTGGATGACACCAACCCGCTCACCGGCTTTATGCTGATTGATACGGCTATCTGGGGTGAAGAGGGCAACTTCATGGATGCCGTCGCGCATATGATCCTGCCTGCCATGGTGCTGGGCACCATTCCTCTGGCGGTGATCGTACGTATGACCCGTTCATCGATGCTGGAAGTGCTGGGCGAGGATTACATCCGCACCGCCCGCGCCAAGGGCCTGACGCGTATGCGCGTCATTATCGTCCATGCGCTGCGTAACGCCATGCTGCCGGTTGTGACCGTTATCGGTCTCCAGGTGGGGACGTTGCTGGCGGGGGCGATCCTGACCGAAACCATCTTCTCCTGGCCGGGCCTGGGACGCTGGCTGATTGACGCGCTGCAACGCCGTGATTATCCGGTAGTGCAGGGCGGTGTACTGCTGGTCGCGACGATGATTATCCTCGTCAACCTGCTGGTCGATTTGCTGTACGGCGTGGTGAACCCGCGTATTCGTCATAAGAAGTAAGGGGCCATCATGTCACAGGTTTCTGAAAACAAAGTTGTTGCTGCTCCGGTTCCGATGACGCCGATGCAGGAGTTCTGGCACTACTTCAAGCGCAACAAAGGCGCGGTAGTGGGGCTGGTGTATGTCGCAATCATGATCCTGATTGCGGTGTTTGCAAACGTGCTTGCGCCGTATAACCCGGCGGATCAGTTCCGCGATGCGCTGCTCGCGCCGCCTGCGTGGCAGGATGGCGGCAGCCTGGCGCACCTGCTGGGTACCGATGATGTGGGCCGCGACGTGCTGTCGCGTCTGATGTATGGCGCGCGTCTGTCGCTGCTGGTTGGCTGCCTGGTTGTTGTGCTGTCGCTGATCATGGGCGTCGTACTCGGCCTGGTTGCCGGCTACTTCGGCGGCATCGTTGATAACATCATCATGCGTATCGTCGACATCATGCTGGCGCTGCCAAGCCTGCTGCTGGCGCTGGTGCTGGTGGCGATCTTCGGCCCGTCGATCGGTAACGCCGCGCTGGCGCTGACCTTCGTGGCGCTTCCTCACTACGTGCGTTTAACCCGCGCGGCGGTGCTGGTGGAAGTGAACCGCGACTACGTCACGGCGTCTCGCGTAGCGGGTGCCGGTGCGATGCGCCAGATGTTCGTTAATATTTTCCCTAACTGCCTTGCGCCGCTGATTGTTCAGGCGTCGCTCGGTTTCTCTAACGCCATTCTTGATATGGCCGCTCTTGGCTTCCTGGGCATGGGTGCGCAGCCGCCAACACCGGAGTGGGGCACCATGCTCTCCGACGTGTTGCAGTTCGCACAAAGCGCCTGGTGGGTTGTCACCTTCCCGGGTCTGGCAATCCTGCTGACGGTGCTGGCATTTAACCTGATGGGTGATGGCCTGCGTGATGCGCTTGATCCCAAACTGAAGCAGTAAGAGGCACGAGATGGCGTTATTAAATGTAGATAAATTATCGGTGCACTTTGGCGACGAAGGCACCCCGTTTCGCGCCGTGGACCGCATCAGCTACAGCGTAAATCAGGGCGAAGTGGTTGGTATCGTCGGGGAGTCCGGTTCCGGTAAGTCAGTGAGCTCACTGGCGATCATGGGGCTGATTGATTACCCGGGCCGCGTAATGGCGGAAAACCTGCAGTTCAACGGTCAGGACCTGAAGCGCATTTCTGAAAAACAGCGCCGCCAGCTGGTGGGCGCGGAAGTGGCGATGATTTTCCAGGATCCGATGACCAGCCTGAACCCGTGCTACACCGTCGGTTTCCAGATTATGGAAGCGATTAAGGTGCATCAGGGCGGGAATAAGAAAACCCGTCGTCAGCGCGCGATCGATCTGCTCAACCAGGTAGGTATTCCTGACCCGGCATCACGTCTGGACGTTTACCCGCACCAGCTCTCAGGCGGGATGAGCCAGCGCGTGATGATCGCGATGGCGATTGCCTGTCGACCAAAACTGCTGATTGCGGATGAACCGACGACGGCGCTGGATGTGACCATCCAGGCACAAATCATCGAGCTGCTGCTGGAGCTGCAGCAGAAAGAGAATATGGCGCTGGTGCTGATTACGCACGATCTGGCGCTGGTGGCCGAAGCCGCGCACAAAATCATCGTGATGTATGCCGGCCAGGTGGTCGAGACCGGAAATTCACACGATATTTTCCGCGCGCCGCGTCACCCGTATACCCAGGCGCTTTTACGCGCGCTGCCGGAGTTTGCCCAGGACAAAGCGCGTCTGGCGTCGCTGCCGGGTGTGGTACCGGGTAAATATGACCGTCCGCAGGGCTGTCTGCTCAATCCGCGCTGCCCGTATGCGACGGACAAATGCCGGGCAGAAGAGCCAGAGCTGAACCAGCTGGCTGACGGTCGTCAGTCGAAATGCCACTACCCACTCGATGATGCCGGGAGGCCAACACTATGAGTACGCAACAGGCCACCACGCAACAACCGCTGTTGCAGGCCATCGACCTGAAAAAATACTACCCGGTGAAGAAGGGATTGTTTGCCCCTGAACGCCTGGTGAAAGCGCTGGACGGCGTCTCTTTTAACCTCGAACGCGGTAAAACGCTGGCGGTGGTGGGGGAGTCAGGCTGCGGCAAATCCACGCTGGGCCGTCTGCTGACGATGATTGAAGTGCCGACCGGCGGGGAGCTCTATTATCAGGGGCAGGATCTGCTCAAGCACGATCCGCAGGCGCAGAAGCTGCGCCGCCAGAAAATCCAGATTGTGTTCCAGAACCCGTATGGTTCTTTGAACCCGCGTAAAAAAGTCGGACAGATTCTGGAAGAGCCGCTGCTGATCAACAGTAATCTGAGCAAGGAGCAGCGCCGCGAAAAAGCGCTGGCGATGATGGCGAAGGTTGGCCTCAAAACCGAGCATTACGATCGCTATCCGCACATGTTCTCCGGCGGCCAGCGTCAGCGTATCGCGATTGCTCGCGGGCTGATGCTCGATCCGGACGTGGTGATTGCCGATGAGCCGGTCTCCGCGCTCGACGTATCCGTACGTGCGCAGGTGCTGAACCTGATGATGGATCTCCAGCAGGAGCTGGGGCTATCTTACGTGTTCATCTCCCACGACCTTTCGGTGGTGGAGCATATTGCTGATGAGGTAATGGTGATGTACCTGGGGCGCTGCGTGGAGAAGGGGACCAAAGACCAGATCTTTAATAACCCTCGCCATCCGTACACCCAGGCGCTACTGTCTGCGACGCCGCGTCTCAACCCGGACGATCGTCGCGAGCGTATTAAGCTGACGGGCGAACTGCCAAGTCCGCTGAATCCACCGCCGGGATGTGCATTCAACGCCCGCTGCAGTCGCCGCTTCGGCCCGTGCACCCAGCTCCAGCCGCAGCTGAAGGATTATGGCGGCCAATTGGTTGCCTGCTTCGCGGTCGATCAGGATGAAAATGGCGAGAAGCCACAGGCATAACGAAAAAACCGGCGCTAAGCCGGTTTTTTTATGTCTGCTTGATTATTTCCGCAGGCGAATCTGGTCGACGGCGTGCTTCTCACTCTTGGTGAGGATCAGGCTCGCACGCTCGCGCGTCGGCAGGATGTTCTCTTTGAGGTTCACGTAGTTGATCTCATTCCACAGCCCCGTCGCCACATTGATCGCTTCTTCTTCAGAAAGCTGAGCGTAATGGTGGAAATAGGAGTCCGGGTCGGTGAACGCCCCTTCGCGGAACTTCAGGAAGCGGTTGATGTACCAGTTCTGCAGCAGGTCTTCCGGCGCATCGACATAGATAGAGAAATCGACGAAATCCGAGACAAAAACGTGATGCGGGTCGTGAGGATAGTCCATCCCGCTTTGCAGCACGTTCAGACCTTCCAGAATCAGGATGTCCGGCTGGACCACCGTTTTATCCCCACCCGGGATGCGATCGTAGATCAGATGCGAATAGACTGGCGCAGTCACGTGCGGCACGCCGGATTTCAGGTCAGAGACAAATTTCACCAGACGGTGCATATCATAAGAGAGCGGGAAGCCCTTCTTCTTCATCAGCCCGCGTTCTTTTAACACTTCGTTCGGGTGCAGGAAGCCGTCGGTGGTGATCAGCTCCACGCTGCGGTGTTCCGGCCAGCGGCTCAACAGCGCCTGCAGGACACGCGCGGTGGTACTTTTACCCACGGCCACGCTGCCTGCGATACTAATGATATAAGGAATGCGTTGACCGTTCGTCCCGAGAAACTGCTCCAGCACAGCCTGGCGGCGCAGGTTCGAGCTGATATAGAAGTTAAGCAAGCGAGAGAGGGGGAGATAAATTTCTGCCACCTCTTCCAGGGACAGATCTTCGTTTATCCCTTTTAACCGTGCGATTTCACCTTCCGTCAGCGTCATAGGGACGGAATCACGCAGGGCAGCCCACTGGCTGCGGTTAAAGTGAAGATAAGGCGTCATTAACGTTTGCTCTTTTTTGCTCATAAGCATGCTTCAGTGAGCCAGCGCTACACTGCCGGATCGTGGCTCATCACACAGTTAATTTTGGACAATGGGCAGGAGGTTAACACCAGATGGCAGGAATAATAAGAAAAAAGATGGATAGCGCTGCGTTACGCGGAAGCCGTCACGCTATGGTGTATACGGTGTAAATCAGGCGTGCATGTTGATTATTTGACCCGTAATGTCTACTTTTACAGCGCTTAGCGCTTCGTTCGCATAAAATGTGAGCGAAAGAACGTTTTATGCAAATTTTTAGTTGCATGACCGCGCAGGTATCCATAGAATGCGCGCTACTTGATGCCGACTTAGCTCAGTAGGTAGAGCAACTGACTTGTAATCAGTAGGTCACCAGTTCGATTCCGGTAGTCGGCACCATCAAGTCCGGTGGGGTTCCCGAGCGGCCAAAGGGAGCAGACTGTAAATCTGCCGTCACAGACTTCGAAGGTTCGAATCCTTCCCCCACCACCACTTTCTGGCAGCGTAAATGCCGCCGGAGCTGGTTGGAAAAATTAGCCAGCTCAAACTGAAAAAGAGAGAAATCTCTTTTTTTGTTACAGAAAGAACTGGGTAGCCGAGTTTCAGGATGCGGGCATCGTATAATGGCTATTACCTCAGCCTTCCAAGCTGATGATGCGGGTTCGATTCCCGCTGCCCGCTCCAATACGTGCTGATATGGCTCAGTTGGTAGAGCGCACCCTTGGTAAGGGTGAGGTCCCCAGTTCGACTCTGGGTATCAGCACCACTTCACTTCTCCTTCCCGTTTCTCTCTGTTTCAATTTTACTGTATTCAACAATTCAGGCATTTCGCCTGGTTGATGTGGTGATATCACCGATTTATCCGTGTCTTAGAGGGACAATCGATGTCTAAAGAAAAGTTTGAACGTACAAAACCGCACGTTAACGTCGGTACTATCGGCCACGTTGACCATGGTAAAACAACGCTGACCGCTGCAATCACTACCGTTCTGGCAAAAACCTACGGTGGTTCTGCTCGCGCATTCGACCAGATCGATAACGCACCAGAAGAAAAAGCTCGTGGTATCACCATCAACACTTCCCACGTTGAATATGACACCCCGACTCGCCACTACGCACACGTAGACTGCCCAGGCCACGCCGACTATGTTAAAAACATGATCACCGGTGCTGCGCAGATGGACGGCGCGATCCTGGTTGTTGCTGCGACTGACGGCCCAA
>NZ_AZUB01000008.1:0-177967 GCF_000568095.1 Enterobacter sp. DC4 | reverse complement strand
GCCGAACTCAGAAGTGAAACGCCGTAGCGCCGATGGTAGTGTGGGGTCTCCCCATGTGAGAGTAGGGAACTGCCAGGCATCAAACAAGTGAAGAGGCCATCCGAAAGGATGGCCTTTTTGCGTTTATACGCTGCACAAACTGATCCCCCATCACCCTGCTTATACGGTAAACTACCTGCGTTTTTGCATCAGGATAGCGTCTATGAACCACTCCCTTAAGCCCTGGAATACCTTTGGCATTCAACGCAATGCTAATCAAATTGTACGTGCCGATACTGCACAGCAACTGCTGGATGCATGGCAAAACGCGACAGAAAATAACGAACCCGTACTGATTCTGGGCGAAGGAAGTAATGTCCTGTTTCTCGATGATTTTGCGGGAACGGTGATCGTTAACCGCATCATGGGAATTGATGTGGAAGAGCGTGCCGACAGCTGGCATGTGCACGTGGGTGCCGGAGAAAACTGGCATCATCTGGTGCAATTTACCCTCGAAAAAGGGATGCCGGGACTGGAAAACCTTGCGCTTATTCCAGGCTGCGCCGGATCGTCTCCTATTCAAAACATCGGCGCCTACGGCATCGAACTGAAACATGTTTGTGAATATGTCGACTGCATCGAACTGGCGACCGGAACGGCTAAGCGTTTAACGGCAGAACAGTGCCGTTTCGGCTATCGTGACAGTATCTTCAAACATGAATATCAGGATCGCTACGTGATTGTCGCCGTGGGCCTGCGCCTGTCGAAGAACTGGCAGCCGGTGTTGACCTACGGGGATTTAACGCGTCTCGATCCGGCGACCGTTACCGCCCGCGACGTTTTTGACTCGGTTTGCCATATGCGGATGACCAAGCTTCCCGATCCAAAAGTAAACGGAAATGCAGGAAGTTTCTTCAAAAACCCGGTTATCAGCAGCGAAAATGCAAAAGTCTTTCTTGAAGGATGGCCAGCGGCGCCACATTACCCTCAGGCGGACGGCAGCGTGAAGCTGGCCGCGGGCTGGCTTATCGATCAATGCCAGCTAAAAGGCACTTCAGTCGGCGGGGCAGCCGTTCACCAACAGCAGGCCCTGGTGCTGATTAACCAGCGCGATGCGACCAGCGACGATGTGGTACAGCTGGCTCACTACGTTCGCCAGCGTGTCGGCGAAAAATTTAACGTCTGGCTGGAGCCAGAAGTCCGCTTCATTGGTCGCACAGGTGAAGTCAACGCTGTGGAGACTATCGCATGAAGGACAATACGGTCCCGTTAACCCTGATTGGTATCCTGGCGGATGGTGAATTCCATTCCGGCGAGCAGCTGGGTGAACAGCTGGGCATGAGCCGCGCCGCCATTAACAAGCATATCCAGACGCTCCGTGACTGGGGTGTTGATGTATTTACGGTTCCCGGAAAAGGCTACAGCCTGCCGGAGCCGATTCAATTGCTGAATGAAGAAGCGATCCGCAGCCAGATTGGACACGGCAATGTTGCGGTGCTGCCGGTGATTGATTCGACGAACCAGTACCTTCTGGATCGTCTGCCTGAGCTAAAATCAGGCGATGCCTGCGTTGCTGAATATCAACAGGCTGGTCGCGGCCGTCGCGGTCGCAAATGGTTTTCGCCATTTGGCGCTAACCTCTATCTGTCCATGTACTGGCGACTCGATCAGGGCCCGGCCGCTGCCATTGGCCTGAGTCTGGTCATCGGCATCGTCATGGCGGAAGTGCTGCACGATCTGGGGGCGGATAAAGTGCGTGTTAAATGGCCTAATGACCTCTACCTCAACGATCGTAAACTTGCCGGGATTCTGGTCGAACTTACGGGAAAAACGGGCGATGCGGCGCAAATCGTCATTGGCGCAGGTCTCAATATGGTGATGCGCAATGTCCAAAATGATGTGGTGAATCAGGCCTGGACTAACCTCCAGGAGGCGGGGATCGTCATCGATCGTAACACCCTTGCCGTACGTATGATTAAAGAGCTGCGCAGCTCGCTCACGCTTTTTGAGCAGGAAGGGCTGGCACCGTTCCTGTCTCGTTGGGAAAAGTTGGATAACTTCATCAACCGCCCGGTGAAATTGCTGATCGGTGATAAAGAGATCTACGGGACTTCCCGCGGTATTGACGCTCAGGGCGCGCTGCTTCTGGAACAGGATGGCGTGATCAAACCCTGGATGGGCGGTGAGATTTCCCTGCGGAGTGCCGAATAACCGGATGGAGTGAATGATGCGAAAACCCGTCTGCGCGACGCTGGCCGTCATGATGAGTCTGCTGTTCTCACCCCTCTCTCAGGCGGGTCAGGCCTGGGAGAGTTACAAGGCGCGCTTTTTCAAACCGGAAGGCCGCATTGTCGATACCGGCAATGGCGGCGTGTCGCATACGGAAGGTCAGGGCTTTGCCATGCTGATGGCAGTGGCCAACGACGATAAAGCCACGTTCGATAAGCTCTGGCAATGGACAAACCGTGAGCTGAAGAACAAAGAGAACGGACTGTTTTACTGGCGCTATAACCCCGCAGAGTCCAACCCGATCGCCGACAAAAACAACGCTGCCGATGGCGATGTGCTGATTGCCTGGGCGCTGCTTAAAGCCGATGCCCGCTGGCATGACAAACGCTACAGCGCCGCATCGGATGCTATTACAAAAGCGCTGGTCGCCCATAGCGTCATCCGCTATGCGGGTTACCGCGTGATGCTGCCCGGCGTCCAGGGATTTAAGCTTGACGGTGAAGTGGTTCTTAATCCTTCCTATTTTGTGTTTCCGGCCTGGCAGACCTTCGCCGGACGCAGTCATTTGCCGGTCTGGCGCGATTTGATTAAGGACGGGGAACGCCTGCTGGGGAAAATGGGCTCGGGTAAAGCGAACTTGCCCACTGACTGGGTTTCACTGACATCAGGTGGCAAGCTGGCTCCCGCTAAAGGCTGGCCGCCGCGAATGAGCTATGACGCGATTCGTATTCCGCTGTACGTTGCCTGGTCTGATAAACAAAGCCCTCTACTGACACCGTGGAAGGCCTGGTTCGGTCAGTTCTCCCGGGAACAAACGCCCGCCTGGGTTGACGTGACGACTAACGAATATGCGCCCTACATGATGGAAGGTGGTCTGCTGGCGGTTAGGGATTTAACGATGGGACAGTCTTCCGGAGAACCCGAAATCACGTCTAAGGACGACTACTATTCGGCAAGTCTGAAAATGCTGGTGTGGATTTCAGCGCAATAATAACGCACCGACTATCCCCTCTCCCCGATGGGGAGAGGGGTAAATCAGTTACTGTGGATACGGTACCCAATCCCCGCCGTTCAGGCGAACGTACGGTTTGTTCTGATACTGAATCACTACCGCGTTGGCGTTCTCCGAGACTTCTGCCGTTTGTGGCAGTTTGCTGGTGAGCTGGTCCCAGTTCACGCTATCTTCCACAAAGAGTTTCCCGTCAACGGCGCGGGCAACCAGTTCTGAGATTGCCAGATAGCTGGTTGGCTGCGTAATCTCTATTGGTGCGCCCTGATGCGGTGCCTTCATACCAAAGAATTTAATGCCTGCAGGTACGTTGGTAATCGACGGGCTTGGGATATCACGCAGACCTGACACCTGCATTCTGTCACCTTTCAGCGCACCACCGTGCTCAGGCACCACAACCACCATCACTTTACGGCCTGATTTTTCCAGCTCCGTGAAGAACGCGTCCAGCTCGTCGAAGAACTTCTGCGCACGCACTTTATAATCTGCCGTTTTGCTCACGCCCGGGAAATGGTTGCCGTCATGGAGCGGCAGGGTATTAAAGAACGTCGCGCTGCGTGGATTACTGTCTTTTTCGATGGTCTGCAGCCAGCGTTGCAGGACGGCGGTATCGTCATAGACGGGCGAGCCGTCGAAGCCCAGCAGAGAGACAGGAAGACCGGTTTGGTCCATCAGCGGTGACTGCATGCCACCCTGTTCGCGCACCTCTTTCAGGAAGTTACCGAACTGGCCGTTATGTCCCAGCATCAGGTGCTGCGTAAAGCCCAGCTTGGCGAGGTTATCGAACAGATAACACTGGTTGCCGGCGGGTTGATACAAGTTTTTATGCGATGTCTGACCGCAGCTTGCACGCAGCAGGCGGATCGCCGCCGGGCCGCTGTAAGAGGTGGCAGAGTTGAAATCTTTAAACTGAATGTCGAAATGTGACCACAGCGGATGAGACATCAAACCTGCAGCGTCCACGTCTGCCCAGGAGAGAGAGCAGATGTTGATCACCAGCAGTTCAAACGGCTGAGCATCCGCCGGCAGCGCATCCGGGAATTTCGTCTGTCGCTTGTCTTCCGCGGTATAGAAACTGGAGAGCCAGGCGTTCAGGTTGGTTGAGGTCGGCGGTGCTGTCTGGGTTGGGATATCACCCACCACTGGCGTATCGCCTGCCGTGGTGACGGTGGCCGCCGCGCTTCCCCCGGTGGTGGTCACCGTGGTGGTCGGTTGACCGGCAGGCCACAGCGAAAAGTTTGGCCCAGCCAGGGTCAGCACGTTAAGCCAGATCATAATCGCGACGACAAACACCGTGACGCGGATCCACTGTGACAGGAACAGCCAGGCAACCAGCAGCACAAATACCGCGCCTATCATCTGCCAGTTAATAAACCGCTCGGTCAGATCGAGGACATAGCTGGCGCTAAAGCCCGCCACCTGGGACCCCTGGCTCATAATGCTGTCCGGCCCCGGTAGCCAGGTATCATGCCAGAACAGCGCAAAGCCGACGGGGATGGCAACCCAGTGACGTAAGCGATGCAGCCTGATATTTGGCAGCGGCATCAGCAGGAAGGCCATAAACACGAGGTTGAGTAGAGGATGGAAATTCAGATAGCCTGCCCAAAGCAGACCAAACTTCACCAGAAAGTAGAAGTTCCAGCCGGAAAGGCCGCGCCAGTATTGCCAGAGCGGCGAGGGTGACGAAGCGGTATAGGTAGAATTAGTCATGTTTTCGGTCTGCCTTGACGTGTGATGCCCGTGTCAGTGTTCCGGCTGGTTTTACGTAGCGAGGTTTTATAAACAGCACTCTGGCCGTATCACGGATACGGCGTATGGAATGACGCGCATAGTAGCCAAGCGGGAAAAAGATCAGCGCACAGAATATAACCAGTTGAATAATATCGCTGATATTCATGATGATGCGTTCTCCGCGTTGTCTGTTAATAAGCGAAGGGGTTCCGGCACCCGACGCCAGACGTGTCCATCATGTCTGGCATTGAGGATCGGTTTGGCATCGCTCTTGATAGCGAGTGGCTTAACCCATTGTTCAGGCTGGAGCGCACGCATCTGCACCAGCTCCGCACTGATCGTATTATCTTCGAACCAAATCATACGGTTCGAGAAAATATCCCCGGTAGGCAGAGGGAAGATGTGGTTAAGCGCCGTATCGAGATCGTTTACCCGGCAGAAGGACAAAAACAGCACCAGGCGATTGTCGCCAATGGTCATGATGTCCCCTGTACGGTTTGGGCGGCATAAGGTAAGCGCCTGTTCAACACGGATACCCGGAACAGGGCGCAGGGCAACCATAACCCCTTTTCCGTCTGCAGGAAGAAGCGTATTGCTCATCATGTTGCCGACGGCGTCGCAGAAGGTATCCCATTTTTGGTAACCGCGCAGCTTCATCGGCTGCGTCATGGAGAGCAGCGTAGAAATGTCTTCCGGTACATGGCGGCTAAACTGCTGACCCTGAACGCTTTCGATAAGCGTCAGGCAGCGTGACAGCGGCGCGTTCCAGGGGATAACCATATTGGCGCCGCAACCCAGAAGCAGACGCTCATCGGTAGCGCGCAGGCTGGTATTGTTTTCGCGTACGATGATTTTTAACGCACTGCCGCGCTGGCGGCGTAAGGTGTGGATTTGCCTCGCCAGCGTCTCAATCTGGTTATTCTGCATCAGCGAGAAAATAATCGTTGCCGCCTGGGTTGTGCGCGCTTCATGGAAGAGGGCTTCGTTAGATTCAAACAGTGACCAGTTTTCCGACAGGGCAGGTGCTCCCTCTAAAACCGCGATATGGCTCAGAATGCGTTTTTCATCACTGCGCGGTTGCACCACGGTTTCTTCCTGCTGTGCCAGGTGCCACTTACCCTCGATTTGTTTCAGCGTAAGTTGTTGCCTGGCGCTCACGCCTTTTTCATTACACCAGAATGCAATATCGTAGAGATAGCTTCCCGCCTGGTCACGAACGCTTGCCAGACCGAACAGGGAGCGATATTCACCCATTAAAAGTGAGAATAGCTTGTCATTATTACTGCCGGGATTGACTATCAATAGCGTGCAATTTTGAAATTTTGCCCATTTATTGATTTTTTCCAGCCACGGCAGCAGTTTTTCAGAAGGGATATTTTGCAGGACGTTATTTGCGCATTTAAGGATCACTAAATAGTGATCCGGATCAATAGTGCACTGAACGTCGCGGGACAAAAAGTATAGACTATCGGCATCCGATGTCATGGAAAATAATCGCACAGTCTGAGGCCCGCAATCGTTTTCCAGCGTGATAATTTTCTTCGGATCTTCGCCCATGCTAATGACGGCCACGCGGGAATCCTTATCCTGGGCAGCAATTGTCTGGTTTACCAGACTGATAGCATCTTCATTTCGGTCCGTATTAATCCACCAGACTCCTCCGACTGGCATGTGGCTCAATTCGTCCCATAATGACTGGATGCCAATAGAAAATATGGAGTCCACGGTGTCCCTCTTTTCGTCTAATTTATCTGTATCTCAGTTTACTAGCGAAAGCGTAGAAATAAACCTAACATTGAAATTAAAGAACATCAGATTTAGCATGTAAATGAAATTTGTCAGGGCAGGAAGCCCCGCAACTTCTTTAGCGTGCGATTTTCCTCAAAGGGATGGAAAAAGAATGGATAATAACGAACCCGGAACCCCAGTCGATTCGACCCTGGGTTACACATTCCAAAACGATTTTCTGGCGCTGACGCAGGCCTTTTCTTTACCTGAAATAGATTACACCGATATTTCCCAGCGGGAACAGTTGGCCGCGGCTATTAAACGCTGGCCGTTATTAGCTGAATTCGCCCATCAACATTAAGGGAGCCATTGATGGCCATACTCGGATTACAGGGTGTCCGTGGCGGTGTGGGTACCACATCTGTTACCGCGGCGCTGGCGTGGTCATTACAGCTTTTAGGTGAATCGGTGCTGGTTATTGACGCCTGCGCCGATAATTTGCTGCGTATGTCGTTTAACGTCGATTTTACTCGCGAAGAGGGCTGGGCCCGGGCGCTGCTCGACGATAAAGACTGGCAGGATGCAGGGATGCGCTATACCTCCCAGCTCGATCTGCTGCCGTTTGGTCAACTGACCACCACGGAGCGCGAGAATGAAGCCGCGTATCAGCGTCTGTTTTCGCAGTTCACGCTGGCGCTGCAGACCCTGAAAGAAAAGGGGCACTACAAGTGGATCCTGCTGGATCTGCCGCACGGCGCCGGCACGCTGACCCGACAGCTTATTGCCCAGTGCGATCATGTGCTCTCGATCGTCAACGTCGATGCGAACTGCCATATCCGCCTGCATCAGCAGGGGCTACCTCAAAATGGCCATCTCCTGATTAACGATTTGCGCATTGGCAGTCAGATCCAGGACGATCTGTATCAGGTCTGGCTGCAGAGCCAGCGCCGCCTGCTTCCCATTGTCATCCATCGTGATGAGGGCATGGCGGAATGCCTTGCGTCGAAGCAACCGCTCGGCGAATACCGCAGCGATTCACTGGCGGCAGAAGAGATCCTGACGCTGGCTAACTGGTGTCTGCTGAACTTCGCCAACAGGGCGGAGCATGCAGGGAGTGATGTATGAGTCGTCTCGCCAGCTGGTTACTCATCCCACCGGTCAGTTCGCGTTTGAGCGAACATTACCGGCATTTTCGCCGTCACGGCGCGTCGGCATTCAGCGCCGCGCTCGGCTGTTTCTGGATGATTCTGGCCTGGATGTTTATTCCACTCGAACACCCGCGCTGGCAGCGCATACGTGCCCGGCACAGTGAATTGTATCCGCACATTAATCCTGACCGTCCGCGTCCACTGGATCCGGCGCGTTATCTCATTCAGGCCATCTGGCTGGTGGCGACCTCATCCCGCGCGGAGACAAAAACGCCGCACTGGCGCAGTTTCTCCCGCGTGCAGCAGCTACGTGAACGCTACCACCAGTGGCTGGATAAACTGCCCAACAGCGTCAGCGATAAGACCAGCCATCTGGATAACCATAAAGAGCTCGGGCATCTCCACCCGGGCTTGCGGCGTTTTATCCTCGGCGTAATCGTCGTGTTCTCGCTCATTCTGGCGCTGGTCTGTATTACGCAGCCTTTCAACCCTCTGGCGCAGTTCACCTTCCTGATCCTGCTGTGGGGCGTGGCGCTGCTGGTCCGCCGTATTCCGGGCCGCTTCTCGGCGCTGATGCTGATTGTGTTGTCGTTGACCGTCTCCTGTCGCTACATCTGGTGGCGTTATACCTCGACGCTGAACTGGGACGATCCGGTGAGTCTGGTGTGCGGCCTGGTGCTGCTGTTTGCTGAAACCTATGCCTGGATTGTGCTGGTGCTGGGCTATTTCCAGGTGATTTGGCCGCTCAACCGCCAGCCGGTTCCGCTGCCAAAGGACACCACCCAGTGGCCAACCGTCGATCTCTTCGTGCCGACCTACAACGAAGACCTGAGCGTGGTGAAGAACACCATCTATGCCGCGCTGGGCATCGACTGGCCGAAAGATAAGCTCAAGGTCTGGATTCTGGATGACGGCAACCGTCCGGCGTTCCGCCAGTTCGCAGAGGAGGTCGGCGTCGAGTACATCGCCCGTCCGACGCACGAACATGCTAAAGCCGGGAACATCAACAACGCGTTGAAGTATGCCACCGGGGAGTTTGTCTCGATCTTTGACTGCGACCACGTGCCGACGCGCTCGTTCCTGCAGATGACTATGGGCTGGTTCCTGAAGGAGAAAGAGCTGGCGATGATGCAGACGCCGCACCACTTCTTCTCGCCGGACCCGTTTGAACGTAACCTTGGCCGTTTCCGTAAAACCCCGAACGAAGGCACGCTGTTCTATGGCCTGGTGCAGGACGGAAACGATATGTGGGATGCCACCTTCTTCTGCGGCTCCTGTGCGGTTATCCGCCGTAAACCGCTGGATGAAATTGGTGGTATCGCCGTCGAAACGGTCACCGAAGATGCGCATACCTCGCTGCGCCTGCACCGTCGTGGCTATACCTCAGCCTATATGCGCATTCCGCAGGCTGCCGGTCTGGCAACGGAGTCACTGTCGGCGCACATTGGCCAGCGTATTCGCTGGGCGCGCGGGATGGTGCAGATTTTCCGTCTCGATAACCCCCTGATCGGGAAAGGGCTCAAGCTGGCGCAGCGTCTTTGCTACGTCAACGCCATGTTCCACTTCTTATCCGGTATTCCGCGGCTGATCTTCCTGACCGCGCCGCTGGCGTTCCTGCTCCTTCACGCTTATATCATCTACGCCCCGGCACTGATGATTGCGCTGTTTGTTCTGCCGCACATGATCCACGCGAGCCTGACGAACTCGAAGATACAGGGTAAATACCGCCACTCGTTCTGGAGTGAAATCTACGAAACGGTGCTGGCCTGGTACATCGCACCGCCGACAATGGTGGCGCTGATTAACCCGCACAAAGGGAAATTCAACGTCACCGCGAAAGGCGGCCTGGTGGAAGAGGAGTACGTCGACTGGGTGATCTCCCGTCCGTATATCTTCCTGGTACTGCTGAATATCGTTGGCGTCATCGCCGGTATCTGGCGTTACTTCTACGGCCCGGAAAACGAAATCCTGACCGTCTTCGTGAGTATGGCCTGGGTCTTCTACAACCTGATTATCCTCGGCGGCGCGGTGGCGGTATCGGTGGAAAGCAAGCAGGTTCGTCGCGCGCATCGCGTTGAAATCTGCATGCCTGCGGCGATCGCCCGTGAAGATGGCCATCTCTTCTCCTGTACCGTGCACGACTTCTCTGACGGCGGTCTGGGGATCAAAATCAACGGCCAGGCGAAGGTGCTGGAAGGGCAGAAAGTTAACCTGCTGCTTAAGCGCGGTCAGCAGGAGTATGTCTTCCCGACGCAGGTTGTTCGCGTGGCGGGCAATGAAGTCGGTCTGCAGCTCATGCCGTTGACCAAAAAGCAGCATATCGATTTTGTGCAATGTACGTTTGCCCGCGCGGATACGTGGGCTCTCTGGCAGGACAGCTTCCCGGAAGATAAACCACTGGAAAGCCTGCTGGATATTCTGAAGCTGGGGTTCCGTGGCTATCGTCACCTTGCAGAATTTGCCCCGTCGTCGGTGAAATTAATTTTCCGGTCACTTACTTCGCTGGTTTCCTGGGTCGTGTCGTTCATTCCTCGTCGTCCTGAGCGGGATGAGGCGAAGCAGGCGGACCCGGTTATGGCTCAACAATGATGATAACGCGATGAAAACAAAACTTTCCTGGTTATGTGCAGTGGCAATGGGGATGAATGTCCTCCCCGCAACAATGGCTAACGCCGCTCCTGGTAATGCAGCGGCAACGCCTGCGCCAACGGTACCTGTCGTCGCGCAAGCAACCGATCCGGTTGTCACCGCGGCACCGGGTCAAACAGAAAACATCATGCCGAACCAGCCAACGGAGGGGAACACCCTGCCGGCAGACGGTCAGGTCATCGGACAGGTGATGCCGGGCGTCCGGGGGGCGAATGCGCCCGTCGTCGCGGACAATGCGCCGTCACGGGACGTGAAGCTGACCTTCGCGCAAATTGCGCCGCCTCCGGGCAGCATGGTGCTGCGCGGTATCAACCCTAACGGCGGCATTGAATTTGGCATGCGCAGCGATGAGGTCGTCTCTAATGCGGTGCTGAACCTTGAGTACACCCCGTCACCGTCGCTGCTGCCGACCCAGTCTCAGCTGAAGGTCTATCTGAATGATGAGCTGATGGACGTTCTGCCGGTCACCAAAGAGCAGCTGGGCAAGAAAACCCAGGCTCAGGTGCCGATTAACCCGCTGTTCATCA
This sequence comes from Enterobacter sp. DC4, assembly GCF_000568095.1. Lineage (NCBI taxonomy): Bacteria > Pseudomonadati > Pseudomonadota > Gammaproteobacteria > Enterobacterales > Enterobacteriaceae > Enterobacter > Enterobacter sp. DC4. The sequence goes on along the minus strand of NZ_AZUB01000008.1, from coordinate 166,967 downwards.
CCGACTTCAACCGTATCCGTCTGGAATTTGTCGGTCACTACCGCGATGTCTGCGAAAACCCGGCCAGCAACACGCTGTGGATGGACGTCGGACGTAACTCCTCGCTGCAGCTGACCTACCAGTCGCTGGCGTTGAAAAACGATCTCTCAGCCTTCCCGGTTCCGTTCTTCGATCCGCGTGATAACCGTCCGCTCACGTTGCCGATGGTGTTTGCCTCTTCCCCGGACGTGACCGAGCAGCTGGCGGCCACCATCGTGGCGTCCTGGTTTGGTTCACGCGCGGGCTGGCGCGGCCAGAGCTTCCCGGCGATGTATGACAAGCTGCCGGACAGAAATGCCATTGTGTTTGCGACCAACGCGAAACGCCCGGCCTTCCTGCGCGATCATCCGGACGTCAAAGCGCCGACCGTTGAGATGATAAGCCATCCGGAAAACCCGTACGTGAAGCTGCTGGTGGTCTTTGGTCGTGATGATAAAGATCTGGTGCAGGCAGCAAAAGCGATTGCCCAGGGCAACGTCCTGTTCCGCGGCAACAGCGTGGTGATAGATGAGGTCAAGCCGCTGCTGGCGCGTAAACCGTATGATGCGCCAAACTGGGTGCGTACCGACCGTGCGGTAACCTTTGGCGAGCTGAAAACCTATGAAGAACAGCTGCAGGCGACGGGGCTTGAGCCAGCGCCGATTAGCCTGTCGCTGAATCTGCCGCCGGATCTGTACCTGCTACGTACCAACGGCATTGATATCAATCTGAACTACCGCTATACCGCGCCAGCCACCAAAGACAGCTCGCGCATGGATATCAGCCTCAACAACCAGTTCCTGCAATCCTTCAGCCTGCAAAGCACGCAGGATACTAACCGCCTGATGCTTCGCCTGCCGGTGCTGCAGGGGCTGCTGGACGGTAAAACGGATGTTTCCATTCCGGCACTGAAGCTGGGTGCGATAAACCAGCTGCGCTTTGACTTCCAGTACATGAACCCGATGCCTGGCGGCTCGGCGGAAAACTGCATCACCTTCCAGCCGGTTCAGAACCACGTGGTGATTGGCGATGAATCGACCATCGACTTCTCGAAGTACTATCACTTCCTGGCGATGCCTGACCTGCGCGCGTTTGCTAACGCGGGCTTCCCGTTCAGCCGCATGGCCGATCTCTCTGAGTCCATTGTGGTGATGCCAAAAGCGCCAAACGAAGGGCAGGTCACGACTCTGCTGGACACCATGGCGACCGTTGGGGGACAAACAGGATTACCGGCGATTAACGTCACGTTGACGGACGATGGCAGCCAGATTCAGAACAAAGACGCTGACATCATGGTGATCGGTACCATTCCGGATAAGCTAAAGGATGACAAGCGTATCGATCTGCTGGTGAAAGCGGCCCAGTCCTGGGTTAACACGCCGCTGCGCCAGACCGAGTTCCCGAGCATTATGCCGGATGTGAACGACCGTCAGGCCAGCGCGCAGACGACGGTAACGTCTCAGGGGGCGATGGCCGCGGTGGTGGGCTTCCAGTCCCCATACAACGAACAGCGCAGCGTGGTGGCTCTCCTTGCGGACAGCCCGCGCGGGTATGAGCTCCTCAATACGGCCATGAACGACAGCGGTAAACGTGCCGCGATGTTTGGTTCCGTGTCGGTGATCCGTGAGTCCGGCGTCAATAGCCTGCGCGTGGGCGATGTGTACTACGTGGGCCATCTGCCGTGGTTTGAACGCCTGTGGTATGCGCTGGCCAACCATCCGGTGCTGCTCGCCATCCTGGCTGCGGTCAGCGTGGTCTTGCTGGCATGGGTGCTGTGGCGTCTGCTGCGTATCATCAGCCGTCGTCGTCTGAACCCGGATGAGTAAGATGTAATGAAAGCCTTTCGCTGGTGTGCATTAGCAGCGGTGATGCTGGCGGCGCTTCCTCTTCGCGCCGCCTGTACCTGGCCTGCCTGGGAGCAGTTTAAAAAGGACTACATCAGTGAGGGCGGGCGTGTCATTGATCCCAGTGACACGCGCAAAATAACGACCTCGGAAGGGCAAAGCTACGCCCTGTTCTTTGCCCTGGCGGCGAACGATCGCAACGCGTTTGACCAGCTGCTGACGTGGACGCGCGATAATCTTGCCAGCGGCGATCTCAACGACCATCTGCCTGCCTGGCTATGGGGTCAGAAGGATAAAGAAACGTGGGCGGTGATTGATACCAACTCCGCCTCTGACGCCGATGTCTGGATCGCCTGGTCACTGCTCGAAGCGGGTCGGCTGTGGAAACATCCGGACTATACCCGCACGGGTAAAGCGTTGCTGAAACGCATTGTCAGCGAGGAAGTGGTGAAAGTGCCGGGGCTCGGCGCAATGCTGCTTCCCGGTAAAGTCGGTTTTGCCGATGAACAGGTCTGGCGCTTTAACCCCAGTTATCTTCCTCCGCAGTTAGCGAGTTATTTCACGCGCTTTGGTTCCCCGTGGACCCAGCTTCGTGAAACCAATCTGCGCCTGCTGCTGGAGAGTGCGCCGAAAGGCTTTTCGCCGGACTGGGTGCAGTATCAGAAAAACAAAGGCTGGCGGTTACAGCAGGATAAATCGCTGGTGGGCGGCTACGACGCCATCCGCGTGTATCTCTGGGTGGGTATGATGAGTGACAACGATCCTCAGAAAGCCCGGCTGCTGACGCGCTTCCAGCCGATGGCGGCAAAGACCATGAAACGGGGTGTGCCGCCGGAGAAAGTGGATGTGGCGACGGGGAAACGCACCGGGAATGGTCCGGTCGGGTTCTCTGCCGCCATGCTGCCGTTTTTACAACAGCGTGATGCCCAGGCGGTTCAGCGCCAGCGCGTTGCGGACCATTTTCCCGATAACAATGCCTATTACAGCTACGTGCTGACTCTCTTTGGGCAAGGATGGGATCAGCATCGTTTTCGCTTCACCGCAAAAGGTGAATTAATACCGGATTGGGGCCAGGAATGCGCAAGTTCACAGTAAATTTACTCACTTTATCGCTTGGCCTGGCACTGATGCCGCTGGCTGAAGCCGCCAACTCTCCGCAGCAGAAACAGCTGCTGGAACAGGTTCGGCTGGGCGAATCGACACAGCGTGAGGATTTGGTTCGTCAGTCGCTTTATCGTCTAGAGCTGATTGACCCGAACAACCCTGACGTCATTGCCGCACGCTTTCGCTACCTGCTGCGCCAGGGCGATAACGCCGGTGCGCAAAAAGAGCTGGATCGTCTGAAAGGGATCGCGCCGGGCTCGAGTGCGTACCAGTCATCACGCAACACGATGCTGCTTTCTACCCCGGATGGCCGCCAGCAGCTCCAGCAGGCGCGATTACTCGCCACCACGGGACACACGCAGGAGGCGATTGCCGCCTATGACAAGCTGTTTGACGGCAACCCGCCGGGCGGCGACGTGGCCACGGAATACTGGAACGTCGTGGCGAAAGACCCTGCTCGCCGAAATGCAGCCATTAACCAGCTCAAGAAAATAAACAGCAGCAGCCCCGGAAATACGCAGCTGCAGGCGACGCTGTCCCAGCTTTTGTTCCAGAGCGGACGCCGTGATGAAGGCTTTGCGATATTGCAGGAGATGGCCAAATCCACCAATGGCCGTAACCAGGCGTCTGATATGTGGTATGACCAAATCAAAGGTCAGCCTGCCAGCAGCGCCAGCGTCAGCGCGCTGCAAAAATACCTGAGCGTATTCAGCGACGGGGATAGCGTCGCGGCGGCGCGTGCCCAGCTTGAAGCGCAGCAAAAACAGCTCGCTGACCCGGCGTTCCGCGCGAAAGCGGAAGGGCTGGCGGCGGTGGATGCCGGGCAGGGGAGTAAGGCGGTGGCGGAGCTGCAAAAAGCCGTCAGCGCCAACCATGCCGACAGTGAGGCGGTGGGCGCCCTTGGACAGGCGTATTCCCAGAAGGGCGACCGCGCCCGCGCGGTGGCACAGTTTGAAAAGGCGATTGCCCTCGATCCCCAGAGCGATAACCGGGGTAAATGGGACAGTCTTCTGAAGGTTAACCGTTACTGGCTGCTGATTCAGCAGGGTGACGCGGCGCTGAAGGCGAATAACCCGGCGCAGGCGGAGCGTTACTATCAGCAGGCACGCGGTATCGACAATGCCGACAGCTATGCCGTGCTGGGGCTGGGCGACGCCGCCGTGGCGCGTAAAGATAACGACGCGGCGGAACGTTATTATCGCCAGGCGCTGCGTATGGACAGCGGCAACAGCAATGCGGTTCGCGGGCTGGCCAATATTTACCGCGCGCAGTCGCCGGAGAAGGCTTCGCAGTTTATCCAGTCTCTCTCCGCCAGCCAGCGCCGGAGCATAGACGATATTGAACGTAGCCTGACCAACGAGCAGCTCTCCACTCAGGCCGAACAGCTGGAAAATCAGGGGAAATACGCTCAGGCGGCAGAGATCCAGCGTCGTCGTCTGGCGCTCTCTCCCGGCGATGTGTGGATAACCTATCGTCTTTCGCGCGATCTCTACAGCGCGGGTCAGCGCAGCCAGGCGGATACCCTGATGCGTCAGCTTGCCAGCCAGAAACCGTCCGATCCGGATCAGGTGTACGCCAACGGGCTCTATCTTTCCGGAAACGATCAGGACCGCGCCGCGCTGGCGCATCTGGACACGCTGCCGCGCAGTCAGTGGAACGGCAATATTCAGGAACTTGCCGATCGCCTGCAAAGCAACCAGGTGCTGGAAACCGCCAACCGTCTGCGCGACAGCGGCAAAGAGCAGGATGCAGAGAATCTTCTTCGCCAGCAGCCGACCTCCACCCGTATCGACCTCACGCTGGCGGACTGGGCACAGCAGCGTGGCGATCTGGACTCGGCGAAAACGACGTACAATGCCGTCCTGCAGCGTGAACCGCAGAACGAAGACGCAATCCTCGGCCTGACCGAGATTTACAGCGCGCAGGGTAACAAAGATGCCGCGCGCGCAGAGCTGGCGAAACTGCCCGCCGCGCAAAACGGCCAGCCGCTGTCGCTCAATATGCAGCGCCGCATCGCGATGGCGCAGGCAGGCCTGGGCGATTCCGCTGCCGCAGAACAGACCTTCAACAAAATCATTCCGCAGGCTAAATCGCAGCCCGGCTCCATGGAAAACGCGCTGGTGCTGCGTGATGCCGCGCGTTTCCAGGCGCAGAACGGCCAGCCTCAGCAGGCGCTGGAAACCTATAAAGATGCGATGGTGTCGTCCGGCATCACGACGACCCGTCCGACCGACAACGACAGCTTCACTCGTCTGACGCGTAACGATGAAAAGGACGACTGGCTGAAGCGCGGCGTGCGCAGTGATGCCGGTGACCTGTATCGTCAGCAGGATGTTAACGTCACGCTGCAGCACGACTACTGGGGCTCCAGCGGCACGGGCGGCTATTCCGACTTGAAAGCGCATACCACCATGCTACAGGTGGATGCCCCGCTCTCTGACGGGCGTATGTTCTTCAGAAGCGATCTGGTCAACATGGACGCCGGTTCATTTGATAACAATAACGGGACTTACGATCCTAAATGGGGGACCTGCTACGAAACACCGTGTAGCGGCAATACCCATCAGTCCGACAATGGCGCAAGCGTTGCCGTCGGCTGGCAGAATAAAACCTGGGCGATGGATATTGGTACCACCCCAATGGGCTTTGACGTCGTCGACGTGGTGGGCGGCATCAGCTATAGCAGCGACCTGGGGCCTGTCGGCTATACCGTTAACGCCCATCGCCGCCCAATCTCCAGCTCTCTGCTGGCCTTTGCCGGACAAAAAGATACCAACACCGGCACCACCTGGGGCGGCGTACGTGCCACCGGTGGCGGCGTGAGCGTGAGCTATGACAAAGGAGAAGCGAACGGCGTCTGGTCCAGCCTGAACGCGGAAACGCTGACGGGTAAAAATGTGGAGGATAACTGGCGCGTCCGCTGGATGACGGGTTACTACTACAAGCTCATTAATAAAAACAATGAGCGCCTGACGGTCGGCGTCTCCAACATGCTCTGGCACTACGACAAAGACCTGAGCGGTTATACCCTGGGTCAGGGCGGCTACTACAGCCCGCAGGAGTATGTCTCCTTTGCGCTGCCGGTGACCTGGCGTAAACGCACGGAGAACTGGTCCTGGGAGCTGGGTGGCTCGGTGTCCTGGTCTCACTCCAAAACCAAAGACGAGCTGCGCTACCCGATTCAGAATCTGATCCCGACCGATGAGCCAGACCGCTATACCGACCGGGGCGCGATGGAAACCGGCAGCAGCTCCTCAGGCACGGGTTATACCGCGCGGGCCATTATCGAACGCCGCGTCACGTCCAACTGGTTTGTGGGCATGGGCGTGGATATTCAGGAAGCGAAAGACTATACCCCAAGCCACGCGCTGATCTATGTGCGCTACTCTGCTGCAGGCTGGCAGGGCGATATGGACTTACCGCCGCAGCCGCTTGTCCCTTACGCGGACTGGTAATCGGATTTTCCTTAATCCATTTGTAAGTCTCTCTTAATAGCGCGGCAATCGGGTATACTCAGGCGCGCCAGGTTTACACCCTGGCGCGCCCTGCGCTTCGAGTTTTGTGGAGAGTCATTTTGCGTGTCAGCCGTTCCTTAACAATCAAACAGATGGCGATGGTTTCTGCCGTCACCATGCTGTTTGTCCTGCTTTTCTGCGTAATTCTGCTGTTTCATTCCGTACAGCAGAATCGCTATAACACGGCTTCGCAGTTAGAAAGTATTGCCCGCTCGGTGCGCGGCCCGCTCTCCGCCTCGATTCTGAAAGGGGATATTCCCGAAGCGGAAACCATTTTAAAACGCATTCAGCCTGCCGGCGTCGTTAGCCGCGCCGACGTCGTCTTGCCTAACCAGTTTCAGGCGCTGCGGATGAGCTTTATCCCGGAGCGTCCCGTCCCGATGATGGTGATGCGCCTGTTTGAACTGCCGGTGCAAATTTCGCTGCCCGTTTATTCACTCGAACGCCCTGCCAACCCGCAGCCGCTGGCCTACCTGGTATTACAGGCGGACTCCTACCGCATGTATAAATTCGTCATGAGCTGGGTGGTTACGTTAGTGACCACTTGCTTACTTATGACGCTTATTCTCAGCGTGGCGCTCACCTGGTGTATTAACCGGCTGATTGTTCATCCGCTGCGCCGTATCGCCCGCGAGCTGAATACGCTTGCGCCGCAGGATCAGATGGGGCATCAGCTTGAGCTACCGCGTCTGCACCATGACGATGAAATAGGTATGCTGGTGCGCAGCTACAACCTCAACCAGCAGCGCATCCAGCGTCAGCAGGATGAGTTAAACAGCAGCGCCACGCGCTTCCCGGTGTCGGAGCTTCCCAATAAAGCCTTCCTGATGGCGATGCTGGAGCAAACCGTTGAGCGCCAGCAAACCACGGCGCTGATGGTTATCGCCTGTGAAACGCTGCAGGACACGGCTGGCGTGCTCAAGGAGAGCCAGCGCGAAATGCTGCTGCTCACCCTGGTGGAAAAGATCAAATCTGTCCTTGCCCCGCGCATGGTGCTGACCCAGGTCAGCGGTTACGATCTGGTGGTGATTGCCAATGGCGTAAAAGAGCCCTGGCATGCAATCACATTAGGTCAGCAAGTACTTACTGTCATTAATGAGCGATTGCCCATTCAGGGTATCCAGCTTCGCCCGAGCGCCAGCATCGGTATCGCCATGTACTACGGTGATTTAACGGCGGAACAGCTTTATCGTCGCGCCTTCTCGGCGGCGTTTACTGCCCGGCGCAAAGGGAAAAATCAGATCCAGTTCTTCGACCCGGAGCAGATGGAAAAGGCGCAGCAGCGCCTGACGGAAGAAAGCGACATCCTGACCGCCCTGGATAACCGCCAGTTTGCCCTCTGGCTACAGCCGCAGGTGAATTTGCTGACGGGAGAAGTGAAAAGCGCCGAGGCTCTGCTGCGTCTGCAGCAGCCGGATGGTTCATGGGAACTGCCGGAAGGGCTGATTGAGCGCATTGAGTCCTGCGGCCTGATGGTTACCGTCGGCTACTGGGTGCTGGAGGAGTCCTGCCGTCAGCTTGCGGCCTGGCAGGAGCGCGGCGTGACGCTGCCGCTGTCGGTCAACTTGTCTGCCCTGCAGCTTATGCACCCGACCATGGTTTCAGAGATGCTTGAGCTGATCCATCGTTACCGCATCAAGCCAGATACGTTGACCCTGGAAGTGACGGAGAGCCGACGTATTGACGACCCCAATGAGGCGGTCGCGATCCTGAAGCCGCTGCGTAATGCCGGTATTCGCATTGCACTGGACGATTTTGGCATGGGATACGCCGGGCTGCGCCAGCTTCAGCACATGAAAACCCTTCCGGTAGATGTGCTCAAAATTGACAAAGCGTTTGTCGACGGTCTGCCGGACGACAGCAGCATGGTGCAGGCGATTATCCAGATGGCGCGCAGTCTCAACCTGCACCTTATTGCCGAGGGGATTGAAACCGACGCGCAACGCGCCTGGCTGGCAGAGGCGGGTGTGGAGAGCGGGCAAGGCTTCCTTTTTGCCCCTGCTGTTCCTTCGGATGTCTTTGAACAACGATACCTTTCTGGTGCTGACGACCCCGCAAAAGTGTAACTTTGTTGCTGGCTTGTGCGAGCCAGCTCAAAGTTCTTAACATTTGTGTTTCAAATTTGAACTGAGTTTATTTCTGTCCTGTTATGTGGGTGTTATTTTAAAGCCGCAGGTTAACCATAACCTTACAAAGCCTGTGGTTTTTCTTCCCAAGGACACCTTATGAAAACCTCACTCTTCAAAAGTCTTTATTTCCAGGTCCTGACAGCCATCGCCATCGGTATTCTGCTGGGTCACTATTACCCTGAACTGGGCGCGCAAATGAAACCGCTTGGCGACGCGTTCGTTAAGCTCATCAAAATGGTCATCGCGCCGGTGATCTTCTGTACGGTAGTCACGGGCATCGCTGGCATGGAAAGCATGAAGGCGGTCGGTCGTACCGGTGCAGTGGCGCTTCTTTATTTCGAAGTGGTCAGTACCCTGGCGCTGATTATTGGTCTGATCATCGTCAACGTGGTGCAGCCAGGCGCGGGGATGAACGTAGACCCCTCAACGCTGGATGCCAAAGCGGTCGCGGTGTATGCCGAGCAGGCGAAGGATCAGGGGGTGGTGGCCTTCCTGCTGGACGTCATCCCTGGCAGCGTCATTGGCGCGTTCGCCAGCGGAAACATCCTCCAGGTTCTGCTGTTCGCCGTGTTGTTTGGTTTTGCCTTGCACCGTCTGGGCAGCAAAGGCCAGCTTATCTTTAATGTGATCGAAAGCTTCTCGCAGGTCATTTTCGGCATCATCAATATGATCATGCGCCTGGCACCCATCGGTGCCTTCGGTGCGATGGCCTTCACCATCGGTAAATATGGCGTCGGCACGCTGGTGCAGCTGGGTCAGCTGATTATCTGCTTCTATATTACCTGTATCCTTTTCGTGGTGGTGGTGCTGGGCTCCATCGCCCGCGCGACAGGTTTCAACATCTTCAAATTTATCCGTTACATTCGTGAAGAACTGCTGATTGTTCTGGGGACCTCCTCTTCAGAATCGGCGCTGCCGCGTATGCTCGACAAGATGGAGAAACTCGGGTGTCGTAAATCGGTGGTCGGGCTGGTGATCCCGACGGGCTACTCCTTCAACCTGGACGGCACCTCGATATACCTGACGATGGCGGCCGTATTTATCGCTCAGGCGACCAACAGCCATATGGATATTTTCCATCAGATTACCCTGCTGGTGGTGCTACTGCTCTCCTCTAAAGGCGCGGCAGGCGTAACGGGCAGCGGCTTTATCGTGCTGGCAGCCACCATTTCTGCTGTGGGTCACCTGCCGGTGGCGGGTCTGGCGTTGATTCTGGGTATTGACCGCTTCATGTCTGAGGCCCGTGCGTTAACCAACCTGGTGGGTAACGGCGTGGCAACGGTGGTGGTGGCGAAATGGGTGAAAGAGCTGGATCACAAAAAGCTCGACGATACTCTGAATAATCGTTCAACTGACAGCAAAAATCCTGGCTTATCCTCTTAAACTTGTCACAAATGCCCGTATTCCCTTGTGGGGATGCGGGCTCCTGCGCATAATAACTGTTCATACCTGTCATAATTCGACAAGATTTTTTTTGGGTATATTTCACTTCGGACCGTGACGTTTTGCCGAACGCGCGGTCTAATCGACGTGTTTTCATCGTCATCTTTAAGAGTGAAGCGCGTCGCGAGGCACTCTTTTTTAACCAGGAATGTTGATCAGGGGTTCACATGCAGGGCACAAAAATTCGACTCTTAACCGGCGGTTTGCTGATGATGGCAGCAGCCAGTTATGTGCAGGCAGATGCGCTCCAGCCAGACCCGGCCTGGCAACAAGGGACATTAGCGAACGGTTTTCAATGGCAGGTCTTAGCCACGCCGCAACGTCCCAGCGATCGTATTGAAATCCGTCTGTCTGTTAATACCGGTTCCCTCACGGAAAGCACCCAGCAAACCGGTTTCAGCCACTTTATTCCCCGGCTGGCGCTCACGCAGAGCGGCAGCCTGCAAGCGGTTCAGGTGCGTTCACTCTGGCAGCAGGCCATCGATCCGAAACGCCCACTTCCCCCGGCTGTTGTCTCGTATGACTACACCATGTTTAACCTGAGCCTGCCAAACAACCGTAACGACTTGCTTAAAGAAGCGCTCACGTATCTCTCCGATGCCTCTGGCAATCTGGCGATCACGCCGGACACCGTCAACTATGCGTTGAGTAACAGCGACATGGTGGCAACCTGGCCTGGGGATACCAAAGAGGGCTGGTGGCGTTACCGCCTGAAGGGCTCAACGTTACTGGGACATGACCCGGCCGAACCGCTGAAACAGCCGGTGGACGCCGAACAGGTGAAATCGTTCTACCAGAAGTGGTACACCCCGGACGCGATGACGCTGATCGTGGTGGGTAACGTGGACAGCCGCGCGGTGGTGGAGCAGATCAACAAAGCGTTTGGCGATCTGAAAGGCAAGCGTGAAACGCCAGCCCCTGTCCCGACGCTCTCTCCGCTGCGTGCAGAGCCTGTCAGCATTATGACGGACACCGTGCGTCAGGATCGCCTCTCCGTCATGTGGGATAACGCCTGGCAGCCCATCCGTGAATCTGCGGCGATGTTACGCTACTGGCGTGCCGATCTGGCACGTGAAGCGCTGTTCTGGCACGTCCAGCAGACGCTGAGTAAGAACAACGTGAAGAATATTGGTCTTGGCTTTGACTGCCGCGTGCTGTTCCAGCGTGCACAATGTGCCATCAACGTTGAATCACCGGGCGATAAGCTAAATGCCAATCTGGGTGTGGTCGCGAAAGAGCTGGCAAAAGTGCGTAAAGAGGGGCTTTCCGAAGAGGAATTCAACGCTCTCGTGGCGCAGAAAAAACTCGAGCTGCAGAAGCTGTTTGCGACCTACGCTCGCGCCGATACCGACATTCTGATCAGCCAGCGTATTCGTTCCCTGCAGAATCAGGTGGTGGACATTGCGCCGGAACAGTATCAGAAGCTTCGTCAGGACTTCCTGAACGGTCTGACCGTCGATATGCTCAATCAGGACCTCCGTCAGCAACTGTCGCAGGAGATGGCGTTGATCCTTCTGCAACCGAAGGGCGAGCCGGAATATGACATGAAGGAACTTCAGACGACCTGGGATGCCATTATGGCTACCGCGCCGCAGCCAGCGCAGGCCGCCACGGCGGATGATTTACATCCGGACGCGACGGATATCCCGCAAGGGCAGTAATGCTAACATTCCCTCTCCCTGTGGGAGAGGGTTAGGGTGAGGGCATCAGCCCGCACCCTACTTAAACAGGCATCGCCTCGCGCGGAATAATCGCCCCGCGATACTGAACCACCGTGCTGGCCGTCAGGTGCCCACGCTGTGCCGCCGCTTCCGGCGTTCCACCCGTCAGGCGTACCGCCAGATAGCCCGCGCTGAATGAATCACCCGCCGCCGTGGTATCAATCACTTTCTCTTTGGCAAGCGTCACTGCCGGAACGTCAACCAGCGCTTCACCCGCCACCGCGACCAGGCACGAATCCGCACCGCGCTTAATCACCACTTCGCTCACGCCTGCCGCCTGCGTGCGCGCAATTACGTCCTCTACCGGTTTTTCACCCCACAGGGCGTCTTCATCGTCGAGCGTCAGGAAGGCGATGTCGGTGCACTGCAGCATCTGCTGATAGACCTGCTGCGTCTCTTCGCGGCTGGCCCACAGGCGCGGGCGGTAGTTGTTATCGAAAATAACCTTACCGCCGTTGGCACGGCATTCGCGCAGCAGCGAGAGCAGCTTGTCTCGGCTGGCGGGGCTTAAAATCGCCAGGCTAATGCCGCTCAGATAGAGATAGTCAAAAGTCGCCAGCTCTTCGCAGATGGCCGCGGCCGCGTCGCTCTCCAGCCAGAATTTGGCTGCGGCTTCGTTACGCCAGTAATAAAACGTGCGTTCGCCTGTACTGTCGGTTTCGATGTAATAAAGCCCCGGGAGGCGATTTTCCATACGCTGAATCAGCGACGTTTCAACATGTTCACTCTGCCAGGCCTCCAGCATTTGCTGGCTGAAGCTGTCCGTACCCAGGGCGGTAACGTAGTTCACGGTGAGCGCCTCAGGCGCGACCTGACGGGCAATATAAACGGATGTGTTTAACGTATCGCCACCAAATCCGCGGCTGACTTCCGCGCCTTTTTGTGACAGCTCAATCATGCATTCGCCAATCACGGCAATTTTTTTGGACATAGTCGTGAACCTGAACAGAAGAATTATCAGCAGTGTGTGCTGAGTGAATTAACCGGTCAACTATATTAAAACAACGTTCCATTATTTTTTTTGAGCCAGCGCGTGTTCCCGCGCATTTCTGTCATCTTAATTTCATTTTCCGGGTGAATTGAACATAAAGTTCTCAATTGTCGCGCCGATAATCCTGTGACGAGTCCAGAAAGGCTATCCCAACAACAGGACATCTGAAATGAAGTCAGAGCAGGTTATCCAGCGGCTGAGCACTACGCCTGAGGCAAGTATTGAGAACTTGCAGGAGCATCGCTACTGGCTGCAATGTGAGCGTGCGTATACCTATCAGCCGATCTACCGAACAGATGGTCGACTGATGGCCATCGAAATTTTGACCGTCGTTACGCACCCCTCAAACCCTACTCAGCGCATCGCGCCGGATCGCTATTTTGCCGAAGTTGCCGTTCGCCAGCGTCTGGACGTGCTGGAAGAGCAACTTCGCATGCTGGCAACGAAGCACGCCTTTTTCGAACAGCACGATATCCTCGCCTCGGTGAACGTCGATGGCCCAACCCTGCTGGCGCTGCGCCAGAACGCGAAATTGCAGGAGCTGATCGCCACCCTGCCGTGGATGCGCTTTGAGCTGGTGGAGCATGTCCGTTTGCCGCAGGACTCCTCGTTTGCTTCGATATGCGAATACGGCCCGCTGTGGCTGGATGACTTTGGCACCGGCATGGCGAACTTCTCCGCCCTGAGTGAAGTGCGCTACGACTACATTAAAGTGGCCCGCGATCTGTTCATTATGCTGCGTCAGACCCCGGAAGGGCGGAATCTGTTTACGCTGTTATTACAGCTGATGAACCGCTATTGCCAGGGCGTGATTGTTGAAGGTGTGGAAACACTGGAAGAGTGGCGTGATGTGCAAAACTCTCCCGCAGCGGCGGCGCAAGGCTACTATCTCTCTCGCCCGGTACCCATGGATCGCCTCGATAACGTCATAACGACCCTCTGATAAACCCGCTTCCCTTTGTCTGGACTATAGTTTTACAGGACAGGTCATCAGGAAAGGGGATAAAAATGACAAGAACAACCAGGGTAATCTCCTGGACAGCAGGGATTTTCTTGTTGTTGATCGTGGTTGTCGCCATCATTATTGCGACGTTTGACTGGAACCGTCTCAAGCCGACCATCAACCAGAAAGTCTCAACCGAGCTGAACCGCCCCTTCGCCATACGGGGTGATTTAGGTGTGGTATGGGAACGCCAGAAAGAGGAGCCCGGCTGGCGAAGCTGGATCCCCTGGCCACATATCCATGCTGACGACATCATTCTCGGCAACCCGCCGGATATCCCGGACGTCACTATGATCCACCTGCCGCGGGTTGAAGCCACGCTGGCTCCGCTGGCACTCTTCACCAAAACGGTCTATCTGCCGTGGATCAAACTTCAGCAGCCCGATGCGCGCCTGATCCGCCTCTCCGAAAAAAACAACAACTGGACGTTTAGCCTGGCCAGCGACAGCGAAAAAGATCCGAATGCCCAGCCTTCTTCCTGGTCATTCCGTCTCGACAACATTCTCTTCGATCGCGGACGGATCGCCATCGACGATAAGGTCAGCAAGGCGGATGTGGAGATCCTGGTCGATCCGCTGGGCAAGCCGCTGCCGTTCAGCGAGGTCACGGGGACGAAAGCGAAAGGTGATGCGGCAAGCGTGGGCGACTATGTCTTCGGCCTGACGGCAAAAGGACGCTATAACGACCAGCCGCTCAGCGGTAAAGGGAAAATAGGCGGCATGCTGGCGCTACGGAGCGAAGGCACGCCGTTCCCGGTGCAGGCGGACTTCCGTTCCGGTAACACCCGCGTGGCGTTCGTGGGCACGGTCAACGACCCGATGAATATGGGGGGCGTGGACCTTCAGCTCAAATTTGCCGGTGATTCGCTGGGCGAGCTGTATGAACTGACCGGCGTTCTGCTGCCGGATACCCCACCTTTCGAAACGGACGGGCATCTGGTCGCCAAAATCGACACCGAAAAATCGTCCGTTTTTGACTACCGGGATTTTAACGGTCGGATCGGCGACAGCGACATCCACGGCACGCTGACCTACACCACCGGAAAACCGCGCCCGAAACTGGAAGGAGATGTTGAGTCCCGTCAGCTGCGTCTGGCCGACTTGGGCCCGCTGATCGGCGTTGATTCCGGTAAAGGTACGAAGTCAAAAGAAGTGAAGAAAGATCCTCAGCCTGCCGGCAAAGTGCTGCCTTATGAACGTTTTGAGACGGATAAATGGAACGTGATGGATGCGGATGTGCGCTTCAAAGGCGGGAAAATTGAGCATGGCAGCACGTTGCCGTTGAGCGATCTCTCGACCCATATCATCCTCAAAAACGCCGACCTGCGCCTGCAGCCGCTGAAGTTTGGCATGGCGGGCGGGACGATCTCCTCGAACATTCACCTGGAAGGCGATAAGAAGCCGATGCAGGGACGGGCGGAGATTCAGGCGCGTCGATTAAAGCTGAAAGCGCTGATGCCGAACGTCGAGTTGATGCAGAAAACCCTCGGTGAAATGAACGGTGATGCCGATATTCGCGGCGTGGGGAACTCGGTTGCGGCGCTGCTGGGCAGCGGCAATGGTAACCTGAAGCTGCTGATGAACGATGGGCTGGTGAGCCGCAACCTGATGGAGATCCTGGGGCTGAACGTCGGTAACTACGTCATCGGGCAAATCTTCGGTGATGACGAGGTGCGTGTGAACTGCGCGGCGGCCAATCTGGATCTGGTTAACGGCGTGGCGCGCCCGCAGATTTTTGCCTTTGACACGGAAAACGCGGTGATTAACGTGACCGGTACCGCCAGCATGGCCTCGGAGCAGCTTGATCTGACGATTGACCCGGAAAGTAAGGGGATTCGTATCATCACCCTGCGCTCGCCGCTTTACGTGCGCGGGACCTTCAAAAATCCGCAGGCGGGCGTGAAGCCCGGACCGCTGATTGCGCGTGGCGCAGTGGCTGCGGCGCTTGCGACGCTGGTCACTCCAGCCGCAGCGCTGCTGGCCTTGATTTCGCCGTCAGAAGGCGAGGCGAATCAGTGCCGGACTATTTTGTCGCAGATGAAGAAGTAACGCCTTTCTCCCTCTCCCTGTGGGAGAGGGCCGGGGTGAGGGCATCAGACCGCTCGCAGTGAATTACAGAGCCTGGTGCTTCGTCTCGTGCGTCAGCAGCAGCGCAATCAGCGTCAGCCCCGCCATTGCCGCCAGATAAACCCCCACATAGAACAGACCATAGTTCGCCTGCAGCCAGGTGGCGATATACGGCGCTACGGAGGCGCCCAGAATAGACGAGACGTTATAGGAGAACGACGCACCGGTATAGCGCACTTCCGTCGGGAACAGCTCTGGCAGCAGCGCACCCATCGGGCCGAAGGTCAGCCCCATCAGGCTCAGGCCAATCAGCAGATAGGCCATCACCAGCGCCGGGCTACCTGAACCCAGCAGCGGCGGGAAGACGAACAGGGCAAACAGAATGATCAGCGTGGTGATGGTAATCATGCTCGCGCGGCGACCGAACTTATCCGCCAGCAGGCCCGCAATCGGAACCATCACGCCAAACCCGATCACCGCCATCATCAGCATCCACAGCACTTCGTTACGCGGCAGACCCAGCCCAACCGGCGCGGCGGCGGTACTGAAGGTCATGGAGTAAACGGTCATGATGTAGAACAGCGTATAGGTTGCCAGCATGATGAACGTGCCCAGCACGGTCACGCGGACGTGTTTGGTCAGCAGCGTACCCAGCGGCACTTTCACCTGCTTGTTCGCCGCGGCCACTTTCGCGAAAACTGGGGTCTCATGCAGAGAAACGCGCACGTACAGGCCAATCAGCACCAGCACGGCTGAGAAGATAAACGGAATACGCCAGCCCCAGCTCATGAACTGTTCATCCGTCAGCAGCCAGGAGAGCAGCAGGAACGTCCCGTTGGCAAAGAAGAAGCCAATCGGTGCGCCCAGCTGCGGGAATGAGCCATACAGCGCGCGCTTGCGCACAGGGGCGTTCTCGGTGGCCAGCAGCGCCGCGCCGCCCCATTCGCCGCCAAGGCCCAGACCCTGACCAAAACGCGCCAGCGCCAGCAGGACCGGCGCCAGAATGCCGATGGTCTCATACGTAGGCAGCAGGCCGATGGCCACGGTGGAGATGCCCATCGTCAGCAGCGAGGCCACCAGGGTGACTTTGCGGCCAATGCGATCGCCAAAGTGTCCAAACAGCGCAGAGCCAATCGGACGCGCAACAAACGCGATAGCAAAGGTCGCCAGAGACTGCAGCGTGGCTGCCGTCGGATCGCCCTGCGGGAAGAAAATATGCGGGAAGACGATGACCGCGGCGGTGGCATAAATATAAAAGTCGAAGAACTCAATGGCGGTGCCAATCAGCGATGCGACGACAACTTTATTGCGCGAGTTTACCGGAACGTTTTCCGTTCCTGAGTCGAGTGTGGTGGCGGTTGCTTGCATAATATTTTCTTATTTTTGTCGAACGAAAGGCCATATTACGCACAGCAAAAGCGACATTTCAATCTGTAACAAAGCCGCGCACTGGTGATAAAAGCAACAAAAAGCGGATAATTTTCAGGCCAGCCAAAACAGGTCTATGAAATGCTTCACAGATTTTAAATATCAGTCAATAAAACTGGTTTTCGGTTAAATAAAAGTTACAGCCTGGATTTATATGCTGAAATGATGAATCGGGCTGAAATTTCAGCCCGAGAGTGGGGTTACCGGTGCGTTTTGCCCGGCATTCGCGGGTCGTCTTTGTACTCGGCAGTGGCAATCCACGCCGCGCAGAACAGGGTCAAACGCGCGAAGAAGTAGAAGAACGCCATCAGCCCCAGCACCGAGCCAAACGCCGCGCCGGAAGGGGATTTAACCAGTGACGGTAAGGTGTAGGTCATCACGATTTTGATCGCTTCAAAGCCGATCGCCGCAATCAACGTGCCGCGGATCAGCGCCTTCTTACGCGGACGATGGCGGGGCAAGCGCCAGAAGATCCAGAAGAACAGCAGGTAATTGGCAAAGATGGAAATGGCCAGACCAATGCTGCGCCAGGCCGGCTTCAGCCATTCGATGTAATCAAGGTAAAGCGCGGAGATGATCATCTGCTGCGCCGAGCCTGCCACGGAGGTAATGGAAAGCGTCACGATGAGCGCGACAAGCAGGCCAATCAGAGAAACAAAATCGCGGAGATACTTAACCCAAATTTTCTCCTGGTCCTGCGGCTTACGCTCCCAGACATCGCGCGACTGGGCGCGAATGGCCTCGCGCAGGTTGCCCATCCAGTTAACGCCGGAGTAAAGGGCAATCAGCAAGCCGACGATACCGACGGTAGTACGCTGCTGCACGGCGGTATTGATGGTGCTTTTGAGCGTGCTGGCAAGGGTCGGGTCACTGACGTTATTCAGGATCTTATTGAAGATATCCTGCAGCAGCGTCGGGTGCGACGCGAGCACAAAACCGGCCGCCGCAAACGACACCATCAGGATTGGGATCATCGACAGGAAGGAAAAATAGGTGATGGCGGCACCAAACTGGTTTCCCATGCGGTCATTAAAGCGTTCGGTCGCGCGTATCAGATGCGCAATCATGGGAAACTGCTGAATTCTGGCGACAATGCCGGTGACGGTCCCCAGCGCTTTGCTGGCGGTACCAGGGGACCTGGCCTCTTCAGGCCCGGTTTCCATCTTTTTGACGGGCTCATACTCTAAATGTTGGGTGGGTCGTTGCGGGTTGTTTTCCGGCGTCACGCGTCTTTTCCTTTTCGTTTGGCTGGATGTTACTGAATTATAGCTTGCGACTAGTCCACGTAAGCTTTTGTGAGTTCGGTTAGCCACTCCATGAACAGATGGACCCGTCGGGAGAGGTTGCGGCGGTGGGGATAAATCAGGTAGACAGGCATCGGTTCGGCCCGGTATTGCGGCAGGATCTCAACCAGTTTCTTCGCGCGCAGTAGATCGCGCACCCCAACCCGCGGAACCTGAATAATGCCCAGTCCGGCGAGGCAGGCAGCCTGGTAAGTTTCCGTGCTGTTAACGGTTAACACCCCGCCCGTTTTTACCCACTGCGTTGCACTGCCGTTATAAAACTCAAAGCCCTGCGGGCGGGTTCCCAGCATCGCGGCGTAGTGGATCACGGCGTGTGAGCCTAAACCGTCCAGCGTTTCCGGGTAGCCAAAACGCGCCAGATAATCCGGACTGGCGCAGTTTATCACCGACAGCTTGCCCAGCGGACGGGCAATCAGCCCTGAATCTTTCAGCGTGCCGACGCGGACGACGCAATCAAACCCTTCACGGATCACATCCACCAGGCGATCGCTGCTGCTGAGTTCCAGTTCAATGCCCGGATAATGCTGCAGGAAAGCAGGCAGTTTGGGGATGACT
The DNA here is from genome assembly GCF_000568095.1 of Enterobacter sp. DC4. Classification (NCBI taxonomy): domain Bacteria; kingdom Pseudomonadati; phylum Pseudomonadota; class Gammaproteobacteria; order Enterobacterales; family Enterobacteriaceae; genus Enterobacter; species Enterobacter sp. DC4. Next base: position 147,846 of record NZ_AZUB01000008.1, on the reverse strand, counting down.
AAATTTCGAGCAACGCCGACGGGCATATCCACGCGGAGCCGTCCGCTGATGCTGGAGGGATCGTGCTGAAACATACCGTCGAGTTCATCAAGGTTTGCCAGCAGATCTTTTGCCCGCTCGTAATAGACCATGCCGTCCTGCGTCAGGCTGACGCGGCGCGTGGTGCGGTGCAATAGCTGGGTGCCAAGCCGGTTTTCCAGGGCCTGAATTTGTCGTGAAACGCTGCCTTTCGGCAGGGTTAATGTTTCGGCCGCGCGGGAAAAACTCTCCAGTTCCGCGACGCGGACGAATAACTGCATTGCGTGAATTTTATCCATAGCGGAAGCTCATTGTTGTTACAGCTGAAACAGTGAAGCGTTTTAATCCATCTTTATTGATTTTCTATCACCTAATAAGCTCTTTCTCAATCTCCTTAACAGCCAAAACGAGGTTTATGATGAGTGAACGTATCGCATTAGTGACGGGTGGTAGCCGTGGTCTGGGTAAAAACGCTGCGTTAAAGCTGGCGGCAGACGGCACGGGAATCGTCCTGACATACAACCGTAGCCAGCAGGAAGCGCTGGATGTTGTGCATGAAATTCAGGAAAAAGGCGTTAACGCAGCGGCATTACAGCTCAACGTCGGGGATATCACGGGTTTTGATCATTTTGCCCAACAGCTTCAGGAAACCCTTAGGCGTGTCTGGCAGCGTGAAACTTTTGACTATTTATTGAACAATGCCGGAACGGGTTTATATGCGCCCTATACCGACACGACGGAAGCCCAGTTTGATGAGGCGCTGAACGTTCATTTCAAAGGACCTTTCTTCCTGACCCAGCGCCTGCTGCCGTTGCTGAACGACGGGGGACGGATCCTCAACGTCTCCAGCGGGCTGGCCCGCTTTACCCAGCCGGGCTCAGGGACCTACGCGGCCATGAAGGGGGCGATGGAAGTGCTGACGCGTTATCAGGCGAAAGAGCTGGGCGCGCGCGGGATCGCCGTCAATATCATCGCGCCGGGCGCGATTGAAACTGACTTTGGCGGCGGACGCGTGCGCGACAACGCGGAGCTGAATCAGCTGCTGGCCTCGCAAACGGCGCTGGGACGGGTGGGGCTGCCGGACGATATTGGCGATGCCATTTCGGCACTGCTCAGCGACAAACTGGGCTGGATGAATGCGCAACGTATTGAAGTCTCAGGCGGCATGTTCCTGTGATCTACGCGCTTAAGGAAATCCTTAAGGTCAGTGTGTCTAAATACGGACAGATATAAAGAACTCGGGGGTTTTGTAACGTCTCCATTCGTTGAGTTTTTTCTTAAATAACCCCTCTGTAGAATCCCCCTTCGCTATTCTCAGAGGGATAAAAAACGATGCGAGTAATCATGTTTGACAGGCAGTCACTCTTTATTCACGGAGCGATACACAGTCTTCAGACGCTCATTCCGGAAATAGATATGACAGGGACCTGTCAGGCAGACGATTTATGGACCCAGATTTCCGCTTCACCGTCAGCTATCGTCATGATTGACGGGAATTTAATGCAGGACGAGGGGAACGCTTTGCTGGAAGAGATGCTACAACGCTTTCCGGCGATACGCGTGATTCTGGTTTTGGCGAAAAAAGAGGCCAGATGGGTTGAGCAATTGCGGCAGCGAAACATCATGGCCATTATTCCCCGAAATGCCAGTCCCGAGCGGTTTTCCGCTGTGCTGGATTCGGTGTCCAGAGGGATGGTCTGTTTTCCCGGGGAGTGGGTCAGGCAGCCGTCGTCTCAGGCGTTATCATCCCTGAGCGAGCGTCAGCGCGACGTGTTGGAATTGCTGGCGGCGGGGGAGTCAAATAAAGAGATTGGCCGCAATCTCAACATCAGTGCGGCCACGGTAAAAGCGCATCTCGAGGCGCTTTTCCGGCGGCTGGACGTGAAAAACAGAACGCAGGCTGCCATGTACTATACCCGTGCGAAGGCCTGAAAAATCGCGTTTGGGAGCGAGGGCATCTCTCCGAAGCTGAATACCATCATAACCAGCGCATCATGCTGCTGTTGGGTTAATGGACGTGTCACACTTTCCCGCAGCAGCGCCTCACACAGCTGAATATCGTCATGCAGCAAATCTTCTGCCTCGGCAGGCGTGATGGGACCGTGAAAATGTCCCCGATCGCGGATAACGTGGCCATAGCCGATAACCCATAATCCGTTTTCGTCACAATATTTCTCCAGAGAAAGACCCTGATGTTTTTTTATTAACGCAATGGCGGCAGAAGATATTTTCAGCGCATGACCTTTCATATTCATTTCCTCTTAAGATCGATACTGTAGAGGAAACGACGTCTGAGAAATATCCGCCAAATGGCTGTTGATCAGGCATTATTATTCAGGTATTCCTGCTGCAATAAACCAAATAACCAGTCATTTTGCCAGCGCCCCGCAAGATAATAGCTCTCGCGTAATTCGCCTTCCAGGCGAAAGCGGGCTTTTTCCAGCAGGCGTCTTGAAGCGACATTTCCCACGGTGACGGTGGCGGTGAGTCGACGTATACCGCCCTGATGAAAAGCGTAATCACAAAGCGCTTTCAGGGATTCAAAGCCGTAGCCTTTCCCCTGCGCCTCGGGTGCGAAAAGGAAGCCCACTTCGGCACAGTCCTCCTCCCGATGAATATACCCGGTGACGCCCAGCGGGGCCTGTGAGGCTTTGTCACGTACAACGAGACAGAGCCAGTGCGCGCTGCCCGGTGACCAGGGCGTCAGGCGTGAATCAAATGCCTCGCGGATCGCCGCAACGGGGCGGTTTTCCGCCACAAAGCGCATGACGTCGGGATGCTGCTGTAATGCCAGAAAAAAGGGCCAGTCTTGTTCCAGCAGAGGTGAACAGGTAAGGCGAGGGGTAATTAAAACCGGCATTCAGATTCTCCTGAAACATTTTAAATGATTTTAGGGTTGTCACTTTATTTCAACAGAAAGTCAGGTATGGTTAATCGCGTATAAATAAAAAGAAAAAAAGGCCGTCTCGTGCCCATTCCGGATGTCTTCGTTGTCGCTTAAGGAAAACAATGAGTCTCAGTACATCACATCATATTCGCGAACAGTTCGAACACTGTCTGGCGGTCATTCGCCATGCGTCGGTGGAAATTTTGCTACTTCTGAATGTACATGCTTCTGAGGGCAAAGATCCACGCTGGTTTCTGGAGCAACTCGACAGTGCTCGATTAGCGCTGGGCGGCTGGGGAGCCGTTGCGAAAAAACTCAACCTGAATGATGCCGAGATGTCGGAATTTACGCTCCAGCTGCGCCTGCTGCAGCAGCGCGTTCCGCAGTATGAAAGCGGACAGGATGTGAGTGAAAACCAGCTTATTGCGGCGATGCGGTTTGTTACCGCGCTGGAACACCTGCGCCTGCAGCAGCCTCTGTTGACCTACAGCACGGACCTGGCACCGGGAAGCGAACTTCAGCAACAGCAGGCGCACAAGCAGGTGCGGGCGATTGAGCTGATGATTAAAGGGCTCATCCAGCAGGCCTGGCCCGATCAGGTTCGGCTGAACAATCATCTGAAGACCTTGTTTAACGCCGATCGCGTTCGGCGCTGGCTGAAGCTGGGCGAGATCAACGATGTCCTGAGCGGCATGATGTTCAGCGAGCTGGCGCAAATGCTGGTGGATAAAAAAGAGTTCAGCCGCTATTACGCTTCGCTGTTCAGCGATCCGTCCATGCTGACGCTGCTGGTTGAACCGCGTAAAACGCTGCAAACCTTCCTCGACGACATCCGGCAAATTCGCAACAGCATCACCGTTCAGAAAACGTTGAGCTCGGCGCAAATACAGCTGCTGGATAACTACTACGCGCAGATCGCACGGCCCGTTCAACGCGCGTTTGAAGAGGGGAGAACGCGCGTCAATCCGGCGGGATTCATGGCGGTAGATGCCAGCGAACTGCATACCTTCTGGGAAAAGGCGCAGAAAATGGATCGGGTCACCGGTGGGGATCTGTTTGAAGTCCGCGACACCATTGAAAAGCCGACCCAGCGCGCGCCGCGCACCCCCGAACAACGCGAGCAGCTTATTTCCGGCGCGCTATGGGGGGCGGTTGGCGTCATGGTGATTGCCATCGTGGCGGGGGGATTCTGGCTGGTTACCAGTAGTAAAACGCAGCCTGCGACCGCCAGCGCGGCTGAAGCGGCACCACCACAGGAAATGCGCGAGACGCCTTCCTCGCGTGAAACGCTCACGCGCATGGGGGTGACCTGGGACGAGAATAATTTCCGCTCGGCCATTAACCGCAACGACACCCGCGTGACCCAGCTCTTTTTGCAGGGTGGTATGGACTGGAAGCTGTCCTGGACCGAAGAGGCGATGTCGGCAGGCTATGATGACGTGCTGGAGCTGATGTTACGCTACCGGCAAAACATGGTGGAGGAGAAGCCGTGTCGCCGCTTCATCAACACGCTCAGCCACGCGATGTCGAACGGCGAGTCTCTGACCTCGGTACGTAAAGAGTATCTTAAAGCGTTCTGCACCGTGCCTGCCGTGGTGAAACGCCAGCAGCACGATCTCGACATGGCCACACGCCGTGCGAAGTCACAGCCAGATGCCACCACGAAAAAATGGCAGTCCATTCAGAGCGCCATTTATGAGGTGATCCGCTAAGTTGTTCTCCCTCTCCCTGTGGGAGAGGGCCGGGGTGAGGGCACCAGAGCGCACCCCGCACCCTGCTCAAGGCTCCCCATACAACCCAATCAGCCGCCGCACCACGCCGTTCGTCCAGCCGAAACCATCCTGCAGCGGATACTCCCCACCGCCCCCTTCGCGCGGCGTGCTGCTGGCGATGTGGTACTTCTCAATCAGCTTATGGTGCGTCTGATAAAAATGGTTCACCGTATGCAGCCAGCTCCAGGCGATTTCATCTCCCAGCGAGTCGTTGCCGTACTGCTTGAACCCCTGAATCGCCATCCACTGCAGCGGCGCCCAGCCGTTGGGTTTATCCCACTGCTCGCCGGTTTCGTACTCGGTCGCCAGAATCCCGCCCGGCGTGAGCAGTCGTGCCTTGACCGCATCCGACAGGCGCTCGGCCTGCTCGTGGGTTGCCATGCCGACATACAGCGGCACGATGCTGGCGGCAGAAAACAGCGCCAGCTCTTCGCGTCGCCAGTCATAATCGCGGTAACAGCCGCTCTCCTCGTCCCACAGATAGCGGTTCACCGCCGCGCGGCGATCGCTGGCTTTCTGGCGGAACAGGTCGGCCGTCTCTTTGTCCCCTTTCGACGCCGAGATGTTGGCAATCGCGCTTTCCAGCTTGAACAGGAAGGCGTTCAGGTCGATGGGGATAAACTGCGTCGTGCGGATGCTGGCGAGCCGCGACGGATCGCGCAGCCAGCGGGACGAATAATCCCAGCCTGACGCCGCCCCCGCCCGCAGATCGCGATAGACCTCGTTTGGCGGTCGCCCCGAGTGGCGGGCAGTTTCCACGTCCTCGATCCACGATTCGTCGCGCGGGGTATCGCGGTCATCCCAGTAGCGGTTGAGCAGTGAACCGTCCGGCATACGTACGGCGCTGCGGTAGGCCTGGTTTAGCAGCAGCGACTCCGCGCCGTCCATCCAGAAGGCGTACTCCATTTTGAGGTGATCCAGATAGCGTTTCGCACCGCGCACGCCGTCCTCCTCGAACAGCTCCACCATCAGCGCAAAGACCGGCGGCTGTGAGCGGCTGAGATAATAGGTGCGGTTGCCGTTGGGGATATGCCCGTAGCGTTCAATCAGCCAGGCGAAGTTGTCCGCCATGCACTTGAGCAGGTCGTTACGACCGCTCTCCGCCAGCCCCAGCATGGAGAAATAGGAATCCCAGTAGTAGGTCTCGCTGAATCGCCCGCCGGGAACGATATAGGCCTGCGGCAGCGCCAGCAGGGAAGACCAGGGAATATGATCCTGCGGCTCGCGCGTCAGCACCGGCCACAGGTTATCAATGTGCTCTTTCAGGGAGAGTCCCGGGTCGGAGACATACTCGGTGCCGTACGTTTCCGGCATCCAGAAGTGGTTCTCCACAAACTGGCGCAGGTCGAAGTCCCGGTGGCGTCTGACCTTGCGGTAGCGGATCAGGATATCCAGCGGATCCATCTTCGGTGCGCAGTCGGGGAAGGTTTTACTGTCCGCAAACAGCCGCGTCGACTGCACATGCTCAAACAGTTCAAGATAGCGGTCTGCGGGCGTCAACGCATCGGAGGCGGGTAGCCCCTCGATCATTTCGGGTTCCGGCTCCGCCTCAATCATTTCATCCAGTTTCAACTCGCAGGGATCGGTCTCGTAGCGCAGCTCTTCTGCAATCTCGAATTCGATGTTCTCGGTAGCCTGTAGTTTCTGGTTGAACATGGTGATAGGGACCTCCGGTTGTGTGTTCAAAAGACAGGTTTATCCGGGCGTCTTATAAGCGTAGACATTCGCTTCGGTAGAGGGGGAGGAATATGTGCGGTAGATCACTATTTTCGGAGCATTCGTTTTGCAACGATTTATGTCTGTTAACAGTAGCCTCTTCAAAAGAGGTTACTGAACAAGAGGCGAGTATCCCGGATCAAAGGCCTTGTTTTAGCCGCTTAGCAATCGGTTCAAATTCCTCGGTAGAATGGCGCTTGATCGTATCCGGTGCGTTATCCTCGATGGCTTTCCAGTAGGCCCACGGCACCGGTTTTTTCCCCAGCTCATAGTCCATGGCGTCCCAGGCATCTTCACGAAACGCATAAAATGCCCAGTGTGCATGATGTTTGTCGAGGACGGTCAGGACATCATTAAGCCACTGCCGGCAGCCCTGCAGCGTGCGAACGCAGCCAAACTCTCCCGCGACAACCCGGTTGGCCGGAATACCATTCTGCTTCGCCCAGTCAAAGGGCGCGTTCATCCATTTCTCTATGGCCGTAGCGTCCCATTTCACCTTTTTACCGCCGAACGTGATCATGCCTGGATAGTCGAACGGCACCTTGCGGCGTGCATTTGGCGCGCTGGTGAAATCATAGGGCTCGTACATGTGGAAGCTGTAGAGCACCCGCTTATCCTCAAGCGCGGACGGCCAACCAGAAAAACCACGCGCGGAGGCGTACCAGCCTCCATCGACCATAATCGGTGTGGTGGCATCGACCTCGCGGATGGCGGCAATAATCTGATTGTAGAGAGCGGGGAGGTTACGCGCCGTACTTTGCTGCTGCTGATACCAGGTTTTTAACGCCTCTGGCGACGCCTGCTCGCTAATGTTGCCTCTTTTTTCAGGCGCGGGTTCATTGACCAGGTTCCAGGCCGCAATGCCCGGTTCGTCCTTCAGGGCCTGGGCCAAATCACGCCAGAACTGAGCGGCTTCCTGCCAGTATTTTTTGTCCTGCCAGATGCGGTCATCAAACTGGTTATTGTTATTTTGCGCCCAGCGCATGCCGGGTAAAGAGAGTGGGGCAATGACAACCTGTAGCCCGGCCGCGTGTGCTTTCCTGATGGAGGCTTTGAGCGTCGCGAGGTCTGTCACCTCGAGCCCACGGTAGCCGTCGGCGTTGCCGAGAAGAAAATCTCTCCCGGCAGGTTTCCATTTATCATAAGAGAGGCGAACCCACGTCGCGCCATAGCCACGCAGCGCATCATAGTATTCCTGCGTGGGCGGCAGGCGGTTAAAGCTGTTTCCGCCGTGCTGAGGGGTATCCCAGAAGGTGATTTGGTCAGAGGAGGCGGCGGCAAAGCAAAAAAGAAGTAGGGTCAACCCAATAAGCGCTTTCATCTCAATTCCTTTTTAGCGTGATGATGATTTTATATTCGCTGGGATGATGAAGCTTTATCTTTAAATTATCGAGCCATATAAAAAAACTGGCCCGCAAAGGCCAGTTTTGATGACGTGCTTTCCTGCGAAAAGCCCTTAACGCATGGTCACAAACTCTTCCGCCGCCGTTGGGTGGATTGCCACGGTATTATCAAAGTCTTTCTTCGTTGCGCCCATTTTCAGCGCCACGGCGAAGCCCTGCAGGATCTCGTCCATACCGAAACCGATGCCGTGAATACCGACAATCTTCTCGTCCGGACCGACGCAGACCAGCTTCATGCGGCACGGCTGACGGTGAGAGGTGACGGCGGTATACATCGCGGTAAACGCCGATTTATACACTTTCACCTGGTCGTCGCCATACTGCTCGCGCGCCTGCGGCTCGGTTAAGCCGACGGTGCCGATTGGCGGGTGGCTGAAGACCACGGTCGGGATGTTGCTGTAGTCCAGATGCTCGTCCGGCTTGTTGTTAAACAGGCGCTCGGAAAGACGACGACCCGCCGCAACGGCCACTGGGGTCAGCTCAACCGCACCGGTATTGTCGCCGACCGCGTAAATGCCCGGTACGCTGGTGTTCTGGAATTTATCGACGACGATATAGCCTTTTTCGTCGGTTTTCACGCCGGTCACGCCCAGGTTGAAGTTATCGTTAGCCGGTTCACGGCCGATCGCCCAGATCAGGCAATCGACGGTCTGGCTGCGGCCATCTTCCAGCTCCAGGGTCAGGCTGCCGTCTGCATTTTTCACGACCGCTTTTGGCACGGCGTTGGTATGCAGGGTTGGACCTTCGGTGTTCATCACTTCAACCAGCGTATCAACGATCAGCGGATCGAAGCTGCGCAGCGGCGCGTGTTTGCGCACGAACAGGTGCGCTTCGGCACCCAGACCGTTAATCACGCCAGCCAGCTCCACCGCGATGTAACCCGCGCCCACCACGGCAACGCGTTTTGGCAGGGCAGGCAGCTCGAAGAAACCGTCGGAGTCGATGCCGTATTCCACGCCCGGGATATTCGGGTGGCTCGGACGACCGCCGGTGGCGATCAGGATGTGATCGGCGGTGATCGTCTCACCGTTCACTTCGATCGTTTTCGCGTCCACAAAGCGGGCGAAGCCGTGGATAACGTCGACGTTATTTTTGCCCAGCACGTTGTCGTAGGAGGTGTGAATACGGTCGATGTAGGCGGTACGGCTGGCAATCAGCTTGTCCCAGTCAAAGTTATTAATGGTGGTGTCAAAGCCGTAGTCCGGGCCATACATATGGATAGCTTCACGGATCTGCGCCGCATGCCACATCACTTTCTTCGGTACACAACCCACGTTCACGCAGGTGCCGCCCAGCGCTTTGGCTTCAATCAGCGCGCACTTCTGGCCGTACATGGCCGCGCGGTTGATGGAGGCGATGCCGCCGCTGCCGCCGCCGATTGCGATGTAGTCATAATGCTTAGTCATAGCTTTTGTCCTTAATCGTGAATTGCCGCGATTGTATACCTGAAATCAATAGTTTCCACCGATGGCTGCGATTACTCCGGCACGATCCAACTGACGGTGGCGTGGCCTGTACCCGCTGGCACCAGCGTTTTATGCAGCCACGGCAGCACGTTGTTCATCTGCGCTTCGAGCTTCCACGGCGGGTTGATTACAATCATGCCGGAGGCGGTCATACCGCGCTGATCGCTGTCCGGACGTACCGCCAGCTCAATCTGCAGGATTTTGCGGATGCCGGTCGCTTCCAGATCCTTGATCATGCGTTTGATTTGCGCGCGCAGCACCACCGGGTACCACAGGGCGTATGTTCCGGTAGCGAAGCGTTTGTAGCCTTCATGGATGCCTGTCACCACCGCCTGATAGTCGGTTTTGATCTCGTACGGCGGGTCGATAAGCACCAGGCCGCGACGGGAAACCGGCGGCAGCTTGGCTTTCAGCTGCTGGTAGCCGTCGGATTTTTCCACGCGGGCGCGGCTGTCTTTCTGGAATTCAGAACGCAGCAGCGGGAAGTCGCTCGGATGCAGCTCGGTCAGCTGGAGGCTGTCCTGCTCGCGCAGCAGCTGGCGTGCAATCAGCGGTGATCCCGGGTAGTAGCGCAGCTGGCCGTTGCGGTTGAAGTGATTCACCACGCCGATGTACGGCTCCAGCTCGGCAGGCAGGTCGTCCTGCTGCCAGATGCGGGCGATCCCTTCCAGATATTCACCGGTACGCTCGGCATGCTCGCCGCTCAGCTGATAACGGCCCGCGCCCGCGTGGGTGTCCAGATAGAGAAACGGCTTCTCTTTCTCTTTGAGCGATTCGATGATCAGGCTCTGAACGGTGTGTTTAAGGACGTCGGCGTGGTTGCCAGCGTGGAAGCTGTGGCGATAACTGAGCATGGGTGATGATATTCCGCTGAATTGACGATTTGCCACAGTTTACAGCAGAACGGCGCAGATTACCCGTAGGCCCGGTAAGCGCAGCGCCACCGGGCTCTTTTCCGCCACGTCTGGCATTGAAATCCTCTACACTTAACCCCATTCTAGATCGCATATGCACAGCGCCGGATGCGCGCTTCATTCACCTATTTCAACAGGACAGCGTTTATGACCAATCCATTACTGACGCCTTTTTCGTTGCCGCCGTTTTCTAAAATCCTCCCTGAGCATGTGGTTCCAGCCGTTACGCAATCGCTGGACAACTGCCGCGCGGCGGTAGAAAGCGTGGTAGCGCAGGGCGCGCCGTACACCTGGGAAAATCTGTGTCAGCCGCTGGCCGAAGTGGACGACGTGCTGGGGCGTATTTTCTCCCCGGTGAGCCACCTGAACTCGGTAAAAAACAGCCCGGAACTGCGCGAAGCCTACGAACAGACCCTGCCGCTGCTCTCTGAGTACAGCACCTGGGTCGGCCAGCACGAAGGGCTCTACAAAGCCTACCGCGACCTGCGCGACGGCGACCATTATGCCGAACTGAACACGGCGCAGAAAAAATCGGTCGATAACGCCCTGCGTGATTTTGAGCTGTCCGGGATTGGCCTGCCAAAAGAGAAGCAGACCCGCTACGGTGAAATTGCCGCGCGCCTGTCCGAGCTGGGCAACCAGTACAGCAACAACGTGCTCGACGCCACCATGGGCTGGACGAAGCTGATTACCGACGAAACGGAGCTGACAGGCATGCCGGAAAGCGCCCTGGCGGCGGCAAAAGCCCAGGCCGAGGCGAAAGAGCAGGATGGCTTTCTGCTAACCCTGGATATCCCGAGCTATCTGCCGGTGATGACCTACTGCGACAACCAGGCGCTTCGCGAAGAGATGTACCGCGCCTACAGCACCCGCGCCTCCGATCAGGGGCCGAATGCCGGTAAGTGGGACAACAGCCCGGTGATGGCGGAAATCCTCGCCCTGCGTCACGAGCTGGCCCAGCTGCTGGGCTTTGAGAACTACGCCGACAAATCTCTCGCCACCAAAATGGCGGAAAATCCGCAGCAGGTGCTCGACTTCCTGACCGATCTGGCGAAACGCGCCCGTCCGCAGGGTGAAAAAGAGCTGGCCCAGCTCCGCGCCTTCGCGAAAGCGGAGTTTGGCGTGGACGAGCTGCAGCCGTGGGATATTGCTTACTACAGCGAAAAACAGAAGCAGCATCTCTACAGCATCAGCGACGAGCAGCTGCGCCCGTACTTCCCGGAAAACAAAGCCGTTAACGGCCTGTTCGAAGTGGTAAAACGCATCTATGGCATCACCGCCAAAGAGCGTACCGATATCGACGTCTGGCATCCGGACGTGCGCTTCTTCGAGCTGTATGACGAGAAAAACGAACTGCGCGGCAGCTTCTATCTCGATCTCTACGCGCGTGAGAACAAGCGCGGCGGGGCGTGGATGGACGACTGCGTGGGCCAGATGCGTAAAGCCGACGGTTCTCTGCAGAAGCCGGTCGCCTACCTGACCTGTAACTTTAACCGTCCGGTGAACGGCAAACCTGCGCTCTTTACTCACGATGAAGTGATCACCCTGTTCCACGAGTTCGGTCACGGTCTGCACCATATGCTGACCCGCATCGAAACCGCAGGCGTGGCCGGTATCAGCGGTGTGCCGTGGGATGCGGTCGAGCTGCCGAGCCAGTTTATGGAAAACTGGTGCTGGGAGCCGGACGCGCTGGCGTTTATCTCCGGTCACTATGAGACCGGCGAACCGCTGCCGAAGGAGCTGCTGGATAAAATGCTGGCGGCGAAGAACTACCAGGCGGCGATGTTCATCCTGCGTCAGCTGGAGTTCGGCCTGTTCGACTTCCGCCTGCACGCCGAGTTCAGCCCGGAGCAGGGCGCGAAAATCCTTGAAACCCTGGCCGAGATTAAAAAGCAGGTCGCCGTGATCCCAGGGCCAACCTGGGGCCGCTTCCCGCACGCGTTCAGCCATATCTTTGCAGGCGGCTACGCGGCGGGTTACTACAGCTACCTGTGGGCCGACGTGCTGGCGGCGGATGCCTTCTCTCGCTTCGAAGAAGAGGGGATCTTCAACCGCGAAACCGGCCAGTCGTTCCTCGACAACATCCTGACCCGCGGCGGTTCCGAAGAGCCAATGGTGCTGTTCAAACGCTTCCGCGGCCGCGAGCCGCAGCTGGATGCGATGCTTGAGCATTACGGGATCAAAGGCTGATTGTTACGTGAAGATCTGCTTAGTGGATGAAACAGGCGCCGGAGACGGCGCCTTATCTGTTCTGACGGCCCGCTGGGGGCTGGAGCACGATGAAGAAAACCCGATGGCGCTGGTGATGACCACAGCACATCTTGAATTACGCAAGCGCGACGAACCGAAGCTCGGCGGGATTTTTGTCGATTTTGTCGGCGGGGCGATGGCGCACCGGCGCAAGTTCGGCGGCGGTCGCGGCGAAGCGGTGGCTAAAGCGGTTGGGATTAAAGGAAGCTACCTCCCGGACGTGGTCGATGCCACGGCGGGGCTGGGGCGTGATGCCTTTGTGCTGGCGTCTGTCGGCTGTCGGGTGCGGATGCTGGAACGTAACCCGGTGGTGGCGGCCCTGCTCGACGACGGTCTGAGCCGTGGCTACGCGGACCCGGAAATCGGCCCGTGGTTGCAGGAGCGTTTGCAGCTGATTCATGCCTCGAGCCTGACGGCGCTGACCGATATCACCCCGCGCCCGCAGGTGGTCTATCTCGACCCGATGTTTCCGCACAAGCAGAAAAGCGCGCTGGTGAAGAAAGAGATGCGGGTGTTTCAGTCTCTGGTGGGGCCTGATTTGGATGCGGATGGTCTGCTGGAGCCGGCTCGTCAGCTGGCGACGAAGCGGGTGGTGGTGAAGCGCCCTGACTATGCGCCGCCGCTGGCGGACGTTGCGACCACCAACGCGGTGACCACTAAAGGGCACCGGTTTGATATCTACTCAGGTACGCCGGAATAAAAAAAGCCGGGTGGCGGCTTCGCCTTACCCGGCCTACGTCCTCGCTCTATCCCCTCTCCCTGTGGGAGAGGGTTAGGGTGAGGGGAATTTAACGCACTTACTCGTCTTCTTCGTCACGCAGTGGAACAATCAGCATATCCACGTGAACGGTGTTAATCAGCTGGCGCGCGGAAGACATCAGCTTGCTCCAGAAGTCCTGATGGTGACCGCACACCACCAGGTCCATGTCATATTTCTTGATCGCATCAACCAGTACCTGGCCCAGGTCGCCGCTGCCGCTCAGGGTTTCGGTAATCGGATAGCCTGCGTTAGTGGATAGTTCGCTCAGGGCGTGGTGCGTCTCTTCGGAGATGCGCTTTTGCATATCGCCAAGATTGACGTCGATCAGACCGGTGTAGAGGTCGGAGTAATTCACATCAACGTGAATCAGCGAAACTTTCGCGTTGTAGGGACGTGCCATGGATACCGCTTTATCAACCAGCACTTTGCTCTCCGGGGAGAGGTCTACCGCGATGAGAATGTGTTTGTAAGCCATAGTGTTACTCCTTCCTTAAGTTATCGATGACTAAATGGGAAAGCCGTCGTCTGATGCTTTCATTACGGCCCAGTTAAACATATTTTTCAAGCTTTGGTGTTGATAACGATTAACCTTGTGGCAAAAAAATTAACGGATCTCCTACACTATTAAATGAGCCGTTCGGATATTAAAACGCGAACCGGATCGACTTTTGGTCATTCTTTCACTGAACTGTCTGTCAGGGCATTGGGGTGCGGTAGCTCAGAAGCCTTGCTTCGTGGGCGGACGCCGGGGAGGATGTATGATTAGCACCGTCGCATTGTTTTGGGCGTTATGCGTGGTTTGCATAGTGAATATGGCGCGCTACTTCTCATCGTTACGTGCGCTGTTAGTGGTACTTCGTGGTTGCGATCCGTTGCTTTATCAGTATGTGGACGGTGGAGGGTTCTTCACCTCGCATGGACAGCCCAGCAAACAGATGCGTCTGGTGGGATATATCTACTATCAGCGCTACCGCGATCATCACGATGAAGAGTTTATCCGTCGCTGCGAGCGCCTGCGTCGTCAGTTTATTTTAACCAGCGCCCTGTGCGGGCTGGTCGTGGTCAGCATGATTGCATTGATGATTTGGCACTGAGCATAAAAAAAGCGGGTCAGTTTCCTGACCCGCTTTTTGTGCCTTCAACCGATTAAATCAGCTTCAGCGAAATCCAGTACAGCCCGCCAGAAAGCAGGATGGATGCCGGAAGGGTGAACACCCAGGCCATCAGAATGTTGGTCACGGTTTTGCGCTGCAGGCCGCCACCGTCAACAATCATGGTACCTGCCACGGACGAGGAGAGTACGTGGGTGGTGGATACCGGCATACCGGTGTAGCTCGCCAGACCGATAGACACCGCCGCCGTCATCTGCGCGGACATACCCTGCGCATAGGTCATGCCTTTCTTACCGATCTTCTCGCCAATGGTGGTCGCCACACGGCGCCAGCCAATCATCGTACCGATACCGAGCGCCAGCGCGACGGCCATGATGATCCAGATTGGCGCGTACTCAATGGTGTTGAGCATATCGCCTTTCAGTTTCTTCAGGAGACGCTGGTCGTCAGCATTCACGTCAGGCAGCTTCGCCACTTTATCCGTCACATCAGAGATGCACAGCATAATGCGACGCAGCTGACCACGCTGCTCAACGGTCAGTTTGTCATAACTTTCGATATTGCCCAGCATGCCTTTGGCACGTTCCAGCGCGTTAATCGCGTTTGCCGGATGGCAGTGGAATTCGCCTGGCGCAGTCGCGGCACCGGCTTCCGGTGACGGGATTAACTGGTCAACGCCGGTCGCCTTCTTCAACAGGTCAGGATGCTGCTGGAAGTAGATTTCGACGTTGTTGACCGCATCGCGAGTACGGGTGATTTCGTAGCCGGAGGCATTCATGTTAACCACGAAGCCTGCCGGAGCAACGCCAATCAGTACCAGCATCACCAGACCAATGCCTTTCTGACCATCGTTCGCGCCGTGTGAGAAAGCCACGCCGATAGCGGAAATGATCAGGGCGATACGCGTCCAGAATGGCGGCTTTTTCTTGCCGTCTTTCTTTTCACGCTCTGCTGGCGTCAGGTGAATACGGGAGCGTTTTTTGGTATTGCTCCAGTAACGACGCAGGATGAAGATCAGCCCGCCTGCCACCACCAGACCCACGATAGGGGAGACGATGAGAGAGGCAAAGATCCCCAGTACTTTCGGGATATTTAACGCATCAACAACCGATGTACCGGTCATGAGGGCGTTGGTTAACCCGATACCGATAATCGCGCCGATGAGGGTGTGAGAACTGGATGCAGGCAGGCCGAAATACCAGGTACCGAGGTTCCAGATAATTGCAGCAAGCAGCATTGAGAACACCATGGCGAGGCCATGGCCAGAACTAACGTTAAGCAGCAGATCCGTTGGCAGCATATGCACAATCGCATACGCAACGCTCAGTCCGCCCAGGAGGACACCAAAAAAGTTAAATACCGCCGCCATAACAACCGCAAGCTGCGATCGCATTGCGCGAGTGTAGATAACCGTCGCTACTGCGTTTGCAGTGTCGTGGAAGCCGTTGATCGCTTCGTAAAACAGTACAAAAACCAGAGCAAGCAAGAGTAAAAGCCCGGTATGTAAATCCAGGCCGGCAAACAAATGTAGCATAGGACGTTACGCCATTTTGAGGACATGAACGCGGCGCATTATCCAGGACAAATGCACGGCGGGCAAAGTGAAATATAGACTTTTTTTGACATACCACCTGATTTGAGAAAAGTGCCTGAAAGGATATTCTTTAAATTTCAAGGGAATGGCTTTGTAATATCTTTTTACGCTGGTGTGACCACAGAGGAAACTTTACAATCCGCGGCAGTTAACAAAGAGGGTTTTGACGTGGAAAGGTTTGATGCCGTGGTAATTGGCGCCGGTGCGGCGGGTATGTTTTGTGCGGCGATGGCCGGACAGGCGGGTCGTCGCGTGCTGCTGCTGGATAACGGTAAAAAGCCAGGCCGTAAGATCCTGATGTCCGGCGGCGGGCGCTGCAACTTTACTAACCTGTATGTTGAACCCGCGGCCTATTTGAGCCAAAACCGTCATTTTTGTAAATCTGCGCTGGCGCGTTATACCCAGTGGGATTTTATCGACCTGGTCGGTAAGCACGGTATCGCATGGCATGAGAAGACGCTGGGCCAGCTGTTCTGCGACGACTCCGCGCAGCAGATTGTCGATATGCTGGTGGCCGAGTGCGAGAAGGGCGGCGTCGTCATGCGCCTGCGCACGGAAGTGCTGGAAGTCGCCCGTGACGGCCAGGGCTATACGCTACAGCTCAACGGTGAAACCGTCAGTGCCGATAATCTGGTGATCGCCAGCGGCGGCCTGTCTATGCCGGGTCTGGGCGCTTCCCCGTTTGGCTATAAGATTGCCGAACAGTTTGGCCTGAAAGTCTTGCCCACGCGCGCCGGGCTGGTGCCGTTCACGCTGCATAAACCGCTTCTCGAACAGCTTCAGACGCTGTCTGGCGTGTCTGTTCCCTCCGTCATTACCGCCGAAGACGGGACGGTGTTCCGTGAAAATCTGCTCTTTACCCATCGCGGCCTCTCCGGCCCGGCGGTACTGCAAATCTCCAGCTACTGGCAGCCGGGGGAATTCGTCACGGTTAACCTGCTCCCGGACTGCGATCTCGACGCGTTCCTTAACGAGCAGCGTACCGCGCACCCGAATCAAAGCCTGAAAAACACGCTGGCAATGCAGCTGCCGAAGCGTCTGGTGGAGTGTTTGCAGGTGCTGGGGCAGATCCCGGATGTGTCGCTCAAGCAGCTTAACAGCCGCGAGCAGGAGATGCTGATAGAGACCCTGACAAACTGGCGCGTGCAGCCAAACGGCACGGAAGGCTACCGTACGGCGGAAGTGACGCTGGGCGGGGTCGACACGAATGAGCTCTCTTCCCGCACCATGGAAGCGCGCAACGTGCCGGGGCTCTATTTTATTGGCGAAGTGATGGATGTGACCGGCTGGCTCGGCGGGTACAACTTCCAGTGGGCATGGGCAAGTGCCTGGGCGTGTGCTCAGGCGCTGGCAGAAGACAAGTGACATAAGCGCGCTGCCACTCGTCGCGGTTGGCTTTACGGGCTGACGGTGGTGACGTCCGTCACGGCCAGAATATTGCTCGCGGCCACGGTCCCCATCCTGATATATGACGCTGCGGTAACGCCGCCAATATGCGGTGAAATGACCACGTTTTCTACGGATTGCCAGAGGTGCGGCGCCGTCAGCGGCTCGTGGGGAAAGCTGTCCAGCGCTGCGCTGTGCAGCGTGCCATCCCGGAGCGCCGCCAGTAATGATTCACTGTGGATCAGTCCACCGCGTGCCGTATTGACCAGAATAGCGTTCCGCTTGCAGTGTGCAAGCGTCTGGCTATTGATCATCCCCCGGTTCTCATCGGTTAGCGGACAGTGCAAAGAGATAACATCGGAACGGGAAAGAATCCCGGTCAGCGTTTCTGCGCGTTCGCACAGGGCAGGCATGGACTTAGCATAGGGATCGTAAGCCAGCACCTTCATGCCGAAGGCGTGACCAATATTTGCCACGCGCGAGCCGATAGCGCCCAATCCGATTAGCCCCAGCGTCAATCCCTCCAGTTCAATGGATTTATGCGTCGCCTTATCCCAGTGCCCGTCCCGCAGCCGCTTGTCCAGAGGCACCACGGACTTTGCGCAGGCGAGGATCAGCGCCCAGGTATGTTCAGCCACTGCCGCTGCGTTTGCGCCTGGCGCAGCGCGGACGGCGATATTGCGCTCGGCCGCTGCCGTCTGGTCTATCACATCGATCCCGCTTCCGTGCTTGGAAATAACCTGCAGAGCCGGGGCAGCATCCATCACTTTCGCGGTGATCCGGCCGTAACGAACTAGAATCGCCACGGGATTGTGTTGTTCACACAGCGCGATCAGGTCATCTTCTGTGGGCTGGCGGCCTGCAAACACCACCTCAAAGCCCTGCAACATCACCATGGCCTGCTCCGCCAGGTCGCTTCCGGTAACCAGAATTACGTCTTTGCCCCCCATCACAGCGTCTCCCCGTCAGCTAACATACCTGCCTTACGAAGCGCGTCATCAAGCCAGTGTGGACGTAAATCACCTTCACGGATGGCGGCAAGACGCCGGGTCTCCATCTCCAGCTTTTCTTTTGCCAGCGCGATGACCTGCTGAACCTCATCGCGCGGGATGACGACCACGCCGTCGATATCAGCGACAACCAGATCCCCGGCCTGAACCGTCGCCCCGGCGACTGAAACGGGATGATTAACCCGGCCAGAAATTAACTTTGTCGGGCCGCATGGATTCAGACCGGCAGAAAAGACAGGGTAGTGGCCTTTGCTCAGGGAATCGGCGTCACGTACAGCGCCGTCAATAATAATGCCCGCAATGCCGCTCGCCTGAGCCTGAGTGGCCATGATTTCGCCCAGCAGCGCGCAGCTCAGGTCGCCTTTGCCATCGACGACCAGGACATCGCCGGGTTGCGCCACCGCCATCGCGGCATGAATCGCCAGATTATCGCCCGGACGGACTTCCACGGTGATGGCCGGACCCGCAACGGACATGTGTGGGGCCAGCGGTTTGATGCGGCCATGAAGCGTACCGCGGCGACCGGCCACGTCGGCCAGAATGGCTGCCTGATACTCGGCAGCCCGGTGAACGTCCTCGGCAGAAACGCGTTCGAACTGGCGATTAATCGGTTTTTTTTCAGAAACGGACATGAATGCCTCCATATTGTTTTACTTGGTACAATGCAGGTGTACAGTACAAAACAACTATAGCGGTGTTGCTTTCCTTTTAGCCAGACCCGAGGTGGCGTTTGTGATGTAAACACGAAGTGACTCACAAAATTTGAGGTACACTCACTGCCGGGCTAACAAGGAGATAATGATGGGGAATGAAGGCGTTGTAGCGGTTGAAAAAGCGCTGGCTTTACTGGATTGCTTCCGTCCTGGAGATGAGAGCCTGACGCTGACCGCGCTGGCACAGCTGTCGGGTTATCACAAAACCACGGTTTACCGCTTGATGAATTCTCTTGAACGGATGAATTACGTCGTAAGGCATGAAGACGGCAATTATGCGCTTGGCCCACGTCTGCTTTACCTCGGCAAGCTGTATGAACAATCTTTCCATCTTTCCCGGGTGGTTCAGCCAGAGCTTCAGGCACTCTCCCTGGCGTCTCAGGAGAGTGCCAGCTGGTATGTGCTGGAGGGCGGGCAGCGCCTTTGCCTGTTTCGCGCTGAAGCGTCGCACGGCCTGCGACACAGCAATCTTCCCGGCAGCCAGTTCCCGCTCGATAATTCGGCCATCAGTAAGGTCTTGCGCCATTGGGGGCTCAATGAGAGCCTGCCGGAGGGAGACGCTGAACTCCCTTTCTACACATCAGGCGCACGCGATCCCCACACCGCGGCGTTTGCGATGCCTGTTTTCGGCGTTCACGACAAGCTGGTTGCGGCGTTAGCCCTGACCGGCCCCATCTCACGGCTGACGGAAGATCGTCGTGAGAAGGAGATAGGTCCGTTGATGAAGGCGGCGGCCAGCCGTCTGTCGCAGAAAATGGGAGCCAGTAAGCCCTTCTGTCAGCAGTTCTTTGGTGAAACGAGCGACGCGGCGGAAGAAAGTCTATAATCGCAGAAGCGGGACGCGTATCCCGCTTCTGTCATCACTAATGCGTGACCTGTTTTTCGTGTAGCTGAGCGTTGCGGGCCTGCCGTCCCATAATGAGCACCGCGATACCCCCGGCCAGGCACAGCGCGGCCAGCGGAAGCATAGCCAGCGTGTAGCTGCCCGTCCGCTCGCTGATCATGCCGTAGGCATTTACCATTACCGCCCCGCCAATCAGATTCGCGATGGCACCAATCGCGGCCAGCCCCGCCGCCGCCGAGGAACTGCTCATCCAGCCAGATGCCAGCGCCCAGAAAGGCCCTTTCATAGAATACGCGCCTGTCAGGATAATGCTCAGGATCACGATAGTGGCAAAGAGCGAGACGCTTACAAAGGCAGCGAACACGCCGGCGGCAATCATAAACAGCGTCAGCGCGGTATGCCAGCGGCGTTCGTTGGTGCGATCGGAGTGTCGTCCCCAGACAATCATCAGAACCGATGCCAGACCGTAAGGAATGGCGTTAAGCAGACCTGTCTCAAGATTATCGAGATGGAAGGATTTCAGCAGTTGAGGAGACCAGACGCTGATCGTGGTGCCCGCGGAGGATGCGCCCGCGTAAATCAGCGCCATCAGCCAGATTTGGCGATGCTTCAGCAGCTGCCACGTCGTCTGGTGTCCGATGTTCTTTTGCTGGCTCCGCTCGGTCTCAAGCGTGGTTCCCAGCCATTTTTTCTGTTCATCACTGAGCCATTTCGCCTGATGAGGGCGATCCCGGAGAATAAACCAGGCCGCAATACCCAGCAGCACCGCAGGTAAGCCTTCAATAATGAACAGCAGATGCCAGCCGCGAAGACCCAGCCAGCCATCCAGCGACAGTATCAACCCGGAAAGCGGGGAGCCGATGAAGTTAGCGAGCGGGATGGCGACCATAAAGGACGCAATAATGCGCGCGCGGTAGCGGGAGGGGATCCACCAGGTCAGATACAGCACAACGCCGGGGAAGAAGCCTGCTTCCGCTGCCCCGAGGAGAAAGCGGACGATATAGAGCGACGTGGTATTTTGAACCAGCGCCATGCCCATGGAGACAATGCCCCAGCTGATCATAATGCGCGGGATCCACAGCCGGGCGCCGACTTTCTGCATGGCCAGGTTACTGGGTACCTCAAACAAAAAATAGGCCACGAAGTAAAGGCTGCTGGCGAAGCCAAACGCCGCTTTGCTGAGGCCAAGGTCCTCATTCATCTGCAGCGAAGCCATGCCGATATTCCCGCGATCGATAATCGAGACCAGGTAACTGACAATCAGAAACGGGAGAATACGCCAGATCACCTTCCGCATCGTCTCTCTTTCTATGTCCTCGGCGGCGGTCGCGCCGTTACGTAAATGTTCTGTCATTGTATCCTCGCAGGGTGTGTTCTTTGTTTTATTAGGTACAACTTAGTTTTATTAAACAAAACCACTATAGCGACGGCGCGTTCTTTTTATCCAGTTAATGGAAGGTTTAAATGGTGTAAATAAGAGGTGACTCACAGATAGTGCGCTCTGGATATCGCTTACAGCTGCTGACCAACCGCAAACAGGACGGGCTGGTAGGGAAATAATCACGCAACGCAATTATTGCACCAACTTTTCTGCTCCGTTCAACTAAGCTTCGACCAGATGCCCCGCCGCGTTAGTGGGGCCATATTCCTTTTGGTCGAGCACGCATCATGCAGCTACTCAGTATTATTATTTTGCTTACCCTAACTGTGGTGATTCATTCGCTGTGGATGTTTGGCGTTTTAAAATTCATCACATTAGAAGTCGATTCTGCGGTACGCATTGTTTTACGCAATGTCGGTATCGTGATCTCTATGATTTTCGCCCATCTCCTGGAAGCCGGGCTGTTTGCTGCGTTTTATTTTGTCATCGACGCGTTTAATGACTGGAATACCAGCTTCTACTTTTCGCTGGTGAGCTATGCGACGGTAGGGTACGGCGACGTCACGTTACCCCAGCACTGGCGGCTCATCGGCGGGGTGGAAGGGCTGGTGGGCGCGTTGATGGTAGGCTGGTCTGTGGCGGTTCTGGTGGCGGTGCTGCAGCGTTTGCGCGGCATGAGCGCTTAAACGGCAGATGCACGATCCCAGTCTGGTAAGGTAAAGTACCCCTCCTTGCGCGGCCAGATGGCTGCGATTTTGAGGGCGAAGAGGCTGATTAACGGCCCGCCCTTTTCTGTTCCTGGTTTACGCCAGTTTGCATGGTTCTGTGTTTTGTCTGCCAAAAGGGTTTTGTATGTCTGCTGCTCATCTCGGTTTCCCGACGGAAACCGTTGTTGTCTTTGTGGTGATGGCCGTTGGGGCGATGTTTATCGACCTCTTTATGCACCGTCACGATAAACCTGTCTCGCTGAAAAGTGCGGCCTTGTGGTCTGTTTTCTGGTTCTCGATGGCGATGGCCTTCGCCGGATTCCTGTACGTTCACCACGGCGCCGAGATGGCGAGTCTGTTCCTCACCGGTTATGCGCTGGAAGAGGTGCTCTCCGTCGATAACCTGTTTGTGATGATGGCGATCTTCGCCTGGTTCGGCGTGCCGGATAAGTACCGTCACCGCGTGCTCTACTGGGGCGTGCTGGGGGCGATTGTCTTCCGCGGCATCTTTGTAGCTATCGGCACCAGCCTGTTAAGCCTGGGGCCGTACGTTGAAGTGATTTTCGCGCTGGTCGTTGGCTGGACGGCGGTGATGATGCTCAGACGTAATGAAGAGAGCGACGAAGTGGAAGATTACTCGGGTCATCTCGCCTATCGCCTGGTGAAGCGCTTCTATCCGGTCTGGCCGAAAATCAGCAGCAATGCCTTTATTCTGACGCAGAAAGAGGTGGATGCGGAGCTAGAGAAGCCGGAAAACCAGGACGTGATGGTCGGCCGCGTGAAGAAGGCGAAGCGCTATGCGACCCCGCTGTTGCTTTGCGTGGCCGTCGTTGAGCTCTCTGACGTGATGTTCGCGTTTGACTCCGTGCCGGCCATTATTGCTGTGAGCCGCGAACCGCTGATTATCTACAGCGCCATGATGTTCGCCATTCTTGGCCTGCGTACGCTCTACTTCGTACTGGAAGCGCTGAAGCAGTACCTGGTACACCTCGAGAAAGCCGTGGTGCTGCTGCTGTTCTTCGTGGCGTTCAAGCTGGGGTTAAATGCCACCGACCACTTCTGGCATCATGGTTACAGCATTGGCGCGACGGCCAGCCTGTTTGTGGTATTAGGCGTGCTGGCGCTGGGGATTATTGCGAGCGTGATGTTCCCGGGAAAACGTGAGGCCTGATGTACCGCTTTTCTCCCTCTCCCTGTGGGAGAGGGCCGGGGTGAGGGCACCAGAGCGCACCTAACCCTTAATCGGTGAATTCCGGCGCTTGCGCGGCGGGTGGAAGTGCCGCCAGTGCGGATCCTGCGCCGCCGCCAGCAGCTCGTGGTCGCCGCGGGTGTCTCCCCAGGCGCGCAGGTGATAGGCGTTCAGATCGCCATACACTTTTTCAAGCCTTGCCACCTTCTGGGCGCAGCGGCAGTTGTGGCCCGTGATGCGTCCTGTCAGCTTGCCATCTTTCACTTCCAGCTGCGTGCCAATCAGCTTAATGCCCAGTTTGTCAGCCCACGGCTGAAGCACCAGCGCCGGAGAGGCGGAACAGATGGTCACCTCTGCACCGGAATTCACCTCAGCCGCCACCGCCAGAACCCCTTCGGGACGCATCAGCTTGTTCCAGTATTTTTCGCAAAAGGCTTCCGCCTGCTGGCGCAACCAGTGTTCATCCACGCCCGTCAGGAACGTTTTGATCAGCACTTCCTTTAGCTCATCGCGCGTCAGCTTACGACGCACGCAGTGGAGCGTGGGCAGCGCCATACGCACCAGACGACCCGCGAAGTAACGTTTCCCGAAGGCAAAGCGCAGGAAAGGAATAAAGCTGTCGTGGTGCGTTAATGTCCCATCAAAGTCAAAGACAGAGAGTACGCTGGATTTCGCCACCGTCTCGTCGGCAATCATATTGGTCATAAATACGTCTTAGCTGAAATACACATTCTGCGGATCAGTTTACCTGCTTTAGCTGGACAGTCCTTATACCACCACCATTTTTTTCTCCATCTTGCGATCTCAAAGTGAGTCCATTTTTGGTCTCGATAAGGATTGGTGAAAAAAAGAACTGCCTATATTATCGCCACATCGCACGATATTTCGGGGAACGATTGGCCCCCACAGGTAAGGAAAAACTCACTCACTACTTCTTTCTTGATATGACTCTTAGATCGCTTATTTCAATCCTCACGTTAAGTTTTGCTTCGTTTTCTGCAATGAGTTTTCAACTTCCAGCGTCAATGTTATCGATGAACAGTGCGCTGGCAGTATCACCGGCGAAATCTGCGCTGGTGCATCATGAAACAGGCCCGCTGCGCTCGCGTATTCTCGATCAATACCAGAAATGGAAAGGTACCCAGTACCAGTGGGGCGGAACCACGCATCGCGGGGTGGATTGCTCCGCGCTCATGCAGCACCTGTTCAGCGATGCCGTGCATCTCGACCTGCCGCGTACGACGAGCGAGCAGATCCATCGCGGGGTGCAGGTGACGCAATACCGCCTGAGGCCCGGAGATCTGGTGTTCTTCCAGACGGGGCCGAACCGCAGGCACGTCGGCGTTTACATTGGCGATAGCCAGTTTATTCATGCCTCAAGCAGCCAGGGCGTCACGGTCTCAACCCTGACTGATGGTTACTGGCAAGCGCACTACATTACCGCGCGTCGGATCGCAGGCAGTGCGGCCTGACCACGTCAGATAATGTCATCCACGACGCCGCCATCGACGCGTAACGCCGCGCCGGAGGTGGCGGAGGCCTGTGGCGAACAGACATAAATCACCATATTGGCCACCTCTTCAACCGTGGCCGCGCGCTGGATCACCGAGCTGGGGCGGTTGGCCATCACAAACTCTTTCGCCAGCTGCTCCAGCGATTTGCCGGTTTTTTCGATTTCATTTTTCATCATCTCTGCGAAACCGTCAGACATCGTCGGGCCTGGCAGTACGCTGTTGACCGTCACGCCGCTCCCTGCCACGAACTTCGCCAGCCCGCGCGCCAGCGAGAGCTGCGCCGTTTTGGTCACGCCGTAGTGGATCATATCCGCCGGGATATTGCAGGCCGACTCGGAGGAGATAAACACCACGCGTCCCCAGCCTTTCTGCACCATGCCCGGCAGCAGGGCGCGGGACAGACGCACGCCGGACATCACGTTGGTCTGCCAGTAACGCTCCCAGGTTTCATCGTCGGTGGAATAGAAATCCTCAGGACCGTAAATCCCGGCATTGTTGACCAGGATATCGACGTTATTCGCCACCTTCAGCAGCGACTCGACCCCTTCCGCCGTGCTGAGATCGGCAATCGCGGCGCGCACCTGTACGCCCGGCACTACCTGCTGTAGCTGTTGAATACCTTTGTTCACCGATTCCGTGCTGCGGCCATTGACGATCACTTCCGCCCCGCTTTCTGCCAGCCCTCTGGCAATGGCGAACCCGATCCCGCCGGTTGAGGCGGTCACCAGCGCCACTTTCCCCGCAAAGTCGATTTTCATCATCTGCTCCCTATCGTTTTAACGTTCGGACCTTAAAGAGTAGCAGGTGAGGATGACGGCTCCTGGCTAAAAAGGCGCAGCAGCGTCTCCACCTGCTCGTCAAGCGGGGTGAGGGAGCGCTTTACAATCAGGTGAAGCGGCGTTGCTCTGCGCGCACCGTGGCTCAGCGGCAGGCGTTTCAGGACGCCTTGATCCAGCTGGGTCTGGATGCGTTCCTCTGGCAGCCAGCCGTAGCCGACCTGAGAGACGACGGCCTCTATGGCGGCATCGATGGTGGAGAAGGTCCACGACTCACCGGCAGCACGTGCGGCGGGCTGGCTGTCCGCAATCTGGATAAGCGGCCACGGGCGCAGCATCTCATCATTTAGCGGCGCGTCGAGGTGAAAGAGGGGATGCTGGTGATGGGCCACGGCAACAAAGTCGATATTCATCAGCCATTCGCCGAGCCCGGTAATGTCCTGGCGGCGGGTTAAGATCATCACATCGGCTTCGTCGTTAATGGCGTCGGCGCGGGTGTTTTCCAGCACTTCGGTGAGACGGACCTGGGTCTGCGGATACTGCTGCTGGAACTGACGCAGGATAGCGAACAGGCGGCGGCGCGGGAAAATGGAGTCCACCACCAGATCCAACCGCGTGCGCATCCCGTTGCGAAGGGTCGCTGCGCGCGTCTCAACATACGAAAAGGCTTTCAGCAGCGGTTTAACCTGGCTGAGAAGAAGCTCACCGGCCGGGGTTAACACCGCCCGTCGTCCTTCCGGCACCAGGAGGGCCACGCCCAGCCGCTCCTGCAGCAGCGACAGGTTATAGCTCACCGAAGACTGGCTGCGGTGGGTTTCTTCTGCGGCTTTGGCAAAGCTGCCCGCTTCCACCACTCGTTCCAGTAAGGACCATTGTTCCAGCGTCGTCTTATGCATGATTTATCTAAAATTTGGATGAATTTGATTAAAACATAGCGTTATTCATCCATTTTTTGAAGGGGTACGATCGTCTCATCAAAACAAAGGAGACATCTTATGAACACCTTCGACAAACACGACTTAAGCGGCTTCGTTGGCAAACACCTTGTTTATACCTACGACAACGGCTGGAACTACGAGATTTACGTCAAAAATGAGACGACCCTGGATTACCGTATTCACAGCGGCCTTGTGGCTAACCGTTGGGTGAAAGATCAGCAGGCTTACATCGTGCGGGTAGGGGAGAGCATCTATAAAATTTCCTGGACCGAGCCAACAGGCACCGACGTCAGCCTGATTGTGAACCTGGGCGACAAACTGTTCCACGGCACCATCTTCTTCCCGCGCTGGGTCATGAACAACCCGGAAAAAACCGTCTGCTTCCAGAACGACCATATTCCGCTGATGAATAGCTATCGCGATGCGGGTCCGGCGTATCCAACGGAAGTGATTGATGAATTTGCCACGATCACCTTTGTGCGCGACTGCGGTGCAAATAATGAAAGCGTTATCGCCTGCGCCGCCAGCGAATTGCCGAATGATTTTCCTGCTAATCTTAACTAAGCGCGACAGTTGAATGCGCGACAATTGATATTAATAGAAAGTTCCCGGAGGATGACGGAATTCCCGCCCAAACCTCCGGGATTTTTATTTTGGTTGAGTATTCATTTACTTTTCTTATAATTTTAATGTAAACGAAATGAAATAGTAGAGTAATCCCTGTGAGTCCACCCACAAAAAAACAAAAAAATAGTTAGAATCACTATCCTGCTGTTGTAAAACGATTTTCTATCCTATTTTATGTGCTGTTTCCCTTCCGCTCTTCGCCTGTCTTAATTTTTTCCTAAGAAAACGACGCTACTTTTGCTTCAGTTGATGGTTTGTTGACATAACTGTTATAGCGACTTAATTTTATTTGGTCTTTATTTAATAACCATCTTGCATGATCCCATTGAGCTGCCCATTACGACAGCGCAGTAAAAGATGACGCCTTTAATACAGCAAGGAAATTAATAATGAGTGATTTTCTGCCTTTTTCGCGACCGTCGATGGGCGCTGAGGAAATTGCGGCGCTTCAGGACGTTTTGATGTCGGGCTGGATCACCACGGGGCCTAAGAATCAGGAACTTGAAGAGGCATTCTGTCAACTTACCGGGAATCAGCATGCGATTGCCGTCTGTTCAGCCACCGCGGGTATGCACGTCACGCTGATGGCGCTGGATATTGGCCCGGGCGATGAAGTCATTACCCCTTCCCAGACCTGGGTCTCCACGCTGAATATGATCGTGTTGCTGGGTGCCACACCGGTCATGATTGATGTGGACAAAGATACATTAATGGTGACGCCAGAAGCCGTTGAAGCCGCCATTACCCCGCGTACCAAAGCCATTATTCCCGTTCATTATGCCGGCGCGCCGTGTGAAATCGACGCTATCCATGCCATCGGTGAACGTCACGGTATTCCGGTGATTGAAGATGCGGCCCATGCCGCCGGAACGTACTACAAAAACCGTCACGTGGGCTGGAAAGGAACGGCAATTTTCTCCTTCCACGCCATTAAAAATATGACCTGCGCGGAAGGCGGCTTAGTCGTCACGGATAATGCCCAGCTGGCACAGCGGATCCGCAGTCTGAAATTCCACGGCCTGGGCGTAGATGCCTATGACCGCCAGACGCACGGTCGTGCGCCGCAGGCGGAAGTGATCGCGCCGGGCTATAAATACAACCTGGCGGACATTAACGCCGCGCTGGCGCTGGTGCAGTTGGGCAAACTGAAAGAGGCCAACAGGCGCCGCCAGGAAATCGCTGAACGCTACCTGCGGGAGCTGGCCGATACGCCGTTCCAGCCGCTCACCATTCCGTCATGGCCGCACGTGCACGCCTGGCACCTGTTTATTATTCGCGTTGATGAAGCGCGCTGCGGGATCTCACGCGACAACCTGATGGCGGCGCTGAAAGAGAAAGGCATCGGTACCGGCCTCCATTTCCGCGCGGCCCACACCCAAAAATACTACCGCGAGCGTTTTCCTGATGTATCGCTCCCGAATTCTGAATGGAATAGCGCGCGTATTTGTTCCCTCCCTCTTTTCCCGGACATGACTCATGACGACACAACCCGTGTCATTACCGCACTCCATCAGCTTGCAGGACATTGATATGTTCAGTGCACCACCTGTACAAAAAGTTTCCGTGGTCATCCCGGTTTATAACGAGCAGGAGAGCCTGCCCGAGCTGATCCGCCGTACAACGGCCGCCTGTGACACGATGGGCAAGGCTTATGAAATTCTGCTGGTGGATGACGGCAGTAGCGATAATTCCGCACTGATGCTGACCGAAGCCGCGCAGGCTGAAGGCAGCCACATTGTGGCCGTGCTGCTCAACCGCAACTACGGCCAGCATTCGGCGATTATGGCGGGGTTTAGCCACGTCACGGGCGATCTGATCATCACCCTGGATGCTGACCTGCAAAACCCACCGGAAGAGATCCCGCGCCTGGTTGCCAAAGCCGATGAAGGCTATGACGTGGTCGGCACGGTACGTCAGAACCGCCAGGACAGCCTGTTCCGTAAGCTGGCGTCACGCACCATTAACCGCCTGATCCAGCGCACCACCGGTAAAGCGATGGGTGACTACGGTTGCATGCTGCGCGCCTACCGCCGCCATATTGTCGACGCCATGCTGCATTGCCATGAGCGCAGCACCTTCATTCCGATTCTGGCGAATACCTTTGCCCGTAAGGCAACGGAAATCCCGGTTCTGCACGCCGAGCGCGAGCACGGGGAATCGAAGTACAGCTTTATGCGTCTCATCAACCTGATGTATGACCTCATCACCTGCCTGACCACCACGCCGCTGCGTCTGCTGAGCGTTTTCGGCAGCATCATCGCCGTGGCCGGTTTTGCGCTGTCCGTTCTGCTGGTGGTACTGCGACTGGTCTTTGGCCCGCAGTGGGCGGCGGAAGGGGTCTTCATGCTCTTTGCCGTGCTGTTTATGTTCATCGGCGCCCAGTTTGTCGGAATGGGCCTTCTCGGTGAATACATTGGCCGTATCTATAACGATGTTCGCGCGCGTCCGCGCTACTTTATTCAACGTGTTGTCCGTCAGGAACACAAAGCATCTCAAGAGGAAATTCACCCATGAAAGCTGTTGTATTTGCCTATCACGATATGGGGTGCACGGGCACGCTGGCCCTGCTGGAAGCGGGCTATGACATTGCGGCAATCTTTACTCATCCGGACACCGCCGGAGAGAATAACTTTTTCGGCTCCGTGGCGCGCATCGCCGCCGAGCGTGGGATCCCTGTTTATGCGCCGGACGACGTAAATCACCCGCTGTGGGTGGATCGCATCCGCGCGCTCGCGCCTGACGTGATCTTCTCGTTCTACTATCGCAACCTGCTCTCCGACGAGATCTTAGGCCTGGCCGCAAAAGGCGCCTTTAATCTTCACGGCTCTCTGCTGCCGGCCTACCGTGGCCGCGCCCCGCTGAACTGGGTGCTGGTGAACGGTGAAACGGAAACGGGCGTGACGCTGCACCGCATGGTGCGCCGTGCGGATGCGGGCGCTATCGTGGCACAGCAGAAGGTCGCTATTGATGCGGACGAAACTGCGCTGCAGCTGCATCACAAGCTGAATGCGACGGCGCAGGCGGTGCTGCGTGATGCACTTCCCGCCATCCTCAGCGGCACCTTCAGCGAGACCGCGCAGAATGAGAGCAAGGCAAGCAGCTTTGGTCGCCGCACGCCGGAAGATGGTCGTCTGGACTGGAACAAACCCGCCCGTCAGCTGCACAACCTGGTGCGCGCCGTGACCGACCCGTGGCCGGGCGCGTACAGCTTTGCGGGCGTCAGCAAATTTATCGTCTGGAAATCCCGCGTGCGTGACGATATTCCTGCCGCTAAACCGGGCACCGTCGTCTCTGTCTCCCCGCTGATTGTGAGCTGCGGCGAGCAGGCGCTGGAGATCGTCACCGGACAAACCGACAACGGCCTGTACGTTCAGGGCACGCAGCTGGCACAGTCTCTGGGCCTGGTGGCCGGGGCGCTGATCACCAGCGCACCGGTTGTAGCCATCAAACGCCGTACCCGCGTGCTGATCCTCGGCGTGAACGGCTTTATCGGTAACCACCTGACCGAGCGTCTGCTCAAAGACGATAACTACGAAATCTACGGTCTGGATATCGGCTCTGACGCCATCAGTCGTTTCCTCGACAACCCGCGTTTCCACTTCGTGGAAGGAGATATCAGCATCCATTCCGAGTGGATCGAATATCACATTAAAAAATGCGACGTGGTGCTGCCGCTGGTCGCCATTGCCACGCCAATCGAGTACACCCGTAACCCGCTTCGCGTGTTCGAGCTGGACTTCGAAGAGAACCTGAAGATCATCCGCGACTGCGTGAAATACGACAAGCGCATCATCTTCCCGTCCACCTCTGAAGTGTACGGCATGTGTACCGATAAGAACTTCGACGAAGACACCTCCAACCTGGTGGTCGGGCCGATCAACAAACAGCGCTGGATCTACTCCGTCTCCAAACAGCTGCTGGACCGAGTGATTTGGGCCTACGGTGAGAAAGAAGGTCTGCGCTTTACCCTGTTCCGTCCGTTCAACTGGATGGGGCCACGTCTGGATAACCTGAACGCGGCGCGTATCGGCAGCTCCCGTGCGATCACCCAGCTGATCCTGAACCTGGTGGAAGGCTCGCCAATTAAGCTTATCGAAGGCGGGAAACAGAAACGCTGCTTTACCGATATCAGCGACGGTATCGAAGCGCTGTTCCGCATCATCGAGAACAAAGATAACCGCTGCAACGGTGAGATCATTAACATCGGTAACCCGGACAACGAAGCGAGCATTCGCGAGCTGGCCGAGATGCTGCTGGCCAGCTTCGAGCGTCATCCGCTGCGCGATAAGTTCCCGCCGTTTGCCGGTTTCCGCGAAGTGGAAAGCAGCAGCTACTACGGTAAAGGGTATCAGGACGTTGAGCACCGTAAGCCAAGCATCCGCAACGCGAAGCGCTGCCTGAACTGGACGCCGACGGTGAAGATGGAGCTGACCATTGATGAGACGCTCGATTTCTTCCTGCGCACCGTGGAGCTGTCGGAACAGGACTCATGAAAAAAGTCGGTTTACGCATTGATGTCGACACCTTCAGGGGAACGCGTGACGGCGTACCCAAACTGCTGGAACTGCTGAGCAAGCACGGTGTGCGTTCCAGCATTTTCTTCAGCGTGGGGCCTGACAACATGGGACGCCATTTATGGCGTCTGGTTAAACCGGCATTTCTGTTCAAAATGCTGCGCTCGCGCGCAGCATCCCTCTACGGCTGGGATATTTTGCTGGCCGGCACCGCCTGGCCCGGCAGACGCATCGGCGCGGGTAATGAAGCGATTATCCGCGAGGCGGCTCAGCATCATGAGATTGGCCTGCATGCCTGGGATCACCATGCCTGGCAAGCCTGGGCTGGCGTCTGGGACATCCCGCGCCTGTCCCGTGAGGTCGAGCGGGGGATGCTGGAGCTGGAGGCCATTACCGGTCAGCCCGTGCGCTGCTCTGCCGTGGCGGGATGGCGTGCGGATCAGCGCGTCGTGAAAGCCAAAGAAGCCTTCGCGTTTCGCTACAACAGCGATTGCCGCGGAACCGGACCCTTTTTGCCGCTGTTAGGCGAAAATCGCTACGGTACGGTGCAAATTCCGGTCACGCTTCCCACCTGGGATGAAGTGGTCGGACGCGAGGTAAAGGCGGATGAGTTCAATCGCTACATTCTGGACCGCATTCATCGTGACGCCGGTACGCCGGTCTATACCATCCATGCCGAAGTGGAAGGGATTGCGTATCAGCATGATTTCGACGAACTGCTGACCATGGCCGCTCAGGAGGGCATCGAATTCTGCCCGTTGAGCGAGCTGCTGCCAGACGACCTCAGCACCCTGCCCGTGGGCAAAGTCGTACGTAATGAACTGGCTGGCCGGGAAGGCTGGCTTGGTTATCAACAAACCGTGAGTCCGGTCCCATGAAAACAGCCCGTTATGGCTTAGCGCTTCTCGCACTGTTTATCGTTTACTACCTCATTCCGGTCGATGTCCGCCTGCTTTGGCAGCCTGATGAAACGCGCTATGCGGAAATCAGCCGCGAAATGCTGGCCTCCGGAGACTGGGTTGTCCCGCATTTTTTGGGACTGCGTTACTTTGAAAAGCCGATCGCTGGCTACTGGATCAACAGTATCGGGCAGTTGCTGTTCGGGCACACCAACCTCGCCGTGCGCGCCGGGTCCATCTTCTCCACCGGTTTAGCGGCGCTGCTGGTCATCTGGATGGCCTGGCGTCTCTGGCGAGATAAGCGGACAGCCATTTTCTCCGGTCTTATCTTCCTGACCCTGTTCCTGGTGTATGGCATCGGCACGTATGCGGTGCTGGATCCTATCATCACCCTGTGGCTGGTGGCGGCGATGTGCAGCTTCTGGCTGGCCTCACAGGCGCAAACCGTTGCCGGAAAAGCGGGTGGCTATGTGCTGCTCGGGCTGGCCTGCGGGATGGGAGTGATGACCAAAGGCTTCCTGGCGCTGGCGGTACCGGTGATTGGCGTGCTGCCGTGGGTGATCGCCCAGAAGCGCTGGAAAGAAGTGCTGATTTTTGGCTGGCTCGCGATCCTGAGCTGCGTGCTGATTGTTCTGCCATGGGGGCTGGCCATTGCGCAGCGTGAGCCTGACTTCTGGCGTTACTTCTTCTGGGTTGAGCATATTCAGCGTTTCGCCCAGAGTGACGCGCAGCACAAAGCCCCGTTCTGGTACTACATACCGTTCCTGATTGCGGGTAGCCTGCCGTGGCTGGCGCTGCTGCCCGGCGCGTTTCGCCTCGGCTGGAATGACCGACAAAACGCGGGGGGCGGGTTCTATCTGCTGGGATGGGTGGTGATGCCGCTGCTGTTCTTCAGCATTGCCAAAGGCAAGCTGCCGACATACATCCTGCCTTGCTTTGCCCCGCTGGCGATCCTGATGGCGCGCTATGCCTGCCTTGCGGCGGAGAAAGGTGCCAGAGCGTTACGCATTAACGGCGGGATTAACCTGGCGTTTGGCGTTATCGGCGTGGTGGCGGCGCTGGTGGTCTCGCCGTGGGGACTGTCTAAGCATCCGGTCTGGACCTCGGTCGAACTGTATAAAGTCTTCTGCGCGGTGGTCGCGTTCCTTATCTGGGCCGCGGTAGGCTGGTTTACGTTCAGGCAGAGTCAGCAGCGCTGGTGGCTGGCGGCACTGTGCCCTGCGGGGCTGGCGCTGCTGATTGGTTTTGCCATTCCTAACCTGGTGGTGGATTCCAAACAGCCGCAGTCGCTGGTCGACACGGTGCGCGAGCCGCTTCAGGACAGCCGATTCGTGCTGACCAATAACGTGGGCGTGGCCGCTGGCCTGGCGTGGGAGCTAAAGCGCAATGACATCACGATGTTTGATCAGAGCGGCGAACTGCGTTACGGGCTGGATTATCCTGATGCGAAAGATCGTTTTGTTGATAAAGATGACTTCGCGCAGTGGCTGGCTGAGCACCGTCAGCAGGGACGCGTATCGCTGGTGATGTTGCTGTCAAAACACGACGATATCGCGCGCGCAAATCTGCCAGAGCCGGATAGCCTGTATATCCAGGGACGTCTGGCCTACCTGCAGTATCTGCCGAAGTGATGTCCTGGATCTGGCTGATACTGGCAAGCCTGCTCAGCTGCGCGGGGCAACTGTGTCAGAAACAAGCCACCCGTCCGGCGAAAGCCGGGCGGCGTGGGGCGCATATTGCGCTGTGGCTTGGCCTGGCACTGCTGGCGCTGGGCAGCGGGATGCTGGTCTGGCTGGTGGTGCTGCAACGCCTGCCTGTCGGCATTGCCTACCCTATGCTGAGCCTCAATTTTGTCTGGGTGACGCTGGCGGCGAAGGTATTCTGGCGCGAAAACGTCGCGTTGCATCACTGGCTGGGGGTGGGGTTGATCATCGTTGGGATTGTTATCCTGGGAGGGAGCCTGTGAAAGGAGCGTTCTGGGCCTTATGCAGCGTGCTGTTAGTCAGCGCCGCGCAGCTGTTGCTGCGAGACGCCATGCTGGCACTGCCACCGGTCAACGATGTTCTGGCGCTGATTTCCGCGCTGTGGCACTTCTCATCCGGCACGGGCGCGCTGCTGCTGGGGTTGATGGGGTATGTGGCCTCTATGGGCTGCTGGTATCTGGCGCTGCATCGTATGGCGCTCAGCAAAGCCTATGCCTTGCTGAGCCTCAGTTATATTCTGGTGTGGGGCGCCGCGATCCTGCTGCCGGGCTGGGAGGAGCATTTCTCCTGGCACGGGCTGGCGGGGGTCGGGTTTATTATTCTGGGTGTGTTAGTGATTTTTCTGCCCCGAACGTCCCAACGTGAATAATCGACTCGTTGGTCAGGGTATAAGGGGTCGATGTGCAGACGGCAAGGCTCAGCGAGCCGACCTGTAGCTGACTGACCGCGTGTGTCTGCGCAGTACTGTCGATGCTGACAATCTGCCAGGCACTGCCGCCACGCTGTTTCACAATCGCTTCTTTCCGTGTCCAGATACGCCAGAACGCAGAAAGCCGTTCCTCGGGCGCTTCACGCTCCAGCTCATCATGCTCCGTCACGCTGAATACCGCATTAGCCAGCGCCTGCCAGTTCTTCCTTGGACGAATCACTTCGATATCACAGCCGACTTCGCCTTCATCGCTCATCAGTAAGGCGATATCGTCACCGCTGTGGCTCAGGTTGAACCACAGTGGATGACCCTTCGCAAAGGCTGGTTTCCCCTGCTCACCGTAAATGATGTCGGGGAGCGGGTGAGGGGATAACGTTCTGGCGAGCAGCGTCCTCCCGGCCAGCCAGGAGGCATGTCGGGCACCCTGAGGTGCCCTGTGTGCGAGCGTTGACGCCAGCGGGTCCGCGCTAAGGGTGGAGATCTTTCCCAGAACAAACTGGTACATAGTTACGCCCAGCGTTTAATGATAATCGAGGTGTTGATGCCGCCGAACGCGAAGTTATTGCTCTGCAGATACTCGCAATCGATCTGGCGGGCTTCCCCCATAATATAATCTAAAGCACCGCATTGCTCATCCGGGTGCGTTAAATTGAGCGTCGGGGCAAACCAGCCTTCACGCATCATCTGCAAGCTCATCCACGCTTCTAGGGCGCCGCAGGCCCCTAACGTATGGCCAAAATAGCTCTTCAGCGAGGAAACCGGCACGTTGTCACCATAGATAGCGGCAGTGGCCTGACTTTCTGCGATATCACCGCGATCGGTGGCGGTACCGTGCGCGGAGATATACCCCATATCCAGGGCGCTTAATCCCGCCATGGTCAGCGACTGCTCCATGCAAATCTGCATGGTTTCACGCTGAGGCTGGGTGATATGGGCCGCGTCGCAGTTAGTGGCAAAGCCCACGATTTCGCCGTAGATCCTGGCTCCACGCGCTTTGGCATGCTCCAGCTCTTCGAGTATCAGGGTACCTGCGCCTTCTCCAATCACCAGACCATCGCGTTGCGTATCGAACGGTGAAGGGGTGGTTTTGGGTTCGTCGTTACGCTGGCTGGTGGCAAACAGCGTGTCAAACACCGCCGCTTCAGACGGGCACAGCTCCTCAGCACCCCCCGCAACCATAACGGTCTGGTAGCCGTGGCGAATCGCCTCCCAGGCGTAGCCAATCGCCTGGCTGCCGGACGTACAGGCGCTCGACGTCGGGATGACGCGGCCACGTAGCCCAAAGAACAGGCCGGTATTCACCGCGGTCGTGTGCGGCATCATCTGCACGTAGGTTGTCCCGGTGATGTTATTGGTGTGCTTTTCGGTGAGCATGGTCGCGAATTCGCTGACCGGTCCGGTACTGCCTGTAGAAGAACCGTAGGCGATACCGGTTTGCCCGTTGGTGAGTACCGCTTCGCCAATCAATCCCGCCTGCTCCAGCGCCAGCTCGGTGGCGCGGGTCGACATCAACGACACCCGGCCCATGGCGCGAATACGCTTGCGGGTATAGTGTTCCGGCAGCGTGAAATCATCGATCGGCGCACCCAGCAGGGTGTGCAGGCCATCATACACCTGCCATTCCGGCATTTTACGCACCGCGTTTTCATACGCCAGCAGCCTGCTGGACACGGATTGCCAGTTTTCGCCAAAGGCGGTCACGCCGCCCATGCCCGTAATCACCACGCGACGCGTCATAGCATTCCTCCGTTAATGGAAATGACCTGGCGGGTGACGTAGCCCGCAATATCTGACATCAGATAGCTTGCCAGCCCGGCGACCTCCTCAGCCTGGCCCATGCGTTTCATTGGAATGATGGACATCGCTTCTTTCAGCGCGGCCTCTTCCATCTCAATCATGCCGGTATCAATCAGCCCCGGGGCAATGCAGTTCACGGTGATTTTGCGTTTTGCCAGCTCAATCGCCAGCGCTTTGGTGGCACCGATAATGCCCGCTTTTGCCGCGCTATAGTTCACCTGCCCGCGGTTGCCCATCACACCGGATACGGACGATAAGGTGATAATACGTCCCCCTTTACGGGTGCTAATCATCGGCATAATGCAGGGGTGAATGACGTTATAAAAACTGTCGAGATTGGTGTGGATCACGCTGTCCCAGTCGTCTTCACTCAATGCCGGAAAGGCGCCATCGCGGGTGATACCGGCGTTGCTGACCACGCCATACCATGCGCCATGGGCTTCAATGTCCTGCTCCAGCACCTCGCGGCACTGTTCGCGGTTGCCCACATCAAAGGCGAGTAAACGACCGTTGCCACTCACCTGCGTGATGGCGTCCAGCGTCTCCTGCGCGCCTGCGGCATCACGATGGTAATGCACGCCTACGGTAAACCCGTCGGCGGCGAGCTGGCGGGCGATGGCGCGCCCTATGCCTTTGCTGGCCCCTGTGACCAGTACGGAACGACTCATGCGTTAGATCCCTGATTAAAAAGCGAGGTTAATTCTTCTGCGCTCGGCTGGAAGGTGTTGACCCGGCCCGTGGCCAGCGTCTCTTCATCAGCGGAAATCGCGCATTCAAAACTGCCGAAGCGTTCGTCCTGCATCAGCAGTTTTACGGTGATTTCCAGCGTCAGACCTTGCGTAAAACGCCCGCTGGCGCAGACCAGCTCGCGCGCGCCGAGCACCATGCCCAGCGCAATATGATCCTGTCCCTGCTGCTGGCGATGCCAGCCTGACCAGACGCCGACGGTCTGCGCCATCAGCTCGAGCGCGTACCAGCCCGGCAGATCGCCATCGGCATTCAGAAACGGCGCCAGTACACTTTGCCTGTCGACCACAACGCGGCATACCGCCGTGTCATCCGTAACGCACTCAACGGACTCGAGCAGCATCATTGGCGCATCGTGCGGCAAATAGTCGACGGGTGATAAGTAGCTCATGACGCTCTCCCCAGCAGAATGCTGGCGTTATTGCCGCCAAACGCGAACGAATTAGACAAAATGACCGGTTTTTTCAGAGCGGCACTCTGGTGCAGCAGGCCGCACGGCGCCAGCGTGTCGTCCGGTGCGTAGCGGGCGAAGTCCTGCGGCGGCAAGGGCAGATCGCGCGTCAGAATCAGCCAGCTCAGGGCCGCTTCGCTAATGCCGGCAGCGCCCAGCGTATGGCCGGTAAGGTGTTTGGTTGAGCTGCACGGCACGCTTTCCCCGAAGAGATCGTGTATCACCTGCGATTCAATCTGATCGTTGAGCGGCGTAGCCGTGCCGTGCAGGTTGATGTAGCCGATATCATCCGGCTGCATACCCGCTTCGTTAAGTGCCTGCGTAATGGCCCTGATCGCCCCTTCACCCTGCGGATGAGGAGCGGAAATATGGTAAGCATCGCTGGATTCGCCCGTTCCGAGCAGCGCCACATCGGCGGGCTCACGGCTTAGCACCATCAGCGCGGCGGCTTCACCGATGGTGATCCCCCGGCGATCGCGACCGAACGGCTCGCAGAGCGTAGGGGAGAAGGATTCAAGGCTGTTAAAACCGTTGACGGGCATTCGGCTCAGGGTATCGGCCCCGCCGACAATGGCGATATCCACCAGTCCGGCGTCGATCAGGCGTTTGCCGCCGATCATCGCCCGCGCGCTGGAAGAGCAGGCCGTCGAGATCGTATAGGCCGGGCCCTCGAGCTGAAGCCAGTTGGCAAGGAAGCGGGACGGATCGCCAAGCTCCTGCTGCGGATACTGCCAGCGCGTGCTGGTCTCGCCGTCGGTCATGCGGCGCACATGCTCATCGCCTTCATCCAGCCCGGAGGTACTGGTTCCCAGCACCACGGCCACGCGGTCGCGACCGACGCGAGCGATGGCCTCGTCGACGGTCGACTGAATCTGCGCCAGCGCGGCCAGCAGCAGCTGGTTGTTGCGGGTGCGGTGTGCGGACAAGGTGTCCGGGATGGTCGGCAGCTCGCCTTCCACGCCGCCCAGTACGGCTTCGGGTGAGTCCTGCAGCCAGCCGGTCCGGGCATGCATCCCCGGTGCCACGCCTGCCGTCAGGTTCGCGGCAATCTCATCAGGCGAGTTGCCCAGCGCGTTGACCATGCCAACAGCGGAAATATAAATCATCTCAGTCACCCAGATATTGAATGGTGATGTGGTATTTGAATACGTGTTGCTCGATGCTGATTGGCTCGCGCTTGCCTTTGCGCTGCAGGTAGACAATCTCCGTCACCAGCTTGCCGCTGGCGTTGCGCAGCTCGCGTCGATCGCCATTGTCCGTTAACGTCCAGCCCTTCGGCAACTGTGGCTGCCAGGCGCTAATTGGCCAGTGGCTGAGCATCACGTCGGCCAGCACCTGGCTGGCGGGCGGCAGCTGCGGCACGACGATCGACTGTTCGGTATGAATACCGGTCTCATCGTACGTCGCGAGGAACAGACGAATGCCCACGGAAGAGAGTCCGGCCAGCGTCACTTTATGCGCATCCGCGTTGAGCATCACCAGCAGAGACTGCGATTGTCCGTTAAAGCTGCCGGTCAGCAGCTGTTGGGAGCTTACTGCCGGGCTAATGCCGGGTGGCGGGAGCGTAACTTTAGTTCCCGGCTGGAGCCAGGCCTGGGGACGCGTCTCTTTGGTATCGGTCGAATGGCTGCAGCCCGCCAGCAGCAGTGCCGCGGCCAGCGCGGCGGCGCGGTAAAAAGCGTTCATTTACGTTTTCTCTCTTTCTTATCCGGCATCGCCAGCGGCGCCAGCAGGAAGGCGGTAAAAATGCCGCTCACCAGCACGATACCAAAGCTGCTGATGGCCTGGGTGGCGCTGAAGACGAGCATGCCCAGCGTCAGCAGCGTGGTCATCATCGCCAGCGTAATCGCCAGCATTGAGGTCAGCGGCGTACCGCGCGGGTTGCTGAAAAACAGCGTGTAGTTAATGCCAATGCCGAGCACCAGTACCAGCGCCAGCAGTGAAAACAGATTCACCGGGTGGCCCGTTGCGGCCAGGACCGCCAGCCCGCAGCTCAGCGACAGCACGGAAGGCACCAGGCTTATCAGCCCTTTACGCCAGCCGAGGCGCAGCATTGCCCCACAGGCAATCACTGCCAGCGCCGCAAACAGTAGCCCCGTCAGCAGCGTGCGATAGAGGGCAAACAGGCTGTCAAAGCTGGCTTTGCGATCGACCCAGACGACGCCGTCATGGCGCGCGGCCAGTTCACTGAGGTGCGCGCTGTTTTTCGCGCCGTCCACCGGCACCAGCACGCCGCTTTCTCCATCAGGCAGGGTCAGCCAGAGCAGACGCCAGCCTTCGCTGGCCGGGCTTTTAAGCCACGCGTCCACGCTGACCGGCATGGCGTCGAGATTCGGGGAGACGGCGTTGAGCCCGGCGCTTTGCAGCACGTTCGTTACCGCAGGGGCAGCGTCGCGCAGCAGCGTAAGATCGCTTTTCTGGCGGGCCAGCGAGTTCAGCGGCAGGGTACGCCAGCGGGCGATCTCCCCGGCTTTTTGCGCCTCGGCCAGCGCCGGGGTAAAGGCTTCCAGCCGCTCCAGCGTTTGCTGAGGCGAGGCGCCATGGACCACAAACCATTTCTGATCGACGCTCTGTCCGGTCAGGGCGGTAATGGCCTTCTCCTGTGCCAGAATATCTTTTGGCAGGGCCTGTAGTTGGGCGATATCGTCGTCCACCCTCAGGGTGCTCATCCCCA
Source organism: Enterobacter sp. DC4 (assembly GCF_000568095.1). NCBI lineage: Bacteria > Pseudomonadati > Pseudomonadota > Gammaproteobacteria > Enterobacterales > Enterobacteriaceae > Enterobacter > Enterobacter sp. DC4. Next base: position 107,375 of record NZ_AZUB01000008.1, on the reverse strand, counting down.
CGGCGGAGAGCAGCGCCAGCGCGACGGGTAAACCAACGGACAATTTTTTATTGCGTCGCCAGGCGGCCAGCCAGCGCATCATCGGGACCATCAGCGGAACCGGGCGCACCGGTAAACCCCGGCACAGCCACGGATGCCAGAAAATCACCGTCAGGCAGGAGGCGCTCAATCCCACGGCGGCGAACACCGCCATCTGGCGGATCCCGGGGAAGGGGGCCAGCATCATTATCAGGTAGGCGGCGACGGTCGTCAGCAGCGCCAGCAGCAGCGCATTGCGCACTTTCCCCAGGCTTTGCCAGGGGGAATGCTCCGCGCCGTGCACCATCCGTTCGGTCAGGTAGTAGAGCGTGTAGTCGGCTGAAATACCGATGATGCTCATGCTCATCACCAGCGTCATCAGGTGCAGCTCGCCAAAGAGCAGCAGCGTTACCACCGTGCCCGCCAGCGCGCCGATGGCAATCGAGAGCACGCTCAGCAGCAGCGGACGCAGAGAGCGGAACACCGCCACGATGAGCAGGAACACGCCAAGCAGGGTGGCGATGCCCAGCGTTGAGACGTCGCGTTTGGCCTGCTGGCTGGCGTAATCGCTGTAAAACACGGTTCCGCGGGAAAGCAGCTGTGCCTGCGGGTAACGGGCTTTGAGCGTCTCCTGCAGCGCGTTAAGCGTCGTCACGAGCCGGTGGGTCTGCTGCATATCAAATGACGAGCCCGCCAGTTCACCGTGAAGCAGATACCAGTAGTTTCCCGCCTCATCTTTTGTGACCAGCCAGCCGTCCATCAGCCGCAGCTTCTGGCCGTTTTGCGCCAGAGCGAGCTGCGAGCCGCGCATCAGCATCAGGGGATCGTTTTGCAGCTCTTTACCGCTGACGCCGGAAAAGGCTGAATAGAGCTGAGATAAAATCCACTGCGCCTGCGCGTTTCCGCCGTTTTGCAGGCGGGCGCGGGTGGCGGGATCGATAAGGCCGTTGCGGTGCTGCCAGAAGAACTCTCCCCAGGCTTTTTGCCCGGCGGCGTCCATCGGGCCTTTGACCTCGCTGAGCGCGTCACTGCTTTGCAGCATCGCCAGCCACTGCTGCGCCACGCGCGAATCCGGCTCTTTGCCGGGGCTAACCAGCCAGACCAGCTGGCGGTCGAGACGCTGCATAAATCCGTCGTTAAGCGCCGGCGGGATCGCCCCCAGCGTCTGTTTCGGCAGCATGGCCAGCACGCTGCTGTTCAGCCGCGCGCCGGGCAGCCGCGACAGCAGCACGCCCAGCAGGATCAGGCATAGCGTGGCCCACAGCAGCGCCGGGCGCAGGGATTTACGGTGCGGCAAAGCGTTGGCGTTCGTCATCGGTCAGGCTGGCGGGCGTCAGTTGGTGGCGTGAAAGGGCGATATCGGTACGGTCACCCTGTTTGTCGTTGAGGCGAATCGTCTCCAGATAGGTCGCGCCGCCCAGATCGAGGGTGGCGAAAATCTTGTCCAGCGGCGTCGTTTTTGGCGTGAGCACCAGCGACCAGCGGCCTTCTCCCTGGTCTTTAAAATCGATGCGGAAGTTCTCTTCAAGCACCTTGCGGTCGGCCTGGAACAGGGCCCGCAGAAGGTGGTTGAACTGGAACATCTGCGGATTATTGTCGGCAGTGATGGTCTGCGGCGGCTGGCCGTTGATCGCCTGAACCATCCGCTTGTCGTCCAGCAGGAGCGTCATCGGAAACGGCGCTTTTTGATCCCACAGCAGGCCACTGTCGCGGGCGATCAGCATCTCGCCCTGCGAGCGCAGCGGCTGCGGCATATCTTTTATCGTGCGAACCTGTTCGAAGTGCGCGCGCACGACAGGCTGCTCGGTGAAGCGCTGCTGCAGTTCATCCAGCGTCACGGCGCTGACCAGCGGGCTGACGATCAGCGCCAGCAAAGGCAACCATTTCATAGCGTCACTCCCATTCGTTCAAACAGTATTGCCGGGCTCACAAAGCACATTTCGCGGGTGGCTTCTTCTACTGCCACCTGGATGGTGTAACCGGTGGTGGTGCGTTTGCCGGTCTGCGCATCGAAAATTTGATAGGCAATGCGCAGGCGGTTTTCATACTCTTCAATGTGCGCGCGGACGCGAATACGCTGCTCAAAGGTCACCGCATCGCGGTATTTCACCCGGGTATCGACGACGGGCCAGACGTAGCCGGAGGCCTTCATCTGGCGATAGCCATAGTTAAACTGATTGAGCAGCGCCTCGCGGGCGATCTCAAAGTAGCGGAAATAGTTACCGTGCCAGACCACGCCCATCATATCGACGTCGTGGAACGGAACGGTGATCTCGACTTCAGTCGTAAAGCGGGGATCGGTCAGCACCCTTTACTCCTTCTCTCTGGACTCTGGCAGATGCCAGAAATCGAAAAAATTAAACCAGTCGAGCGGCGACATGAGGGCGTAATGCTCCAGCCGCTGCGCGTAGCGATCGACGATATCCTGCAGCGCCTGCTGGCGTTCACCGCGCGGCAGGCGCAGCGGGTCGGCAAACGGTTCGCAGTGCAGGGTGAGCTTCCCCTGCTGGCGCAGAGCGAAAATCAGCACCACCGGGCAGCGCAGGATGGAGGCCAGAATAAACGGCCCCTGTGGGAACGGCGCAGGCTGGCCCATGAACGGACTCCAGATCACGCGCCAGTCGCCGCCACGCTGTGGATTCACCGCGATGCGATCGCCCACAATCGCGACCCACTCTCCGCGCTCAAGCTTCTCTTTGATGACAATCGCGGTGTCCGGGCCGATGTCGGTAACCGACATCAAATTTACGCTGGCCTGGGGCGCCATTTCGCTCATGATTTGCTTAAAGCGCTGGGCGTTCTCGCTGAAAACCAGGGCGTTGATGATTTTGCTCTCTTCCAGCTGAGCCAGCGCCCGGCAGGCTTCTACGTCGCCAAGGTGCGAGGCGAGCAGGAGCTTGCCCTGCGGCGCCGCGATATCTAGCGCTTCGCTCGCGCCGGGGGCAAAGACCACGTCGCGCTCAAACTTCAGCTCACCGCGCCAGCTGGCGACTTTATCCAGCATCGCGTTGCCAAAACGCATAAAATGGAAAAAGCTGTTAAGCCGTGAGGGAACAGGCATGCTCCGCTGACGCAGTTCTTGCTTCACTCTCGCAATCCACTGCCGCGAGGCCTGCCGCGCCGGACGCGCGATAAGCCAGTACACGCCGATCACCGGCCACAGCAGCACGGCAAAGGCCCGTCGCCCCAGCAGTTGCCAGACGCGCAGCATCAGGCGCATCCCCCACAGACCCTTGACCTCGTCCTGCTGCGCCCAGTGCTGGCGGCGTCGACGGAAAAGCAGGCCGGGCATGCGGGGCAGCATGCCGAAGAAGAGTCGGGTATGCATCAGGGAGATCCGCACGTTATCTTTTAACGCATCGAAGTGGGACAACCCGTCCTTCGGATAGGTGACGCGGGTGGGCAGAAAGACGCTGGTGTTGCCCTGCCAGTAGAGACGGACCATCACTTCGGTGTCAAAGTCCATGCGTTTACCGAGCGGTTCACGCGCTGCCAGCCGCAGCGTGGGGGAGACCGGGTAGACCCGAAAGCCGCACATGCTGTCTTTAAGCTGCAGGGATAAGGTCTCAATCCACACCCAGACGTGGGTTACCCAGCGACCGTAGAGTCGCGAGCGTGGAATGGAATCATCGTAAATGGGCTGGCCGGAAATCAGCGCGTTCGGGTGGCGTTCTGCCAGCGCCAGCAGTTTGGGGATATCTTCGATGGCGTGCTGGCCGTCCGCGTCCACCTGCACGGCGTGGGTATAGCCCGCGCGCGCGCACTCCTCCAGCCCCCTGATGACCGCGGCACCTTTCCCGGCGTTTTGCGCCAGACGGACCAGCGTCATCTGTGGCTCCGCCGCCTCCAGGCGTTCGAGCTCCTGACGGGTGACAGCTTCGCTGCCGTCATCCACCACCAGGCACGGCAGGCCGAACGGTGCGAGACGCGACAGCACGCTGGCGATCATGGCGCCGTGGTTGTAGCACGGGATCAGCACGCAGGGGCGAAAGATTACTGACATAGACGAATCTTTCCGCTGCTGGCGGTATGGCGCTCATCCCCGGCGTGACGCTGGTAGCTGAAGGTCAGCATCTGACGTTCGGCATGCCACTCAAGCACCAGCGTGACCGTGGTTTCCGGCAGCAGAGGCGCCTGGAACTTCACGTTTTGAATGCTGTGAAAGCGGTAGCCCGGTGCCAGTAATGTCGTAGCGTAGTGCATCACCCAGTCAAGCTGTGCAACGCCGGGCAGTAGCGGTTGTACGGCAAAATGGCCCTGAAACCAGAACAGCGCCGCGTCGAGATGCAAAGTGATTTCCAGCTTCTCCGGCTGTGTCTGGTGGCGCTCAATTTCATGAATTTTCATGAAACAACTCCTCTAACTGCGCATAGACACGCTTGTTCATACTGTTTACCGGCATTTCATCGACAATGCGCCAGTAGCGTGGAACGGCGACCGGCTCAAGCCAGGGCAGCAGGGCGCGACGCCAGGCGAACTCCTGCGCTTTTTTATCCTGCATATACCCGCGCTGACGAACCGCTTCGTCCAGGACCAGCAGTGCACCAATCCCCTGACGGCCTCCGCGCGTGACCGGCAGTACAGCCGCTTCGCAAATGCCGTCGAGCTCCAGCAGGCGACGTTCGATCTCGTTAAGCGAGATGCGCTTTTCTTCAATTTTGACCACCCGCCCGCGACGACCGGCGATGCTGAAAAGCCCCTCGCTGTCGAAGTGGAGGATATCGTCCAGCTGGAGTCCTTCAGCCTCATGGATCAGTGGCGACGTGACGCGACAGGCTTCATCTTCCTGATGGAAGATCACGCCGGGGAACGCCAGCCACGGGACGTTATCCTGCTGGCGATGGCGCCAGGCAAGGATCCCGGTTTCGGTACTGCCATAAATTTCATCCGGGCAGATGTTAAGCCAGCCAGCGGTGGTGGCGACGTCACACCAGGGCAGCATTCCGCCTGCGGAAATCAGCATCCTGACGGGCGGCGCGGCCAGCTCGGTATCCAGGCGCTTCAGGAACGCCGGGCTGCTGATGAACAGGTAATGCCTGTCATGAGGAAGGGCGGCCAGCTGCTCTGCGTAGTAGAGCATCGCGGCATGCAGCGGCAGGCCCAGCGCCATCGGCAATACGATGCGGAAAGTCAGGCCGTACAGATGTTGCGGTACGACCGAGGCGACAATGCTACAGCCGGCCAGACGATCGCCGAAGCGGTCAGCCAGCAGACGGGCTTCGCGATCCAGACTGACGATGTGCTTAATCACCCGGCGCGGAGTACCCGTGGAGCCCGAGGTGAACAGTTCAACGAAGCGGCTTTCGTCAATCTCCGGCAGGGGCGCCCAGTGGCTAACTGTCTGATGGCTGGAAGCCACCACAATCAGCTTCCCATGGAAAGCGAGAGTCCGATCGCTCAGAACGCCGCTAAACAACGCCTGCTGTTCTTCAAGCTGCGAGACGCGGCTATGGCCGGGAATGACCGGTGTTTTACCGGCATGCAGCGAGGCCAGCAGCGCAACAATAAACAGGTAGCTATTTTCAAAGCACAGCGCCCAGCGCTCGCCTTCCTGCTGACGCAGGGTGTCGACCAGTAAGGTCACGTCGTGGCGCAGCTGTCCCAGCGTCCAGGTACGATCGTCAAGCCAGGCAACGGGCGTATCGTCAGGGCGCGGCGCGTTTAACCACTGGCCCAGTGGAAGGGGGTTAGTCATTGTGCATCTCTTTTTTTATCACCCGCTGGCGCACCAGCCACTCTGTCGCCATTAGCGTCCCCATCAGGATGTAAGCCACCATACCGTTCCACAGCGTCCACAGATGCATGTCGCCGTGGAGGACGGTGAACAGCGCCATCGCGCCGTTACCGATGAAAAAGCCGCACCAGACGAGAGTCACCCTGCGGGTATAGCGCACGCCCTCCGGGGGCAAATCTGGCTCGCGCAAGCGCGCCAGTCGCTCGACAAGCGGCATCGCGGTCCACAGCGAACCCCCGAACACGGCCAGCATCACCAGGTTGACGACCACCGGGTAGAGCAGCAGCCACTGATGGGTTTTCAGCAGATAGCTGGCCGCGCAGAGCACGATGCCCGCCAGCGCAACACACTGCACCACGTACCGCATCGGGCCGGTGTTTCGCTGCGCCTGACGCAGCCGCAGCAGCAATACCAGCGCCATCACCGGTAACAGCCATTGCAGACTGTTGTGCGTCAGCCCAAATCCAATCAGGAAAGGCCACGCCAGCAGCATCAGCCCCGTCAGCAGTGGGATGACCGGGAACGTCCGTCCACCACGCACAATGTCTTACTCTTCGCGCAGAAGCTGTTCGACGGCGTCTACCACATCCTGAACGGTACGAACCGATTTGAAGGTTTCCGGCTTGATTTTCTTGCCCGTTTTTTTCTGCAGATGAACAATCATGTCCACCGCATCAATGCTGTCCAGCTCCAGGTCTTCGTAAAGACGGGCTTCGGGCGTAATATCCTGCGGGTCGATTTCAAAGAGCTTGGTCAAAAGGCCACAGACTTCCTGATAAATGCTTTCTTGTTCGGTCATCGTGATCACATCTCAGGCGCGTTGAGCGTTGATAAAGGACGCCAGCGTGGCGACGGAAAAGAAGTGCTGGCGCATCTCTTCGCTTTCGGCGGAAAGCACCACGCCATACTGGTTTTTCACGGCCAGCCCCAGTTCCAGCGCGTCGATAGAGTCGAGACCCAGCCCATCGCCAAACAGCGCGGCATCGGTATCAATATCCTCTGCGGTAAGCTCGTCCAGATTCAGCGTGGTGATAATGAGATTCTTAATTTCAAGATAAAGCGCTTGCATCATTAATTCCTGACAAAGATTGAAGGCCTGATGTTAATCGATGCTGTAGATGCCGGTTTAACTGCCTTGCCGCCAGCGCCGGTTCTTGTTCAGTTGCATCGTAAAATTCGTCGATGTTCACGCGGTCGCGGACATCCACGGTGAAAACAGGTTTTTCTGGCGGTACATCATACCAGTGACTTTTTTTATCCAGCAGATGTTCGCTACAGTGGATCAGCACCACCCGCAGATCGCTGTTACAGCGCACGGCGATATTTGCCGCGCCGCGCTGGAGGGAGATAGCCTCGCCAAACCGGGTACGCGTGCCTTCCGGGAAGATTAAAAGCGTGTCGCCCTGAGCCAGACGCTGCTGGCTGGCCGCGAGCAGGGGCTCGGCTTCGCTGTTAATCAGGTAATCCGCCGCGCGGATAACACCGCTGACAAACGGGTTGCGCAGCAGCGCGCTCTTCACCAGACAGTCGGTTTCCGGCATCACCGACGCCAGAATCACGTAGTCAATTAACGTGGGGTGGTTAGCCACCACCAGACAACCCCGATCGCTGCGCAGCGCGTCAAGATTGTGAATGCGATAGTCAAGTACTCCGAGGCTGCGAGCAACGGTCAGGAAGAAGCGGAAGCTGGCCGCAATGCTGCGACGTGCCAGGCGACGACGGCTGGCGCGGTCGCGCTGGACGATCAGCAGCAGGTTGAACCAGACCAGCGACAGCAGCAGCCCGCCCACGCCAAACAGCGCGAAGCAGAAGCCGGTCATCACCAGACGCCATAACCAGTTGATACGGGCAGCCAGGCGGTTCATGCGCGCGTCCATTGCCACAGCAAACGTTCCCCGGGCACTACAAACTGCCGTGCCTCGCTGAGATAGCGTTGCAGGAACAACAGGCTTTGCGGCAGGGCGGGTTCTTCACCCGTGCTGCCGCTGCGGGTTTCACACTGTAATCCGTTGCCGGATTCAATCACCAGCGCCAGCGCGTACGGCCAGGTGGGCATCTGCGGCGGTAACGCCGGATGGTAAAATTCCGGCAGCGCGCCGTCAAAATCGACCAGCAGGACGCGGGAATATCCCGCATGCAGCAGGCTCAGCACTTCACATAAGGCCTGCTGGAAGGTGTCCAGTCCGGCTGAGATGGATGACGAGACGATGGCCTGGCGTGCGGTAATCGTGAGATTGCCCACCGCGGAATTGTGCACGGACATAGCGAAATCGGTGGGGGAAACGGACTGCCCGGTCGCCAGAGCATGCAGAATACGGTAGTTGCGCTCCAGCTCGCCGTGACGGCTGGAATAGACGACGGCATCAATGGCGTGCTTTTGCAGCATGGCAAGACCAATGTCCACCGCCAGCTTACTGCCTGAATTGAGGCGGCGCGCGGTCATCATGGGTAAAGCGGTCAGCCGGGGAAGCGGGGCCGCTGGGTCAACGGCCAGCTGCAGGCGCGACCATGCCTGCCACTCTGTGGCATCGCTGAGTCCTGGCGCTCTCGCCTGCCAGTCGATAATGTTCAGTGAAAATTTCATCTACGCGCGTCCGCGAAAAAAAACCGTATTCAAAGGGCAGGCTGGGCCACCCGGGCAGCTACGCTGCTCTGTTGTTCACGTTTGGTGCATATCAGCAGGGTATGACCGACCCCAAGGTTGTCCAGCCGCTGTTCAACGCTGAAACCTGCGCTCTCCAGGTAGCGATAAAACTTCTCTACGCTGTAAAACCGGCTATTACCATTCGCCATACAGGTGAAATAGAGCGAGGTGGCATTCAGGCTGAAGGAGGCCGCTTCAAACTTCTGGGCATCCCAGAAAAGCTCCATGATGCACAAACGTGCGCCTGGCTTCATGACCTGTGCGACGCGCGTCAGCATGGCGACAATCTGATCCGGAGAGAAACAATCCAGGAACTGGCTCATCCACCAGACGTCGGCGTCACCCGGCAATGCTGCTGGGCTAAGCATATCGACAGCATGGAATCCAATACGATGAGAAAAACCTGCTTTTGCGATGTTTTCCTGCGCCAGCGCTATCTGCTGTGGCAGATCGAGGATCGTCACGGCAACATTTTCGTCATAGCGGCAGCAGCGTAACGACCATTTACCCGTATTTCCGCCCACATCGTACAATTTTGTCGGCGAGCTTGCGAATATATATGGTAACGCTGCGTCAAAAGCGGCGTCAGAATAGTAATGATCAAAGGCGAACCAGCTCTCTTTCGCCGGAGCCGGTAATTGGGATAATGCCGGGTAGATGGTTGGCCAGTCGCCAAACACGGCTAATCCGGCCGGCTTTTCTTCCTGCAGGGCGTCCGCCAGGTGAAATAGCCCCTGATAACAAACGTCCTGAGTGAAATCCATATTTACGCGGGTCATTGCGTCGTGCAGTAAAAAATGTCCCACTTTCGCCAGAAAATAACGTCCATCCTGTTGGGTAACGATGCGTCCGCTTAATCCCATATCCAGCAGGACGCTAACACCATAGCTACTCAGGGTGCTGTTTTCGGTTATTTCCTCGAGGGTAGCTCCCTCTTTGCCTTGTTTATCGAGCCAGGCGAGAACGCCAGAGTTACGCAGACAAAGCGCAGTCTGGAATAACATCGGGGCAAAGGCGATGCGTTGCGCTTCGGTAATGGCATCCAGTGCGCTGAGTGTGTCCTTTTCGTACATTACTGCGTAACCTTTTAGGGCAATAAAGAGAGGTTATCGGGCCATACGCGGCCCGACTTTAGAAAAATATTACAGCGCGGCGCCAGCGGAGAGGTTCAGCTGAATATCGTGGTCGAGGTTATTCACCCAGCGGTTATAATTCTTGTGAATTTTACCGTCTGCCGCTTTCAGGTTAAGGCTGTTTTCATAGTTGATTGAATAGCTTGTTGCCGTGTACGGAATACTCACCTGGACCGAGTGATCGCGTGACTGCAGACGTCCCTTAATCACCCCAGGACCCGCTTCCGTCATGATCCAGTCACGCTTTTGGCCTGCTTTCAAAATTGCCGTTTTTACCTGATCGGCAGTATGACCCGCGCTGACAATAGAGTGAACCTGAGCGATTGGGGCGGTACGCGCACAGCCTGCCAGTGCGCCCACGAATACGGCAGCAGTACACCATTTAACGATCTTTTTCATCAACAACTCCATATCAATAATAACAATTAAAGGTAGTGGTTTTTACAAATAATACGCATCCGGCTTTTTTTAGCCGCCAGATGTATTTTTAATCAATATTAATGTTTGCATTGCGTTGACGCGAAGGCGGGCATAATAACATGGAAAATAAATAAGAATTTCATTTTTTATAATTTGCGTTAAATCATGGATTGCGTTTCAACATAATGCGCGTGGAGTAAATAAAGACAGAGTGAATATCGCCTTAACGCAAATAAAAATACCGCGACGGATTAGGGACGCGGTAATTTACGGTGTATTACTGACGCTTTAAACCTACCTGTACAGGTAGGCCGGTTACCCGGGTAGCCGGCTTTTCGGCCTCCCCGGCCCGAGCAGGATCGCCAGCTTGCTGCCGCCTTTGGTGGTTTCCATCCAGATTTTACACACGCTGGTCAGGGGGACCGACAGCAGCATCCCGACCGGGCCCAGCAGCCATCCCCAAATCAGTAATGATAAAAACACCACCAGCGTCGACATGCCCAGCCGGTGTCCCATCATGCGCGGCTCAAGAATATTGCCCAGCACCATATGCACGACGAGGAACAGCGCGCCGACCAGCATGCATTCGTAAAAACCGTTAAACAGGAACGCCTGAATCATCGGCGGCACGGCGGAAAGCACCGCGCCAATATTGGGCACGTAGTTGAGCAGAAACGCCAGCACGCCCCACATCAGCGCGAACTGCACGTCCATCAGCATCAGCCCCAGCCAGACAATGATCCCCGTCCAGACGCTCAGCAGCGTTTTCAGCGCCAGATATTTGGAAACGCCCTTCAGTGCCCGGTGTAATCCAGCAATATGAATTTGTGGATTATTTAATGCAAAGCGCAGCTTATAGGGGACGTGGCGGACTTCGAACAGCATAAACACCACCGTCATGACCAGCAGCAGAATGCTGGCCATCGCGCCGGAAAGCCCTGTCATCAAGGTGGTGGCGTAGGTCATAACTTTCTCTGAATCCATCCGGCGCAGCATCCGTTCGGGTGAGATATGCAGATTAAGGAAGGGCACCATCTCCTGCAGCGCCACAATCTTACGCGTCAGCTCTTTGTTGTACTGCGGCAGCATGGTGGAGAATTCGCTCAGCGAGGCTGCCAGCACGCCAAAGAGCGCCGTCAGGGCAATCAGCATCACGATGACGACGATGGTGATGGCTACCGGACGGCTGACGCCCCGGCGTAAAAACCAGGTGACCAGCGGATTAAGCACAATGGCAAAAAAGAGCGCCAGCAGGAGCTGGACAATAATGTCAGCGGCAGCGTGGATACCCGCAAGGATAACCACCAGACAGGCGAGTTTTAATAAGATGTGGAGCCCTGCTTTGTCGGACGGGTTAGCGATCATGCGTGTTCCTTAATATGATGACCCGGTAAGTGTAGTGCCCGGGCTTCGCTTCGTCTGGCACCGTTAATCTGAAAGTCGGTGCTGATTTTCTTATTGGGGCGTGGTAATAGTGAAACACTGTTGTAAAAAATCCAGGTAGAACCCCATGCCCGAACCTGCCGCTGAACCGGCACTGAGCGGACTGCGCCTCAATCTGCGCATCGTTTCCGTTGTGATTTTCAACTTTGCCAGCTATCTGACCATTGGCCTGCCGCTGGCGGTCCTGCCGGGCTATGTCCATGACGTGATGGGCTTCAGCGCCTTCTGGGCGGGGCTGGTGATTAGCCTGCAGTATTTCGCCACCCTCCTCAGCCGCCCGCATGCCGGGCGCTACGCGGACACGTTCGGTCCAAAAAGCATCGTGGTGGTGGGATTGTGCGGCTGTTTCCTCAGTGGCCTGAGCTATCTGCTGGCTGACGCAACCAGCCACTGGCCGCTGGTCAGCCTGGCGCTGCTCTGCCTGGGTCGCGTCATTCTGGGCATTGGGCAAAGCCTGGCGGGAACCGGCTCGACGCTGTGGGGCGTGGGGGTGGTAGGTGCGCCGCACATTGGCCGGGTGATCTCCTGGAACGGGATTGTCACCTACGGTGCGATGGCGCTCGGTGCGCCGCTCGGCGTGGCCTGCTATGCGCTGGGCGGGCTGCATGGGCTGGCCATCACCATCATGGCGGTCGCGCTGCTGGCGATCCTCTTTGCGCTGCCGCGCCCGAAGGTGAAGGCCAGCAAAGGCAAGCCGCTGCCGTTTCGGGCGGTGCTGGGGCGCGTCTGGCCGTACGGCATGGCCCTGGCGCTGGCGACAACCGGCTTCGGCGTGATAGCCACCTTCATTACTCTGTTCTATGACGCCAAAGGCTGGGATGGTGCGGCCTTTGCGTTAACCCTGTTCAGCTGTGCGTTTGTTGGCGCGCGCCTGCTTTTCCCTAACGGCATCAACCGTCTGGGCGGGCTGAATGTGGCGATGATCTGCTTTGCGATAGAGATTGTCGGGCTGCTGCTGACCGGAATAGCGATGGTGCCCTGGGTCGCGAAAGTGGGCGTATTCCTCGCGGGGGCAGGCTTTTCTCTGGTCTTCCCGGCGCTGGGTGTGGTGGCGGTAAAAGCCGTGCCGCAGCAGAATCAGGGGGCGGCGCTGGCGACCTATACGGTGTTTATGGATATGTCTTTAGGCATTACCGGCCCGCTGGCGGGGCTGGTGATGGCCTGGGCAGGCGTGCCGGTGATCTATCTTGCCGCAGCGGGTCTGGTTGTGATTGCGCTGCTGCTGACGTGGCGGCTAAAAAAATGGCCCCCGGTGCAGGTACCGGAGGCCACGTCATCGCCGTGAAACGTTACTGGATCACGATGGTGTTAATGATGTTCTCAGCAGCCGTCTGCGCTTTCTGCTGATCTTCCGCTGGCAGGGTGATCTGCAGGGTCAGCAGTTTGTTATCGACCTTGCCCAGCACGACAGAGGAGTACGCGGTCTGGCCTTTCGCAGAGATGATGCTGTCCAACTGCTGCAGCTTATGGCCTTTCAGCTCGATGGATTTATTGGTCACGACCTGCAGCTGAGGGTCGCGGCCGCGCTGCTGATCTTCCAGACGTTTGGACAGAACGGCCAGATCTTCGCTGGTGTCGTCGCCCACAATCACAATGACCGCTTTCTGCCCGGTTGCGTCGGAGTAAACGTGCATGTTGTTCGCCTGGGTGCCCAGCTTGCCGCTCTGGTCAGTCATATCGGCTGGCAGAGAGAAACTGAGTTTGCCATCCATCAGATTAACCGGCTGGCCGGTCGCGTTGCTCTCTGCGGATGCGCCCTGAGCAGGCGTTTTCGTGTCGCTGTTATCACAGGCTGCAAGACCCACAACCAGCAGGCCAATCCCGACATATTTAACCAGATTGCGCATTGACTTCTTCCTTTCGATAAACGGCCATAACGGCTCATTCGCTCATCTTATCACAACTGATAAAGCGAACCTTTAACCTGCCTGCAATGCGGTGATTTCAGATTTATCTGCCAGTCTTTTCAGCAGCATATTGAGCAGTACGCCGTACATGGGCAGGAAGAAGACAATGCTGATGAGGACCTTGAAGCAGTAGTCCACCAGCGCGATTTCCATCCAGTGTTCGGCCATGAACGCATCCGGGCTGCGCCAGAAGGCGATGAAGAAGAAGGCCAGCGTATCGCTCACGTTACCGAACAGCGTGGAGGCGGTTGGCGCCATCCACCAGCGGTGATTTTGCCGCAGGCGGTTAAACACGTGCACGTCGAGGATCTGCCCCAGCGCGTAGGCCATAAAGCTGGCGGCGGCGATACGGGCGACAAACAGGTTGAAGTGGGTTAACGCCTCAAAGCCCTGCCAGCTTCCCATATAAAACAGAGACGAAATCACGTACGAGATGAACAGCGCCGGGAGCATGACCGAAAAAATAATGCGGCGAGCCAGCGGTGCGCCAAAGATACGCACGGTCAAATCGGTCGCGAGGAAAATAAACGGAAAACTGAACGCGCCCCAGGTGGTATGAAAACCAAAGATGGAGATCGGGAGCTGCACCAGATAGTTGCTGGAGGTGATCACCAGCAAATGGAAAAGCGAAAGCCAGAACAACGCTTTTACGCGCTGAGATTCGGAAAACGACGTCATATTGTGACCTTTTTATACGTTGGGGTGAGGGAACCCAATAAAAACCGCAGCATGATACTGCTTTGGCAGGACATTGCAATGGTTAGTTTTTACGCAATCGTTAACCTGGTTTGCATTGATCGCAACCGGGCGTAAACTACAGCCGTTTTTATCTGACCGAGAAGATCATGACCGACCTGTTTTCCAGCCCAGACCACACCCTTGATGCCCAGGGCCTCCGCTGCCCGGAACCGGTAATGATGGTACGTAAGACCGTGCGCAATATGCAGACCGGTGAAACGCTGTTGATTATTGCCGATGACCCGGCCACGACCCGTGATATTCCCGGTTTTTGTACCTTTATGGAACATGAGCTGGTGGCACAGCAGACTGAGGCGCTGCCGTACCGGTATTTAATTCGTAAGGGGTAGATGGGCTGGTGGTGTTGTAGGCCGGGTAAGGCAAAGCCGCCACCCGGCAAAAATACGTCCTCTGCGGCCTGATGCCCTCACCCCGACCCTCTCCCACGGGGAGAGGGAGAAAGTCATCCTTTCATCCACGCCCGGATCCCGTCCAGGAACATCTGCGTCGCCATCATGACCAGAATCAGCCCCATCAGGCGCTCCAGCGCGTTCACCCCTTTCTCACCCAGCAGGCGCAGGAACAGGGACGACTGCAGCAGGATAATAAACGTCCCGCCCCAGGCGATCAGCAGGGCAATCACCAGATGACTCATCTGGTTCGGATACTGATGCGACAGCAGCATCAGCGTGGCCAGAATGGTCGGGCCCGCGACGAGGGGGATCGCCAGCGGCACAATAAACGGCTCTTCACCCGCAGGCAGGCCGCTGCTGCTGCCTTCCGCGCTCGGGAAAATCATCTTAATGGCAATCAGGAACAGAATAATCCCGCCGGAAATTGACACGGTTTCGGCGCGCAGGTTCAGGAATGCGAGGATTTTTTCCCCGGCAAACAGAAAGATAAACATCACCAGCAGGGCGATGAGCAGCTCGCGGATCATGATCGCCCGGCGGCGCTTCGGCTCGGTGTGCTTCAGCACCGACATGAAGATCGGCAGGTTACCCAGTGGATCCATTATCAGAATCAATAAAACCGCTGCGGAAATGATTTCACTCATGTAAATTATCCCTGAAATTCTCTATGGTTATTATGATAATTAGCTGTATTTCTGATTGCCGGGCAATCATCGATTAATTTCGCTTGCGACTTTGGCAGCATTTTGTAATGTGAAGCATATCCCAGTTCAATACTGGCTTGCACAAACAGCACACACCCTCAGCAGGAAAAAAATGCTATGAAAAACGTTGGTTTTATCGGCTGGCGCGGTATGGTCGGCTCTGTACTCATGCAACGCATGGTTGAAGAGCGCGATTTCGACGCTATCCGCCCGGTCTTCTTCTCCACTTCCCAGCTCGGCCAGGCTGCTCCGTCCTTTGGTGGTACCACAGGCACGTTGCAGGATGCTTACGATCTGGAAGCGCTGAAGGCGCTCGACATTATTGTGACCTGCCAGGGCGGCGATTATACCAACGAAATCTATCCAAAGCTGCGTGAAAGCGGCTGGCAGGGCTACTGGATTGACGCGGCCTCGTCGCTGCGCATGAAAGACGATGCCATCATCATTCTCGACCCGGTTAACCAGGGCGTGATCACCGATGGCCTGAACAACGGCGTGAAAACCTTTGTCGGCGGTAACTGCACCGTCAGCCTGATGCTGATGTCCCTCGGCGGCCTGTTCGCGCAGGATCTGGTGGAGTGGGTCTCCGTGGCGACCTACCAGGCGGCGTCCGGCGGCGGCGCGCGTCACATGCGCGAGCTGCTGACCCAGATGGGCCAGCTGCACCAGAGCGTTGCGACCGAGCTGGCAAACCCGGCATCCGCTATTCTGGATATCGAGCGTAAGGTCACTCAACTGACCCGCAGCGGCGAGCTGCCGGTGGATAACTTTGGCGTACCGCTGGCCGGTGGCCTGATCCCGTGGATCGACAAGCAGCTGGATAACGGCCAGACCCGCGAAGAGTGGAAAGGCCAGGCTGAGACCAACAAAATTCTCAATACCGCGAACACCATTCCGGTTGATGGCCTCTGCGTGCGTATCGGCGCGCTGCGCTGCCACAGCCAGGCCTTCACCATTAAACTGAAAAAAGATGTGTCTATTCCGACCGTGGAAGAGCTGCTGGCAGCGCACAACCCGTGGGCGAAAGTGGTGCCAAACGATCGCGATATCACCATGCGCGAGCTGACCCCGGCTGCCGTTACCGGCACGCTGACCACGCCGGTTGGCCGTCTGCGCAAGCTGAACATGGGGCCGGAGTATCTCTCCGCGTTCACCGTTGGCGACCAGCTCCTGTGGGGCGCTGCCGAGCCGCTGCGCCGCATGCTGCGCCAGCTGGCGTAATAATTTGTTAAATACCGGGGGTGATTTTCACCCCTTTTTTTTGCGTACTACATGGAGTAACACGCGTATGTCTTATTTTTTATCAGGAGTCATCTAGAGCGTTGGCTATGCTTTAAGGAAGAGTCATTTCTTACCTGAGGTTCGAACGGAGCAGATTGGATGCACATTTTTGTGCTGTCCCGTTCAGGTCACATTAAAAGTCGTCCCGGAGCGCTTAAAAAGGACGACATAAAAAACAGGATGAATACCATGTCCGATCGTGTGGATAGAGACGTGATTAATGCGCTTATTGCGGGTCATTTCGCTGACCCCTTTTCTGTGCTTGGGATGCACCGTACTGAGGCCGGTCTGGAAGTTAGGGCACTGTTACCGGATGCCACAGAAGTCTGGGTGATTGAACCCAAAACCGGCCGCAAGGTGGGTAATCTTGAATGCCTCGATTCCCGTGGCTTCTTCTCGGGCGTAATGCCCCGTCGTAAAAATCCTTTTCGCTATCAGCTCGCCGTTCTCTGGCACGGTCAGCAAAACCTGATTGACGATCCCTACAGCTTTGGCCCTCTGCTTAAAGAGATGGACGCCTGGCTGCTCTCCGAAGGGACGCATCTTCGTCCTTATGAAACGCTGGGTGCCCATGCCGATACCATGGACGGCATTACCGGCACGCGCTTCTCCGTGTGGGCGCCCAATGCCCAGCGCGTCTCCGTTGTCGGACAGTTCAACTACTGGGACGGCCGCCGCCACCCGATGCGCCTGCGTCGGGAAACCGGCATCTGGGAGCTGTTTATCCCCGGGGCGCACCACGGGCAGCTTTATAAATTCGAGATGATTGACGCTCACGGCAAGCTGCGCATTAAAGCCGACCCGTATGCCTTCGAAGCGCAGATGCGCCCGGATACCGCGTCGCTGATTTGCGGCCTGCCGGAGAAGGTCGTTCAGACGGAGGAGCGCAAGCAGGCTAACCGCTTTGATGCGCCGATCTCCGTCTATGAAGTC
Source organism: Enterobacter sp. DC4 (assembly GCF_000568095.1). Taxonomy (NCBI): domain Bacteria; kingdom Pseudomonadati; phylum Pseudomonadota; class Gammaproteobacteria; order Enterobacterales; family Enterobacteriaceae; genus Enterobacter; species Enterobacter sp. DC4. Next base: position 90,007 of record NZ_AZUB01000008.1, on the reverse strand, counting down.
CATCTCGGCTCCTGGCGTCGCCACACCGATAACAACTTCTGGCTGAGCTACCGGGAGCTTGCCGACCAGCTGGTGCCGTATGCCAAATGGATGGGCTTTACCCACCTTGAGCTGCTGCCGGTCAACGAGCACCCGTTCGACGGCAGCTGGGGCTATCAGCCCACCGGGCTGTATGCGCCAACGCGCCGCTTCGGCACGCGCGACGACTTCCGCTATTTCATTGATGCCGCGCACGCCGCCGGGCTGAACGTCATCCTCGACTGGGTGCCGGGTCATTTCCCTGCGGATGATTTCGCGCTGGCAGAGTTTGACGGCACGAAGCTGTACGAGCACAGCGACCCGCGCGAAGGTTATCACCAGGACTGGAACACGCTGATCTACAACTATGGTCGCCGTGAGGTCGCAAACTACCTGGTCGGGAATGCCCTGTACTGGATCGAGCGGTTTGGTATTGATGCCATGCGCGTCGATGCGGTGGCGTCGATGATCTACCGCGACTACAGCCGCAAAGAGGGGGAGTGGATCCCGAACGAGTTTGGCGGCCGCGAAAATCTGGAAGCCATTGAATTCCTGCGTAATACCAACCGCATTATCGGCGAGCAGGTGGACGGTGCCGTAACTATGGCGGAAGAGTCGACCGACTTTGCGGGCGTCTCCCGTCCGCCGTCATTAGGCGGCCTGGGGTTCTGGTATAAGTGGAACCTGGGCTGGATGCACGACACGCTCGACTACATGAAGCTGGATCCGGTTCACCGTAAGTATCATCACGATAAGCTGACGTTCGGGATGCTTTACAACTACACCGAAAACTTCATGCTGCCGCTGTCCCACGATGAGGTGGTACACGGTAAAAAATCGATTCTCGACCGCATGCCGGGCGACGCCTGGCAGAAGTTTGCCAACCTGCGCGCCTACTACGGCTGGATGTTTGCCTTCCCGGGCAAGAAACTGCTGTTCATGGGCAATGAGTTCGCTCAGGGACGCGAGTGGAACCACGACGCCAGCCTCGACTGGCATCTGCTGGAAGGCGGTGACAACTGGCACCACGGGGTGCAGCGCCTGGTACGCGATCTGAACCTGACCTACCGCCACCACAAAGCGCTGCACGAGCTCGACTTCGATCCGTACGGCTTTGAATGGCTGGTGGTGGACGACCACGAACGCTCGGTGTTTGTCTTTGTGCGTCGTGACAAAACCGGTAACGAGATCATCGTCGCCAGCAACTTTACGCCGGTGCCGCGGGAACACTACCGCTTCGGCATTAACCAGCCGGGCAAATGGCGCGAAATTCTGAATACCGACTCGATGCACTACCACGGCAGTAACGCCGGTAACGGCGGGCTGGTACAGAGCGACGCCATCGAAAGCCACGGACGACCCAACTCCCTGAGCCTGACGCTGCCGCCGCTTGGCACCATCTGGCTAATGCGGGAGGGCGAATGACGCAGCTTACGGCAGGTAAACCCGAACCGCTCGGGGCGAGTTTTGACGGGAAGGGGATCAATTTCACCCTCTTTTCCGCTCACGCTGAGCGGGTAGAACTGTGCGTGTTTGACGGGGAAGGTAACGAGCACCGTTACGATTTACCCGCGCGCACGGGGGATACCTGGCACGGCTACCTGGCCGGAGGGCGGCCAGGCTTGCACTATGGCTTTCGCGTACACGGTCCGTGGGATCCGGCGCAGGGTCACTGGTTTAATCCGGCGAAGCTGTTGATTGACCCGTGCGCGCACCGCGTGGACGGCGAATTTAAAGACGACCCGCTCTTCCACGTGGGTTACGGTGATCCCGACCACCGCGACAGCGCGCCCGTCGCGCCAAAAAGCGTGGTGGTGAACGATCTTTATGACTGGGAAGACGATGCCCCGCCGCAGACGCCGTGGGGCCATACCGTCATTTATGAAGCCCACGTCAAAGGGCTGACCTACCTGCACCCGTCGATCCCCAAAGAGATGCGCGGTACCTACAAGGCGCTCGGGCATCCCACCATGATCGCCTACCTGAAACACCTCGGCATCACCGCTCTGGAACTGCTACCCGTCGCCCATTTTGCCAGCGAGCCGCGCCTGCAGCGGCTGGGGCTAAGCAACTACTGGGGCTACAACCCGCTGGCGATGTTCGCGCTTGAGCCACGCTATGCCGCTCATCCGGAAAAGGCGCGGGACGAGTTTCGCGATGCGGTGAAGGCGCTTCATACGGCGGGCATTGAGGTCATTCTGGACGTCGTGCTGAACCACAGTGCCGAAAGCGATCTCGACGGTCCGACGCTCTCCATGCGCGGAATTGATAACCGTAGCTATTATTGGATCAGGCAGGATGGCGATTATGAGAACTGGACCGGCTGCGGCAACACGCTCAATCTCAGCCATCCGGCGGTCACGCATTTTGCTTATGAATGCCTGAAATACTGGGTAGAAACGTTCCACGTCGACGGTTTTCGTTTCGACCTGGCGCCCGTGATGGGGCGCACGCCGGCGTTCAGCCAGCAGGCGCCGCTGTTTGAGGCGATAAAAAATTGTCCGGTGCTCTCGCAGGTGAAGCTCATTGCCGAGCCGTGGGACATCGGAGAAGGCGGTTATCAGGTCGGGAATTTCCCGCCGCTGTTTGCCGAGTGGAACGACCACTACCGCGACGCCGTACGCCGCTTCTGGCTGGAACGGAATCTGTCGCTCGGGGAGTTCGCCGGACGCTTTGCCGCTTCAAGCGATCTCTTTAAGCGCGACGGCAAACGCCCGTCGGCCACCGTCAATCTGTTGACGGCGCACGACGGTTTTACGCTCAGGGACTGCGTTTGTTTCAATCAGAAACACAATGAGGCAAACGGCGAAGAGAATCGCGATGGCACTAACAATAACCATAGCTTCAATCATGGTATAGAAGGGTTAGGCGGAAGTCTGGATGTGATAGAGCGGCGACGCGCCAGCGTACATGCGCTGCTGACAACGCTTTTATTGTCGCAGGGCACGCCGATGCTGCTGGCAGGCGATGAACACGGCCACAGCCAGCACGGTAACAACAATGCGTATTGCCAGGACAACACGTTAACCTGGCTCGACTGGGGTGAAGCCAACAGCGGGCTGATTCATTTTACCGCTGCGCTGATCCATCTTCGCCAGCAGATCCCCGCGCTGACCGCCGACCGCTGGTGGGAAGAGGGTGACGGCAACGTTCGCTGGCTGAATCAAGACGCGCAACCGTTAAGCGCGCAAGAGTGGCAACACGGCGTACCACGCCTGCAAATCCTGCTGTCGGATAAATGGCTGGTCACGCTGAACGCGACGGATGACGTCGCAGAGATTGTTTTACCTGAAGGGGAATGGCGAGCTGTTCCCCCCTTTGCCGGAGTGGATAATCCGGTAGTAATGGCTGTCTGGCACGGGCCTGCGCACGGAGTGTGCGTATTCCAAAGATGATAAAAAAGGAGTTAGTCATGGTTAGATTAGAGAAGAACGATCCCTTAATGTTGGCACGCCAGCTACCATTAAAAACGGTTGCCCTGATACTTGCGGGTGGGCGTGGTACCCGTCTGAAAGATTTGACCATCAAGCGCGCCAAACCGGCTGTTCACTTTGGTGGTAAGTTCCGCATCATCGACTTTGCGCTCTCCAACTGCCTGAACTCGGGCATTCGCCGTATTGGCGTCATAACGCAGTATCAGTCGCACACGCTGGTTCAGCATATCCAGCGCGGCTGGTCATTCTTCAGCGAAGAGATGAACGAGTTTGTCGATCTCCTCCCTGCGCAGCAGCGCGTTCACGGCGAGAACTGGTATCGCGGGACGGCGGATGCGGTGACCCAGAACCTCGACATTATTCGTCGCTATAACGCGGAATACATCGTGATCCTCGCCGGGGACCATATCTACAAGCAAGATTACTCCCACATGCTCATCGACCACGTCGAAAAAGGGGCGCGCTGCACCGTGGCGTGTCTGCCTGTGCCCGTTGCTGAAGCGACGGCGTTTGGCGTCATGCACGTGGATGCCGACGACAAAATTATCGACTTCGTTGAAAAACCGGCGAACCCGCCAACCATGCCGGGCGATGACACCAAATCGCTTGCCAGCATGGGGATCTACATCTTTGATGCAGAATATCTTTATGAGCTGCTGGAAGAAGACGACAAAGACGAAAACTCCAGCCACGACTTCGGTAAAGACATCATTCCGAAAATCACGAAAGCTGGCATGGCGTATGCACATCCTTTCCCGCTGTCCTGCGTGCAGTCCGACCCGAATGCGGAACCTTACTGGCGCGACGTGGGAACCCTGGAGGCGTACTGGAAAGCGAACCTCGACCTGGCGTCGGTCACGCCTGAGCTGGATATGTACGACCAGAACTGGCCGATTCGTACCCATATGGAGTCGCTGCCGCCAGCCAAGTTCGTGCAGGACCGCTCCGGCAGCCATGGTATGACGCTGAACTCGCTGGTGTCCGGCGGGTGCATTATTTCAGGCTCGGTGGTGGTGCAGTCGGTGCTGTTCCCCCGCGTGCGGATAAATTCATTCTGTAATATCGATTCGGCAGTCTTATTGCCGGATGTCTGGGTAGGGCGCTCGTGTCGTCTGCGTCGCTGCGTGATCGACCGTGCCTGCGTCATCCCTGAAGGGATGGTGATTGGGGAGAATGCGGAAGAAGACGCGCGTCGTTTCTATCGTTCGGAAGAGGGGATCGTGTTAGTCACACGGGAAATGTTGCGGAAGCTGCAGATCAAACAGGAGCGATGATGCAGGTTTTACACGTATGTTCTGAGATGTTCCCGTTGTTGAAAACGGGCGGTCTGGCAGATGTTTTGGGTGCATTACCGGCAGCGCAAATCGCCGGAGGCGTGGATACCCGAGTCCTGCTGCCCGCCTTTCCGGATATCCGGCGTGGTATACCCGATGCAAAAGTGGTGACCCGCCGTGAGACCTTCGCCGGACGCATCACTCTGCTGTTTGGACATTACAATGGCGTAGGGATTTACCTGATCGACGCGCCGCACTTATACGATCGACCGGGCAGCCCGTATCACGATACGAACCTGTTCGCTTATACCGACAACGTGCTGCGCTTTGCGCTGCTCGGCTGGGTCGGTGCAGAAATGGCTACGGGGCTGGATCCGTTCTGGCGCCCGGATGTGGTGCACGCGCACGACTGGCACGCCGGGCTTGCCCCGGCGTATCTCGCCGCGCGCGGCCATCCGGCGAAATCGGTCTTTACCGTGCACAATCTGGCGTATCAGGGGATGTACTATGCCCATCACATGAGTGAAATCGATCTGCCATTATCGTTCTATAACATGCACGGGCTGGAATTTAACGGGCAGATCTCGTTCCTGAAAGCTGGGCTGTACTACGCCGATCACATCACGGCGGTGAGCCCAACCTACGCGCGTGAGATCACCCAGCCGGCGTTTGGCTACGGTATGGAAGGGTTGCTGCAACAGCGCCATCGCGAAGGCCGCCTGTCGGGCATTCTGAACGGCGTGGACGAACAGATCTGGAGCCCGGAAACCGATCTCCTGCTGGCGGCGCGCTATGGCCGTGATTCCGTGGAAGACAAAGCGGAAAACAAACGCCAGCTGCAGATTGCGATGGGCCTGAAGGTTAACGACAAAGTGCCGCTGTTCGCGGTGGTCAGCCGCCTGACCAGCCAGAAAGGGCTGGATCTGGTGCTGGAGGCGCTGCCCGGTTTACTGGAGCAGGGCGGACAGCTGGCGCTGCTCGGCGCGGGCGACCCGGTGCTGCAGGAAGGTTTCCTTGCCGCCGCGGCGGAACATCCGGGTCAGGTGGGCGTGCAGATTGGCTACCACGAGGCATTCTCGCACCGCATTATGGGCGGCGCGGACGTCATTCTGGTGCCAAGCCGTTTCGAACCCTGCGGCCTGACGCAGCTGTACGGCCTGAAATATGGCACCCTGCCGTTGGTACGCCGCACGGGCGGACTGGCGGATACCGTATCCGATAGCTCTCTGGAAAACCTGGCGGACGGTATCGCCAGCGGGTTTGTCTTTGAGGACAGTAATGCCTGGTCGCTGCTTCGGGCGATTCGGCGTGCTTTCGTCTTGTGGTCCCGTCCATCGCTGTGGCGTTACGTACAACGTCAGGCGATGTCCATGGACTTTAGCTGGCACGTCGCGGCGCAGTCATACCGCGATCTCTATCAACGCTTGATGTAACGAGGCGAAGTTACTGATATGAACGCTCCATTTAGCTACTCTTCACCCACGCTCAGCGTTGAGGCGTTAAAGCACTCTATCGCCTACAAGCTGATGTTCACCATCGGGAAAGATCCGGTTATTGCCAACAAGCACGAGTGGCTGAACGCTACCCTGTTTGCGGTGCGTGACCGTTTAGTGGAACGCTGGCTGCGCTCAAACCGCGCCCAGCTCTCTCAGGAGACGCGTCAGGTTTACTACCTGTCGATGGAATTTTTGATTGGCCGCACGCTGTCCAACGCGCTGTTGTCGCTCGGTATTTATGACGACGTCAAAACCGCACTGGAAGAGATGGGGTTAGATTTAGAAGAACTGATCGACGAAGAGAACGACCCGGGCCTCGGTAACGGCGGTCTGGGGCGTCTCGCCGCCTGCTTCCTCGACTCGCTGGCGACGCTGGCGCTGCCTGGCCGCGGCTACGGTATTCGCTACGATTACGGCATGTTCAAGCAGAACATCGTCGACGGGCGTCAGAAAGAGTCCCCGGACTACTGGCTGGAGTACGGTAACCCGTGGGAGTTCAAGCGCCACAACACGCGCTACAAGGTGCGCTTTGGCGGACGTATTCAGCAGGAAGGGAAAAAATCCCGCTGGGTGGAAACGGAAGAGATCCTGGCCGTGGCCTACGACCAGATTATCCCCGGCTACGACACCGACGCCACCAACACGCTGCGCCTGTGGAGCGCCCAGGCCAGTAGCGAAATTAACCTCGGTAAATTTAACCAGGGGGATTACTTCGCGGCGGTGGAGGATAAAAACCACTCCGAGAACGTATCCCGCGTTCTGTACCCGGATGATTCGACCTACTCGGGCCGCGAGCTGCGCCTGCGTCAGGAGTATTTCCTCGTTTCGGCGACCATTCAGGACATCCTCAGCCGCCACCATCAGCTGCACAAAACCTACGCCAACCTGGCGGAGAAAACCGCGATCCATCTTAATGACACTCACCCGGTGCTCTCTATTCCGGAGCTGATGCGCCTGCTGATCGACGAGCATAAGTTCAGCTGGGATGACGCCTTTGAGGTGACTTGTCAGGTGTTCTCATACACCAACCACACGCTGATGAGCGAAGCGCTGGAGACGTGGCCGGTGGACATGCTCGGCAAAATCCTGCCGCGCCATCTGCAGATTATCTTTGAGATTAACGACTACTTCCTCAAGACGCTGCAGGAGCAGTATCCGAACGATACTGGCCTGCTGAGCCGTGCGTCCATCATTGATGAGTCGAACGGTCGTCGCGTGCGCATGGCCTGGCTGGCGGTTGTCATCAGCCACAAGGTCAACGGCGTGTCCGAGCTCCACTCGAACCTGATGGTGCAGTCGCTGTTTGCGGACTTTGCGAAGATCTTCCCGACGCGCTTCTGCAACGTGACCAACGGCGTCACCCCGCGCCGCTGGCTGGCGCTGGCCAACCAGCCGCTCTCTGAGGTGCTGGACGAGAATATTGGCCGCACCTGGCGTACTGATTTGAGCCAGCTGAGCGAGCTGGAACAGCATATTGATTTCCCGACGGTGAACAAAGCCGTGCGCGAAGCCAAGCTGCTGAACAAAAAGCGTCTGGCGGTCTGGCTGGCGATGCACCTCAACGTGGTCGCAAACCCGAAAGCGCTGTTCGACGTGCAGATCAAACGCATCCACGAATACAAGCGTCAGCTGATGAACGTGCTGCACGTGATCACCCATTACAACCGCATCAAGGCCGATCCGACGGCCGAATGGGTGCCGCGAGTGAAGATCTTTGCCGGTAAGGCGGCGTCGGCCTACTATATGGCGAAGCACATTATTCATCTCATCAACGACGTGGCGAAGGTGGTTAACCAGGATCCGGACATTGGCGACAAGCTGAAGGTGGTGTTCATTCCAAACTACAGCGTCAGCCTGGCGCAGCTGATCATCCCGGCGGCGGATCTCTCTGAACAGATTTCCACGGCGGGGACGGAAGCATCCGGCACCAGTAACATGAAGTTTGCCCTTAACGGCGCGCTGACCATCGGTACGCTTGACGGGGCGAACGTCGAGATGCTGGAGCATGTGGGCGAAGACAATATCTTTATCTTCGGTAATACGACGGAAGAGGTGGAGGCGCTACGCAGAAAAGGCTACTCGCCGCGTCAATATTACGAAGGGGATGAAGAGTTACGCCAGGTGCTGACGCAGATCGCGACCGGCGTGTTTAGCCCGGATGAACCAAGCCGCTATCGCGATCTGGTGGATTCGCTGATTAACTTTGGCGATCACTATCAGGTGCTGGCGGATTATCGCAGCTACGTGGACTGTCAGGACAAGGTGGACGAACTGTATCGCCAGCCGGAGAAGTGGACCAGCGCCGCGATGTATAACATCGCCAATATGGGGTATTTCTCGTCTGACAGGACCATCAAGGAGTACGCCGAGACGATCTGGCATATTGATCCGGTGAGGTTATAAAAGCAAAACGGCAACCTCGGTTGCCGTTTTTAGTGTTTGTTCCCTCTCCCTGTGGGAGAGGGTCAGGGTGAGGGCATCAGCCCGCACCGATCGCATTAAGACGCCAGCGACAGCTCACGCTTTCCCGCATTTTGCAGCAACCACTGCGCCACGCGAGACTGCTGTTCGGCGTTGAGCCACATCCCTTCTTTGGTACGGCGCCAGATAGCATCGTCCAGACGACGCACCCACTCGTGCTCAACCAGGTAACGTAGCTCGGCTTCGTACAACTCGTGGCCGAAATGCTCGCCCAGATCCGCAATGTCCTTCGCATCGCCCAGGAACAGCTCGGTATTGCTGCCGTAGGTGCGGGCATAGTGGCGCGCCATCCCTTCGGTGATGAACGGGAAGCGACGGCGCAGTTTCGCGGCGTAATCATCGCGGTTACCGCCGATATCACCGCCGGGCAGCACCGCGCCTTTGGTCCATGCCGGGCCAATGCCTTTGTAGTACGGCGCCAGTTTTTCCAGCGCGTGCTCGGCCAGCTTGCGGTAGGTGGTCAGCTTGCCACCAAACACGGACAGCAGCGGCGCCTGACCGTCAACGTCGTGAATATCGAGCGTATAGTCGCGGGTGATGGCCTGCGGTGAGTCAGACTCGTCATCGCACAGCGGACGCACGCCGGAGTAGGTCCAGACCACGTCGTCGCGTGACAGCTGTTTCTTAAAGTGCGCGTTATACACTTTGAGCAGGTAGTTCACTTCGCTCTCGTCGATCTCGACGTTCTTCGGATCGCCTTTGTACTCCACGTCGGTGGTGCCGATGATCGAGAATTCGTCCATCCACGGGATCACAAACACGATGCGCTTGTCTTCGTTTTGCAGAATGTAAGCCTGCTTCTGGGTATGCACGCGCGGCACCACAATGTGGCTGCCCTTGATCAGGCGGATGCCGTACGGCGAAGGCAGATGCATGCCGTCGTCGAAGAACTGCTTCACCCACGGGCCGGTAGCGTTCACCAGGCCGCGCGCTTTCCAGCTGAATTTCTCGCCGGTATCGATGTCTTCCGCTTCCACAATCCACAGGCCGTTTTCACGACGGGCAGCGGTCGCGCGAGTGCGGGTTTTCACCTCGCCGCCTTTCTTCTCAACCATCTGCGCGTTCGCCAGCACCAGGCGGGCATCGTCCACCCAGCAGTCGGAATATTCGAATCCGCGCACGATTTCAGGCTTAAGGACCGATTCTGAGCCAAAACGCAAACCTTTCGAACCCGGGAGGCTGGTGCGTTTACCCAGATGATCGTACATAAACAGACCAATTCGGATCATCCATGCCGGACGCAGATGCGGGCGATGGGGCAGGCGGAAGCGCATCGGAATCGCCAGATGCGGGGCCATTTTCAGCAGCACTTCACGTTCGGCCAGTGCTTCACTGACCAGGCGGAATTCGTAGTGTTCCAGGTAGCGCAGGCCACCGTGAATCAGTTTGGAGCTGGCGGACGACGTCGCGCAGGCGAGATCGTTAGCTTCCAGCATCAGTACGGATAAACCGCGTCCTGCGGCATCGACCGCAATACCGGCACCGTTGATGCCACCGCCTATCACAATCAGATCTTTGGTTTCCATAACACCCTCATGCACTTTCGTTAAAGCTCAGAAATGTTCGATATCGCTCATAATAGCAAAGGAACGCGCTTTTGGTAACATCAAAAAAACAATTTAGAGTGATATGGATAACATAATGGCGTTTACCCGCCGCCAGGACGTACACTACGGGGTAAAATTGTGTCGTTGACCACTGTAAAGAGAACACCATGGATCAGTTTGAATGTATTAACGTAGAAGAAGCCCACCAGAAGATGCACCAGGGAAAAGCGGTGCTGGTGGACATCCGCGATCCGCAGAGTTTTGCGATGGGTCATACGCCGGGCGCGTTCCATCTCACCAACGACACGCTGGGCGCGTTTATGCGCGATAACGACTTCGAGACGCCGGTTATGGTCATGTGCTATCACGGCAACAGCAGCAAAGGCGCGGCGCAGTACCTGCTTCAGCAGGGTTACGACGCGGTTTATAGCGTCGACGGCGGTTTCGATGCCTGGCATCGTCATTTCCCGGCGGAAGTTGAATACGCTTTTGAGCGCTGATCCCGCTATACTGTCCCCTTTTGTGTGGAAATAAGCGACCGCTGCCCATGTTGATGATCACCTCTTTTACCAACCCGCGCGTCGCCCAGGCGTTTGTCGACTATATGGCGACGCAGGGCGTTATTCTGACTATTCAGCAACATACGCAGACCGACGTCTGGCTGGCCGATGAGAGCCAGGCCGGGCGGGTAAACGAGGAGCTGGCGCGTTTTCTTGAGAACCCTGGCGACCCGCGCTATCTGGCGGCAAGCTGGCAGTCCGGCCAGACCGGCAGCGGATTGCACTACAGCCGCTTTCCCTTCCTCGCCACCATTCGCGAGCGCGCGGGTCCGTTTACGCTGCTGCTGATGGCGGCCTGCATCATCGTCTTCATTATCATGAACGTGGTCGGCGACCAGAGCGTGATGATTGCCCTGGCGTGGCCCTATGATCCGTCACTTGAGTTTGACGTCTGGCGCTACTTTAGCCACGCGCTGATGCACTTCTCGGTGATGCATATCCTCTTTAACCTGCTCTGGTGGTGGTATCTCGGCGGTGCCGTTGAAAAGCGTCTGGGCAGCGGCAAGCTGATCGTTATCACCCTTATCAGCGCCCTGCTGAGCGGCTACGTGCAGCACAAGTTCAGCGGGCCGTGGTTCGGCGGTCTATCGGGCGTTGTGTATGCCCTGATGGGCTACGTCTGGCTTCGTGGGGAGCGCGATCCGGAAAGCGGCATCTATCTGCAACGCGGATTAATAACCTTTGCGTTAATATGGTTAATTGCCGGATGGTTTGATCTGTTTGGTATGTCTATCGCCAACGGTGCACACGTCGCCGGGCTGGCCGTGGGGCTGGCGATGGCGTTTGCCGACACGCTCCATGCGCGAAAACGAACATAATTCTCAGGGATAATTGATGAAACAAACACAACGTCATGACGCCATTATCGAACTGGTAAAAAAACAGGGATACGTCAGCACCGAAGAGCTGGTGGAGCAGTTTGCCGTCAGCCCACAAACCATCCGTCGTGACCTGAACGACCTGGCCGATCAGAACCGTATTCTTCGCCACCACGGCGGCGCGGCGCTGCCGTCGAGTTCGGTCAACACCTCCTGGCACGACCGTAAAGCCACACAAACGGCGGAGAAAGAGCGTATTGCCCGCAAGGTCGCCAGCCAGATCCCGAACGGGGCAACGCTGTTTATTGATATCGGCACCACGCCGGAAGCGGTCGCCCATGCCCTGCTGGATCACGAGAACCTGCGCGTGGTCACCAACAACCTGAACGTGGCTAACACCCTGATGCAGAAAGACGATTTCCGCATCATCCTCGCGGGCGGGGAGCTGCGCAGCCGCGACGGCGGAATTATCGGCGAAGCCACCCTCGATTTTATCTCCCAGTTCCGCCTCGACTTCGGCATTCTGGGGATCAGCGGCATCGACAGCGACGGCTCGCTGCTGGAGTTTGATTACCACGAGGTGCGCACCAAGCGCGCGATCATTGAAAACTCGCGCCACGTGATGCTGGTGGTAGACCATTCGAAGTTTGGCCGTAACGCGATGGTGAACATGGGCAGCATCAGCATGGTGGATGCGGTCTATACCGACGTGATGCCGCCGGCGGGCGTGATGCAGGTGATTAAGGATAATAATCTGCAGCTGGAATTGTGCTAACGGTTGTGTCGGGTGGCGCTGCGCTTACCCGACCTACAAATTGTTCTCCCTCTCCCTGTGGGAGAGGGCCGGGGTGAGGGCATCAGGCCGCACAAAACTAAACTCCGTACCCCATCATCTTCAACAGCTGCTGTGCATGCTGCACCGCATCCTGACGATGCGCCACGCCCAGCTTCTGGTACAGGTTGCGGATATGCGTTTTGATGGTGGTCGCCGCCACCGCCAGCTCACCGGCAATCTGTTCGTTGCTGTAGCCTGAATAGATCAGCCCCAGAACCTGCCATTCGCGCTGGGTGAGCGGGCTGGTGCGAATAAGCTCCGGCACTTCCGGGTGGTTCAGCAGACGTTCAACGAAGTTCTCATCAAAATGCGCGAACTTGTGCCGATGATGCTGGTTAATCTCGCGCAGAATACGCTGGGCGCGATGCTGATCCAGCTCCGGCAGTGTGTTGAGCTGAATAAGCTGACGCAGCTGCTGCGCCATCACTTCACCTTCAATCACAAAGTGGCTGATAAACCCGGTGCGGTTAGCCAGCTGCAGCGCCTCCAGCAGCACGCGCTGGGCATCGTTTTTACGACCCGCCTGCCAGTAGAGCTGGTTCTGCAGCAGCAGGTTGCGGTTCAGGTCGCTCATCAGGCGCAGGCTGCGCGCATTCTCGTTCAGCTCCTCCAGCACAATCTCAGCGGGCTCTAATTCACCGAGCAGGATCTGCGCGCGGGCAATGTTGCGCCACTGGCTCTGCAGGAAGTGGTTGTTGGCAAATTCCGGTTTTGGCGTCTGACGCAGCCAGTTGGCGGCGGATTTTTTATCGCCGGTCATCTGCCAGTAAATCACCCGGACCTTATCGGCGTTTGACACCCAGTCGCTATGATACTGACCGTTGCCGAGCAGGTTTTCCAGGCGGTTAAGATGGTTGCGGGCGTTATCGAGATCGCCGCGCGCCAGCGAGCACTGGACCAGCAGCGCCAGACACTGCAGCTGCTGCTGCGGCTGGAAGCTGGAAAGAACATCCACACCCTGACGGGCACAGCTTTCTGCTTCATCCAGACGCGACCATGCCCACAGCAGCTGAGCGCGAATACGCAACAGGAACTCGTGCATCGGCAGTTGTTCCAGATGCTGTTCACGAATCAGCTGGAACGCTTTTTCCTGGTTTTCCCAGGCGGCCTGCAGGAACCCCTGCGCGAATAAAATCTCACTCTGTTGGATCAGGCTCCACAGCGCGTAGTGCCAGACATCATGACGACGCGCCATCTGCTCGGTTTGCTGCATCAGTGAAAGCGAACGCGTGAGATCGCCTTTGCAGTGCAGCACTTCGCCGTGCACCGAGGTCGCCACGATGCGGCTGTAGAAGTTAGCCAGCGGCAGTTCATCCAGCGCGACCATCGCCAGCCGTTCAGCTTCGTCCGGGTCGCCGTCGTTAATGGCCACCTGAGCGCGCAGCGCGTTGAACTCGCCGTGCAGGGTGGTATCCATTTCGCTTTCCATCTCCTGCTCGGCGCGCGCCAGCAGGGTGTTCACTTCGCTGTAACGATGCTGACTCTGCATCAGCCAGGCCTGCAGCAGCACCAGACGCGGGTTCTCCAGCAGGCTTTCCCACGGCAGGGCTTTGAGGGACTCTTCCAGCAGCGTCAGTTCGCTGTGGTTAAACAGGCCCCATGCATGGTTGAGGAGGATATCGCGCAGCATGCTGGCATCACCGGCGGCCAGCGCGTGGTGGATGGCCTCGCTCGGGAAACCTTGTGCCATCCAGCCTTCAGCGGCGGCACGGTGAATCTCCGGGAGTTCAACCGCCATTTCCCACTGACAGCGCTGGCGCAGGAAGCTACCAAACAGCGGGTGATAGCTAAACCACTCGCCCGGATCGTCCATGCGCGTCAGAAAAAGGCCCTGACGTTCAATCTCTTCGAGCTGCAGCTGACCGTTTTCACAGCCCGTCACCCGCACGATGAGCGCATCATTCATGGAACGCAGCAGAGAGCTTTTCAGCAGGAAATTACGCGTCGAGGGATCGACGCTGTCCAGCACCTCATCCACCAGGTAGTCAGAAAGGTGGCTGGCGTTGATGCCCGCCAGACGCCGCGCAGACTGATGCGCCGGACTGTTGTTTTGCCGGGCAGAGAGGGCGATAAGCTGCAGCGCCGTCGCCCAGCCCGCAACGTCATCACACAGACGGCTGCTTTCGGCGGCCTCAATCGGTGAGGTCAGGCGGCAGTCAAAGAACTGTTTTGCTTCCTGGTGGGTAAAGGCCAACTGCTGGCTGCCCACTTCCAGAAGCTGATCGCGCACGCGCAGGTTGGCAATACCCAGCTGCGGCAGGTTGCGTGACAGCACGACTAAAGTCAGGTTTTCCGGCTGATGGCGCAGGAAGAAACGCATCGATTCATGAATCACCGGGTTAGTGATGAGATGATAATCATCAATCACCACGTAAAGCGGGCGATGCCATTCGGCCAGTTCGATAAACAGCTGAGAGAAAAGGGAAGATAAGCTGGCATACTGGCGCTTTTGCACCATCATCTCACTGGCGACGCAGTGTCCATGGGTGGCTTGCTGTATGGCGGCAATCAGATAGCTGGCAAAACGCTCTTGCTGGTTATCGCCCTCATCGAGGGAGTACCAGCCAAGATCGCTCTTACCTGCGGCCCATTGCGAAATGAGCGTTGTTTTTCCATAACCTGCAGGGCTCGTAACCAGCGCCAGTCGGAAATTATGCGCGCCGGAAAGTTTAGCCAACAGACGTTCGCGGACCACTGTATGGTCAAGGCGAACCGGGCGACTTAATTTAGACGGAATCAACATAGGTTTCACTTCACTGTGGGGAACGAGAGATTTTATTTTTTTTGCGCTTCGTAATTAATGGATATAAGGTCGGCCAATAAGTTAACTATTGCAAGTTATGTCTGGATTTGGTGGCTGTGAATTTGCACTCTGTCACAAAACATTCAGGAAGAAGATGGAACTTTCTGGAAAGGTCTTTGACGCCCCGTCACTGCTGGCTTGTCTGTACTGGTTACCGCTGCGCTGAAACTGGTTTCAGAAAGGGATAGTGACGTCAAATTTAATATACTGCTGGTAAAGTTAAGGGAGATTAATAATCTCCTTAGCGATTACGTGATTGCAGAAATATTATTCTACGTAAGTAATTATTTCGGTGGGGTTTGATTTCACCCGAAACTGCATTTCATTTCTTTGACATTATCCTCGGTTACTTTTTTATCTTCCGGGCACACTCGAACTATGCTCTGAGAGTGGCCTCGATCACACTTTTCTGCTCATCCCTGCTACTCCTCCCTGTCTAATCCCCCACGGGAGGAGGAAGAGGGGAAATGAGCCAGGCACACTAGCGCCAACTTGTGTTTTCTTTCTAAAGGATGCCGATCCCCTATGTCACAGCCTACCTTCAACAAAGCTCAATTCCAGGCTGCCCTGACGCGTCAGTGGCAGCGTTTTGGCCTTCATGCTGCAAATGAAATGACGCCTCACCAGTGGTGGCAGGCAGTGAGCGGTGCGCTCGCAGAGCAGCTGGATGCTCAACCTCTGGCAAAACCGGTAAAAGGCCAGCGCCATGTAAACTACATCTCAATGGAGTTCCTGATTGGCCGTCTGACGGGCAACAACTTGTTGAACCTCGGCTGGTATCAGGAAGTCGGTGATGTGCTGAAAGAGCATGACATTAACCTGACCGACCTGCTGGAAGAAGAGATTGACCCGGCGCTGGGCAACGGCGGCCTGGGACGTCTGGCGGCCTGTTTCCTGGACTCCATGGCGACCGTCGGCCAGTCGGCGATTGGCTACGGCCTGAACTACCAGTACGGCCTGTTCCGTCAGTCGTTTGCCGACGGACATCAGATGGAAGCGCCGGACGACTGGCATCGCAATACCTATCCGTGGTTCCGCCACAACGCGCAGCTGGATGTGCAGGTTGGCATTGGCGGGAAAGTGACAAAGCAGGGGCTCTGGGAGCCTGCGTTCACCATCACCGGTGAAGCCTGGGATCTGCCGGTGCTTGGCTACCGTAACGGCGTGGCGCAGCCGCTGCGTCTGTGGCAGGCGAAGCATGCCCATCCGTTTAACCTGACCAAATTCAACGATGGCGATTTCCTGCGCGCCGAGCAGCAGGGTATCGACGCCGAGAAGCTGACCAAAGTCCTCTATCCGAACGACAACCACCTGGCCGGTAAAAAGCTGCGCCTGATGCAACAGTACTTCCAGTGCGCCTGCTCCGTGGCGGACATTCTGCGTCGCCATCACCTGGCGGGCCGCAAGCTGGCGCAGCTGCCGGACTTCGAAGTGATTCAGCTCAACGACACGCACCCGACGATTGCGATCCCGGAACTGCTGCGCGTGCTGATCGACGAGCATCAACTGAGCTGGGATGACGCCTGGGCCATCACCAGCCGTACCTTTGCCTACACCAACCACACCCTGATGCCGGAAGCGCTCGAGTGCTGGGATGAGAAGCTGGTGAAAGCGCTGCTGCCGCGCCACATGCAGATCATCAACAAGATTAACGACCAGTTTAAAAAGCTCGTGGATAAAACCTGGCCGGGCAATAAAGCGGTCTGGGCGAAGCTGGCGGTGGTTCACGATAAGCAGGTGCGCATGGCAAACATGTGCGTGGTGAGCGGCTTTGCGGTGAACGGCGTGGCGGCGCTGCACTCAGATCTGGTGGTGAAAGATCTGTTCCCTGAATACCACCAGCTATGGCCAACCAAATTCCACAACGTGACCAACGGCATCACGCCGCGTCGCTGGATCAAGCAGTGCAACCCGCTGCTGGCCGGCCTGCTGGACAAGACCCTGAAGAAAGAGTGGGCCAACGATCTGGACCAGCTCATCAACCTGGAAAAACAGGCCGACGACGCGAAATTCCGCGAGCAGTACCGTGCGATCAAGCTGGAGAACAAGGTTCGCCTGGCGGAGTTCGTGAAAATGCGTACCGGGATTGAGATCAACCCGAATGCGATTTTCGATATCCAGATCAAACGTCTGCACGAGTACAAACGCCAGCACCTGAACCTGCTGCACATTCTGGCGCTGTACAAAGAGATCCGCGAGAACCCGCAGGCTGACCGCGTGCCGCGCGTGTTCCTGTTCGGTGCGAAAGCGGCGCCGGGCTACTACCTGGCGAAAAACATCATCCTCGCCATCAACAAAGTGGCGGCGGCGATCAATAGCGATCCGAAAGTGGGCGACAAGCTGAAGGTGGTGTTCCTGCCGGACTACTGCGTCTCGGCGGCTGAAATGCTGATCCCGGCGGCGGATATCTCCGAGCAGATCTCTACCGCAGGGAAAGAAGCGTCCGGTACCGGCAACATGAAGCTGGCGCTGAACGGTGCGCTTACCGTCGGTACGCTCGACGGGGCCAACGTCGAAATCGCCGAGAAGGTGGGGGAAGAGAATATCTTTATCTTCGGCCATACCGTGGAAGAGGTGAAAGCCATCAAGGCCAAAGGCTATGACCCGGTGAAATGGCGTAAGAAAGACAAAGTGCTTGATGCAGTGCTGAAGGAGCTGGAAAGCGGTAAATACAGCGACGGCGACAAGCACGCGTTTGACCAGATGCTGCACAGCATGGACAAACACGGCGGTGACCCGTATCTGGTGATGGCGGACTTCACGGCCTATGTCGAAGCGCAAAAGCTGGTCGACGTGCTCTATCGCGATCAGGAGGCGTGGACCCGGGCGTGCATCCTGAACACCGCCCGCTGCGGTATGTTCAGCTCTGACCGTTCAATCCGTGATTATCAGGCCCGTATCTGGCAGGCAAAACGCTAAGGAAGCGCGATGGAGAGTAAACGTCTGGACAGCGCCGCGCAGGCGGCGGGGATCAGCCTCAGTTACATTAATGCTCACGGCAAACCGCAGTCTATTGGCGCCGACACCAAAAGACGTTTGCTGGACGCTATGCACAAAACCGACGCGAAAGCGTCGGCTGCGCCGGTGCCGAACGTGAAGGTATTCACCGCAGGCAAAAAGATGCCGCTGGCGGTGGAGGGGCGCGGCGAGTTTAGCTGGCTGCTGACTACCGAAGAGGGGCATCAGCACAAAGGCCACGCCACCGGCGGCAAAACGTTAAACCTTCCGGCAAAGCTGCCGGAGGGCTATCACACCCTCACGCTCACCCAGGATGACCTGCGTTTCCACTGCCGGGTGATCGTCGCGCCAAAACGCTGCTACGAGCCGCAGGCGTTGCTCGAAGGTAAAAAGCTGTGGGGCGCCTGCGTGCAGCTCTACACCCTGCGTTCGGACAGCAACTGGGGCATCGGTGATTTTGGCGATCTGAAGAATATGCTGGCATCCCTGGGCGAGCGCGGCGGCGCGTTTATCGGCCTCAACCCGATCCACGCGCTTTATCCCGCCAACCCGGAGAGTGCCAGCCCGTATAGCCCGTCGTCCCGTCGCTGGCTGAACGTGATTTATATCGACGTTAACGCCTTAGATGACTTCAAAAACAGCAAAGAGGCGCAGGCGTGGTGGAAACTCAGCACCACGCAGCAGGCGCTGAAGCAGGCGCGCGAAGCCGACTGGGTGGATTACTCCACCGTCACGGCGCTGAAAATGGCCGCGCTGCGCCTGGCGTGGAAAGGCTTTTCGCAGCGCGACGACGAGCAGATGGCGGCGTTCCGCCAGTTCGTGACGCAGGAGGGCGAGAGCCTGTACTGGCAGGCGGCGTTTGATGCGCTGCACGCGTATCAGGTGAAAGAGGACGAAATGCGTTGGGGCTGGCCGGTTTGGCCTGAAGCGTATCAATCCGTCGACACGCCGGAAGTAAAAGCGTTCTGTAAAAAATATGCCGATGAGGTGGACTTCTACCTGTGGCTGCAGTGGCTGGCGTACAGCCAGTTTGCCGCCTGCTGGCAGGTGAGCCAGGGCTATAAGATGCCGATCGGCCTGTATCGTGACCTGGCCGTCGGCGTGGCGGAAGGCGGCGCGGAAACCTGGTGCGATCGTGAACTTTACTGTCTGAAAGCCTCCGTGGGTGCGCCACCGGATATCCTTGGCCCGCTCGGTCAGAACTGGGGATTGCCGCCAATGGATCCGCACGTCATGGCGGCGCGCGCCTACGAGCCGTTTATCGACCTGCTGCGCGCTAACATGCAGAACTGCGGGGCGCTGCGTATTGACCACGTAATGTCCGTGCTGCGTTTGTGGTGGATCCCGTACGGTGAAACTGCGGATCACGGGGCGTACGTGCAGTACCCGGTTGACGATCTGCTGTCGATCCTGGCGCTGGAAAGTAAGCGCCACCAGTGCATGGTGATCGGTGAAGATCTCGGTACCGTGCCGGTGGAAATTGTCAGCAAGCTCCGCGACAGCGGCGTCTACTCCTATAAAGTGCTCTATTTTGAAAACGACCATGAGAAAACCTTCCGCGCGCCGAAAGCGTACCCTGAACAGTCAATGGCAGTCGCGACGACGCATGACCTTCCTACGCTTCGTGGCTATTGGGAAAGCGGCGATCTGACGCTCGGCAAAACGCTGGGACTGTATCCTGATGAAGAGGTTCTGCGCGGCCTGTATCAGGATCGCGAGCTTTCTAAGCAGGGGTTGCTGGATGCGCTGCACAAGCAGGGCTGTCTGCCGAAACGCGCCGGGCATAAAGCGTCGTTAATGTCGATGACCGCGACCCTCAACCGTGGTTTGCAGCGCTATATTGCCGACAGCAACAGCGCCCTGCTGGGCCTGCAGCCGGAAGACTGGATTGATATGGCGGAGCCGGTGAACATTCCGGGCACCAGCTATCAGTACAAGAACTGGCGTCGCAAGCTGTCTACCACGCTTGAGAAGATGTTTGCCGATGACGGAGTGAACAGGCTGATTAAGGATTTGGACAAGCGGCGAAAAGCAGCCGGTAAGAAGTGATAAAAAAACCGCCATTGGCGGTTTTTTTATTGCCCGGTGGCGCTGCGCTTACCGGGCCTACATGTATCGAGTAGGTCGGGTAAGGCGTAGCCGCCACCCGACTTATGGCATCAGACCACCATATTGAGCAGCAGCACCCCGACCAGACCGCACACCGAAATAATGGTTTCCAGCGCGGACCAGGACTTGATGGTTTCACCGATCGTCAGGTTGAAGTACTCCTTGAACAGCCAGAAGCCCGGGTCGTTAACGTGAGAGAAAATCACGCTACCGGAACCGACGGCGATAACCATCAGCTCAGGGCTTACGCCCGTGGTGGCAATCAGCGGGGCAACGATACCGCCTGCGGTAATCGCCGCAACGGTCGCAGAACCCAGCGCAATACGCAGAACCGCGGCAATAGACCAGGCCATCAGGAGCGGCGACACGTTGGTTTCATGCATCATGGCAGCGATGTATTTGTCCACGCCGCTGTCGACCAGAACCTGCTTGAATGCACCGCCACCGCCGATGATCAGGAGCATCATGGCAATGATTTTGATGGACGAGGTCAGCGTGTCATTGATCTGATCCATGGAGCGGCCACGGTTCAGACCGAAGGTGAACATCGCGATCAGCACGGCAATCAGCGTTGCCATCACCGGGTCACCCAGGAATTCCGCAACGGACAGGAACGCATGACCTTTCGGCAGGATCATCTCTGCCACGGCACGCATTGCCATCAGGATCACCGGTACCAGAGAGGTCCAGACGCTGACGCCAAAACCAGGCATCTCTTCTTCGGTGAAGGTTTTGGCGCTGTACAGACCTTCCGGGATTGGCTTATCAATGCCCTTCAGGAAGCGGGCATAAACCGGGCCTGCCAGAATCACCGTCGGGATCGCCAGAATCGTACCGAACAGCAGGGTTTTACCCATATCCGCGTGGAAGATGGTCGCGATAGCGGTTGGACCCGGGTGCGGCGGCAGGAAGCCGTGGGTCACGGACAGCGCCGCAGCCATCGGCACACCAACATACAGCAGCGGGATGCTCGCGGCAGCCGCGATGGTGAACACCAGCGGCAGCATCAGCACGAAGCCCACTTCATAGAACAGCGCGAAACCGACGGTAAAACCGGTTAACACCACTGCCCACTGAATATTCTTCTTACCAAATTTGTCGATAAGCGTGGTAGCAATACGCTGGGCGCCACCACAGTCCGCCAGCATTTTACCGAGCATGGCGCCGAAGCCCATGATCAACGCCAGGCTGCCGAGCGTGCCGCCGACACCGGCTTTGATGGAACTGATAACTTTAACCAGCGGCATACCCTGCATCAGACCGACTGCAAGTGCCACCAGAACCAGAGCGATAAATCCGTTCATTTTGAAACGGATCATCAAGAGCAGTAATAACACAACACCGATAGCAACGATGACTAATGGCATGATTTACCTGGCCTTTGAATTGTTATGGGTAACGTCATTGTTTCAACGACACATTCCGATTGTCCCAACTGGGAACAGAGAAGTAACGGCACTAATACTGATGCCTTGGAAACCATTAAGTTTAGTCGGCTGTTATGAGTGTGCTTAGTGCCCATGAGAATGATACGGGTAACATGACGTGATTGAGAATCACCCTGGCAGGCAAAATGTGAATTATGAGACGCAGGTCAACATATAGAGGGGAACGAAGAGGGGGGGCAGGGTTTAGTAGGCCCGGTAAGCGCAGCGCCACCGGGCAATACAGACGGGCAATGAATCAGTAGTAAGAGTGCTCGCCGCGCTGGTGTTCGGTCAGGTCACGCACGCCTTTCAGTTCCGGGAACTCGTTCAGCAGCTGCTTCTCGATCCCTTCTTTCAGGGTGACATCGACCATTGAACAACCGTTACAACCGCCGCCAAACTGCAGGATCGCCAGGCCATCTTCCGTGATTTCCATCAGGGAAACACGACCGCCGTGGCCCGCCAGCTGTGGGTTGATTTGGGATTGCAGCAGATACTCGACGCGCTCCATTAGCGGGGCATCGTCAGACACTTTACGCATTTTCGCGTTCGGCGCTTTCAGGGTCAGCTGAGAACCCAGCTGATCGGTGACGAAGTCGATCTCCGCATCTTCAAGATACGGTGCGCTCAGCTCATCAACATAGGCGGTGAGCTGTTCAAATTTAAGGGCAGTGTCGGTGGCTTCCACAGCGTCCGGAGGACAATAAGAAACACCACATTCTGCATTCGGAGTGCCTGGATTAATCACAAACACGCGGATCTGCGTCCCTTCTTCCTGATTTGCCAGCAGTTTGGCAAAGTGCGCTTGTGCAGAATCGGAAATACGGATCATAGCTTTGGCCTAATAGTTGACTAAATTACCTGGGTATAATCATACGCCCATTGAAGAAGGGCTACAAGGTACGGCACAGACACCATACCTGAACCGACGCGGCGCCGCTTCGCAAAAGCAGTCGGGAAAGTTCAGCAACGGTACTGCCCGTGGTGACGACATCATCCACAATCGCGATATGGAGACCGTCGACCGGTAATTCAAGGCGAAAGGCATTTTTGAGGTTTCTTTTGCGAAGTCGCGCGCTGAGCTGATGCTGGATGGCGGTGGCATGAACACGCGTCAGCGCGCTGGCATCATACCGACAGCCTAGCCACCGTGCGAGGGAACGGCAGATCAGGTCACTCTGGTTATAGCCGCGCCGCCAGTGCCGATGTCGGTATAAGGGGACATTCACCACCCTGTCAATTTTCGGCAGTGCGCGATGACGCCGTGCCTGCAAAACCGCCAGCAATAGCAGGCGGGCAAGGGGCGGTGCAAGCGAGCTCTGCCCGGAAAACTTCAGCGCGTGAATCAGCCTGCTTAGCGGTGGAACATAATCATCTACGGCCACCAGCGCGCTCCACGGCGGGGATTTCTTCAGGCAGCGGCCGCAGGGCAAAGAGGAATTTGTGGCCGGTAAACCACATTGTGGACAGATCCCGATACGCCATTCCAGCGAACGCGTACAGACGGAGCAGACGCCCCACTCGCTTAGCGCCAGTGGCATTCGGCATAGCCAGCACAACCCAGGTACTGTTAGCATGTGCAACCTCCATGTGAAAAAAAAGAGAACAGTAACTGATGAAGACGCTGTGGTGGCAGACTGTAGGGACAGGAAATTGCCATCTTGTGCTGCTGCACGGATGGGGCCTGAATGCGGAGATATGGCATTGCATACGTGAGGAACTCGCCTCGCATTTCACACTGCATCTGGTGGATTTACCCGGCTTTGGCCGCAGCCGCGGGTATGGCGCGTTGTCGCTTGATGAGATGGCGCAGCAGGTTCTGGACGCCGCGCCGCAAAACGCTGTCTGGCTGGGCTGGAGCCTGGGCGGGCTGGTGGCAAGCCAGATTGCGCTGTCGCGGCCTGACCGCGTACAAGCGCTGGTGACGGTGGCATCGTCACCCTGTTTTAGCGCGCAGGACGCGTGGCCGGGGATAAAACCCGAGGTACTGGCGGGCTTCCAGCAGCAGCTGAGTGAAGATTTCCAGCGGACCGTAGAGCGCTTCCTCGCCCTGCAGACGATGGGAACTGACACCGCCCGTAAGGATGCCCGCACGCTGAAGCAAACCGTGCTGTCGCTGCCGATGCCGGAGGTTGAGGTGCTAAACGGCGGTCTTGAGCTCCTGAAAACCGTTGATCTGCGCGCGCCGCTGGCCGCCCTGACGCTGCCGCACCTGCGTATTTATGGTTACCTCGACGGGATTGTGCCGCGCAAAGTGGCTCCGCTGCTGGATGAACTGTGGCCGAACAGCGAATCGCAGATCATTGCCAAAGCCGCACATGCCCCGTTCATCTCTCATCCGGCGGAGTTTTGTTCAGCGCTCATTGCGTTAAGTCAACGTTTCGACTGATTATTTTCTATCCTGCCTGGAAAAAGTAACACACCGCAACCATACTCCAGATGTCGTTGCGGTTGTTCTGCCTACGATAATCAAAACAACAATCCTATGGAGAGTCAGGCTATGAAACTTGTTACAGGTATTGTCACTTCTCTGGTTATTGGGTCACTGTCATTTGGCGTCTTTGCGGCAAAAGAGCTGGAAAAAGATAAAGTTGCCAGCATGAATCTGACGAAAATTGGTGAGATTACTACGTCTGACACCACCGCGCCGATGGACGCGAGAAAAGAGCTGTCGAAGAAAGCGGATGAGCTGGGCGGAACGTACTACGTCGTCACCAGCGCTGAAAAGCAGACCAAAAACGTACGCGCAACGGCGGACGTCTACAAGTAACACGATAAAGCCGGGCAGCGATGCCCGGCTTTATTAACGCAGTGCCCACCATTCCCTGAGGCAGGCCTTTCCTTCCGGACAGCTTTTACAACTGCCGGAGAGACAACTGTCCGGCTCTTCCTGAATCCGCACCGCTTTCCCCATGGCTTCCAGTCTTTCCAGCATGGCATCGATCATCGGCTGCGGCGTGTGCAGGCTGAGGCTCAGCTGTTCCGCCTCCATCCGCCCCTGTAGCGCCAGCAGGTCACGAACCTGAATCAACGATGCCATGTGGTGTACTCCTTAGTGACAGTCGCCTGTCGGGCTGCTGCAGCAGGTCGCGGCGGTTTTACGGTTTGCCAGCAGGTCGATATCGACGCGGCTGCGCGCCCGCCGCAGCAGACCGAGCACTACCACGTTAAACAGCACAACCGCGAGAATGCAGACCAGGCTGTAGCGCGGATGCTGGCTGAAGTTAACGGTTTGATAAAACAGCGTCGCCAGCGAGTACGCAATGTTTAACCCCCACAGGATGGAGAAGCCCATCCAGCCGCGGCTGGACTCGCGGGCAATCGCCCCCATCACCGAGATGCACGGAATGTAGAGCAGTACAAAGATAAGGTAGCTGTAGGCCGCGGACGCGCTGCCAAATTTCTCGCCCATCACGCCCATGGCACCCGTCGCCATTTCGCCGTCGCCTTTGCTCGCTTCAATCGGGTTCGCCAGCACGCTCAGGCTGAAGGTGTCCTTCAGGCTCTGCCAGGTCTCCTCAACGGCCCCCAGCAACTCATGACCGAGATGAAACTCTGCCGGATTAAATTCCTGTTCCTGAATGTTCTCAGCGGTGTAAAGCGTGTTCAGGGTGCCGACAACCACCTCTTTCGCCATCGCACCGGTGAACAGCCCGACGGTTGCCTGCCAGTTATCCTCATGCACGCCAATCGGTTTGAAGACCGGCGTGATGACGCGGCTGACGGAAGCGAGGGCAGAGTCGTTGATGTTATCTGCCGCCTGCCCGCTGAGGGTGAAGCTGTTCAGTGCGCTCAGGAAAATGCTGACGATGACAATCACCTTACCGGCGCGCAGGACGAAGCCTTTCAGACGCTGCCAGGTCTGGATCGCCAGGCTTTTCAGATGCGGCACGTGGTACACCGGCAGCTCCATCACAAACGGTGACGCTTCACCGCGCATGATGGTGTGCTTCAGCATCAGACCAGTGAGGATCGCCATCACGATGCCCAGCACATACAGCGAGAAGACCGCCAGCGCGCCCTGCTGACCAAAGAAGGCTGCGGCAAAGACCGCAAAGATTGCCAGGCGGGCACCGCAGGACATAAACGGCGCCATCATGATGGTCATCAGACGTTCACGCGGCGCATCCAGGGTGCGTGCGCCCATCACCGACGGCACGTTACAGCCGAAGCCGACAATCAGCGGGACGAAGGATTTACCCGGCAGGCCCAGCGCCTGCATCAGACGATCCATCACGAACGCGGCGCGCGCCATGTAGCCGGAATCTTCCAGGAACGAGAGGAACAGGTACATCATGCCGATCTGCGGCACCAGCGGCAGAACGGTGTTGATACCGCCGCCGATCCCCTGCGCGAGGAAGATGGTGAGCCATTCCGGGAAGTGCAGGGTGTAACCCACCCACTGGATCCCGTGGACGAAGACCGCGACGGAACCGGCGTCAAAAATCGGCTGCAGTGCGCCACCGATGTTAATGGCGAGCAGGAACATCACGTACATCACCAGCAGGAAGATCGGCAAACCGAGGAAGCGGTTAAGCACAACCTTATCTACTGCCGCCGTAAAGCGGCTGGGTTCCGCCGTCAGCGCGTTACTGACCACGTCGCAAATCGAGGCGATGGCCTGGTAACGGGCGTCGGCGATGTGCAGCGCCGGGTCGTCCAGCTCGTCGCTAAGACGGGCCACCGTCGCGTCCAGCTTATCGGCCGCATGGCCGGCGTAAGCGCGGCTGTAGATATCCCCTTCCAGCATCTGCAGTCCAAGCCACAGGCGCTGTTTCGCAGGCATGCTGTTATCCATCTCCTGCGCCAGCAAATTGGCTTCGCGCAGGAGAGGCTGCGCGTAATGCACCAGCTCAATGTCACGATTCCCTGCGTGACGGTCAATGGCCAGCTTCAGCGCATCAATACCGCGAGCGCGCGTCGAGACCAGCGGAACGACCGGGCACCCCAGGCGCGCGGAGAGGGCATCGACGTCGATGCGCAGCTTTTGTTTCTCTGCGATATCGAGCATGTTGAGCGCCACGATGCAGGGGATCCCCAGCTCCAGCAGCTGCAGCGTCAGATAAAGGTTACGCTCGAGATTGGAGGCATCGACCACGTTGATCAGCAGGTCCGCGTCGCCGCCAAGAATATAGTGGCAGGCAATCTGCTCATCGAGCGAGGTTTGCGACGAAATGGTGGTTAAGGAGTAGGTGCCGGGAAGGTCGACCAGCGTTACCTGATTGTCCGTTGTCGTGAACTGACCCTCTTTACGCTCAACCGTCACGCCCGCCCAGTTGCCCACGCGCTGGCGGGCTCCAGTCAGCTGGTTAAAAAGCGTAGTCTTGCCGGAATTAGGATTGCCAATTAAGCCAATAGTTAACTTTTTCATTTTTTAGACTCACTGAAACCGCTGGCTTGTTATCGGGATAAGGCTTCGACTTCTATTAACGCGAGGTCTTTCTTACGCAGCACCAGATTCACGCGGCGGGTTTCGATATGAACCGGATCGCCTAACGGCGCCACGCGTACGACCTGAAAGGACGAGCCGGGCAGCATGCCCAGCGACAGCAGCTTTTGCCGATAGGCCGGGCTAATTTCGCGGGTAAAACCGGTAATCTTCCATGCACTGTCTGGAGTGAATTGCATAACGCCTGATTCCACGAAAGGTTAAATTATCTACTATGGGATGATAATGAGAATAGTTTTTATCAGCAATATTAAAACTGTGACGGAATGTTGTTTGCGATATTAATTTACGGCCTTTTTGACCTTGCTCAATATTTGCTGAAATGCCTGGAAAACGAAAAGGAGAAGATTTGTTAACGGGGTGATAATTGGTGGTTTAAATATGGATGTGCAATCGGTTTCATATATTTCGAGATGATTTTATTCCCCTCACCCCGGCCCTCTCCCCATGGGGGCGAGGGAGAAAAGACCGCACCGTGCGATCCCCTCTCCCCTTTGGGGAGAGGGTTAGGGTGAGGGGCATTGACAACCTTAGCGTTTCTTACCCATCGCTGCCGCCAGCGCATCCATCATCGCGCTGTTGCCTGCAGGCTGGGCATCACGTCCGCGCGGTTTTGCCGCTTTGGCGGCTGGACGCTGCTGCTCGCGGCCACCGCCGTTTCCGCCACGGCGCGCGTTGGTGTCACCCGGCTGCTCGTCCAGACGCATGGTCAGGGCGATACGCTTGCGCTGCAGATCCACTTCCAGCACTTTGACCTTCACGATGTCGCCCGCTTTGACCACGGTGTGCGGGTCTTCAACGAACTTGTCGGCAAGGGAGGAGATATGGACCAGACCGTCCTGATGCACGCCGATATCCACAAACGCGCCAAAGTTGGTGACGTTTGTCACCGCGCCTTCCAGCACCATGCCGGGCAGCAGGTCGTTCATGGTTTCCACGCCGTCAGCAAAGGTCGCCGTTTTGAACTCAGGACGCGGATCGCGGCCCGGCTTTTCCAGCTCTTTGATAATGTCGGTAACGGTTGGGACACCAAATTTGTCATCGGTGAAATCAACGGCTTTCAGATTGCGCAGAGCGCTGCTGTCGCCCATGAGATCTTTCAGCGCCTGCTGGGTGGCGGCCAGAATACGCTCCACCACAGGGTACGCTTCCGGGTGAACGGTAGAGGCATCCAGCGGGTTATCGCCGTGGTTGATGCGCAGGAAGCCCGCGCACTGCTCAAAGGCTTTTGGCCCCAGACGGCTCACCTTCAGCAGCTGCTGACGGTTCTGGAACTGGCCGTTCTCGTCACGCCAGGCGACGATGTTCTGCGCCATCATGCGGGTTAAGCCCGCCACGCGGGTCAGCAGCGGAACGGAGGCGGTGTTCAGGTCAACGCCGACGGCGTTAACGCAGTCTTCCACGACAGCATCCAGCTTGCGCGCCAGCTGCGTCTGGCTCACGTCGTGCTGATACTGGCCCACGCCGATGGATTTCGGGTCGATCTTCACCAGCTCCGCCAGCGGATCCTGCAGACGGCGAGCGATAGAGACCGCACCGCGCAGGGAAACGTCCAGGTCCGGAAACTCCTGTGCCGCCAGCTCGGATGCGGAATAGACGGATGCCCCCGCTTCGCTGACGATCACTTTCTGCGCCGTCACTTTCGGGAACTGCTTCTGCACGTCGAGGTAGAAACGCTCGGTCTCACGTGAGGCCGTACCGTTGCCGATAGCAACCAGCTCGACGTTGTATTTTTCGCACAGCGCCGCCACTACCACGGCCGCTTTCGCTGCCTGGCCAGTGTGCGGATAAATGGTATCGGTAGCCACCAGCTTGCCGGTGCCGTCAACCACAGCGACTTTTACACCGGTGCGCAGACCCGGATCGAGACCCATGGTGGCGCGCAGGCCAGCAGGAGCGGCCATCAGCAGGTCGTGCAGATTACGGGCGAAGACGTTAATCGCTTCATCTTCGGCACGCTCGCGCACGGTGCCCATCAGCTCGGTTTCGAGGTGCATCAGCACCTTGATGCGCCAGGTCCAGCTCACCACGCCTTTGCGCCAGCTGTCCGCCGGGGCGTTGTTCAGGCGCAGGCCAAGATGGTCGATGATGATCTGCTCGCAGTGGCTCTCTTTCGGCGGCTCGTCAAACTGCGGGTCGGCGTTCAGGGAGAGCTGCAGCACGCCTTCGTTGCGGCCGCGGAACATCGCCAGCGCGCGGTGGGAAGGGGCGGTAGAGATCGGTTCGTGGTGATCGAAGTAGTCGCGGAATTTCGCGCCTTCTTCCTCTTTACCGGCGACGACGGTAGAGACGATGTGGGCGTTCTTCCACAGGTAATCACGCACTTTGGCGAGCAGGGCGGCGTCTTCGGCGAAGCGCTCCATCAGAATGTAGCGTGCGCCGTCGAGGGCGGCCCTGGTGTCCGCTACGCCTTTGTCAGCGTCGATAAATTTCGCCGCTTCAGTATCCGGATCGTGGGACGGCTCGTTCCACAGCAGGTCGGCCAGCGGCTCAAGACCCGCTTCAATCGCAATCTGCCCGCGCGTGCGGCGCTTCGGTTTATACGGCAGATAGAGGTCTTCGAGTTCGGTTTTGCTCAGGGTGCCGTTGATGGCGCTTTCCAGATCGCTGGTCAGCTTGCCCTGTTCGCCGATGGACTTGAGGATCGCCTGACGACGTTCTTCCAGTTCGCGCAGATAACCGAGACGGGTCTCCAGGTTACGCAGCTGCGTGTCATCCAGACCGCCGGTGACTTCCTTACGATAGCGTGCAATAAACGGCACGGTGTTCCCTTCATCAAGCAGGCGAACGGCAGCTTCTACCTGTTCGGCTCTGGCCTGAATATCACCCGCAATAATGCGGCAGAGCGAATCTTTCATCATGGCTTTATCATCTTGTGGGTCAAAAATCAGGGGATAGTTATACGGGCTGACACGGCAAAATGCCAGCCGGGGAGGGCGCTCTCGGACTATTTTACGTAGACGATCTCATTGACGTACCAGCTGGCTTCGCCAGCTGGGGTCTGCACGACGGCCAGATCGCCCACTTCCTTTTTCAACAGCGCGCGCGCCATCGGGGAGTCGATGGAGATGTAATCCTTACGACCAAAAATTTCATCGTAGCCGACAATGCGAAAGCGCAGGGTGTCACCGTCGTCGTTTTCAATCTCCACCCACGCGCCGAAGAATACTTTGCCCTCCTGCTGCGGTGAGTAATCAACAATTTTGAGATTCTCGAGGCACTTCGTCAGATAGCGAACCCGGCGGTCAATTTCGCGCAGCCGCTTTTTGTTGTACTGGTAGTCAGCGTTTTCGCTGCGATCGCCCAGGCTCGCGGCCCAGGTCACTTTTTTGGTCACTTCAGGACGCTCTTCGCGCCAGAGGTAATCCATCTCTTTTTTGAGCTTCTCATACCCTTCGCGGGTGATCAGGGGCGTTTTCATGGTAAAGCCTTTGCTGCCGGTTTTCTGTCTTGCGCACAATACGTACCACACAGTGTAACAGACAGGATTAATAATGATTTATGTGATGAAATGAACAGATAAGCTGCTGTTAAATATGCTTTGTAACAATTTCGACTAGAATTTATACCAGAATTAACTGGTCGAATACGTGCACTTTTTTAGAATACGCTGTTACAAAGACTATCCGAACCTTTGGGAGTACACACAATGCAAGAGAACTACAAAATTCTGGTCGTGGATGACGACATGCGCCTGCGTGCGCTGCTGGAACGTTATCTGACCGAGCAGGGCTTCCAGGTTCGTAGCGTCGCGAACGCTGAGCAGATGGACCGTCTGCTGACCCGTGAATCTTTCCACCTGATGGTTCTCGACCTGATGCTGCCTGGCGAAGACGGGCTTTCTATCTGCCGCCGTCTGCGCAGCCAGAGCAACCCGATGCCGATCATCATGGTGACGGCGAAGGGAGAAGAAGTTGACCGTATCGTGGGCCTCGAAATCGGCGCCGACGACTATATTCCAAAACCGTTTAACCCGCGTGAACTGCTGGCGCGTATTCGCGCTGTCCTTCGCCGTCAGGCTAACGAACTGCCTGGCGCGCCGTCGCAGGAAGAAGCCGTCATCGCCTTCGGCAAGTTCAAGCTGAACCTCGGTACGCGCGAGATGTTCCGTGAAGACGAGCCAATGCCGCTCACCAGCGGCGAGTTTGCGGTCCTGAAAGCGCTGGTCAGCCACCCGCGTGAACCGCTTTCCCGTGACAAGCTGATGAACCTGGCGCGCGGTCGCGAATACTCCGCAATGGAACGCTCTATTGACGTGCAGATCTCCCGCCTGCGCCGCATGGTGGAAGAAGATCCGGCGCATCCTCGTTATATTCAGACCGTATGGGGTCTGGGCTACGTGTTCGTCCCGGACGGCTCTAAAGCATGAGGCGAATGCGCTTCTCGCCGCGTAGCTCGTTTGCCCGCACCCTGTTACTGATCGTCACCCTGCTGTTCGTCAGCCTGGTGACGACCTATCTGGTGGTGCTGAACTTTGCGATCCTGCCGAGCCTCCAGCAGTTTAATAAGGTCCTGGCCTACGAAGTCCGTATGCTGATGACCGATAAACTGCAGCTGGAGGACGGCACGCAGCTCGTCGTTCCCCCGGCGTTTCGCCGTGAAATCTACCGTGAACTGGGCATTTCGCTCTACTCGAATGAAGCGGCGGAAGACGCGGGCCTGCGCTGGGCGCAGCACTATGAATTCCTCAGCCAGCAGATGGCGCAGCAGCTGGGCGGCCCGACGGAAGTGCGCGTTGAGGTCAACAAGAGCTCGCCCGTCGTCTGGCTGAAAACCTGGCTGTCACCCAATATCTGGGTGCGCGTCCCGCTGACCGAAATCCATCAGGGCGACTTCTCGCCGCTGTTCCGCTACACCCTGGCGATTATGCTGCTGGCGATAGGCGGCGCGTGGCTATTTATCCGTATACAGAACCGACCGCTGGTCGACCTGGAGCACGCTGCGCTGCAGGTCGGTAAAGGGATTATTCCTCCTCCACTACGCGAGTATGGCGCCTCGGAAGTCCGCTCGGTGACGCGTGCGTTTAACCATATGGCGGCAGGCGTGAAGCAGCTGGCGGATGACCGTACGCTGCTGATGGCAGGCGTCAGCCATGACCTGCGCACCCCCCTGACGCGTATCCGTCTGGCGACGGAAATGATGGGAGAAGAGGACGGTTACCTTGCCGAGTCCATCAATAAGGACATCGAAGAGTGTAACGCCATCATCGAGCAGTTCATCGACTACCTGCGCACCGGTCAGGAGATGCCGATGGAGATGGCGGATCTGAACGCGGTGCTGGGCGAAGTGGTGGCGGCGGAAAGCGGCTACGAGCGCGAGATCGATACCGATCTTCAGGCGGGCGAGATCCAGGTACGTATGCACCCGCTCTCCATTAAGCGCGCGGTGGCGAACATGGTGGTTAACGCGGCGCGCTATGGTAACGGCTGGATCAAAGTCAGCAGCGGGTCTGAACTCAACCGCGCCTGGTTCCAGGTGGAAGACGACGGTCCGGGCATCAAGCCCGAGCAGCGTAAGCATCTGTTCCAGCCGTTTGTGCGCGGTGACAGCGCGCGCAGCACCAGCGGTACAGGCTTAGGCCTGGCGATTGTGCAACGTATTGTGGATAACCATAACGGGCTGCTGGAGATTGGCACCAGCGAGCGGGGTGGGTTGAGCATTCGCGCCTGGTTGCCGGTACCGGTCACGCGGGGGCAGGTGAAAGAGAGTTAAAAAAAGGGTGGCATTCGCCACCCTTTTTTGTAGGTCGGGTAAGGCGAAGCCGCCACCCGACATGGACTACAGTTTTGGACCCGCACTCACCAGCGCAGCACCCGCCGGAGTATCGGTGTACTTCTCGAAGTTCTCGATAAACAGTTTCGCCAGCGATTCCGCTTTCTCACGCCACTGCTCCGGCGAACCGTACGTATTGCGCGGGTCGAGGATATGCGTATCCACACCCGGCAGCGACGTTGGGATCGCCAGGTCAAACATCGGCAGCGTGAAGGTTTCGGCGTCGTCCAGAGAACCATCCAGAATAGCGTCGATAATCGCGCGGGTATCTTTGATCGAGATACGTTTGCCGGTACCGTTCCAGCCGGTGTTCACCAGGTATGCCTGCGCGCCGGATGCCTGCATGCGTTTCACCAGCACTTCAGCGTACTGCGTCGGGTGCAGCGACAGGAAGGCCGCGCCGAAGCAGGCGGAGAAGGTTGGGGTTGGCTCCGTCACGCCGCGCTCGGTACCCGCCAGCTTGGCGGTGAAACCGGAGAGGAAGTGGTACTGCGTCTGGCTGGCCGTCAGGCGAGACACCGGAGGCAGTACGCCGAACGCATCCGCCGTCAGGAAAATAACCTTCGTGGCATGACCCGCTTTTGACACCGGCTTCACGATATTGTCGATGTGGTAGATCGGATAAGAGACGCGGGTGTTTTCCGTTTTCGACGCATCGTCGAAGTCGATAGAGCCGTCGGCACGCACGGTGACGTTTTCCAGCAGCGCATCGCGACGGATCGCGTGGAAGATATCCGGCTCGGCCTCTTCAGACAGGCGAATGGTCTTCGCGTAGCAGCCGCCTTCAAAGTTGAACACGCCGTCGTCATCCCAGCCGTGTTCGTCATCGCCAATCAGACGACGTTTTGGATCGGTAGACAGGGTGGTTTTGCCGGTGCCGGACAGGCCGAAGAAGACCGCCACGTCGCCTTTTTCACCGACGTTAGCCGAGCAGTGCATGGAGGCGATGCCCCGCAGCGGCAGCAGGTAGTTCATGACCGAGAACATCCCTTTCTTCATTTCGCCGCCGTACCAGGTACCGCCGATCAGCTGGATACGCTCGGTCAGGTTGAAGGCAACAAAGTTTTCGGAGTTCAGACCCTGCTCTTTCCACTGTGGGTTGGTACATTTCGCGCCGTTCATCACGATGAAATCAGGGGTGAAGTCCTGCAGCTCTTCGTCGGTTGGACGAATAAACATGTTTTTCACGAAATGCGCCTGCCAGGCCACTTCGGTGATAAAACGTACGGAGAGACGGGTGTCGGCGTTAGCGCCGCAGAAAGCGTCGACAATAAACAAACGCTTGCCGGAAAGTTGATGGGTGACGAGCCCTTTCAGGTGCTGCCAGGTTTCCGGAGAGAGCGGTTTGTTGTCGTTCTTCCCTTTGCCCTTGTCAGCCCACCACAGCGTATCGCGGGTGGTTTCGTCTCGGACGATATACTTATCTTTCGGCGAACGACCGGTAAAGATACCGGTATCGACGGCGATAGCACCAAGATTCGTCAACACACCACGCTCGTATCCTTCCAGTGCTGGATTGAGCTCTTCCTGATACAGCGTATCGTAGTCGGGGTTGTAGACGATTTCCTGGACGTCGTGAATACCATAAGCCTTGAGATCTTGCGGGGTTAAACCAGTAACACGCATATCACTGCTCCTTAGCCAATATGTACTGCCTGAAATTGTAGGGTTTTTCTGGGGTTGTTTACCGCGACGGGGCTCATAGATTCATGCATCTGGACAAAACCCTTACTAACGGAAAACGCTGCGACTCCAGTCACAGCGCAGGCGGATTATCGCAGGAATCGCTTTTTGGGTGGGGAAAATGTTCCGAAAAGGTTAAAGACTGGTGATTTTATCGGAAGGAATGTGAATGTAATCGCATACACGTAAGAAAATTACGTAAGAGTTACATAGGGAAAACGATTCAGCTTGGGTGGAGTTTTTACCCCTCACCCCAGCCCTCTCCTCAAAGGGGAGAGGGTTATAGGGTGAGGGGAAAGAGGTTTAGTGAACCTGTGGATCTGCCGGGGAGGCGTTATTGCGGATCTCAGCGATATCCATTGAATTGAACACATAGTGCGTACCGCAGTAGTCACAGTGCATATCAATTTCACCGTCTTCCGCCATGATGCTGTCGATCTCTTCATCCGGGAGGGTTTTCAGTGCGCCAGCGCAGCGTTCGCGGGAGCAGGTGCACTTAAATTCCACGGACTGCGGGTCGTAAACGGTCACTTCTTCTTCGTGGTACAGACGCCACAGCACGTCAGTCGCTGACAGGTTGAACAACTCTTCCGCTTTGATGGTTTCTGTCAGCGTCGCTAGGTGCTCAAAGTCATTGGTCTGTGCGTCCTGCGCAGGCAGAACCTGCAGCAGCATACCGCCCGCAGCAGGCTGACCGTCCACTTCACCGGTGCGGATGAACAGACGCGTCGGCAGCTGTTCAGAACGCATGAAGTAATCTTCCAGGCAGGCCGCCAGGGTATCGCCTTCCAGACCCACCACGCCCTGATAGCGCTCACCTTCCTCAGGGGAGATGGTGATCACCAGGTAGCCATTACCCACCAGCGTTTTGAGGTCTGCATTTTCAGGCACGTCGCCCTGAACGCGCGCGACGCCGCGCATCTGCTGCTGGTTATTGCCGTTAATGACCGCCAGCGTCATCGGGCCGTCACCCTGCAGCTGCACGGTGATATCACCGGCAAACTTCAGCGTCGCCGTCAGCAGGCTGGTGGCAACCAGCAGTTCGCCCAACAGGGTCTTCACCGGCAGCGGGTAGTTGTGGTTTTCCAGAATCTGTTTCCAGGTTTCAGATACGGTGACCAGCTCGCCGCGCACGGCGAATTGTTCAAACAGATAGCGGTGTAATTGGTCGTGTTGGGCCATTTTCATCTCTCGTGCGGGTGAGGTTATTCAGTCTCACCGTGTTTAAATTTCATCAGGTCGCGGCGCTCTTTTTTATCCGGTCGCCGGTCCGGGTGAGGCATCGTCAGCGCGTTCATTTTGCGCGCCAGCGCGGTCTTCTCGCGCTTTTCAATGCTCTCCGCCGTCTCTTCATAAAGCAGTACGGCTTCCGTTGCGGGTCGACGTTGTTCGGTAATGGCTTTAATCACTACCGTACGTTCATCGTTGCCCTGACGCAGCGTTAAGGTGGCATTCAGCTCAACCAGCTTGCTCGGTTTGCTGCGCTGGCCGTTGTAATGCACTTTTCCGCCGTCAACCATCTCGCGGGCAAGGGCGCGCGTTTTATAAAAACGCGCCGCCCACAGCCATTTATCCAGTCTTACCCCGTCAGAGGGTTTTTCTTTCATGGCGTCTCCTTCACGGTCAGTGAGGGGATCATCTGGCGATAGTCGTTCAGTCCAGGGTGGCGCAGATAGCTTTTTTCAGCCAGGCCAGAGTCAGGATTGGTAACGCCCAAACAGTAGCGGATGCCAAACTTTGCCGCGGAATCCAGAATGGGCTCGCTGTCATCAATGAACAGCGTACGTTCTGGCTGCAAACCCGTCTCTTCCTTCACCGCATGCCACAACCGCTGATCCTCTTTCGGATAACCAAATGTGTGGGTGGAAAGTAATAAATCAAGGTGCGACGCCAGACCCGTATGCTCCAGCTTCACCGCCAGATTATGTGGATGCGCGTTGGTTAGTAAAATACGGCGCTTGCCGCTTGCTTTCAGCGCATCCAGGAACGGAACCGTATCCTCGCGCAATACGGCGCGTGGACCCTGGGCGGTGGTCATGGCACAAATATCCAGACCGAGGCGTTCGCTCCAGTAGTCAAGACAGTACCAGTTTAGCGTATGTTGGACCGCGCTATATTGCGAACGAATGAATGCCTGCGCTTCTGTCGGGGAGATCCCCTGCTGCTCGCCATAGGTTTCAGGAACCAGCGTTTGCCAGAAATAGTTATCAAAGGCGAGATCGAGCAGCGTGCCGTCCATATCCAGCAGAACGGTATCAACCTCCTGCCAGGCGATATCAAGGTGCATAAGGGGGAACTCCAGCCAGAAGAAACGTGCGCGACAGGGTAGCACATCTTGTCGCGCAACGACGTTATCAGATCAGGCTCTCAGACGAGGGGATCAGCTTAGGATTGAGGCAGTTTTCATAATACTGCTGGATGTCGGCAAGCCGGGTGCGCGAGCGCTGGTAGCGGCGCAGGGCCATAAAACCGTTCCAGAAAATGGCAATCAGCATCGCGGTCATCAGCAAAGAGGTGCCAACGTAACGCCATAAACCTGCGCTATCCGGCATCCGGTGCAGGCCGATATGGCGAGTGCCGTTGGCATCGGTGTAGAGGCTTGTGACAATCCCTTCGGCGCTGAACGGCGTTTGCATCAGCATCTGTGCCAGGCGCTGGAATTGGCTCCACTGCTCCTGCGCCGGGTAGTCATAAAGCGCAACCTGCGGGTAAGGCTGATCGACCAGGTCGCTGCCTTCATCGCTGACGATCACAAACCCGCCCGGTGCCGGGCTGTTCAGCGCCTGAGCCGCACGGGTGGTCTC
This sequence comes from Enterobacter sp. DC4, assembly GCF_000568095.1. Taxonomy (NCBI): domain Bacteria; kingdom Pseudomonadati; phylum Pseudomonadota; class Gammaproteobacteria; order Enterobacterales; family Enterobacteriaceae; genus Enterobacter; species Enterobacter sp. DC4. The sequence goes on along the minus strand of NZ_AZUB01000008.1, from coordinate 52,539 downwards.
GCGCATCATGAACGGCGAGGTGGAGGTGGCGACCAGGTTATCCAGCGATTCAGCGCTCACCGGACGCAGCAGCACGTTAACACCGTCCAGTCGTCCCGCTTCGGCGCGTTTCACCAGCGAGTCCCAGTCTTTACTGTTACCCAGGTTTACCAGGGCGTTTTTAAGACGTATGCACTCATCCTGAGAGGAGCATAAATCCTGCGTTTTCAGGACGATGTCACCAAAATCATCCAGCAGAACCATGCCTGATTTTTGAATGGCCGAGCGCAGAGCGGGACTGACGCGCGAGTCATCGTCCGTTTTCGGGTGCAACTGACGGTTCACCGTCTGGGTAAGGGCCGTGGCTTTATTCACCACTTCGGATTCCGGCAGCGGCAGCGGCGGTGCGTCGTTCCAGATAATTTGCGAGCAGTCGAACGGCATAAACGGCGAATTCTGGCGGGTGTTCCACGCCCCCGGGGTGTGAATATTACACATCCCGGTACCCTTCAGGCGCAGCGTGTCCCCCACGCGCACACCGGCTTCATCCAGCTTGTTGACGCTGGTCGCTTCGATGGTTTGCGCCCCTTTGATCCACGACAGGGTGAATTTGATGGGCATATCCAGCGGCACGAAAAGCAGCAGCATGACTAAGACCAGCGCCGCGCCTCCGGCAATGACCGTGCTGCGAAGCCAGTGCTGAAGCGGGAAATTTTTCACTTCATCATGCAGGGACAAGAAGCGCCCCTGACGCACAACGTGGCGGTCAAGATAGATATCAATATCCGTTTTCTGACCCAGGTCCTGCGCAATCCACGGTTGCCAGTGGCGCGGGTAGATCAGATCGATAATACCGAGCGAAATATTATTGAGATGTTCCTGATCGTTTTCACCGAACAGGCCCCAGCGCTTTGGCGTACCGCGCAGGCAGTGGATCTCACGCAACGAGGTTTTGGCCGGTGGGGCAAAGAGACCCCAAAGCCCGGCCGCCAGCAGCAGCACCGCGCCTCCCGCCAGCCAGGGGACAAACACATCCGGCGTCAGTAGACAGACAAAAAAGAGCAGGAAGGCGGAGACGATCAGAAGCGCTTCACGAATGCCGTCCGGGCGGCTCAGGGCGTACTCTTCATGGGTTTCCTGGCGAATATTCAGCAGTTCGATCTGCTCAGTCTCTTCGCCACGAATGGAAGCCTGCGTTGAACTCGCACGCTCCAGCGCAAAACGCGGGGCTTCCTGAAGATATTCATTCAGCGTGTGGCCGTTAAGCGAGATAACCAGGGGCAACGAATCGGTGTGAATCAGCTCAACGCTGTTTTCGTCATTAATGTATTGCTCCCAGGATGGAGGGAGATGCACTTCGACGGAATCCAGGTAATAGCGCCATTTGTTGGGGTCATCAGTGGTGATGCCATAGCGCGTGATGGAGCGCGTCACGCAGAGCACGGTATCACTTTGCGCATTGAGCTTTAGCGCGACGGGTGCGGCGGTAGCTCCCGTTGGCCCAGGCGTGAGCTGAGAACGGTTCAGGATTTCGAGATAGTTTTCAACTGCATCGCGCTCGTCTTGCGTGAGTTTACGCGTGGTCGCGCCCGCAAATGCATTTAAAAAGGGCAGACGATAACGGCGCTGTACGCGGCGCCTGTACATCCACCCTGCAACCAATGCGCCGGCCAGCATAGCAGCGAGAACAATCAAAATGGTGCTCATGCTTTCCCCATCTTACTTATCTTACAGGTGTAGTCAGTAGCACCTTTACATTGAATGAGTGTCTGTGGTTGGCTATCGGCAAGTATGGAGTCGAACTTGAGCATTCTGAAGCGCATCCCAGTGACCGGTGATGATAGCAAAGCCTGTTATGGCGCGATATCAGCAAATTCCTGGAAACATTTCAACCTCTTGACATTTGTTTTGAATTGAGGATTGATTCCTGCTAGGTTGCACAAATGTAAATACAGAACAATTGACATTGCCGAAACCGTGCGGCGTATCGCACAATAACCCCAGTTCTCACTGCTAAGACCCATCACGATGAGCAAACCACTACAAAAACCCACCATTCTGAATGTTGAAACTGTCGCCAAATCGCGGCTGTTTAATGTTGAAAGTGTGGACCTGGAGTTCAGCAACGGTGTGCGTCGCGTTTATGAACGTATGCGCCCCTCGTCGCGCGAAGCGGTGATGATTATTCCCATTATCGACGATCATCTGATTTTGATCCGCGAATACGCTGTGGGCACGGAATCTTACGAGCTTGGGTTCTCGAAAGGGCTTATCGATCCGGGTGAAACCGTCTTTGAAGCGGCCAACCGCGAGCTGAAAGAAGAGGTCGGTTTCGGGGCGAATGAGCTTTCATTCCTGAAAAAACTGAGCATGGCGCCGTCCTATTTTTCCAGCAAAATGAATATTGTGGTCGCTGAAGATCTCTATCCTGAATCGCTGGAAGGGGATGAGCCGGAGCCGCTGCCGCAGGTTCGCTGGCCGCTGGCGCACCTGATGGATCTGCTGGAAGACCCTGACTTTAATGAGGCTCGCAACGTGAGCGCGCTGTTCCTGGTACGGGAGTGGCTGAAGGGGCAGGGGCGACTGTAGGCCATAAAAAAGCCGGGTGGCGGCTTCACCTTACCCGGCCTACGATGCTTTGCCCGGTTTTTACCGGGCATTTTTATTTTTAGAACAGCTCGTGCGTTTCGCCGTTGTCAATGATCTCTGTACCCACCTCGTGCACCGCCTGTGTGGTTGGCTGCGTGCCCTCAATGAAATACTCTTCGCGACTGTTACCGCCGTTGGCGAGCTGGCCCGTGCTGCGGTCGATATTGACCGTCACCACGCCTGGCGGTGGCGTCAGCGGCTGCTCCGGCACGCCTTCAAGAACGGACTTCATGTAGGCGTCCCAGGCCGGCTGCGCGCTCTTCGCTCCGCCTTCGTAGCCGGAAATCTGATCCTTAATCGCGCCGGAGGCCGTTGTACGACCTAAGTCGCGGCGGTGATCGTCGAAGCCGATCCAGACCGATGTCACCACGCCCGGCCCGTAACCGGAGAACCACGCATCTTTCGAGCTGTTGGTTGTCCCCGTTTTACCGCCGATATCATGGCGCTGCAAATCACGTCCTGCACGCCAGCCGGTACCCTGCCAGCCCGGTTCACCGAAGATGTTGGTGTTCAGCGCGCTCTTGATCAGGAACGACAGCGGCGTGTTGATCACATGCGGGGCATACTGCTGCGCACCGGTCTGCGCCACCAGCGCCTGGTTCGCCTGTTCCAGCTGCGGCTGCGGCACAACGCCGTTCTGCTGCTCCTGCGACACGGCCGGGTCTTCCATGTCCTTGTTTTCAAGCACGTCGGATTTCGGCGTATTGCCATAAATGACTGGAATATCGCAGTCAGGGCAGGCAATTTTCGGCTTCGCTTCAAACAGCACGCCACCCTGGTCGTTCTCGATCTTGCTGATGAAGTACGGATCAATCAGGAAGCCGCCGTTGGCCATCACCGAGTACCCGCGTGCAACCTGAAGCGGCGTAAAGGAGGCTGAGCCCAACGCCAGCGACTCGGTGCGAACGATATTCTGCGCCGGGAAGCCGAAGCGCTGCAGATACTCTGCGGCATAGTCGACGCCCATCGCGCGCATGGCGCGTACCATCACCACGTTTTTCGACTGTCCCAGGCCCTGACGAAGACGAATAGGACCGGCATACTCCGCAGGGGAGTTCTTCGGCTGCCAGTCGGAACCGGCACCGGCATCCCAGCGGGAAATTGGCACGTCGTTAAGGATGCTGGCGAGGGTCAAGCCCTTATCCATCGCTGCCGTGTAGAGGAACGGTTTGATATTGGAACCGACCTGACGCAGCGCCTGGGTGGCGCGGTTAAATTTGCTCTGGTTGAAATCAAACCCGCCGACCAGGGCCAGGATGGCGCCGTTCTGCGGGTTGATAGAGACCAGGGCCGAGTTGACGTCCGGCACCTGCGCCAGCCACCAGGATTCACCTACCTTGCGCACCCAGATTTGCTGCCCGGTTTGTACCGCGTCGGTCACTTTACGCGGCGTGGCGCCCTGCAGCGTATCCGAGCGGTACGGACGCGCCCAGCGGATACCGTCCATACGCAGGGAGACGGAGGTACCGTCCGCAAGCGTCGCAACGGCCTCCTGAGGATCGGCCTGTGTCACCACGGCAGGAAGGAGCGGACCGTAGGTTGGCAGCGCCTTCAGCGTACTGGTGATTTTTTTGCTGTCCCACGCGCTTTCGCCCACTTTCCACAGCACGTTTGACGGGCCGCGATAGCCGTGACGCATATCGTAGTCCATCACGTTGTTGCGTACCGCTTCCTGCGCCGCCTGCTGAACTTTGCGGGTGACGGTGGTGTACACGCGATAGCCATCTTCATAGGCCTTGTCGCCATAACGATTCACCATCTCCTGGCGAACCATCTCGGTCAGGTAAGGGGAGGCGAAGGCGATCTCAGGGGCGTGGTAGTTAGCGTCAATGACATCGTTACGCGCCTGCTCGTACTCGCTCTGGCTGATGTAGCCTTCGCTCAGCATACGTGACAGGACGACGTTCCGACGCGCGGTGGCGCGATCGAGCGAGTAGAGCGGGTTAAACGTGGACGGCGCTTTTGGCAGACCGGCAATGGTTGCCATTTCGCTTAAGGTGAGTTGCTCAACAGGCTTACCGAAGTACACCTGTGCGGCAGCCCCCACGCCATAAGCGCGGTAGCCCAGGTAGATTTTGTTGAGGTACAGCTCAAGGATTTCGTCTTTGCTCAGCAGCTGTTCAATACGGATCGCAAGGAACACCTCTTTGATCTTACGTATCAGCGTCTTTTCAGGGCTGAGGAAGAAGTTACGCGCCAGCTGCTGCGTAATGGTACTCGCTCCCTGAGAGGCGTGACCAGAGAACAGCGCAATGCTCGCGGCTCGGAAAATCCCCACCGGATCGACACCGTGGTGCTCGTAAAAACGGCTGTCCTCCGTGGCGATAAAGGCTTTCACCATCACGGGGGGAATTTGGTTTAAGGTCAGCGGAATACGACGCTTCTCGCCATACTGCGCCATCAGCTCGCCATCGGCGCTATAGACTTGCATCGGGATCTGGAGTCGCACATCGCGAAGCGTGGCGACATCAGGTAGCTGTGGCTCAATATATTTGTACAAACCGTAAATCGAGCCTGCTCCCAGCAGAATGCAACAGACTGCAAGGATGAATAAATACTTTACGAACTTCACCGGAGATTTCCCATTTGGTTTCACTTGGGCAGTTTCTAAACAATCGCGCGGTAGTATAAAGGCAAGCCTGATTCATTGATATAGCCGTCAGGGTGACGGGCGATAAGGAGATCGTGAAGCATGGCTTTCAAAACATGGCAAACGGGCATTCATATTCAACAGGATAGGGTACTGATCGTCGCACTGGCCCGGGAGAAGTCCGGCTGGTGTTTGCGGCGCTGGTGGGCAATCCCGCTGGCTGAAGGCATTATTCGTGACGGCAAAATTTATCAGCCAGAACAGCTGGTTGATGCGTTACGCGACTGGCGAAAAACGCTGCCGCACTACCACCGGGCGTTCCTCTCTTTCCCGACAGCCCGCACCCTGCAGCGGTCGCTTGCCCGCCCGACCGTTGCGCTGCGCGACAGCGAGCAGCTCTCATGGCTTGGCGCCGCGCTCGCCCGCGAACTGGAGATGTCTGCCGATACGCTCTGTTTCGATTACGTGCAGGATACGTTCAGCAATACCTTTCAGGTGACAGCCGCACAAAACAACGAGGTCGACACCCTTCTGGCGCTGGCGAAGACGCTGCGTTTGCGGCTGATGACCATTACGCCGGATGCCAGCGCTCTGGCGAATCTTCTTCCTGCGGTGACACCAGCGACGTGCATCGCCTGGCGGGATGATCGGCAGTGGCTCTGGGCGATGCGCCACCAGTGGGGACGACGCTTTACCACAGAAGCAGACAATGTGGCTGAGCTGTCGGCGCTGCTGGCGCTTGGTCCGGATGACATCGCGCTGTTTGATTGCCGACGTGACCCGTGGGAAATCCTTGAGCGCTGCCATGCCCCGCTGCCGGACTGCGGCGCTGATTATACCGTTGCGCTGGCGCTGGCCATGAGCGAGGTGCCCGGATGAGCATCATGAACTTTCTGCCCTGGCGTCAGCAGCGACGCGCGCGATGCCTGCGTTTCTGGGGCGCAATGTGTGTCGGTACCGTACTGTTAATCTTCATGGCCATTTTCTGTCTGCGGATGAACCCTCTTATGAGGCTGCACGCGCTGCAAACGGATCTGACGGGCATGCAGGCCGTGCAGCATGTGCTTCTCTCCCGGCAGAGACTCGCCTCACAGGCGCAGCTGCCAGCGCAGGAAATTCAACGACGTGCATGGCAACCGGTGCTGGAAGCCCTTTCCCGCACCATTCCGGCACAGGTCTGGCTGACAGAGCTGCGCTATCAGCCTCCTGCTCTGATGCTGAGCGGGTATGCCATAACCCTGCCGGCCCTGTCTGCTCTGCGCGATGCGCTTGGCCAAATAGCGGGTTTTACGCCCGGGACGGCGGGTGAGCTTCGGCGGGACAGCCAGGGGCGCTGGATGTTCACGCTTCAGCTTAAAAGCGAGGGGTAACGCGTGGATACCCTGTTAGAACGCTGGTGCGAAAGCCGTCCCTGGTATCGGGTGCTCTTCTGGTGTCTGGGGAGTCTCCTGGCAGGACTGGCCGCGTGGGGCACCTTGCTCAGACCGGTAGACAGGCAGTGTGCTGAACGACAGCGCCAGCTGATTCAGGACACGAGAGCTAACGCAGCGTTATGGCCTGCCGTCAGAAAGGTGCCGTTTCGTCCTGAAACGCCGGAATCACGGGAATTGATATCTTTTTCCCCGCTCGATTTTCAGGGTGATAACACGACGCTGATTCACTGGAAGCCGCTGCAGAACGGAGGGGAGCTGATGCTGGAGGTTGAGTGGCAGGCGCTTCCGGCGCTTTTTTCCCGGCTGGCGCAGCGGGATGTGCAGATCGCCGCTTTTGCGATTTCGCCACAAGGTACGGCGTTGCGCCTGTGGCTGGAGCTGGCACATGCGAAATAGCGCGCGATATTTGCTGGTTTGCTCAGCGCTGCTATTGACCGGCATGCGCGATCCATTTCACCCGCCGGACGATCCCTGCGCCATTGGCGAGCTGGCGCAGTGGCACTATCGCGGCATGGTGGGAGGACAGCAGGCTATCGGCATTTTACAGGATGGGCAAAAGCGCTGGTACCGGCTGAAAACGCATGAGCGCTTCCCGGCAGGCTGGACGATAACAGCCATCAATGCAACGGAACTGGTTGTTGATGTGGGTGACACATGTGAACCAGAAAAATGGACGTGGCAACGAGAAGGAACGGATAAGAATGAATTTACGGATAATGCTGTGGCTGCTGGCGTTCAGCCATCCGCTGTGGGCCGCCGCGCCAAAACCGGTCACGCTGGTGGTGGATGACGTTCCTGTGGTCCAGGTGTTACAGGCCTTGGTCGCAAATGAGAACCGTAATCTGGTGGTCTCGCCTGATGTCAACGGCACGATTTCGCTCAACCTGACGCACGTCCCCTGGCGGCAGGCGTTACGGACGGTAGTCTCCAGTGCCGGACTTGTCCTGCGCGAGGACGCGGGCATTTTTTACGTGCATACCGCCGCCTGGCAGCGTGAACAGCAGGAACGTTCAGAACAGGAGCGGGCGCGTCGACAGCTTGATGCGCCGCTGGTGTCTCACACTATCCCTTTTTCCTATGCCGATGCCGGAGAGCTGCAAAAAGCCGCGGAAAAACTCCTGAGCCCGAAGGGGAGTTTATCTGTCGACAAACGCACCAACCGCCTGCTGATCCGGGATAACCAGACGGTGGTGGAGACGCTGCAGCGCTGGGCCGCTCAGATGGATATTCCCGTCGAACAGGTCGAGCTGGCGGCGCACATTGTGACCATTAATGAAAAAAGCCTGCGCGAGCTGGGAGTGAAGTGGAATCTCGCCGACGCCACCGACGCGGGCAAGGTTGGCCAGCTCACCACGCTTGGCAGCGATCTTTCCGTCGCCAGCGCCACCAGCCACGTGGGTTTTAACATCGGACGGATCAATGGTCGGCTGCTGGATCTGGAGCTCTCTGCGCTGGAGCAAAAACAGCAGGTCGATATCATCGCCAGCCCGCGGCTGCTGGCCTCGCATATGCAGCCGGCCAGTATCAAGCAGGGGAGTGAGATCCCGTATCAGGTCTCAAGCGGTGAAAGCGGCGCCACCTCCGTTGAGTTTAAGGAAGCGGTATTAGGGATGGAGGTCACGCCGGTGGTGTTACCGGGAGGGCGCGTGCGCCTGAAATTGCACATCAGCGAAAATATGCCGGGACAGGTTCTGCAGCAGGCTGACGGCGAAACGCTGGCGATCGACAAACAGGAGATAGAAACCCAGGTGGAGGTAAAAAGTGGAGAAACGCTGGCGTTGGGCGGAATTTTTTCGCAGAAGAACAAAACCGGCAGTGACAGCGTGCCGGGGCTGAGAAAAATCCCCTGGCTTGGTCAGCTTTTTCGCCATGACGGGAAAGACAACGAACGGCGGGAGTTAGTGGTGTTTATTACACCACGTCTGGTCGGTATTCGCTGACGGGTAACGATCCCCGCAATGAATTTGCATTCAGTTTGTTGCAGATGTTTGACGTGGGGCATGAATTAGCATACAAGGAGTACCGATTTGAGTTGGACTTACGTCTTATTACCTTATGCGCCCGGCGCGGTGATTTAATCAGTTGCCAAACAAGCCGGAGTATTGAGATAATTTTTAGTCTGACTCTCGCTCTATTGCATATGAGGTTTCAGTTCATGTCCTGCTACGCCGGGTGTCTGCGCAGCGGGGATTACCATTAACGAATAGTCTTAGTAGTACCGATAAAATGGCAGAGAAACGCAATATCTTTCTGGTTGGGCCTATGGGTGCCGGCAAAAGCACTATTGGGCGTCAGTTAGCTCAACAACTCAATATGGAATTTTACGATTCTGATCAAGAGATTGAGAAACGAACCGGAGCTGATGTGGGCTGGGTTTTCGACGTAGAAGGCGAAGAAGGTTTCCGTGACCGAGAAGAAAAAGTGATCAACGAACTCACGGAAAAACAGGGCATCGTTCTGGCAACAGGCGGCGGCTCTGTGAAATCTCGCGAAACCCGCAACCGTCTCTCCGCCCGTGGCGTAGTGGTCTATCTTGAGACGACTATCGAGAAACAGCTGGCACGTACGCAGCGCGATAAAAAGCGCCCGCTGCTGCAGGTTGAAACGCCACCACGCGAAGTTCTGGAAGCGTTGGCCGATGAACGCAATCCGCTGTATGAAGAGATTGCCGATGTGACCATTCGTACTGACGACCAGAGCGCTAAAGTGGTTGCAAACCAGATTATTCATATGCTGGAAAGCAACTGATTCTGGCTTTATATACACTCGCCTGCGGGTAAAAGCATTAAAGGTGGATGTCGCGTCATGGAGAGGATTACAGTTACTCTCGGGGAACGTAGTTACCCTATCACCATCGCGGCTGGTTTGTTTAACGACCCAGCTTCCTTTTTACCACTGAAAGCGGGTGATCAGGCGATGCTGGTCACCAATGAGACGCTGGCTCCGCTTTATCTCGACCGCGTACGCCACCTGCTTGAGCAGGCGGGCGTAAAAGTCGACAGTGTGATTCTCCCCGATGGCGAGCAGTATAAAAGCCTGACGGTACTGGATACCGTCTTTACCGCATTGCTGCAAAAACCACACGGTCGCGATACAACACTGCTTGCCCTGGGCGGCGGTGTTGTTGGCGATCTGACCGGTTTTGCGGCCGCAAGCTATCAACGTGGCGTCCGTTTTATTCAAATCCCGACCACGTTGCTGTCCCAGGTCGACTCCTCTGTCGGTGGCAAAACGGCAGTCAACCATCCGCTCGGTAAAAACATGATTGGCGCCTTCTACCAGCCCGCATCGGTGGTGGTGGATCTCGACTGTCTGAAAACGCTGCCGAAGCGTGAGCTGGCTTCTGGTCTGGCGGAAGTGATCAAATACGGCATTATTCTGGATGGCGAGTTCTTTAGCTGGCTTGAAGAGAATATGGATGCGCTGCTGGGCCTGGATGAGGCTAAACTGGCATACTGCATTCGTCGTTGCTGTGAGCTGAAAGCAGAAGTTGTTGCCGCAGACGAGCGTGAAACGGGCTTACGTGCTTTACTGAATCTTGGGCATACGTTTGGTCACGCGATTGAAGCCGAAATGGGCTACGGTAACTGGCTGCACGGTGAAGCCGTCGCGGCCGGCATGGTGATGGCGGCTCGCACCTCCGAACGTCTCGGGCAGTTCAAGCCGGAAGAGACGGCACGCATCATTGCGCTGCTTGAGCGTGCAGGTTTGCCGGTGACCGGGCCGCAGGAGATGTCGGCGCAAGCGTATTTACCCCACATGATGCGCGATAAAAAAGTATTGGCAGGCGAGATGCGTCTTGTACTCCCGCTTGCAATAGGGAAGAGTGAAGTGCGCGGCGGAGTGCCGCACGATGTCGTTCTTGGCGCTATCGCTGACTGTCAGCAGGCGTAACAACTAGAAAGGTCAGGCCACTGTCGCAGGTGGTCGTTTAGCTTCAGGTGAAATGCAAAGTCGTTGGCATAAGCCTTTGAGTGGGGTGTTAAATGGATGAATTCAAACCAGAAGACGAGCTGAAACCCGATCCCAGCGATCGTCGTACTGGTCGTTCTCGTCAATCTTCAGAACGTGATAACGAGCCGCAGATCAACTTTGACGATGTTGATCTGGATGCAGACGATCGTCGCCCTTCGCGCAGCCGCAACGCGCACGAGGAGCGAGAAGAAGAGGATTATGAGTCCGAAGAAGATTCAATGGACGAACAGCCTGTAGAGCGTCGCCCGCGTAAACGTAAAAAAGCCGCTGCGCCAAAACCGGCTTCCCGCCAGTACATCATGATGGGCCTTGGCGTTCTGGTGCTTGTGCTGCTGATTGTCGGCATTGGCTCCGCGCTTAAAGCACCATCAACGAACTCAACCGAGCAAACTGCTTCCGCTGAGAAGAGCATCAACCTGTCCGGTAACGATGCGTCCAATCAGGCGAATGGTGCGCAGCCTGCTCCGGGTACCACTTCCGCAGAGCAGACCGCAGGGAACACCACAGCGCCGCAGGATGTTTCTCTTCCGCCTGTTTCTTCAACCCCTGCTCAGGGTCAGTCACCTGCTACGCCTGAAGGCCAGCAGCGCGTAGAAGTTCAGGGAGACCTGAACAATGCGCTGACGCAGCCGCAGAACCAGCAGCAGGTTGATAACGTCGTGGTTAACTCTACGCTGCCAACTGAACCTGCAACCGTTGCCCCGGTTCGCGGTGGTAACGCTCAGCCGCAAGCGGCCGCGACGGAAACCAAGCCGCGCCAGGCACAGACTGCGACACGTCCTGAACGCAAGCAGGCGGTGATTGAGCCTAAGCGTGAAACCAAACCTCAGGCAGTTGTTAAAGCGCCTGAAGTGAAAGCTGTTCCGGCCCAGCCGAAACATACCGAAACGGCCGCGGTGAGCGAGCCGGCTAAAGCGCCCGTCACGCAGACTGCGCCGAAAGCCACGGCGACCACCACGGCACCGGCTGCCACAGCTGCGCCTGCAGCAACGGCTCCAGCAGCCACGGCAACAGCCTCCAGCAGCGCAGCAGGTAAAACTGCAGGTAACGTTGGCTCGCTGAAGTCTGCGCCATCCAGCAACTACACGCTACAGCTGAGCAGTTCGTCTAACTATGACAACCTCAACAGCTGGGCGAAGAAATCAAATCTGAAAAACTACGTTGTTTATCAGACGACCCGTAACGGTCAGCCGTGGTATGTGCTGGTGAGCGGTGTTTATTCGTCCAAAGATGAAGCAAAACGTGCCGTAGCGGCGCTGCCAGCTGATGTTCAGGCGAAAAACCCATGGGCGAAGCCGATTCATCAGGTTCAGGCCGATCTGAAGTAATGTTTAAAGCGCAGGATGCTGTCGGAGCTTTCTCCACAGCTGGAGAAGGTGTAATCAGTTAGTCAGCATGAAAAAAAATCGCGCTTTTCTGAAATGGGCAGGGGGGAAATACCCCCTGCTCGATGATATTAAAAAGCACCTGCCTAAAGGCGAGTGTCTTATCGAACCTTTCGTGGGTGCAGGATCGGTGTTCCTCAACACCGATTTTTCTCGTTATATCCTGGCGGATATCAACAGCGACCTTATCAGCCTCTATAACATCGTTAAGCTGCGTACCGATGAGTATGTCGCCGAGGCACGCAAACTGTTTACGTCCGAGAACAATAACCCGGACGTTTACTACCAGTACCGCGCGGAGTTTAACCAGAGCCAGGACCCGTTCCGCAGAGCCCTGCTGTTTCTCTACCTCAACCGACATGGTTACAACGGCCTGTGCCGGTATAACCTGCGCGGGGAATTTAACGTGCCTTTTGGCCGCTATAAGCGCCCGTATTTTCCGCAGGACGAGCTGTATCACTTTGCCGAAAAAGCGCAGAACGCAGAGTTTCATTGCCTCTCCTATGAAGAGTGTATGGAACTGGCAGGCGTAAACTCGGTGGTTTACTGTGACCCGCCTTACGCGCCGCTGTCTGCGACGGCGAACTTCACCGCCTATCACACCAATAGCTTCAGCCCGGCCGAACAGGCTCGTCTGGCTGAGATGGCGGAAAAGCTGGTCAGCAAAAGAATTCCGGTGTTAATTTCGAATCACGATACCCCTGATACGCGCGAATGGTACAAAGCCGCGAAGCATTTTCAGGTCAAAGTGCGGCGTAGCATTAGCAGCAACGGCGGCACACGTAAAAAGGTGGACGAACTTCTGGCTCTTTATCGCCCCTGAGCCGTTTTGCCCGCCGGTAAACACATTTCAAGGAGAAGCGGATGAAACAGTTTTTGATTGCTCCCTCAATTCTGTCGGCCGATTTTGCCCGTCTGGGTGAAGATACCGCCAAAGCTCTCGCGGCTGGCGCAGATGTCGTCCATTTCGACGTGATGGATAACCACTACGTTCCGAATCTGACCATTGGTCCAATGGTGCTCAAGGCATTGCGTAACTATGGCATTACCGCGCCGATCGACGTTCACCTGATGGTGAAGCCTGTTGACCGCATCGTGCCTGACTTCGCCGCGGCGGGTGCCAGCATCATCACCTTCCATCCGGAAGCCTCTGAACACGTCGACCGCACGCTGCAGCTGATCAAAGAGAACGGCTGTAAAGCGGGTCTGGTGTTTAACCCGGCCACGCCGCTGAGCTATCTCGACTATGTCATGGACAAGCTGGACGTGATCCTGCTGATGTCCGTTAACCCGGGCTTTGGCGGCCAGTCGTTTATCCCCCACACGCTGGATAAGCTGCGTGAAGTTCGCCGTCGTATTGACGAGTCAGGCTACGATATTCGTCTGGAAGTGGACGGCGGTGTGAAAGTGAATAACATTGGTGAAATTGCGGCAGCGGGCGCGGATATGTTTGTTGCCGGTTCAGCCATTTTCGACCAACCGGATTACAAAAAAGTCATTGATGAAATGCGCCGCGAGCTGGCGAAGGTAAGTCATGGATAAATTACAGGTTATTCGGGGTGTGGCATTCGACCTCGACGGTACGCTGGTCGACAGCGCGCCGGGCTTAACGAGCGCCGTAGATCAGGCGCTGTACGCACTTGAGCTGCCCGTTGCAGGTGAAGAACGCGTGGTAACGTGGATTGGCAACGGCGCCGATGTTCTGATGGAGCGTGCGTTGACGTGGGCTCGCCAGGAGCGCGCGTCGCAGCGTTCCGCGCAGGGTAAACCGAGCGTCGATCACGCTGACATTCCTAAGGATGAGCAGCTGCGTATTCTGCGCAAACTGTTCGATCGTTTCTACGAAGAGACCGTCGAGGAGGGCAGTTTCCTGTTCCCGGACGTTCAGGAAACGCTGAACGCGCTGCACGCTAAGGGCATCCCGTTGGGGCTGGTGACCAACAAGCCAACCCCGTTCGTTGCGCCTCTGCTGGAAGCGCTCGATATCGCGAAGTATTTCTCCGTGATTGTGGGCGGCGATGACGTGCAGAACAAAAAGCCGCATCCGGAACCGCTACTGCTGGTGGCAGGAAAATTATCCTTAACGCCCGCGGAGCTGCTCTTTGTCGGGGATTCGCGCAATGATATTCTGGCTGCCCGAGCGGCAGGGTGTCCTTCCGTCGGATTAACCTATGGCTACAACTACGGTGAGGCCATCACGCTAAGTGAGCCGGATGTGGTCTTCGACCACTTCAAAGATTTGTTGCCCGCACTCGGGCTTTCGCACAGTGAACATCAGGAATTGAATAATGACTAAGCCCATCGTTTTTAGTGGCGCACAGCCTTCAGGTGAATTGACCATTGGTAACTACATGGGTGCGTTACGTCAGTGGGTCAGCATGCAGGATGACTACCATTGCATCTACTGCATCGTCGACCTCCATGCGATTACCGCGCGTCAGGATCCTGAGAAACTGCGTAAAGCCACGCTGGACACCCTGGCGCTGTATCTGGCCTGCGGCATCGATCCTGAGAAAAGCACCATCTTCGTTCAGTCTCACGTGCCGGAGCACGCGCAGCTGGGCTGGGCGCTGAACTGCTACACCTATTTCGGCGAGCTGAGCCGTATGACCCAGTTCAAGGATAAATCCGCGCGCTACTCTGAAAACATCAACGCCGGTCTGTTTGACTATCCGGTGCTGATGGCGGCGGACATCCTGCTGTATCAAACCAACCAGGTCCCGGTGGGTGAAGACCAGAAGCAGCATCTGGAGCTGAGCCGCGATATCGCCCAGCGCTTTAACGCGATCTATGGCGATGTGTTCAAAGTGCCAGAGCCGTTTATTCCAAAATCCGGTGCGCGCGTGATGTCGCTGCTGGAGCCGACCAAAAAGATGTCCAAGTCTGACGATAACCGCAACAACGTTATCGGCCTGCTGGAAGATCCGAAATCCGTCGTCAAAAAGCTCAAGCGCGCGGTCACCGACTCCGACGAGCCGCCTGTTGTGCGCTACGACGTGCAGAACAAAGCGGGCGTCTCCAACCTGCTGGATATCCTCTCCGGCGTGACCGGCCAGAGCATTCCTGAGCTGGAACAGCACTTCGAAGGCAAGATGTACGGCCACCTGAAAGGTGAAGTGGCAGACGCCGTTTCCGGCATGCTGACCGAGCTTCAGGAGCGCTATAACCGCTATCGCAATGACGAAGCCTTCCTGCAGAAGGTGATGAAAGAGGGCGCGGAAAAAGCCAGCGCGCGCGCGTCCGAAACCCTGAAAGCGGTATACAACGCTATTGGGTTTGTTGCGAAGCCTTGAGTCTGCTTGCCGGGTGGCGCTAACGCTTACCCGGCCTACAGGATCGTGTAGGTCGGGTAAGGCAAAGCCGCCACCCGACAAAAAACACACTCTCCAAAACTAAAAAACCGGGACATCCCGGTTTTTTTACGCCTGTAAAACGTTTACTGCTGCGCCGCCGGGCCGCAACCACCGATGATCTTCGAAATGGAGATCGCCGGGTGCAGCAGGTAATCATAGCTACAGTTATTTTTGGTGTTCTGTACGTGACCGGTGCAGGCCGTCAGAGTCGATAACAGGCCAACCAGAACGGCGGCTTTTGCCAGTTTGAACATACGCATTCCTTGTCTTAAAAACGAAAATTGGATGTAACTCAATGGAATAAAGGGAAAAGTTCCACTTCGGGGCGGTATGTTATCGACAGCGGTAAGAGGGGAGTAGTCCGCTTAAGGACTACTCCGGAAAGGAAGAGTATGCGTTAGTGATTCGAGAACCAGTTCAGCCTGTCGCGCAGTTCAACCACACGGCCCACCACAATCAGCGCAGGACTTTCAACCTGCTGCGCCAGCTCACCGAGCTGCGTCAGTACACCATTCACCACGCGTTGCTTGATGGACGTACCGTTTTCCACCAGCGCGACCGGCATATCTGCCTTCATGCCGTGCTCCAGCAGCTTCGCCTGGATCGTGGCGGCCTGGTTCAGCCCCATGTAGAACACCAGCGTCTGCTTTTCGGCGGCCAGATTATGCCAGTCCAGCTCGCTGCCGGTCTTCAGGTGGCCCGTCACCAGACGCACGCTCTGGGCGTAATCCCGGTGGGTCAGCGGAATGCCAGAGTACGCTGAGCAGCCGGATGCTGCCGTAATACCCGGCACGACGGAGAACGGAATGCCCGCGTCGCACAGGGTTTCCAGCTCCTCGCCGCCGCGACCAAAGATAAACGGATCGCCGCCCTTAAGGCGCACTACGCGTTTACCTTTCTGCGCCTCGCGCAGCAGGATCTGGTTAATCTCCTCCTGCGGCACGCAGTGGTAGCCCGCCCGTTTGCCCACGAAGACGCGGTCGGCATCGCGACGGACCAGATTCATGATGTCATCAGAAACCAGACGGTCGTACACCACGATATCCGCCTGCTGGATCTGCTGTAGTCCTTTTAACGTCAGCAGACCCGCATCGCCGGGACCTGCGCCCACCAGCACCACTTCGCCTCGATGATCCAGGGGTTCGGAGAGTAACTGCGTCGTTGTCTCTTCAACCGCCTTCACGTCCTGATTCGCCAGCGACTGCGCCAGCCTGTCGTTCACAAAGAATTTTTCCCAGAAGCGACGGCGCTCGCCCACTGTCGAGAAGGTTTGCTTCACGCGGGAGCGGAGTTGCCCGGCATAATGCGCAATCTGACCAAGATGCTGGGGCAACAGGGCTTCCAGTTTTTCACGCAGCAGACGCGCGAGAACCGGTGAACGTCCCCCGGACGATACCGCAATCATCAGCGGCGAGCGGTCGATAATCGATGGCATGATAAAGCTGGCCTCTTTCGGCGCATCCACCACGTTGCAGAAGATACGGCGCGCTTCGCAGGCATCGCTCACGCGCTGGTTCACTTCATCGTTATCCGTCGCGGCAATGGTCAGCCAGCAGGTAGCCAGCAGGGATTCATTAAACGCACCCTGTTCCAGCGTGAGCATCCCTTCCTGCGCCCAGACCTCAAACTGGGGGGCGAAGGAAAGGGCGTTAACGGTCAGTCGGGCGCCAGCTTCTAACAGCAGGCGCGCTTTGCGTTCAGCCACGTCGCCGCCGCCCACGAGCAGGCAGTCGCGGTTGCGTAATTGACAAAAAATCGGCAGGTGATCCACGACGTTACCTCGCAGCATTCATGGAGGGGGTAAGAATTGACGTCAGGATAACAGCAGGGATCGTACAGAACATACGACTTTCCTGCCGTTATCCCTAAAAGGGCGGGGGATTAGCCTTTCAGCTGCACTTTACCGTCCTTCACGCGGACGTCGTAGTGCTTCACAGAGCGGCTCTCATCTTCCATGCAATACCCGTCGCTTAAGCGGAAACGCTGCTTTTTCAACGGGCTGGCGACCCACAGTTCACCCTGGTGCTCGGCAATCAGTCCGCGGGAGAGCACGCTAGCCTCGAAGAACGGGTCGATATTGCTGATAGCAAAGACCTGTTCATCGTGACGAGGGCGGAAAATCGCCACCTGCTCATTGCCCAGCAGCGCACAGACGCCGGTGGCGGGGAGAATGTCGTTAATATTGCAGATGTTTACCCACTGACTCATGCGTTTTCCTCCACCAGCGTGACCGGAATACGTTCATACGGCGTCGCCGGACGATGCTGTTCGCGCTCCGGCACAACCTGTACGTTCGGGTCGCGCTGGGTGCTGTTGATAAAGTGTTTGAAGCGCGTCTGTGCCGCCGGGGTGTTGACGGTTTCCGTCCACTCGCAGATCACCGCCTCGCGCAGGCGCGCCATCTCCGCTTCCAGATGTTCGTTCAGGCCCAGCTTGTCGTCGATGATGACCGATTTCAGATAGTCGATGCCGCCCTCGAGGTTATCGAGCCAGGAGGCGGTACGGGTCAGCTTATCGGCGGTACGGATGTAGAACATCATGAAGCGGTCGAGATACTGAATCAGCGTGTCGCGATCGAGATCCGCCGCTAGCAGGTCCGCATGGCGCGGTTTCATCCCGCCGTTGCCGCACACATACAGGTTCCAGCCTTTCTCGGTGGCAATAATACCCACGTCTTTACCCTGCGCTTCCGCACATTCGCGGGTGCAGCCAGAGACGCCAAACTTCATTTTGTGCGGGGTACGGATGCCTTTGTAACGGTTTTCCAGCTCCACGCCGAAGCCCACGCTATCGCCCACGCCGTAGCGACACCAGGTGCTGCCCACGCAGGTTTTCGCCATGCGCAGCGCTTTGGCGTACGCGTGGCCGGTTTCGAAGCCCGCTTCAATCAACTGACGCCAGATTTCCGGCAGGTCGTCCTTCTGCGCGCCGAACAGGCCGATACGCTGGGAGCCGGTAATTTTGGTGTAAAGGTTAAATTCACGTGCGATACGGCCCACCGCGACCAGCCCTTCCGGCGTGATTTCGCCACCGGCGGAACGTGGGATAACGGAGTAGGTGCCGTCTTTCTGAATGTTGGCCAGGAAGTTGTCGTTGGTGTCCTGCAGCGGCGTGTGCTCCGGCTTGAGCACGTACTCGTTCCAGCAGGAGGCCAGCAGGGAGCCGACGGTCGGTTTACACACTTCACAGCCGTAGCCCTGGCCGTGCTTAGCCAGCAGCTCGTCGAAGGACTTAATGCCTTCCACGCGGATCAGGTGGTACAGCTCCTGGCGAGAATACGCGAAGTGCTCGCACAGGTTGTTGTTCACTTCGATGCCCTGTTTCGCCAGTTCGGCGTTCAGCACCTGAGTGACCAGCGGAATACAGCCGCCGCAGCCGGTACCGGCTTTGGTTTCCGCTTTCAGCGCCGCAACGGTGTGGCACCCTTTGTTGATGGCAGAGATCAGCATGCCTTTAGTGACGTCGAAGCAGGAGCAAATCTGCGCGCTGTCCGGCAGTTTATCCACGCCGATAGACGGCTTGCCGCTGGAGGCGTGCGCCGGGAGGATCAGCGCGTCCGGGTTTTCCGGCAGCTCGATGGCGTTCAGCACCAGCTGGAGCAGGTTGCCGAAGTCGCTGGTGTCGCCCACCAGCACCGCGCCGAGCAGGGTTTTATTATCCTGGCTGACGATAAGACGTTTGTAGACCTCTTTGCTTTCGTCGAGATAGACATAGCTGCGGGAGTTCGGGGTGCGGCCGTGCGCATCGCCAATACCGCCCACGTCCACGCCCAGCAGCTTCAGCTTGGCGCTCATGTCTGCGCCAGTAAACGCGTTTTCGCTGCCGAGGATATGGTCCACGGCGACCTGCGCCATTTTGTAGCCCGGCGCCACCAGACCGTATACGCGGTTGTTCCAGCTCGCACATTCGCCGATGGCGTAGATATCCGGATCGGAGGTCTGGCAGGCGTCGTTAATCATGATCCCGCCGCGCTGCGCCACGGCCAGACCGCACTGGGTCGCCAGCTTGTCGCGCGGACGAATACCGGTGGAGAAGACGATGAAGTCGACTTCCAGCTCGCTGCCGTCGGCAAAGCGCATGGTTTTGCGCGCTTCAGTCCCTTCCTGAACGATCTCTTTGGTGTTCTTGCTGGTGTGAACCTTCACGCCCATGCTTTCGATTTTACGACGCAGCTGGTCACCGCCCATGTGGTCCAGCTGTTCGGCCATCAGCATCGGGGCAAATTCGATGACGTGGGTTTCAACGCCGAGGTTTTTCAGCGCGCCAGCCGCTTCCAGGCCCAGCAGACCGCCGCCGACCACCGCACCGCGCTTGCTGCGGCGTGCGCAGGATTCGATGGCGTTGAGATCTTCAATGGTACGGTAGACGAAGCAATCCTGCGTTTCCGAGCCTTTAATCGGCGGGATCCACGGATAGGAGCCCGTCGCCATGATCAGCTTGTCGTAAAAAACCGTACGCCCGGCGCTGGAGTGGATCACTTTTTCCTGACGGTTGATGGTGATAGCGCGTTCGCCCACCAGCACTTTTACGCCATGCTTCTCGTAGAAACCTTCGCGCACCAGAGAGAGCTCTTCGGCGGTATGATGGGAGAAGTAGGAAGAGAGGTGCACACGGTCGTACGCCTTGCGGGGTTCTTCACAGAACACGGTAATATCGAACTGCTCAGCATCGGCCTTATCGAGAAGATCCTCGATAAAGCGGTGGCCGACCATGCCGTTACCGATGATAGCGAGTCTGACTTTGCTCATTATTGCCTCGATTTCTTTTCTATTATTGCCTACCTTAACGATTCAGCAGAGGCGCTTATTGATGCAAATCAAATACGTCTTCGCCTACTCCTTAGGTGGTATATGACTGATTTGTCAGGATTTTTATAAGTAGTGGAAATCGAAGGCTTTTCGTGTTCGTTGAATTTGTGTACAACTCAGGGGCGATTTTGCAAAAAACGATACGCCTGAATATCAGCGGCGTTTTTTAGGGGAAAGGTATGTCTACAGCACCGTTATGGCTTGTTCAGAATGTTCGTTTACCGGGTCGGGAAGGGCTGTGGCAGCTCGCTATTGAGAACGGGCGATTTGGTGACATCACCCCGATGGACGACACCCATGCCGAAAGTTATGAAGTACTGAATGCGCGCGGTGGGCTGGCTATCCCGCCTTTCATTGAGCCGCATATCCATCTTGATACCACCCAGACGGCGGGTGAGCCGAACTGGAACCAGTCCGGCACGCTGTTCGAAGGCATCGAGCGCTGGGCCGAGCGCAAGGCGTTGCTCAGCCACGAGGACGTTAAAGCGCGCGCATGGAAAACGCTGAAGTGGCAAATTGCCAACGGCATCCAGTTTGTTCGCACCCATGTGGATGTCTCCGACCCGACGCTCACCGCCCTGAAGGCGATGCTGGAGGTGAAGCAGGAGGTGGCGCCGTGGGTAACGCTGCAAATCGTCGCGTTTCCGCAGGAAGGTATTCTCTCTTACCCGAACGGCGCGGCCCTGCTGGAAGAGGCGTTAAAGCTGGGGGCCGACGTGGTGGGGGCGATCCCACACTTCGAGTTCACCCGCGAGTATGGCGTCCAGTCGCTGCACATCGCGTTCGAGCTGGCGAAGAAGTATGACCGTCCGCTGGATATTCACTGCGACGAAATCGACGATGAACAGTCTCGGTTTGTCGAGACGGTGGCCGCGCTGGCGTATGAGGCCGGTATTGGGCCGCGCGTGACGGCCAGCCACACCACCGCCATGCACTCCTACAACGGCGCTTACACCTCGCGGCTTTTCCGTCTGCTGAAAATGTCGGGGATTAACTTCGTCGCGAACCCGTTGGTCAACATCCACCTGCAGGGGCGCTTTGATGACTATCCGAAGCGTCGCGGCATCACCCGGGTGAAAGAGCTGCAGGAGGCGGGCATTAACGTCTGCTTCGGTCACGACGACGTCTTCGACCCGTGGTACCCGCTCGGTACCGGCAACATGCTGCAGGTGCTGCATATGGGGCTGCACGTCTGTCAGATGATGGGCTATCCGCAAATCGACAGCGGCCTGAACCTGATCACCCATAACAGCGCCCGGACCTTTGGCCTGAGCGATTACGGTATTGAAACGGGAAACCCGGCAAACCTGATTATTTTGCCTGCGGAGAGCGGGTTTGAAGCGGTGCGCTGCCAGGTGCCGGTGCGCTGGTCGATTCGTCAGGGACGCGTGATCGCTACGACGCAGCTGGCGCAGACCTGGATCCAGACGGACGTCGGGGGAGAAGAGGTGAGTTTCGCCAGAAACAGCCCCTCTGCGTAATGCAAAGGGGCGCAGGGTTTAGTGCGATGCCGCTGCCGCGTTGTGCTGGCGGTGGCGGGTCACAAAGCCCAGGATGAAGCACATGATGAACACCACGGCGTACAGACCGTTCGCGGTATGCAGCGCGGCCAGCGGGCCGCTGTGGGCAACGATCGGGCCCGTCACCACGAAGGTCAGCATGGTGCCGATGGTGCCGCAGGTCAGAACGAAGTTAACCAGCTTCGGCGAGGCCACTTTGGTCTGCAGGGAGCCCAGGGTGATGATCGAGGTATAAATGGCGCTGGAGAAGAAGCCCAGGGTCAGAATGAACCACGGCATATGTTCTGGTGAACCGTTGATGAACAGGTACATCAGCACGGTCGCCAGGCCTGCCAGCACGGTCAGAATGCGCTGCAGGTCGAAGAAGCGCAGGATGAAGCTAAACGCCCACATGCCGAACATGTAAGACATCCAGAAATCGCTCACCAGTTTACCCGCATCGTTCAGGCTCATGCCCAGACCTTTGGCGTATTCCGGTACCCAGGAGATAAAGCCCAGCTGGCCCAGGATATAGCACAGGGCGGCGATGGAGAGGAACAGCACGCCGATGCCCCACTTCTCTTTCGCGACGGGTTCTGCGGTGGTTTGCGCTTTCTTGCCCAGCACCGGGAACTCGCAGCCGAAGGTCAGAATGAAGATGGCAACGTAGACCAACCCAATGCAGGCATAGACCCAGTACCACTCAATGCTGCGCGCCAGCAGAACGGCCGCGACCATCGGGAAAATCATTCCGGCCATGCTGAAGAAGGAGTCGGTAAACAGCAGGCGTGCACCGCGCTGGCGGCCTTCATACATATGGGTAATCAGGAACGTACCGATCGACATGGTGATCCCGCTGACCAGACCAAGCACGAACATCGCGGCGGAGAACAGCGCGATGCTGTGGCTTAGCATCAGGCCCGCCACGGCGGCGACCATCAGCACAAAGCCAAAACGCAGCTGGGTTTTCAGCGGCACGATTTCCATCAGCCAGGCATTCAGGAAAATAGAGATCAGGATCCCTGCGTTGAGGAAGGTGAAGGTATTACTCATGCTGGAAACGGGCAGCTGGAAGTAGTCTGCGATATTTCCCATCACCATCCCGGTGACGATCACCAACGCGCCGGTCAGGGCGTAGGAGAAGAAGCTGATCCATGTGAGCTTGATGCGATTGCTGTTAGTCATGTCTGGCCTGTTCAGAAAAAGAAAAGCGCCCAGGGGGCGCTGAGAGCGGGCAGATTTTAGACATTAAAGTGATCTATTCATATCTTTTAAGAGAAATTAGAACTTCATTGCATGTTTTTGTGTGATCCTGATCACACAAAATGGTGCTAAAGCCAACCGTTTGCGTGGTTACAACTGTTTCAATTTCGTAAAATTAGGTAAAAGGCTGGTCTCCGTTCATACT
The DNA here is from genome assembly GCF_000568095.1 of Enterobacter sp. DC4. Taxonomy (NCBI): domain Bacteria; kingdom Pseudomonadati; phylum Pseudomonadota; class Gammaproteobacteria; order Enterobacterales; family Enterobacteriaceae; genus Enterobacter; species Enterobacter sp. DC4. Next base: position 29,460 of record NZ_AZUB01000008.1, on the reverse strand, counting down.
GCTCTTTAGAATCAAGCCATTCGCTTTTTATACTGCGCTTTGTTAAGGAATTCTCATGCTCAAATCAACACTGGCGGCTGTCGCAGCTGTGTTTGCTCTTTCTGCCGTTTCCCCTGCTGCGCTGGCAGCCAAAGGGGACCCTCACGTTCTGCTGACCACCTCCGCCGGGAACATTGAGCTGGAACTGAATAGCCAGAAAGCTCCGGTTTCTGTGAAAAACTTCCTCGACTACGTGAACAGTGGTTTCTATAACAACACCACCTTCCACCGCGTGATCCCAGGCTTTATGGTGCAGGGCGGCGGTTTCAACGAGCAGATGCAGCAGAAGCAGCCGAACCTGCCTATTAAAAACGAAGCGGACAACGGCCTGCTGAACAAGCGCGGCACCATCTCCATGGCGCGTACCGCAGACAAAGATAGCGCGACCAGCCAGTTCTTCCTCAACGTGGCGGATAACGCCTTCCTCGACCACGGTCAGCGTGACTTCGGCTATGCGGTGTTCGGTAAAATCGTGAAAGGGATGGACGTGGCTGACAAGATTTCTCAAGTGCCTACTCACGACGTCGGTCCGTATCAGAATGTGCCGTCAAAACCGGTGGTTATCCTCTCCGCAAAAGTTCTGCCGTAATTCTTCTGAACGCGGGCTCTCCTGCCCGCGTGATGTCACCCTCCCTGCGAAAGCGCGTTTTGCTGCTTATACTTGTGGCAAACGGACTATTCAGGGAGGCGTTAAGTGAAAAAACTCACCGACAAGCAAAAATCCCGTCTCTGGGAACAGCAGCGTAACGTCAATTTACAGGCCAGTTGTCTCCTTGAAAAAGGTAATGGTCCCTCAGAACCCCACATTGAGACGCTGGAGCTTGGGCCTTCCGCGCCTGGGTTGCCCCATCTGTGCCTTATTCATCGTCATCTGTACCGCAGCGAGATGAAGCGGGCAGGCGAACTCCGTACCGACGATATTTTCAAGGGTGACATTCCCTTCTGCCATTTCGAATACATCGAAAAGATGGGTAACGAGCTGATGGCGGCGCTGGAAAGCGAAAAATATCTTGTGGGTCTTGAGAAAGCGGCGTTTGTTGACCGGGTTAGCCACTATTACTGCGAAATCAACATGCTGCATCCCTTCATGCGCGGCAACGGTATTGCCCAACGCGTTTTCTTCGAGCAGCTGGCGCTCCACGCGGGCTACGCGCTGGACTGGCGCGATATCGATCCCGAGCAGTGGGTGGCGGCTAACCGCAGCGGCGCAACGGGTGATTTATCCGCGCTAAACGCTATCTTTGCCAAAGTAGTGAGCGAAGCGCGGGAATCTGAGTAGAATAGGGCGGCATTTTTTTCGGGAGCCGCCATGATTCTGCTGATTGATAACTACGATTCCTTCACCTGGAACCTTTACCAGTATTTTTGCGAACTGGGTGCCGAGGTGGTTGTTCGTCGCAACGACGAGATCGATCTCGCCGATATCGAGACGCTGGCTCCACAGAAAATCGTGATTTCTCCCGGGCCGTGTACGCCCTCGGAGTCGGGTATTTCTCTGGATGTGATCCAGCACTATGCCGGCAGGCTGCCGATCCTGGGCGTCTGTCTGGGCCATCAGGCGATTGCCCAGGCGTTTGGTGCCACCATCGTGCGCGCCGCCAAAGTGATGCACGGTAAAACCTCGCCGGTCACCCACACGGGCACCGGAGTGTTCACGGGGCTCAATAATCCGTTAACCGTGACGCGCTACCATTCCCTGGTCATTGACCCGTCGACGCTGCCCGACTGCTTTGAGGTCACCGCCCGGAGCGATACGCAGGAGATCATGGGGATTCGTCACCGCGAATGGGACCTCGAAGGCGTGCAGTTTCACCCGGAAAGCATCCTCAGCGAGCAGGGCCATGCGCTGCTGGCAAATTTCCTCCATCGCTGAATAACTGTTGCCTTGTTGTGATTTTTTATGCATATTTTGTGATTATATTTTCACAATCAATGTGACATAAAATGGATGGGCATGACATGGCAACTGAACAACCAGCAATTACCCGCGCGACATTTGATGAAGTGATCCTGCCGATTTATGCACCGGCTGAGTTTATCCCGGTGAAGGGAAAGGGCAGCCGCGTCTGGGATCAGCAGGGTAAAGAGTATGTGGATTTCGCGGGCGGTATTGCGGTCACGGCGCTGGGTCATTGCCATCCCGCGCTGGTTGAGGCGCTAAAAACCCAGGGCGAAACCCTGTGGCACACCAGCAACGTGTTCACCAACGAACCGGCGCTGCGCCTGGGACGTAAGATCATCGATGCCACCTTCGCCGAGCGCGTGCTATTTATGAACTCCGGCACCGAAGCCAACGAAACCGCCTTTAAGCTGGCGCGCTACTACGCGACAACGCGTCACAGCCCGTACAAAACCAAAATCATCGCCTTCCACAATGCCTTCCACGGACGCTCCTTCTTTACCGTCTCCGTTGGCGGCCAGCCGAAGTATTCCGACGGGTTTGGCCCGAAACCGGCTGATATCGTCCACGTGCCGTTTAACGATCTGCACGCGGTGAAAGCGGTGATGGACGACCATACCTGCGCGGTAGTCGTTGAGCCGATCCAGGGTGAAGGCGGCGTGACGGCGGCAACCCCGGAATTCCTGAAAGGGCTGCGCGAACTGTGCGACGAACATCAGGCGCTGCTGGTCTTTGATGAAGTGCAGTGCGGAATGGGACGTACCGGCGATCTGTTCGCGTATATGCACTACGGCGTGACGCCGGATATTCTGACCAGTGCTAAAGCGCTCGGCGGCGGTTTCCCGGTGAGTGCGGTACTGACGACGCAGGAGATCGCCTCCGCGTTCCACGTTGGCTCTCACGGTTCTACCTACGGCGGTAACCCGCTGGCGAGCGCCGTGGCGGGTGCCGCGTTCGACATTATCAATACGCCGGAAGTGTTGAACGGCGTTAGCGCGAAGCGCGAGCTGTTCGTAAAACATCTGCAAAAGATTGACGAGCAGTACGATGTGTTCAGCGAGATCCGCGGGATGGGGTTATTGATTGGTGCCGAGCTGAAGCCGCAGTATAAGGGCCGCGCGCGCGACTTCCTGCACGCCGCCGCTCGCGAAGGGGTGATGGTGCTCAACGCCGGGCCGGACGTAATGCGTTTCGCACCTTCGCTGGTGGTGGAAGACAAAGACATCGAAGAAGGATTAACCCGCTTTGCCGCCGCGGTCGCGAAGATCGTAAAAGGTTAATACGCCGTCCGCTTCAACCTGCGGGTTAGCCAAATCCCGTGATGCGGACGCTGACGCCATGCCACCGACGAAATGGTGTGCATGGTGTTCAGATGCCCCAGTACGCGCTGCAAATGCTGCTCCAGGGTGCTCATTGGCCCGTGGGTTAACGTTTCCGGCGCTTCCAGAATGTTCGAATCTCCCGACTCACCCGGCGAGTCATATTCCAGACGCTGCTGACACCGTTGCAACGCAATTTCACACGACTGCAAATAGCGCTGCGCCAGATCCGGCGTCAGCATCGTGTGCTCGCGCGCCAGCGTGGTCATGGCGTTAATGTGCTCGACGATAAACTGGCTGTGCGTCACCCAGAGCTTCATGTCTGCCAGATAGTGCGAATTAAAGCCCGGCTCCTGCATTGCCTGGTTGAGTGAGTTGAACAGGGCGTTGTGCGCCTGGTTGACCTTCATGCGCTGATAAGCCAGCGGCGACGGCTGCGGGTCGTCGCTCAGGATCAGGCGAATGGCCTGCTGGTCGGCTTCCAGCGCGTCGTGGGCGTTCTGGCGCAGCAGTCCACTTTGCCACTGCGGCCACAGCCAGACCATGCCGCCAAAAGCAATCAGGCAGCCGATCAGGGTATCAATCAGCCTGGCGACAATAAACTGTTCGCCATTGAGCGTGAGCAGCTGCAGGGTATATACCGCCGTCACCGTAAAGCCCACCATCGCCCAGCCGTAGTTTTTGCGGATAATCAGGTAGCTTACCAGCGTGATCGCCAGCATGCCTGCCAGGGTATAGCCTTCCGGCACGTGGAAGTGCAGCGTCACGCCCGCGATGATCAGCCCGGCCATGGTGCCGCCCGCCCGATGCAGAATACGCACCCGCGTGGCGCCGTAGCCGTTCTGAGTGACAAACAGCACGGTCATTAATATCCAGTAGGGTTTCGGCAGATGCAGCGCCATGCCCATCAGGCTGGCGGTACTGAGCATCACGCTAATTCGTGCGGCGTTGCGCAGGGCGGACGATTTAAGAGAAAGATAGCTTTTGAGCGCGGGCAATAGCGGCAGCCGTTTCTGCTTATCCGCCATCAGGTCGCGGGGATAAAGCGGGCGCTGGGTGCGCAACACGCGGGCGATACGGCTGAAGTGCCAGGCGGCAAACTGGCCGACCGGATTATCCGGATGCTGACGAGCGATTTTCTCCAGCGCGCCCAGCTGCTTATCCATGTTAAAGCGCGTCGGGTAGCGGTGATAGAGAATATCATCGGCCAGCACGCGCAGGCGTGCGGACACCGTCTGCGCGTTCCAGCGGATCACCGCTTCGGCGTGACTGCGCTCGACCAGCTTTTGCACCTCCTGCGGGTGGTGCAGGCTCACGGAGATATGCTCCTGCAGATCCAGCCCGACCTGGAAGGTGCGCAGCAGCCGTTTGTACTCGTGGTTCTTGTTGGCGGCGAGCATATGCAGCTGCTGATAGCACTGGCTTATCAGATCCACCACCTTCTGCTGGCGCGTCAGCAGGGGCGGTAAGGATTTTTCCGGATCGGTATGCTGGGTCAGCAGGGTGTATTTGGCTTCGCAGTAATCCGCAAGCTGCACATAGAGCAGGCTCAGGGATTCACGCAGCGGCTGCTCCCGCCACAGCCAGAACCAGAACCAGTTGAACAGGCCGTACCATAATGTCCCCAGGGCGTAGATCAGCAGCGGCTCCCACACCGGCATATTCCCGGCGAGGCTCAGCGTGAAAATGGCCGCAATCAGCGAAGCGGGAAGCAGGCGGGCGTGCAGAGAACTGATTTCCGCCGTGACGCCGAGGGTCATCGCCAGCACGGTCAGGATCAGCGGCAGCGGGATATCCCGAGCCAGTAAAAGCTGTACGGCGAGGCTACAGCCCGCAAACAGGCAGCCGCCGATAATCAGGCGTTTGAAAAAGCGCTTATGCGGCGTGTCCAGACCGGCGATGTTGCAGCAGGCAGGTACGAGGGAAAACAGCAGACCTTGCTGAAGATGTCCGAGGATCAAGCCTATGGCCACGGGAAGACACAACACCAGCGTTTGTCGCAGTGCGTAGTTAACTTCCGGGTGATAGATCAGCCTGCGCCACATGGGGAGTAGAGACAAAAACGGCGTGACACCTTGCGATGGCACGCCGTTTAAGCGGAATTAACGCGTTCCGTAGACCACGATGGTTTTACCGTGGGCAGAGATCAGGTTTTGATCTTCCAGCATTTTCAGGATACGGCCCACCGTTTCACGAGAGCAACCGACGATCTGACCAATTTCCTGACGGGTAATTTTAATTTGCATGCCGTCCGGGTGGGTCATAGCGTCTGGCTGTTTCGCCAGGTTCAGCAGGGTCTGTGCGATACGGCCTGTCACGTCCAGGAAGGCGAGGTTGCCCACTTTCTCTGAGGTGACCTGCAGACGGCGCGCCATCTGGGAAGAAAGACGCATCAGTATGTCAGGGTTAACCTGAATCAGCTGACGGAACTTCTTGTAAGAAATTTCAGCCACTTCACATGCTGTCTTTGCACGAACCCAGGCGCTACGTTCCTGGCCCTCTTCAAACAGGCCCAGTTCACCGATGAAATCGCCCTGGTTCAGATAAGAAAGGATCATCTCTTTCCCTTCTTCATCTTTGATCAGCACTGCCACCGAGCCTTTAACGATGTAATACAACGTTTCCGCTTTTTCACCCTGGTGAATCAGCGTGCTCTTTGATGGGTACTTATGAATGTGGCAATGAGACAAGAACCATTCGAGAGTCGGGTCTGTTTGCGGTTTGCCAAGCACCATGCGCTGTTATCCTCTGTTATAAGCTGTCACCAGAGTCATCAGATGCATCCGGACTCTGGGGTTGCAATCGAATTCTTACCCATACCCTGGGAAGTCGGCTACCGTAACGTTTCGCAGCCAGTAAAGTTTGATGTCCTCTGCATACATGTGTAACGTCAATGTATTACTGTAGCATCCAGAGTGTTTTAGCATAGCTTTCGCCGCGTGTCTCCTGGTGTCTCGCTTCAGCATGATGCAGGTCGCCTTCCATTGCGAGAAATGTAACGCACGCGTAATCTGTCACCAAAAATGCAACGTTGGAGTTTAAGAATATGCAAGCGCGCGTGAAATGGGTTGAAGGTTTAACGTTCCTGGGCGAGTCCGCGTCAGGACACCAGATTTTGATGGACGGTAACTCCGGCGATAAAGCGCCAAGCCCAATGGAAATGGTGCTGATGGCGGCAGGGGGATGCAGCGCCATTGACGTGGTGTCGATTCTGCAAAAAGGTCGTCATGACGTGACGGATTGTGAGGTTAAACTCACGTCAGAACGTCGCGAAGAGGCGCCACGCCTGTTCACCCATATTAATCTGCACTTTGTGGTCACCGGTAAAGAGTTGAAGGACGCAGCGGTCTCGCGTGCGGTGGATCTGTCTGCGGAGAAGTACTGCTCTGTGGCGTTAATGCTGGAGAAAGCGGTAAAAATCACGCATTCGTATGAAGTGATCGAGGCTTAATCTTTTGGCGGGTGGCGCTTCGCTGACCCGCCCTACAAAAGCATGACCGTAGGCCCGGTAAGCGCAGCGCCACCGGGCAAAACAGCTCACGCAATCTGCTTCCCTTCCATCAGTCGCTCCACCAGCGGCGTCATGATGAGCTCCATCGCCAGCCCCATTTTTCCGCCCGGCACGACTAACGTATTCATGTGCGAAATAAACGAGCCCTGCAGCATGGCCAGTAGCCAGGGGTAATCAATGCCTTCGAGATTGCGGAAATGGATCACCACAAAGCTCTCATCCAGAGACGGGATGCTTTTGGCGGCAAACGGGTTGGAGGTGTCCACCGTCGGCACCCGCTGGAAGTTAATATGGGTGCGGGAGAACTGCGGCGTCAGGAAGTTGATGTAATCTTCCATGGAGCGCACCACCGAGTCCATCACCGCCTCTCGCGAATGGCCGCGCTCGCTCATGTCGCGCGTCAGCTTCTGGATCCACTCCAGGTTAACGATAGGGACCACGCCAACCAGCAGATCCACGTGGCGCGCCACGTCGTGTTGAGGGGTGACCACGCCACCGTGCAATCCTTCGTAAAACAGCACGTCGGTGGGTTCCGGCAGCGGTTGCCACGGGGTGAACGTCCCCGGCACCTGATTCCAGGGAACAGCTTCATCATAGGTATGCAGATACTTGCGAGACTGCCCTTTGCCGCTCTGACCGTACTCTATAAAGGTTTGTTCCAGCAGGCCGAAGTCATTGGCTTCCGGGCCGAAATAGCTGATGTGTTTACCCAGATCGCGCGCTTTACGGATGGCCATGTCCATCTCCGGACGCGTGTAGCGGTGAAAGCTGTCGCCTTCGACCTCCGCCGCACGAAGATTCAGCTGGGCGAAAATCTTGCGAAAGGCGAGGCTGGTGGTGGTGGTTCCCGCACCACTCGACCCCGTAACGGCAATAACCGGATGTCTGGCAGACATAGCAACTCCCTGACTTAAAAGGGTGGAAGATCAGCCGTGAAACGCGTTGCGGGGCATGATATTGACCGTCTCATGCAGTTCTGACCACACCAGCACCACGTCGCCGCTTTTCAGCTGGCGCTTAACATCGTTGACCTTTTGCTCAAGCGAGCGTTCCTGTTCACCATAATCGGTGCCTTCGCGTAATACAAAGCTTTCAATCAGATTATCGAGTGTTTCGGGAGCCAGATCCTGCCAGGGAATAATCATTTTGCACCGTCCAGATAAGGGGTTAGCCAGTCAGGAATACGCGTCTCAAGCCACATTTTCGGGCGGCGCAGCGTACCGCCGATAAACCCGACGTGGCCGCCGTGCTCGGTCAACTGATAGTGAACGTTGTCGGGCAGGAATTCCTGAGCGGGGATCGAGTGATGATCCATAAACGGGTCATCTTTGGCATGAATGATCAGCGTCGGCTGCGTGATCTTGCTGAGCAGCGGCATGGCGCTGCACTGACGATAATAGTCAATCGCATCGGCGAAGCCGTGGATTTTCGCGGTGATCAGGTCGTCGAACTCGCGAATACGGCGCACCTTTTTCAGCTGACGCAGGCTGACCGGCAGGGTATCCGGGTAGGCTTTCAGCTTACGCGCCGCGTTGGCCTTCAGCAGGTTGAGCAGGTAGCGCTGATAGACGCGGGAAAAGCCTTTATCCATGTGGTAGCTGCACTGCTCCAGCATAAACGGTGCGGAGACAATGACGGCGGCATCCAGCGGGACGCTTTCACCCTCTTTGGCCAGCAGGCAGGCCAGCATATTGCCGCCCAGCGAGTAGCCCACCGCGGCGGTTGGCACGGTGCCAAAATTGTCCCGCAGCCAGTGTAAAAACCACGTTCCGTCTTCGGTTTCACCCGAGTGATAAATGCGTTTCTGACGATTCGGTTCGCCGCTGCAGCCGCGAAAATGCATCACCACGCCGAGCCAGCCGCGCGCTTTTGCCGCCTCAATTAACCCGTGTGCATACGGGCTGTGCAGGCTGCCTTCCAGACCGTGAAAGACCACCAGGCGCGGCTTATGGCGGGCCTGCTCCGGCGCTTCGCTCCAGGCGAGATCCAGAAAATCACCGTCTGGCAGGTCAAGCCGCTGCCAATGTGGGGTGAACTGAACCTTGCGGCGGATCAGTCGCGGCAGCATGGTCTGCAAATGGCGATTGGCCACGCCGCGCATAGGCACGAACTCAGTGCTGTCTTCGGCCGCAATGTCGAAGTCTGATGGAATGATTTGGGTCATAAGGGCGATGCTGATTCTTGTCAGAAATTTACGGTACTTTCCGAATTGTACCCCGTTTAGCCTGGTTTTCCGAAACATGAACTGATCCCGATCACAAATCTTTACCTTGATTATTACTCTCAGGCTAATGATTCCACTCTACGCTTAATTGATGCCTTTCTCACCAGAGCGCACACTTTACTCAACGTTAAGCAAATCAAAATGATTAGCTGAATCAGGAGGTTAATAATGTTATCTGGGCAAACACCCACCCGGCAATGGAACACGCGACGCAGCGAAAAAGCGCGTCGCCTGGCGTCCGTACCGGTGCAGGGCAAGGTACTGCCAACCGGCGATCTTGTCGCCATGCTGGAAAAATTAATCGCGCCTGGCGACAAGGTCGTTCTGGAAGGTAACAACCAGAAGCAGGCGGATTTCCTTTCCCGCTCGCTGGCCGAAGTGAACCCGCAAATTGTCCACGACCTGCATATGATCATGCCGAGCGTCGGCCGCAGCGAGCATCTGGATATCTTCGAGAAAGGCATCGCTCGCAAGCTGGATTTCTCCTTCTCCGGGACGCAGAGCCTGCGAATCTCCCAGCTGCTGGAAGACGGTCAGCTCGAAATCGGCGCAATTCACACCTACATCGAACTTTACTCACGTCTCTACGTCGACCTGTCGCCCAACGTGGCGCTGATTGCCGGCTTTAAAGCCGACCGCAAAGGCAACCTCTACACCGGGGCGAGCACCGAAGATACCCCGGCGCTGGTGGAAGCCGCCGCGTTCCACGACGGGATTGTCATTGCCCAAGTGAACGAGCTGGTGGACGACGAATGCGAGCTGCCGCGCGTGGATATCCCGGGCTCCTGGATCGATTACGTCGTGGTTGCCGATAAGCCGTTCTTTATCGAACCGCTGTTCACCCGCGACCCGCGCCTCATTAAACAGGAACATATCCTGATGGCGATGATGGCCATCAAAGGCATCTACGCGGAGCACCAGGTGCAGTCCCTGAACCACGGTATCGGCTTTAACACCGCGGCGATCGAGCTGCTGCTGCCCACCTACGGCGAACAGCTCGGCCTGAAGGGCAAAATCTGTAAACACTGGACGCTGAACCCCCATCCGACGCTGATCCCCGCCATCGAAAGCGGTTGGGTGGAGAGCGTGCACTGCTTCGGCGGCGAGCTGGGGATGGAAGAGTACATCCGTGCTCGTCCGGACGTCTTCTTTACCGGTGCCGACGGCTCTATGCGTTCCAACCGCGCCTTCTGCCAGCTGGCAGGTCAGTACGCGGTGGATATGTTTATCGGCTCTACGCTGCAGGTTGACGGCTATGCCAACTCCTCAACCGTGACCCGCGGTCGTCTTTCCGGCTTCGGCGGTGCGCCAAACATGGGCCATGACCCGCACGGTCGCCGCCACGCCACGCCGGCCTGGCTGAACATGATCACCGAGCCTGACCCGATGCAGCGCGGTAAAAAGCTGGTCGTGCAGATGGTCGAAACCTTCCAGGCAGGCGTGAAGCCAACCTTCGTGGAAAAACTCGATGCCGTAGACGTGGCGAAAGCCTCCGGCATGCCGCTGGCACCGGTGATGATTTACGGAGATGACGTGACGCACGTGCTGACGGAAGAGGGGATTGCCTACCTCTACCGGGCGAAAGATCTGGAAGAGCGTCGGGCCATGGTTGCCGCCGTCGCGGGGATCACCGACATCGGCCTGGGCGTGGACGCCAAACGCGTGGCGGAACTGCGCCAGAGCGGCAAGGTTGTGTATCCGGAAGATATGGGGATTCGCCGCACTGACGCCACCCGCTCTCTGCTGGCTGCGGGCAGCGTGTCTGACCTCGTTGAGTGGTCCGGCGGTTTGTATAACCCACCTGCGAAATTCCGGAGCTGGTAATGAAACTTCTCCCCCAGATTCAGGTTGAAGGCGGTGCCGAATGGCTGGCGCGAACCGCCACGCAGTGTCTGATTGACGAAGCACGTTTAAGTCCGAAACCCGGTCTGGTGGACAGTCGGGGGAACGGCGCGCACCACGATTTATCCCTTGCGCTGATGGAGCGCTCCGCGCACAGCCTGACCTCCACGTTTCAGGCGCTGGCGCAGCAAAGCTGGCAGCGTCCGGCAGATATCGCACTTCGGCAAACCGTCGGGCGACTCGGTCGCGAAGGCGAGCAGCAAATGATGTCCGCAACCGGGGGCGTAAACACCCATCGCGGCGCGATTTGGGCGCTGGGGCTGCTGGTCAGCGCGGTGGCGATGCTCGGCGGTGATGCCAGGGCGCAAGATGTCGCCCGCACCGCCGCGCAGCTGGCAAAGCTGCCGGATGATGCGGCGCCGAAGGTGTTCAGTAAAGGCCTGCGCGCCACGCACCGTTACCGCGTGCCGGGCGCGCGTGAAGAGGCGCAGCAGGCGTTTCCGCACGTTATGCAGCGTGCGCTGCCGCAGCTTCGTCTGAGCCGCCTCAACGGCAGCAGCGAAACGCACGCCAGGCTCGACGCGCTGATGGCCATCATGACCTCACTCACCGACACCTGCGTGCTGTCACGTGCCGGAATGGAAGGGCTTGACGCCATGCAGGACGGTGCCCGAGCGGTGCTGAATACCGGCGGCAGCGCAACGCCTGCGGGCCAGCAGGCGCTGGCCAGGTTAGACCGTCAGATGCTGGCGCTCAACGCCTCACCGGGCGGCGCTGCCGACCTGCTTGCCGCCACGCTGTTTCTCGACCGCATCGAAACGCCAAATTCAAAGCATTAAGAGGATGTTATGGAAAAAATCACATTGACCGTGCCAGCCAGCCGCGCGTTAAGCGGCAGGGCGCTGGCAGGGGTAGTTGGTTCCGGGGATATGGAGGTGCTCTTCACCGCCGAACCGGGCCAGACGCTAACCATTGATATCACCACCTCCGTGGACAACAGCCGGGGTCGCTGGGAGGCGCTGTTCAACCGTCTGCAAACCGTCAGCAGCCTGCCCGCAGGGAAGCTGACCATCCACGACTTCGGCGCGACGCCGGGCGTGGCGCGCATTCGTATCGAACAGGTTTTTGAGGAGGTGAGCCATGCGTGATGACAGCAGCTTTATCGAACTGAAAGCGCGCCAGCGCGCGCAGGCTCTGCTCGACGAGGGCAGCTACCGCGAACTGCTGGATCCGTTTGAAGGCATTATCTCTCCGTGGCTTGGGCCACAGGGCATTGTGCCGCAGGCGGACGACGGCATGGTGGTAGCGAAAGGCACCATCAACGGCAAGCCTGCCGTCGTCGTGGCGATTGAAGGCGCGTTCCAGGGCGGCAGCATGGGCGAAGTGTCCGGCGCCAAAATGGCGGCGGCGCTGGAATTGGCGGCGGAAGATAACCGCAACGGCATTCCGACTCAGGCGGTGCTGTGCCTCGAAACCGGCGGCGTGCGCCTGCAGGAAGCGAACCTCGGCCTGGCGGCGATTGCCGATATCCACGCCGCGATTGTTGACCTGCGCCGCTACACCCCGGTGGTGGGGATTGTGGCCGGGACCGTGGGCTGCTTCGGCGGGATGTCCATCGCGGCAGCGCTGTGCAGCTACCTGATTGTGACCCGCGAAGCGCGTCTTGGTCTTAACGGCCCGCAGGTTATCGAGCAGGAGGCGGGCATTGAGGAGTACGACTCCCGCGATCGTCCGTTTATCTGGAGCATGACCGGCGGCGAAGTGCGCTATCAAAGCGGGCTGGTGGATGCGCTCGTCGGCGACGGTATCAACGCGGTGAAACAGGCGATGAACGACGCGATTGCTAAAGGCGTTCCCGCGGAACACCGCACCGACAACTACGACGATTACCTGAACCGTTTAACGAATTTCGACACCCGCAAACAGGCCGATGCCGAACAGATTAACGCGCTTTTTGCCCGGGAGGTGAAATGATGAGTAATTCAAAAAGCCGTGGCGAGCTCTGGCTGGAAACCCTCGCTCCGAATGTCAAACGTATCGCGGGGCTGTGCCCGTCCGTCCAGGCGGCAGACGGTGAGCTTAACGGCGAGGCGGTGCGCTTTGTCGCCGTGGTGCCGGATGCCAACAACCACTTCCCGCGCGCGGCGAAAGGGGAAGTCGGTCTGCTGGAGGGCTGGACCCTGGCGAAAGTGGTCAGCGAAACCGTCGCGGCGGATGCCGATAAGGGCGTGAAGCGCCCGATTGTGGCAGTGATCGACGTTCCAAGCCAGGCCTATGGCCGTCGCGAAGAGGCGTTTGGTATTCATCAGGCGCTGGCCGGTGCGGCGGCAGCCTATGCGAATGCTCGCCTGGCCGGTCACCCGGTGATTGGGCTTATCGTCGGCAAGGCGATGTCCGGCGCGTTCCTGGCGCACGGCTACCAGGCCAACCGTCTGATCGCCTTTAACGACAAGGGCGTGCTGATCCATGCGATGGGCAAAGAGTCCGCCGCGCGCATCACGCTGCGAACCGTCGAGGCGCTGGAAAAACTGGCGGCAACCATTCCGCCAATGGCATACGACATCGGCAACTACGCCACGCTGGGGCTGCTCTCTAACCTGCTGGATATCAGCAACCCGGATGCCCCGTCCGATAACGATCTGGAGCAGGTGAAAACCACCCTGCAACAGGCCATCAGTGACGCTCGTCAGGACGCGACGCTTAAAAATCGTCTGGGTGCTGACAACCGCCGCAGCTCTGCGCTCGTACGCGAACGTATGCGAGCCAGCTGGTAAGTAAAAAAAAGACCTGCCGGAGATGCAAACCCCGTGGGCGCGCCCGTTGCGCCCGCGTGGGAGCCTGCATCCTGAAAAATAATAAACATCGCACCAGTGCTAAAACTTTTTTTACTACAGGTGATTTATGACTTACGTAATTGTTCATGCTCTTGCACCGATTTTCGTCATCATGCTGCTGGGATTCTGGGCCGGTAAGGCAAAGATGGTCGATAACAAAAACGTTTCCCTGCTCAATATATTCGTCATGGATTTTGCACTGCCTGCCGCGCTGTTTAGCGCCACCGTGCAAACGCCGTGGACCGGCATCGTGGCGCAGTCGCCGCTGATTCTGGTTCTCACTCTGGCGATGTGGATCACCTATGCGGCCATCTACTTCCTCGCCACGAAAGTCTTTAAGAAATCCCCGCAGGACGCGGCCGTGCTGACCCTGACGGTAGCTTTACCGAACTATGCAGCGCTTGGCCTGCCGATTCTGGGCAGCGTGCTGGGTGAAGGTTCGTCCACGTCGCTTTCCGTTGCGGTCTCTATTGCCTGCGGTTCGGTGCTGATGACCCCGTTCTGCCTGCTGATTCTGGAGCGTGAGAAAGCACGCGCCGAGGGGAATAACTCGGGCTCGACGCTCTCCATGCTGCCGGTGCTGATGTGGCGCTCCATTAAAAAACCGATCGTGATGGGCCCGCTGCTGGGCGTGATTCTTTCCGCCATTGGGATCAAAATGCCGGAACTGGTTCTTGCAGCGATTAAACCGCTGGGGCTGTCCGCCACCGCTGCCGCGCTGTTCCTGACCGGGGTGATCCTCTCTGCCCGTAAGCTGCAGATCAACACCATGGTGATTACGTCAACCATCGCCAAGCTGCTGATTCAGCCAGCGATTGCCTGGGGTATTGTGCTGATCTTCGGCCTGCATGGCTCCGTGGCGATCACCGCTATCCTGATGATTGCACTTTCTGCGGGCTTCTTCGGCGTGGTGTTCGGTAACCGCTTTGGCGTGCAGTCGCCGGATGCTGAAGCCGTGCTGCTGTTAAGCTCCGTACTGTGTATCCTGTCGCTGCCGCTGTTTATCTCGCTGACTTCAGGAATGTAATCATGACCACAACATTACGCCCGCACGACCTCATCTGGCTTACCGCGCGCGACGCGCTGGAAGGCATCACCGAATCCTGGGTGGAGGCGGCCTGGCATACCGGCCTGCCGGTGGTGGTGCGGCGTGATGTTGACAGTGAAGGCCGGATCCCCGTTGGCGTGCGCGGACTGCGCCGCGACCAGCGGGCGGCCGGGTGGGTGAAGCCGGAAAACGTGTTACGCGTGGTTTCACCGGAAGACCTGAGCGTTGCGGCCGATCTGCTGCGCTCGCCGTTTGTTACCCAGCCACCCGTTCAGGTGGCGCTGCAGCTTTCTCAGCAGGCGTGGCCGTGGACGTGGGGCATTACCGGCAGCACCGGCTACGCGCTGGCGACCGGTATTCCGGTTATTCATGCCGACAGCGATCTTGATCTGCTGATCCGCGCCCCGCACGCCGTTTCCCCTGATGCGTTTGCTGGCTGGCAGTCTCAGCTTAGCCGGGCGCTGTGTCGGGCGGATACGCAGGTGGATACCCCCGAGGGTGGCTTTGCGCTGGCAGAGTGGCTGCGCGACGGCAAAACGCTGCTGAAAACCCGCCGAGGACCGCGCCTGGTGGCGGATCCGTGGCGCAGGGAGGAGTGATGAAAATAGTGTTTACCTTTCCGGGACAGGGCACGCAGCACGAAGGTATGCTGCAAAACCTGCCGGGAACGGAACTGGCTCAGGCGCATGAGGTGCTTGGCGCCGAAGTGGATACGCTGGATAGCGCAGACGCATTAACCCACACCCGCGCGGTTCAGCTTTGCCTGCTGATTTCAGGCGTGGCCTGGGGGCGCGAGCTGGAGCGGCGCGGCGTGACGGCGGATATCGTTAGCGGGCTGTCCATCGGCGCTTATCCTGCGGCGGTTGTCGCAGGCGCACTGGACTTTACGGACGCGCTAAAGCTGGTGGCGCTGCGTGGCGATCTGATGGAGCAGGCGTATCCGCACGGCTACGGCCTGACGGCAATTATGGGGCTCACCCTGCCGCAGGTGGAAGACCTTATCCAGGGCACCGGAACCTACATTGCCAACCTGAACGCTGAAACGCAGATCGTGATTGCCGGAAGCGATGACGGGATGGCGCAGGCGGCGGCACGCGCGCTGGCGAAAGGGGCGAGCAAGGCCAAACGGCTGGCGGTAAGCGTGCCGTCCCACTGTGAACTGCTGGCGGAACCGGCACAAAAGCTGGCGGCGGCGTTTGAATCCGTCACGCTTTCACGCCCACGCTGCGCCTATCTGAGCGGCAGCACCGGGCGCGTGCTGTGGCAGCCGGAAAAGATCGCCGACGATCTGGCGATGAACATGGCGCGTACGGTGCGCTGGCAGGAGGCGATGATTTCAGCGAATGAACGCGAAGCCCGGCTGGCGATCGAGATGCCGCCCGGCGGCGTGCTGACCTGCCTGACGCGTCAGGCGCCGTGGGAAGGAGAGACGATTTCACTGGAGCGCAGCGGGGTGGACGTTGCGGTGCATCTGGCGAAGCGGCTTCAGCGGTGAGAATTTTGCCCGGTAGCGGCTGCGCCTTACCGGGCCTACGGGTTCGATTGCCTTGTTTTGTATCACGTATTTTCCTGCAGGCTGCGCGCATACATCCGCCCTTCGGCGGCTAATGCCCGCAGGCTCGGGTCCTGCTCGCGGTTGCGGGCAAAGACGATCGCGATCAGCTGCTGCATCTGGTACGGCTCCGCCAGCTTCAACAGCTGGACGGAATTCTCATACACTTTCTTCATCCTGCCCGGCATTAGCGTAAATCCAACGCCTGCCTGCACCAGGCTCAGCATCGAGAAGATGTCATTTACGCGCGTGACGATTTCCGGCTCGAACCCGGCGATATGAAAGGCTTCCTGAAACCCTGCATACGTGGCAAACCCTTCTGCAAGAGCGACAAATTTCTGGTCTTTGTAATCACGCAGATCCGCGGGTCCGCGGGTATTCAGCGTGGCGGAAGCCGGTGCGGCAAGGAAAATGTCGTCGTGGAACAGGGGCAGCACTTCAAGGCTGTTACGGTCAATGTCGCTTTCGGAGATGGAGATAAGAATCGCGTCCAGCAAGCCTTCATCCAGCATGTGCAGCAGGGTGTCGTTGGAGCCCATCGTCAGATCCATCTCCAGATCCGGACGGCGCAGCTTCATGCCCATGATCAGGCGCGGCACGGTTTCCAGGGTGAGCGAGTAGAGCGTCCCGACTCGCAGCCGCCCCTGACCGATCCCGGCAATTTTGCGCGACTCTTCCAGCCCGCGCTCCATCACCTGCATCACCTCCTGGCAATACTCCAGCAGCGTCCAGGCGGAAGGCAGGGCAATCAGGTTGCGCCCCTTGTGGGTGAAGAGCGGGCAGCGCACGTTCTCTTCCAGGGTGTGCAGCGCACGGTGCACGCTCACGCCGCTCAGGCCCAGAGTTTCGGCGGTACGCGCGATATTCCCCTTCTCCATAAACGTCATGAAGATGCTGAGCTTGCGGAATGTAATCTCGCTCGTGTTATCGAAACTCATAACCCTCCCGGCGTGTTATTCAGCCTGCAGCATCGCTTCCAGCTGTTCCTGTGCGTCGAGCCACGCCATTTCGCACTCTTCGAGGCTGGATTTGGTCTTCGCCTGGGTTTGCAGGCAGTCCGTCAGCTCAGCCTTGCGGCTCTGGTCATACAGCCCGCTGTCGCCGAGCTTCTCTTCAACAGCGGCAAGCGTGGCGTTGAGTTTTTCCATCTCTTTTTCGAGACGGGTAATCTCTTTACGCAGCGGCTGCGTCTGGGTGCGCAGCTCCGCTTCACGACGCTTCTGGCCTTTACGCGCCTGCGCGCTGTTGGCGTTATCTTTCGCGGACTCTTCCGGCTGGTTTTCCTGCTTCTGCACGTCCGTCAGCCACTGCTGGTAGTCTTCCAGATCGCCGTCGAACGGTTCGACTTTGCCGCCATGCACTAAATAGAGATCGTCCGTGGTGGAGCGGATCAGGTGACGGTCGTGCGAAACCACAACCAGCGCGCCTTCGAACTCGATCAGCGCTTCGGTCAGCGCCTGACGCATATCGAGATCCAGGTGGTTGGTCGGTTCATCGAGCAGCAGCAGGTTCGGGCGCTGCCAGACGATCAGCGCCAGCACCAGACGGGCCTTTTCGCCGCCCGAGAAGCGCTCGGTGTTTTCCGTCACCTTATCGCCCTGGAAGCCGAAGCCGCCGAGATAGTCGCGCAGCTTCTGCTCCATCTCCTGCGGTGCCAGACGCGCGAGGTGCTGAATCGGCGATTCATCCGCGCGTAAAAATTCCAGCTGATGCTGGGCGAAGTAGCCAAGCTTGATGCCCTTCGCCAGGCCGATTTCACCGCTGACCGGGCTAAGCTCGCCCGCCAGCAGCTTGATCAGCGTCGATTTACCGGCGCCGTTACGCCCCAGCAGGCCAATGCGCGAACCCGGCACCAGGTTGAGCTTGATGGAGTCGAGAATAATGCGGTCGGCATAGCCCGCGCTGACCTTCTCCATCTTCAGCAGCGGGTTCGGCAGACTTTCCGGCTCGCGGAAGCTGAAGTGGAACGGGTTATCCACGTGCGCCGGGGCAATCATCTCCATGCGTTCCAGCATCTTGATACGGCTCTGGGCCTGCTTGGCTTTTGAGGCTTTGGCCTTAAAGCGATCCACAAAGCTTTGCAGGTGCGCCACGCGCTGCTGCTGGCTTTCGTACATGGACTGCTGCTGGGCAAGGCGCGTCGCGCGCTGACGCTCGAAGGAGCTGTAGTTGGCGGTGTACTCGAACATCGTTTGCTGTTCGATGTGAATGATTTTATCCACTACCGGGTCGAGGAAGTCGCGGTCGTGGGAGATCAGAATCAGAGTGCCCTGATAGCTCTTGAGCCACTTCTCCAGCCAAATAACCGCATCGAGATCGAGGTGGTTGGTCGGTTCATCGAGCAGCAGCAGGTCAGAGCGACAGATCAGCGCCTGCGCCAGGTTGAGGCGCATACGCCAGCCGCCGGAGAAGTCGCTGACCGGGCGTTCCAGCTGTTCATTGCTGAAGCCCAGGCCGTGCAGCAGGCTGGAGGCGCGGGAGCGAATGGTCCACGCGTCGATAGCGTCCAGCTTGCCGTGAACGGTGGCGATGGCGTGACCGTCGTTGCGCTCGTTAGCGGCGTTAAGTTCCGCCTCGAGCTTACGGTATTCACGGTCGCCGTCGATAACATAGTCGAGTGCCGGTTCGCTCAGCGCGGGCGTCTCCTGGTTTACCCAGGCGAGCTGCCAGTTCCCCGGGAAGGTAAAGTTACCGCCATCCGCGCTAATCTCGTTTTTCAGCAGTGCCAGCAGGGTGGATTTACCACAGCCGTTTTTGCCGACCAGGCCCACTTTTTGGCCCGGGTTGATGGTAGCAGTGGCGTTATCCAGCAGGACGCGCACGCCGCGACGAATTTGTAACGAGGAGAAAACAATCATAGAAGCGCCGTATGTTCCGACTATGTTAATTTGTCATTATGATAATGTAAGGTGTGGGCCATTTTCCGCACCGGGCCGCCATGGTAGCCCAAAACAACGACGATACACAAAAACAGAAACAAGACCGGGAGGGGAATGATGTCTCAGACAGCAAAAGTGCTGCTGCTGTATGCCCATCCGGAATCTCAGGACTCGGTGGCAAACCGGGTGCTGCTTAAGCCGGCCACACAGCTCAGCAACGTGACGGTGCACGATCTCTACGCGCACTATCCTGATTTCTTTATTGATATCCCTTACGAGCAGGAACTGCTGCGTCAGCATGACGTCATTGTGTTCCAGCATCCGCTTTACACCTACAGCTGTCCGGCGCTGCTCAAAGAGTGGCTGGACCGCGTGCTGAGCCGGGGCTTCTCCAGCGGGGTGGGGGGCAACCAGCTGGCGGGAAAGTACTGGCGTAGTGTGATCACCACCGGAGAGCCGGAAAGTGCTTACCGCCACGACGGGCTGAACCGCTATCCGATGAGCGATATTCTGCGGCCTTTCGAGCTGACGGCGGCGATGTGCCGTATGCACTGGATGAGCCCGATTATTGTCTACTGGGCCCGACGTCAGGATCCGAAAGAACTGGCCAGCCACGCCAGAGCCTATGGTGAATGGCTGGCGTCACCGATTCCGGCAGGAGGTCGTTAATGGAAGGATCGAATTTGCTCCTCGCCGGGGTGCTGTTTTTATTTGCGGCCGTCGTCGCGGTGCCGCTTGCGGCACGTATTGGTATCGGTGCGGTGTTGGGGTATCTGCTGGCGGGGATCGCGATTGGCCCCTGGGGACTGGGATTCATCAGCGATGTAGATGAGATTCTCCATTTCTCCGAACTGGGCGTGGTGTTCCTGATGTTCATCATCGGGCTGGAACTGAATCCTTCGAAATTGTGGCAACTCCGACGCTCTATCTTTGGCGTGGGCGCCGCGCAGGTGATGTTCAGCGCCGCGATCCTGGGTGGCCTGTTAATGCTGACCAACTTTTCATGGCAGGCGGCGGTGATTGGCGGGATAGGCCTTGCGATGTCGTCGACGGCGATGGCGCTGCAGCTGATGCGCGATAAAGGGATGAATCGCAACGAAGCCGGCCAGCTGGGCTTTTCGGTGCTGCTGTTCCAGGATTTGGCAGTCATCCCGGCTCTGGCGCTGGTGCCGCTGCTGGCGGGGTCCGGGGACGATCACTTTGACTGGGCGAAAATCGCCATGAAGGTGCTGGCCTTCGCGGGCATGCTGATTGGCGGTCGTTTCCTGTTACGTCCCGTATTCCGCTTTATTGCCGCGTCGGGCGTTCGCGAGGTATTTACCGCCGCGACGCTGCTGCTGGTGCTGGGGTCGGCGTTGTTTATGGACGCGCTGGGGCTGTCGATGGCGCTCGGGACCTTTATCGCCGGGGTGCTGCTGGCGGAGAGCGAGTATCGGCACGAGCTGGAAATTGCCATCGATCCCTTCAAAGGGCTGCTGTTAGGCCTGTTCTTTATTTCGGTGGGGATGGCGCTCAACCTTGGCGTGCTCTATACCCATCTGCTGTGGGTTGTGGTGAGCGTCGCCATCCTGGTGGCGGTGAAAACGCTGGTGCTGTACGTCATGGCGCGCATTTATGGCTTGCGCAGTGCGGAACGCATGCAGTTTGCCAGCGTGTTAAGCCAGGGGGGCGAGTTCGCGTTTGTGCTGTTCTCTACCGCCTCCTCCCAGAAGTTGTTTAAAGACGATCAGATGGCGCTTTTGCTGGTAACGGTCACGCTGTCGATGATGACCACGCCGCTGCTGATGAAGCTGGTGGATAAACTGCTGTCGCGCCGCCTGAATCCCACTGACGATGAAGACGAAGCACCGTGGGTGGAAGACGACAAGCCGCAGGTGATTGTGGTGGGCTTTGGTCGTTTTGGACAGGTTATCGGGCGTTTGCTGATGGCGAACAAAATGCGCATTACGGTACTGGAGCGGGATATCAGCGCGGTTAACCTGATGCGTAAATATGGCTATAAGGTTTACTACGGCGACGCGACCCAGCTTGAGCTGCTACGCTCGGCGGGGGCGGAAGCGGCAGAGTCCATCGTCATTACCTGTAACGATCCGGAAGATACGATGAAGCTGGTGGAGCTGTGTCAGCAGCATTTCCCGCATCTGCATATTCTGGCGCGTGCGCGGGGACGTGTTGAAGCTCACGAATTATTGCAGGCGGGTGTGAAACACTTCTCCCGTGAGACGTTCTCCAGCGCGCTGGAGCTGGGCCGTAAGGCGCTGATCTCGCTCGGCATGCATCCGCATCAGGCGCAGCGTGCCCAGATGCACTTCCGCCGGCTGGATATGCGGATGCTGCGCGAGCTGATGCCGGTCCATACCGATACGGCGCAGATCTCCCGCGTGCGGGAAGCGCGTCGCGAGCTGGAGGAGATCTTCCAGCGCGAGATGCAGCAGGAACGACGCCAGCTCGATGGCTGGGATGAATTTGAATAAAGGGTAACGAAAGATGGCTGTACGTAAACGCTTTATCGCGGGTGCAAAATGCCCGACCTGCCAGGCGCAAGATACCCTGGCGATGTGGCGGGAAAATAATATTGATGTTGTTGAGTGTGTTAAGTGCGGTCACCAGATGCGTGAGGCCGATAAAGAGGCCCGCGATCACGTTCGCAAAGAAGAGCAAGTTATCGGGATTTTTCATCCGGACTAGCGATATGCCCTGAGTTTTTTTAAGCTAAAGGGTACACAGGTGCAGATTTCCGCTACAATCTGCGCCAGCAATTTTCCCACGCTCAGGAGATATCATGAAAGTAGCAAAAGACCTGGTGGTCAGCCTGGCCTATCAGGTACGTACAGAAGACGGTGTGTTGGTTGATGAGTCTCCGGTGAGTGCGCCGCTTGACTACCTGCATGGTCACGGTTCCCTGATTTCCGGCCTGGAAAACGCGCTGGAAGGTCATGAAGTTGGCGACAAATTTGACGTTGCTGTAGGCGCGAACGACGCTTACGGTCAGTATGACGACAACCTGGTTCAGCGCGTTCCTAAAGACGTATTCATGGGCGTTGACGAACTGCAGGTTGGCATGCGCTTCCTGGCTGAAACTGACCAGGGCCCGGTTCCTGTTGAAATCACCGAAGTGGAAGATGACCACGTCGTGGTTGATGGTAACCACATGCTGGCTGGCCAGAACCTGAAGTTCAACGTAGAAGTTGTTGCGATCCGTGAAGCGACCGAAGAAGAGCTGGCTCATGGCCACGTTCACGGTGCGCACGGTCACGACCATGACCACGATCACGGCCACGACGGCTGCTGCGGTGGTCACGGCCACGACCATGGTCACGACCACGATCACGGTAAAGGTGGTTGCGGTAACGGCGGCTGCGGTTGCCACTAATTCCGTCATGCGGAAAATAAAAAAGCGGGATAATCCCGCTTTTTTTACGCCTCAATAATGAGGAGGTGGCGTCTCTTCTGACTGAGAGGCAATGTTTGACGGCTGCGTGGCCTTCAGCTTTTCCGTCAGCAGGCGCATATGATCCCGCAGTTTTGCCATTTCGAGCTCATGTGCGGTCACGGTCTGGTTTAGCTCTTCGATGGTGATGTCCTGAAAAGCCAGGCGGCTTTCCAGCTCAGCCATTCTCGCTTCTAATGCTGTATCCTTCATCATTCACCTCGTTTATTTCAGATTCGCCATATTGGTCCTGCGGCGGCGCAGTTTAACTGAGTTTATCCTTAAGTACAGTCCGCATCCCCTTGGCAGGAAACTTATTTAAACAAAAATAGTCTGAAAAGTGGCGAGAATTGGAAGTGTCTGTCTGTAGATTTCTTCCGCAACGTTTTATAGTACGTAACTCATTTACGTTTAACGCTGGGGTGAGAGTCCCCAGGCCCTGGAGATATGGATGAAATCACTGTTTAAAGTAACGCTGCTGGCGACGACGATGGCTGTTGCGCTGAACGCGCCGCTGTCATTCGCTGCTGATACTGCTGCGAAGCCTGCTGCCACTGCAGACAGCAAAGCGGCGTTCAAAAATGACGACCAGAAATCCGCCTATGCACTGGGCGCATCTCTGGGCCGTTACATGGAAAACTCTCTGAAAGAACAAGAGAAACTGGGCATCAAACTGGATAAAGCTCAGCTGATCGCGGGCGTTCAGGACGCATTTGCAGATAAGAGCAAGCTGTCTGACCAGGAAATTGAACAGACCCTGCAGGCGTTTGAAGCGCGCGTGAAGGGTGCCGCGCAGACTAAGATGGACGCGGACGCTAAAGACAACGAAGCGAAAGGCAAAGCCTACCGCGACACCTTTGCTAAAGAGAAGGGTGTGAAAACCTCTTCTACTGGCCTGGTGTACAAAGTTGAGAAAGAAGGCACCGGCGATGCGCCTAAAGACAGCGACACCGTTGTTGTGAACTACAAAGGTACGCTGATCGACGGTAAAGAGTTCGATAACTCTTACACCCGCGGTGAGCCGCTCTCCTTCCGTCTTGATGGTGTGATCCCGGGCTGGACTGAAGGCCTGAAAAACATCAAGAAAGGCGGCAAGATCAAGATGGTTATCCCACCGGATCTGGCCTATGGCAAAACCGGCGTGCCGGGTATCCCTGCCAACTCTACGCTGGTCTTTGACGTAGAGCTGCTGGACATCAAACCAGCACCGAAAGCGGATGCCAAGGCAGACGCGCCGGCTGACGATAAAGCCGCTGCTGCTAAGAAGTAATGCTGAAAAAAAACCGCCGCCTTTAAGGCGGCGGTTTTTTATTGTGGGGCAGATATAATTAACACTGGAAAGCGTTAGGCACGCTGTATTAATTTAGTTGTCCGTGTAGATAATGAGCCTGCCCTGAAAACCTAACGACAGGCTCCTGAAAAGGAGTGTTTTTTTCATGTCCAGGTCGCTTTTAACCAACGAAACCAGTGAACTTGATTTGCTGGATCAACGTCCTTTCGATCAGACCGACTTCGATATTCTGAAATCCTATGAAGCGGTAGTGGACGGGTTAGCGATGCTCATTGGCTCCCACTGCGAAATCGTATTGCACTCCCTGCAAGATCTGAAGTGTTCCGCCATCCGTATTGCGAATGGTGAGCATACTGGCCGTAAAATTGGTTCGCCAATTACCGACCTTGCATTGCGTATGCTGCATGACATGACCGGCGCGGACAGCAGCGTCTCCAAATGCTATTTCACCCGCGCCAAAAGCGGCGTGCTGATGAAATCAGAAACCATCGCGATTCGAAACCGCGAGCATCGTGTTATTGGACTGCTGTGCATCAACATGAACCTTGATGTGCCATTCTCGCAAATCATGAGCACCTTTATTCCGCCAGAAACGCCGGACGTTGGCTCTTCTGTTAACTTTGCCTCCTCCGTTGAAGATCTGGTGACGCAGACGCTTGAGTTTACGATTGAAGAGGTGAATGCCGATCGCAACGTCTCGAACAACGCCAAGAATCGTCAGATCGTGCTCAATCTCTATGAAAAAGGGATTTTTGATATTAAAGACGCCATCAACCAGGTGGCCGATCGTCTGAACATCTCCAAGCACACGGTCTACCTCTATATTCGCCAGTTCAAAAGCGGCGATTTCCTGGGGCAAGACAAGTAATGCGTTTTGCGTTAATGGTAACAGGCCCGGCGTACGGTACTCAGCAGGCCAGCAGCGCGCTGCAGTTTGCGCATGCGCTACTGGCGGCTGGACATGAGCTGGCGAGCGTCTTCTTCTATCGGGAAGGGGTGTATAACGCGAATCAGTTTACCTCACCGGCGAGCGATGAGTTCGATCTGGTGCGCGCCTGGCAGGCATTAAACGAAAAGCAGGACGTAGAACTGCACATCTGCGTGGCGGCGGCACTGCGCCGCGGCGTGACCGATGCAACCGAAGCCGCGCGTTCTGGTTTATCGGGTTCTAACCTGCAGCCCGGTTTTTCGTTGAGTGGTCTGGGTGCACTGGCACAGGCGGCATTAACCTGCGACAGAGTGGTGCAATTCTGATGAAGCGCGTGGCATTTGTTTTTACGTCTGCGCCGCACGGCAGCGCTTCCGGCCGCGAAGGGCTGGATGCGTTACTTGCGACGTCCGCGCTGACCGAAGATATCGGCGTCTTCTTTTTGGGGGACGGGGTGTTTCAGCTTCTGGCGGGTCAGCAGCCACAGGCCATTCTTGCGCGGGATTACATCGCTACCTTCAAAGTGTTGCCGCTGTACGACATTGAAACCCTGTATGTCTGCGCCGACTCGCTGGCCGCTCGCGGTTTGGATGAGAAGACGCCTTTCGTGCTGGATGTGACCGTCCTGTCTTCTGCTGCATTGCGCGAACACCTTTCCCACTACGACACCGTTCTGACTTTCTGAGGCCGCCATGCTCCATACTCTGAGCCATTCACCGTGGCAATGTGATATCGACGCGTTACTGAGTATGCTGCGCGAAGGTGACGATCTGCTGCTGATTCAGGACGGCGTGCTTGCCGCACTGGAAGGCAGTCGTTTCGTTGAAATTCTCACGAACGCCCCCATAACAGTCTCTGCGCTGAAAGACGATCTGGATGCGCGGGGTCTTTCTGGTCAAATTTCAGCCAAAATTGACGTGGTTGGCTATACTGATTTCGTCAATCTTACTGTGACGCACGCCAGTCAAATGAACTGGTGATCTGAGATCGCTGTATATTTCTTGACACCTTTTCGACGTAGCCCTAAAATTTCGCGTCCTCATATTGTATGAGGTCGATTTATTACGTGTTTACGAAGCAAAAGCTAAAACCAGGAGCTATTTAATGGCAACAGTTAACCAGCTGGTACGCAAACCACGTGCACGCAAAGTTGCGAAAAGCAACGTGCCTGCGCTGGAAGCCTGCCCGCAGAAACGTGGCGTATGTACTCGTGTATATACCACCACTCCTAAAAAACCAAACTCCGCACTGCGTAAAGTATGCCGTGTGCGTTTGACTAACGGTTTCGAAGTGACTTCCTACATCGGTGGTGAAGGTCACAACCTGCAGGAGCACTCCGTGATCCTGATCCGTGGCGGTCGTGTTAAAGACCTTCCGGGTGTTCGTTACCACACCGTTCGTGGTGCGCTGGATTGCTCAGGTGTTAAAGACCGTAAGCAGGCTCGCTCCAAGTACGGCGTGAAGCGTCCTAAGGCTTAATGGTTCTCCGTTAAGTAAGGCCAAACTGATTTATCTTAATGTCACACTAAACTCTTTGAGTTTTGGACAATCCTGAATTAACAACGGAGTATTCCCATGCCACGTCGTCGCGTCATTGGTCAGCGTAAAATTCTTCCAGATCCGAAATTCGGATCAGAACTGCTGGCAAAATTTGTAAATATCCTGATGGTAGATGGTAAAAAATCTACTGCAGAAGCAATCGTATACAGCGCGCTTGAGACCCTGGCTCAGCGTTCTGGTAAAAATGAACTGGAAGCTTTCGAAGTCGCTCTCGACAACGTTCGCCCAACTGTAGAAGTTAAGTCCCGCCGCGTTGGTGGTTCTACTTATCAGGTTCCAGTTGAAGTTCGTCCGGTTCGTCGTAATGCCCTGGCAATGCGTTGGATCGTTGAAGCTGCTCGTAAACGCGGTGATAAATCCATGGCTCTGCGTCTGGCGAACGAACTTTCTGATGCTGCAGACAACAAAGGTACTGCAGTTAAGAAACGTGAAGACGTTCACCGTATGGCAGAAGCCAACAAGGCGTTCGCACACTACCGTTGGTAATCCCTTCGGAGTCTTAGTCACCAGGCGGGCGCTTCAGAGAAGCCGCCCGCTCTGGGTAACTTAACTGAACGCCTAAAGATATAAACGAGGAATCAAATGGCTCGTACAACACCCATCGCACGCTACCGTAACATCGGTATCAGTGCGCACATCGACGCCGGTAAAACCACTACTACCGAACGTATTCTGTTCTACACCGGTGTAAACCACAAAATCGGTGAAGTTCATGACGGCGCAGCCACCATGGACTGGATGGAACAGGAGCAGGAGCGTGGTATCACTATCACCTCCGCAGCGACTACTGCATTCTGGTCAGGTATGGCTAAGCAGTACGAACCGCATCGCGTAAACATCATCGACACCCCAGGGCACGTTGACTTCACCATCGAAGTAGAACGTTCCATGCGTGTTCTTGACGGCGCGGTAATGGTTTATTGCGCAGTTGGTGGTGTTCAGCCACAGTCTGAAACCGTATGGCGTCAGGCAAACAAATATAAAGTTCCACGCATCGCGTTCGTTAACAAAATGGACCGTATGGGTGCTAACTTCCTGAAAGTTGTTGGTCAGATCAAAACCCGTCTGGGCGCGAACCCTGTTCCGCTGCAGCTGGCAATTGGTGCTGAAGAAGGCTTCACCGGCGTTATCGACCTGGTGAAAATGAAAGCCATCAACTGGAACGATGCAGACCAGGGCGTTACCTTCGAATACGAAGATATCCCAGCTGCAATGCAGGACCTGGCTGACGAATGGCACCAGAACCTGATCGAATCCGCTGCTGAAGCTTCTGAAGAGCTGATGGAGAAATACCTGGGTGGTGAAGAACTGACTGAAGAAGAGATCAAAAAAGCTCTGCGTCAGCGCGTTCTGAACAACGAAATCATCCTGGTAACCTGTGGTTCTGCGTTCAAGAACAAAGGTGTTCAGGCGATGCTGGATGCGGTAGTTGACTACCTGCCATCCCCGGTTGACGTTCCTGCGATCAACGGCATCCTGGACGACGGTAAAGATACCCCGGCTGAGCGTCACGCAAGCGACGAAGAGCCATTCTCTGCACTGGCGTTCAAAATTGCTACCGACCCATTCGTGGGTAACCTGACCTTCTTCCGCGTTTACTCTGGTGTGGTTAACTCCGGTGACACCATCCTGAACTCCGTGAAAGCGGCGCGTGAGCGTTTTGGCCGTATCGTACAGATGCACGCTAACAAACGTGAAGAGATCAAAGAAGTGCGTGCGGGCGACATCGCTGCAGCTATCGGTCTGAAAGACGTGACCACTGGTGACACCCTGTGTGACCCGGATCACCCGATCATTCTGGAGCGTATGGAATTCCCAGAGCCGGTAATCTCCATCGCAGTTGAACCAAAAACCAAAGCTGACCAGGAAAAAATGGGTCTGGCTCTGGGCCGTCTGGCGAAAGAAGACCCATCATTCCGCGTATGGACTGATGAAGAATCTAACCAGACCATCATCGCTGGTATGGGTGAACTGCACCTGGACATCATCGTTGACCGTATGAAGCGTGAATTCAACGTTGAAGCGAACGTGGGTAAACCTCAGGTTGCTTACCGCGAAGCGATTCGCGCGAAAGTTACCGATATTGAAGGTAAACACGCTAAGCAGTCTGGTGGTCGCGGTCAGTACGGTCACGTTGTGATCGACATGTACCCACTGGAGCCGGGCTCTAACCCGAAAGGTTACGAGTTCATCAACGACATCAAAGGTGGTGTAATTCCTGGCGAATACATCCCAGCCGTTGATAAAGGCATCCAGGAACAGCTGAAAGCGGGCCCTCTGGCTGGCTATCCGGTTGTTGACATGGGTGTTCGTCTGCACTTCGGTTCTTACCACGACGTTGACTCCTCTGAACTGGCGTTTAAACTGGCTGCGTCTATTGCCTTTAAAGAAGGCTTTAAGAAAGCAAAACCAGTTCTGCTTGAGCCAATCATGAAGGTTGAAGTAGAAACTCCTGAAGAGAACACCGGTGACGTTATCGGTGACTTGAGCCGTCGTCGCGGTATGCTGCGTGGTCAGGAATCCGAAGTAACTGGCGTTAAGATCCACGCTGAAGTTCCGCTGTCTGAAATGTTCGGATATGCAACTCAGCTGCGTTCTCTGACCAAAGGTCGTGCATCATACACCATGGAATTCCTGAAGTATGATGATGCGCCTAACAACGTTGCTCAGGCCGTTATTGAAGCCCGTGGTAAGTAATCCACAGGATTAAAACCTAAGTCCCGTGCTCTCTCCACAGGGGAGAGCACTATAGTAAGGAATATAGCCGTGTCTAAAGAAAAATTTGAACGTACAAAACCGCACGTCAACGTTGGTACTATCGGCCACGTTGACCATGGTAAAACTACCCTGACTGCTGCAATCACTACCGTTCTGGCTAAAACCTACGGTGGTTCTGCTCGTGCATTCGACCAGATCGATAACGCACCAGAAGAAAAAGCTCGTGGTATCACCATCAACACCTCTCACGTTGAGTACGACACCCCGACTCGCCACTACGCACACGTAGACTGCCCAGGCCACGCCGACTATGTTAAAAACATGATCACCGGTGCTGCGCAGATGGACGGCGCGATCCTGGTTGTTGCTGCGACTGACGGCCCAA
>NZ_AZUB01000007.1:0-229567 GCF_000568095.1 Enterobacter sp. DC4 | reverse complement strand
TTGATCAACTTAAAGTTTTAGATTTAATTAAAAATAAAATGTTATTTTCATGCCGTTGTAGCTTAGGCAGTCAATTAATAATAAAGGAAGATAGGGAATTATTAAGAACATTAAGGAAGTACTCTTTTTTGAGTGGTTTTAATAATAGGAGAAAAGTAAGTTTTACTTTTAAAGAGATAAATGACATAAGGAGATGTTGGTAAATGAAAATAAAAATAAAAAAAGGTGATTATAACAGGGTTCTACTAACCGACGTATTACCTTATGAAGTACCTATCCTTTTTTCTAATGAAGATTTTTATCATATTATAAGCAGGGATGATTTGCCATGCGAATTCAAGGAATTATTCTCATTTGAAAATTTTAAAACTACTGTTCCGTACACATACAAAATAAAAAAAGGCCAAGCGAGTTTCCGTAGTTTGGCAATTATACATCCAGCGCATCAACTCAAAATATGTCATTTTTATAAGCAGTATGAACACCTTATAATTCATTTATGTTCGATAAGTGATATTTCTCTAAGATATCCTAATAAGATCGGGACCTACTATTATGAAAAAGACTTCTTAAAGGATAGGGTTAGATTAAAAGATGGGGGGGTTGATTTAGTGGTTGACGGCTTCGATTTGCAAAGTCAGACTGCTTCATCATATTTCTCTTATAGGAAATATCCTTTTCTTTATAAATTTTATGAATCTTTTGAATTTCACCGCCTTGAAAGGAAGTACGAATACATGGTGAAATTTGATATATCTAAATGTTTTTCACATATTTACACTCATAGTTTAGCTTGGGCTGTTAAAAATAAAAAATATGCAAAAGAGAATACGGACAGTACTCATTTTGAGGGAGCTCTTGATAAACTTTTCAGAGATTTTAATCATGGGGAGACGAATGGAATATTAATCGGCCCTGAAGTTTCAAGAATCTATGCGGAAATCATTTTGCAAAGAATAGATTTAAACATCATTGAGAAATTGAGCAAATTGTTTAATCTTAATTTCAATGACGATTATGTAATTAAAAGATATGTTGATGACTATTTTATCTTTGTTTCCGATGAGATGCATCTCTCAAAGATTGAAATGGTGCTATCTTCTGAACTCGAACATTATAAGCTTTATTTGAATGAATCGAAAAAAGAAACGACTGCAAGACCATTTATTACAGGGTTAACGATAGCAAAATATGAATTGAAGCAAGTTATTGACGACGTATATAGTGATATTGTAGATGTCGAGTCAATGTATGAAATTAATAGTTTGATCTCTAGAAAAAATATGGGAGATGACTTAGGGAAAATAGATAGTGTTTTTTTGTTAGATAAAAGAAAGAAAAAATTCAGCCGTGCTGGAGAAATTATAAAATCTATAAAGGTTGTTATTAAAAGAAACGAGATAACTTTTGATCAAGTTTCGAGTTATCTATTAATGGCATTGAAGAAAAAATTATTTTCATTGTTGAAGATATTATCTATCTATTCATATGATGAAAAACGGTATCTAAAACTAATGAGGTTCGTATCTGTACAATTAGAAGTGATTTTCTTTGTTTATTCGATGGATAATAGAGTTAGGCCGACATATGTAGCATGTCAAATAATATTGGAAGTGAATGCATTTGCTGAGCGATTCGATGATGATATTAAAGAGGTATTAAAGAAAAATCTTTTGGATGAAGTTGCATTGTCTTTGAAGAATGTTATTAGTTATTCAGGTGGTGGATATGTCGAGTTTTCTAATATTCTTATCGCCTTAAAGGAATTGGGCGGTGAATATTATTTCGATCAAAGTTATTTGATTGATTTCATTGATTCTAAAATGAATGACTCCGAGGGGTTAAGTTATTTTGTAATTTGCAGTATTTTGTACTATATCCATGGGCGGAATGATTGTGCAGCGCTTATTGAAAGGGTTGGGAATATAATACTTGATAAATTCAAAGATAATGCAAGCAATAAAAATGATTGCGAAATGACATTGTTGATATCCGATGTGTTATCTTGTCCTGTTCTTGATGATAAATATAAAATTAAAGCCTATAGAGCTTTTTATCCTTCAGGGAAAAAATCGAAGCCAACGGCTGAAATACAGCGTACTATCAATTTCTTCAGAGGTAAGGTGGTGTTTTTTAACTGGCTAGGAAATAAAAACCTCGAGCAAATTCTTTACAGAAAAGAGTTGCGAACCCCCTATGAATAGTTGTAGTATTTTTATGCTTTAACTGCGAAGTTGATTTTTGAAAATTTCAAAAATTAATGAATCACAATGCTTTCAGCATTGGCTTTTGAAACAAACGAGGACAAACGTTCGCGATAAGTTTGGTCTCTGCTGCTAATCAGACACACTATACGTTGAAGCTAAGGTGGGCCGCTAAGCGGCCCTTTCCTTATTGCCCCTTAATGGCGCCACAGTTCGTGAATTAAACATTGTTTTCATGCTGCAATTTCTATTAGCACATTCTCTTATCGCCTAGACCTCATGATGAAACACATCACCTCACCAAAGCCGAGGTAAATATGGACCTCCAGCGTAAGCATAAAACCACACACATCTAACGAAGATGTGAAACTCACTTTAACCCATTAACGCGCGCTCGTAACCCCACCACGACTGCCCGCTTTATGGAGTGGCTTTCATGCAGTTGCATGATAGGCTCTTAAGCGCGCCTTATCGGGCCTGAGAAGTAAAAATGCAAGTGCATATAGTCATGCGATTTCATGCAGTATAGGCATGCACTCATGCTACAGACATCAAAAAACCCGGCACTGGCCAGGCTTAAGTGAGCTTTTCTGTTCAGGTCAGAACAGCTTTTTTTTTCGGTCGTCATGTGATCCTGATACCGGTGCTGAACCGGTCAGACTCATCACGTCTTCACGGATTCTCAACGGCAATATTTCATTCGTCGACTTCAACATTAGATTCAGGATAAATTCACGATACAGCTTATCTGCATCATTTGCCCCTTCAATAATGCCCGGTTTATGCTCTAAGCTATTCCACTCAAATTGTCTGTACTTCATCCTGAGCAGGTTGCTCAATTCGGCACTGTAAGACTCGTAAAGCTCATCGATACGCTCCTGAGTGATGCCATGATGGCAGTTCACATAGACATTTGCCTTATGCGCGGTCGCGTCAACCAGTACCGGCAGCAGCTCTTCTTTTTCAGTAATCAGTCCGGCTACTTCTGTAGCTGTTTCCTGTTGTTCCAGATACTCAGCCCGAAGAGATTTCATCTCCGGCGTTACGATGCCGCCTTTCTGGTCTAGCAATTCCCTGACCTACTCCCGATTATCTTTACTGACCTGTTCAGGTTAGGTCTGATGCTGGCGCAGAGCCCTGAGGTTCTCAATGGCTGTTTCTTTGGCCCGTCTGGCTTCCATCCAGGCCTCAATTTTTTGGTAGAGGTTGATAATCCGGGATTGGCAGCCGGAGGATAAGCCTTTTGTCAGTGTTTTCGTCTGGTGGGCTATTTTGTATGGGGCATAAGTTGGGACATTCAGAGTAAGGTCGAGAGTGATGCCCACATTGAAGCTTAATGTACACTAGAGAGATGAAGTGAAATCCAGAACGAAAGCCTATAATCTTACAGATAATGCTGGTTTATTTTCACCTGCCTGCTATCTCAGAAATTCGTTAGAAAGGTTAGTGTTTAAAAAAGCTCATCTTAAAGGTATCCTTGCATGAACATACCAATCATGAAGATAGGCGAGCAAGTGGCCAGTGAACTGACGGAAAAAGATCTACTAGATAATGGTTTTTCGCGTAAGCAATTATCTCGTCTGAAAGAGGTATTAAGCAGGAATGAAAATGCTGGCGAAACGCTTTCAACTTTAGTGGATGATCTAAGTAAGCGTTTTTATGGTGGAGTGATTTGTCTGATCCTTATCCTGGCACCGCTGATTTTCCTTCCCGTCTTTTATACTCCCTCTATGCTGGTATATTACCTACCTGTTGCAGTTTTTGGCGTGATTGCAGTCTGGTATCTGATACCGCTAGGCCTTTCATGGAAAGCGCATAAAATGATGAAAGGCCGGTAGGGGTCTCACTGCGTTTTATCGTTACTCTGCAATTGGTAAAGAGTATGCCCAATTTTGGCGCCTTTCAACGTTGCTCCGGCGCCCTTAATCGCCAGGGCCGTCCGGCTCATGGTGTTTACCTGTCTCATGAAGTCCGGGGCGAGATAACGGTACAGACGCCAGGCATCGGGCTTCAGAGTGAGTTTGAACATGCCATAATAGGACGTACTTAGATCTACCATCTGATAAGCAAGTAAACCCACTTTGCGGTCAAAGCCCAGAAATTCTGCCGAACCTTCAAAGCCATCACGCATAAAATTGATGGGTGACGCCTTTCCCGCCAACTTCTGGACACTCTCTGCTGCTGAAGATACGCCATTAAGTACCAGCGTTGCGCCAGCTATGATCCCAAGCATATTTCCGACCGGAACGGATGAGGCAATAACTCCAATACCGCCTGCAACCTGCAAACCGGAAATGACTACACCGATAAAATCGATGGCATAACCAAAGTATTTACCATTCTCTTCATAGATCCTGACTGATGCCGTGAGAACAGACTCACCTGTTCTGAGCATTCTGTCCTGAATCTTCAGATTATTATTTTCCTCGCGAATATTCTGGATACACAGCTGACATTCCTGTTCCGTCGCGCCATTCCTGATGGCTGCCAGTTGATATTTTCCAAAATCACGCACATTGTCTTGAAAACGCATGCGTGTCAGAGCATCTTTAATATGAAATCCCGATACCGCGAGCGCTGTATTCATTAGTTGATTCACTTCTAATGAGGCCATTGTCAGGAAATAGCCAGAAAAGCGATTACCACCTGTATAGATATCCAATTCCTTCCCTCGAATCGTAATAAAACTGAGAACATAGGGTAGCACATGCATTTCGGACAGCCGTTATAACAGTATCCCTTGCTGCCAGCTACCTATCAAAATATTTTAGTGCATTAGCCATTTCATTCTTCCTTCAGCCCCAACAAACCATCACACATCTCCTGCAACTCATTAAACATCCTTGCCACATGGAAGCCATCGCACACCGAATGATGAACCTGCACCGCCATAGGCAACAGCACTTTTCCATCCTGCTCGTAGTATTTTCCAAACGTGAACATAGGCGAAAAGAAGTTCTTCATGTGCGCAATGTTCATATTAAAGTTCGTAAACGTTACCCAAGGAATCGACGACACGAAAAAGACATTTTCCCGTGACTCTTCCTTGGGCCAGTAAGAAAGGTTATTGCCATAGCGGGCCGTATCTTCTGCATACGTGTTCTGAAAGTGATGAATATTGCCGTCATAATGGCTCCATAGCGACGAAAACGTCTCCGTTTCGGGATGGAAAATCGTATAGCTTGGATGAATTTCATTCCAGACGACGAGCTCATTGTCCTTCATGGCCATGCGGAACTCAGGATGCCGGTTCATGATGTTAGACAGGAGAAAAATGATAGTGGGGTAAAACTTCCAGCCCACCGCTTTGATATGTTTTCGCAGCGCGGTAATGTCGATCAGAACGGTTTGGTTAATTGTGCATTCAGCAAATGACTGGAAGACTTCAAAATGCTCCTTCCTTGGCCAACGAGATAAATCAACAGGCGTATAGGCCGGGGCTGTTTTTTTCATTGTTTAACCTTTGATTATCAATCGTCTACATGATTTAGGGCCAGAAACAACCGCACAACCATTTCAACCGTATCTAATCTTCCTGTCAATCTCAGCCTGTGGTTTTCCGAACAGGTATCCCTGCACGAGATCGCAGCCAAGCGCCTGAAGACGTTCAAGCTGCGCTTCGGTTTCAACACCTTCAGCAATGACCCGCATATTGAGGCTCTTCGCCATGCCGGTAATTAACTTAACGATATTTAGGGCATCATCCTGCGTGGATATCGGGTTCACAAAGGATTTGTCGATTTTAATTTTATCAAAATTAAGTTCACTCAGTCGTGAAAGCGAGGAATATCCCGTTCCGAAATCATCGATGGAAATTTTTACGCCCAGTGCCCGGAGCTTTTTGAGAATAGTGATCGGCATGTTGCTGTCACTGAAGAGCGAAGACTCTGTTACCTCTAACTCAAGTCGGTTGGCCGGCAGCCCCGTCTCTTTCAGAATGGACTGTACCATCGTGGTAAACGATTTAGTGCCTAGCTGAACGGGTGAGACGTTCACCGAGATCCTGGCCGGCACCGCCCAGGACACCGCTTCCCGGCAGGCCATCTCAAGCACCGACTTGCCGATCTCATTGATCATCCCCGTTTTTTCAGCGACGGAAATAAAATAATCTGGCGCGAGTATCCCTTTCACCGGGTGTATCCAGCGAATAAGCGCTTCATAGCCGTAAATTTCATTGCTGAATGCATCGACAATAGGCTGGTAATACACAACGAATTCATTGTGATCGATCGCCAGAGCCATATCATGTTCAAGGGTCCTGCTTTCCTGCAGTCTTTGCAGCATCCACTGCCGGAAGACTTTGATCTGCTGCGAACCTTCTTTTTTCGCTTCGTAGAGGGCCAGGTCGGCAAATTTGTAAAGATAATCAGAGCGTCGTTCATTATCTGATAAAACGATGCCCACGCAGGTGGCAATTTTTATCAGCTGATTATTAATCGTATAGGGCTGGCTGATATGATCGCTGATTTCTTTGGCGCGCGAAACGGCGGCGGTTTCCGTGAGTCCGCTGGAGAGAAGGGCGAATTCATCGCCGCCCAAACGGTAAAACGTATCCGTTGCGCTGCTCATCGAGGTCAGCCGTCGGGATACCTGATTCAGCAGCAAATCTCCCGTATCATGGCCATAGGTATCGTTGACCTCTTTGAAGCGGTCTAAATCAAATAACATCACCGTGACGGGGACGTGGTTTTTATCTGCCTGAAGATTAATTTTGTTGAGATCGTCCCAGAAGAAAAGGCGGTTTTTCATGCCGGTGAGGGAGTCATGATAAACATCATATTCCAGCTTCGAGTTCTGAATTTGCAGTTTTTCTTTTGATATTTGAAGTTCGTCAGCCAGGCTTTTAACCTGCATGTGTGCTTTCAGAATGTTTTTATTCTGGTAGATCATTAAGAAGCCAAGAATAAAGCTTAAAATCACCAGAAGCAAAGAAAGTGCGGAATAAATATAATACAGGATTTGTATTTTGTTGTTGGATTCATTAACAGTGTTAATATCTTTTGTTAATGCTGTTGCAGACAGCTGGCTGAGCGGTGCGTCGAGCTCATGCATATTTGTCAGGTATGCCTGTAACTCCGGATGGCTCATTTTTTCAAGATGGCTATCCAGATAGGCCAGTATTTTTTCTAAGCGTAAAGCGAGCTCCTGATGCGTTTTATCGCTGTCAATGTAGCGACCTAAATCGCCCCCCTTCATTAAATCGCCCTGACTGAGCATAATTTCGAGGCGCATACGGACCTGGTCTATCGTAACGTCATCAGTATCGGTTGCGTATAGACCAAGCCATGATTCAAAACGGTAATACTCTGATACCAGTTGTGCCACGGACCAGGACTCAGTGTATTGAGTCAGTTTTTGCAATTCCTGCTGTCGATCATAAACAAGGTATGCAATATATCCTGTCGTGATAAAAAGAGAAAAAATGATACCAACCAGTATCCTGTTCATTATGTTCTCCTGAACGACTACTCAATCTTCATTTTGCTTACCTGCCATGCTGATCGTGAGTAATAAATCTGATTATTCAACTCAGGAAGACTGTCATAGGGGTATACAATGAACGATGGGCCTTTATCGCGGATGCGCATATATTCGCCATTGACCTTTAAGGCAAGGATGGCGTTGTATTTTTTAAAGTCGCTGAGAGGGATGACGGTTGAGTAATCATTGAGCGCAATAACATTAACGTTCGTACCTTTTGCACCCACATAATCCATGAGCTTGCTCATGGGGACACCCTCAAACTTCGTACGACCGTTATACCAGGGGGAAGTCGTCTCGAAACTCACTACTCCGAGTTTTTCAAGGCTGGCGAGATCAAACACTGCTTTTCCATTTTCATTGGTATTTTCTATATTACCGTAAATCGTTAAAATGGGTTTACCAACTGGTTTTGGCAGGTCGCCAGCCCAGGTTACACTTTGTACCAGACAGCATAACAGCAGTAGGGTTAATCGCATTTTGACCTCCACCTTTTTAACAGAAGTATAAGAATTATAATTTAGATATCACACGAGTTGATATATTTTGTTGGGGAGTAGGGGGTTTTATCGTTTTTATTGATGTAAACTCATTTTAATCAATGAGTTAGGTGTTGCGAGTGTCAGGGTGTTTGATACTAGAGCGACGCTTAACTTTTTGATAAAAGCTAAAATTGCGGGCATAAATGCTCTTCTGTTTAAAAAATAACCGCTTTAATTGAGAGATATTATCTTCCACGATAATTGCGGGGTGTCCGTGGCTTTTTGGCGCGCGAATCTGGCGACGAAATACGCGCCCCGGTTGTGTGCGCTGTTTCAGGATGATGATGATAAGCGAGGACACGAACATTCTGATTGTGCGTGTCCCCTACCGCTTGCCTTACTTCACGTTATCCCGGATGGCTGACGCCGACTTACCCCCTTTCGCCATGCTGGCAAACACTGTGTCCCGGTAGATCCACGCATGAACGAGTGCGGCGGAGAGATGGACCAGCACCACGGCAAAAAGCAACTTTGCCAGAAGGCTATGGGCGTCGTGACACCAGGCATAGAGTGCTGGACTGTTCGGGACAATCGCCGGCAGGTTGACGCCATCAAACATGACAATTGGCAGGCCCGCAGCCGACAGCTGCGCCCAGCCCAGCAGCGGCATAGCCAGCATTAACCCATACAGCATCCAGTGTGATGCCTTTGCGGCAAGCACCTGCCAGACGGGCAAATCGGCAGGAAGTGGGGGCGTGCGGCTCAGGAGGCGGTTGACCAGACGAACCAGTGCCAGCAGTAAAATGGCGATACCCAGCGGCCGGTGGAGGTCGATTAACCAAATCCGGTGATGTAACGACGTCATCATCGCGGCACCGATGAAAAGCATGGCCAGGATCATCACCGCCATCAGCCAGTGCAGGCTTCGCGCCAGGGTATTGAAATGCTGCGGCGCGTGCCCTCGCATATCTTTATTTGAGCTCATTTTACCTCCTGCTTTTGCACGGCTTCGGTGGCCTTGCCGTAGCCGATTTCCCGCTCACGGCGGCTGAAAGAGTGGGAGTAGGCAGCGGAGCGGGCGTTTAAGATGGGATCATCAGACACCGCAACGCCTGCGGGAACGACAGAAGGATCAAAGTTAACGTCGCGGCACGCGCCTGTGGATTGTGCTTCGACCCGCGTCACTTCCAGCGTACCGGCTACCACCTTTTTGCGATCGTCCGGCCATGGCTGGGATGGGTCATCCACCGGATCGCCCGGCTGTGCGAGCTGCAAAACGTAATCCCAGTAGAGTGGCTTCTGCGCCAGGCGCTGACGCAGGTTTTCGAACAGGAAATTGTCATCGGCTTTCTGTCGTTGCTCATCGCTTATCGACAGGAAAGACTCGTGCGGACGCATCATCCAGCGAACGGCCTGGCGATCTCCCTGCGCGTTCACAAGGTAAAAGGCGTTAATGCTGTAAAACGTCGCGCCCGCGAAGCTGCCGGGCGCAGGTTTTTGTGCCGCCCATTTAAGGTATTTCTCCGCCTCCGGGTACGCTTTCAAAAAGTCTGCCAGACGCTGCGGATCCGGTTTTCCGGTGGCCGCATCAATGGCCGTGGCTTTTCGCAAGGCCAGAAAACCTTCCGGGCTGTGCGTGGCGAAGAAAGGCTCGTTGTTCATCGCCATCCGCCATTGTTGCTTGTCATCTGTCTTCAGCAGCAGCGCCATGCTCAGGGTTTTGGTCGTACTATCCGGGGCATGCGGATCGCCAGTACCAATAGAGAATCGACCCACCACGGGCACTTCCTGCTGCGAGAAGAGGCGGGAGGCAGAAAGAGAAACCGCCGAGCCGTTTGGCGTAAAGGTGCCGGCAAAGCAGATGCCTTTTCCATGCGCGCGGCGAAAACCCGGCGGGAAGGGTTTCGGTGTTTCCCCTACCAGTGCCTGGCTGACCGTGCGTGAACCAAGCCAGCCCGCCGTCCATGCAAAAGCAGATGCTAATGTACCGGCGACAACGGCGATTGCAGCCAGCGCGCCCCAGGTTTTTTTGGACCTCAAATCCAGTTTCGACATAGACGTTTTTCCAGAACAAAATATCTTCATCTGTCATACACAACGTATTGCGCGTGACAGGTGTTAATACAGTGGCGAATATGGCTCGAGTATAGGAACTAAGGGGCGTAAAGAAAGAATATCACGAAAAGTTTAAACCTTTCCGCTGTCAAAAAGACCGGTTTATTCACGTGTCGGAAGTTGTGACCGAGTCGGTGACCCAGCGAGAAAGAGTGGCGAAACAGGTAGGCGATGGCAGAAAATGTAAATAATGAACAGTAGGGAGTATGCGATATTATCGATGAGATCGTCAGTTAACGGTTTCAATCTGTGTCTGAATAATTGCCTGATTTAGGACGCTTCTTCCACTGGGAAGCGTCCACTTTTTTATATATTGAACAATATGTTTCTGATATTAAGTAACGCTTTTCCTGTACAGAAAGTCCTGGTATTTCTTCCATTAAATGTTCTCTTTTATTTGACGCTCACATCCCTGTGCTGAATAACGATTAATGTCCTACAGAAGCGGCATCAACAACGCGAGAGGGTTTCGGTGCTAAAGCAATAGCAAAAGCAGCGATAAAGAATATGACGCCTATCGACATCATCAGATTATTGGTGGAAAGCATCATGCTTTGGCTGTTAACCATCTTGTCAAAAAGCTCCCTAACAAACTGCCCACCTTGCTGAGGCGCCGAGTTGATGTACTGTGAAAGATCGCCTGTCGGGTCAACGACGGACGCCAGTCTGTCATGCGCAATATAGCGCTGGTCCTGCCAGGACGTTGTCACGAGCGATGTGGCAAACGCGCCTGATAACGTTCGAACAAAGTTCATTAACCCGGCCGCCGAGGGCATTTCCGCTTCATCTACAGAGCCCATTGCAAGCCCCGTAATCGGGACATAGTACAACGGCATGCCAACGCCCATGAATAACAAAGGGACACAGATGGACCAGTAATCCATATCGGTCGTCGCATAGGAGCGCCAGAAGGTATCGAGACCGAGCCAGGCACAGCCAAAGAAGATAAGAATGCGCGGATCGATTCTGTTGGAAAGGTTAGCGGCAACCGGAGAGAAGACCACCTGCAGAAGGCCGCCCCAGGCAACCACAATCCCTGCCCATGTTGTTGTATACCCTAAGTTATATTGTAGCCACAAAGGCGTGAGGACATTCAGACCAAAAAAACACCCAAACGCGAGTGCGAGAACAAACATGCTGGCCGAAAAACCACGATGGCGAAAAACGCTGATATCGACAATCGGATGGTCAGCGGTCAGCTCCCAGATGCAGAAACTTAAAAAGCCGATACAGGCCACAATCGCCAGAACCCAAATTTCTTCTGAGGCAAACCAGTCAAGGTCTTTCCCTTCATCCAGCATGATCTGCAGTGCACCAACCCAGATAACCAGTAAAACAAACCCAACGATATCAATAGCGTTATTAACCAGCTCATCTTCGAAGATTTTTAATACTGACCACGCGATGACTGAAAAAGCGATGGCCATCGGAACGTTGATGATAAACACCCACGACCAGCTGTAATGATCGCAAATCCAGCCACCGAGAACCGGGCCTATAACGGGTGCCAGCAATGTGGTCATTGCCCATAATCCCGTCGCCTGCATGGATTTTTCTTTCGGGAAAATACGCAGGAGCAACGTTTGTGATAAGGCCATCAGGGGGCCTCCCGCCATGCCTTGAAAAACCCTCATCAGCAGCAGCATTCCCAGAGAAGTGGAAAGGCCGCAAAGCAAAGAAAAAATGCCAAACATGAACACGGAAATGCAGAAAACGCGCACGCCGCCGAACCGGGTGGTTAACCATCCTGATAGCGGCACCGTTATGGCTTCAGCCACGGCATAGGCCGTGATGATCCAGGTTCCCTGGCTGGTTCCTGCGCCCAGGGCGCCAGCCATGTTGGGTTGAGTCACGTTTGCAATGGTCATATTGAGTACGGCTAAAAAGTTTGCCATTGCAAGAACCAGGGCACCCACCCATAACATACCGCCCTTCAGCGAAGGCGGCTGGTTATCGATAACGAATGTAGACATGGCCTGGTTTCCGTTATTCACTTTTTAAATTAACTGTCGCTTTCATGGACAGCCCAACCCGCAACGGATGTGCTGCAAGCTCATCAGCATTGAGTTTGATGCGCACGGGCAAACGCTGAACAACCTTAATCCAGTTACCCGTTGCGTTCTGCGCAGGAATAACTGAAAACGCTGCGCCGGTACCGCCATCAAAGCCTTCTACCGTTCCATGGAAAGGAACGTTGTCGCCATACAGATCGCTCACCAGTTCCACTTTCTGCCCCACTTTCACATGCTGGAGCTGAACTTCCTTGAAGTTGGCATTGACGTGAATTTGCTGTACCGGCACCACGGACAATAACGGCGTGGAAGGCTGGACACGTTGCCCAAGCTCGACCTGGCGACGAGCAACCACGCCATCAACTGGCGAACGGATCACGGTTCTTTCCAGATCCAGTCTGGCCTGATCGCGCTTTGCTCTGGCGAGAGCGACTTCTGGGTTGGTCTCGGTATTTGCATCCTCAATCATTACGGCATTCGCCTGTCTTGCACCCACTGCCGCCTGTCTTGCTGCATCGGCTTGCGCCACGGCGGCTTTAGCGGCATTCAGGTTTGCCAGAGCGGAAGCATAAACGTTTTGAATACGCGTCAGTTCGTCGCCTGAAATCGCGCCTGTCTGCATGAGCGCCTCGCGTCGCTTGAGGTCAACCGTCGCGCGCTGGAAGTCAGCGTTTGCGGCATCAACCTGGGCCAGCAGACGTTTTTGCTCTTTTTCATTTGCCACAACTTCAGCGCCGAGTTTTGTGTCGGTAGCCTTATATCCATTGACCCGCCGAATAGACAGGTTCAGGTTTGCTTCTGCCTGATTAAGGGCTAACTCTGCATCAGTAGGATCCAGCTGGATCAGAACATCGCCTTTTTTTACCACCTGAGAATCCGTGACGAGGATGGCACTTACCGTACCGGTGATCGCGGAAGAGAGCTGAGCGGACTCGACATCGGTATAGGCGTTATCGGTCTCAACATAGCGAGAACCCACTAATTCCCAATATGCGAACGAGCCTGCGCCAGCCAGCGCGATGCTTAATGCAAGATAAGAGAATAAACGTTTTCTTTTTTTCTTTTTGATATCGGATGATTCAATATTTTGATTTTCAATAGCTGCAGAATGACTCATTTTATTTCCTTTCTTTCCACTATTTAGTAATTAACCTGGTGTTAAAAATCACTGTTTGCTCGAGGTATATCCACCGCCCAATGCACGCGCTAATGCGACGTCAATCGTAAAGGCACGGGAATTTACATCGGCTAATTTTCTGCGGGCCGCAACCAGCTCATCTTCCGAGGATAAAACGTCGAGATAATCAGCGACCTTTCCTTCATACCTTTGTCTGGTGAGCGAATACGCTTTTTCTGCCGACGTGACTGCACCCTGAGAATAAAGCATCTCGTCTTTCAGAGAGGCTCTGCTGGTGAGTGCATCGCTCACTTCACGAAGTGCATTCGTTAACGTGGCGTTATAAACGTTCACCGCAATATCATATTCACCGCTGGCGTATTTCAAATCACCCTGTAGCTTTTGCGTATTAAATATTGGCAACGATATGGCCGGACCAAAACTGCCAATTGCTGAGCCACTCCGGGTAAGGTTGTTAATACCCAGTGACTGGAACCCGGCAAAGGCAACCAGATTAACGCTGGGGTAAAAACCGGCTTTTTTCTGTTTGATTTGCTCTGCTGCAGCCTCTGCGCGTAAACGTGCCGCGACAATATCAGGACGTCGACCAATCAGATCCAGCGCAATATTGGGAGGAAGTTCCTCATGCGCTAAAAGCGATGCCTTTGGCGCGGTTATGGCCAGCGATCTGTCGGGCCCGTCACCGATCAATGCAGCGAGGGCATGTTTTTTGATCGCAATCGCTTCCTCTATTGCCACCAGATTTGCTTTTGCGTTGAGTTGACGCGTCTCAACCTGTTGAAGGCTGGATAAATCTTCTAGCCCCGCATCATGTCGTTGCTGGAACAACGCGAGCGTACTGGTTCGTATAGTGAGGGTATCGTTAAGCGTTTCGCGTACGGTGTATAAATGCGCCAGCTCCGCATAAACGGTAACAACAGACGAAGAGAGCACCAGCCTTGTTTGCGCTTTTTCCGCGACAGCCGCCATTTCTCCTGACGTTGCAGCCGCGAGCGCGGCGCGGTTTTTACCCCAAAAATCTATTTCCCAGCTCATATCCAGCGTGGTACGACCATAGCTGTTCCAGTTTTGAGGCGTTGCGCTTTCAGGCGTCACATAGTTGTAACTCATTTTGTCCCGCATAAAGCTGGCGTTTGCGGTGACCTCAGGGAAAAGCGAACCGCTCGCACTTTGCGTCATCGCCTGCGCTTGTTTCACGCGAGCTTCGGCGATGTTAAGCGTAGGGGAATTTTTAAGCGCGTCATCAATCAGCCCGTTGAGCTGCTCGTCACCGTATTTCTTCCACCAGTCATCTTTCGGCCACTGGCCGTTCTGATGTGGGAAACTTTGATCGCTTTTAAGTTGTGTGACCGTCTTCATAGGCGGTGGGGTGC
Source organism: Enterobacter sp. DC4 (assembly GCF_000568095.1). NCBI lineage: Bacteria > Pseudomonadati > Pseudomonadota > Gammaproteobacteria > Enterobacterales > Enterobacteriaceae > Enterobacter > Enterobacter sp. DC4. The sequence continues at coordinate 214,762 of NZ_AZUB01000007.1, read as the reverse complement.
CAAGGTCGGGGATCATGGCGCATCCGCTCATACTGATGGCGGAAATGACAACACAGCCCATCACTATCCTGGACCGGGTTAAACCGGAAATACGACATCCCAGTAGTGTCTCCTGAAAACCTTTCATCAGTACGCTCGTCATGCTGTTCATAGAGAAGTCCAAATACAGTACCGTACAGTACGGTACACTTTATATCTTGACTTCTGAGCGTCGTCAAATGAAAATGTACTCGTCAGTACGATTACGAACCCTACTACCAGACGTGATTCCGAAATCAGAGAACAAAAAGTGTTGGCCCCGGTCAGACACCTAAACTAACGAGGAAACATATGGATAAAAGAGCGCTTAAACGGCAACAGATTCTGGAAGTCGCATCCGGGCTGTTTCGACAAAAGGGATTTGATGCCACGTCTATCTCAGAGATTAATGCGATTGTGGGTGGCTCAAAATCGACAATTTACAGTCACTTTTCTTCGAAAGAAGAGCTATTTGTAGAATGCATGTCTTCAGAAACTGAACAGTATATAAAGAGCATGACTATTGAAACTGCAGGGCAGGTGCGCCTTTTCAGAAAATCACCACAGCTGGTCATCGAGCAATTTGCCGTTGCCTTTTTACGCTATATTTGTTCACCGGATATTGTGGATTTGCAAAGATTAATGATTTCCGAAGCCGGAAGGTCGGGAATCGGAGAGTTATATTATGAGCGAATGCAAAAACTGCGTTCAAACGTATCGGCGCTTTTCACCGATTTAATGAATCAAAATATCTTAAGAAAAGATGACCCTGTGCTGGCCGCTGAGTATTTTCGCTCTCTTCTCCAGGCCGGTATCCTTGAACCCTTGCTTTTAAAAGCGCGAAAGGATCAGCCAGACGAAAGTGAAATTGTCATGAAAGCGCAGGCCTCCGTTAATGCGTTTATGAAACTGTATGGTCCTGAACAAAATGAGGATGTTGCAAAGACATCTCACTAAAATACAGTAAGCATTCTCTCACCCTATTATTAGGGTGATTTTTCTTTTAGGAAATATTATTTTCAATTGTCATTGGATGACGTTGCCAGCGGCCTTCTTGTAAATAAAATTTCGTGGATACTTATGTGTATAAAGTTTACTCTCTTAAAAGATCGTGAAACTGTAATTAAGTCCCTGACTCACTGGATTGACTCGAATTTATATAGACCTATTACCGTTCTGGATGTGGCGCGAAAATCCGGTTATTCATTGGCTTATATTCAACGAAACTTTCGCCAGGAGTGTGGCATAAGTATCGGTCTCTATATTCGAAGCCGGAAACTTGAAAAAGCCGCGCATATGCTCAGACATACGCAGCTCTCTGTTTCAGATATATTTACAATGTTAGGCTACGAAGAGCCGTCAACGTTCAGCAGAGCGTTCTCGAATCAATATGGACTCTCCCCAACCAAATACCGTGAGATGGCTAAAAAAAGTCATGACATGAATGGATTGTCGATATTGATTACTGAGGTGACGCGCGACTAATTCTTTGAAGCATCGAGACGCAAGCGCCACAAATCATAGCGTTCTTCTCCCGGTTTAACGGCTCCCGCGAAGTGGTCATTGAGGCGACTTGAGGTAAATACCATCTCCCCGTTCGGACGGATTGCCGGCGTGTCTGGCCAGCGCACCTCTTCGCTTGCCGCAATCAGCGACATGGCATGGGTTTCAGGATCGTATCTGACGATACCATTGCGTGTGACATCGGTAATGTAGAGGTTACCTTTTACATCTGTCACCATTCCGTCGGTGTTGCCCCCCACGCGACCCAGATCGCGGATCTGCCCGGCAATTTGCGCATTGGTTGACGCAGGCTGCCTCAGTATCGCAGTCGGTACCGCATAGGCGCGCGTGCCGGTTGTCACCGTCCAGTACAGCGTGCCCGCATCGGGTGAAAGCGCAATGCCATTGATACCAATCAGTAATGGTTTACCAGGCCAGACTTCAGTCCCGTGCGAGACGACGTTAACGCCTGGCTCAATCTGCAGCGCAGGGTGACGATCGAGCACGCGCCGGGCTATACCGGTAGCGAAATCAGCGATAATTAGTCCCACCTGGTTTTCAGGCGCACTCCGCGAGCCGCTGTCGGAGATATAGGCGACACGGCGGTTCTCATCGACCACCACATCATTCAGAAAGCTGGCCTTGCGGTCCGCGACGCCGTCCAGGGCGATGCGTTTGATGGTGCGGCCAGAGTGGAGATCCAGTACGACCAGTTTCTGCGCCCCCGCGGGGGACTCTGTTTCGCCTGCAACAAACCCCATGTCCAGCGCCCATAGCCAGCCGTTTTTACGGTCAATATAAAAACCGAGCACGTTGCGCAGGCTCTGAGCGGGATCGGTGTTCACCGCATTCCCCTCGCGGGAGGGAAATGCCGTCAGGCGGGCAGGGCCAGACTGCGCCGTCGTATCCAGAATGCTTAACGTGGCGGGTGCTGCGGCGGAAACCAGCCGGGGTGTGCTGACAAAGGCCCGGTCCATTGCATCAAAGTGGATACCTGCAATAGGGGCATTGACCGAACCGGAAAACGTCGCAGGTATCTTTCCGTCTTGAGCGGTATCCCAGCTCACACCGGCGTAGCTTCGCCAGCGCTCCAGAGGCGGGTGGTTCGCCGCGTTGACAACACTTGGGAAAGAGAACAACGCCGCCATTGCGATGGCGGACAGAATATGGGGACGGTTGAACATTGACAGGCTCCAGTGGAACGTTCATGTGATGAATGCTGGCCACTTTACTCATCGCCCAACGGGAGATAAATTAGCCAAATTGAAAAACATTTGTTCCTGAGAGAGCAAAATGAGCCGGAAATTTGATTACCTCGGCGACGTTGAAGTCTTCATTGCTGTGGTTGAACACGGCTCATTTACGGGCGCAGCGGTTGCCCTTTCAACCACCCCTTCGGTACTGAGCCGCGCGGTCACTCGCCTGGAAGCGCGTCTTGGACGGCAGCTGTTACAGCGCACGACCCGCCGGGTGGGGCTGACCGAAGCCGGACGCGTCTATCTTGAGCAGGCGCGCTCAGCGTTTTCTCTGCTCGATGACGCCGAACGCGTTGGCCGGGGTCAGGAAGGCGATCTGACCGGTCGCGTGAGAATGAGTGTCCCGACCACCTATGCCCACTACCGCCTGCCGCCGCTGCTGGCGCACTATAATCAACGCTACCCACGCGTACAGGTGGAGCTGAACATTACCAATCGCAACGTTGACCTGATCGCAGAGGGGTTCGATCTGGCGATCCGTCTGGGACAGTTGCCTGACAGTGGACTTGTGGCGCGTAAGCTGGAAGACGCGGCATTGCTTCTGGTCGCCTCCCCGGACTACCTGCATCGGAGAGGAAAGCCTCAGACGCTGGAAGAGCTGCAGGGCCATCAGTGCCTGCCGTTTATCATGCCGCGCACCGGTCGTATCGCCCCCTGGGTATTTTATGATGAAGGGCGCGATATTGACTGGTTGCCGGGTTCAACCATTGAAATATCAGACGATGTACTCGGCGTGGTTTCGCTGGCGGAGCAGGGGATGGGGATCTGCCAGAGCTATGAATTTATCGTTCGCGACAGAATACAGGGCGGCCAGTTAGTTGAGGTGCTGCCGCACCTTCGGGGACGATCGCGACCTTTCTCCGTGCTGTTTGCCCCGCACCGGCGTCAGTCAGCAGCCACCCGGGCAATGATTGACCTTCTGACCCGACAAGAATGACAAGGACGAGTCCACCATGAAAAAAGCGCGTTTTTCCTTTTGGATCCCACTCATCGCGAGCGGGATAGCACTGCTATCGGGTTTTGTGGTCTGGTCAGTCAACATTTACCGCGTGACATACCTTTCTATCCGCGGGGAGCAGTACCTTGCCTGTGGGGCGTTGCTGCTGGCGCTGGTGCCGATGGTCTATTTCATCAGAAAGGGGAGACTGGAAGGTAAGCATCTTGCTGGCGCGGTAAAAATCTACCTCGGCTTCTTTATTTGCAGTCTGCCGGTTGCCATGTTCGTGGTCTTTACAACGGCCTGGCTGCTGGAGGGGGACTATTCGGCCTGGAGCAAACCTTACCGGTATGAGTCCAGTACCCGCCACAGCTGCTCGGGTGCGGAAGTCTACGAGCCGGAATTAAAGAAGGAGATCCGCATCTGTAACCCGCAGGGTAACGTTTATTCCGATACCACCCTGTATGTGGAAAAGCGGAGCAATGCCCTGGGGATTGTGGTGCTTTGGGCTATCACGCGCGCCTGAACCAGGGAAAGTCAGGGCGCGAGAATCAGCGTCAGCCCGCCTCCAGCATCCCAAAACTCACAATCCGCGCGCGTCCCAGCTCTTTTGCCCGGTATAGCGCCACATCCGCAGCGCGCAGCAGGTTGTCGGTCTGGGCATGCTGCGGGTAGCTGGCAATGCCAATCGACACGTCCACCGGCCCAATCTCGGTCAGCCCGTAGCGAAGCGACAGCTCATGCACGCCGGTGTAAATCTTCTGCGCGCAGGCGTACGCTTCTGCTTCATCGGCACCGGAAAGCAGCACCAGAAACTCCTCGCCGCCGTAGCGGAATGCCAGTCCGTTGTCATGTGCGGCCCGCTGAACAATTGACGCCACGCTTTTGATCACCAGATCGCCCGCTTCATGGCCGAAACGGTCATTAATGCTCTTGAAGTGGTCGATATCAATCATCATGCAGCTTAAGGGCACGCCAGTGCGTATCGCCTGTGCCGTTTGGGTTTGCAGGGTATCTTCCAGATGGTGACGATTACGCAGGCCGGTGAGCGGGTCAAACAACGCTTTTTCCAGCAACGCGTCGCGCAGACGCTGGTTGGCCAGCGCCAGCCCGAGCGCCTCGGCCATCAGCTCCAGATACGCGCGGGAAGGGGCATTGTCCGCCGTGATATTCTGGAAGGAGAGCAGGCCAATGGCCTCGCCCTGAGCGATAAGCGGCACGCAAAGCGCGCTTTCCGCCTGGGATGCCGGAAGATGGTAGCAGGCAATATCCGGCTCACCGTTCACCGGCGGGTGACTCTGCCCGCGTCGCACGGCCCAGCACTCGTCCGGATGGAATGTCGTCTCTTCACCAACCGGCGAAAGCCACTGCGCGACGCAGCGCATCTGCCACGGCTCGCGGTCAAGGACGTAGAGCCGGCCCGCGATCCCCGGTGCGATATTGGGGGCAAACAGCTCCGCCACGTTAATCACATCGTTAAAGTTCTCACACCCCTGCAGCCGCTGGGTCATGCGCGCCAGCAGCTCGCGGATGGCCCAGTCGGCATCGCGCTCTTTTTCCAGACGCTGTCGTGCCAGGCCGTTTTCACGGAAGATGCTGATGGCCTGGGCCATATCGCCTATCTCATCGATCTGGTTGAAATTGGGCGTTTCAACCGCGTAATCCTGGGATGCCAGACGGTGCACCACGTCGCTCAGGCGCACCACGGGACGCAGCACGCGGCGTTTCAATATAAAGCCGAGCACAAACAGGAACAGCAGGGCGGTCAGGCCGACCGTCAGCTCAGAGGCGGTACGCAGCGCTTTCGATTTTTTTGTCGCATCTTTAACGGAGCCGATAACGCGCTTGTCCAGTATCTGGCGAAAGTGATCGATCTGATTCTGCGCGCGATCCAGCTCCTGCTCATAGGGCTGACCATAGAGTAAGGCAACGGCCTGGGCGTCTTCTCCGCGTTCAAGGCTGGCGAGGGCGGTTTGCTGTTCGTCCTGCAGCTCATCGATGATTTTTATGCCTTCGCGCAGCAGGGAGAGCTCATCATCCGATGCGCCGTTGTCCCGCAGTTTTTCCAGCCGTATTTCAATGTTCTTAAGGTAATTCTCTGACTGATTGTATTCTTTTAACGTTTGGGGATCTTTTTTGATGACATAGAGGCGTGCTAAATCGGACTGTGCCCAGGCGTCTGTCTCAACATCCTCTGTGAGCTGATCAAATCGCTGTCGCTGCTCAACGGCTTGGCGCTCTGCCGTGTCAGCATTGGATGCCAACAGCATGATAATGCCGGAGGCGATGGTCAGGCAGACCGTGGCACCATAGGCCCAGTTTGTTATCGTCGCGATTCGCACCAGATGATCCTTTTACGACATGAGTAGGATGGCGTTCTTTAAATTATAGAAAACGTTTGATTTAAGGCGTAAAAAAAAGGCGGCACAGCGCCGCCTGGTGTGGTCTTTATCGTCACGTCCTTACAAATCTGGAGGGTTTTTTCCTTCTTCGATGAAATCGGGGTCCAGCTCTTCGGCGTTACCTTCGTGATCGCGCCCTGAGAAGAGGTTCCAGCAGGCGATAAACAGCGCGGCGATGAGTGGCCCAATCACAAAACCGTTAATGCCGTACAGCTCCATGCCGCCGAGGGTGGAGATCAGAATCAGGTAGTCCGGCATTTTGGTGTCTTTCCCCACCAGCAGCGGGCGCAGGATATTGTCCACCAGCCCGACGACGATCACGAAGAAGCCGACAATAAACAGCCCTTGCCAGATCTGGTGCGTGGCGAACAGGAAGATGGCGGCAGGCACCCAGACAATCGCCGAGCCGATGGCGGGCACCAGAGAGAGGAACGCCATCAATGCGCCCCAGAGCACGCTGCCGTCAATACCCGCAATAGCAAACGCAATCCCGCCGAGTATGCCCTGAACCACGGCCACTGCCGCCGTCCCTTTTACCGTGGCGCGCGACACGCCGACAAATTTGGCGAACAGGTGCTGCTTGGCGAAATCAGACAGCGGCAGGGAGTCGAGGATCTGGCGCACCAGATACGGGCCGTCTTTCAGCAGGAAGAACAGCAGATACAGCATGATGCCGAAGCTAATCGCAAAGCCAAACGTTCCCTTGCCAATCAGAAACGCGCTGCCGGCGAGATACTGTCCGCCCTGCAGGGCGACATCGGAGAGTTTTTTCTGGATCTGCGCCGCGTTGGTCAGGTTGTGATCCGCGAGGAAGCCGCTGGCCCAGTCAGGCAGGTGGTTGAAGATGCTTGCCACCACCTCCGGGAACTGGGTGTTGTTCTCCTGCAGTTTGGTGTAAACCACGTTCAGCTCAATGGCGAGCGAGGAGAGGATCACCATCAGCGGAATAAAGACGATCAGGCATATAATACCGATGGTCAACAGCGAGGCCAGCCCGTTGCGATCCCCCAGCGCGGCGCGCAGCTTGTTTTTTACCGGGTTGAAGATGACGGTCAGAATGGCGGCCCACAGTATCGCGGAGAAGTAGGGCGACAGCACGTCGAAGAAGGCCCAGGTCACAAGGGCGAGAATGAAAATAAAGAAACCTTTAGTCAGTCCGTTAAAGCGCATCAGTCAGTCCTGGTTACTCATAAACTGTGTCGACTATAGAACTGATTGTGAGAATTACCAACCTTGCATCGGGTGGCACCCGTCCTGCGGGCAGTGTTACGGTATGACTTCGCGCTTCACGGATACCACTTTCGACTGACCGAAGATCGCCTTCTCCCGCACCATGCTGTAAGTATCTGCTTGCGGAGGTGCTTATGGCCTGGCGTCCGATTCTCTATGTGATCCTCACAACCCATCCCAGACTCAGCGCGCGGCGCGCCCGTTTGCGTCTGGTCATCTAGCTTTTTATTAACAATCGCGGTATAACACACCTTCTTTGGATGTTTAGATGTCCATACGTATAGAAGGTAATATGCAAACACAACAAGAAAATGGGCAGCTCAAGCGCACCATGAAAACACGCCACCTGATCATGCTCTCGCTGGGTGGCGTGATTGGGACAGGGTTATTCTTCAATACTGGCTACATCATTTCCACGACCGGGGCGGCGGGCACGCTGCTGGCGTACCTGATAGGCGCGCTGGTGGTCTGGCTGGTGATGCAGTGTCTGGGCGAGCTTTCCGTGGCGATGCCGGAAACCGGCGCGTTCCACGTCTATGCCGCGCGCTATCTTGGCCCGGCGACGGGCTACACCGTGGCGTGGCTCTACTGGCTCACCTGGACGGTGGCGCTCGGGTCGAGCTTTACCGCCGCCGGGTTCTGCATGCAGTACTGGTTCCCGCAGGTGCCCGTCTGGGCGTGGTGCGTGGTCTTCTGCGTGGTGATTTTTGGCCTGAACGTCATCTCAACGCGCTTCTTTGCGGAAGGCGAGTTCTGGTTCTCCCTGGTGAAAGTCATCACCATCATCGCCTTTATTATCCTTGGCGGTGCGGCGGTCTTTGGCTTTATCCCGATGCAGGACGGTTCACCCGCGCCGGGCTTAAGCAACATCACCGCCGAAGGCTGGTTCCCGCACGGCGGACTGCCGATCCTGATGACCATGGTGGCGGTGAACTTTGCCTTCTCCGGGACCGAACTTATCGGCATCGCGGCGGGAGAAACGGAAAATCCGCACAAGGTGATTCCGGTCGCGATCCGCACCACCATTGCGCGCCTGATTATCTTCTTTATCGGCACCGTGTTTGTGCTGGCGGCGCTGATCCCGATGCAGCAGGCGGGCGTGGAAAAGAGCCCGTTCGTGCTGGTATTTGAAAAGGTCGGTATTCCTTACGCGGCGGATATTTTTAACTTTGTGATTTTGACGGCGATCCTCTCGGCGGCGAACTCCGGACTGTACGCCTCCGGGCGCATGCTGTGGTCGCTCTCTAATGAGAAAACGCTCCCGCGCTGCTTTGCCCGCGTGAACAAAAACGGCGTGCCGCTGACGGCGCTCTCGGTCTCTATGCTCGGTGGCGTGCTGGCGCTATTCTCAAGCGTCGTGGCACCGGACACGGTGTTTGTCGCGCTCTCGGCGATTTCTGGCTTTGCGGTGGTGGCCGTCTGGATCAGCATCTGCGCGTCGCACTTCGTTTTCCGTCGTCGTCATCTGCAGTCCGGTCAGCCGCTCTCTGCGCTGCAGTACCGCGCGCCGTGGTATCCGCTGGTGCCGGTGCTCGGTTTTATCCTCTGCGTGGTGGCCTGTGTCGGCCTGTGGTTTGACCCAAGCCAGCGCATTGCCCTTTATTGCGGGATTCCGTTTGTCGCCCTGTGTTATGGTGCCTACTATCTGACCCGAAATATGACATCGCAGGAGCCCGAACATGTCGCAGAATAATCCGCTTACCGCCCTCCTTGAAAAGCAGCCGTTTGTGGTGCTGGATGGCGCGATGGCGACGGAGCTGGAAGCGCACGGCTGTAACCTGGCAGACAGCCTCTGGTCTGCCAAAGTGCTGATGGAAAACCCTGAGCTTATCCGCGAAGTGCATCTTGATTATTACCGCGCGGGCGCGCAGGTGGCGATCACCGCCAGCTATCAGGCCACGCCTGCGGGTTTTGCGGCGCGCGGCCTGGACGAGGCGCAGTCCCGGGCGCTGATTGGCAGAAGCGTGGAGCTGGCGCGTAAGGCGCGCGAAGCGTATCTGGCTGAAAATCCGCATGCGGGCACGCTGCTGGTGGCGGGCTCCGTTGGGCCGTACGGCGCCTATCTGGCGGATGGCTCGGAGTATCGCGGCGACTACGTGCGCAGTGCGGAAGCATTCACCGACTTCCACCGCCCGCGCGTGGAAGCGCTGCTGGATGCGGGCGCTGACCTCCTGGCCTGCGAAACCCTACCGTCCTTTGAGGAGATTAAGGCGCTGGCGGCGTTGCTGTCTGAATATCCCCGCGCCCGGGCGTGGTTCTCCTTTACCCTGCGCGACAGCGAGCACCTGAGCGACGGTACGCCCCTGCGTGACGTGGTCAGCGCGCTGGCCAACTCTCCGCATATCGTCGCGCTGGGTATTAACTGCATCGCACTGGAAAACACCACGGCGGCGCTGAAGCACCTGCAAAGCCTGACGTCGCTGCCGCTGGTGGTTTACCCGAACTCGGGCGAGCATTATGACGCGGTAACCAAAACCTGGCATCACCACGGCGAAGCGTGCGAGACGCTGGCAGGGTATCTGCCCCAGTGGCTGGACGCCGGAGCGAAGCTGATTGGCGGCTGCTGTCGGACCACGCCGAAGGATATTGCTGAGCTGAACGCGCAGCGCTGAGTGCTTTGCCGGGTGGCGGCTGCGCCTTACCCGGCCTACACATTGTGCGATCCGTAGGCCGGGTAAGGCGCAGCCGCCACCCGGCATGAACCAACCGCACAAAACCAACTATCCTTTCCCGCTTTTTATCTAAAAACGAATCGTTATGAGCGATTCATTTTTATTCCTTTATCAAAATTCTCGCGTTGGAAATACTGCCCTCATAACAACAAGGGGAGCAGGCACTATGGCAATTTCATCGCGAATCACACTTCTCGGCGCACTGGCGCTGTGGGCATTTCAGGCGCAGGCGGTGGACGTCACCGTCGCGTATCAAACTTCTGCGGAACCGGCGAAAGTCGCGCAGGCGGACAACACCTTTGCCAAAGAGAGCGGCGCGAAAGTCGACTGGCGCAAGTTCGACAGCGGGGCCTCCGTCGTGCGTGCGTTAGCCTCCGGCGACGTGCAGATCGGCAATATCGGCTCCAGCCCGCTGGCGGTCGCGGCCAGCCAGCAGGTGCCGATTGAGGTGTTCCTGCTCGCCTCGCAGCTCGGTAACTCTGAAGCGCTGGTGGTGAAGAAAAACATCACCAAGCCGGAAGACCTGATCGGCAAACGCATCGCCGTGCCGTTTATCTCAACCACCCACTACAGCCTGCTGGCGGCGCTCAAACACTGGGGCATCAAGCCGGGGCAGGTACAGATTATCAACCTCCAGCCGCCGGCGATTATCGCGGCCTGGCAGCGCGGCGACATTGACGGGGCCTATGTGTGGGCACCGGCCGTGAACGAGCTGGAAAAAGACGGTACCGTGCTGACCGACTCCGAAAAAGTGGGCCAGTGGGGCGCGCCAACGCTCGACGTGTGGGTCGTGCGTAAAGACTTCGCCGAGAAACATCCTGAGGTGGTGAAAGCCTTCGCGAAAAGCGCGATTGACGCCCAGCAGCCGTACATCAGTAACCCGGATGAATGGCTAAAGCAGCCCGCCAACCTGGAAAAACTCTCCCGCCTGAGCGGCGTGCCGGAAGCGGACGTGCCGGGACTGGTGAAGGGCAATACCTATCTGACCCCCGCGCAGCAGGTGCAGCAGCTGACCGGGCCGGTAAACAAAGCGATTGTTGATACCGCCACCTTCCTAAAAGAGCAGGGCAAAGTGCCCGCGGTAGCAACGGATTACAGCCAGTACGTGACCGATCGTTTTGTGAAATAAGGAGTCCGCCATGCTGAATATTACAAATCTGTCTGCTGATTACGGTGGCAAACCCGCGCTGGAGGAGATCAACCTGACGCTGGACAGCGGTGAACTGCTGGTGGTGCTGGGTCCGTCCGGATGCGGAAAAACCACGCTGCTGAATCTGATCGCCGGGTTTGTCCCTTATCAGCATGGCACCATTCAACTGGAAGGCAAAAAGGTGGAAGGCCCCGGCGCCGAGCGCGGCGTGGTCTTCCAGAATGAAGGCCTGCTCCCGTGGCGCAACGTGCAGGAAAACGTGGCGTTTGGGCTGCAGCTTGCGGGCGTCAATCGTGAACAGCGGCTGGAAACCGCGCGGGCGATGCTGAAAAAAGTGGGGCTGGAAGGGGCGGAAAAACGCTATATCTGGCAGCTTTCCGGCGGCCAGCGACAGCGTGTCGGGATTGCCCGCGCGCTGGCAGCGAATCCGCAGCTGTTGCTGCTGGACGAGCCGTTCGGGGCGCTCGATGCCTTCACCCGCGAGCAGATGCAAACCCTGCTCCTGCGCCTGTGGCATGAGACCGGCAAGCAGGTGCTGTTGATTACCCACGATATCGAAGAGGCGGTGTTTATGGCCACCGAGCTGGTGCTGCTCTCGCCGGGGCCGGGCCGCGTGCTGGAGCGCTTGCCGCTGGATTTCGCCCGCCGCTACGTCGCGGGGGAACCCGTGCGCAGCATCAAATCCGATCCGCTGTTTATCGAACAGCGTGAGTACGTTTTAAGCCGCGTGTTTGAACAGCGGGAGGCCTTCTCATGAGCATCGTCTTCAGTGAAAAAACGCGCCGCACGCGTCTGGCGCTGCGCTGGCCTTTCTCACGTCAAATCACGTTGAGCGTCGGTACGCTGCTGGTGCTGCTGGCGGTGTGGGGGGCAGTTGCTGCCCTGCAGTGGGTCAGCCCGCTGTTTCTGCCGCCGCCGGGACAGGTGCTGGCCAAACTCATTACCATCGCCGGGCCGCAGGGCTTTATGGATGCCACGCTCTGGCAGCACTTAGGTGCCAGCCTGGCGCGCATTCTGGTGGCGCTGCTGGCGGCGGTGATTATCGGGATACCGGTCGGGATCGCGATGGGCTTAAGCCCGACGGTGCGCGGCATCCTTGACCCGCTGATTGAGCTTTACCGCCCGGTGCCGCCGCTGGCCTATCTGCCGCTGATGGTGATCTGGTTCGGCATCGGGGAAACGTCAAAAATACTGCTGATCTATCTGGCGATTTTCGCCCCGGTTGCCATGTCGGCGCTGGCGGGCGTGAAGAGCGCTCAGCAGGTGCGGATCCGCGCGGCGCAGTCGCTGGGAGCCAGCCGTACGCAGGTGCTGCTGTTCGTGATTTTACCGGGCGCGCTGCCGGAGATTTTAACCGGGCTGCGCATCGGCCTTGGCGTGGGCTGGTCCACGCTGGTGGCGGCGGAGCTGATTGCGGCCACGCGCGGACTTGGGTTTATGGTGCAGTCGGCGGGAGAGTTCCTGGCGACTGACGTGGTGCTGGCAGGGATCGCGGTGATCGCCGCGATCGCCTTCGGATTAGAACTGGGGCTGCGCGCGTTACAGCGCCGTCTGACGCCCTGGCATGGAGAAATACAATGAGTGAACGTCTGACCATCACCCCGCTGGGGCCGTACATTGGTGCACAGGTGTCGGGCCTGGATGTGACCCGTCCGCTGAGCGATAACCAGTTCGAGCAGCTGTACCACGCGGTGCTGCGCCATCAGGTGGTGTTCCTGCGCGAGCAGGCGATCACCCCGCAGCAGCAGCGCGCGCTGGCCCTGCGCTTTGGCGATCTGCATATCCACCCGGTCTATCCGCATGCGGAAGGGGTGGAGGAGATTATTGTCCTGGACACCCACAACGATAACCCGCCGGATAACGATAACTGGCATACCGACGTGACCTTTATCGAGACGCCGCCTGCCGGGGCCATTCTGGCGGCGAAGCTGCTGCCGGAAACCGGCGGCGATACGCTGTGGACCAGCGGGATTGCGGCGTATGAGGCGCTCTCCGCGCCGTTCCGGACGCTACTGAGCGGGCTGCGGGCGGAGCACGACTTCAAAAAATCGTTCCCTGAGTACAAGTACCGTAAAACGGAAGAGGAACATCAGCGCTGGCAGGAGGCTGTGGCGAAACATCCTCCGCTGCTGCACCCGGTGGTGCGGACCCATCCGGTGACGGGCAGGCAGGCGCTGTTTGTGAACGAAGGGTTCACCACGCGCATCGTGGACGTGACGGAAAAAGAGAGTGAGGCGCTGTTAGGTTTCCTGTTTGAGCATATCACCAAGCCGGAGTTTCAGGTGCGCTGGCGCTGGCAGGAGAACGATCTGGCGATCTGGGATAACCGCGTAACGCAGCATTATGCCAATGCGGACTATCTGCCGCAGCGCCGGATTATGCAGCGGGCGACGATTTTGGGCGATAAGCCGTTTTATCGTCCTTAACCCGTCGCTCCCGTAGGCCGGGTAAGCGCAGCGCCACCCGGCGAAAACGGTGCACAATTGCCGGGTGGCGGCTACGCCTTACCCGGCCTACAAAATACCGCACATTTAAAGGTGCGCCTCAATATACCGCTGATAGCGGTTCGCCTTCAGGTAACACAAATCCACCAGCACCAGCCCGTCAACGCAGTTGTTGAACGCCGGGTCGCTGCCAAAATCAATAAACTGTACGCCGCCGGGCTCGCAAAGTTCGGAATATTGCTTGTAGAGCGGCGGAATACCGCAGCCAAGATTGCCGAGCAGGGACTTCAGTTTCGTCAGATCGTCCACGTAATCCACGCCGCCAAACTGCGCCAGCACGTCCGGCAGGGAGGCGGGATACGGCTGGCGCGAGGCGGCAAGCGGATGCGTCGCCGGGAACCACAGGCGGTAAAAGGCGACCAGCAGATCCCGCGCGGCAGGCGGTAAGCCACCGGAAATGGAGACCGGGCCAAACAGGTAGCGGTAGTGCGGATAACGCGCCAGATAGGCCCCAATGCCGGACCATAAATAGTCCAGGCCGCGGCGCCCCCAGTAGCGCGGCTGAATAAAGCTGCGCCCTAGCTCAATACCGTGCTCCAGCACGTCCTGCATTTTGTCGTCGTAGTGGAAGAGGCTATAGCTGTACAACCCCTCAACGCCGCGCTTTTCGATCTGCATGGCCGTCGGCATAAAGCGATACGCCCCCACGATCTCCAGATCGTCCTCATCCCACAGGATCAGGTGCAGATAATCATCGTCGTAGCTGTCGGTGTCCCGGCGCTTGCCGCTCCCTTCCTCCACCGCGCGAAAGGCAATCTCGCGCAGGCGGCCCAGCTCGCGCAGCAGCGGGGCGTCTTCCTGACCGTTGCGCTGCCAAAGATAGATGGTTTTACCGTCGCTGGTATTGCCCAGACATTCGGCCTGCGCCAGCGCGCGTTTCAGGGTGGCCCGGTTTTCCGGACGGGCAATCGCGCACTGGGTTTTAAAGACGCCGGGCACTCCCTTGCCAAGACGCATCACGTGCTGACGGCACTGCTCGGCCATCTCACGCGACGAAAGGGTGGCGCTGTGCCAGTGATGCCACGCAATCTGCTGGCCGATTTTGATCGGCAGCTGGCTGTGGCGGCGGCGGAACATCTGCTGCATGAGCAACAGCATCGACAGCGTCGGGGAGACCAGCGTGCTGGCATAAAAGAGCAGGCTGTTATGCGCCTGAATATGCACCGGCAGCAGCGGGGCGCGCAGCTTGCCGGCGAGTTTAATAAAGCCAGAGTGCCACTTTTTGTCGCGAATGCCTTTGCGCGTGGGGCGGGACACTTCGCCTGCCGGGAAGAAGATCAGCACGCCTGCGTTTTGCAGATGCTGTTCCATCTGCACCAGGGATGTTTTCGCCGTCCTGCCGCCCATATTGTCCACCGGAATAAACAGCGAGCTGAGGGGCTCAAGGTGGGTCAGCATCCGGTTGGTCACGACTTTTACATCGCGTCGCACGCGGGAGACGGCGTACATCAGCGCCAGCCCGTCCAGCGTACCCGTCGGGTGGTTGGCAATAATGACCAGCGGGCCATGTTCGGGGATTTGTTCAAGATCGCGGGCGGAAACGGTGCAGAGAATATCAAGGTGTTCCAGAACTTGCTCCACCATATCCAGGCCTTTCAGGTGGCGGTGTGCTGCGGCAAATTGCTGAAATTCGTCTTCGTAAAACAGTCTTTTTAACAGACTTTTTTGCCAGGGTGCAGGCCTCGCCTGAGGCCAAAGATCGTCGAGAACGCTATCGAGGCTAAACATGATTACTCCTCCTGCCGTCTTGCGAAGACAGTAGAAGGAGCAGATGTCGGTTGTATTGCAGTTGGGTGAAGATTTGAGCAGAGCGTAGGCCGGGTAAGGCGAAGCCGCCACCCGGCGCTAAAGCGGATTAACGCAGAATTTTTTTCTCGGCCAGATCCAGCGCGAAGTAGCTGAAGATCAGGTCCGCGCCTGCGCGTTTGATGGCGCCGAGGCTTTCGAGGACCACTTTCTCTTCGTCAATCGCACCCGCCAGCGCGGCGAATTTGATCATCGCGTACTCGCCGCTCACCTGATAAGCGCCCAGCGGCAGCTCGGTGCGCTCGCGGATGTCGCGCAGGATATCGAGATACGCGCCAGCCGGTTTCACCATCAGGCAGTCTGCGCCCTGGGCTTCATCGAGCAGGGATTCACGAATCGCTTCCCGACGGTTCAGCGGGTTCATCTGGTAGGTTTTACGATCGCCTTTCAGCGCCGTGCCCGCCGCTTCACGGAACGGGCCGTAGAAGGAGGAGGCGAATTTGGTGGAGTAAGACATGATGGCGGTGTCGGTAAAGCCCGCCGCGTCCAGCGCCTGACGAATCGCCTGAACCTGTCCGTCCATTGCCGCAGATGGGGCGATGAAGTCCGCACCTGCCGCGGCCGCGACGACAGCCTGCTTGCCAAGGTTCAGCAGGGTGGCATCGTTATCCACGCCGTGATCGCACAGCACGCCGCAGTGGCCGTGTGAGGTGTATTCGCAGAAACAGGTATCGGACATGACGATCATTTCCGGCACGGTCTCTTTGCAGATGCGGGACATGCGAGCGACGAGGCCATCTTCTTTCCACGCGTCGCTGCCGGTGGCATCGGTATGGTGTGAGATGCCGAAGGTCATCACCGAGCGGATCCCCGCGTTGGCGATGCGTTCAATCTCACGCGCCAGATATTTCTCCGGAATGCGCATGACGCCCGGCATGGCTTCGATGGCTTTGTAGTCATCGATCTCTTCTTCGACAAAAATCGGCAACACCAGATCGTTTAAGGTCAGGGTTGTCTCTTCAAACATAGCGCGCAGTGCAGGTGACTTGCGCAGGCGGCGTGGGCGTGCAATTAAATCGGTCATGGTATGCCTGATGTTTGTGGAACAAAGAAGGCTAGTGTACCTCAAAGTGAAGACGGGTGTTTTACTAAAGTGGGCATTTTGCTTTTTGCGAAATGCGGCAGGTCAGGTTTCATTTCATCAATATCTAATACAGGTTAGTATATTACTGATAGGGGGTGAGGTATTCGTGTTGTTTCTATATTAAGTGGGATGCATCATTAAAAATAATCCATTATTTATTATTATATAATCCTCCTTCACTCGTCTGTATTTTAACGTTTTGTTTTTATAATGTTTATCTTGAGTGACCCCTGTGTTTGTTGTTTTCGATGTGTTATTGGTCTGGATACGGACTTAATGGAAACATTCATTGAACCTTTTCGAAATGAAACTGCATAATTCCCTCCGCAATTAAATGTTGCAAATTCATTGATGGACAAACTTGCTTACGTCCCTGAGGAGGGATGACCCAATGCAAACATGGAAAAAGAAACTCGTTGTATCTCAACTTGCATTAGCCTGCACCCTGGCTATCGCTTCTCAGGCCAATGCGAAGGATATTTCCGGTACAACTTATAATACCTTCGGATACGATAATACAGCGTCCACACCCTGGTATTATGGCTATGCCGACTGGGATTACTCAGACGTTACCCACGACGGTGATATTTATCCGGTGATTAATAAATCCACCGTGAATGGTATTATTTCAACATACTATCTGGATGATGGTATCAATGGTCGGGCTAATGCATTAAGCATTTCCAACAGTACCATTAATGGCATGATTACCTCTGAGTGTATGACCACCTCGTGTGCTGATGGTATAGACACCGACGGCACGACCCATTCTCAGTACGATCGTTTTAGCCTGACCGTTGATCACTCCACCATTAACGACACCTATGAGCATTATGCTTACAATGTGGTAAATGGCGATAACACCGAAACCCACTATCTTGATACCTATGGGTTGGGCAATGCAATTACCCTGGATGTTGAATCGGATATTGTTATCCAGAATAACTCTCACGTCGCGGGTATTACCCTGACGCAGGGGTATCAGGAGCTGGATAATACCCCGTACGACGGTGTTGAAGGCGTAGCCAACAGCAGCAACGTCTTTACTGACACGCTACTGGTGAAAGATTCGGTACTGACTTCTGGTGCGTACAGCGATTTAGGTACCAGCGGATTCTACGGTCAAACCGCGAAGCCGAGCGACTATGGTGAAACCAACGCGACAGCGGCAGATGATGCGGCGCTGATTGTGGCCGCCAGCGCGTCTGATAACGCGATGCAGACCAGCGCCACGTTCGATCACTCCACCGTGACTGGCGACATTCTTTTCTCCAGTACCTTCGACAACAACTTCTACCCGAACGGTGATTCGGCAACGGATACCAGTGCAGACGGTGTCTATAACCCAACCACCAACGGCTGGGACGGTACCGATAAGCTTGACGTTACTCTGACCAATGGTAGCAAATGGGTTGGTGCAGCGCAGTCGAGCGTCGAGGCTATCGGCACGGCGCAGATGTATGGCCTGGGCTACAGCAACGTAGACTGGAGCGCTCTGTCTCCAAACAGCATTTGGCCGGACTCCACCTATGACAGCAACGGACATGTTGCGGGCGAAGCGGTGTATCAGAGCGGTCTCTTTAACATCACGCTGGATAACGGCTCCGAGTGGGATACCCGCAAGGTGTCTAACATCGACACGCTGGCGGTCAACAACCAGTCTCAGGTCAATGTTGAAAACTCAGGTCTGCTGGCGGATACCATCACCCTGACCAATGCTTCCTCATTGAATATCGGCGACAGCGGCGGCGTGGCCACCGACCATCTGTATCTGGACAGCTATAGCCGTGCGGCACTGACGGAAGAAACGGCCGATCTGTATGCCAACACCATCACCGTGGATAACGGTGCAGAGCTGGCGCTGGGGTTGGGACAGGTTGATACGCACAATATGGTACTGACCGATGGTGGTGTGCTGAACGTTGCCAGCCGTGATTACGTGCTGAACAGCGATCTGAACAACGCACGCTATATCACCAACGATAAGCACAATGCCGATTACGACTACGGCGTTGTGGCGATTAATTCTGATGGCCATCTGTCAGTGAACGGTGACGTCGCCGGTAACTACAAGGTCCGTATCGACAACGCGACCGGAGCCGGTTCCGTCGCCGATTACAAAAACAAAGAGATTATTCGCGTCTATGACAATAACGCGGATACTGCAGCCAGCTTTACTGCCGCAAACAAAGCCGATTTAGGTGCCTACACCTACCAGGCGCAGCAGCAGGGTGACGCCGTTGTCCTCCAGCAGAAAGCGCTGACCGACTACGCCAATATGGCGCTGAGCATCCCATCTGCCAACACCAACATCTGGAATCTGCAGCAGGATACCGTTGGTACGCGTCTGACCAACAGCCGTCACGGCCTGGCGGATAACGGCGGGGCGTGGGTGAGTTACTTCGGCGGTAACTTCGACGGCGACAATGGCGTTCTTAGCTACGATCAGGACGTGAGCGGTATTATGGTCGGTCTGGATACCCAGATTGACGGTAATAATGCGAAGTGGATCGTCGGTGGTGCGGCAGGTTTCGCGAAGGGGGATATCAGCGATCGTACCGGTCAGGTCGATCAGGACAGCCAGACGGCGATGATCTACGCGTCTGCGAAGTTCATGAACGATCTTTTCCTCGACAGCTCCCTGAGTTATACCCGTTTCAACAGCGATCTCTCTGCTAACATGAGCAACGGCCAGTATGTTGACGGCAACACCACCAATGACGCGGTTGGTTTTGGGCTGAAACTGGGCTATGACTGGAAACCAAACCTGTCCGGCTACGTCACACCATACGCAGCCGTGTCTGGCCTGTTCCAGTCTGGCGATGATTATCGCCTCAGCAATGACATGCGCATGGATGGGCAATCTTACGATAGCCTGCGTTATGAACTCGGTGTTGATGCGGGTTACACCTTCAACTACGGCGGCGATCAGGCTCTGACGCCTTACTTCAAACTGGCCTGGGTCTATGACGATGCTGATAACAATGCCGACATTAACGGTGACAGCATTGATAACGGCGTTAAAGGCTCCGCTGTGCGCGTAGGGCTGGGCACCCAGTTCAGCTTCACGAAGAACTTCAGTGCTTACACTGATGCCACTTATCTGGGCGGCGGCGACGTTGATCAGAACTGGGGCGCAAACCTGGGTGTGAAATATACCTGGTAATAAATAAAAGCGGGGGGAGGCGTTACCTCCCCCCGCTTTTTACAGAAGTAATAAAAATAATATTGAACCGACAAATACGGATGCCTTGAGGTCTGCATGAAGGTTAATGCGAAACCACTTTCTGAATTACGCCGGCTCGAACAGTGTTTGAAATCAGCCAGTACCCCTTTTAAATCTGCTCCAAAACAATTAATTATATCCGGTGAATGTAATGAGTGCCGCACCATCGTATTCCAAACCGGTGTTATCGAAATCTATCGACATTCAGATGAACTGCTTGTGGGCATCGCGACAGCGCCGTTTATTATGGGTTTGTCCACAGTGATGATTAATCACTGCCAGGAATATAGAGTGATAGCCAAAACATCCTGCACGGGTTTTTATTTGCCCACTGAAACCACCCGTCAACTTATACAACAGAACGCGCTATGGAAAGAGGCCTTCGGTTGGTTGTCCTGGATAAACTACATTCTTGAGAAACGCGATATGCAGCTGGTGGGAAATAATTCCTATCACCAGATCCGCGCCATGCTGTTGAATATGGCGGAGTGGGATGAAACGTTGCGTTCAAAAATTGGTGTGATGAATCATATTCAACAAAGTACGCGTATTTCACGTTCAGTGGTTGCTGAGGTTCTCGCTGCCCTGCGGCAAGGTAACTACATCAATATGAGCCGGGGCAAGCTGGTCAGCATCAACCGCTTGCCCACGGAATATTAAGATCAGTTAGACGCGGTGAGCACCTGGGCTTTATTGGCGCTCAGTTCTGCCACCAGGTTATTAATCCCGTCACTCATATTGACGAAACGCGTATGCGGGGAGCGGGTGACCACCACAAACGCGCCCACGTTTGACTGCGGGATCATGGCCATATAGGTGATGAATCCACCGCCGCCGCCGGTTTTCTGAATAATACCCGGACGCCCATTTTTCGGCGCCATATAGACCCACCCCATGCCGAGCGCATCGGCTTTACCCGGCACGTCCATCCCGATGACGCGGTGCAGCTGAGTACGCTGATAAATCAGAGTCTGCATGCGATCGGCCTGGCTGGTGCGAGCGTAGAAATCTGAAGAAAGGAACTGCTGCATCCAGCGCATCATGTCGCCAGGCGTGGAGTAAACCCCGCCGCTGCCCACAGCCGCGAGCGTGTTATTACAGGGGCTGGCGCCTTTCTCTGCCACCATCAGGCGACGGCACTGATCCGGGGACGGAGTAAACGTGGTGTCTTTCATGCCGAGCGGACGGGTGATCTGCTCTTCAAACAGCTGCGTATAGGGTTTGCCAGCCGCCGTTGAGAGGGCATCCGCCAGCAGGTCGAACGCCAGGTTTGAATAAGAGGCCTGCGAGCCCGGTGCCGCTTTCAGCGTGGCGGTACTCAGATAGCTCCAGCGCTGGTCGCGCGTTGGCCAGACAAATACGTCACGATGCGCCGCTCCGCCTGGCTGCTCACGCGGCAGGGCGCTGGTGTGGGTTGCAAGGTTCACAAGCCGGATCGGCGTCCCCTGATACGTGGGGACCCGGGCACCTGGCGGCGCGTATTTGCTGAGCGGATCGTCAAGCTTCACCACGCCCTGGTCGAGCAGTTTCACCAGCATTTCGCTGGTCATCAGCTTGGTTAAGGACGCGATGCGGATAACGGAATCCAGCTGCGGGTGAACGTTATTTCCCGGACGCGTTTCGCCAAAGCTGCGGAACACACGCTGGTTGCCGTCGATGACGACCATCGCCATCCCGGTCGCGCCGCTGCCGTAATAGATAAGGTTCGCGTAGCGATCGGCAATATCTGAAGCTAAAACGGGTGCCGTCAGCGGTTGGGCTGCCTGGGCGGTAGAAAAGCTCACCGCACACAGCGCGGCAAAAGAGAGCAGACAACGTTTCAACGAAAAGCATCCATGAAGTGAATGAGGAAAGTAATGGGTATTTATACTACTAATCGGAACCGCGCAATGCCCCGAATTGCATAACGATAGCGAGAAAAACGTAACCATGGGTAAATATGAACAATTTACTTACGAGCCATCTCCCATTTTGTGACATCGGGCTTATGATAGGCACCAGTTTCACTCAATCTTACGGAGAACGGTATGTCTGAGAAGCGTGTGGTTATGGTTGTCGATATGCAGAACGGGGTATTTGAAACCCCTCGTCATCAGCGTGAAAAGTGTGTCTCTCTGATCAACCAGCTTACGCAGGCAGCCGACACGGTGATTTTTATTCAGCATACTGAGGCTGGTGGCCTGGAAGAGGGGAGTGAGGGGTTTGCACTACTGCCTGAACTCCATCAGCCTGCTGACGCGCTTTATGTGACCAAAACCGCCTGTGATGCCTTCTACAACACCGCGCTTGAGGCGCTGCTGCGTGAGCAGGGTATTCGCGAGTTTGTCATCTGCGGCTGCGCCACCGATTACTGCGTCGATGCGACGGTTAAGAACGGCGTCAGCCGGGGTTATCACATCACCGTGGCGGAAGATGCCCATACTACAGCCAATCGCCCGGCGGCAGATGCGCAGATCCTGATTAACCATCACAACGACGTCTGGCGTAACTTCATTGCGCCGGCGAATCCTCTCGCGGTGAAACGCACCGAAACAATTCTTGAAAACTGGAAAGCGAACTAATAATTAACGCTCGGGTCTGACCTTTTTGCCGGAGCCGGGAGGCTGGCTCGGGCAGGTTTTCGTGTGGTGACGTGTTGTACACAGCAACAGCCATAACAACAAGAAGGAAGCATTATGTTTAAGTCTTTTTTCCCAAAGCCGGGGCCTTTTTTCCTGTCGGCATTTATTTGGGCACTGATCGCTGTCATTTTCTGGCAGGCGGGCGGCGGCGCATGGCTGACGCGCATCACGGGGGCAACAGGCGAGGTGCCGATTAGCGCGGCGCGCTTCTGGTCGCTGAGCTTTATCGTATTTTATGCCTACTACACGGTATGTGTGGGGCTGTTTGCACTCTTCTGGTTCAAGTATTCTCCGCATCGTTGGCAGTTTTGGTCGATTTTGGGATCTGCACTGATCATTTTCGTTACCTGGTTCATGGTGGAAGTGAGCGTTGCAATTAATGCATGGTATGCACCCTTCTACGATTTGATCCAAAAAGCACTAAGCGCCCCGAATAAGGTTCCGATTGGTGAACTCTATGCCAGTCTCGTTAGTTTTACCGGCATTGCCATGATTGCAGTAACAGTGGCAGTGCTGAACAATTTCTTCGTTAGCCATTACGTTTTCCGTTGGCGTACTGCTATGAACGAATATTACATGGCAAATTGGCAACGACTGCGGCACATCGAAGGTGCTGCACAGCGTGTGCAGGAAGACACCATGCGTTTTGCCTCAACGCTGGAGGACATGGGGGTCAGCTTGCTTAATGCTGTGATGAAACTTATCGCTTTTTTACCGATTCTGATTGCACTTTCACCCCATGTGCCTGAACTTCCAGTTGTTGGTCATTTACCCTATGGTTTGGTTATTGCCGCACTGGTCTGGTCTCTTATGGGAACGGGGCTTCTTGCTGTGGTGGGGATCAAATTGCCGGGGTTACAATTTAAAAATCAGCGCGTGGAAGCGGCTTACCGTAAAGAACTTGTTTACGGTGAGGATGACCCATCACGAGCGGCGCCACCAACGGTAAAAGAGTTATTTCAGAACGTCCGTTTTAACTACTTTAAGCTCTACTTCCACTACATGTATTTCAACATAGCTCGTATTTTATATCTTCAGGCCGATACTGTTTTTGGAATAGTCCTGTTGTTCCCGTCAATAGTTGCAGGGACAATTACCCTGGGACTGATGACCCAAATTACCAACGTGTTTGATCAGGTCAGAAGTTCATTCCAGTACCTGATCAGCTCCTGGACCACGCTGGTAGAATTGATGTCTATCTACAAACGTCTGCGCAGCTTTGAACGCGAGCTGGACGATCGTGACCTGCAGGAAGTCACCAACACATTTAGCTAATACAGGACGTTGCTATGTCTTTTGCCGTACCGCGCGCGTTACCGTTGTCCTTGCTGGCCGCTCTTGTGCTGGCAGGCTGTGCCGAAAAAGGGGCCGCTCCGCTCAAAAAGGGGGAGAAGCCCGTCGATGTGGCAAGCGTTGTGCGGCAGAAAATGCCCGCCAGCGTGAAGGATCGCAATGCGTGGGCAGACGCGCTGGCAAAAACCTTTGAAAGCCAAAAGATCGCGCCGACCGAGGAGAACATTTGTTCGGTGCTGGCGGTGGCGCAGCAGGAGTCGATGTACCAGTCAGACCCGGCTGTGCCGGGGCTGAATAAAATCGCCTGGAAAGAGATCGACCGCCGCGCGGAGTCCCTGCACATCCCGGTGTTCCTCGTGCATACCGCGCTTAAAATCACCTCACCGAACGGCAAAAGTTACAGCGAGCGGCTGGATACGGTGAAAACCGAAAAACAGCTTAGCGCCATCTTTGATGATTTCATCAGTATGGTCCCGATGGGGCAGAAGCTGTTTGGCTCACTGAACCCGGTCCACACCGGAGGCCCAATGCAGGTAAGCATCGCGTTCGCGGAGAAGCATACCGACGGCTACCCGTGGAAAATCGACGGCACGGTGCGTCAGGAGGTCTTCTCCCTGCGCGGCGGGCTGTGGTTCGGCACGTATCACCTGCTGAACTACCCGGCGAACTACGATGAGCCGCTGTACCGCTTTGCCGACTTTAACGCCGGCTGGTATGCCAGCCGTAATGCGGCATTCCAGAGTGCGGTCAGCCGCGCAAGCGGCGTTAAGCTCGCGCTGGACGGCGATCTCATCGCTTACGGCAGCAGCGAGGCGGGAAGCACTGAGCTTGCCGTACGGAAATTATCGACAACACTTGGCTTGAGCAACAGCGACATTCGCCGCCAGCTAGAGAAAGGCGATAGCCTGGCCTTTGAGAAAACGGATCTGTACAAGAAGGTGTTTGCGCTCGCAGAGCAGAAAAGCGGGAAAACGTTACCGAGGGCTATCCTGCCGGGGATCCAGCTGGAAAGCCCGAAGATCACGCGTAACCTGACCACCGCGTGGTTCGCAAAACGCGTGGACGATCGCCGGGCTCGCTGTATGGGGCTTTAACGGCGACGGCGACGGCGAAAGCGCAGCGCTAATGCCACCACGCCCAGAATCATACATCCCGCGAGGAAGGGAATCAGGCCGAACAGTGTGCTGACGCCAAAGCCAATCTCAACTCGCGGGCGTCCGTTATCCTGTACCTGCATCAGGTGTTCATAAACGCCTGGCGCATGGACCAGCATATTGAGCAGCTGTGAGCCAGCCCAGAAGCAGAACAGGACAAACAGGGCATACGCGATATTACCCGCCGTGGAGGTTTTTGGTTTTCCGCCAAAAATCGGTTTCGACAATGTAAAGTCAGCCATGATGACCTCCGGATAAATCGCTCTGTTAATACGCTTCGTACAGGGTGAGTTTGACAGGTCATCGCATTTGTCAATATCAGAATCGTGGTAATTTACGCGCCGGAATCCTCCTGGATTGTTGATTTCTGCAGCACATCACAATTTCATGACTTAACTGAAATTGCGTCGCGTTTCAGAATTTCCGTATCTGCCACAGACCTGGCCGTAAATCTGTGAGAGGATGTCTTTTTTTCCTGCCGGAGTTGTTATGAAGCTCACGTCCAAACTACGCCGAGACTGGCACTACTACGCCTTCGCTATCGGGCTGATCTTTATTCTTAACGGTGTTGTGGGCCTGTTGGGGTTTGAGGCAAAAGGCTGGCAAACGTATGCCGTTGGGCTGGTGACCTGGGTGATCAGTTTCTGGCTGGCGGGGTTGATTATCCGCCGTCGTCCTGAAGAGACGACAGCGGATGAGGCGGAGTCGGCGAAGAGCGCCGATTAACCGTTTACGGAACTTTTAAGCGCGCTGTCG
The DNA here is from genome assembly GCF_000568095.1 of Enterobacter sp. DC4. NCBI lineage: Bacteria > Pseudomonadati > Pseudomonadota > Gammaproteobacteria > Enterobacterales > Enterobacteriaceae > Enterobacter > Enterobacter sp. DC4. The sequence continues at coordinate 189,150 of NZ_AZUB01000007.1, read as the reverse complement.
GCGGCGTGACGCTCCAGCGCCAGTTCGATCAGGCGGGTGATCAATTCCGGGTAGCTCAGGCCACTTGCCTGCCACAGTTTCGGATACATGCTGATGTTAGTGAACCCCGGCAGCGTGTTGATTTCATTGATCACCACCTCGTTTTCCGCCGTCAGGAACACATCCACGCGCGCCATGCCGCAGCAGCCGAGCGTCTGATAAGCATGTATGGCGATCGCCCGGATCTTATCGTTAACCGCCGGATCGATATCCGCAGGCACGACAACCTGCGCACCTTTGTCATCAATGTATTTGGTGTCGTACGAGTAGAAGTCGCTGTTTAAGACCACCTCTCCGCAGGTGCTCGCCTGTGGAAAATCGTTGCCCAGCACGGCGCACTCAATTTCACGGCCTTTAATACCCTGTTCAACCACCACTTTATGGTCGAACTCAAACGCCAGGCGGACGGCCTGCGTGAACTCAGCTTCGCTGGTCACTTTGCTGACGCCCACGGAGGAGCCCTGGTTTGCAGGCTTCACAAACAGCGGCAGACCCAGCTCTCCGCTAATTTGCGCGAAGCTGTGTTTGTCGCGGTTGGCGCGGGTGAGGGTCACGAATGGTGCAATGTTCAGCCCGGCATCGCGCAGCAGGCGTTTGGTGACGTCTTTGTCCATGCATGCGGCAGAGCCGAGGACGTCCGAGCCGACGAACGGCAGGTTGGCCATGCGCAGCATTCCCTGCAGGGAACCATCTTCCCCCAGTGTGCCGTGAACGATAGGGAAGACAACGTCGATCTGGGCGAGAGCCTGTGCATTGCCGGCGTCGATAAGCTGCCCCTTCACGACGCCGGGTACGGTGGCGACGCTCACTTCCGAAGGATTAAGGGCGATGTGTGCCGGATCGTGAGCATTCAGCAGATACTGGCTGGCATCGTTAACGTGCCACTGGCCCTGTTTATCAATGCCCAGCAGCACCACGTCGAAGCGGCTTTTATCGATCGCATCAACGATATTTTTGGCCGATTGCAATGACACTTCGTGCTCCGCTGATTTTCCCCCAAAGACAATACCTACGCGCTGCTTAGCCATCTCACTCTCTTCCAGTCTGACGAAAAGCCAATAACATACCACGATGCCCGGCGGGTTTCGCGGCCTTCTGCCATAATGTTTTGGGGAATGTTGAGGGGGGAGAGTGAAAGGAAAAACGCTGCTGACCGTATTTATCATTTTGGCCATCGCAACGGTGGGTTACCGCTGGTTGCCGCCTTACTACAACCCTTTCATGCCGCTGACGCTTGACGACCCGCCGGGTCGAATCACCCAGTATAAGCTTCGGCGCTTAACCCCCGAGGCGTGCGCGAGCCTGCTTTCGCAGGCTAACCAAAGAGATCTCATCCGCACCCAGCCGGTGGCTGACAGTGGCGGCGCGTGTCCGCTTAATAACGTTGTACGCGTGCGTGACTTCGGTCCGGTCGGCCTGAACAGCAGTTTTCTCGCCAGCTGTCCGCTGGCGCTCAGCTCAGCCCTCTTTATCAGCCAGCAGGCCCGGCCGCTGACAAAACGCTATACGGGCAGCGACCTGGCGCGTATCGATCATCTCGGCAGCTTTGCCTGCCGCAATATTTACCACCGCCCTGACGCGCGACGCAGTGAACATGCTACGGCTGAGGCGCTGGATATTGCCGCTTTTCGTCTGGCGAACGGTGAACGCGTCACGGTGCTGAACGGCTGGAAGGCGGCAACAACGCAGCCATGGCTGAAGGCCATGCTGGCGGCGAGCTGCGGCTACTACGGAAACGGCCTGGGGCCGGAGTATAACGCGGCGCATGCCAACCATTTTCATCTGGGCATGCGCGGTTTCGGACTCTGTCGGTGAAGCATAATATTCCGCCAGAAAATGGATAAATTGTGACTTATTTCACAAATATGATGACTGGGAAGATAAAACACCAAAGTCAGTCAAGCCGCATCTCTGGTGCGACGTCAAAACGCGTAACTTGCTAATCTGACGGCGAATTCGCCTAAAAATGAAGACTATTTCTTTATGGAATCCTGGAAAGTTAATCTCATCTCGGTCTGGTTCGGCTGCTTCTTCACCGGGTTGGCCATCAGCCAGATCCTGCCGTTCCTGCCGCTGTACGTCTCGCAGCTGGGGGTGACTTCGCATGAAGCGCTCTCCATGTGGTCCGGTCTGACGTTCAGCGTCACGTTTCTGGTCTCCGCCATTGTGTCACCGATGTGGGGCAGCCTGGCGGATCGGAAAGGCCGAAAACTGATGCTGCTGCGCGCCTCGCTCGGGATGGCGATTGCCATTCTGCTGCAGGCCTTCGCCACTAACGTCTGGCAGCTGTTTTTCCTGCGCGCGGTGATGGGGCTGACATCCGGGTACATTCCGAATGCCATGGCACTGGTCGCCTCTCAGGTGCCGCGCGAGCGTAGCGGCTGGGCGCTGAGTACGCTTTCCACGGCACAGATCAGCGGCGTCATCGGCGGTCCGCTGCTGGGGGGCTTTCTGGCGGACCACGTCGGACTGCGCGCGGTATTTATCATCACTGCGGTTCTGCTGGTGGTCAGTTTTCTGGTGACGCTCTTTCTTATTAAAGAGGGCGGCCGTCCGGTTATCAGTAAATCTGAACGCCTCAGCGGCAAGGCCGTCTTCGCCTCGCTGCCCTATCCGGGACTGATGATCAGCCTGTTTGTGACCACCATGGTGATCCAGCTCTGTAACGGTTCGGTCGGTCCGATTCTGGCGCTGTTTATCAAGTCGATGGAGCCGGATAGCACCAATATCGCTTTTCTGAGCGGCATGATTGCCGCCGTGCCGGGCGTATCCGCCCTGATTTCCGCGCCGCGTCTGGGCAAGCTGGGTGACAGGATCGGCACGGCGCGCATCCTGATGGCGACGCTGATCTTTGCGGTGGTACTCTTCTTCGCGATGTCGTTTGTCACCTCTCCGCTTCAGCTTGGCGTATTGCGATTTCTGCTCGGGTTTGCTGATGGCGCCATGTTGCCTGCGGTGCAGACCTTGCTGGTTAAATATTCCAGCGACCAGGTGACGGGGCGTATTTTTGGATATAACCAGTCATTTATGTATCTGGGGAATGTTGCCGGTCCGCTTATTGGCGCATCCGTTTCCGCGATGGCCGGTTTTCGCTGGGTATTTGCGGCGACAGCGATTGTTGTTTTAATCAATATTATCCAGCTGGCTATTGCGCTGCGACGCCGCAGACAAATGGCGGAGGCCAAATCGGCGAGATAACACTTTCGCAGATGTATTATATATTCTTATGGTCGCCGCATTTTTATATAACAAAATGCGGCGTCTTTTTATAGAAAAACGTTTCGATCACGGCGCTACCTCTTTATTTCTGTTCCTGTGTCACTTTTGCATACCATAATTAATTTCTTCTCTTTGCAATATGGATTCAGAGTGATAACGTCAGACAAAACTGAAAAAGGAACTGGCACGATGAAAAACCTCATTGCTGAATTGCTGGTTAAGCTGGCACAAAAGGAAGAAGAGTCAAAAGAGCTGGTGGCTCAGGTCGAAGCGCTTGAAATTGTCGTCACCGCGCTGCTGCGACAAATGGCAAAAACCGATCAACAGGCGTTGATAGAGAGCGTGGAAGGTGCGCTGGACAGCGTCAGGCCTGAATCGCAGGTTCCGGTTGAGGATGCCGAGATGCTCCACCAGTACGTAAAGAAGCTGTTAAGGCATCCGCGCAGCTAAACCGTCACAGGACGTAACGACGTGTCATAGAATTGTCATGCAGGATGCCTATAGTCGCTCTGTTTTTATTTTTATGTATTTGTACATGGAGAAAATAAATTGAAACAGAGCGCACTTTTCATTGCATTACTTCCCCTGTTAATTACCCCTGCCATTTATGCTGATACGACGCAAACCAGCGTGCTGGATAATCGTGCGGCAAAAGGGGATATCACCCAGCCTGGCGGCGCGCGCCGTTTATCAGAAGATCAAACTGCCGCTATTCGCGCTTCGCTGAATGATAAGCCGGCGAAAAATATTATTCTGCTGATTGGCGATGGAATGGGCGATTCCGAAATCACGGCGGCGCGAAATTATGCCGAGGGAGCGGGCGGCTTTTTTAAAGGTATCGATGCCTTACCGCTGACCGGACAATATACCCATTACGCGCTGGATAAAAAAACCGGTAAACCGGATTACGTAACGGACTCCGCGGCCTCTGCCACGGCGTGGTCCACCGGCGTGAAAACCTATAATGGTGCGCTGGGCGTGGATATTCACGAAAAAGATCATCAAACCCTTCTGGAGATAGCAAAAGCGGCGGGCCTGGCGACCGGCAACGTCTCCACTGCTGAACTCCAGGATGCAACGCCCGCGGCGCTGGTGGCGCACGTTACATCGCGTAAATGCTACGGCCCGTCAGTGACCAGCGAAAAATGCCCAACGAATGCGCTGGAAAAAGGCGGCAAAGGCTCGATTACGGAACAGCTGCTGAACGCGCGTCCTGACGTGACCCTGGGCGGCGGCGCGAAAACCTTCGCGGAAACCGCGACGGCGGGCGAGTGGCAGGGCAAAACGCTGCGCGAGCAGGCGCAGGCTCGCGGCTATCAGCTGGTGAGTGATGCAAATGCTCTGGCGGCGATAAGCGAGGCGAGCCAGGACAAACCGCTGTTGGGGCTGTTCTCTGACGGCAACATGCCCGTGCGCTGGGAAGGACCAAAAGCCTCGTATCACGGTAATATTGATAAGCCTGCGGTGACCTGTACGCCGAACCCGAAACGTACGGACAGCATACCGACGCTGGCGGCGATGACCGATAAAGCGATCTCTCTTTTGAGCAAGAGCGAAAAAGGGTTCTTCCTGCAGGTTGAGGGCGCGTCGATTGATAAACAGGATCATGCTGCGAATCCGTGCGGTCAGATTGGTGAAACCGTCGATCTGGACGAAGCGGTGCAGAAGGCGCTCGCGTTCGCGAAAAAAGACGGTAACACCCTGGTGATCGTCACCGCGGACCACGCGCACGCCAGCCAGATCATTCCGCCAGATACCAAAGCCCCTGGCCTGACGCAGGCGCTGAACACCAAAGATGGCTCCGTCATGGTGATGAGCTACGGCAACTCTGAAGAAGAGTCCATGGAGCACACGGGCACCCAGCTGCGCATTGCCGCCTACGGTCCGCATGCGGCCAACGTGGTAGGCCTGACCGATCAAACGGATCTGTTCTACACCATGAAGGCGGCGCTGGGTCTGAAATGATAAAATCCCGGCGGAAATCACATCTGTCGGCTGGTTTTTTTCCTGTCAAGAACCAGACTTACAGGGAATGTTCACAAAAGGATGGTGCAATGAAAACAACATTACTGGTTACTCTGCTCTCCGGCCTGTTCCTGGTCGCCTCGGCGAACGCGGAAGAGAAAACGTTAACGCCGCAGCAGCAGCGTATGACCACCTGTAATCAACAGGCGACGTCTCAGAGTCTGAAGGGCGATGCTCGCAAGACCTACATGAGCGACTGCCTCAAAAACGGCGCTGCGAAGCCAGCTGAAAAAAGCCTGACCCCGCAGCAGCAAAAAATGCGCGAGTGTAATGCGAAGGCAACCGAACAGTCCCTGAAAGGGGACGACCGCAGCAAGTTCATGAGTGCCTGCCTGAAGAAAAAAGTGTAGTTCTAACGGGTGAGCGGCTCCGGCGGCTCACCCGAAATTTCATACTTTCCCCGCAGACCCCCTCTCTATAATTTGGGAAAATGTTTCAGAATATTCCCAAAAATGATGAATGATGAAACGTATTACAACAAAAAGCGCATTCGGGAAGAGTGGAATTTAACCCTTTCTCAGGATGACCCTCACCGCGCCGGCATTCAGTTTGCCCGGCGAGTTAGGCTGGCGCGCGCCGTGGGGCTGGCGGCGATGTTTTTCCCGGTTGCGGGAATGCTGGTCACCCATTTTTTACCCGGAGGCTGGTGGCTTTTACTGGTGGGCTGGGCGTTCGTCTGGCCCCATTTCGCCTGGCAGCTATCCTGCCGGGCCACGTCACCTCATCAGCAGGAAACTTTCAATCTTAAAATAGATGCCATTATTGCCGGGCTCTGGATCGGCGTGATGGGGATGAATGCGTTACCCACGGCAGCGCTGGTGATGATGGTGGGGATGAATATGATGGGCTCCGGGGGCTGTCGTCTGTTTATTCCGGGGATCCTGTTGACCCTGCTCTCCGCGCTGGTGACCCTGCCACTCGTCGGGAAGGTGGCCGTCTTCAACCCCGACCCCTTGGAGTGGGGCTTAACGCTGCCTGTTCTCGTATTTTATCCTATGCTGTTTGCCTGGCTCAGCCACCGCACTGCCGTCAGGCTTGCGGAGCACAAGCTGCGGCTGGAAATGATGAGCACCCGCGACGGCATGACCGGGGTCTTTAACCGCCGACACTGGGAAATGCTGTTGCGAAATGAATTTGAGCATTGTCGGCGCGACCACAGCACCGCCACGATACTGCTGATTGATATCGACCACTTTAAAAACATCAACGACACCTGGGGGCACGACGTGGGCGACGAGGCGATCATTGCTATTACGCGCCAGCTCCAGCGGTCAGTACGGTCAGGCGATGCTATCGGCCGGTTTGGTGGGGATGAGTTTGCGGTGATCATGTCCCAGACAGCAGCGGAAAGCGCCATCGCCGTGATGTCGCGGTTGCATGAGCGGCTGGAAAACCTGACGTTACCGTGCGCGCCAAAAGAAGCGCTGCGCATCAGCGTAGGCGTTGCCCCCTGGGGACCGCAGTTTGGACATTATCGGGAATGGCTGAAGGCGGCTGACGTGGCGCTGTACAGGGCGAAAAATGCCGGGCGCGGCCGCACCGAAGTGGCGGCCTGACGCCCGATGGAGAGTATCAAGATTTACTCAGCTTCTCTGATTTTTCCATGCATTTTGCCATCGCTTCAATGACCGCCGAGCGGAACCCGCGCTCTTCCAGCACCCGCACCGCTTCGATGGTGGTACCGCCCGGGGAGCAGACCATATCTTTCAGTTCACCCGGGTGTTTGCCGGTTTCCAGCACCATTTTGGCGGAGCCCATGACGGCCTGCGCGGCGAACTTATACGCCTGCGCGCGCGGCATTCCGCCAAGCACGGCGGCGTCGGCCATCGCTTCTAAAAACATGAAAACATAGGCAGGGGCTGAGCCACTCACGCCGACCACCGGATGGATCATCGATTCGGCAATCACTTCAGCTTCACCGAAGCAGCGGAAAATATTCAGCACATCGGCCACTTCTTCTGTGGTTACCAGCGCGTTAGGCGTGACGGAGGTCATGCCGGCGTTGACCAGCGAAGGGGTGTTGGGCATCGCGCGGATGATTTTACGATCGTGACCCAGCGCGCGCGCCAATTGATCGAGCGTGACGCCCGCGGCAATCGACACGACCAGCGTCTCTTTGTTCAGGCTGGAGGTGATATCGCTCAGCACTTTGATCATGATGTTCGGCTTGACGGCGCCAAAGACGATATCGGCGACCTGGGCCACTTCCTGCGCGCTTTCGGCAGCGTTGATCCCGTACTGATCGCGCAATGCGGCGACCTTGTCCGGTGACGGGGTATAGACCCAAATCTGACCCGGCAGCACCTGCCCGCTGGCGATCAGACCGCCCAGGATGGCTTTGCCCATGTTACCGCAGCCGATAAACCCGATTTTCTTGTCCATCACGATTCTCCGTCATTATGCGTTGTTTTCTCTGATTGATAGCTTAACAACGAAATGCAGGCGACAATAGTCGACAGAGTCATTATGGGGAGACAATATGGCGATTTGGGTTGATGCGGACGCGTGTCCGAATGTGATTAAAGAGATTTTATTTCGCGCCGCCGAGCGCGTTCAGATGCCGCTGACGCTGGTGGCAAACCAGAACATTCGCGTGCCGCCTTCGCGGTTCATCCGCTCTTTGCGCGTGCCGGCCGGGTTCGACGTGGCGGATAACGAAATTGTTCGCCTGTGCAGTGCGGAGGATCTGGTGATCACGGCGGATATTCCGCTGGCCGCTGAAGTGCTCGAGAAAGGGGCGGCGGCGCTCAATCCGCGCGGGGAGCGTTACTCGCCTTCGACCATTCGGGAAAAGCTCACCATGCGCGATTTTATGGATACGATGCGGGCCAGCGGCGTGCAGACCGGTGGACCGGACAGCTTGTCCCAGCGCGATCGCCAGCAGTTCGCTGCCGAACTGGATAAATGGCTGCTGGAAGTGAAGCGCCGCACAGCGTAATGATAATTATTGTCAATTTGTGGTACAGTGTGGCCTCCACAGGGTTGTCATCCCGTACCGCTTTGCAGTAAAGTAATCGAAACATCTTCTGCAATTATTTCTTTACACTCTTCAGCCATTCGGCATCAAGGGGAACACCTGGCATGACCCAACCCATCTTTTTAGTTGGCCCCCGCGGCTGTGGGAAAACCACCGTTGGCCTGGAGCTGGCACGCGTGTGTCATCGCCAGTTTGTTGATACCGACCACTGGCTGCAAACCGAGGCCGGAAAAACCATCGCTGAGATCGTTGAGCAAGAGGGATGGGAAAGCTTTCGCGCACGCGAAACCGCCGCACTAAAAGCGGTCACTTCCCCGTCTGCCGTGATCGCCACCGGGGGTGGCATTGTTCTGGCGGAGTGTAATCGTCACTTTATGCGCGAAAAGGGGATCGTGATTTATCTCAGCGCGCCGGTGTCGGCTCTGGTAGGGCGTCTGGAAGCTTTTCCGGAAGAGGGGCAACGCCCTGCGCTGACCTCCAGGCCACTCAACGAAGAGGTGAGTGAAGTGCTGGCCGAACGCGATGCGTTATACCGCGAAGCGGCTCACCACGTGGTGGATGCGTCAGCCACTCCCGAAGACGTTGTGATTCAGATTATTACCGCCCTGCGTTTGGCGTGTGCCAGCTAAGCGGCGTCTATACTTATAGCTCAGACATAAAAAAAGGATGAGCTATGCCAACCAGACCTCCCTATCCGCGTGAAGCGCGCATTGTTACCGTTGAAAAAGGCCATACGGGTCATACCGTGACCTGGTATCAACTGCGTGCGGATCACCCAAAACCGGACTCGCTGATCAGTGAACACGAGACTGAGCAGGAAGCGCTGGATGCGAAACGGCGCTATGAAGATCCCGACATAACCTGAATGTTTTCCTAAACGCTCCAGGATCGTGCCTGAATCACACTTTTTACTCATCGGGAAAGTTAAGCAGGAGTTAATATTTAGTTATTACAAGTAACTCCGGTATTGGCAGGCGATCTTTACATTTCGATGTCGGGATCACCTGCTACGCTTGGTGCTGTTTTGTTGAAAAAATGAACTGTGCAGCGTAGTGAGCCTGTACCTGTGTACACGATGTTGGAGTAATGGAAGGCGATAAAAATGAAGGCAACGTTGGCGATCCTCACCATTGGTGTGGTCCCTGTAAGCGAAGTGTTACCGCTCTTAACCGAGCACGTATCTGAACAACAGATAACGCATCTCAGCCTGCTGGGGAAGATGAGTCGGGAAGAGGTCATGGAAGACTACGCTGTCGAGGCGGGGGAGGATCCCCTGGCGACGTTATTAAGTGACGGTAAACTGGCGCACGTTTCACGCCAGAAAATCGAGCGCTCGCTGCAGGGCGTGATAGAAGTTCTCGATAATCAAGGTTATGACGTTATTTTGCTGATGAGTACTGCCCCCATTAAAGGTCTCACGGCGCGTAATGCGATTTTGCTGGAGCCGATGCGGATCATTCCACCGCTGGTGGCCTCTATCGTTGATGGTCATCAGGTGGGGGTGATTGTTCCCATTGAGGAGCTCATGGATAACCAGGAGGCAAAATGGCACGTGCTGGAAAAAGTGCCCTTGTATGCGCTGGCAAATCCGTTCTGGGACAGTGACGCTAAACTCATTGCTGCCGGGAAGGAACTGCTGGAGAGAGGGGCAGATGTCTTGATCCTGGACTGCCTGGGGTTCCACCAGCATCATCGTGATTTGCTGCAAAAAGCGCTGGATGTGCCGGTGCTGTTATCCAACGTTCTGATGGCTCGCCTGGCCTCGGAACTCCTCATGTAATGATTTTGCGTGACAGGTGATGAGCATGGCCCCTATAGTGAATTTTTATCTAAAAATATAAGGGCCAGTTCATGCTTCAGAGTAACGAATACTTTTCCGGTAAAGTGAAATCCATTGGTTTTACCAGCAGCAGCACTGGCCGCGCCAGTGTCGGCGTAATGGCGGAAGGGGAATACACCTTTGGCACCGCGGAAGCGGAAGAAATGACGGTGGTCAGCGGCGCGCTGAACGTCCTGCTGCCGGGTGAAACGGAATGGAAAGTTTACGCTGCCGGACAAGTTTTCAACGTCCCTGGCCACAGCGAATTTCATTTGCAGGTGGCTGAGCCTACCTCTTATCTGTGCCGCTACCTGAAATAAAAAATTAGCCGGGTGGCGCTAACGCTTACCCGGCCTACGTTTTGCCCGTTATCTCTGCGCTTCGCCGCCGAGACCTTCCACCAGATTCTGAATCAACGCGGCCAGCTCGCCGGTCATCAGGATGAAGTCCGCGTCAAAACGCTGGGCGTAATCTTCCCTGTCGATATCTTCGTTCTGATCGCGCAGCTCATCGCAGAACTTCAGACGCTTCACCGAGCCGTCGTCGCACATCACGAACTGAATACGCTGCTGCCAGTCGAGCGCCAGTTTGGTGACCACTTTACCCGCCTCGATGTGTACGGCGATCTCGTCGCTCACCAGATCCTGCTTCTTCGCGCGGATCACGCCACCGTCTTCCAGCAGGGCTTTCAGCTCGGCTTCATCAAGGATCTGGAAACCCTGTGCCGCAGCACCGCTGCGTACCCACTCGGTCAGCGTTAACTCAATTGGCGTTTCCAGCGCCAGCGGCACGACCGGTAACGAGCCGATGCTTTTGCGCAGCAGGGCCAGCGTATCTTCTGCTTTCTTGGCGCTGGCGCAGTCCACCATGATCAGCCCGTTGACGGTGTCGATCCACATCATGGTCTGGCTAAAGCGGCTGAAGGCGCGCGGCAGCAGGGAGTGCAGCACTTCGTCTTTCAGCGAATCTTTTTCGGTCTTTTTCAGCTTGCGGCCCTGTTCGGCTTCCAGCTTGAAAATTTTCGCTTCGAGCGCCTGCTTAACCACCGGCGTCGGCAGGATTTTCTCTTCTTTACGGGCGCAGACGATGATTTGACCCGTGCTGCTGGCGTGGGTCAGTGCATCGCTTTGTGAACCCATTGGCGGAACCCAACCGGTTTTCGCCATATCCTGGCTACCGCAAGGGGAAAAGGTATAAGCGGCTAACTGTTTTTCCATCTCTTCTGCACGCAGCGAAACGTCGCGGCTGAGACGGTAAACCATCAAATTTTTGAACCACAGCATGATAATTTCCACGGCCTTGTCGTTAAATCAGCGGGCATGATAACGAATTGTCGCATCGCTTGCATTGCTAATCGGGAAGCGTGCTTCTACTCTGTTGATAATCAAAATAATGAGGAGAGTCTTGTGCGTATTGGGATCGATTTGGGCGGCACCAAAACAGAAGTTATCGCACTGAGCGAGCAGGGGGAACAGCTGTTCCGCCATCGTCTGCCGACGCCGCGCGATGATTATCACCAGACTATCGAGACGATTGCCAGGCTGGTTGAGATGGCAGAGCAGGCGACTGGGCAAACCGGCAGCGTCGGGATGGGGATCCCGGGGTCGATCTCGCCGTATACCGGCGTGGTTAAAAATGCTAACTCCACCTGGCTCAACGGCCAGCCGTTTGATAAAGATTTAAGCGCGCGTCTGAACCGGGACGTGCGTCTGGCCAACGACGCCAACTGCCTGGCGGTCTCTGAGGCCATCGACGGCGCGGCAGCGGGTGCCCAGACCGTGTTTGCCGTTATTATCGGCACCGGCTGCGGCGCGGGGGTGGCATTCGGGGGGCGCGCCCATATCGGCGGCAACGGCACGGCGGGCGAGTGGGGACACAACCCGCTGCCGTGGATGGATGAAGACGAGCTTAAATACCGCGCTGAAGTCCCGTGCTACTGCGGAAAACAGGGCTGTATCGAGACGTTTATCTCCGGCACCGGGTTTGCGACCGACTACCGCCGTCTGAGCGGCCAGCCGCTCAAGGGCAACGAAATCATGCGTCTGGTCGAAGAACAGGATCCTGTCGCCGAACTGGCGCTTAGCCGCTACGAAATGCGGCTGGCGAAATCGCTGGCTCACGTGGTGAATATTCTCGATCCTGACGTGATAGTGCTGGGTGGCGGCATGAGCAACGTCGATCGGCTGTACACCACGGTGCCGAACCTGGTGAAACAGTGGGTCTTCGGCGGTGAATGCGAAACCCCGATCCGCAAAGCGCTGCACGGGGACTCCAGCGGCGTGCGCGGCGCGGCGTGGTTATGGCCAGAATAAACGTTTATTCCCTCTCCCTGTGGGAGAGGGCCAGGGTGAGGCAAGGTAAAAGCAAAACAGCAACTCAAGTTGCTGTTTTTGGTGTTTGTACCCTCTCCCTGTGGGAGAGGGCTAGGGTGAGGGCATCAGACCGCACCCACCCCCATTCATTCCACCGCAAACACCTTATCCAGCCTGCTATACCCCAGGCCGTTGATCTTCTTCACCTTGATCTGCACCGGAATGCGCTCTTTCATCGCCTCAACGTGGCTGATCACGCCGATGGTTTTCCCGGTGGCGTTCAGCGCGTCGAGCGCATCCAGCGCGGTATCCAGCGTCTCACTGTCGAGCGTGCCGAACCCTTCATCCAGGAACAGAGAATCGATCCGCGTCTTATGACTCACCAGATCGGAAAGGGCCAGCGCCAGCGCCAGGCTGACCAGGAAGCTTTCACCGCCCGAGAGCGTACGGGTATCGCGAACCGCATCCGCCTGCCAGGTATCGACCACTTCTAGCTCCAGCGCGTCACTGGCCTTACGCTGCAGCAGATAACGCCCGTGCAGACGGTTAAGCTGCTGGTTTGCGAGCCAGACAAGATTGTCCAGCGTCAGCCCTTGGGCGAACTTACGGAACTTGTCGCCGGTGCTGGAGCCGATCAGCGCGTTCAGGTACCCCCAGTCGTCCGCCTGGCGCGCGGCCTCTTCAATTTGCTGCATCAACGCCAGCTGGTGCTGACGGTTATCGCTGTCCTGCTTAAGCTGCTGGCGGATCTCGCCCTGATGCGTCGTGTTCTCGCGCAGCCGCTGCGCCAGCTGCTGCAGCTGGCTTTGCAGCGCAGGTGCATCGGCGTCGAGCCCTTCCGGCCGCAGCGCCAGATGAGCCTGCAGTTGCTGGTTAGCCTGGCCAGAAAGGGCCGCGGCTTGCTGTATCTGGCTTTCCAGCGACTGTTTCAGCTGTTCGAGGTGGCGAATAGCGTCGTCATCCAACAGCGCGGCAAGGAACGCGTCCCGATCGGCAAAGCAGCTTGCCGAGAGCGCCGCGGTGAACTGCGTCTGCGACTGCTGCAGACGCTCTTGCTCCAGCGTCTCCTGCTGCTGTTGCGCGGTCAGCTGGCTCTGTAGCGACACGCACTCGTCGTGGATGTCGCGCCAGTTATCAGGAATAACCGGTTCGGCGTCTGCGCTGTTCGTTGCCGGAAGCGCGTCGAGCAGCGGCTTCAGGGCGTTTATGCGTTCCTGAAGCACGCCGTGCTGCGTTTGCTTCTCCTGCCACTGCGAGAATTCCGCTTCGCGGGCGTGCAGCCAGGCGGCTTCATTACCGTTTTCAGGTACGTTGAGTGATAGCGAGAGCAGGGCGTGTTCCAGCGCCTGGCGCGCGGTAGTCAGCTGCTGCTGATACTGTCGCTCCTGCGCTTCCTGCTCGTTCAACTGGTTTTGCAGGGTCAGACGCTGGCTGAGCTGATAAAGCTGGCGCTCGTACTGTTCCTGCTCGTTCAGCCATGGCGCGATATCTTCCTGAATATTCAACGCTATATTCAGGGAAGCACAGGCCTCTATCCACTCTTTTGTGAGTGCTTGCTCTTCCTGAGAGAGCGTCTGAACTTCGTCTGTCTCGCGCTGGATCTGCTGAGCCAGGGCATTAACCTGTCCCAGCACCAGCAGGCCTTCCTCTTTAAGGGCGGCGACCTCTTTTTCCAGGGCATCACGGCGGCGCTGGTTATCCGTCAGCTCAAGCGACTGGTATTGCTCAACGGCGGGATGCTCGCTGGAACCGCACAGCGGACAGGGTTTGCCGGCCTCAAGCCGGGCACGATAGCTTTCCAGGTCTTTAATCGTCGCTTCGCGTTCGCACAGGGCCTTCAGGTCCAGATAGTGCTGGTGTTTCTCTTTGTACTGCTGGCGGCGCAGCGTCAGCGTTTCATTGAGTTTATTTTGTTCGGCCTGGGCCTTCTGCACGCTTTCACCGCTCTGGCGCAGGCGCTTTTGCAGCGGCTGATAGCGGGCATGCAGCGACGTTAGCCGCTGGCGCAGCGTGCGTGACCGGGACTGCTGCTCCATGGCCGCGCTGACCTCATCCGCCGTCAGGGTCAGCGCATTTTCCGGCATCTCGGCCAGCCTGTTGCGTAATTCACTCATCCGCGCAGCAAGCGAGGCTAACTGCGTTTTATCGCGGTTAAGCTGCGAGAACTGGGCGCGCCAGCCGGCAATCTCCTGGCCCAGCAGCCGATAGCGCTCGTGCTCCGCCAGCCACTGCGCCAGCGCCGTCAGTTCGGTCTGAAGCTGCTCGTGGTTACGCAGGGCGGTATTGCGGATACGTGAGCGCAGCGCGGTTCTGGCTTGTAAGCGAGTATTTACTTCGATAATTCGCTGCTGTGTCTGTGCCAGACGCGCGGTTTGCTCCTGCTGATGTTCCCAGAGTGGTCGAAGCTGGGCGGCGGGCAGAGCAAGCTGGAGCTTTGCCAGCTCTGGCGCAGCGTTCGTCAGCGCCTGTTGCGCCTGCTGCTGCGTCGCGGTGACGCGCTGTTGCTCGCGCACGAGCTCATCATGACGCGTAAGCCACTGAAAATCTTTCTGCTGGCTTTGCTGCTGAACCAGCAGGGTTTTCTCTTCGTCAGTAAGTGCCTGCAAACTTTGCTGTAACTGCTGCTGTTGCTCTTCGCTCAACAGCACGACGCCCGCCGCCTGCGCCTCGCACTTTTCAAGCACGCTGCGGGCGGCTTTATGTTTTTCAAACACCATGGCGGAAATCTGGCCGTAGATCTCGGTGCCGGTCAGCTCTTCCAGCAGCTCGGCACGATCGCTCGGTTTGGCATTAAGGAAGGCGGCAAACTGCCCCTGTGAGAGCAGCATCGAGCGGGTAAAGCGCCCGTAGTCCAGCCCGGTAAGCGCGGCGGTTTGCTCCAGCTTATCCGACACTTTGTCGGCCAGGATTTTGCCATCTTCACAGCGCGCCAGCTCCACGCGCGGCGCCTGCAGGTTCCCGTCCGGCTGGTTGCGCGCCCGGTTCTGGCTCCAGAAGGCGCGATAGGCGGTGCCTTTTACCTCGAACTCCACTTCTGCCAGGCATTCGGCGGTGTCGCGCGTCATAAGATCGTTTTGCGCCTGAGAGACCTTCTGCAGTCGCGGCGTTTCGTGATAAAGCGCCAGACAGATGGCGTCGAGTAGGGTAGTTTTTCCTGCTCCGGTCGCGCCGGTGATGGCAAACAGCCCGTTGCTGGCAAACGGCTCCGCGGTAAAGTCAATTTTCCACTCGCCCTTGAGTGAGTTGAGATTTTTCAGGCGCAGGCTCAAAATTTTCATGCGTTTTCTTCCTCATCATTGAGCGCATGCAGGGTATGGCTGAACAGTTCGCTGAGTCTTGCGCGCTTCGCGTCGTCAATCTCTTCCTGCGAGAGCCTGCGTTCAAACACCTCTTCAACCCGCAGTTCACTGAGCGTTTCACGTTGAGCGCTTAACAGAATTTTCTCGCGCTGCTCGCGGCTGCGGCGGACCAGTAAGACTTCGACGGGCAAATCCTCCGTCAGCGCCTGGATTTTGCGCTGCATATCGTGCAGGTAGTCATCGGTGGTGATTTCGATATCCAGCCAGACGGGGGGAGCTTGTTCAGCACCGCGCCACTGTTCCAGCTGGGCGGTGATGGCATCGAGATCGCCTTTCAGCACCGCCAGCGGCTGGGTGACCGGTACTTCCAGCGTCTCGACGGCGCGGAGTTTTCCCTCGCTGAAGCTCACCAGATGCACGGATTTGGCTTTGCCCGTTTCGTCAAAGCTGAGCGAAATGGGGGAGCCGCAGTAGCGGATGTGCTCACTGCCGCCAATAACCTGCGCGCGGTGGATATGCCCGAGCGCAATGTAGTCGGCTGGCGGGAAGTTCTGCGCCGGAAAGGCATCCAGCGTGCCGATATAGATGTCACGCACGGCGTCACTTTTACTGGCCCCGACGGTGGTGAGATGCCCGGTTGCAATCACCGGAATAGACTGGTCACCCCGCAGGGCACAGGCTTCGGCGTGCTGCTGGTGGTAATAGTCGGTGATGGCCTGTAAGAGATGTTGCTGCTTTTCTGCACCCGACAGCCCCGCCTGGCTTTGCACGATGTCCCGCGGACGTAAAAACGGTATCGGACACAGCACAGCCCCCGGCGACCCGTCGCGTTTTTTCAGGATCTGTGGGGCGTGCCCGGCGCTGGCGACCACGGTGGTATTGAGAAATGCCAGGATATCGCGGGATTCATTGAGCGTCGCGACGGAATCATGGTTGCCGGCGACAATCACCAGGTGACAGCCGGTTTGCTGCAGATTCACCACGAAGCGGTTATACAGTTCACGCGCATAGCTGGGGGGAGAGCCGGTATCAAAGATGTCACCTGCCACAATAATCGCGTCCACCTCGTGCGTCCGGGCCGTTTCCAGCAGCCAGTTCAGGAACGCTTCATGTTCAGCCGCACGGCTTTTGCTGTAAAAATTTTGACCCAGATGCCAGTCCGAGGTGTGAAGTATGCGCATAGCTGATCCGTGGCAAAAAAGAGAAAGCAGGATTATAAACGTTCAGAGAAGGGAAAATAACCGCTGTAATAAAACAACGGTTTGCCCGTTATCGTGGTACTGTTTTTCATAAATCTGTCATAAATCTGACGCATAATGGCGCCGAATTACAAACTTGTAACTTAAATAAGATAAGACAGGGCAAAGTATGGCGAGACGTATTCTGGTCGTAGAAGATGAAGCTCCAATTCGTGAAATGGTGTGCTTCGTGCTCGAGCAAAACGGTTTCCAGCCGGTTGAAGCGGAAGATTATGACAGCGCAGTGAACCAGCTGAATGAACCCTGGCCCGATCTGATTCTGCTGGACTGGATGTTGCCTGGCGGCTCCGGACTGCAGTTTATCAAACACCTGAAGCGTGAAGCGCTGACCCGCGACATCCCGGTTGTGATGCTCACGGCGCGCGGAGAAGAAGAGGATCGCGTGCGCGGTCTTGAGACCGGTGCGGACGATTACATTACCAAACCGTTCTCCCCAAAAGAGCTGGTCGCCCGCATTAAAGCCGTGATGCGCCGTATTTCGCCAATGGCGGTGGAAGAGGTGATTGAGATGCAGGGGCTGAGCCTTGATCCCACCTCACACCGCGTGATGACTGGTGAAAATCCCCTCGACATGGGGCCTACCGAATTTAAACTCCTGCACTTCTTTATGACCCACCCGGAACGCGTGTACAGCCGCGAGCAGTTGCTGAATAACGTCTGGGGAACTAACGTGTATGTCGAAGACCGGACGGTTGACGTACATATTCGCCGCCTGCGAAAAGCACTGGAACTGAGCGGCCACGATCGCATGGTGCAGACGGTCCGCGGCACGGGTTATCGTTTTTCTACCCGTTTCTGAACAATGACAGGAGTGTGACGCGTGCTGGAACGTCTGTCATGGAAAAGGCTCGTCTTTGAACTGATCTTATGCTGTATTCCGGCCTTCCTTCTTGGGGCCTTTCTTGGACACCTGCCGTGGTTTCTGCTGGCGTCGGTCACCGGGCTGCTGATCTGGCATTTCTGGAACCTGCTGCGCCTCTCCTGGTGGCTGTGGGTTGACCGAAGTATGACGCCGCCGCCGGGAAGCGGCAGCTGGGAGCCGCTGCTGTACGGTCTGCATCAGATGCAGATGCGTAATAAAAAGCGTCGCCGCGAGCTGGGAAGCCTGATTAAGCGTTTCCGCAGCGGTGCAGAGTCGCTGCCGGATGCCGTGATTCTGACGACCGAAGAAGGGACGATCTTCTGGTGTAACGGCCTGGCTCAACAGCTGCTGGGCCTGCGCTGGCCGGATGACAATGGACAGAATATCCTCAACCTTCTGCGTTATCCCGAGTTCACGCTGTACCTGAAAAAGCGTGATTTCACCCGTCCGCACAATCTCAAGCTCAATAACGGTCGCCATCTGGAGATCCGCGTGATGCCCTACAGCGATAAGCAGTGGTTGATGGTGGCGCGCGATGTCACCCAGATGCACCAGCTGGAAGGGGCGCGTCGTAACTTCTTCGCCAACGTCAGCCACGAACTGCGAACCCCGCTGACCGTGCTGCAGGGCTACCTGGAGATGATGCAGGAGCAAACGCTGGAAGGTGCGCCGCGTGAAAAAGCGCTGCACACCATGCGCGAGCAAACGCACCGGATGGAAGGCCTGGTGAAGCAGCTGCTGACGCTCTCGAAGATTGAAGCGGCGCCAACGCTGGCGCTAAATGACACCATTGATGTCCCGATGATGCTGCGGGTCGTGGAGCGTGAAGCGCAGACGTTAAGCCACAAAAAGCATCACCTGACCTTTGAGGTCGACAATACGCTGAAGGTGCTGGGCAGCGAAGATGAGCTGCGCAGCGCCATTTCCAACCTGGTGTATAACGCGGTGAATCATACGCCGGAGGGGACGGATATCGTGGTGCGCTGGCACCATACCCCAACGGGGGCCGAGTTTAGCGTGGAGGACAACGGGCCGGGGATTGCGCCGGAGCATATTCCGCGTCTGACCGAGCGCTTCTACCGTGTGGATAAAGCGCGATCGCGGCAGACGGGCGGAAGCGGCCTCGGGCTGGCGATTGTGAAACACGCTGTCAACCACCATGAAAGCCGTCTCGATATTCAGAGTACCCTGGGTAAAGGAACCCGCTTCAGCTTCGTTATCCCGGAACGATTAATTGCCAAAAAGATCGCCTGACGGCGGGCGTGTCATTTTACCTTTCCACGGGTCAGCCATCGCTGGCCCGTTTGCTTTGCAGTCAAGCGAAACGCGGATGAATTTTATACGGCTGTCTGTTTTTTGTTCGCATGATTAGCCATGGGTTTTTCTTATAAACAGCGTATTATTCTAACGTGTATTTTCATGCTGGCATATTGTTCTGGTTTTGCGATCCCACCTTGCCTTTAAACGTTATAAGCGTTTAAATTGCGCCCCAGATACTGTCAGACCGACTGTATTTGCGTGGTAAATCGAAAAACTATTCTTCTCCACGCCAGGACGGGAGCATTTCCCGCTGAAATTGAGCAAATTTTCGGCTGTATCGTCCCGTCAGGGATATCGAAAATCTCAATGTTTTCAACACCACATCCACAGGCAGTAAGGTTTTATGACCCATCACTTAAAATCGCGTGACATCATCGCGCTGGGCTTTATGACATTTGCGCTGTTCGTTGGCGCAGGCAACATCATTTTCCCTCCAATGGTTGGCCTACAGGCGGGTGAACACGTCTGGACCGCCGCGTTTGGTTTCCTGATTACTGCCGTGGGTCTGCCGGTTCTCACCGTCGTCGCGCTGGCGAAAGTCGGTGGCGGTGTGGATAGCCTTAGCACCCCGATTGGTAAAGTGGCGGGCGTTCTGCTGGCAACCGTCTGCTATCTGGCCGTGGGCCCGCTGTTTGCGACCCCGCGTACGGCCACCGTGTCCTTCGAAGTGGGTATTGCTCCCCTGACCGGTGACGGCGCGATGCCGCTGTTTATCTACAGCCTGATCTATTTCGCGATCGTGATTCTGGTTTCCCTCTATCCGGGCAAACTGCTGGATACCGTGGGTAACTTCCTGGCTCCGCTGAAAATTGTGGCGCTGATTGTTCTGGCGGTAGCGGCCATCGTCTGGCCAGCGGGCCCGATTAGCGATGCGATGGATGCCTATAAAAACGCCGCGTTCTCTAACGGCTTTGTGAACGGCTACCTGACGATGGATACGCTGGGCGCCATGGTGTTTGGTATCGTTATCGTTAACGCCGCGCGTTCCCGCGGTGTGACCGAAGCGCGCCTGCTGACCCGCTATACCATCTGGGCTGGCCTGATGGCCGGTGTGGGTCTGACGCTGCTGTATCTGGCGCTGTTCCGTCTGGGCTCCGACAGCGCCATGCTGGTCGATCAGAACGCCAACGGTGCGGCTATCCTGCACGCCTACGTTCAGCACACCTTCGGCGGTGCGGGCAGTATGCTGCTGGCGGCACTCATCTTCCTGGCCTGTCTGGTCACCGCGGTTGGCCTGACCTGCGCCTGCGCAGAGTTCTTTGCACAGTATCTGCCGCTCTCTTACCGCACCCTGGTGTTTATCCTCGGCATCTTCTCTATGGCGGTGTCAAACCTCGGTCTGAGCCACCTGATTCAGGTCTCTATTCCGGTGCTGACGGCGATTTATCCGCCGTGCATCGTGCTGGTGGTGTTGAGCTTTACTCGCCCGTGGTGGAACAACTCTTCACGAATTATTGCGCCAGCCATGTTTATCAGCCTGATTTTTGGTATCCTTGACGGGATTAAAGCATCAGCTTTCGCGCACATACTGCCGGCATGGACACAGCGTCTGCCGCTGTCCGAGCAGGGTCTGGCCTGGTTGATGCCTACCGTTGTTGCACTGGTTCTGGCCATTATCTGGGACCGTGCTGCAGGGCGTCAGGTCGCATCGAACGCCCATTAATCAACGGCAACAAACTGTTTAACCACGGGGCTTAAGGCCCCGTGGTTTTTTGTTTTTTTCGTGTTGAATGGCAAGATTTAAATGGAAAGCACTAACAAACTTAAACGTGGATTGAGCACGCGCCACATCCGCTTTATGGCGCTGGGCTCTGCTATCGGCACCGGTCTTTTTTATG
Organism: Enterobacter sp. DC4; assembly: GCF_000568095.1. Lineage (NCBI taxonomy): Bacteria > Pseudomonadati > Pseudomonadota > Gammaproteobacteria > Enterobacterales > Enterobacteriaceae > Enterobacter > Enterobacter sp. DC4. Next base: position 168,181 of record NZ_AZUB01000007.1, on the reverse strand, counting down.
GCTCGGCAGATGCCATCAAAATGGCCGGTCCCAGCGTGCTGCTGGCGTACATCATCGGCGGCGTGGCGGCGTATATCATCATGCGTGCCCTCGGCGAAATGTCGGTTCACAACCCGTCTGCCAGCTCATTCTCCCGCTACGCGCAGGAAAACCTCGGCCCGCTGGCCGGGTTTATCACCGGCTGGACCTACTGCTTTGAAATCCTGATCGTGGCGATTGCCGACGTGACGGCGTTTGGCATCTATATGGGCGTCTGGTTCCCGGCGGTGCCGCACTGGATATGGGTGCTGAGCGTGGTGCTGATCATCTGCGCCGTCAACCTGATGAGCGTGAAGGTGTTCGGCGAGCTGGAGTTCTGGTTCTCCTTCTTCAAGGTTGCCACCATCATCATCATGATTGTGGCCGGTTTTGGCATCATCATCTGGGGAATCGGCAACGGCGGGCAGCCGACCGGCATCCATAACCTCTGGAGCAACGGCGGCTTCTTCAGCAACGGCTGGCTCGGCATGGTCATGTCGCTCCAGATGGTCATGTTCGCCTACGGCGGTATCGAGATTATCGGTATTACCGCCGGGGAAGCGAAAGACCCGGAGAAGTCCATTCCGCGCGCGATCAACTCGGTGCCAATGCGTATTCTGGTGTTCTATGTGGGCACCCTGTTCGTGATCATGTCCATTTACCCGTGGAACCAGGTGGGCACCAACGGTAGCCCGTTTGTTCTGACCTTCCAGCACATGGGGATTGCGTTTGCCGCCAGCATTCTGAACTTTGTGGTGCTGACCGCGTCGCTCTCCGCGATCAACAGTGACGTCTTTGGCGTGGGCCGTATGCTGCACGGCATGGCGGAGCAGGGCAGTGCGCCGAAGGTGTTCGCCAAAACCTCACGCCGCGGCACGCCGTGGGTGACCGTTGTGGTGATGACCGTGGCACTGCTGTTCTCGGTTTACCTGAACTACATCATGCCGGAGAACGTCTTCCTGGTGATTGCATCGCTCGCGACCTTCGCGACGGTGTGGGTGTGGATCATGATCCTGCTGTCGCAGATTGCCTTCCGCCGTCGCCTGTCGCCGGATGAGGCGAAAGCGCTGAAGTTCAAAGTACCGGGCGGCGTTGTGACGACCGTCGTCGGGCTGATCTTCCTGGTGTTTATCATTGGCCTGATTGGCTACCATCCGGATACCCGCATTTCCCTGTACGTGGGCTGCGCGTGGATCGTCCTGCTGCTGGTGGGCTGGGTGTTTAAATGCCGCCGCGATCGTCAGCTGGCAGAAGCGCAGTAATCTTTTTTCTCCCTCTCCCTGTGGGAGAGGGTTGGGGGGAGGGCATCAGGCCGCACTGATGCCTCCTCCTCCTTTCTCCTCCCCCAATAATCCCGATCGTGATGAGCTATCCTTAACCACCCTGTGGCAAGGTGACGTCAATTTCATCAAAGGGGATTCGTGATGTTAAACGCCTGGCACCTTCCGGTTGCCCCATTTGTTAAGCAAAACAAAGACAACCTTGTGATTACGCTCTGGCTGGCGGGGGAAAATCAGCCTGAACGCGTGACGCTCCGCGCCGAAATCGATAACGAAGAGACCGGGCTGAAAATGCACAAGCTGCGCAGCCAGCCGCAGCCGGGGATCACCGCCTGGCGGGCGAATATCGACCTGCGTAGCGGACAGCCGCGCCGCCGCTACAGCTTCAAACTGCTGTGGAATAACCGCCAGCTGTGGTTTACCCCGCAGGGGTTTAGCCGTTTCCCGCCCGCACGGCTGGAGCAGTTTGCAGTCGATTATCCGGATAACGGCCCGCAGTGGGTTAACGACCAGGTCTTTTACCAGATTTTCCCGGACCGTTTTGCGCGCAGCGAAAAACGCACTGCCGACCAGGATAAGGTCTATCACCACCATGCGGCGGGCCATGACATTATCCTGAAAGCGTGGGACGAGCCATTAACCGCGCAGGCGGGCGGATCGACGTTTTACGGCGGCGATCTCGACGGAATCAGCGAAAAGCTGCCGTACCTGAAAAAACTGGGCGTGACGGCGCTGTATCTCAACCCGGTGTTTAAGGCCCCGAGCGTACACAAATACGATACCGAAGATTATCGCCACGTTGACCCGCAGTTTGGCGGTGACGAGGCGCTGCTGCGCCTGCGTAAGAACACCCAAAACGAAGGCATGCGCCTCATTCTTGACGGCGTGTTCAACCACAGCGGAGATTCACACTCCTGGTTTGACCGTCATAATCAGTCGATGGGCGGGGCATGTCATAACCCGGATTCGCCGCAGCGCGACTGGTACAGCTTTAACGAGGAGGGCCGTGCGCTGGACTGGCTGGGCTACCCGAGCCTGCCGAAGCTGGATTTCCAGTCGCCAACGCTTGTGAACGAGATTTACGGCGGGGAAGACAGCATCGTGCGTCACTGGCTGAAGGCGCCGTGGAATATGGACGGCTGGCGCCTGGACGTGGTGCATATGCTCGGCGAAGCGGGCGGGGCGCGGAATAACCTTCAGCACGTCGCCGGGATTACGCGCTCGGCAAAAGTAGCCCAGCCGGAGGCGTTCGTCTTTGGCGAGCACTTTGGCGACGCGCGCCAGTGGCTGCAGAACGATGCGGAAGATGCGGCGATGAACTATCGCGGCTTTACCTTCCCGCTGTGGGGATTCCTCGCTAACACCGATATCTCCTACGATCCGAATCATATCGACGCTGAAACCTGCATGGCGTGGATGGAGAACTACCGTGCCGGCCTGTCGCATCAGCAGCAGCTGCGGATGTTTAACCAGCTCGATAGCCACGATACCGCGCGCTTTAAATCCCTGCTGGGCAAGGATGTCGCGCGTCTGCCGCTGGCGGTGACCTGGCTCTTCACCTGGCCGGGCGTACCGTGCATCTACTACGGAGACGAGGTGGGGCTGGACGGCAATAACGATCCGTTCTGCCGCAAAACCTTCCCGTGGGAGCCAGCGAAACAGGACAAGGTGCTGTTCAGCCTGTATCAGCGGCTGGCAAAGCTGCGTAAGCAGAGTCTCGCCCTGCGCTACGGCGGCTGTCAGGTGGTGTACGCCCACGATAACGTGGTGGTATTTGCTCGCGTCTATAACCAGCAGCGCGTGCTGGTGGCCATCAACCGGGGCGAGGCCTGCGAAGTGGTGCTGGATGATTCACCGCTGCTGAAGGTAGCGACGTGGAAGAATAAAGAGGGCAAGGCGACGATACAGGACGGCGTGCTGGCGCTGCCTGCGGTATCCGCAACGATCTGGTCCGGCAGCTAAGACCTGTTAATGTTTCCACCTTTTAAGATGGCGCAAATGCAACTATTTGTGTCAATCTTAACGGATCGTTTACGGTGAAGGTGGAAACATGGACGAGCTTTACATCCTTGGCTGTTTGTTCCTGGTATTTGCGCTGGTGGTGGCACCCGTGCTTGCGGTTATAGGCTTTAATCGAAGTACGGCGGCGCGACAGGAGATTGCCCGGCTGCGCCAGCGCATTGAGGCGCTTGAGCAGCGCGGCGTGCCTGAGGACGCGCCGGAGCCGGTGCAGACCACGGCGCCGTCGCCTGTGACCGCGCCGGTGGTTGAGGACGCTCCCGCGCCTGTCGACACCTGGCGCCCCGATACTCCCGCTGCCGTGGCAGAACCTACCCCGGCCCCGGCGCCTGCGGCAAAACAGCCTTCTGCCTTTGGCGGCATCCTGACGTCGCTGGTACGCTGGTTTATGCAGGGTAACCCGCTGGCGAAGCTTGGGATCCTGCTGCTTTTCCTTGGTCTTTCATTCCTGCTGCGCTATACCGTGGAACATTCCCTGTTCCCGCTTGAGCTGCGCCTCGTAGCAACGGCGCTGTTTGCCATCGTTCTGCTGGCGGTTGGGTGGCGACTGCGGCACAGGCAGCGCGTCTATGCGCTAATCCTCCAGGGCGGGGCGACCGGCGTGCTCTACCTGACGGTGTTTGGCGCTTTCCGGCTCTGGCAAATGTTGCCGATGACGCTGTCCTTTGCGCTGCTGGTGGTGATTTGCGCGGCGAGCGTCGGGCTGGCGGTGCTGCAGAAGGCACTGAGCCTTGCCATGCTGGCGAGCCTCGGCGGCTATCTTGCGCCGCTGCTTTTGTCTACCGGGGGCGGCAGTTTTGTCGCGCTGTTCTCTTTCTATCTTCTGCTGTCTATCGGCATTCTCGCTATCAGCATCTGGCAGCACTGGCGCGAGCTGAACCTGCTCGGGCTGCTGTTCACGTTCGGCGTGGGCGGCATGTGGGGGCTGAATGACTACCAGCCTGAAGACTATTGGGTCTGCCAGCTGTTCCTGATTGCCAATACGCTGATATTCGGCGTCCTGAGCGTGGCGCTGTCGCTGCGGGCGCAGGAGAAAGGGAAGCAGATTATTGACGGCGTGCTGCTGTTTGCCCCGCCGCTGATCGGTTTTGGGATGCAGTACGGCATGACCCGGCACTGGGAATATGGCCCGGCCCTGAGTGCGCTGGGATACGGCGCATTTTATCTTACCCTCGCGTTCCTTGCGCTGCGGCTCTATCCCTCCCTCGGACGACCGCTGGTCATGGCGGCGCTGGCCATCGGCGGCGGGTTCGCGACGCTCGCGATTCCGCTGGCGCTGTCAGCGCGCTGGACGGCGATGGCCTGGGCGCTGGAAGGGCTGGGTATCCTCTGGCTGGGCGTGCAGCAGCACCAGCGTCGCATGAGCTATAGCGGGACGGCGCTGCTGGTGCTGGCGCTCGGCAGCGCGCTGTGGGCACAAACGAACGGCGTTACGTCGCTGAGTCTGCTGCTGATCTTCGCCATCCTCAGCCTTTGCTGGCTGGCGGCTGGCTGGCTGTGGCGGACTCTCTTCCTGCCGGTCAGCTGGGCGCTGCTGGCTGGCGGGCTGCTGTTCTGGCTCGTGGCGCTATTGGGCGCAGCGCGGCTGGCGCTGACGCAGGAATTACCGATTCTGGCGGGCGTGCTGGCGCTGACGGCGGCGTCGGTCTGGGGCTGGCGGCAGGTGGCCGCTCGTCTGGCGTGGCGAGAGCTGGACGCCAGCAAATGGCTGCTGTGGCCGGTTATGCTGCTGATGGTGGGCTATCAACTCTGGCACCAGCAGATCGTCTCCGCCGGCTGGTCAAATCTGGCCTGGTGCGTTGCGCTTCCTGCCGCGCTGGTACTGCTGCGGCGCGACGGTGAAAGACTCCTGCCACGCATCGCAATGGGGCTGCATTTGTCGCTCTTCTGGATGATTTTACTGGCGCTGGCCGCCGAGCTTTACTGGTTTGCCCGGTCTCTGCCCTGGGGCATGGCGGCCTGGGGTAGCGGTTTAGCGATGGCCGCAGGCGGCGGGGTGATTATGGCGCTCTCTGCTGCGGTACGGCGTCGCGTGTGGCCATTCCGGGAGTGGCCTGCGCTCTACGCCTGCCTGGCACCGATTCCTGTAGTCGTGGCGATGCTGGTATTGCTGGTGGTGACCAATTTCCAGGACGGCGTGGTCTATCGTCAGACCTGGCTGCCGCTGGTGAACCCGCTTGAGGAAGGTGCTGCGTTCGCGTTGCTGGGGCTGGTCGTCTTTTATCGGGCGGTGGATCGTTACTACCCGGCGTGGCTTGCGCAAGCGCGCCCGTGGCCTGCCGTCGCGCTCATGGCGTTTGGCTTCTGGTGGCTTAACGGTGCGCTGATGCGCGCCCTGGCCTGGTACGGCGACGTGGCCTGGAATATGGCATCGCTGTGGGATTCGCGGCTTATCCAGACCAGTTTTGCCCTGTTCTGGATGCTGAGCGCGCTGGTGGTCATGATCCATGCCACCCGTCGGGCTTCCCGGCAGGAGTGGCTCTGCGGTGCCGCGTTGCTGGGTGTGGTAATGGTTAAACTGATGCTGGTGGACAGCGCGGGCGGAGGCGGTTTGTCGCGTGCGGTAGCGTTTATCGGCGTGGCGATACTGGTTCTGATTGTGGGGTATTTCTCACCGCTACCGCCCAAAACAGGAGATGAAAAATGAAATGGATGAAAGCGGTAGCGTGTACCGCGCTGCTGGCGCTTTCCGGCCCGGCGTTTTGCGACGAGGGACAAACGGAATCGCCCCGGGACTATGCTTTTGGTCTTTCACTTGATACGTCTGTTCCTTCCCAGTGGTATCGGGTGATGCTGCCGCTCGCCGTCTATGAGCAAAGCACGTCGCCAGATCTGCATGATGTCCGCGTCTTTAACCAGTCGGGCGAGCCGGTTCCCTTCAGCCTGGTCAGCGCGACGCGTCCGCAGGCGTCAGTGCAATCCACGGCGCTGCGCCTCTTCCCGCTGGATGCCTCGCCGCTTGCGGCTTCACAAGGATCCGGTGATAGCGATAAGATCCTGCTCCGCTCCGGAAACGGCGTTGAGATTGTGCTGGAGGGGCAAAAAGCTGCTGCAGCCGGGCAACATTATCTGCTGACCCTGCCGGAGCAGGCTACGGGGGAGATGGCCATATCCCAGCTGCAGCTGCTCTGGAATTCTCCTCAGACGCCGTGGCAGGGAACGGCGTCGGTCTATTACAGCGAGGATCTTAAGCGCTGGTATACCCTGCGCGAGGATATGCCATTACTTGACGCCGTCAGCGGCCAGGATCGTCTTAAGCTCGATCGGATCGATACCGATACGGTTTTATCTCCCGATGCGAATCGCTATCTCATGGTGGTGCTGAACGCGCAGAGCCAGGGGATAACCTTGACCGGCGTTAACGCAATCATCGCACCTGCCCAGGCGACCCCGGAAGCGGTCGAGCTTGAGGGGGAAGGGGAGCAGCTATCGACAAGCGAAGCGCAGTGGCGCTGGGCGCGCCCACAGCCGCTGAGTGCTGTCAGCATCTCGCTGAACGGTGATGGTGTCCTTCCCGTGGAGATCGCGTGGCGCAGTACGGAAAAAGACGCATGGCACCCCCTGAAAAAAGAGGTCCTTTACCGTCTTGAGGGAAAAACGTCGCCACCGGTTTCGCTTAACGGGGGCCTGGTGCAGGCAGTGAAAATCACGACGCTGAATGCGCGTCTGCCAGAATACCTGCCGAGCGTCACGGGACATCGTGACCGCTACGATCTGGTGTTCAACGCCCAGGGGAAAGCGCCGTATGTGCTCGCCTGGGGCAACGGTGCCGCAAAGCCTGCCAGCGTGGAGCCCGGCATGCTGATCCCAGCCGACCTGCGCAAGACCTATGCTATGGCGAACCTGCCGCAGGCCGACATTGTGGATAATGTTGCGTTAGGCGGCGAAGGGCGTCTGACCGCCACCTCTGCGGCCGAGCGAGAGAGCAGGATGAACACCCTGCTGGTGTGGGGCGTGCTGATTGCGGGCGTGATCCTGCTGGCGGGCATGGCCTGGCGCATCTGGCGAGAGACGCAGCGTAAGGCATAAAAAAAGGCCCGCATAAGCGGGCCTTTTTCGTAAACCGTGCCGATTACAGGCTGGATACGTTCTCAGACAGGTATTTAGCCACGCCGTCTGGAGACGCGTTCATGCCTTCTTTACCTTTTTCCCACTGAGCCGGGCACACTTCGCCGTGCTCTTCGTGGAACTGCAGCGCGTCAACCATACGCAGCATTTCGTCGATGTTACGACCCAGCGGCAGATCGTTCACAACCTGGTGACGAACGATGCCGTTTGCGTCGATCAGGAAGGAACCGCGCAGCGCAACGCCAGCGTCCGGATGTTCGATACCGTAAGCCTGCTGGATTTCGCGTTTGATGTCCGCAACCATTGCGTATTTCACCGCACCGATGCCGCCTTTGTCGACAGGGGTGTTACGCCATGCGTTGTGTACAAATTCAGAGTCGAAGGAGACGCCAACAACTTCCACGCCACGCTTCTGGAATTCTTCATAACGTTTGTCGAAAGCGATCAGCTCAGACGGGCAAACGAAAGTGAAGTCCATTGGCCAGAAGAACAGAACGGTCGCTTTACCGTTGGTGTGCTGTTTGAAGTTGAAGTTTTCAACGATTTCACCGTTGCCCAGAACTGCTGCAGCTGTAAAATCCGGAGCCGGACGAGTTACCAGAACCATATGATTCTCCTGTAGATACTAAGGTTATTTGGAACGCAACGCGAGCCAGTATAGAGAGTGTTCATGGATAAGACAAAGAGGTGGTGACAATCGTTCCGCCAGCTTTTACCTATCAATCCAATCTCCATTAAAGTTGTTTGTTTTTCGCCTGCGCCATCATGCGCGGGTAAAACTGCCAGAATCGGGTCTCCAGCGCATCGTAATGTTCATCCAGGTCATACCAGGAATCCCGCAGCGCATCCAGCCGCGGGCGACGGCTCGCCATCCCATTCAACACGTTCTGGATGAAGTCCATCTCGCGATAGCGCTCCAGCCAGCGTTCCGACCACAGGTAGTTATTCAGATTCACAAAGCGCGGCGGCGAGTCGGGCAGAATAATCGACACCTGCTGGTGGGCATAGCGCACAAACGCCGGCAGCGGCATCTCCGGTGACAGCTGTTCCCAGTGGCGCGACAGGAAGTGATCCCACATCACGTCGAGCGTGATCGGGGCAACGCGGCGCGTTTCCGGGCGGAACCAGGCTTTGGCTTCCGTCACTTCCGGCAGTTTATCCGTCAGCACGTCGATGCGGCGGTGCATAAAAATCCCGTCGACAACCTCAGGGGAGTAGTCTTCTGCGGGATTACCGCGTACGAAATCGGCCAGCAAATTGCCCGAGAGGGAGCTGTCAGCAAGGTGCGCGAGATGCAGGTGAGCGAGAAAATTCATGCGTTTTATTTGTCCGGGGGCGGCTAGTTGTTGCAGCAAAAGGGTGTGAGCACTAGACTATGCCGCCTGTTTTTAAGTCACGAGTATACGTCATGCGCGTCGCCGATTTCTCCTTTGAACTACCTGAATCCCTGATTGCTCACTATCCCATGCCTGAGCGCAGCAGCTGTCGCTTACTGTCACTGGATGGGCCAACGGGCGAGCTGACGCACGGTACTTTCACCGATTTGCTCGACAAGCTCAACCCTGGCGATCTGCTGGTCTTTAACAATACCCGCGTGATCCCGGCGCGCCTGTTTGGCCGTAAAGCCAGCGGCGGTAAGATTGAAGTGCTGGTCGAACGTATGCTCGATGATAAACGTATTCTGGCACATATTCGCGCTTCTAAGGCGCCGAAGCCGGGCGCGGAGCTGCTGCTGGGCGATGATGAGAGCATCAAGGCGACTATGACCGCGCGCCACGACGCGCTGTTCGAGGTGGCGTTTGACGACGAGCGCACGGTGCTCGATATCCTGAACGCCATCGGTCACATGCCGCTGCCGCCATATATTGAGCGTCCGGACGAAGAGGCCGACCGCGAGCTGTACCAGACCGTCTACAGCCAGAAACCGGGTGCCGTCGCTGCGCCGACCGCAGGCCTGCATTTTGATGAGCCGCTTCTCGAGAAACTGCGTGCGAAGGGCGTGGAGATGGCGTTCGTGACGCTGCACGTCGGCGCGGGGACCTTCCAGCCGGTGCGCGTGGACAGCATTGAAGACCACATTATGCACTCTGAGTATGCTGAAGTGCCTCAGGATGTGGTGGACGCGGTGCTGGCGGCGAAAGCGCGCGGTAGCCGCGTCGTGGCGGTCGGGACGACGTCTGTGCGCTCGCTGGAGAGCGCCGCGCAGGCAGCGAAAAACGATCTTATCGAGCCGTTCTTTGGCGATACGCAGATCTTTATCTACCCGGGCTACCAGTACAAAGTGATTGACGCGCTGGTAACCAACTTCCATCTGCCTGAATCGACGCTGATTATGCTGGTTTCCGCGTTCGCGGGCTATCAGCATACGATGAATGCCTACAAGTCTGCGGTAGAACAAAAATATCGCTTTTTTAGCTACGGGGACGCGATGTTTATCACGTACAATCCGCTGGCTTTGAATGAGCGTGTCGGGGAATAAGTCCGCGGCACCGTTTTACAACGTTGGACTGTTTTTCTGACGTCGGAGAAAAAATGAAATTTGAACTCGATACCACCGACGGTCGCGCGCGTCGCGGTCGCCTGGTGTTTGATCGCGGCGTGGTGGAAACCCCCGCGTTTATGCCTGTGGGCACGTACGGCACCGTAAAAGGGATGACGCCGGAAGAAGTAGAAGCCACTGGCGCACAGATTATCCTCGGCAACACCTTCCACCTGTGGCTGCGTCCGGGTCAGGAGATCATGAAACTCCACGGCGATCTGCACGATTTCATGCAGTGGAAAGGCCCCATCCTGACCGATTCCGGTGGCTTCCAGGTCTTCAGCCTGGGCGATATCCGCAAGATCACCGAGCAGGGCGTACACTTCCGTAACCCGATCAACGGCGATCCGATTTTCCTCGATCCCGAAAAGTCGATGGAGATTCAGTACGATCTCGGCTCTGACATTGTGATGATCTTCGACGAATGTACGCCGTACCCGGCGGACTGGGACTACGCAAAACGCTCTATGGAGATGTCCCTGCGCTGGGCGAAGCGTAGCCGTGACCGTTTTGACTCTCTGCAGAACAAAAATGCGCTGTTCGGCATTATCCAGGGCAGCGTTTACGAAGATTTACGCGATATCTCTGTTAAAGGTCTGGTAGAGATAGGTTTTGATGGCTACGCTGTCGGCGGTTTGGCTGTGGGTGAGCCGAAGGAAGACATGCACCGTATTCTGGAGCATGTCTGCCCGCAAATCCCGGCGGATAAACCACGATACCTGATGGGCGTGGGTAAACCAGAAGATCTGGTTGAAGGCGTACGCCGCGGCATTGATATGTTTGACTGCGTCATGCCAACCCGCAACGCGCGTAACGGCCACTTGTTCGTTACCGATGGCGTGGTGAAAATCCGTAACGCGAAGCATAAGAGTGACACCAGCCCGCTCGATTCCGAGTGCGATTGCTATACCTGTCGCAATTATTCTCGCGCGTATCTGCATCATCTCGATCGTTGTAACGAGATTTTGGGCGCGCGTCTCAATACCATTCATAATCTTCGTTATTATCAGCGCTTAATGGCTGGTTTACGTAAGGCTATCGAAGAGGGTAAATTAGAGAGCTTCGTGACCGATTTCTACCAACGTCAGGGGCGGGATGTTCCACCGTTGAACGTTGATTAATTTTAATAATGAGGGAATTTGAATGAGCTTTTTTATTTCTGATGCGGTAGCGGCAACAGGTGCTCCAGCGCAGGGCAGCCCGATGTCTCTGATTCTGATGCTGGTTGTGTTCGGTCTGATCTTCTACTTCATGATCCTGCGTCCACAGCAGAAGCGCACCAAAGAGCACAAAAACCTGATGAACTCCATTGCGAAAGGCGATGAAGTACTGACTAACGGTGGTCTGGTCGGTCGCGTAACCAAAGTGGCTGAAAACGGCTACATTGCTATCGCCCTGAACGACACCACTGAAGTGGTCATCAAACGTGACTTCGTAGCTGCCGTTCTGCCGAAAGGCACCATGAAGGCGCTGTAATCCCAACTTTTCCCAAAGGGAACTGCCGTGTTAAACCGTTATCCTTTGTGGAAGTACATCATGCTGGTCGTCGTGATTCTCGTCGGCCTGCTGTACGCGCTTCCCAACCTGTATGGTGAGGATCCGGCTGTTCAAATCACTGGCGCGCGCGGTGTCGCCGCCAGTGAGCAAACGCTGATCCAGGTCCAGAAAACGTTACAAGAAGAAAAAATTACCGCTAAGTCTGTGGCTCTGGAAGAGGGTGCAATTCTTGCTCGCTTCGACACCACCGACACGCAGCTCCGCGCTCGCGAAGCGCTGATGGGCGTGCTGGGTGACAAATACGTCGTGGCGCTTAACCTTGCCCCTGCAACCCCGCGTTGGCTGGCTGCGATGAAAGCAGAGCCAATGAAACTCGGTCTTGACCTGCGTGGCGGCGTTCACTTCCTGATGGAAGTGGATATGGATACCGCGCTTGGCAAGCTGCAGGAACAGAATATCGACAGCCTGCGCAGCGATCTGCGTGATAAAGGCATCGCTTACACCACCGTGCGTAAAGAAGATAATTACGGCATGAGCATCACGTTCCGCGACAGTGCGGCGCGCGATCAGGCTGTAGATTACCTGACCCAACGTCACCGTGACCTGGTCATCACCTCTCAGGGCAGTAACCAGCTGCGCGCGGTGATGACCGATGCGCGTCTGAAAGAAGCGCGTGAATATGCCGTTCAGCAGAACATCAACATTCTGCGTAACCGTGTAAACCAACTGGGCGTGGCTGAGCCGCTGGTACAGCGTCAGGGTGCTGACCGTATCGTGGTTGAACTGCCGGGTATCCAGGACACTGCGCGTGCGAAAGAGATTCTGGGTGCGACCGCAACCCTGGAATTCCGTCTGGTGAACTCCAACGTCGATCAGTCCGCTGCAGCCGCAGGGCGTATTCCGGGTGACTCCGAAGTGAAACAGACTCGCGAAGGTCAGCCAGTTGTGCTGTACAAACGCGTGATTCTGACCGGTGATCACATCACCGACTCCACGTCGAGCCAGGACGAATACAACCAGCCGCAGGTTAACATCTCGCTGGATAGCGCGGGTGGTAACATCATGTCTAACTTCACCAAGGACAACATCGGTAAACCGATGGCGACCCTGTTCGTGGAGTACAAAGACAGCGGTAAGAAAGATGCAAACGGTCGTGCAGTGCTGGTGAAAGAGGAAGAGGTGATTAACATCGCCAACATCCAGTCTCGTCTGGGTAACAGCTTCCGTATTACCGGTATTAGCAACCCGAATGAAGCGCGTCAGCTTTCTCTGCTGCTGCGTGCCGGTGCGCTGATTGCGCCAATTCAGATTGTTGAAGAGCGTACCATTGGTCCAACTCTGGGGATGCAAAACATCCAGCAGGGTCTGGAAGCGTGTCTGGCCGGTCTGGTTGTCTCTATCCTCTTCATGATCTTCTTCTATAAGAAGTTTGGTCTGATTGCGACCTCCGCGCTGATCGCCAACCTGGTGCTGATCATCGGCATTATGTCCCTGCTGCCGGGGGCGACGCTGACCATGCCGGGTATTGCGGGTATCGTCCTGACCCTTGCGGTGGCGGTCGACGCCAACGTACTGATTAACGAACGTATCAAAGAAGAGTTGAGCAACGGCCGCTCTATTCAGCAGGCGATTGATGAAGGTTATAAAGGGGCGTTCAGCTCTATCTTCGATGCGAACGTAACAACACTGATTAAGGTTCTTATCCTGTATGCAGTGGGTACTGGCGCGATCAAAGGCTTTGCGATTACAACCGGTATCGGTGTCGCAACGTCAATGTTTACCGCTATTGTCGGCACCCGTGCCATCGTGAACCTGCTGTACGGCGGCAAGCGCGTCAAAAAGCTGTCTATCTGAGGAGTGCGTTGTGGCACAGGAATATACTGTTGAACAATTGAACCACGGCCGTAAAGTCTGGGACTTTATGCGCTGGGACTACTGGGCCTTCGGCATTTCAGGTTTCCTGCTGATTCTGTCCATCGTCATTATGGGCGTGAAAGGCTTTAACTGGGGTCTCGATTTCACCGGTGGTACGGTTATCGAGATCTCCCTGGAAAAACCGGTCGATATGGACCAGATGCGCCTGTCTCTGCAGAAAGCGGGCTTTGAAGAGCCGCTGCTGCAGAACTTCGGCAGCAGCCGCGACATCATGGTGCGTATGCCGCCGGTGCACGATGCTAACGGCAGCCAGGAGCTGGGCAGTAAGGTTGTTAGCGTGATTAACGAAACAACCAGCCAGAACGCGGCGGTTAAGCGTATTGAGTTCGTCGGCCCAAGCGTGGGTGCTGACCTGGCCCAGACCGGCGCGATGGCGCTGCTGGTGGCGCTGATCTCCATCCTGGTATACGTCGGTTTCCGCTTTGAGTGGCGACTGGCGGCCGGTGTGGTTATCGCCCTGGCGCACGACGTGGTGATCACCATGGGCATACTGTCGCTGTTCCACATTGAGATTGACCTGACGATTGTGGCATCCCTGATGTCCGTTATCGGTTACTCACTGAACGACAGTATCGTGGTATCTGACCGTATCCGTGAAAACTTCCGTAAGATCCGTCGCGGTACGCCGTACGAAATCTTTAACGTGTCGTTGACCCAGACGCTGCACCGTACCTTGATCACATCCGGTACCACATTGATGGTGATCCTGATGCTGTTCCTCTTCGGTGGTCCGGTACTGGAAGGCTTCTCGCTGACCATGCTGATTGGTGTCACCATCGGTACGGCATCGTCTATCTACGTTGCGTCTGCACTGGCTCTGAAACTCGGCATGAAGCGCGAGCACCTGCTCCAGCAGAAAGTTGAGAAAGAAGGGGCGGATCAGCCGTCCATTCTGCCGTAAAGCGACGTTTAGCGCGTTATCGAAATCCCGGTCTGTTGACCGGGATTTTTTTTATCTGCTCCTGACAAACACTCCTGACAGTATGCTGTCAGGAGCCCTGTCGTAGACTCCTTCTGAACCCAAACAACAGTCAGGAGGATGTATGAAAAGCGTCATTAACTGGTTTGAAATTCCGGTCACGGATATGGATCGCGCCATCAAATTTTATGAGCCAGTGATGCAGCTCGCGCTGCGTCGCGAGAAAATGGACTGCGCTGAGCTGGCCGTTTTCCCACATGAGGATCCGGGTACCGGCGGGGCGCTGGCAAAATTTGACGGCGTTACACCGTCTTTGCAGGGCGCTATTATTTACCTGCATACTGACAATCTGGCGGCCACGCTCGATCGCATCGCCTCTGCGGGCGGCGAGTGCGTGTTTGGCCCGCTGGAACTGCCGCATGGCATTGGCACTATCGCATTGTTTACCGACAGCGAGGGTAACCGCGTCGGCCTCCATCAACCTGCCTGAGAGCGGAATAAGATATGACCCGACGCGCTGACCGTTTGTTTCAGATTGTGCAGATCCTGCGGGGCAGGCGTCTGACAACGGCAGCGCATCTGGCGGACCGGCTTGGCGTGTCCGAGCGCACGGTCTACCGCGATATCCGCGACCTGTCGCTTTCCGGTGTGCCGGTGGAAGGTGAGGCAGGGAGCGGATATCGGCTGATGTCGGGTTTTGACCTGCCGCCACTGATGCTGACAAATAAGGAATCTGAGGCGCTGATCGTCGCGATTCGCCTGCTCAAAACCTGGGGAGGCGAATCGCTGTCGCGCGAGCTGGAGTCGGCTCAGGAAAAGGTGCTGGCTATCCTGCCCGAGGAGAGTCGTCGAAAGGCGGAGCAGACGCGGATCTACGCCCCGGATTTTTGCATGCAAAGCCACTCCCGCAGCGACTTTGACAGGATTCATCAGGCGATTTCCGCCCAACAGGTGCTGGCGCTGCATTACCGTGATGAAGCAGGACAGCTGTCTAATCGTGAGGTTCAGCCGCTGGGGCTGTTCTTCTGGGGAGAGCGCTGGCTGCTGGCGGCGTGGTGTGAACGGCGCGATGACTATCGCTGTTTCCGGCTCGACCGGTGCCTCAATATTGTGACTACGGAAAGGCGGTTTAGCGAGAGTGCGGACAGGTCTCTGGCAGATTTTTTGCGGAAGGTGAGGCAGTAAAAAGCCGGGTGGCGGCTACGCCTTACCCGGCCTACATTTGGGTCGTAGGCCCGGTAAGCGTAGCGCCACCGGGCGAAACCCGCACTGATTAGAAGTTGTAACCTACAACCAGGTAACCACCCCAACCGGTAGAACGGACGTGTTCGTTCATCCATACCAGTTTAGCGTCGTCGTTCCACTGGCCGCCGTTGTGCCAGTAACGTGCCACAACAGAGTAATGCCAGTGATCGTAGTTCAGCGCCAGGATGTGGCTGGAGGCGATGGAGTCATTGGTACGCTGCTTAATACCGTTCTCTGCGTAACCGCTCTTATCGCCCAGATCTGAACCCCAGTCGAAGTTGGTGAAGCCGATATAGCTCAGGTTACCGCCCCACAGCTGGGTGATTGGCACAAAGTATTTCACTTTGAAACGATAGCCATCCCATTCGTTCTGGTTTTCAGCGCCATAGTTCTGCCACTGATATTTGGCATAGACGTTCAGAGACAGGCTCATTGGCAGGCCGGTGTCGATGTCCGTACCCAGACCCATATACCAGGTGCTCTGACGACCGGACTCGTTGCGGCCCATGTCGTAAATGTAGTTGTTCGCGAAGTACCACTCTTTGAACGGGCCGAAGCTCAGATCGGTGCCGGTCAGCTTGTCGATGGAGAAGCGTGGTTCGATTTCCATGAACAGAGGGGAGCCGTGGTTCCAGATACCTTTAGCCTGAGAGTTACCACCGAAGAAGACCGGTGCATCCATGTAACCGTAGAAATCAAACCAGTCTTTCTTGGCGAACGCTTCATATTCCAGGTAGGTATCGTTACGAATCTGTGGTCCGAAACGCGTGTGGTAGCTGCCGACCACGTTAACGCTCTGGTGCCACCAGTCGGAGAGGTATTGTGGTTTATCGTTTTCCGCTGCGTTAACAGTGAAAGAGGAAGAAAGTGCCAGCACGGCGCCAGCTGCGAGTAATGTTTTTTTCATAATCATGCCACTGATTGAAATTCCCTTCCGGGAGTGAAAAATGCGCGAATTGCGTTTCTAAATATTTCGTGTTTCTGCGGTGCCTATTATAGGAATCCCTGCTCACAAAAATATGTGTTGTTTCACATATCTCTCACACACGTAATCGATTGCGTTCACATTTGCGTACTTTAAACGGCCGGGATTGTAGCGGCAATCATTTATGTTGCCAATCCATACGAAATGTAAATGTTAGCGGAGTGACATTTCACTCCGCTAAAAGAGGGGTTACTGAGCGGCGGGCTGGATATCGTGAATGCGGATGAAACCTAACTGATCCGGAGTCAGTCCGTTAAGCTGCAGTGGAATGTCAACATCGCTCGGAGCCAGCACGCTGGCCGGTGCGGTGAACAGCTGACGGTTAACATTCACCTCCTGGTAGCTCTCCGTGGTGCCCTGGATCTGTCCCCATTCGACGGTGCCGCTGAAGGCTGGCAACGGATCGTTGGATTCTCCCTGGATGCGTAATGTTGCGCGAGTACCATTTGCATTCGCCGCCATGTTCACCAGAGACATTTTCAGCGTGCCAATCTGACTATTGAGACGCGCAGGCGTATTCGCCCCCGGTAGCAGATAAACCCCGCTGCTGGATTTAGCATTCAGCGCGTTTTGCTGGGTGATCTTCACCGTTTCTTTGTTCAGTTTGTCCATCGCCGTATTGAGCGTATTCACGCTCTGTTTCATCTGACGGACTTCGGTTTGCTGTGCACAGGCGCTAAGGGTGAAGAGGCTCCCCACCAGCAAAATTTTCAGGTAACGTCTTGTCATTGCGTTTATTTCCTTGAAATAACGGATCGTCCTAATGGTAGCCAGCATCATCGTGTCAGACATAGATCCTTTGTCTCAAAAAGCTCTTCCTTTGTTGTCAGGCCAGATCAGGGTAAAATGAAAATCAGTTAACCGGATAACAGGGATACCGTATGCATTGCCCATTCTGCTCCGCTGTGGATACCAAAGTCATCGACTCTCGTCTTGTGGGCGAAGGGTCATCCGTACGCCGTCGTCGGCAGTGTCTGGTGTGCAACGAGCGTTTCACGACCTTTGAGGTTGCTGAGCTGGTAATGCCGCGCGTGGTAAAAAGCAACGACGTGCGCGAGCCGTTTAACGAAGAGAAACTGCGCAGTGGGATGCTGAAGGCCCTGGAAAAACGTCCCGTCAGCGCGGACGACGTTGAAATGGCGTTAAACCACATAAAATCTTACCTTCGTGGTTTGGGTGAGCGTGAAGTGCCGAGCAAAATGATCGGCAACCTGGTGATGGAGCAGCTGAAAAAGCTCGATAAGGTCGCCTATATCCGCTTCGCCTCGGTCTACCGCAGTTTCGAAGATATCAAAGAGTTTGGCGAAGAGATCGCCCGCTTACAGGATTAAGCTCATGCAGGATGAGATTTACATGGCGAGAGCCATGAAGCTGGCGCAGCGCGGTCGTTTTACTACCCATCCTAACCCGAACGTCGGGTGCGTTATCGTCAAAGATGGCGAGATCGTGGGAGAGGGGTTTCACTATCGTGCCGGCGAACCGCATGCCGAGGTTCATGCGCTGCGCATGGCCGGCGAGAAGGCGCGCGGTGCTACGGCCTACGTCACGCTGGAGCCCTGCAGCCATCACGGGCGTACACCGCCGTGCTGCGAAGCGCTGATCGCGGCAGGTGTTTCGCGCGTGGTCGCATCGATGCAGGATCCGAATCCGCAGGTAGCCGGACGCGGTCTGTATCGCCTGCAGCAGGAAGGAATTGATGTCAGCCATGGCCTGATGATGCAGGACGCGGAAGCGCTCAACAAAGGCTTTCTGAAGCGCATGCGCACGGGGTTCCCGTATATTCAGCTCAAGCTGGGCGCCTCGCTGGACGGTCGTACGGCGATGGAAAACGGCGAAAGCCAGTGGATCACGTCGCCACAGGCAAGGCGCGATGTGCAACGTCTGCGCGCGCAAAGCCATGCTATTCTCACCAGCAGTGAAACCGTTCTGGCTGACGATCCGGCTATGACCGTGCGCTGGGACGAACTGAATGCCGATACTCAGGCGCTTTACCCGCAGGAGAACCTGCGTCAGCCGCTGCGTATTGTCATTGATAGCCAGAACCGGGTGACGCCGGAGCACCGCATCGTCCAGCAGCCGGGTGAAACCTGGATCGCCCGCACTAAAGAAGATACGCGCGAATGGCCGGAAGGCGTGCGCAGCATTATGGTGCCGGAGCATAACGGTCATCTGGATCTGGTGGTGCTGATGATGCTGCTCGGCAAGCAGCAGGTGAACAGCATCTGGGTCGAAGCCGGGCCAACGCTCGCCGGTGCGCTCTTACAGGCCGGACTGGTGGATGAACTGATTGTTTACGTTGCGCCTAAACTGTTAGGTCACGATGCGCGCGGCCTGTTTGTGCTGCCTGGCCTTGAAAAACTGGCCGACGCACCGCAACTCAAATTTAGCGAGATTCGTCCGGTAGGTCCGGATGTCTGCCTCCACTTAACGACAGCGTAATTGCTCCTGAAATAGGGAAGCAGTGCGCAAAGTATTATGATAAAATCCGCCCCCCTGCGGGGCCAAATGAACCCGTAAAGGAAGAGTATGAACATTATTGAAGCTGCTGTAGCTACCCCGGACGCTCGCGTCGCCATCACCATTGCGCGTTTCAACAACTTCATCAACGACAGCCTGCTGGAAGGTGCTATTGACGCCCTGAAACGTATCGGCCAGGTTAAAGATGACAACATTACCGTTGTTTGGGTTCCAGGCGCTTACGAACTGCCACTGGCGGCGGGCGCTCTGGCGAAAACCGGTAAATATGACGCGGTGATTGCACTGGGTACCGTTATTCGTGGCGGCACTGCGCACTTCGAATACGTTGCGGGCGGTGCAAGCAACGGTCTGGCACACGTTGCGCAGGATGCTGAAATTCCTGTCGCGTTCGGCGTGCTGACCACCGAAAGTATTGAACAAGCCATCGAACGTGCTGGCACCAAAGCCGGTAACAAAGGTGCAGAAGCTGCACTGACCGCGCTTGAAATGATCAATGTATTGAAAGCCATCAAGGCCTGATTTTTTTGTAAGGGGAATTCCGTGAAACCTGCTGCTCGTCGCCGCGCCCGTGAATGTGCCGTCCAGGCACTTTACTCCTGGCAGTTGTCCCAGAACGACATCTCTGATGTTGAATACCAGTTCCTGTCAGAACAGGACGTGAAAGACGTTGACGTTCTGTACTTCCGTGAACTGCTGTCGGGAGTGGCGACTAATAGCGCGTATCTCGATGGTCTGATGAAGCCTTATCTGTCCCGTCTGCTCGAAGAGCTGGGCCAGGTAGAAAAAGCAGTGTTGCGTATTGCGCTGTTTGAGCTGTCTAAACGTGATGATGTGCCGTATAAAGTGGCCATCAACGAAGCGATCGAACTGGCGAAAACCTTCGGCGCTGAAGACAGCCATAAGTTTGTAAACGGCGTACTTGATAAAGCAGCTCCTGCGATCCGTCCCCACAAAAAGTGATCCGCAAACCGGAGTCCTGCATTGCCTGACGGGCAGTGCGGCTCCGGTTTTTTCTTTTATTTGCTGAGGCATAACGTATGGCATGCGGCGAATTCTCCCTGATTGCCCGTTATTTCGACCGTGTCAGAACCTCTCGTCTTGATGTTGAAACCGGCATTGGCGATGACTGTGCACTTCTCAATATTCCCGAAAAACAGACGCTGGCAATCAGCACCGACACCTTAGTGTGCGGCCGTCATTTCTTACCGGATATCGATCCTGCCGATCTGGCGTATAAAGCGCTGGCAGTGAACGTCAGCGATCTGGCGGCGATGGGTGCCGATCCTGCGTGGCTGACGCTGGCTTTGACCCTGCCAAAGGTGGATGAAGCCTGGCTGGAAGCCTTTAGCGATGCGCTGTTTGAGCAGCTTAGCTACTATGATATGCAGCTGATTGGCGGTGATACCACTGCCGGTCCGCTGTCGATGACGCTGGCGATCCACGGCTACGTGCCGCTTGGCCGCGCGCTGAAGCGCTCAGGCGCAAAACCCGGTGACTGGATCTACGTGACCGGTACGCCGGGCGACAGCGCGGCAGGGCTGGCGATCCTTCAGAACCGTTTAACGGTTGAAGATGCTGATGATGCGGCATATCTGGTGAAACGCCATCTGCGGCCAACACCGCGTATCTTGCACGGCCAGGCGCTGCGCGAGCGGGCAAGCTCGGCTATCGATCTCTCTGACGGGCTGATCTCGGACCTCGGCCATATTCTGAAGGCCAGCGGCGTCGGCGCGCGCGTTGACCTGGATCTGTTCCCACTGTCTGAGCAACTGCTTCGCCATGTAGAGCCTGAGCAGGCCCTGCGCTGGGCGCTGTCCGGTGGTGAAGACTACGAACTGTGCTTCACGGTGCCTGAGCTCAACCGCGGAACGCTGGATGTGGCGTTAGCGCATCTCGGCGCGAAATTTACCTGCATCGGTCAGATCATGCCGGAGAGTGAAGGGCTGAAGTTTGTCAAAGACGGTGAGCCGGTTACGCTGGACTGGAAAGGGTACGATCACTTCGCGTAAGTTTGTGCGCTCTGTATTGCCGGGTGGCGCTGCGCTTACCCGGCCTACAAATAGGGTGCGATCGTAGGCCGGGTAAGGCGAAGCCGCCACCCGGCGAGTGTTTACTTAAACCCCACCACCGGATGCTGCTGATACGGCGTCTCAAGCTCGGCAATCTGCTCCGGCGTCAGCGTGATGTCCACCGCATTCAGCAGCTCATCCAGCTGCTCTTCCCGGGATGTGCCGATAATCGGCGCCGCGACGCCGCGTTTTCCCAGCAGCCAGGCCAGCGCCACCTGGGCGCGGGTTGCCCCGGTATCGTCGGCAATTCCGGCTAAGCGTTCGGCAATTAGCGCATCGCTGGCTTCTGTACCGCCATACAGATTTTTTCCCACTTCATCCGATACCAGACGGGCCGTGGTTTCTCCCCACGGACGGGTCAGTCGACCGCGCGCCAGCGGGCTCCACGGGATCACCGCCACGCCCTCCTGATGGCACAGCGGCAACATCTCGCGCTCTTCTTCACGATAGATCAAGTTGTAGTGATCCTGCATGGTGACGAAGCGCGCCCAGCCGTGCTGCGCCTGGAGATCCAGCGCCTGAGCAAACTGCGACGCGTGCATAGACGACGCACCGATGTAGCGTGCTTTACCGGCTTTGACCACGTCGTTCAGCGCTTCAAGCGTCTCCTCGACTGGCGTGTTGTAATCCCAGCGGTGAATTTGCAGCAGGTCTACGTAATCCATGTTCAGGCGCCTAAGGCTGTCATCAATGGATCGCAGGATCTGTGCGCGAGAAAGGCCCTCAGCCAGGTCGCCTACCGGATAGTAGACCTTGGTGGCGACGACGATGTCATCACGACGGGCAAAATCGCGCAGGGCGCGGCCAACAATCTCCTCGCTGCTGCCGTCGGAGTAGCTGTTGGCGGTGTCAAAGAAGTTAATGCCGCCCTTGATGGCGCGTTTGATAATCGGACGGCTGCTCTCTTCCGGCAGCGTCCAGGCGTGGTTTCCCCGATCGGGTTCGCCAAAGGTCATGCATCCCAGACAAAGTCGGGAAACCTTAAGGTCCGTTTTTCCTAATGTTGTGTATTGCACGGTTCCGCTCCTGCTGTTTAAACACCAGGTTTAAGCATAGCAGGAGCGGAAAAGGGGGAAGGGGTCAGTCCAGCCAGCGGCGGATTTTAGCTTCGATACCGGCGGCGTCCAGGCCAACAGCCGCACGGGCTTCATCCTGGGTACCCTGAGGAATGAAATGATCTGGCAGGCCGAGGTTCAACACCGGCACGGCTTTACGATTTGCCATCAGCACCTCGTTCACGCCGCTGCCCGCGCCGCCCATAATGGCGTTTTCTTCCAGCGTGACCAGCACGTCATGCGTCTCCGCCATACTCAGGATCAGCGATTCGTCGAGCGGTTTCACAAAGCGCATGTCCACCAGGGTGGCATTCAGCGCTTCAGCCGCTTTCGCCGCCTCTGGCATCAGCGTGCCGAAGTTCAGGATCGCAACTCTTTCACCGCGACGCTTCACCAGACCTTTACCGATCGGCAGTTTTTCCAGCGGCTGGAGCTCAACGCCCACCGCATTGCCGCGCGGGTAGCGAACGGCGCTTGGGCCATCCTGGTAGTGGTAGCCGGTAAACAGCATCTGACGACATTCGTTCTCGTCGCTTGGCGTCATGACGACCATGTCCGGAATACAGCGCAGGAACGACAGGTCAAACGCGCCCTGGTGCGTCTGGCCGTCGGCACCGACGATGCCTGCACGATCGATAGCAAACAGCACCGGCAGCTTCTGAATCGCCACGTCGTGGATCACCTGATCGTAGGCGCGCTGCAGGAAGGTGGAATAGATCGCGACAACCGGCTTGTAGCCGCCAATGGCCAGGCCCGCCGCAAACGTCACCGCATGCTGCTCGGCAATGGCAACGTCAAAATACTGGTCAGGGTATTTTCTGGAGAACTCCACCATGCCGGAGCCTTCACGCATGGCCGGGGTGATCGCCATCAGCTTGTTGTCTTTCGCGGCGGTTTCGCACAGCCAGTCGCCGAATATTTTTGAATAGCTCGGCATGCCGCCGCTGCTTTTTGGCAGACAGCCGCTGGACGGGTCAAATTTCGGTACCGCGTGGAAGGTGATCGGATCTTTTTCCGCCGGTTCGTAGCCACGCCCTTTTTTGGTCATGATGTGCAGGAACTGCGGGCCTTTCAGGTCGCGCATGTTCTTGAGCGTGGTCACCAGACCGAGCACGTCATGGCCGTCAACCGGGCCGATATAGTTAAAGCCCAGCTCTTCAAACAGGGTGCCCGGCACGACCATGCCTTTGATGTGCTCTTCGGTACGCTTGAGCAGCTCTTTGATTGGCGGCACGCCGGAGAAGACTTTCTTGCCGCCTTCACGCAGCGAGGAGTAAAGCTTGCCGGAGAGCAGCTGCGCCAGATGGTTGTTCAGCGCGCCGACGTTCTCGGAAATCGACATTTCGTTATCGTTAAGGATAACCAGCATGTCCGGCTTGATGTCGCCCGCATGGTTCATGGCCTCAAAGGCCATACCGGCGGTGATGGCACCGTCGCCAATCACGCAGACGGTGCGGCGCTGCTTGTTCTCTTTTTCGGCGGCAACGGCAATCCCGATGCCCGCCGAAATGGAGGTAGAGGAGTGGCCGACGCTCAGCACGTCGTACTCGCTCTCACCGCGCCACGGGAACGGGTGCAGGCCGCCTTTCTGACGAATGGTGCCAATTTTATCGCGACGTCCGGTCAGAATTTTGTGCGGATAAGCCTGGTGGCCTACGTCCCAGATGAGCTGATCGAACGGCGTGTTATAGACATAGTGCAGCGCCACGGTCAGCTCTACCGTGCCAAGCCCGGAGGCGAAATGGCCGCTGGAGCGGCTAACGCTGTCGAGCAGGTAGCGACGCAGCTCGTCGCACAGCTTCGGCAGGCTCTCTTTCGGCAGCAGACGTAACTCCTGGGTGGAGTCAACTAACGCCAGTGTCGGGTATTTGGCAATATCAAAACTCATCAAAGGCTCATCGAGATATATAGTTTATTTATCACGCTGGATTATATAGTCCGCTAGCGCTTCCAGTGCCGAGGTATCCAGCGATTGCGCGGCCAGTTCATTTAGCGACTGGTGGGCATCGTCAATCAGATCCCGGGCTTTACGTTGGGCTTGCTCAAGGCCCAGCAGGGCGGGGTAGGTACTTTTGCCAAGCTGCTGGTCCGCACCCTGACGTTTACCCAATGTTGCAGTATCGCCCACCACATCCAGAATGTCATCCTGAACCTGGAATGCCAGACCGATACTTTCTGCGTATCTGTCCAGAATCGGCAGGGCTTTGCGCCCTTGCTCACCCGCGCTCAGCGCGCCCAGGCGAACGGCGGAACGGATCAACGCCCCTGTTTTATGGCGATGAATACGCTCCAGCTGTTCCAGATTAACCTGACGTCCTTCCGCTTCAAGATCCAGCGCCTGTCCGCCGCACATGCCGGCCACGCCGCTGGCCATTGCCAGCTCGGAGATCATCGCCAGGCGGTCACGGTCAGCCACTTCCGCCATCGGCGCGTCGCTCAAAATCGAGAACGCCAGCGTTTGCAGGGCATCACCCGCCAGAATGGCATTCGCCTCGCCAAACTTGATATGGCAGGTGGGTTGACCCCGACGTAAATCGTCGTCGTCCATGGCCGGGAGATCGTCGTGGATCAGCGAGTAGGCATGGATGCACTCAACGGCGGCTGCCGGGGCGTCCAGCGTGTTATCGCTGATGCCAAACATATTGCCTGTGGCGTACACCAGGAACGGGCGCAGGCGCTTTCCACCCAAGAGTGCGCCATAGTGCATGGCTTCAACCAGTGGAGTGTTCTGAAAAGGCTGTGGCGCGATAAAACGGCGCAGGGCGTCGTTGGCGCGTACGACACGCGCCTGAAGCTCATTGGCAAAATCCATTTACTCGGCGTCCGGTGTGAAAGGCGTGGTTTTTGCGTCTTCGCTGTCGGAAAGCAGGATCTGCACGCGCTGCTCGGCCTGCTGCAGCTTGACCTGCCCCTGGCGCGCCAGCTGCACGCCACGCTCGAATTCGTTGAGCGCCTCTTCCAGCGGGAGATCGCCGCTCTCAAGACGGGTAACAATTTGCTCCAGTTCACTCAGCGCAGTTTCGAAACTGGCCGGTGCGTCGTTCTTCTTCGGCATAGTGAATTGACTCTTATATTCTCAGCCCCGACATGGTAACGGACTCAGGGCAATTATCAAATAACGCGCAATGTGCACAGGAGCGGCGCGATGGTGGTATACTTGCGCGCCTGGATGCAGCCACGGGTGTGGGCTGCTGTACTCTTTTCCATTACAAGCCTTAATACGCTTGCCTAAGAAACATTGCCGCCATGAAGTTTATCATTAAATTGTTCCCTGAAATCACCATCAAAAGCCAATCTGTGCGTTTGCGCTTTATTAAAATTCTCACCGGGAACATTCGTAACGTATTAAAGCACTACGACGAAACCCTCGCCGTGGTGCGCCACTGGGACCATGTGGAGGTCCGTGCCAAAGACGAAAACAAACGTCAGGATATTCGCGACGCCCTGACCCGTATTCCGGGTATCCACCATATCCTGGAAGTGGAAGATGTCCCGTTCAGCGATATGCACGATATCTTCGAGAAAGCGCTGGTCCAGTACCGCGACCAGATCGAAGGCAAAACCTTCTGCGTGCGTGTAAAGCGTCGCGGCAAGCACGAGTTCAGCTCCATTGAAGTGGAGCGTTACGTCGGCGGCGGTTTGAACCAGCACGTTGAGACGGCGCGCGTACGTCTGACTAACCCGGACGTGACCGTCAATCTGGAGATCGAAAACGATCGCCTGCTGCTGGTGAAAGGGCGCTATGAAGGCATCGGCGGCTTCCCGATCGGCACCCAGGAAGACGTCCTGTCCCTGATCTCCGGCGGCTTCGACTCCGGCGTCTCCAGCTATATGCTGATGCGCCGCGGCTGCCGCGTACACTACTGCTTCTTCAACCTGGGCGGCGCGGCGCACGAGATCGGCGTTCGTCAGGTGGCACATTACCTGTGGAACCGCTTCGGCAGCTCTCATCGCGTGCGTTTCGTGGCAATTAACTTCGAACCTGTGGTTGGCGAAATCCTCGAAAAAGTAGACGACGGCCAGATGGGCGTCATCCTGAAGCGCATGATGGTGCGCGCGGCGTCCAAAGTGGCTGAACGCTACGGCGTGCAGGCGCTGGTCACCGGCGAAGCGCTAGGCCAGGTTTCCAGCCAGACGCTGACCAACCTGCGTCTGATCGACAACGTGTCTGATACGCTGATCCTGCGTCCGCTGATCTCTCACGATAAAGAACACATCATCGATCTGGCGCGCGAAATCGGCACCGAAGATTTTGCCCGCACCATGCCGGAATACTGCGGTGTGATCTCAAAAAGCCCAACGGTGAAAGCGGTGAAGGCGAAGATCGAAGCGGAAGAAGAGCACTTCGATTTCAGCATTCTGGAAAAAGTGGTGGCGGAAGCGTCCAATATTGATATCCGCGAGATTGCCCAGCAGACCGAGCAGGAAGTGGTAGAAGTGGAAACCGTGAGCGGTTTCGGCGCTAACGATGCGATTCTGGATATCCGCTCTATTGACGAGCAGGATGACAAGCCGCTGAAGGTTGAAGGCGTCGACGTGGTTTCTCTGCCGTTCTACAAGCTGAGCACCAAGTTTGGCGATCTCGACCAGAGCAAAACGTACCTGCTGTGGTGTGAGCGCGGGGTGATGAGCCGCCTGCAGGCGCTGTATCTGCGCGAGCAGGGCTTTGCGAATGTGAAGGTGTATCGTCCGTAGCGTGCGGCCTGATGCCCTCACCCCGACCCTCTCCCACAGGGAGAGGGCGCAAACATTAAAAACGGCAACCTTTGGTTGCCGTTTTGCTTTTACCTCGCGCCACCCGGCTTTTTTTATGCACTACTCTTCATAATAATTATAAATCCCCGCCGGCATCACCAGCGACGATGCCACTTCGTACGCCTTTTCTCGCCCGACCAGCAGGTCAATAATCTTTAAGCCAAAATCAATTGCGGTGCCGGGTCCCTGGCTGGTCAGCAGGTTGACGCGCGGGTCCCAGACGACGCGTTTATCCACCCAATGCTCATCCGGGATCGTATCCTTAAGCCCCGGGAAGCCGGTCATGTTGCCGATAGGGAAGATATCGTGCGGAATCAGCACCGTGCCGGCGGCGGCACAGATAGCGGCGACGATGCGGCCGGATAAATGAAACTGACGCACGGTCTCAACCAGCAGCGGGCTGTCGCGAAAACATTCCGCGCCTTTCAGGCCACCGGGCAAAACGATGATGTCGTAATCCCCGTCGGCTACCTGCACGAGCGGGGCATCCGCGAGCAGCTTCACGCCACGCGAGCAGGTAATAGCCAGGCTGCCGTCGCTGGCGACGCTGGCGGTTGTCACCTTAATGCCACCGCGCACCATCAAATCAATGGTGGTGACCGCTTCCATCTCTTCGCTACCAGGGGCGAGGCAGATCAGGGCTGACGCGCTCATATTCACTCTCCTTACGTTTAACCAGGTCATACAGACGGGCGTTTTCCGGCACCGCGATGCCGTGCGCGCGGGCGCGTTTTAGCAGATAACCGGTGATATAGTCGATCTCCGTGTGGCGTAATGCCCGAACATCCTGCAGCATCGAGGAGATGTTTTCTGCCGTGCTCTCAATGACCTGCTCGACATAACAGCGCAAATCGTCCGCCGACGTGTGCAGCCCTTCCCGCTCAACGACCGCCGCGATTTCTGCACACAGCACCGCAACGTCCTGTGGATGATTTTTCAGCTCTCCGTTCGGACAGTTCCACAGCGCCGTCAGCGGATTGATCACGCAGTTTACGGCCAGCTTGCGCCAGAGCTGAGGACGAATATGGTTATGCCAGGCCACGTCCGGCAGCACCTTCTGCAGCACATCGGCCAGATAGCTGTAGTCGCCATCCTGCGTTCTGGCGGGTCCAATGTGCGTCACCCCGCTGGCGACATGCACGATGATGTTGCCGTCGCGACGGGCAGCGTGCGTGGTCGTCGCCATCAGCAGGGGCTGCGGAACGCTTTTCAGCTCGTCAAGGGTCCCCATGCCGTTATGCAGCAGCAGTATGGGCGAAGTGGGGGGGAGCTGGGCGGACAGCGTCTTTACCGCGTCTGAGACCTGCCACGCTTTGAGCGTCACCAGTAAAAGGTCACTTTGCGCCAGGAAATCAGGATCGTTCGCGGTGAGGGATTCGTTAAAGATGCTTCCGTCTTCACCAATCAGGTTTACACTGCAATAGGGCTGGGGCACGCGCAGCCAGCCCTGAACCTCATGTCCGTGCTTGCACAGCGCGGTCAGCCACAGCTGACCAAGGGCTCCACATCCGAGCACTGTAATTTTCATTGTTCCTCCTCACCTGCAACTGCGCCAGGTGTTACAGCTTAATTATACAGCTAAGCTTCTGTTGAGTTATGCCTCGTAGCGGGTATTATGCAACGCAACAAAAGTGAAGGGAGAAGAAAAGATGCCATCTTTCGATATTGTTTCCGAAGTTGATATCCAGGAAGTTCGCAACGGCGTTGAGAACGCAACCCGCGAAGTTGAGTCACGTTTCGATTTTCGTGGCGTTGAGGCGTCGTTTGAGCTGAACGATGCAAATAAGACCATCAAGGTGCTGAGCGAGTCTGATTTCCAGGTAAATCAGCTGCTCGACATTCTGCGCGCCAAGCTGTTAAAGCGCGGCATCGAAGGGACGTCTCTGGATGTACCGGAAGAGTTTGTGCACAGCGGTAAGAACTGGTTTGTTGAAGCTAAGCTGAAGCAGGGCATCGAGAGCGCGGTGCAGAAGAAGATTGTGAAGCTCATCAAAGACAGCAAGCTGAAAGTGCAGGCGCAGATCCAGGGCGAAGAGATTCGCGTCACCGGGAAATCCCGCGACGACCTCCAGTCCGTGATGGCGCTGGTGCGCGGCGGCGATCTGGGACAACCGTTCCAGTTTAAAAACTTCCGCGATTAATATAAAAAGCCCGGTTAAACCGGGCTTTTTTTCACGCGTTGAGCGCCTGCTCAACTTCGAAGCGGTTGGTCATTTTACTGTCTATTTTGACGTAAGCGCTGCGCTCTTCGGGGACAATCAGCACTTCTGTCACGCCTACTTTTGCTTCCAGACGCTGTTTCAGCGCATCGTTAATCTCAACGTCATTCGGGATTTCCACGCGCAGGCTGCTCACGTAGCGCGGCTCTTTCATGGTGCTGGCGACCAGCAGCCAGATTGTCGCCAACAGCGCACCGGCGAGAAACACGGTTTGTGAATCAAACAGGCCGTCCACCCAGCCGCCAAGCGAGCCGCCGATTGCCACGCCGAGAAACTGGCTGGTGGAGTAGATGCCCATCGCGGTACCTTTATACCCGGCGGGGGACTCTTTGCTGATAAGCGACGGGAGCAACGCTTCCATCAGGTTAAAGGCCAGGAAGAACAGCTGCACGCCGGCAATCAGCTCCCAGAAGTGCGGGCCGGCACCCCAGAGCACGATTTCTGCAATCAGCAGTATCGCCACGCAGCCCACGAAGACGCGCTTCATTTTGCGCTTCACTTCGGCGTAGATGATGAACGGCACGACGGAGACAAACGAAATCAGCATCGTGACCAGATAGATTTTCCAGTGCTCAGCAGCCGGAAAACCCGCTGCGGCAAGCTGGCCGGGCAGGGCAACAAAGGTCGACATCAGCAGGATGTGCAAACACATAATGCCAAAATTCAGCTTCAGCAGGCGCGGCTCGACAATCACTTTGCTGAAGCAGCCTTTTACCATCCCCGACTCACGGTTGAGGACGTGGTTTTTGCTGTCCGGAACCACCCACAGGGTTAAGGCAATACCGATGGTCGCCAGCACGGCAATCATCCAGAACAGCGCGTGCAGACCCAATGTGTGCGTAATAATGGGGCCCAGCACCATCGCAATCGCAAACGTCACGCCAAAACTCACGCCGATGAACGCCATCGCTTTAGTGCGGTTCTGCTCGCGGGTTAAGTCTGACAACAGCGCCATCACCGCAGCGGCAATCGCGCCGGAACCCTGCAGGGCGCGGCCGAGAATAATTCCCCAGATGGAGTGGGAGAGGGCGGCAATGACGCTCCCGAGCACAAAGACCAGCAGCCCACCAACGATCAGCGGCTTTCGGCCCACCCGGTCAGAGAGCAGGCCAAACGGGATCTGGAACACCGCCTGCGCCAGACCGTAGATGCCGATTGCGAGCCCAATCAGCGCCTCGCTGGCCCCCTGCAGCGCCATACCGTACGTGGTCAGAACAGGCAGGACCATAAACATGCCAAGCATCCGTAGCGAGAAGACAGTCCCTAAGCCCCAGGTCGCGCGAAGCTCGCCTGGCGTCATTTTATAATCGTTCATTACCACCTCAGTTCAAAAGCAGGCCATAGTGTAGTGCGGGGAAGGGGCGGGGTAAATAAAGGGTTATTTAACAAATATTACATGCGTTATTAATAAATTCCGTGAATAAAAAAGGGTGCCGAAGCACCCCTTTATTCACCTGTTGTGGCTTACCAGACGTAAGTCAGCAGGTTGTGTGAATCTGGCACCATGAAATCGACAGACATCATCACGGACAGCGAGGTGATGGCCACAATCGAGAACACAAACAGTTTGCGCGCCCAGACTTTGTCATCTTCCACTTTGTAACCGCGCAGCGCCATACCGAGCCACCAGACGCTCACCGCAGCCGCTACCGCCAGATATTTATATCCAGCGTAACCACCCAGAGAGAGCATCAGCGTTGCCACGGCAAAGGCGATGATGTACAGCGTGATGTGGTTCTTGGCAACCGAAATGCCTTTCACGACCGGCAGAACCGGGATGTTCGCTGCCTGATAATCCTTAAAGCGGAAAATCGCGATGGCATAAGAGTGCGGCATCTGCCACAGGCTAAAGATAGCCAGCAGGATCAGCGCACCGCTGTCGAACTCGTTCGTGACCGCGCAGTAGCCAATCACCGGCGGCGCAGCGCCGGAGAGAGAACCAATCAGCGTGCCGTAGACGGAGTGGCGTTTCATATACAGGCTGTAGACGCCCACATACACCACGAACCCCATCACCCCCAGCCAGCAGGCCAGCGGGTTAGCACCAAACCACAGCAGCATAAAGCCAGCAATACCCAGCAAGGTGGCGTACACCAGCGAGACGGAAGGGGCGATCAGGCCTTTCACCAGCACCCGATTTTTGGTCCTTTCCATCTTCTTGTCGATATCCATGTCGATGTAGTTGTTAAATACACAACCGGACGCAACAACCAGTGACACACCGACCAGCGTGTAGATAAAGAGGGTGTAATCAATGCTGCCCTTAGAGGCCAGCAGGAACCCTCCGATCACGGAGATCAGGTTGCCAAAGATGATGCCTGGTTTCGTTACTTGCAGGTATTGCTTAAACATACTCGCCGCTCTTAGTGAACCATCATGTTGTAGTTGAGGTTCCACATAATCCAGATGGAACCGACTACCAGGATAGCGATGATAATCACGGTAAAGATAAAGGCGGTCATATTCCAGCCTTCATCGGACTTGGTGTTCATGTGCAGGAAGCAAACCAGATGCACCAGAATCTGAATCACCGCGGTCACCAGGATTGCACCCAGAATAACCGGCTTAGACGCAGAACCGCTCATCACCATCCAGAACGGGATCACCGTCAGGATGATCGACAGGATGAAACCTGTCATGTAGGTTTTTACGCTACCGTGGGAAGCGCCATGATCGTTTGAATGACTCATTACATCGCCCCCATCAGATATACAACAGAGAACACACAGATCCACACCACGTCCAGGAAGTGCCAGAACAGGCTCAGGCACATAATACGGGTACGGTTAGTGCTGGTCAGGCCGCGACGGGATACCTGGAACATCAGTACCGCCATCCAGATCAGACCAGAGGTGACGTGCAGACCGTGGGTACCTACCAGCGCGAAGAACGCGGACAGGAAGCCACTGCGATCCGGACCGAAACCTTCCAGAATCAGGTGATGGAATTCATAGATTTCCATCCCGATAAATCCAGCACCAAACAACCAGGTCAACGCCAGCCAGGACACAACCTGGCTCTTGTTGTTTTTGTACATGGCGATAGCCGCCATGCCGTAGGTGATGGAGCTGAATAACAGCAGTGCGGTTTCAACCAGAACGAACGGCAGTTCAAAGATATCCTTGCCTGCCGGGCCGCCCGCCGTGCCGTTCACCAGAACGGCATAGGTCGCGAACAGACAGCAGAACAGAATGCAGTCGCTCATCAGGTAGATCCAGAAACCGAAGACTTTGGTCGGTCCTGTATCGTGGTGCGCATGTTCATGCGCGTGGGCAGTTGAGTGCGCCAGAGTATCAGTTGCCATTTTTCAGCCCCGCTTTAGAAATCTCGTCGAAATGCTGATTTTCCAGCTTCTCAACTTCACGGACTGGTACGTAGTAGTCCACGTCCTCGTCAAAGCTCTTCACAATCCAGCTGATTACGATGCCGGCGAAGCCAACAATCGCCATCCACCAGATGTGCCAGATCATTGCGAAACCAAATACCGTTGCGAAGGCGGCAATCACGATGCCCGCACCGCTGTTTTTCGGCATGTGGATCTCTTCGTAATGAGCAGGTTGCTTGTACGCTTCACCTTTTTCTTTCATTTCCCAGAATGCGTCGCGTTCATGAACCTGCGGCACGATGGCAAAGTTATAGAAAGGCGGTGGAGAAGAGGTTGCCCACTCCAGCGTACGGCCACCCCATGGGTCACCGGTCAGGTCACGGTTCTGGTCGCGGTCGCGAATAGACACGTAGAACTGAATCAGCTGAGACGCGATACCACAGGCAATCAGCACGGCACCGCCCGCTGCAACCATCAGCATTGGGTGGAACTGCGGATCGATCTGCTGGCTCAGACGACGGGTCATACCCATGAAGCCCAGCACGTACAGCGGCATAAATGCTACGAAGAAGCCGATGATCCAGAACCAGAACGCGCGTTTACCCCATTTTTCGTTCAGCGTGAAGCCGAACGCTTTTGGCCACCAGTAGGTTACGCCAGCGAAGCAGCCGAAGACCACGCCACCGATGATAACGTTATGGAAGTGCGCAATCAGGAACAGACTGTTGTGCAGAACGAAGTCAGCACCTGGTACCGCCAGCAGTACACCGGTCATCCCACCTACGGAGAAGGTCACGATGAAGCCGATGGTCCACAGCATCGCTGAGTGGAACACGATACGACCCTGGTACATGGTGAACAACCAGTTGAAGATCTTCACCCCGGTAGGGATGGCGATAATCATAGTGGTGATACCGAAGAAGGCGTTTACGTTCGCGCCCGCACCCATGGTGAAGAAGTGGTGCAGCCAAACGATGAACGACAGAACGGTAATACACACGGTTGCCCACACCAGAGAGGTGTAACCAAACAGACGTTTACGCGAGAAGGTTGCCGCAATTTCGGAGAACACACCGAACACAGGCAGAACCAGAATGTACACTTCCGGGTGACCCCAGGCCCAAATCAGGTTGATGTACATCATCATGTTGCCACCCATATCATTCGTGAAGAAATGGGTGCCCAGGTAGCGGTCCAGGGTCAGCAGCGCGATGGTGACGGTCAGAATTGGGAAGGATGCAATAATCAGGATGTTGGCGCACAGAGATGCCCAGGTAAATACAGGCATCTTGAACATGGTCATGCCAGGGGCACGCATCTTGATAATGGTCACGAAGAAGTTGATACCGGTCAGGGTAGTACCGACACCGGAGAGCTGAAGCGCCCAAATCCAGTAGTCGACGCCAACGCCCGGACTGTACTCAATTCCTGACAGCGGCGGGTAAGCCAGCCAGCCGGTCTGCGCGAATTCGCCCACACCCAGTGACAGGTTAACCAGAATAACGCCGACAACCGTGAACCAGAAGCTCAGGTTGTTCAGGAACGGGAACGCCACGTCGCGCGCGCCGATTTGCAGCGGAACGACAACGTTCATCAGACCGATAACCAGCGGCATCGCCACGAAGAAGATCATGATAACGCCGTGAGCGGTAAAGATCTGATCGTAGTGGTGCGGCGGCAGGAAGCCGGCTTCACCCGCAGAAGCGAGTGCCTGCTGGCTACGCATCATGATCGCATCCGCAAAGCCACGAATTAACATGACGATACCGACGATGCAGTACATGATACCGAGTTTTTTGTGGTCAACCGAAGTCAGCCACTCGTTCCACAGGTAGCTCCACTTACCGAAGTAAGTGATCAGGGCCAGTAAGGCCGCGCCACCAATGATAATTGCAGCCACCGTAACCACGATAATCGGTTCATGGTAGGGCACTGCATCCAGTGTCAATTTTCCGAACATTTTCTTCCTCGGCCCCTTAGTGAGCGGTTTCCGCGTGGCTCATGTCCATGCCTTCCATACCTTCATGCGCGCTGTGCTCGCCTTCAGGCTGGGTCATGTCCATGCTCTTGCCGTGATCCATAAATTTGCCAATAACGTCTTTGAACAAATCTGGTTTCACATTAGAGAAGTACTCCACCTTGTTGTATTCGCTAGGTGCAGCCACTTTTTCGAACGCCGCCATGTCAGACATGGTGTTTGGAGACTGCTTCGCTTTTTCAACCCACTGGTCGAAAGCGGCACGGTCCGGCGTCGCAATAGCTTTGAACTTCATACCTGAGAAGCCCGGGCCGCTATAGCTGGCGGAGATACCATCATAGGTGCCTGCTTCATTCGCGATCAGGTGCAGATTGGTCTGCATACCGGCCATCGCGTAAATCTGGCTACCCAGACGTGGGATGAAGAAGGAGTTCATTACGGAGTTGGAGGTCACTTTGAACTGAACCGGAGTGTTCGCCGGGAAGGCGATTTCATTCACGGTAGCAATACCCTGCTCTGGATAGATGAAGAACCATTTCCAGTCCATGGAGACCACTTCAATGGTAATAGGTTTCTCATCGTGAACCAGCGGTTTGCTTGGCTCAAGTGCGTGAGTGGTTTTCCAGGTCAGTACGGCAAGGAACAGGATGATCAGAATAGGTACCGTCCAGACCACAGCTTCCACTTTATTGGAGTGTGACCAGTTAGGGCTATACTTCGCATCTTTATTGCTCGCACGATACTTCCAGGCGAAACCAACAGCCATCAAAATGGCAGGAATAACCACAATCAACATCAGGCCAAAAGCCGTCAATATCAGTGAACGTTGTTCCAGTCCAATCTGTCCTTTGGGGTCTAGTAGTGCAGAATCGCAGCCACTGAGTAATACAGTGCCCGCGAATAATGACAACCATCCCAAACTTTTATTGTATTTCCCGAGTCTCATTTAACGACCTCAATTCCACGGAGTCTGGTGGCGTTTAAAGTGTGCGGGCATTTTACGGGAAGGTTACATTACTGTAAACATCATTAGGCCTGTGTCAGGAAGGTGTTACCGGGTTCTGCCGCACGTGTCACAAGTGTTGCAAATTATGTCGGTTTTTATGACCGAAGCCGCATGGCATGGGCTTTATAACGAAAGGACCCCCAAGCATACCCTAAAAGGGGCAATTGGTATAACCATTGTTGAAAATAAACAAAAAATTAACAATTAATTATCAATAAAAAGACATCTAAAAAACGAAAAATCAAACTCTCGCATGCTGAATCGTTTAATGAAAAATAGCGTTTTGGAATGGGAGCCAATAATTTCCAAATCCTATCCCGCACAAAACAACAAATATTTTTTTTTGCGGTTGATGGCTATTTCGCCGTTATAATTTCGGTTAGTGATTACAACGGGAAATAACCTTTCGCATTTTTCTTCAGGTCATCTGCGTTTTACGCAAGGCCATGAAATCGAGCAGGCCCCCGGTCAGGATCCCGGCGATAGCCAGCAGGGCGCCTGCGTCCAGCAGCAGGGCTTCGAAGGGGAGTGCCAGTGACGTGCTGGCATTAATAATGAGTACCACCAGCCACAGTGCCAGAGCAAGGCAGCCCACCATTAACAGACGTAACGCAAAACGGTAGGCGCGGTGATATTCGGTGCGCGGCATAAAGTGTTCTGTCCGCTGGGTATATTCCAGCGTCTGGCGACACACCAGCAACAATAAAATCCCCGGCACGGCAGCCACGACCGAAAAGAGATAAAATGTTGGCCAACCGTGAGCTTCCACGAACCAACCGGCAATCGGGCCAACGTATACGCGGCCTACGGCAGAGAGCGCCGAGAGCAGAGCGAACTGCGTGGCGGAAAATGACTTGTTGCACAGGGTCATCAGCAGGGCGACAAACGCCGCTGTGCCCATACCGCCGCAGAGGTTTTCGAAGAACACCGCCGCGGCCATGCTGATAGTATGTTTATCGGTAATCGACAGCAGCCAGTAGCCTGCGTTAGAGGCGCCCTGAAGGATGCCGAAAATCAGCAGCGCGCGGAACAGCGTCAGGCGCTGCATCAGCACGCCACCGTATAATGCCCCGACAATGGTCGCAAACAGCCCCAGCGTTTTATTCACCACACCCACTTCACCGGCGTCAAAACCGACACCGCGGATCAGGAAGGTGGTGGTCAGGCTCATGGCAAAGGCATCGCCCAGCTTATAAAGGACGATGAGCAACAGGATCAGCCAGGCGTTGTTGCGGCCAAAGAAGTCTCGAAGCGGTTCGGCGACGGCCTGCTCCAGCGAGCGGGGAACCGGGATAACGTCACTCGGTTCGGGCGCCAATAAGGTCGCGATAATGCAGGGGATCAGCAGGGCGGCCATCAGCCAGTACATGCCCTGCCAGCCGAGGTAACGGTCGGCAAGCCACAGCGCCAGCCCACCGGAGACCAGCATCCCGAGGCGATAGCCCAGCACGCTGATTGCCGCACCGGCGCCGCGCTCTTCCGCAGGTAACACGTCCGTCTTCCAGGCGTCGAACACGATATCCTGAGAGGCGGAACAGAAGGCTATCACCACCGCAAGCGCCGCCATCCAGCGAAGCTGCGTGGTGGGTTCAAGAAAACCCATCGCCGCAATGGCCAGCAGCAGTAGGATTTGCGTCATCACCAGCCAGCCGCGACGACGCCCGAGGAAAGGCGGCGTGTAGCGATCCATGACCGGAGACCACAGGAACTTAAAGACGTAGGCCTGGCCCACAAGCGAGAAGAAACCAATGGTTTTCAGATCGATGTTCTCGACCGTCATCCACGCCTGAAGCGTGCCGGAAGTGAGTGCGAGGGGTAAACCCGAGGCAAAGCCGAGGATCAGCAGAATCGCTGATTTCGGTTGCTGGAAAATGCGCAAGTAATGGCTGGACATGTTCTTATAAAACTGACCCGGTGATACACCGGGTCAGCGAGCGGGATTAACGCGCGTTCTGCTTGATGAAGTCGTGAATGCTGGTGTCCTGCGCCATATCGGCGATGGTGTCGGTCAGCACGCTATTAACGGCGTTAGCAATGTTCTGGTTGGAGGCCTGGAACGCACCTTCAACAGAGTAGCTGGCGCGGTAGTTTTTGGTCATCTTATTGCCATTCTTCGCGGTGGCAATGATGGCGATATCCGCTTTGGTCGCGATGTTGTAGCGCACGTTGCCCTGAGACACGTCAGCATACAGGTTGTTCACGATGATCTGCAGATCAACCGCGCCGCTTGGGCCAATCATGTAGCCGCGAGCGGTCATCTGTTTCTCCAGCACTTCCTGGAGCAGGAAG
The DNA here is from genome assembly GCF_000568095.1 of Enterobacter sp. DC4. NCBI lineage: Bacteria > Pseudomonadati > Pseudomonadota > Gammaproteobacteria > Enterobacterales > Enterobacteriaceae > Enterobacter > Enterobacter sp. DC4. The sequence continues at coordinate 130,502 of NZ_AZUB01000007.1, read as the reverse complement.
CGCAGGTCGCGGGACGCGGTGAGGGTAACCTGCTGGTTATCGCGGGTCACTTTTGCCAGCGCCTGATCCTGACGCTGATCGGCACCGTTAATGCTCACGGTGACGCCCATCAGGCTTGGGTCCTGCTGAGGCAGGGTGATTTTTGGTGAGACATCAATAGTGGTAGGCGGGGTAGCGCAGCCTGCCAGCATAAAAAGGGCTACCAACGGAAAGAAGAGTTTTTTTAACATTTTCGGGTTCTCAACGAATCGTAAGCATATAAAGAGAAAAATTGCCGCCATCATAACATCGCCAACGGCGAGGGGAAGTGGTCAACGCATGTAAATTCATCGCCTTGTCCGAAAACTGACCAGTTCACCGTTTTTCCCAATCCGTGTATGACAAAACGTATGAGTCTCACAGTGAACTTCATTCGTTTGAATGAGAAAATCAGACGAAAGCTAAATATTTGTTGTCAAGGTGTAATGGAAACGGTAAAAGCGGCTAACATTTAAAGGGATGGGTGACATCCTGGCGTTGTCGGAGGAGTAATTTCATGATGATACGTGAGCATATAGAAGATAAATTAAGGGCGGCGTTCAACCCTGTGTTCCTCGAAGTCGTCGACGAAAGCTATCGTCATAACGTGCCGGCAGGTTCTGAAAGCCACTTCAAAGTGGTTCTGGTTAGCGATCGCTTCACGGGAGAACGTTTCCTGAATCGGCATCGCTTGATCTACAGCACCTTGACGGAAGAACTCTCCACGACCGTACATGCGCTGGCACTGCATACCTACACCATTAAGGAATGGGAAGGCTTGCAGGATACGGTTTTTGCATCACCGCCCTGTCGCGGAGCAGGCACAATCGCCTGATAAATCGGATTTGCAACGGCTGGAGCTTTTCCAGTATGTTGCTTACAGATTTCCTCAAAACGGCCCACGGGCCGTTTTGTTTTGTCTGAGTTTTGAGCGGATGGTGCGATTTTAAGGCTAAAAATAGCCTTAAAGTGTGAAAAAAGCCGCAGCAACATGCCCCAACCGTTCTCGACTCACCTAAGTGATGCCGCTATAATGCCGCGTCTTATTGAATGTCTTCGGGATGATTCTGGCGACAGGGAATGTGAATCTGCACTAAGAGAGCATCCCGGTATAACAGACAGATTCAGAGTTGACCGAGCACTGTGATTTTTTTGAGGTAACAAGATGCAAGTTTCAGTTGAAACCACTCAAGGCCTTGGCCGCCGTGTAACGATTACTATCGCTGCTGACAGCATCGAAACTGCTGTGAAAAGCGAGCTGGTCAACGTAGCAAAAAAAGTACGTATTGACGGCTTCCGCAAGGGCAAAGTACCAATGAATGTTGTTGCTCAGCGTTATGGCGCTTCCGTGCGTCAGGATGTGCTGGGTGAACTGATGAGCCGTAACTTTATTGATGCGATCATCAAAGAAAAAATCAATCCGGCCGGCGCGCCGAACTACGTTCCAGGCGAATACAAACTGGGCGAAGACTTCACCTACTCCGTAGAGTTCGAAGTGTACCCGGAAGTTGAGCTGAAAGGTCTGGAATCTATCGAAGTTGAAAAACCAGTTGTTTCCGTGACTGACGAAGACGTTGACGGCATGCTGGATACCCTGCGCAAGCAGCAGGCGAACTGGAAAGAGAAAGAAGGCGCTGTTGACGCTGAAGACCGTGTCACCATCGACTTCACCGGTTCTGTAGACGGCGAAGAATTCGAAGGCGGTAAAGCGTCTGACTTCGTACTGGCAATGGGCCAGGGTCGTATGATCCCAGGCTTCGAAGACGGTATCAAAGGCCACAAGGCTGGCGAAGAGTTCACCATCGACGTGACCTTCCCGGAAGAATACCACGCTGAAAACCTGAAAGGGAAAGCAGCGAAGTTCGCTATCAACCTGAAGAAAGTTGAAGAGCGCGAACTGCCAGAACTGACTGAAGAATTCATCAAGCGTTTCGGCGTGGAAGATGGTTCCGTAGCGGGTCTGCGTACCGAAGTGCGTAAGAACATGGAACGCGAACTGAACGGCGCGGTGCGTAACCGTGTGAAATCTCAGGCGATCGAAGGTCTGGTGAAAGCCAACGACATCGACGTTCCAGCTGCCCTGATCGACAGCGAAATCGACGTTCTGCGCCGTCAGGCTGCACAGCGTTTCGGTGGCAACCAGCAGCAAGCGATGGAACTGCCACGCGAGCTGTTCGAAGAGCAAGCGAAACGCCGCGTAGTTGTTGGCCTGCTGCTGGGTGAAGTGATTCGTACCCACGAGCTGAAAGCTGACGAAGAGCGTGTGAAAGGCCTGATCGAAGAGATGGCTTCTGCATACGAAGATCCATCAGAAGTGATCGAGTTCTACGGTAAGAACAAAGAGCTGATGGACAACATGCGCAACGTCGCCCTGGAAGAGCAGGCTGTTGAAGCAGTACTGGCGAAAGCGAAAGTGTCCGAAAAAGCGACCTCTTTCAACGAACTGATGAACCAGCAGGCGTAATTTCGCCCCAACGGTTTAAAGTTTGAACAAAAACCCGTTGCCTTTTGGTGACGGGTTTTTTTTATCACACCAATAGCCCAGGAAGAGTGCTAAAACGCCCTTTCAGTGTTAGCGTAACAACAAAAGGTTGTTATGCTTGAAATAGGGCACTGTGAACCCCATAAGTACGTAATCACGATGAATGAGACTGGCTGATAATCCGTCCATAAGGTTACAATCAGTACAGCAGGTGTTTTCAATTTAGATCCAGGAGACGGAAATGTCATACAGTGGCGAACGAGATAACTTTGCACCCCATATGGCTCTGGTGCCAATGGTTATTGAACAGACCTCACGTGGTGAGCGATCTTTTGATATCTATTCCCGTCTGCTCAAGGAACGCGTTATCTTTCTGACCGGCCAGGTGGAAGACCACATGGCTAACCTGATCGTGGCGCAGATGCTGTTTCTGGAAGCGGAAAACCCGGAAAAAGACATTTACCTGTACATCAACTCCCCGGGGGGCGTGATTACAGCGGGGATGTCCATTTATGACACCATGCAATTCATCAAGCCAGATGTCAGCACTATCTGTATGGGTCAGGCTGCATCTATGGGCGCGTTCCTGTTAACAGCAGGGGCGAAAGGGAAGCGTTTCTGCTTGCCAAATTCCCGCGTGATGATTCACCAGCCGCTGGGCGGTTACCAGGGGCAGGCGACGGATATCGAAATCCACGCCCGCGAAATTCTGAAAGTAAAAGCGCGCATGAATGAACTTATGGCGCAGCATACGGGTCAACCACTCGAGCAGATCGAGCGCGATACCGAGCGCGATCGCTTCCTCTCTGCACCAGAGGCAGTTGAGTACGGCTTAGTCGACTCCGTGTTGACCCATCGTAATTGATGCCCGCGACGCGAGTGTGCCGCTATACTAAGGTAGGGCGGCACGCTGCTTATTGCAGCTTGCGTCTTAGATTGGCATTTGCGTCGTCATGTGCGGCACAAAGAACTTAAAAAGAGGTTTGGACTCATGACAGATAAACGCAAAGATGGTTCGGGCAAACTGCTGTACTGCTCTTTTTGCGGCAAAAGCCAGCATGAAGTGCGTAAACTGATTGCCGGGCCGTCCGTGTATATCTGCGACGAATGTGTCGATTTATGTAACGACATCATTCGCGAAGAGATTAAAGAAGTCGCACCGCACCGTGAGCGCAGCGCGCTGCCAACGCCGCATGAAATTCGTCATCACCTTGACGACTACGTCATCGGACAGGAGCAGGCCAAGAAAGTGCTGGCGGTAGCGGTCTATAACCACTACAAACGTCTGCGTAACGGCGACACCAGCAATGGCGTAGAACTGGGTAAAAGTAACATTCTGCTGATCGGCCCAACCGGTTCCGGTAAAACGCTGCTGGCTGAAACCCTGGCGCGTCTGCTTGATGTTCCGTTCACGATGGCGGATGCCACCACCCTGACCGAGGCCGGTTATGTGGGTGAGGATGTTGAGAACATCATCCAGAAACTGCTGCAGAAATGCGATTACGACGTACAGAAAGCCCAGCGCGGGATTGTTTACATCGATGAGATCGACAAGATCTCCCGTAAATCAGACAACCCGTCCATTACCCGTGACGTATCGGGTGAAGGCGTACAGCAGGCACTGCTGAAGCTGATCGAAGGTACGGTTGCCGCTGTTCCGCCACAGGGTGGTCGTAAACATCCTCAGCAGGAGTTCCTGCAGGTTGATACCTCCAAGATCCTGTTCATCTGTGGTGGTGCGTTCGCTGGTCTGGATAAAGTCATCTCCCACCGTGTTGAAACCGGCTCCGGCATTGGTTTTGGCGCAACGGTGAAATCGACGTCCGAAAAACCAAACGAAGGTGAACTGCTGTCTCAGGTTGAACCAGAAGATCTGATCAAATTCGGTCTGATCCCTGAATTCATCGGCCGTCTGCCGGTTGTGGCAACGCTGAATGAGCTGAGTGAAGATGCGCTGATCCAGATCCTGAAAGAGCCAAAAAATGCGCTGACCAAGCAGTATCAGGCGCTGTTCAATCTGGAAGGCGTTGACCTGGAATTCCGCGACGAAGCGCTGGATGCCATTGCCAAGAAAGCGATGATCCGTAAAACCGGTGCCCGTGGCCTGCGTTCTATCGTTGAAGCGGCACTGCTCGACACCATGTACGATCTGCCATCGATGGAAGACGTTGAGAAAGTGGTGATTGACGAGTCCGTCATCAGCGGTCAAACCAAGCCGCTGCTGATTTACGGCAAACCGGAAGCACAGCAGGCATCTGGCGAATAATTCACCAAATCATACAAGCAGTTAATCAAAAAGGGGGGATTTTATCTCCCCTTTACTTTTTCCGTATTCATAGCGTTGAATGTGTGGGAAACATCCCCATATACTGGATACATGTTAATGGTTATGTGAAGCACAGTGACATGACCAGCTTACCTGGCGGACACTAACTAAGAGAGAGCTCTATGAATCCTGAGCGTTCTGAACGCATTGAAATCCCCGTATTGCCGTTGCGCGATGTGGTGGTTTATCCGCACATGGTCATACCCTTATTTGTAGGGCGGGAAAAATCTATCCGTTGCCTCGAAGCCGCTATGGATCATGATAAAAAAATCATGCTGGTGGCGCAGAAAGAAGCATCAACGGATGAGCCGGGTGTAAACGATCTTTTCACCGTCGGGACCGTGGCCTCTATTTTGCAGATGCTGAAGCTGCCTGACGGCACCGTGAAGGTGCTGGTAGAAGGGCTGCAGCGTGCGCGTATTACCACTCTGTCAGACGATGGCGAGCACTTCTCTGCGAAGGCAGAGTACCTTGATTCGCCTGAGCTTGATGAGCGCGAGCAGGAAGTGCTGGTGCGCACCGCGATTAGCCAGTTTGAAGGCTATATCAAGCTGAACAAGAAAATCCCACCAGAAGTGCTGACGTCGCTGAACAGCATCGACGATCCTGCGCGTCTGGCGGACACCATCGCTGCCCATATGCCGCTGAAGCTGGCTGACAAACAGTCCGTGCTGGAAATGTCCGACGTTAACGAACGTCTGGAATACCTGATGGCGATGATGGAGTCCGAAATCGATCTGCTGCAGGTTGAGAAGCGTATTCGCAACCGCGTGAAAAAGCAGATGGAGAAATCTCAGCGTGAGTACTATCTGAATGAGCAAATGAAGGCCATTCAGAAAGAGCTGGGCGAGATGGACGACGCGCCGGACGAAAACGAAGCGCTGAAGCGTAAGATCGACGCGGCGAAGATGCCGAAAGAGGCGAAAGAGAAAGCCGAAGCAGAACTGCAGAAGCTGAAAATGATGTCTCCAATGTCGGCTGAAGCGACCGTTGTACGCGGCTACATTGAGTGGATGGTGCAGGTTCCGTGGAACGCCCGCAGCAAGGTCAAAAAAGACCTGCGTCAGGCGCAGGAAATCCTGGATACCGACCACTACGGCCTGGAACGCGTGAAAGACCGCATTCTTGAGTACCTCGCGGTACAGAGCCGTGTAAACAAAATCAAAGGCCCAATTCTGTGCCTGGTCGGACCGCCGGGGGTGGGTAAAACCTCTCTGGGTCAGTCCATTGCCAAAGCGACCGGACGTAAGTATATCCGTATGGCGCTGGGTGGCGTACGCGATGAAGCGGAAATCCGCGGTCACCGCCGTACCTACATCGGTTCTATGCCGGGTAAACTGATCCAGAAGATGGCGAAAGTGGGGGTTAAAAACCCGCTGTTCCTGCTCGATGAGATCGATAAGATGTCGTCGGACATGCGTGGCGACCCTGCGTCTGCACTGCTGGAAGTGCTTGATCCAGAACAGAACGTGGCGTTCAGCGATCACTACCTGGAAGTGGACTACGACCTGAGCGATGTGATGTTCGTGGCGACCTCCAACTCCATGAACATTCCGGCCCCGCTGCTGGACCGTATGGAAGTGATCCGTCTCTCCGGTTATACCGAAGATGAGAAGCTGAACATTGCTAAGCAGCACCTGCTGCCGAAACAGATCGAGCGTAACGCGCTGAAAGCCAACGAGCTGACCGTCGAGGACAGCGCGATTATCGGGATCATTCGCTACTACACCCGTGAAGCGGGCGTGCGTAGCCTTGAGCGTGAAATCTCTAAACTGTGCCGTAAGGCGGTGAAACAGCTGCTGCTGGATAAGAGCCTGAAACACATTGTGATTAACGGCGACAATCTGCATGCATACCTGGGCGTCCAGCGCTTCGACTACGGTCGCGCGGACAACGAAAACCGCGTTGGTCAGGTGACTGGCCTGGCATGGACGGAAGTGGGTGGCGATCTGCTGACCATCGAAACCGCCTGTGTGCCAGGTAAAGGCAAACTGACCTACACCGGCTCGCTGGGTGAAGTGATGCAGGAGTCCATCCAGGCGGCGCTGACCGTGGTGCGTGCGCGTGCGGAGAAACTGGGTATCAACCCTGATTTCTACGAAAAACGCGACATCCACGTGCACGTACCTGAAGGGGCGACGCCGAAAGATGGTCCAAGCGCGGGTATTGCCATGTGTACCGCTCTGGTTTCCTGTCTGACAGGGAACCCGGTGCGTGCTGATGTGGCAATGACCGGTGAAATCACGCTGCGTGGTCAGGTTCTGCCGATTGGTGGTTTAAAAGAAAAACTGCTGGCGGCGCACCGCGGTGGGATCAAAACCGTATTGATCCCTTACGAAAATAAACGCGATCTGGAAGAGATTCCGGACAACGTGATTGCCGATCTGCAGATTCATCCTGTGAAGCGAATTGAGGAAGTTCTTAGTCTCGCACTGCAGAATGAACCCTCCGGAATGCAGGTTGTAACCGCAAAATAGTGACCTCGCGCAAAGAGCGTCAATAAAAACAAGGCTGGTAAGTCATTTCGCACTTGCCAGCCTTTTTTTGTATAGCTAATTTAGATTGCTGATTAGGTCAGCCATCAACAACGGGTGTTGTAAGGTCATGGCAGGCCTGATATAACTGCTGCGCGGTCGCGTTGTGAAGGATTCAGGCGCGATATAAATTATAAAGAGAGGAAGAGAACAGTGAATAAATCTCAACTGATTGACAAAATTGCTGCTGGTGCTGATATTTCTAAAGCTGCAGCTGGACGTGCCTTAGATGCATTAATTGCTTCTGTTACTGAATCTCTGCAGGCTGGGGACGACGTTGCACTGGTAGGCTTCGGTACTTTTGCTGTTAAAGAGCGTGCTGCCCGTACTGGCCGCAACCCTCAGACCGGTAAAGAGATCACCATTGCTGCTGCTAAAGTGCCGGGTTTCCGTGCAGGTAAAGCGCTGAAAGACGCAGTAAACTGATTGCTTTCCCGTTTCAGGGAAGCCGGAAAGTACAAGGGCGCATCATTTGATGTGCCTTTTTTGTTTGTCCAGACCTGATTTGTGCGAGTTTATGCGAGTTGTGGGCTGACAATCGCCCCGTTTTCTTGTCACAATACACCTTCACGCGCGACGGGCAGGATTTTCCGTCAGCGTCAGGTAACCAGTCACCTACAGCGGAGTGTTGTTACACCATGATGGACAGCTTACGCACGGCTGCTAACAGTCTCGTGCTCAAGATTATTTTCGGTATCATTATCGTGTCGTTCATATTGACCGGCGTGAGCAGTTACCTTATTGGCGGTGGCGCAAACTATGCCGCAAAAGTGAATGGCCAGGAGATCAGCCGTGGTCAGTTCGAGAATGCTTTTGCCGGTGAACGTAACCGTATGCAGCAACAGCTGGGCGACCAATTCTCTGAACTGGCGGCGAACGAAGGGTACATGAAGACCCTGCGCCAGCAGACACTGAACCGTCTTATCGACGAAGCGCTTCTGGATCAGTATGCCAAAAAACTGGGCCTTGGCATCAGCGATGAGCAGGTGAAAAAAGCCATCTTCTCCACCCAGGCTTTCCAGTCTAACGGTAAATTCGACAACGCGCGTTATAACAGCATCGTCAACCAGATGGGCATGACGGCCGATCAGTACGCGCAGGCTCTGCGTAATCAGCTGACCACCCAGCAGCTCATCAATGCCGTTGTGGGCACCGATTTCATGCTCAAAGGTGAAACGGACGAACTGGCCGCGCTGGTGGCGCAGCAGCGCGTTGTACGCGAAGCGACTATTGATGTGAACGCCCTGGCGGCGAAACAGCAGGTGAGCGACGCTGACGTTAACGCTTACTACGAGCAGAACAAGAATTCCTTTGTTTCTCCAGAGCAGTTCCGTGTGAGCTACATCAAGCTGGATGCTGCCGCGCTGCAGGAAACCGCGTCTGATGCGGAAATCCAGTCTTACTACGACCAGCATCAGGATCAGTTCACTCAGCCGCAGCGTAACCGCTACAGCGTGATTCAGACGAAGACCGAGGCTGATGCCAAAGCGGTACTGGAAGAGCTGAATAAAGGCGCTGATTTCGCGACCGTTGCGAAAGCGAAATCCACCGACATTATCTCTGCGAAAAACGGCGGTGATATGGGATGGCTGGAAGACGCGACTACACCGGATGAGCTGAAAAATGCCGGTCTGAAAGATAAAGGTCAACTTTCTGGCGTCATCAAGTCTTCCGTTGGTTTCCTGGTCGTGCGTCTGGACGACATCACCGCGGCGAAAACCAAGCCTCTGGCTGAGGTTCGCGACGATATTGCGGCGAAAGTGAAACAGGAAAAAGCGCTGGATGCCTACTACGCGCTGCAGCAGAAGGTGAGCGATGCTGCCAGCAACGACAACGAATCTCTGGCGGGTGCAGAGCAGGCGGCGGGTGTGAAGGCGGTTGAGACGGGCTGGTTTGGTCGTGACAACCTGCCGGAAGAGCTGAACTTTAAACCGGTTTCCGATGCCATCTTCAATGGTGGTCTGGTGGGCGAGAACGGCACGCCGGGTAGTAACTCTGACATCATTACCGTCGACGGCGATCGTGCGTTTGTGTTGCGCGTCAGCGAGCACAAGCCAGAAGCGGTCAAACCGCTGGCGGACGTGAAGGATCAGGTCGTTGCCCAGGTTAAGCACAACAAAGCGGAACAGCAGGCGAAACTGGATGCTGAGAAGATTCTGTCTGATTTGAAAGCGGGTAAAGAAGACGCGCTGAAAGCGGCTGGTCTGAGCTTCGGTGAAGCGAAAACGCTGAGCCGTACCGGCCAGGACCCAATCAGCCAGGCCGCCTTTGGTCTGACTCTGCCTGCGAAGGACAAGCCAAGCTTCGGTACCACCACCGATGCGCAGGGTAACGTCGTTCTGCTGGCGCTGGATGAAGTAAAAGCCGGCACCCTGCCAGACGCGCAGAAGAAAGCGATGGTTCAGGGGATTACCCAGAACAATGCTCAGATTGCCTTCGAAGCCATGATGAGCAACCTGCGTAAAGAAGCCAAAATCAAGCTGGGTGATGTGATGACTCAGCAGCAGTAATTACGTGTCTGCTCGCAGATTTTCGTAACGCTCTGCAATAACTAAAGGCCGCTTTCGCGGCCTTTTCCATTTCTGCAATCTGCTGTTTGTGCCGGGTTTATCTGGCGGCTATCGTGACGTGGCTGTCAACAAACAAGGAGATAACAGCATGAAATGTGGAATCAAAGCACTGTTAATTACGCTGGCTATTGCCACCACCGGGATGAGCGCGGGCGCGCTGGCGACGACGCCCGCCGCCAAACCACAGGCTACGCAGAGCAAGTCCGACGCAGCCGCGCCGGTGCAAGGGCAAACCAAAGCGACTGACGCCGGTAAAAACGTGGATGATGACGGTACGCGGGTGAGTATCAATTCGGCCTCGGCGGAAGATCTGGCCCGCGTGATGAATGGCGTCGGCCTGAAAAAAGCGCAGGCCATCGTCAGCTACCGCGAAGAGTATGGTCCTTTCAAAACGGTCGACGATCTCAAACAGGTTCCGGGCATGGGGGGCGCACTGGTTGAGCGCAACCTCTCACACCTGACGCTGTAATTACGCAATTTCTTGCACTGCGGCAAAATTTTGCCAGGATAAAGAGGTCATACCAGTTATGACCTCTCATCCTACAATAACAGTAAAGGCAATTGCGCTATGCAGACAAAAATCAAAGTACGCGGTTTTCATCTCGACGTTTACCAGCATGTGAACAACGCTCGCTATCTTGAGTTTCTTGAAGAAGCGCGCTGGGACGGGCTGGAAAATAGCGAAAGTTTTCAGTGGCTGACCGCGCACAACATCGCGTTTGTGGTCGTCAATATCAATATCAACTACCGGCGTCCGGCCGTGCTGGGCGATGTGCTCACGGTGACCAGCCAGGTGCAGCAGATCAACGGCAAAAGCGGGGTGCTAAGCCAGGTGGTGACGCTCGATCCTGAAGGGCAGGTGGTGGCTGATGCGCTGATTACTTTTGTCTGTATCGATCTGAAAACGCAGAAAGCGCTGCCGCTGGAAGGGGAACTGCGGGAAAAGCTGGAGTTGATGATCGTATAAGACATATTAAGGCATACTCGTGCTGTCGACACCCGTTTTGCGACAGCACGGTCAAATAGCCCTATTTAAGCCCGGTCTTTTTCTGCATCGCGGCCATCACACCGACTTTATCGGCAAGATAGTGGTTCAGCCCGTTAGCGCGAAGATTACAGGCCGCGCACTGGCCGCAACCGTCGCCTTTGATACCGTTATAGCAGGTGAGCGTTTCGCTGCGAACGAGGTCCAGCTTGCCCCAGTAGTCCGCCAGCGCCCAGGTTTCGGCTTTATCCAGCCACATCAGCGGGGTTTCAAAGCGCGTCTCTTTCGCCATCCCCAGATTGACGGCGTGGTTTAACGCTTTCACGAACTCATCACGACAGTCCGGGTAGCCGGAGAAGTCGGTCTCGCACACGCCTGTGATCACCGCTTCGGCTTTTACCTGGTAGGCGTAGATCGCCGTCAGGGTCAGGAAGAGGATATTACGACCCGGCACGAAGGTATTCGGAATGCCGCTGGCATCAGGTTCGTAGTCCGGGACGGGAATACTGTCCCGGGTGAGGCTGCTTACGGCCAGTTCATTTAACAGCGTAACGTCCAGCACCTTGTGCGCGCGTGCGCCCAGTTTCAGGGCAAGTTCACGGGCAACGTCGATTTCAGCGCGATGACGCTGACCATAATCGAAAGTCACACAGTGAACTTCATCGTACTGATGAAGAGCCTGAACCAGGCAGGTAGTAGAGTCTTGTCCTCCGCTGAACACGACGACGGCACGTTTCATAAATCATCTCGACTGTTACGGTAAAAACGTTATGTTACCGTCAGACCACGACGGCGACCAGCTTCTTCACGATTTAGGGGCGGGCAGCCAGGCTTCGGTAAAGTCAAACCAGCCGCGGGTATTGAGGCGTATGCCGTTAACTCCCGGCGGGGCGCTGATCTGGTATTGATAATTGAACAGTGGGGTGATCACCGCCTTTTCCATGAGCCGGGAGAAAATGGCCCTGAGCCCGGCATGTCTGGCCTGCTCGTCGGCCTGGGTCTGTACCGCATCCAGGGTGGCCTGCAGATGAGCATATTGCGGTGCGCTAAGCACATGTGGCCATAGGGCATCACAGCGCAGCCACTGTTCAAGCGTATATTCCGGCGCTTCGCCAATCAGCCTGTCACCCATCATGAGGTCCGCGTCCGCCAGTTGCTGGCATCCGTCCCAGGTTTTTGCGTCGTGAAAGATAACCGTTAGCTCGCAGCCCTGCTGCGCAAGATACTGTTTTAGCTGACGCGCCATCGTGTGTAACTCAACCGGTAAATGGTAAATCAGGGTTAACTTAGTCGGCAGAGAGACATGAGTTAAATCCGACCACTGAGGGATTGCCCATCCTGGCAGTAACTCCTCTGTTGGGGTAATCAGCCCTTCGTTGAGCGGAAGCGTGTGCAGAAGCGATGAGAGATGAATGATGTTAATGAGCCGTCGTGCCTGCATTTCACTCAGACGCGGGCTTTGCTTCAGGGTGAGATAACAAAAGCCCAGACTGGTGCTGTTCGTCACCAGGCGCAGACTCTCCAGTTCATCCGGCTCGCCAATGGCGATCTGCACCGGATGGCGACAGCTGGTACCCAGCCCATAGTCAAACAGCGACGGTGTGATCCAGTATTCGATAGCCTTAAGCAGCGGGTGGCTGAGATGGTACTGTTCGTGGCTTTCCAGACGAACCAGATCCGGCTCATACACGCTGAGTCTGAAGGGGCCGCAGCCCGTCAGGGGCTGTTCGGGATGTGCAAGCCGACTACAGTAGGTGGCGAGGCGGTGTGCCAGCCAGTAATCCGGCTGGTGCAGTGTGAATGTCAGACACTGGGGATGGGTGACGTCAATGCGCAGGACGCTCTGGAATAGTTTACGCAGGGCGGGTAAGGCAAAAAGCGCATTCAGGCTTTGCTGAAGCTGTCCGGTTTCGACCTTATCGCCGTTATGCCAGTGCAGAGTGGAACGAATATAGAAATGCCAGCGCAAACCGTCCTTAGACACCTCCCAGTGATGAGCGAGATCGCCCGTGGGTTCACTGCTGTTGCCGCGAAATCGCGTCAGTCCGGAGAATACCTGTCCCGCAAGATGCTGCTCCGCCCGACCGGGTAAAAAACCCGGCTGAAGCGGATCCAGTGAGCGGTAATAGGGGATGCGCAGCGTTGGCGTGTCGTTTTGCCACTGCCCGCCTAAAAACGGATGCAGCAACGATCGTAATTCTGCGGGGGCAAGCTGGGCCAGTTCCAGCGCGTTATGCTGCTGCCCGCTCTTCAGCGCCTCCTCCATCATCGCATTGCGCAGTGACTCCGGCGTGACATGGAACGTAAGCTCACCCCGCTTACCGCGGCCAGACTGCGCTCGCCAGCTCAGCCAGCCCGCCTCCTGGGCCTGACGCAGCAGCGTTCGGACATGCCGCTCGCTACAAAAACAGCGGGCGGCCAACTCGCTGATGGTGACCTGTTGCGTTGCACCCAGGGAAGGCTGCCACAGGCGGTGATACTGGTTGAGTCGATTGAGCTGGCGCATAAGAAACCCGGAACAATAATTATCATCTATTCACTATTACTTCCGTATATCTCACACGATACTGATGCACAAGTTAACCGCATCACATTTCGGGAGTAATCATGGCTCGGCTCGCTGCATTTGATATGGACGGTACGTTGTTAATGCCGGATCACCGTTTAGGGGAAAAAACCCTGAACACGCTGAAGCGCCTGCACGAGCGTAATGTCACCCTGACGTTTGCAACCGGGCGTCATGTGCTGGAAATGCGCCACCTGCTGGGGGCGTTTTCCCTCGACGCCTTTCTGATCACCGGCAACGGGACGCGAATTCACTCCGTAGAAGGCGACGTGCTGCACCGACAGGATCTCAACCCGGAAGTGGCGGACATCGTGCTGCACAGCACCTGGGACACGCAGGCCAGCATCCACGTCTTTAACGATCGGGGCTGGTTTACCGGAAGCGACATCCCGGAATTATTGCACGCGCATGTTTACAGCGGCTTTAAATACCAGCTTATCGATCTGCGTCGGATCCCCGCCCATGCGGTAACTAAGATCTGCTTCTGCGGCGATCACGACGATCTGTGCCGCTTACGGATTCAACTGAATGAGGCGCTGGGCGACCGGGCGCATCTGACCTTCTCGGCGGTGGATTGCCTGGAAGTGCTGCCGGTGGGCTGTAACAAAGGTTCCGCTCTGGCGGTTCTGAGCGACCACCTGGGCTTAACGCTGCAGGAGTGTATGGCGTTTGGTGACGCCATGAACGACCGCGAAATGCTGGGCAGCGTAGGTCGCGGTCTGATCATGGGGAATGCGATGGCGCAGCTGAAAGCAGAACTTCCTCATCTGCCGGTTATTGGTCACTGCCGTAATGAAGCGGTGTCCCATTTTTTGACGCATTGGCTGGACAACAACAACCTCCCATATTCCCCCGAATAGTGAGACCCTTCCAGCAAGCCAGACTTCGGTCTGGCTTTTTTTTATTTCACAAGCTGCACAATCTGCGCTTTCCATGGCGTGATGTCGCCAATGTTGGCCTGCACCCACTCCGCGTTGTAGTAGGTCTCAAGATAACGCTCGCCGCTGTCACACAGCAGCGTGACGATGGAACCGGTGCGACCCTCTTCGCGCATACGTGCGGCAAGCTGCAGCGCGCCCCACATATTTGTGCCCGTGGAGGCACCCACCTTGCGGCCCAGCTGCGTTTCCAGCCAGTGCGCCGTTGCCACGCTGGCGGCATCCGGCACGCGCATCATCTCGTCCACCACGTCGGGGATGAAAGAGGGCTCCACGCGCGGGCGGCCAATCCCTTCAATTTTACTGCCCACCGGGCTGCGCAGACCGGCATCGCGATTTTGCCAGTAGTCGAGGAACACGGAGTTCTGCGGGTCAACCACCATCAGCTGGGTATCGTAGCCCTGACAGCGGATGTAGCGTCCGATCGTGGCTGAGGTGCCGCCGGTACCGGCGCTCATGACAATATACGACGGAACCGGATGCGGTTCGTGGGTCATCTGGCGGAAGATACTGTCGGCAATGTTGTTATTGCCGCGCCAGTCCGTTGCGCGCTCGGCGAAGGTGAACTGGTCCATGTAGTGGCCGTTCAGCTCGCGGGCCAGCATTTCGGAGGCGGCGTAGATTTCGCAGGCGCTTTCCACAAAGTGGCAGCGACCGCCGTAAAATTCGATCTGCTCGATTTTGCGTTTTGCGGTGCATGACGGCATCACCGCGATAAACGGCAGGCCCAGCAGGCGGGCAAAATAGGCTTCGGACACCGCCGTTGAACCGGATGAGGATTCAATGATGGTGGTGCCTTCTTTGATCCAGCCGTTACACAAACCGTATAAAAACAGCGAGCGCGCCAGGCGATGCTTCAGGCTACCGGTAGGATGGGTGCTTTCGTCTTTCAGATAGAGCTGAATGCCGTCAAATCCCGGCAGGGAAAGGCGAATCAGGTGCGTATCCGCCGAGCGCTGATAGTCGGCATTGATTTCGCTGATCGCATGTTTAACCCAGGTGCTATTCATCGTCGTTATCCGTTTGTCATTTTGTGCCTAGCATAGCGAAAAGCACAGAAAAAATTGTTGCTATCTGGCCTTTAAAATAGAATGAAGGGAGAAAAATTTTCTCTATGAGGTGGGTATGCTAGATAAAATTGACCGCAAGCTCCTTTCATTGCTGCAAAATGACTGTACCCTCTCTTTGCAGGCGCTGGCAGATGCCGTTAATCTGACCACCACCCCGTGCTGGAAGCGTCTTAAGAAGCTGGAAGATGACGGCATTCTTCTGGGGCGCGTCGCGTTATTAGATCCCGAAAAGCTGGGGCTTGGGCTGACGGCATTTGTGTTGATTAAAACCCAGCATCACAGCAGCGAGTGGTATTGCCGCTTCGTCACTCAGGTGTCTGAGATGCCCGAGGTGCTCGGTTTCTGGCGCATGGCCGGCGAGTACGATTACCTGATGCGCGTCCAGGTGGCTGACATGAAGCGCTATGATGATTTCTACAAGCGGCTGGTGAACAGCGTACCCGGTTTGTCGGACGTCACCTCAAGTTTCGCCATGGAACAGATTAAATACACCACAGCATTACCTATTGAATAACTTCGTAAAATACCTTCAGGAACAAACTGCGTGCGATTATTTGCCCAATTAAGCTGGTACTTTCGTCGGGAGTGGCAACGCTACCTCGGTGCAGTAGCCCTGCTTATTATCATTGCCATCCTGCAGCTGATCCCGCCGAAAGTGGTGGGGTACGTCGTGGATGGCGTCACCGAACGGCATTACACCACCGCACGGGTGTTGATGTGGGTCGGCACGCTGGTGCTGACGGCGGTCATTGTTTATCTGCTGCGCTACGTCTGGCGCGTGCTGCTGTTTGGTGCGTCCTATCAGCTGGCCGTTGAGCTGCGTGAAGATTTTTACCGCCAGCTGAGCCGACAGCATCCTGAATTTTATCTGCGCCACCGTACCGGGGATCTCATCGCCCGCGCCACTAACGATGTCGATCGCGTGGTCTTTGCCGCCGGGGAAGGGGTGCTGACGCTGGTGGACTCGCTGGTGATGGGCTGCGCGGTGCTGATCGTGATGTCCACGCAGATCAGCTGGCAGTTGACCCTGCTCGCTCTTCTGCCGATGCCGATCATGGCGCTGGCGATCAATCGCTATGGTGAACAGCTGCACGAGCGCTTTAAGCTGGCGCAGGCGGCGTTTTCGTCTCTGAACGATCGCACCCAGGAGAGCATGACCAGCATTCGCATGATCAAAGCGTTTGGCCTGGAAGACCGGCAATCTGCGCTGTTTGCGGCCGATGCGGCGGACACGGGAGCGAAAAACATGCGCGTCGCGCGTATCGACGCCCGCTTTGACCCGACCATTTATATCGCGATTGGCATGGCGAACCTTTTGGCGATTGGCGGCGGCAGCTGGATGGTGGTGCAGGGCTCGTTGACCCTGGGGCAATTAACCAGTTTTGCGATGTATCTGGGGCTCATGATCTGGCCGATGTTGGCGCTGGCCTGGATGTTTAACATCGTGGAGCGCGGCAGCGCCGCCTATAGCCGCATTCGCGCCATGCTGGCCGAAGCGCCGGTGGTCGTTGACGGCGGCGACGCGGTACCTGAAGGGCGCGGCGTCATGACCGTCGACGTCCGGCAGTTTATCTATCCGCATACGGAGCATCCGGTACTGGAGAACGTCAGCTTTACCCTACAGCCGGGCCAGATGCTGGGCATCTGCGGCCCGACGGGATCCGGCAAAAGTACCGTGCTGTCGCTGCTCCAGCGCCACTTTGACGTCACCGAGGGTGATATCCGCTTCCACGATATTCCCCTGACCAGGCTATTGCTTGATGAATGGCGTGGCCGTCTGGCGGTTGTCAGCCAGACGCCGTTTCTTTTTTCTGACACCGTGGCGAACAACATCGCGCTTGGGTGCCCGGCTGCAACGCAGGAAGAGATCGAGCATGTGGCGCGTTTAGCCAGCGTACATGATGACATTTTGCGCCTGCCGCAGGGCTACGACACCGAAGTCGGGGAACGCGGCGTCATGCTGTCCGGCGGGCAAAAACAGCGTATCTCCATTGCCCGCGCGCTGCTGCTGAATGCGGAAATCCTGATCCTGGATGATGCGCTTTCTGCCGTGGATGGCCGTACCGAGCACGAAATCCTGCATAACCTGCGCCAGTGGGGCGACGGACGCACGGTGATTATCAGCGCCCACCGTTTGTCAGCGCTCACCGAAGCCAGCGAAATTCTGGTCTTACAACACGGGCACATTGCCCAGCGCGGGCAGCATGAAACGCTGGCCGAGCAGCCGGGCTGGTATCGCGATATGTACCGCTATCAACAGCTTGAAGCGGCGCTGGACGATGCGCCGGAGCAGGATGAGGAGGCCGCCAATGCGTAAGCTCGGAACGATGTGGCCGACGCTCAAACGTCTGCTGGCCTACGGCTCGCCGTGGCGTAAACCGCTCTCGGTGGCCGTGCTTTTGCTCTGGATTGCGGCAATTGCCGAGGTGAGCGGTCCGCTGCTCATCAGCTATTTTATCGACAACATGGTCGCCAAAAGCTATCTACCGTTGGGTCTGGTGGCGGGTTTAGGCGTGGCCTACGTCGGCTTACAGCTGACGGCGGCAGGGTTGCACTATGCTCAGTCGCTGCTGTTTAACCGTGCAGCCGTGGGCGTTGTACAGCAGCTGCGTACGGACGTGATGGACGCGGCGCTTCGCCAGCCGCTCAGCGAGTTTGATATCCAGCCGGTCGGGCAGGTGATTTCGCGCGTGACCAACGATACTGAGGTGATCCGCGATCTGTACGTCACCGTGGTCGCGACGGTATTACGCAGCGCGGCGCTGATTGGCGCGATGCTGGTGGCGATGTTCAGCCTCGACTGGCGCATGGCGCTGGTGGCGATCACCATCTTCCCGGCGGTGCTGATTGTTATGGTGATTTACCAGCGCTACAGCACGCCGATTGTGCGTCGGGTGCGCGCTTACCTGGCCGACATCAATGATGGCTTCAACGAAGTGATCAACGGCATGAGCGTCATCCAGCAGTTCCGCCAGCAGGCGCGCTTTGGCGAACGCATGGGCGAAGCCAGCCGTTCGCACTATATGGCGCGAATGCAGACGCTGCGCCTGGACGGTTTCCTGCTGCGACCGCTGCTGAGCCTTTTCTCGGCGCTGGTGCTGTGTGGGTTGCTGATGCTCTTTGGCCTGAGCTCAAACGGTACGATTGAAGTGGGCGTGCTGTACGCTTTTATTAGCTATCTGGGACGTCTTAACGAGCCGCTGATCGAGCTCACTACGCAGCAATCGATGCTGCAACAGGCGGTCGTCGCCGGTGAGCGCGTCTTTGAGCTGATGGACAGGCCGCGTCAGGCCTACGGCAATGATGAGCGACCTCTGCAAAGCGGGGCTATCGCCTTTGATAACGTCTCGTTTGCCTATCGCGAAGACCGCCTGGTGTTGCAGGACATCACGCTTGACGTTCCGTCGCGCGGTTTTGTGGCGCTGGTGGGGCATACCGGCAGTGGTAAGAGCACGCTTGCCAGCCTGTTGATGGGTTATTACCCGGTCAAGCAAGGTGAAATCCGCCTCGACGGACGCCCGCTTGCGTCTCTCAGCCACACCGTGTTACGCA
The DNA here is from genome assembly GCF_000568095.1 of Enterobacter sp. DC4. Classification (NCBI taxonomy): domain Bacteria; kingdom Pseudomonadati; phylum Pseudomonadota; class Gammaproteobacteria; order Enterobacterales; family Enterobacteriaceae; genus Enterobacter; species Enterobacter sp. DC4. The sequence continues at coordinate 111,461 of NZ_AZUB01000007.1, read as the reverse complement.
AAGGCGTTGCGATGGTGCAGCAGGATCCGGTCGTTCTGGCCGATACCTTCTACGCCAACGTGACCCTGGGGCGAGACTACACCCAGGAGCAGGTCTGGGACGTGCTGGAAAAAGTGCAGCTGGCAGAGCTGGCGCGCGGGTTCAGCGACGGGATCAACACGAAGCTGGGCGAGCAGGGGAATAATCTCTCTGTCGGGCAAAAGCAGCTTCTGGCACTGGCGCGGGTGCTGATTGAAACGCCGCAGATACTGATTCTGGATGAAGCGACGGCCAGTATTGACTCCGGCACCGAGCAGGCTATCCAGCAGGCGCTGGCCGCGGTACGCGATCATACGACGCTGGTGGTGATTGCCCACCGCCTTTCCACCGTCGTCGATGCGGATACCATTCTGGTGCTGCATCGCGGACAGGCCGTTGAGCGCGGTACGCACCGCGAGCTGCTGGAAGCAAAAGGGCGCTACTGGCAGATGTACCAGCTGCAGCTGGCGGGCGAAGAGCTGGCCGCCAGCGTGCGTGATGAAGAGTCGCTTAGCGCCTGATGCACTAAAATGAGGCGGCGCGCTAACAGTCATTCCTGTTGGTGCAAAACTGAAACGCACCCTGCACCGGCATGGTGCGTTTTTTTTCACCCGGGCGTTTAACAGAACCGTGTAAAGCTCATCACACCGTTGTTCCCCTTCGTTTTCATTTCTGGCACACCCCTTGCAATACCTTCTGCGTAAGCTGCGGCCATTACCGAATTCTGACTGGAGGGGATCTATGAAGCTGGTTACGGTTGTAATCAAACCATTCAAACTCGAAGACGTGCGCGAAGCATTGTCTTCAATGGGTATTCAGGGACTGACTGTCACCGAAGTGAAAGGCTTTGGTCGTCAGAAGGGTCATGCCGAGCTTTATCGCGGGGCGGAATACAGCGTTAACTTTCTGCCAAAAGTAAAAATTGATGTCGCGATTGCTGACGATCAGCTTGACGAAGTCATTGATGTCATTAGCAAAGCGGCCTATACCGGCAAAATTGGCGACGGCAAAATTTTCGTTGCCGAACTGCAGCGCGTCATTCGCATTCGTACCGGCGAATCTGACGAAGCAGCTCTGTAATTAACGCCTGGCACACAGTGATAGGGATCGAGAAAATGAAGATAGCAACACTTAAAACGGGTCTGGGTTCGCTGGCACTGCTGCCGGGCCTGGCGCTGGCTGCTACCCCTGCGGTGGTCGACAAAGCCGATAACGCCTTTATGATGATCAGCACCGCGCTGGTGCTGTTCATGTCCATTCCGGGCATTGCGCTGTTCTACGGCGGCCTGATCCGTGGCAAAAACGTTCTCTCCATGCTGACGCAGGTTGCCGTGACGTTCGCACTGGTCTGCGTGCTGTGGGTGGTTTACGGTTACTCGCTGGCGTTCGGCACGGGCAACGCGTTCTTTGGTAACTTCGACTGGGTGATGCTGAAAAATATTGAGCTGACCGCGCTGATGGGCAGCTTCTATCAGTATATTCACGTGGCGTTCCAGGGCTCCTTCGCCTGTATTACCGTCGGGCTGATTGTGGGCGCGCTCGCCGAGCGTATTCGTTTCTCTGCGGTCCTGATCTTCGTGGTGGTCTGGCTGACGCTCTCCTATGTGCCGATTGCGCACATGGTCTGGGGTGGCGGTCTGCTGGCAACGCACGGTGCGCTGGACTTCGCGGGCGGTACGGTTGTACACATCAACGCCGCGGTAGCGGGTCTGGTGGGTGCCTACCTGATTGGCAAACGCGTGGGCTTCGGTAAAGAAGCGTTTAAACCGCACAACCTGCCGATGGTCTTTACCGGTACGGCTATCCTCTACTTTGGTTGGTTTGGCTTCAACGCCGGCTCAGCGAGTGCTGCGAACGAAATCGCCGCGCTGGCCTTCGTGAACACCGTTGTGGCCACGGCGGGTGCAATCCTCTCCTGGGTATTTGGCGAGTGGGCGGTACGCGGTAAACCTTCTCTGCTGGGCGCCTGTTCGGGTGCCATCGCCGGTCTGGTTGGCATCACCCCAGCATGTGGTTATGTCGGTGTGGGCGGTGCGCTGCTGGTCGGCCTGGTGTCCGGTCTGGCGGGTCTGTGGGGCGTGACTGCACTGAAACGTCTGCTGCGCGTTGACGACCCATGCGATGTGTTTGGCGTGCACGGCGTGTGCGGTATCGTCGGCTGTATCATGACCGGTATCTTCGCGGCGAAATCGCTCGGTGGTGTGGGCTATGCAGAAGGCGTCACTATGGTTCATCAGGTGCTGGTGCAGCTGGAAAGTATTGCTATCACCGTGGTGTGGTCTGCCGTTGTCGCTTTCATTGGCTACAAACTGGCGGATATGACTGTTGGTCTGCGTGTCCCTGAAGAGCAGGAACGTGAAGGTCTGGACGTCAACAGCCACGGCGAGAATGCGTATAACGCATGATCTGCGTGTTTTGCCGGGTGGCGGCTTCGCCTTACCCGGCCTACAACAGCACAATTCGTAGGCCCGGTAAGCGCAGCGCCACCGGGCTTTTTACATCAACCTCGGTTACGCATTACCCCTTCCTGCACCGTTGAAGCGACCAGCACGCCGTCCTGGGTATAAAACTCCCCACGCACAAACCCGCGAGCGCTCGACGCCGACGTACTCTCCACGCTGTAGAGCAGCCACTCATTCATGTTGAAGGGACGGTGGAACCACATCGAGTGATCGATCGTCGCGACCTGCATCCCTTTTTCGAGGAAGCCGACGCCGTGCGGCTGCAGCGCCACCGGCAGGAAGTTGAAATCTGACGCATAGCCCAGCAGATACTGATGAATGCGAAAGTCCTCAGGCACGGTGCCGTTAGCCCGGATCCACACCTGGCGCTTTGGCTCGGCGGGGTGGCCCTTCATCGGGTTATGGAACTCAACCGGGCGGATCTCCAGCGGTTTATCGCAGAGAAACTTTTCTTTGACCTGAGGCGGAAGCAGATGCGCCAGCGCACGGGCGATATCTGTTTCTGATTTGAGATCGTCTGGCGCGGGTGCCGTCGGCATCACTTTCTGGTGTTCATATCCGGACTCCGGCGCCTGGAAAGAGGCGGTCATGTAAAAGATCGGCTTGCCGTTCTGAATGGCCGCGACGCGGCGCGCGCTGAAGCTGTTGCCGTCTCTCAGGACCTCAACGTCATACACGATCGGTTTCGCGCTATCGCCAGGGCGTAAGAAGTAGCTGTGGAACGAATGCACCAGACGGTCTGCCGGGACAGTCTCCTTTGCAGCGTACAGCGCTTGTCCAACGACTTGCCCCCCGAAGACCTGGCGTAAACCTAAATCTTCGCTCTGTCCGCGAAAGAGTCCTTCCTCAATTTTTTCCAGATTCAGTAATGTCAGCAGATTGTTCAGTGCTTGACTCATAGTTGTCCTCAATAAACGCCGTAGCGAAAGATAGGCTGAGTATAACGCAGAAATGAAAGTGGTCCGATGGGTAGAATAATCTGAATATCAGGATGATTTCAGGCATTAATCAGTGAGTTGTGCCACACTTAACTACGTTATGTGATTGAAACGACATCGGATGGGATCGATCCCGCTGGTGCATTGATAAGGAGACTTCAATGAAACTCGTGCCCATGCTAAGTGGTGTAGCTATTGCGGTGGCGTTGTCCGCCTGTGCCGGTAAGAGCGCCCAGGTGCCAGTGCCAGCAGCAGACCCGAACGGGATTAATACCCTTTCACAGCAATCCATTCAGCAGCCTAACGTTTCCGGTACCATCTGGATTAAACAGAGAGTTGCGCTGCCGCCGGATGCGGTATTAACCGTGACGCTGTCTGATGCTTCCCTGGCCGACGCACCGTCGAAAGTCGTGGCTCAGCGTGTCGTTCGTACTGAAGGCAAGCAGGCGCCGTTTAGCTTCGTGTTGCCGTATAACCCGTCGGACGTGCAGCCTAACGCCCGTATTCTGCTGAGCGCAGCGGTAACCATCAACGGTAAGCTGGTCTTTATCACCGATACGGTCCAGGAAGCGATTAACAACGGTGGGAACAAAATCGACCTGAACCTGGTGCCGGTGCAGCAGACCGAAGTGCCGGTCGCGCCGCAGACCAATCAGCCGTCCCTGCCAACCCCACCGACTCAGATGTAATGTCTGCATTGCCCCTCTCCTCCGGGAGAGGGGTCAATATTCCCAGCGAAATTTCTGCAAATCGATCTGACCCGACCCTGACACCTGCACCCCCTCTGAAAGTAACGCTTGGCGCTGACGCTGGAGATCCGGCCCGGTGAGTGAGATGACGCCATGACGATTCACCACCCGATGCCAGGGCAACGTACTGCCTTCCGGCAGCCGTTTCAGGACGCCTCCAACCTGTCGCGCCGCGCGCGGTGAACCGGCCAGGCGTGCGACATCACCATAGGTGGTTACATAGCCTTCCGGGATTGAGGCCACGATTTGCCATACGCGCTGTGGAAAGGAGTCGTGTTCGTCCATACCTTCACCTGTGGGGAGTTTCTGGAAAGCTATGGTAAACCAGGATCTTCATGATTGCTGCGCCTGTTTGCGCAAGAAACCAGCATCCGGTTCCTGGCGGCTTGCAATTGGGCCTTCGCACAGGGATAATGCGCCAGCGCGTTGGTTATCAACGCTCTCAATGGGGGCTCTGTTGGTTCTCCCGCAACGCTACTCTGTTCACCAGGTCAGGTCCGGAAGGAAGCAGCCAGGGCAGACGACGTGTGTGCCGGGATGTAGCTGGCAGGGCCCCCACCCATTTCTGCCCTCATAAGATCTTCCTGCTTCACCTCTCCCTTTAAACCGCTATCCCGCAATAATATTATGCCTATATCGTGTAATATATATTTCATCCCACTGAAATATTATTGTCATAAACCTGTAATAATAGACTGTCATTTTATTATTGGACGGTTATTTTCTTCCATAACTCAAAAAAATATATATCTGGATAACATTGTTAACTTCGTGTATTAAATAAAGTACTTATTCCGAAGGGAAGTGACAAACATGGCTACTGCGGTATTAAACGTTAAGATTGATGATGCGCTGAAAGAAAGACTTCGCCACTATGCGGAAGTGAATAACGAGAATTTAAGCGTGACGACAGAGAAACTGCTGCTGCTGGCGTTCGAAGCAGTAGAAGAGGCGGGAGTATCGGAAGAGGATATTGATAATCAGCACACGGAAGAAGAGAGTGTTTCTCCTTTTACTCCTAAAGAAATCAAAGCTCTACGCAAACTTCTGAAGAAGAGAAAATGAAACAACAACTGTCAACTGCCAGTGACTACAAAGAGGCCTGCGATCTGTTGCGTTCAGGCTACGTGAAGCATGTACGTCTTGGCTGGAATGTCGGAAGTGATGAGTTCTTTCGTATTGCGTCTGACTGGTGTGATACTGGCGCAAAAATAAAGAAAGACGGTGAAAACTTCGTTATTTCACTGAAAGGTTTTCCTATTCCTGCTCAGCATTAACTCCTGACTGGTGAAAACTGCTGACTGTATCCGTGACAGTCAGCAGTTTTTATTTTTTATGATCTGCTTCAAAAATTTTAATATTAGATCACGCTGCGTTTTAACGATGGCACGTTTTTATTCAGGGCGAGCCATAGCGGTTTGATCCTCAGCAACGCCTGTTCAAGCTCTGTCGATTCGAGCGAGAAGGGCATCCGTAAATAGCGGTCAAATGCGCCAGATAAACCAAACCGCGTACCGGTTCCCAGATTGATCCCCAGAATTTCAGCCCGCGCGGCAAGCTGTGTCGCCAGCATGCCCGGCAGCTCAATCCAGTAAGAGAGCCCGCCTTCCGCTTCATGGAATTTCCAGTCCGGGAAATGTTCGCGCAACAGTTCACCGCATCGATCGCGTCGTTCCGCCAGCATCTTCCGGCGCGCGGGCAGAAACGTCTCGCTGTTGTTAATGAGCCACAGCATCGCCAGCTGTTCCAGCAGCGGCGAGCCTAAATCCAGAGTATCCCGCGTCTGGGCAAGCGTGGCGATCGTGCGCGAGGAGGCGCGGATCCAGCCAAGGCGCAGCCCTCCCCAGAAGCTTTTTCCGGCAGAACCTAAGGTGATGACGGTGGCCTGCGGGTTAAAAGCGGCCAGCGGTGGCGGGGGAGGCGCGTCAAACCAGAGATCCACCATCGTTTCATCCACCACCAGCGCCGTGCGGGTTTGGGCAGCAATATCCGTGATGGCCCGACGGGTCGCGATATCCATACAGCGCCCGGTGGGGTTATGAAAATCTGGCATCAGATACGCCAGGCGAGGCGCCGTCTGGGCAAGCGTTGCCGCAAAGCCATCCGTATCCCAGCCGGTTTCCGGCAGCGACACCCCCACGGGCCGACACTGCGCTCCCTGAATGGCGGCAATCGCCAGCGGATAGGTGGGGTGATCGACCACGACGCGATCCCCCGGCCCGGTCATCATCCGCAGCACCAGCGCGAAGCCGCTGACGGCGCCATTGACCACCATCACTTCGTCTGCCCGGGTAGGAAGACCCCGCGCGGTATAGCGCGCAGCGATGGCCTCCCGCAGCGTCGGCAGCCCAAGCTGATCGTAGCCCGTCAGCGAGAGGTGCTGCGTAATGGCCGTGAGCGCATGGGCATAAGCCTGATGGATCTCCGGCCCGGCATTGAGGGCAGCAGTGGAAAGATCCAGTGCGGCACTTGCCGCTGAAAGGGTGGGAACGGCGCGCGTATCCGGGAGGAGCACGCGTGACCCGCTGCCGTGGCGGCTTTCAAGATAACCCTCTTCTCGCAGGTGGGCGAGGGCGCTGCTGATAGTGGTCCTGCTCACGTCCAGCGCGGAGGCCAGCTCACGCTCGCCCGGTAGCCGTGTATTCAGCGCCAGACGTCCATCAAGGATTAACAGACGCAGCGCGTCGGCCAGCTGTCGCCAGAGCGGGGTACGGGATGAGGCTTGCTGCCAGTGGCCTAAAAGGCGTACCAGAGACTGGCTTCCGAAGCGACGTGATGACATATGCAGTCCACTATTTGAAAACTGGACATTAATCATAGTGCCATTTTAGGTCAGGATGAAAGCCTGGTTCACTGGAGAAGATAAAAATGGTACGTCGTCTGCTACAACTCTATGTCGGTTTAGGACTGTATGGCCTTTCCACCGCAATGTTTATTCGTTCCGATTTGGGTGTCGATCCCTGGGATGTTTTTCACCTTGGGGTGGGGATGCAGCTGGGGATGACGATCGGGACGGTGATCATTGTGACCGGCGCTGCGGTGCTGCTGCTGTGGATCCCCCTGCGCCAGATGCCGGGTCTGGGCACCATCAGCAACGTGATTTGTATCGGTCTGGCGGCGGACGCCAGCATGGCGCTTATTCCGGAACTGGATTCGTTACCGGTTCGCATCGCTTTCCTGGTGTCGGGTATCGTAATGAACGCGATTGCGACCAGCATGTACATTGGCGCAGGTTTTGGCCCTGGCCCACGCGACGGCCTGATGACCGGCATTCATGCCCGTCTGGGGTGGTCCATTCGCAGCGTGCGCACCTCCATTGAGGTGTCCGTCCTGCTGATTGGGTGCGTGCTTGGCGGCACGTTTGGGGTGGGAACCGTACTGTATGCCCTGACCATTGGCCCACTTATCCAGCTCTGTCTGCCCTGGTTCCGCCAGAAGCCGCGCGTTGCTGAAATCGTGCAGCCGGAGCGGGTTGTCTAATTTTGCGAAGCGCTCACATGTTTTAACGGCGTCGCTGTGCCACAATAATGGGCCACGACTCACGCGATGCCACAATGCATGAAAGCGATCACTCTCTATGATGTCGCCCTCCTTGCGGGGGTTTCTTATCAGACCGTCTCTCGCGTCATTAACGACGCGGAGCATGTCTCTGCCCGCACGCGGGAAAAGGTGCAGCAGGCGATGGCGGAGCTGCACTACGTTCCTAACCTGCGGGCACAGCAGCTGGCGGGTAAACGCACCCGCACGCTGGGACTCATCACCACCGATCTGGCCCTGCATGCGCCCTCGCAAATCGTGTCGGCGGTAAAATCCCGCGCAGCGGAACAGGGGGCGAGTGTCCTTATGTCCATGGTGGAGCAGCCGCAGCAGTGTCAGGCCGCGCTTCAGGCGCTGCTGGCACAGCGGGTGGAGGCGCTGCTGGTGAATGTGCCGCTTGACGATCCTGACGCCGAAGCGCTCAGTGCACTGGCGTCGCCTGTTCCGGTGCTGTTCCTTGATGTCTCGCCTTCAGCACAGGTAAACAGCCTCGTGTTTAACGCCGGGCAGGGCGCGCATCTGGGCGTTGAGCATCTGCTTTCTCTGGGGCATCAGCGCATTGCGCTGCTGAGCGGGCCGGAGAGCTCGGTCTCTGCTCGGGCGCGTCTGGCGGGATGGAAAGCGGCTCTGGCCCGGGCGGGGCTTGAAGCCGCTGCGGTGGCCTGCGGTGACTGGAGCGCGGCCAGCGGTTATGAGAAAGGGCATGTGCTGCTGTCAGGTAGCGCATTGCCGGATGCCATTCTGGTGGCGAACGATCAAATGGCGCTCGGGGTGATGCGCGCCTGCGCGGAAAAAGGGGTAGCGGTTCCGGGCCAGATATCGGTGGTTGGGTTCGACGATACGGCTGATAGCGCCTGGTTTTCTCCGCCGCTGACGACCATTCGCCAGGCGTTTCGCGAGGCGGGCGAGCGCAGCGTGGAGTGGCTGCTGGCCCCCACCGAAGGCGAGACGTGCTGGCAGGTTCAACTGCCGGTAACGCTGGTTACCCGTCATTCCACCGCGCGCCGCGCGACGCAGCAGGCCGAACGCGAGGATCTGGCGCAGCAGCTCAGAAGTCTGGCACTCCTGGCCGAGCAGCTTGCCCGTAAATAAAACTTTGTGATCGGACTCGCTACCCTGCGATTGGGCGCTTTACCGTCGTAGAGTGCCAGGGCATGTTAACCAAAATTGTGAGCGCTTCGCAAAGAGGTTGATATGTCTCATACACCTTCGCTGACCCTCAGCGACATCCTGGTCCGTCGGGACTGGGAAAACCCCGGCGTTACCCAGTGGAACCGTCTGGCCGCACACGCGCCGTTGTACAGCTGGCGTAATGAATCTTCTGCCAGAGATGACGCTGGTTCCCTCAGCAGGCACTCCCTCAACGGGAACTGGCGGTTTAGCTACTTTTCAGCGCCGGAGCAGGTTCCTCAGGCATGGGTAACAGAAGATTGCGCGGATGCCATTGCGATGCCCGTGCCGTCTAACTGGCAGATGCAGGGGGTCGACACGCCCATCTATACCAATGTCACCTACCCGATCCCCGTCAACCCGCCTTTTGTGCCGCAGGAAAACCCGACCGGTTGTTACTCGCTCACATTCGACGTGGATGACGCCTGGCTGCAGAGCGGGCAAACCCGAATTATTTTTGATGGCGTGAACTCGGCGTTCCATCTGTGGTGCAACGGGCAGTGGATAGGCTATTCCCAGGACAGTCGATTGCCCGCCGAATTTGACCTCTCGGCGGTATTACGCCCCGGGCAGAACCGCCTGGCGGTCATGGTCTTGCGCTGGTGCGACGGCAGCTATCTGGAAGATCAGGACATGTGGCGCATGAGCGGCATTTTCCGCGATGTTTCCTTGCTGCATAAGCCGGAGACGCACATTACGGATTATCATGTGGTTACCGATCTGAATGCGGAGCTGGACCGCGCGACGCTGAAAGTCGAGGTCTCGCTGACAGGCGCTGACTACGCGGAGTGTGACGTGGCGATAACGCTATGGCGCAACGGTGAACGCTGTGGCAGTACCACCCAACGGTCAGGCTCTGCCATTGTGGATGAACGTGGCAACTGGGCCGAGCGGTTAACGGCGGCGATCCCGGTTACAGCCCCCGCGTTATGGAGTGCGGAAACCCCGGAACTCTATCGCCTGACGATTGCGCTTTTGGATGCGCAGGGCAGCGTGCTGGAGACGGAAGCCTGCGATGTCGGCTTCCGCCGCGTTGAAATCAGCAACGGCCTGCTGAAGCTCAACGGAAAACCGCTGCTGATCCGCGGGGTTAACCGGCACGAGCATCATCCCGAAAACGGCCAGGTGATGGACGAAGCGACGATGCGTCGCGATATCGAGATCATGAAGCAGCACAACTTCAACGCCGTGCGCTGCTCGCACTACCCGAACCATCCGCTGTGGTACCGGCTTTGCGATCGCTATGGGCTGTACGTTGTTGACGAAGCCAACATCGAAACCCACGGCATGGTGCCGATGAGCCGCCTTGCTGACGATCCGCGCTGGCTGCCCGCCATGAGCGAGCGCGTGACCCGTATGGTGCAGCGCGATCGTAATCATCCCTCAATTATCATCTGGTCGCTGGGCAATGAGTCCGGGCACGGTGCAAACCACGACGCGCTGTATCGCTGGGTGAAATCCACGGATCCGACGCGTCCGGTGCAGTATGAAGGCGGCGGCGCGAACACGGCGGCGACGGATATTGTCTGTCCGATGTATGCCCGGGTCGATCAGGATCAGCCCTTCCCGGCAGTGCCTAAATGGTCAATCAAAAAATGGATCGGCATGCCGGATGAAACGCGTCCGCTGATCCTCTGCGAATACGCCCACGCGATGGGGAACAGCTTCGGCGGGTTCGCGAAATACTGGCAGGCGTTTCGCAGCCACCCTCGGTTGCAGGGGGGATTTGTCTGGGACTGGGTCGATCAGGCTCTGACGAAGCAAGATGAAGAGGGCAATACGTTCTGGGCATACGGCGGGGATTTTGGCGATAAGCCGAACGATCGACAGTTCTGTCTTAACGGGCTGGTGTTCCCCGATCGCACGCCGCACCCGGCGCTGTACGAGGCGCAGCGCGCCCAGCAGTTCTTTACCTTTACGCGGGTTAGCACCTCTCCGCTGGTGATTGAGGTGCAAAGCGGCTACCTGTTCCGCCACACCGATAACGAAGTGCTGAGCTGGACGGTTGCCCGGGACGGGGAGGTGCTGGCTTCGGGCGAGGTGACGCTGGCGATAGCCCCTGGAGGCGCTCAGCGTCTGGAGATCGCTCTGCCAGAATTGAAAGCCGAGCCGGGGGAAGTCTGGCTGAATGTTGAAGTACGCCAGCCACGGGCAACGCCGTGGTCACCGGCAGACCACCGCTGCGCGTGGGATCAGTGGCCGCTTCCCGCTCCACTCCTTATTGCTCCGCCAGTCCCGGCGGGCGAGCCTCCGGTGTTAACGCAAAGCGATCGCATCCTGGAGATCGCGCATGGTCAACAGCGCTGGCAGTTCGATCGCGCATCCGGAAACCTGACCCAATTGTGGCGAAATGGCGTTGAAACGCTGCTTTCACCTCTGACGGATAACATCAGCCGTGCGCCGCTGGACAACGACATTGGCGTGAGTGAAGCGACGCAGATCGATCCGAATGCCTGGGTTGAACGCTGGAAAGCGGCGGGCATGTACGATCTCACTTTACGCGTTTTGCGCTGTGAGGCAGAGCAGCATGCGGGCGAAGTCGTGGTCACCACCCTCCACGTCGGGGAGTATCATGGCAAAACGCTGTTCCTGAGCCGTAAAGTCTGGCGGGTGGACGATCGGGGCGATCTGCACGGCGATATTCAGGTCGATATGGCGTCTGATATTCCGGAACCTGCACGGATTGGCCTGAACGTTCATCTCGCCGAAACGCCGGAAAATGTTTCCTGGCTGGGGCTGGGGCCGCATGAAAACTACCCGGACAGAAAGCTGGCGGCGCAGCAGGGGCGCTGGACATTACCCCTGGCGGAGATGCACACGCCGTATATCTTCCCCACGGAAAATGGTTTGCGCTGCGATACCCGCGAACTTGTGCTGGGAACGCATCAGCTGAATGGCAGGTTCCATTTCTCGGTGAGCCGCTACAGCCAGCAGCAGCTGCGGGAGACAACCCATCATCATCTGCTGCGGGAAGAGCCGGGGTGCTGGCTCAACCTCGATGCGTTCCATATGGGCGTGGGCGGCGACGATTCCTGGAGCCCCAGCGTTTCACCGGAATTCATTCTGCAGAAACGCCAGCTTCGCTACACCTTTAGCTGGCAGCAAAATCCTTAACTGACCAGGAGAGGCGGCCACAGGGCGTGGCCGTAGGCTTACGCCAGAATGCCGCTCAGACCGTGCAGGCTCATATAAATCCCTACCACGGTAATCAGCGCTGCGGAGATCCATGGCGCTTTACGGGAAAATTCGCTAAATCCGGGCCAGCGTTTTGTCGCATGTTTGAGGCTTAAGGCGGCAATCGCGCCGGAAGCGACCAGGGTTAACGCCAGACCAATACTGAAGCTGAACACCAGCGTCGCGCCGAGGGCAAAATGCTTCAGCTGCAGGCAGATCAGCAAAACGGTGATGGAGGCCGGGCAGGGGATAAGCCCGCCGGTCAGGCCGAACATGACGATCTGTCCGGTGGTGACGTTTTGACCGCTGAAGCGGCGGTTAATATCCTGCGCGTGCGCGCGCTGGTGGGCATCCTGCCACTCCTCTTCAACCAGCGGGTGTTCGTGGTGGTGATGATCATGATGATGGTCATGGTGGTGATGATGGTGATGGTGATGGTGATGATCGTGTGGCTGGCTCTCTTTCCAGGTTCGCCACGCCATCCACAGGGCGATCGCAACGATCAACACTCCGGAGATCAGCTGGAACCAGGGTTCGGACGTATGCGCATCCCAGCCCCGACCAAACAATAATCCCGCCATAGCAACGAGCCAGACCACCGCCGTATGGGAGAGCGTGGCCGCCAGGCCTAGCAGTACCGCCTGTTTCAGCGTGCCGCGGATGGCCACGATAAAAGCGGCCATCATGGTCTTTGAGTGGCCCGGTTCCAGGCCATGCAGCGCGCCAAGCAGGATAGCGCTGGGAACAAACAGCCAGGCATTACCCTGCTGCAGGAGTGAAGCAAAATCGGTCATGGGGGATTCCGGCGTGGAAAATGTCTGCAAATACTACTCCCCCCCAGTAGTCTAATACTACCCCCCAGTAGAAAAATACTCAGGGGGAGTAGAGCGTGTTATGCTTTAAAAGCCAAAAATAAGGGATAGAGAGATGTCACATACCGTTCGCGACAAGAAAATGTTACTGACTCGCCTGAAGAAAATTCAGGGGCAGAGTCATGCCCTGGAGAAAATGCTCAACAGCGATCACGAATGCGCCGAGGTGTTACAGCAGCTGGCGGCGATCCGCGGGGCGGTCAACGGCATGATGATGCAGGTGATAGAAGGGCATTTAACCGATCATGTGGTGAAAGAACCTGAAGAAGCGCAGCGTGAAGCCGATCTTGGCGTGGTGCTGCAGGTGATCAAATCCTATCTTAAGTAGAATGCGTGCCGAGGTTATTCTCTGCCCAAAGGATAAATTCCATTTTCGGCAGCGCTTTGCTGTAGTACCAGCCCTGTCCGTACTGCACGCCGTGCTGGTGCAGCCAGGCGAGCTGCCCGGCGGTCTCGACGCCTTCCGCAACCATCGCCAGCTGCAGCGACTTCGCCATTTCAATAATGTGCGGCGTCACGTTTTTGTACTCCAGCGCATCCACGAATGATTTATCAATTTTTAGCGTGTCGACATCCAGATCCTGCAGATAGCTCAGGCTGGAATAGCCCGTGCCAAAATCATCAATATAGACAGGGTGGCCCGAACGACGGAATGCGGCGATAGCCGGCGCGCTGATTTTGGGATCGGCAAAGCCGCGCTCGGTGACCTCAAGGGCTATTTGGCTCGGGTGGACCTTCCATTTGTTCAGCAAGTGACTCAGCAGCGGCGGCAGCGTGCCGGAGGTTAAATCGGCGGGGGCGAGGTTGATGGAGATATGCTGATCGGGGTGAAGGTGCAGCCAGTTGCCCATATCCTCGAACACTTTTTCGATAACGAGCTGCGTCAGCTGGGAGATAAGCCCGGTTTGCTCGGCAAGAGGAATAAAAATATCAGGCGAGAGGCTGCTTCCGTCCGGCTGCGGCCAGCGCGTCAGCGCTTCTGCGCCGACAATTTTTCCGCTACACAGCGCCACGATGGGCTGATAGTGAACCACAAAATCGCGGCTGTTAATGGCGTCAAGCAGGCGGTTGCGCGGCGACTGAATGCGACGCAGTATCCGCAGGACAAAGAGCGCGGCAAGCAGGCTTATCAGGACGCCGAAGGGGAGCCATAAAAGCAGCTGCCGGTGCCAGGTTTCCGCCAGCGGTTTGAGCGTAGCCCATGCGACAACGGTAAATCCCAGTTCAGGTACAGGCTTCATAACGTACATTGAACCGTCGTACTGTATGCTGGTCATCTCCTGACCTTTGATCATGTCACGGATATGCGGATCGAGTGTATTACTGCTGGCGAAGATACGGTGTGTTGTGCTTCCTACAAGGGCTGCATCAATCGCTATCTCGCCGAAAGGGATGACATCCACCAGTGAGGCCGGATCGACCAGGACAAGGTAATGACCTTGCCCCAGCACCGCCATGTAGCGATGAAACCCAAGATCGTTTTGCGTGGTCAGCCATGCGCTGTAACCGTCTTCGGTAATGCGCATCGGCGGGGGGAAAGGGGCCGCATGGCTGGTTTGCTCAAGAGAGGAGCAGAGCGGCCTGAGGTTGTCGATATAAATCACTTCCTGAACGTATCGCCACGAGAAAGCGACCCGTCGCATCTCCCTTAACTGCAACGGACTGCACGGCACGCCCTCAAAGGCCTGCAGATGATTAAGCGCTTCTTTCGCCTGATCCACGACCTTGTCGGTGCGTATCAGCACGCGTGAGGCATAGTTTTCCAGCGCATCGACAAATTTATCTTCCGCCTGGCGATGGGCCAGCCAGATGCTCAGGCAAATGGGGACCAGCACGGAAAAGATGAGTACGCCAGTCACCAGACTGACCAGATGTCGGGTTTTCATGCTGTCGTGTCCTTCCTCGTATACCCGTTCCTGAGCACTGAGTTCCCTGCCTGAAGAGAAAGATTTTACCGCGAAATGATATAGTTATAGCACGTGGCTGGCCTGGTTTTCATTTTATCTCAGGTAAACCAGAAAATATCGTCAGAAGGAAGGGGTTGTTTTTAGAACCTGTCCTGGATATTATTTTGTTATGTTATAACAAAACATAAAGGATTGACGATGAAACCCAATATCCATCCAGCCTATCGCACCGTGGTCTTCCACGACACCAGCGCGAATGAATACTTCAAGGTTGGCTCAACCATTAAGACCGACCGCGAAATTGAACTCGACGGTGAAACATATCCGTATATCACCATCGAGGTTTCTTCAAAATCGCACCCGTTTTATACCGGTAAGCAGAAAACGTTCTCCACGGACGGTAGCGCAGCGCGCTTCCGCAAGCGTTTTGGCGGTTTTCTCAATGCGAAGCGGGGCTAACCATGCAGGTACTTAACTCATTACGCAGTGCAAAGCAGCGTCACCCGGATTGCCAGATAGTCAAACGCAAGGGACGCTTGTATGTGATTTGCAAATCCAATCCGCGCTTTAAGGCGGTTCAGGGACGTAAAAAAAGACGCTAGACGCGCGTTTCTCGCCAGCTTTCCAGGGATCTTTTCTGTTTGCCATCGGCAGTAAAATTGTCGGTGGCAAGCCAGCGTTCAAAGGCGTTCGCCAGCGTCGGCCACTCTTTATCGAGAATCGAAAACCAGTCGGTATCCCGGTTATGGCCTTTTATCACCAGCGCCTGGCGAAAACGCCCCTCAAACTGAAAACCCAGACGCAGTGCGGCTTTGCGGGAAGGTTCGTTCAGGCTATTGCACTTCCACTCATAACGCCGGTAGCCCAGGCTATCGAACACATACCGCATCAGCAGATATTGCGCCTCTGTCGACATGGGCGTGCGGCTTAACAGGGGAGAGAAGTGAACATGCCCCACTTCCACGACCCCGTTTTTAGGATCGATCCGCATCAGGGACAGCGTTCCAACGGGGGACTGAGTCCGGTTATCCATCACGGTAAAGTGGATGGGATCGGATAACTCACTTACGCTCGCCACCCATTCGGCAAACTCCTCTGCGGTGGCATCGGGTTCACGCAGTAGCCACGTCCAGCTGCGGGTATCTTCGGCCAGGGAATACGCAGAGAACAGCGCGTGTGCATGCTCCACGCGCAGCGGCTCAAGCCGACAATAGTGACCCTGAAGGACCACCCGGGACGGGTGCTGACGGGGTTGCCAGTCGGTAAGCGCTTCGCCCACCGGCTGTCCGAACTGATTGAATGTCTTCATCTTAATTTCCGTGACGTTGAAAAGAGCTTCAGACTAGTGAATTGCTGGTTCCTTAAAAAGAACCACTGCGCTATGTTCTGATGGTGCCACGAGGAGGCGAGATGAATATACCGGGTGATGAATTTTATACCTTGCTCCATGCAGCCCTGAAAACACGCGGGGAAGAGACGCTCCAGCGTGCGCTCTACCTTGCTCTGCGGGAGGCCATACTGTGCGGAAGGCTACGATCCGGCAGCCAGCTTTCCGGTTCTCGAACGCTTGCTCAGCAGCTCTCCCTTTCCCGGAATACCGTCAATGCGGCGCTGGACCAGCTCACTCTCGAAGGGTATTTGCAGCGTAATCGCCAGGGAACGCGGGTGGCACAGTTAGCTCACCGTTCCGTCACCCGGACAATGCCGGACCCTGCCATCACGCTCGCAAAACGGGTCGGGCTGCTACCTGCGCCAGTGCCCCGGGACACGCCTGTTCTGGCGTTTACCCCAGGCACGCCGGCCATCAACTATTTTCCGCTGCCGCTGTGGCGGCGACTGTACGATCGCGTGATGCGGGAGGAGGGAAATGCTCTGCTAGGGTATGGCGACCCGGCCGGCGAGCCGTCGCTGCGGGCCGCGATTGCCCGACATCTTGCCCTGTCCCGGGGTATTGGCTGCGACGCCAGCCAGATTGTGATAACCGAAGGCGCGCTTGAAGGCGTCAACCTGTGCACGATGCTGTTAAGCGAGCCGGGCAATGTCGCCTGGGTGGAAAACCCCGGCTATAGCGGGGCAAAAAGCGCGTTTGTTAAAACCGGCCTGGCAATGACGGGAATACCGGTTGATGACGAGGGAATGTGCTGGGAAGGGCTGGATGCGCCTGCACCCTCACTGATTTTTACCTCACCTTCGCACCAGTTCCCTTACGGGAGCGTGCTCAGCGCGCGGCGGCGGCTGGCGCTGCTGGAGCTCGCCCGGCAGCACAACGCGTGGATCATTGAAGATGATTACGACAGCGAGTTCCGTTATGCCGGTGAGCCCGTACCGGCGATGCTGGGAATGGTCAACAATGCGCCCGTTGTGTATCTGGGGACGTTCAGTAAAACGCTGTTTCCGTCGCTCCGGATGGGATTTATGGTGTTACCGCCAGCGCTGGCGAAAGCGGCTCGCCCGGCCATCGGCTCGCTGTTGCGCGGTGGGCACCGTGCCGAACAGCGCACGCTGGCGCTGTTCATTGAGGACGGTCATTACGCTCGCCATCTTGCCGCCATGCGTCGGCTCTACCGTAAACGCTATCGCCAGCTGCGGGAGGTGCTGGGCGCAGATCTTCATGCGCCGCACCGTATTCTGGCCGGTGAAGGCGGGATGCATCTGACGCTGGCGATAGACAATATTGATGACCAGAAACTGGTGGAGCAGGCGAGGGCGTTTCAACTGGCCCCCGCTGCACTGAGCGGGTACTACCTGGAGGCGAAGCAGGGGCAAACCGGTCTGGTTTTAGGTTACGGCAATACCTCTGCTTCTCAGTTTGCCTCGGGGATCCGACGTCTGCAGGCGCTCATCACGCAGCAGCAGGGCGGGAAAGGCTAAAGACATCATAGAAAGAGAGCTGTCCTTTGGTGGAGACCATTTTCTGCAGTTTCTCTTTTTGCCCGGCTTCAACCGCCGGAGAATGCAGGATGTTTTCGATCAGTTCCGCTGGCACGAAACGCGTGTTGTACCATTCGCCGTTGTAGCAGACCCGGAAATCGAGCACGTCGATATCTTCGTAACGGTAGCGCGGATTCACGTCGAAAAAGAAAAAGGCGTTAAAGACGACAAACAGTACAACCAGCAGCCAGACGGAGTCCACCAGCGTTTCGGATGTCAGCATTACAATAAGCGTCGCCAGCCAGGCGGCATACATGGCGACAAACAGTCCAGGATGTTTGCGAATAAAGCTAATGCTAAAGCGTGGGCGATTGTCGCGCTTTTCGCGGAGGTTAAGATCGTCGATGGTGGCGGTAAGCAGGCGCTGTATCTCGGTCATTTTTTGCCTTCATGAGAGTTGACAATACAGGGTGTCTGCCAATTTTAGGGGAGCCATCAGGCTGAAAAAAGTAACAGTCTGGCGCTAAAAGACCATAACAGTTGGCTCCCCGTAACCTCACAACGTTTTAATGATTTTGGCCGGGTTGCCGCCAACGACGACGTTAGCCGGGACGTCTTTCGTCACGACGGCGCCGGAGGCCACCACGACATTATCACCAATGGTGACGCCAGGGTTAATGACCGCCCGGCCACCAATCCAGACGTTATTGCCAATGCTGACAGGTTTTCCAAACTCCACGCCGCTATTGCGTTCCTCCGCATCCAGCGGGTGGGTTGCCGTATAAATATGAACACCCGGCGCGAGCATGCAGTTATCGCCAATATGAACAGGGCAGACATCCAGCATTACACAGTCGAAGTTCGCGTAAAAGTTTTTGCCCAGATAAATGTTATATCCATAGTCGCAGCGGAAGCTCGGTTCTATATAAGCGCCTTCGCTTTGTCCCAGAAGTTCCGCCAGAATGTTCTGGCGTTCTGTTTTTTCATCAGGTGCGGTGTGGTTATAGCGATAGACCAGATGGCGGGCTCGCAGTCGGTCGGCCCGTAACGTCTCATCGCCGGGACGATAATGTTCACCGGCAATCATCTTCTGTTTTTCTAAGCTCATTGGAAACCTCGCTGGATGTGATTACCGCAGGGTAATCTGAACAGGCCAGGAGGGGAACGTTCCCGAAAAGCCGATGTGACTGGCGTCACAACATTGCTGCTGATAAACACGTTTTACACGGAGACCTGGCCTTGGCACAGGGAGCATAACGGGATAGGTAAATACTGAGAACGAGGCGTAGAACTCTACAGACACCCTTCAAAGATTAACGGACAAATTTCCATACAGAAGTAGGGATTTTGTCATACAGCTTATTCATTGTCAGCTCGGCAAGACGATGGTCAGCGGCTGAATAAAATACCGCCAGCTCATTATCCGAAAGCTCGTATTTATTCTTTTCAATGACGCGCTCAAGCGTGTCAATTGACTGACAACGTCGTAAGCGCATCAAATAATCGACTTTTGTGAGTGGTTTATCAGACATAAATTCACCTTAGTAATTGTAATAATTTTAACAGGAAAGACTAACCGGGTTAGCTCTGCTCACGTTGACGAAACAGCGGAATAGCCGGTTCCCCGATTTACGCCATTTTTGCAAATCCTGGGCGTTAATGCCGTAACTGCTGAACAACATAAAGGTGTCGTCCAGGTATTCATCAATTTGCTCAATGAGCTTATTATCTTCATTGTACTTAATTTTATAATTAAGTGCGAAGGTTGCGATATGCTCTATCAGCTCATTCAACTGTAAATTGATAGCAGACGTTGGGTCGTTTACCCAGCCATGGTTGCTTTCATCAAGGTTGGCAAGGCAGTCATGGTACAAGGATTCGCAGAGAAATTTCAACTGCGCGATATCATGCCTTTTTGGCGAGTACTCGTCCATAGCGCATCCCCTTCTGAGTGATTTCTTACTCACCGAACATCATTGTCGGGATGGATACAACTGACTTAGCTACATGAGTGCTGTGTTCCTGATAACCTAACTATAAGCCACTCCTTCCTGGATTTCATCGCGCGATTACGAAAAATTACAAATAAAACCGCAGACATGCGAGCAAGTACGCAAATGGTCATCCCGGACTTAACTTTTTTATCCAAATTAACGAGGGTGCTTTATCGCTTCCTTACGTTTCATCGGCTTAGCAAAATGATGAGAAAAGTTCAGATTCAGACTTATCTTTGTAAGAACTTCTTATTAGGAATATTCCTAATAACTTAAGCGGAGAAATGAAATTAAAAAAATCCTGAATTCACCGATTAAGTTATCAGTTAATTATGATATGTCTATTTAAGATGGCAGAAAATAAATAGAACCACAATAAGCGTAATTTATGATTTTTTCTGAAAATGAAAAAGGCCGCTAATGCGGCCTTTTTATCATGTGAAACCGGTATCAGTGAGGTTCTACCGAATGCGTGTGCTCAATATCCTCATTCTTCCGGCTGAAGCGGCGGCGAACCACCACGAAGAACACCGGTACGAAGAAGATAGCGAGTACGGTTGCGGTAACCATACCACCCATAACACCTGTACCGACCGCGTTCTGCGCACCGGAGCCTGCGCCGGAACTGATAACCAGCGGCAGTACGCCGAGGATAAACGCCAGTGATGTCATCAGGATTGGGCGCAGACGCATACGAACAGCCTCAAGCGTCGCCTCAATAAGGCCTTTACCTTCTTTCTCCATCAGATCTTTGGCGAATTCAACGATAAGTATCGCGTTCTTCGCCGACAAGCCAATGGTTGTCAGCAGGCCTACCTGGAAGTACACGTCGTTGGTCAGTCCGCGGAACGTTGCCGCAAGCAGCGCACCGATAACCCCAAGCGGTACCACCAGCATAACGGAGAACGGAATTGACCAGCTCTCGTACAGCGCTGCCAGACACAGGAAGACGACGATCAGTGAAATCGCGTACAGGGCAGGGGCCTGGTTTCCGGACAGACGTTCCTGATAGGACATACCGGTCCAGTCGTAGCCGATACCCGAAGGCAGTTTACTCGCCAGCTCTTCCATCAGATTCATGGCTTCACCTGTGCTTCGGCCCGGCGCGGCCTGACCCAGGATTTCCATCGATGGCAGACCGTTATAGCGTTCCAGACGCGGCGAACCGTATTCCCAGCGTGATGTTGAGAACGCCGAGAACGGTACCATCTGACCATTGCTGCCGCGCACGAACCAGCTGTTGATATCGTTTGGCAACATACGGTATTGCGCCTCTGACATCACGTACACTTTCTTCACGCGACCGCGGTCGATGAAGTCGTTAACGTAGCTACCGCCCCAGGCGGCGCCCAGCGTGGTATTAATGTCACTGATGGATACGCCCAGCGCCTGGGCTTTCTCCTGGTCGATGTCGATTTTATACTGCGGCGTATCTTCCAGGCCGTTTGGACGCACGCCGACCAGCAGGTCAGGGTGCTTAGCCACTTCGCCAAACAGCTGGTTACGTGCCTGCGTCAGTTTTTCGTGACCCAGACCGCCCTGGTCAATCAGCTGGAAGTCGAAGCCGGTCGCGGTACCCAGTTCAACAATCGCTGGCAGGTTAAAGGCGAAGACCATCGCATCTTTAATCTGCGAGAAGGTGCCCATTGCACGGCCGGTGATGGCTTCAACCTTGTTCTTTTCGCCCGGACGTTCAGACCAGTCTTTCAGAGAAACGAAGGCAATACCTGTGTTCTGACCACGACCCGCAAAGCCAAAGCCGTTAACCGCAAACACGGATTCAACGTTGTCTTTCTCTTTGGTGAGGTAGTAGTCCGTCACTTCATCCAGCACTTTCTGGGTACGCTCTTGCGACGCACCCGCAGGAAGCTGTGCCATTGTCAGGAACACGCCCTGGTCTTCATCCGGCAGGAACGAGCTTGGCAGACGAACGAACAGGAACGCCATCCCCACCACGATGATGATATAGAGCAGCAGGTAACGACCAGTGCTGCGCAGGATGTTGCCCACGCTGTCGGTGTAGTGGTGCGTGCTCTTGTCAAACATGCGGTTAAACCAGCCGAAGAACCCTTTATGCTCGCCGTGACCGCCTTTCTGAATCGGCTTCAGCATGGTGGCACACAGCGCAGGCGTCAGGATCAACGCGACCAACACCGACAGCGCCATCGCGGAAACGATGGTAATCGAGAACTGACGGTAAATCGCACCGGTAGAGCCCCCGAAGAAGGCCATCGGGATAAATACCGCAGACAGCACCATCGCGATACCGACCAGCGCGCCCTGGATCTGGCCCATTGATTTACGGGTCGCTTCCTTCGGCGGAAGACCTTCTTCCGCCATCACGCGCTCGACGTTCTCTACCACGACGATGGCGTCATCCACCAGCAGGCCGATGGCGAGCACCATCCCGAACATCGTCAGGGTGTTTATCGAGTAGCCAAATATCGACAGGATCGCAAAGGTCCCGAGCAGAACAACCGGCACGGCAATCGTTGGGATAAGCGTCGCGCGGAAGTTTTGCAGGAACAGGTACATCACCAGGAACACCAGGATGATCGCTTCTACCAGCGTTTTAACCACTTCGTGAATCGAAATTTTGACGAACGGCGTGGTGTCGTACGGGTAAACGATTTTCAGACCTGACGGGAAGAACGGTTCCATTTTCTTCAGCTCTGCGCGGATCGCCGTGGCGGTGTCCAGGGCGTTAGCACCTGTCGCCAGTTTGATACCCAGACCGGAAGCCGGTTTACCGTTAAACTTCGCGATGATGTCGTAGTTCTCACCGCCCAGCTCTACTTTTGCCACGTCGCGCAGGCGAACCTGGGAACCGTCCTGATTCACTTTCAGCAGAATTTTGCTGAACTCATCGGCAGAGGTCAGACGGGTCTGCGCGATGATCGAGGCGTTAAGCTGCTGGCCTTTCACCGGCGGCGTACCACCTAGCTGACCGGCTGCCACCTGGGCGTTCTGCGCTTTAATCGCGTTGATCACGTCAACGGGGGTCAGCTGGAAGTTGTTCAGTTTGTTCGGATCCATCCATATACGCATTGCGTACTGAGAACCGAACAGCTGAACGTCACCCACACCGGAAGTACGGCTGATGGCGTCCTTCATATTGGCGCCCACGTAGTCGGAAATATCCTCCTGCGTCATGGTGCCGTTGGTGTTGATAACGCCAACAACCATCAGGAAGCTGCTGGACGATTTCTCGACGCTCACACCCTGCTGTTGTACTTCCTGCGGCAGCAAAGGCATCGCCAGCTGCAGTTTGTTCTGCACCTGAACCTGCGCAATGTCAGCATCCGTACCTGACTGGAAGGTCAGGGTGATCTGAACTGTACCGGTAGAGTCACTGTTTGAGGACATGTACATCAGGTTATCGATACCGTTCATGTTCTGTTCGATAACCTGAGTGACGGTGTCCTGCACCGTTTTCGCATCAGCCCCAGGGTAGGTTGCGGAGATGGTCACCGCCGGTGGCGCAATCGTTGGATATTGCGCGACAGGCAGCTTCAGGATCGCAAGTCCCCCGGCCAGCATGATGATAATGGCGATCACCCACGCAAATATGGGGCGATCGATAAAGAAATTAGGCATGTCTTAACGGCTCCTGTTTAAGTTAAGACTTGGTTTGTTCTGACTGGCCAGCGGCCGAAGCTTGTTGTTTATCGTCAGATTTCACTTCCTGTGCTTTAACCTGCGCGCCAGGACGAACTTTTTGCAAACCAGTAACAATCACGCGATCGCCATCTTTCAGACCTTCCGTCACCAGCCATTTATCGCCAATCGCCTGGGTGGCGGTGATATTGCGCGTTTCGACTTTGTCATCTGCACCAACAACCAGTGCGCTCGCATCGCCGCGTGGCGTACGGGTCACACCCTGCTGTGGAACCAGAAGGGCGGTTGGATTCGTTCCTTCTTCCAGACGCGCGCGAACGAACATACCTGGCAGCAGGTTTTTGTCAGGGTTCGGGAAAATCGCACGTAAGGTGATGGAACCGGTGGTCTGGTCGACCGTCACGTCAGAGAATTCCAGCGTACCTTCCTGCGGGAACTTGATACCGTCGTTGGTAATCAGCTCCACTTTGGCTTTGCCGTTTTCCTGTTTCAGGGTGCCGTTAGCCAGCTCCTGTTTCAGGCGCAGGAAATCATTGCTGGACTGCGTCACGTCAACGTAGATCGGATCAAGCTGCTGCACGGTCGCCAGCGCGGTGGTCTGACCGTTCTGCACCAGTGCCCCTTCCGTGACGGAAGACTTACCAATACGACCGTTGATAGGGGAGGTCACTTTGGTATAGGCCAGGTTAATGCGCGCGGTTTCGACCGCCGCTTTGGCTGCCACTACGGCTGCGTTAGCCTGCTGCGCATCTGCCAGGGCGGTATCGTAATCCTGTTGGCTGATGTACTTGGTACCGAGCAGTTTTTGATAACGATTCACCGTCAGCTGGGCAATTTTGGCTGCGGCCTGTGCTTTCGCCAGGTCGCCTTTCGCGCTTTCATAATTTGCCTGATAGGTTGCTGGATCAATCTGATACAGAGACTCACCGGCCTTCACATCACCGCCTTCGGTGAAGTTACGCTTCAGGATAATGCCACTAACCTGAGGACGCACTTCCGCAATGCGGTAAGCATTTGTACGGCCTGGTAACTCGGTGGTGATTTGTAGAGGTTCAGATTTGAGCGTCACGACGCCTACTTCTGGCGCCTGCTGAGCTCCTTGTTGAGCTGGTTTGTCGTCACATCCTGTTAGCGCTAAGCTGCCTGAGAGCATCAGAACGACCGCCAGAGGCGTTAACCCTCTGTTTTTGTTCATATGTAAACCTCGAGTGTCCGATTTCAAATTGATCAAGGGTCCTGAGTCTAAAACCCGTTGCTGCGTTTATATTATCGTCATGCTATGGTACATACATTCACAAATGTATGTAAATCTGACTCCTGTAAATTCACCCACCTATGGCACGAAAAACTAAACAACAAGCGCTGGAAACCCGACAACACATTCTGGATGTGGCAATACGTTTGTTCTCTCAGCAGGGTGTTTCGTCAACCTCGCTGGCACAAATTGCTCAGGCTGCCGGTGTGACGCGGGGAGCGATTTACTGGCATTTTAAAGATAAGTCAGATCTGTTCGGTGAAATCTGGGAGCTTTCAGAGTCCAGCATTAGCGATCTCGAGAGTGAGTATCGGGCAAAATTCCCTGATGATCCACTCTCAGTAATGAGAGAAATATTAGTATATATCCTTGAAGCGACGGTAGTTGAAGAACGTCGCAGATTAATGATGGAAATAATTTATCATAAATGCGAGTTCGTGGGCGAAATGGCGGTGGTGCAACAGGCGCAACGCAGCCTCAGCCTCGAAAGCTATGACCGTATCGAACTGAACCTGAACCTGTGTATGCAGGCAAAGCTGTTACCGGCCAATCTCTTGACCCGCCGGGCGGCTATCCTGATGCGCGGCTACATTTCAGGTCTGATGGAAAACTGGCTGTTTGCCCCGCAATCCTTTGACCTCAAAGAGGAAGCCCGCAGCTACGTGGCGATTTTACTGGAAATGCTACAGCTCTGCCCGTCGCTGCGCAGCGACGCGCCGTCGCTAACTGCCTGAGTCATTTCCAGGATTTATCTCAGAGGCTCACGTTCGCGCTATTCTGCTTCCGGCGAGCGTGATATTCTTCACGCCGGACTATTTTCGGTCATCTTCTGACATCATTCACAACTATGCTGCCCATCAATCGCTCGCAACATCCTGTTTTTGCATTGCTCTTTGCGATGCTGTTTTTCTTTGCCACGGCGCCGCTGACCTGGGCCCGCGCCGATAACAGCAATGACATTCCCTCGCGTGGCGATGTTCAGTCGCAGCTCGACGCGCTGAACAAACAAAAAGAGCTCTCTCCTCAGGATAAGCTCATCCAGCAGGATCTGACGGAAACGCTGGAAACACTGGATAAAATTGAACGCGTCAAAGCCGATACCGCCCAGCTTCGTCAGAAGGTGGCGCAGGCTCCTGAAAACATGCGCAAAGCGACGGAATCACTGAACGCCCTGAGCGACGTCGATAACGATACCGAAACGCGCAAGACGCTCTCGACGCTCTCTTTACGTCAGCTGGAGTCGCGCGTCGCTCAACTGCTCGACGACCTGCAAACCGCGCAGTCCGACCTCGCGACCTATAACAGCCAGCTTGTCTCCCTGCAAACCCAGCCGGAACGCGTGCAAAACTTGATGTACTCCGCGTCTCAGCAGCTGCAGCAGATCCGCAACCGTCTGAACGGCACGACGGTGGGAGAGGGAACGCTGCGCCCGACCCAGCAAACCCTGCTGCTGGTTCAGCAGACGTTGCTAAACGCACAGATTGAACAGCAGCGTAAAAGCCTGGAAGGGAATACGGTGCTGCAGGACACCCTGCAAAAACAGCGTGATTACGTCACCGCCAACATTAATCGTCTTGAACACCAGCTTCAGCTGTTGCAGGAGGCGGTTAACAGCAAGCGCCTGACGCTGACGGAAAAAACCGCCCAGGAGGCCGTATCGCCTGATGAGACCGCCCGCATTCAGGCGAATCCGCTGGTGAAACAGGAGCTCGACGCCAACCACCAGCTTAGCCAGCGCCTGATACAGGCGACGGAAAAGGGTAACTCACTGGTTCAGCAAAATATCAAAGTGAAGAACTGGCTGGATCGCGCGCTGCAGGCTGAGCGCAACATCAAAGAGCAGATCGCGGTCCTGAAGGGCAGCCTCCTGCTGTCGCGTATTCTCTACCAGCAGCAGCAGACGCTTCCGTCTGCTGATGAGCTGGAAGACATGACCAACCGCATCGCGGATTTGCGTCTGGAACAGTTTGACGTCAACCAGCAGCGCGATGCCCTTTTCCAGAGCGATACCTTTGTCGCCAAAATTGAAGAGGGGCATTCCAGCGACGTGAACCCGGAAGTGCACGACGCGCTGCTCCAGGTCGTGGATATGCGTCGCGAGCTGCTGGACCAGCTCAACAAACAGCTGGGTAACCAGCTGATGATGGCCATTAACCTGCAAATCAACCAGCAGCAGCTGGTGAGCGTCTCGAAAAGTCTGCAGGAGATCCTGACTCAGCAGATTTTCTGGGTAAACAGCAACAAACCGATGGACTGGGACTGGATTAAATCCTTCCCTGAGACGCTGAAAACGCAGATTAAGAGCATGAAGATCACCGTAAACTGGGAGAAAGCCTGGCCTGCGGTGACGATTGCCTTGCTGGCGGGATTACCGCTGCTGCTGATTGCTGGCCTGATCCGCTGGCGTCTGGGCTGGCTGAAAAAATACCAGGCGAAGCTGGCCTCCGAAGTGGGGCAACTGCGTAACGATAGCCAGCTTCATACGCCAAAAGCGATTCTGATCGATCTCATTCGCGCCCTGCCGGTGTGCCTGATTATTCTGGCTGTGGGCCTGATTCTGCTCACCATGCAGCTCAACGTCAGCGATCTGCTGTGGGCGTTCAGTAAAAAACTGGCGCTGTTCTGGCTGGTGTTTGGCGTGTGCTGGAAGGTGCTGGAAAAAGACGGCGTGGCGGTGCGTCATTTCAACATGCCTGCGCAGCTGACCAGCCACTGGCGTCGCCAGATTGTGCGCATCAGCCTGGCGCTCCTGCCGCTGCACTTCTGGTCGGTTGTCTCTGAGCTTTCTCCGCTGCATCTGATGGATGATGTGCTGGGGCAACTGGTCATCCTGCTGAACCTGCTGCTGATTGCGATCCTGATGTGGCCGATGTGCCGCGACAGCTGGCGTGATAAAGAGTCCCACAATATCCGTCTGGCCACCGTGACCGTGCTGGCGATCATTCCGCTGGCGCTGATGGTGCTGACGGCAACGGGCTACTTCTATACCACGCTGCGCCTGTCCGGGCGCTGGATTGAAACGGTCTATCTGGTGATCGTCTGGAACCTGCTCTATCAGACCGTACTGCGCGGCCTGAGCGTGGCGGCCCGCCGCATCGCCTATCGCCGTGCCATTGCGCGTCGTCAGCATCAGGTGAAAGAGGGGGCCGAAGGTGCGGAGCCGCAGGAAGAGCCGACCATCGCGCTGGAGCAGGTTAACCAGCAGACGCTGCGTATCACCATGCTGGTGATGATCGCCCTGTTTGCGGTGATGTTCTGGGCTATCTGGTCCGATCTTATTACCGTTTTCGCCTATCTCGACAGTATTACCCTCTGGCAATACAACGGCACCGAAGCGGGCGCGGCGGTCATGAAAAGCGTGACCATGGGCAGCCTGCTGTTTGCGCTGGTGTCGTCGGTGGTGGCCTGGGCGCTGATCCGCAACCTGCCAGGCCTGCTCGAAGTGCTGCTCCTGTCACGTCTGAATCTTCGCCAGGGGGCGTCCTACGCCATTACGACGATCCTCAACTACGTGATCATTATTGTTGGGGCGATGACGGTCTTTGGTTCGCTTGGCGTCTCGTGGGATAAACTGCAGTGGCTGGCGGCCGCCCTCTCGGTCGGTCTTGGTTTTGGCCTGCAGGAGATCTTCGGTAACTTTGTCTCCGGCCTGATCATCCTGTTTGAACGTCCGGTACGTATCGGCGATACCGTTACCATCGGTACCTTCTCCGGTACGGTCAGCAAGATCCGTATTCGTGCCACCACCATCACCGACTTCGATCGCAAAGAGGTGATCATCCCGAACAAAGCGTTCGTGACCGAGCGTCTGATCAACTGGTCGCTCTCGGATACGGTGACGCGCGTGGTGATCCGTCTGGGCGTGGCCTATGGATCGGATCTGGATAAGGTGAAAGAGGTGCTGCTGAAGGCGGCGTCTGAGCATCCGAAAGTGATGCACGATCCGGCTCCGGCGGTCTTCTTCACCACCTTTGGGCCGAGTACGCTGGATCACGAACTGCGTTTATACGTGCGTGAACTGCGTGACCGCAGCTACACGGTGGATGAACTTAACCGTTCTATCGATCGTCTGTGCCGTGAAAACGATATCAATATCGCCTTCAACCAGCTTGAGGTTCACCTGCGTAACGAGAAAGGTGATGAGCATACGGAAGTGAAGCGCGACATTAAGGGCGACGACCCTCACCCTAACCCTCTCCCTTGAAGGGAGAGGGAATAATCTGATGCGGTCTGCTTTTGCTTTTACCCTCTCCCCTCAGGGGAGAGGGCAGGGTGAGGGGTAAGTTTCCCCTCAAAATCCCGCCGTACAATCTCCAGTGCCTTAAGCACCGTTTCGGCGGGGATCTCATGATTCTCCAGCAGCATAATCAAATCGACGGCCAGCTTGACCTCATCGGGTGCATTTTCCAGTGACATGGGTGTGGCTCCTGTTAACGGGTCAAACGTTCAATGACGCGCTCAATGTCATCCAGTGCCTGACGGCAGCGGACGATGCGTCCTTCCAGCGCGCTAATCTCGCGCATCAATAGCTGCTGCTCTTCCAGCGTTTCGCTGTTGTTCAGACGCACCTCGCGTTCGCGCTTCATCTCAAACAGTCGGCGTTCAAACTCCTGGTTCTCCAGCCGCTTGCGCTGCCATTTACCGAGCCCCGGGGAGGCGATGTCCCAGGCGCGCAGCGGCCAGGCGGCGATTTCGCGATGCAGCGCGGTGATCTGCTCGGTGAGATGCGCCGCAAGCCACGCCACCTGTTCCTGCTGTTCACTCTCAACCGCATGGCGAAGCTCGTCGAGATTCGTCTGCGCTTCCGCCAGGTAATCCTGAATGACGGTGCTGCGGGTACGAAAAAGCTGTCGGTCAAAGCGCGGCTTCAGCGTGGCGTGCCCCATTAGCGGTATAGCCTGCTCCCGCAGAGCAATCAGCTGATTTTGCAGCCTCTCAAGAAGCAGTGCTGTTTTCAAGGCGCTCTCCAGTGGTAAAGTAGCCGTTCAGTTTGATAACGATTCGCATTATGAAGCGTACTATTTTAATCATCATTGGCTGGCTCGCGGTAGTGCTTGGCACGCTGGGTGTGTTTTTACCCTTACTGCCGACCACGCCATTTATCCTGCTGGCGGCCTGGTGCTTCGCCCGCTCGTCGCCGCGTTTTCACCACTGGCTGCTCTACCGCTCATGGTTTGGCGGCTATCTGCGGCACTGGCAAAAACACCGGGCCATGCCGCCCGGCGCGAAGCCGCGCGCGATCGCAGTGATCCTCATCACCTTCGCTATTTCATTATGGCTGGTGAAAATGATGTGGGTACGTATTCTGCTGCTGGCGATCCTGACCTGCCTGCTTTTCTTTATGTGGCGGATCCCCGTGGTTGATGAAAAGCAACAAAAGCACTGAAGCCTCATCATGGCTGTTGCAATTATCACGCGCAGCCAGTAAATTCGACCGTTTTCGAGCACAGGTGCGCCTGGTCAAAGGTTAAACAATTGTTGCCTTGGCCGACTCGTTGCGCGCTGTGAGTAACACTGTTTTATTTAGGCACAAACCGATGACCGCAACTGCACAGCAGCTTGAATATCTGAAAAACAGCATCAAAAGCATCCAGGACTATCCAAAGCCTGGCATTCTTTTCCGTGATGTCACCAGCTTGCTGGAAGACCCGAAAGCGTACGCACTCAGCATTGAACTGCTGGTCGAGCGTTATAAAAACGCCGGGATCACCAAAGTAGTAGGTACCGAAGCCCGTGGTTTCCTGTTTGGCGCACCGGTTGCGCTGGCAATGGGCGTGGGTTTTGTGCCGGTGCGTAAGCCGCGCAAGCTGCCGCGTGAAACCATCGCAGAAAGCTACGAGCTGGAGTACGGCACCGATCAGCTGGAGATCCACGTTGATGCGATCAAGCCGGGCGACAAAGTGCTGGTGGTCGACGATCTGCTGGCAACCGGCGGCACCATTGAAGCGACCGTGAAGCTGATCCGTCGTCTGGGTGGGGAAGTGACCGACGCGGCCTTCATCATCAACCTGTTCGATCTCGGCGGTGAACAGCGCCTGGAAAAACAGGGTATTACCAGCTATTGTCTGGTGCCTTTCCCGGGTCATTAATCCCGGTTTTCACAACCTCGCTCAATGGGTGAGGTTGTGATAGCATTCCCCTCCATAAATTCACCTTCCAGCGTTGCAGAGCCTGCCCATGAGTTATCAGGTGTTAGCCCGTAAATGGCGACCACAAACCTTTGCTGACGTTGTCGGTCAGGAACATGTGCTGACGGCCCTGGCGAACGGCTTGTCGCTAGGTCGCATCCATCACGCCTATCTTTTTTCCGGCACCCGCGGCGTCGGTAAGACCTCTATTGCCCGTTTGCTGGCAAAAGGTCTCAACTGCGAAACCGGGATCACCGCCACGCCGTGCGGCGTGTGTGATAACTGTCGGGAGATCGAGCAGGGGCGTTTTGTCGATCTGATCGAGATCGACGCCGCCTCGCGCACCAAAGTGGAAGATACCCGCGATCTGCTCGATAACGTGCAGTACGCCCCGGCGCGCGGCCGCTTCAAGGTCTACCTGATCGATGAAGTGCACATGCTGTCGCGCCACAGCTTTAACGCTCTGCTGAAAACGCTGGAAGAGCCGCCCGCGCACGTGAAGTTCCTGCTGGCGACCACCGATCCGCAAAAGCTGCCGGTTACGATCCTGTCGCGCTGCCTGCAGTTCCATCTGAAGGCACTGGACGTTGAGCAGATCCGCGCGCAGCTTGAGCATATCCTTGATGAAGAGAAAATTGTCCACGAACCGCGCGCCCTGCAGCTGCTGGCCCGCGCGGCGGACGGCAGCCTGCGTGATGCGCTCAGCCTGACCGACCAGGCGATTGCCAGCGGTGACGGCAAGCTCTCCACCGAGGCGGTCAGCACCATGCTCGGCACGCTGGATGACGATCAGGCGCTGTCGCTTATCGAAGCGATGATTGCTGCCAACGGCGAACGCGTGATGTCGCAGGTGAATGCCGCCGCTGCCCGGGGTATTGAGTGGGAAGGGCTGCTGGTTGAGATGCTCAGCCTGCTGCACCGCGTGGCTATGCTGCAGCTTTCTCCCTCCGCCATTGGTGCGGATATGGCGACCATTGAACAGCGGATGCGTGAGCTTGCCCGCACCGTGCCGCCTGCCGACGTGCAGCTGTACTACCAGACGCTGCTGATTGGCCGCAAAGAGTTACCGTTCGCGCCGGATCCGCGTATGGGCGTTGAAATGACGCTGCTGCGCGCGCTGGCGTTCCACCCGCGCATGCCATTGCCGGAGCCGGAAGTGCCGCGGCAGTCTTTCGCGCCGGTCGCCCCTACGGCGGTGATGTCGCCGCAGCAGGTGCCACCGCAGCCGACACCGCCGCCGCAGCAGAACGTACCGCTGTCGGATGCCACCAGTTCGGTGCTTGCCGCACGCAGCCAGCTGCAGCGTGCCCAGGGAGTAACCAAACCAAAAAAGAGTGAACCGGCAGCGCCAGGAAGAGCGCGGCCGGTGAACAACGCCGCGCTTGAACGACTGGCCTCGGTAACGGAGCGCGTACAGTCGCGTCCGGCACCGTCCGCGCTCGAGCAGAAAGCCCCGGTGAAAGAAGAGGCTTACCGCTGGAAGGCAACCACCATCACCGAAGAGGTGAAGGAAGAGGTCGCCACGCCGAAAGCGCTGAAAAAGGCGCTGGAGCATGAGAAAACGCCGGAGCTTTCCGCGAAGCTTGCCGAAGAGTCCATTGCGCGCGACGCCTGGGCCGCTGAGGTCAGCAAACTCCAGCTGCCGAAGCTGGTGGAGCAGGTCGCGTTGAACGCCTGGAAAGAGCAGGACGGCAATCAGGTGCGTCTGCACCTGCGTCCGGGCCAGCGACACCTCAATTCCCCTGGCGCGCAAAAGGCGCTGGCCGAGGCGCTCGCCACATTACAGGGCGCGCCGGTTGAATTGACTATCATTGAAGATGATAATCCGGCAGTGAAAACGCCGCTCGAGTGGCGCCAGGCCATTTATGAAGAAAAGCTCGCGCAGGCGCGCGAGGCGATTATTGCGGATAACAACATTCAGACCCTGCGCCGGTTCTTCGACGCCGATCTGGATGAAGAGAGTATTCGCCCCATTTGATCGTGAGTCTGACTTACGGTTGTAATCCTTAAACGTGAAAAAGAGAGAAGCCTATGTTTGGTGGAAAAGGCGGTCTGGGTGGCCTGATGAAGCAGGCTCAGCAGATGCAGGAAAAAATGCAGAAGATGCAGGAAGAGATCGCTCAGCTGGAAGTCACGGGTGAGTCCGGTGCCGGTCTGGTCAAGGTGACCATCAACGGTGCGCACAACTGCCGTCGCGTGGAAATCGACCCAAGCCTGCTCGAAGACGACAAAGAGATGCTGGAAGATCTGGTTGCAGCCGCGTTTAACGATGCCGCTCGCCGTATCGACGAAACTCAGAAAGAGAAAATGGCCTCTGTTTCCAGCGGCATGCAGCTGCCGCCTGGCTTCAAGATGCCATTCTGATGCAAACCAGTCCGCTGCTCACGCAGTTAATGGAAGCACTGCGCTGCCTGCCGGGCGTTGGCCCGAAGTCGGCGCAGCGCATGGCGTTTACGCTATTGCAGCGCGACCGCAGCGGCGGGATGCGCCTGGCGCAGGCTTTGACCCGCGCCATGTCAGAAATTGGTCACTGTGCGGACTGCCGTACCTTTACCGAGCAGGACGTGTGTAACATCTGTACGAACCCGCGTCGTCAGGAAAACGGTCAGATTTGCGTGGTGGAGAGTCCGGCGGACATCTACGCCATCGAACAAACCGGGCAGTTTTCCGGCCGCTACTTCGTGCTGATGGGGCATCTCTCCCCGCTGGACGGCATTGGTCCGGATGATATCGGTCTTGACCGCCTTGAACAGCGTCTTGAGTCCGAAACCATCAAAGAGGTGATCCTCGCCACCAACCCGACGGTGGAAGGGGAGGCAACCGCCAACTACATCGCCGAGCTGTGCTCGCAGTACGGCGTTGACGCCAGCCGCATCGCCCATGGCGTGCCGGTGGGCGGCGAGCTGGAAATGGTGGACGGCACCACGCTGTCGCACTCTCTGGCCGGGCGTCACAAGATTATTTTCTGACCAAACGGAGGCTGCGCGCGCGGCCTCCGCTTGAAAATTTCCCCCCGTATCCCCATCTCTCACTCAACGTTTTAAAACCCCATTAAATGGCATTGTTGAGGTCGACATAGATGAAAGGACAAGAAACCCGTGGTTTCCAGTCAGAAGTAAAACAGCTTCTGCACCTGATGATCCATTCCCTGTATTCCAACAAAGAAATTTTCCTTCGTGAGCTGATTTCCAACGCATCCGATGCGGCGGACAAGCTGCGCTTCCGCGCGCTGTCTAACCCGGATCTGTACGAAGGCGACGGCGAGCTGCGCGTGCGCGTCTCGTTCAATAAGGAGAACCGCACCCTGACCATCGCCGATAACGGCATCGGGATGAACCGCGACGAGGTGATCGACCACCTCGGCACCATCGCCAAATCCGGCACCAAAGCGTTCCTCGAGTCCATGGGCTCGGACCAGGCGAAAGACAGCCAGCTCATCGGCCAGTTCGGCGTCGGTTTCTACTCGGCGTTCATCGTGGCGGACAAAGTCACCGTCCGCACCCGTGCGGCGGGCGACAGCGCTGAAAACGGCGTGCTGTGGGAGTCCAAAGGGGAAGGCGAATACACCGTTGATGACATCACCAAAGCGGATCGCGGGACCGAAATCACCCTGCACCTGCGCGAAGGCGAAGACGATTTCCTGAACGACTGGCGCGTGCGCTCCATCATCAGCAAATATTCCGACCACATTGCCCTGCCGGTCGAGATTGAAAAACAGGAAGAGAAAGACGGTGAAACCGTGGTTTCCTGGGAGAAGATCAACAAGGCGCAGGCGCTGTGGACGCGCAACAAGTCTGAAATTAAAGACGACGAGTACAACGAATTCTACAAGCACATCGCCCACGATTTTACCGACCCGCTGACCTGGAGCCACAACCGTGTGGAAGGTAAGCAGGAGTACACCAGCCTGCTGTACATCCCGGCACAGGCGCCGTGGGACATGTGGAACCGCGATCACAAGCACGGTCTGAAGCTGTACGTGCAGCGCGTCTTTATCATGGACGACGCCGAGCAGTTCATGCCGAACTACCTGCGCTTTGTGCGCGGCCTGATCGATTCTAACGATCTGCCACTCAACGTCTCCCGTGAAATTCTGCAGGACAGCACCGTCACCCGTAACTTGCGCAACGCCCTGACCAAACGTGCGCTGCAGATGCTGGAAAAACTGGCGAAAGACGATGCGGAAAAATATCAGACCTTCTGGAAACAGTTCGGCCTGGTGCTGAAAGAAGGCCCGGCAGAAGACACCGCGAACGTTGAAACCATCGCCAAACTGCTGCGTTTCGCCTCAACGCATACCGACTCCTCCGCGCAGACCGTGTCGCTGGAAGAGTACGTCTCCCGCATGAAAGAAGGGCAGGAGAAGATCTACTACATCACCGCCGACAGCTACGCGGCGGCGAAGAGCAGCCCGCACCTGGAGCTGTTGCGCAAGAAAGGCATCGAAGTGCTGCTGCTTTCTGACCGCATCGACGAGTGGATGATGAACTACCTGACCGAGTTCGACGGTAAATCCTTCCAGTCTGTAGCCAAAGCCGACGAGTCCATCGACAAGCTGGCGGATGAAGTGGACGAAAGCGCGAAAGAAGCCGAGAAGGCGCTGGAGCCGTTCGTTGAGCGCGTGAAAACCCTGCTGGGCGACCGTGTGAAAGAGGTGCGTTTCACGCACCGTCTGACCGACACCCCAGCCATTGTCACCACCGATGCCGACGAAATGGGCACTCAGATGGCGAAACTGTTCGCGGCGGCGGGCCAGGCGATGCCGGAAGTGAAATATATCTTTGAGCTTAATCCGGATCATCCGCTGGTGAAACGCGCAGCGGATACCCAGGACGACGCCCGCTTTGCCGAGTGGGTTGAACTGCTGCTGGATCAGTCCCTGCTGGCCGAGCGCGGTACGCTGGAAGATCCTAACCTGTTCATTAAACGTGTGAATGCGCTGCTGCTGGCGTAATTAAACACCTGCCCCTCACCCTGCCCTCTCCCCAAAGGGGAGAGGGTGTTCAAGTTCCCTCTCCCCTTTGGGGAGAGGGTTAGGGTGAGGGGGATCCCTCGCACCCTCCCAAATAATCTCCCCCCGTTAACCGTTTCAGCCTTCCTGCCTTCCTTGAGCGATGCCCGTTCTGGTGGTATTGTTTAGCGCTTTTGAAAAATTGAAACGACTTTTGAGGGGATTTTCGCAATGCGTATTATTCTGCTTGGCGCTCCGGGCGCGGGTAAAGGAACTCAGGCTCAGTTCATCATGGAGAAATACGGTATTCCGCAAATCTCCACCGGTGACATGCTGCGCGCCGCTGTTAAATCTGGCTCCGAGCTGGGTAAACAAGCGAAAGACATCATGGACGCAGGCAAGCTGGTGACCGACGAGCTGGTGATTGCTCTGGTCAAAGAGCGCATTGCTCAGGAAGACTGCCGTAACGGTTTCCTGCTGGACGGCTTCCCACGCACCATTCCTCAGGCTGACGCCATGAAAGAAGCGGGCATCAACGTGGACTACGTTCTGGAGTTCGACGTACCGGACGAGCTGATCGTTGACCGTATCGTTGGTCGTCGCGTACACGCTGCTTCTGGCCGCGTTTACCACATCAAATTCAACCCACCTAAGGTTGAAGGCAAAGACGACGTGACCGGCGAAGAGCTGACCACCCGTAAAGACGATCAGGAAGAGACCGTGCGCAAGCGCCTGGTGGAATACCATCAGATGACTGCGCCGCTGATCGGCTACTACACCAAAGAAGCGCAGGCGGGTAACACCAAATACGCGAAAGTTGACGGAACTAAAGCCGTGGCTGACGTACGTGCAGAGCTGGAAAAAATCCTCGGCTAATTGCATTTCTCTCACCCGGGTCCTCCGGGTGAGAAATATTCTCATCTTACCTATTACAGCAATGGGTTTCGTTTAAACGCATTTCCGCTACAATTGACAACCTATCAAATGGTTAAGAGGCGTGAATGAGTCAGGCGAAAACCGGCATCCTGCTTGCCAATCTGGGCACCCCAGAAGCACCTACATCAGACGCGGTAAAACGCTACCTGCGACAGTTTTTAAGCGACACGCGCGTCGTGGATTTCCCGAGACTGCTGTGGTGGCCGCTGCTGCGTGGCGTCATTCTGCCGATTCGTTCTCCGCGCGTCGCCAAACTCTATCAGTCCGTGTGGATGGAAGAGGGCTCACCGCTGATGGTTTACAGCCGTCGTCAGGAAAAAGCGCTGGCCGCCCGCCTGCCGGACATGCCCGTTGCGCTCGGTATGAGCTACGGCAAACCCTCCCTGGAAAGTGCGGTGGAATCCCTGCTGGCGCAGGGCGTGGACCATATCGTCGTGCTGGCGCTCTACCCGCAATACTCCTGCTCGACGGTGGCCGCCGTCTGGGACGAGCTGGCCCGCATTCTGGCGACCCGCCGCCGCATTCCGGGTGTGACCTTTATTCGCGACTACGCGGATAACGAGCTCTACATCAAGGCGCTTGCCAACAGCGCGCGCGCGTCGTTTGAAAAGCACGGCGAGCCGGATCTGCTGCTGCTTTCCTATCACGGGATCCCGCAGCGTTTCGCTAACGAAGGGGACGATTACCCCCAGCGCTGCCGCGATACCACGCGCGAGCTGGTCTCCGCCCTTGGCCTGCCGCCGGAGAAGGTGATGATGACCTTCCAGTCGCGCTTCGGCCGCGAGCCGTGGCTGACGCCGTACACCGATGAAACCCTCAAAATGCTCGGCGAGAAGGGCGTGAAGCATATTCAGGTGATGTCGCCGGGCTTCTCGGCAGACTGTCTGGAAACGCTGGAGGAGATCGCGGTGCAAAATCGGGAATTTTTCCTGGAGGCTGGCGGCGAAAAGTACGAGTACATTCCGGCGCTTAACGACTCGCCTGAGCATATCGACATGATGGTCTCGCTGGTGACGAACAGCCGCTGATCGCACTCCGGGCCGGGTTTGTGCTACCATTCCCGGCCCATATTCTTCGTACAGTTCAGACCATGAAATTTCCCGGTAAACGCAAATCCAAACACTACTTCCCCGTCGATGCCCGCGATCCGCTCCTGCAGCAAATCCAGCCAGAAAATGAAACCAGCGCGGCGTGGGTCGTCGGTATCGATCAGACGCTGGTGGACATTGAAGCGAAAGTGGATGATGCGTTTGTCGCCCGTTACGGTCTGAGCGCCGGGCACTCGCTGGTGATTGAGGATGACGTTGCCGAAGCGCTGTACCAGGAGCTGGTGCGCGAAAACCTGATTACCCATCAGTTCGCCGGTGGCACCATCGGCAATACCATGCACAACTACTCCGTGCTGGCAGATGACCGCTCGGTGCTGCTCGGCGTGATGTGCAGCAATATCGAAATTGGTGGCTATGCCTACCGCTATCTCTGCAACACCTCCAGCCGTACCGATCTGAACTACCTGCAGGGCGTTGACGGGCCGATTGGCCGCTGCTTCACGCTGATCGGCGAATCCGGCGAGCGTACCTTTGCCATCAGCCCTGGCCACATGAACAAGCTGCGCGCCGAGAGTATTCCTGAAGAGGTGATCGCGGGCGCCTCGGCGCTGGTGCTGACCTCCTACCTGGTGCGCTGCAAGCCGGGTGAGCCCATGCCGGAAGCGACCATGAAGGCGATTGAGTACGCGAAGAAATACAACGTGCCGGTCGTTCTGACGCTGGGCACGAAATTCGTTATCGCCGATAACCCGGAGTGGTGGCAGGCCTTCCTGAAAGAGCACGTCTCGATTCTGGCGATGAACGAAGAAGAGGCCGAAGCGCTGACCGGTGAAAGCGATCCGCTGCTGGCATCTGATAAAGCGCTGGACTGGGTGGACCTGGTGCTCTGCACCGCTGGCCCGGTTGGGCTGTATATGGCAGGCTTCACGGAAGAAGAGAGTAAACGCAAGACCCAGCACCCGCTGCTGCCCGGCGCGATTGCCGAGTTTAACCAGTACGAGTTCAGCCGCGGTATGCGCCATCAGGATTGCATCAACCCGCTGCGGATCTACTCTCACATCGCGCCTTATATGGGCGGGCCGGAGAAGATCATGAACACCAACGGCGCGGGCGACGGCGCGCTGGCCGCGCTGCTGCACGACATCACCGCTAACGCCTACCACAAAACCAACGTGCCGAACTCCAGCAAGCACAAGTTCAGCTGGCTGACCTATTCGTCGCTGGCGCAGGTGTGTAAGTACGCCAACCGCGTGAGCTATCAGGTATTGAACCAGCACTCACCGCGCTTAACGCGTGGTCTGCCGGAACGGGAAGACAGCCTCGAAGAGGCGTATTGGGATCGGTAAATGTAAAAAGGCAACGTAAGTTGCCTTTTTTAATGTTTGTTCCCTCTCCCCGTGGGAGAGGGCCAGGGTGAGGGAATCAGACCGCACCAAACTTACCCCGTCACCGCCTCTTCAACTGGCGGTTTTTCCAGCAGCGTCAGCATGGTGTTAGCAATCTCGCGCTCGCCCATCACCACCTTATCTGCACCGCGCTCGGTAATGTACTCCACCTCGTCGTCATAGTGCGCCCGGGCGATAATCTCAATTGTTGGGCACTTCGCGCGTGCGGAAGCCACAATCTCACCCGCTTCATAGCCGTTAGGAATGGTCAGCAGCAGCCAGCGGGCGCAGTCCAGATGCGCCAGATTCATGATCTCTTCGTTCGCCGCATTGCCCAGCACCGCACGAATACCGCGCTCGCGCAGCTCGTCGACGCGGGTGCGTGAGGTCTCAATCACCACCAGCGGAATGCCCTGTGCCATCAGCTTTTCACCGAGCAGGCTGCCCACGCGGCCAAAGCCGACCAGCAGAGCGTGGTTGCAAATATCAACCGGGATCTGCTTCTCTTCTTCGATGGCCTCTTCGAGCGTCTGCTCTTCCAGCGTTTCGGTTTTATCGAGGTATTTTTCCAGCAGGGCAAACAGCACCGGGTTCAGCATGATCGACAGGATCGCCCCCGCCAGCACCAGGTTTTGCCCCGCCTGCGGCAGCAGATTCAGAGTCATGCCCAGACCGGCCAGAATAAAGGCGAACTCACCAATCTGTGCCAGGCTGGCGGCAATGGTCAGCGCCGTCCGCGGAGAGTGACCGAACATTCGCACCAGGAAGAAGGCGGCAAGCGACTTACCAAAGATGATGATCGCCAGCGTGCCCAGCACGGCCAGCGGTTGATGGATCAGGACCATCGGGTCAAACAGCATCCCGACGGAGACGAAGAACAGCACGGCGAAGGCATCGCGCAGCGGTAGCGTATCGTGCGCCGCGCGGTGGCTCAGCTCGGACTCGTTCAGCACCATCCCGGCGAAGAACGCACCCAGGGCAAAGGAGACATCAAACAGCTCAACGGCACCAAAGGCGATGCCCAGCGCCAGCGCCAGCACGGAGAGGGTAAACAGCTCGCGTGAGCCGGTCGCCGCGCTGCGGGACATGATCCACGGTACCAGACGGCGGCCCACCAGCATCATGATGGCGATAAACGCCACAACCTTACCAATGGTGATGCCCATATCCAGCGCCAGCGAGGCGAAGCCGACGTTGTCTTTTTCCATCATCCCGGCGACGGCAGGCAGGAGTACCAGCGTCAGGACCATGACCAGGTCTTCCACAATCAGCCAGCCAATCGCGATCTGCCCGCGCTGGCTGTCAATCAGCTGTCTCTCCTCAAGCGCGCGCAGCAGCACCACGGTACTGGCGGTTGAGAGACACAGCCCAAATACGATGCCGGTCATCAGCGACCAGCCCAGTACGGCCGAAAGCGCCATCCCCAGCAGCGTCGCCACCCCTATCTGGGCGATCGCTCCCGGTATGGCAATCGACTTTACCGCCATCAAATCCTTCAGGGAAAAATGCAGACCGACGCCAAACATCAGCAGAATCACGCCCAATTCCGCCAGTTCAGGTGCCAGTTTGGTATCCGCAACGAAACCTGGCGTGAACGGTCCCGCCAGAACACCTGCCAGCAGATAGCCGACAAGAGGAGAAATACGCAGTTTATTGGCAATCATGCCGAGGATAAAAGCGAGCACAAGTCCACCAACAATGGTGGTGATAAGCGGTGTGGCGTGGTGCATTCCGTCTCCTTTCGTTGTGGGTGTTCCTTTTTGGCGAAAACCAAAAAACCGAGTAATAGTTTATGACAATTTTTACCCTTATGTTTATGAATAATTGTTGAAGTTTGAATAAAACAGCAATATGCACGTAAAAAAGCGCATTTTGATAAATTCAGAGAGGGGATGAAGAAGAAACCCTTATGGCATCAGGGTGTCAGGTAGCCAAAGTAAAACTTTGGCTACCCGTAATTCAGACTTTATGCCGGTTATCAGGCAGGAATATGGTTAACATCCCAAGAAGCGGCAGGAAAGCGCAGATTTTATAAACCAGGAAGATGCTGGTGTGATCCGCAACCATCCCTAACACCGCTGCGCCAAGCCCGCCCATGCCGAAGGCGAAACCGAAAAAGAGTCCGGAAACCATACCGATACGGCCAGGCAGCAGCTCCTGGGCATAAACCAGAATGGCGGAAAACGCAGAAGCGAGGATAAAACCAATAATCACGGTTAAAATCCCCGTCCATTCAAGGCTCGCGTACGGCAAAATAAGGGTAAACGGCGCCACGCCGAGGATAGAGCCCCAAATGACATATTTACGCCCAATCTTATCACCCACAGGCCCGCCAATGACCGTACCGGCCGCGACGGCGAACAGGAAGGCAAACAGATGGATCTGCGCGTTTTGTACCGATAATCCGAATTTTTGCATCAGATAAAAGGTGTAATAGCTGCTGATGCTCGCCATATAGAAGTATTTCGAGAAAATCAGCACCAGCAATACGGCAACCGCCAGGATAACCTTATTGCGCGGCAGGGGATTAATAACCTTCGCTTTAGGTTTCCCTTTGTTCACGCGATGCTGCGCGGCATACCAGCGGCTGATTTGCGCCAGCACGATAATCGCCAGCAGTGCGGCCAGTACAAACCAGGCCACGTTGCCTTTGCCATACGGCGCGATGATCACCGCCGCCAGCAATGGGCCCAGGGAGCTACCAAAGTTACCGCCCACCTGGAAAAGCGACTGCGCCAGGCCGTGACGACCACCGGACGCCATCCGTGCTACGCGGGAGGACTCCGGATGGAACACGGAAGACCCGGTGCCCACCAGCGCGGCGGCAACCAGCACCGCTTCAAAACTCCCCGCCATGGCCAGCAGCACCAGCCCGCTTAAGGTAAAGCACATGCCAATCGGCAGCGACCACGGCATCGGGTATTTATCCGTCCAGTAGCCCACCACCGGCTGCAGCAGCGACGAAGCCAGCTGGAAGGTCAGGGTGATCATCCCGATCTGCACGAAGGTGAGTGAGAACTCAGACTGCAGCAGCGGATAAATCGCCAGAATCAACGACTGGATCATGTCGTTGAGCAGGTGCGAGAGACTGATTGCGCCTAAGACTTTAAAGGAGGTGCGCGATGCAGGCGGCGACGCCGGCGCGCCCGGAACGGGCTGGGTTGATTCACTGATTGCCATAGAGAGAAGTACCACGTCTTTAGTTATTAGAGATGCAGGGTGTAATTATTATCCGACTAACATACCCGCCCGGGACATTTGAAGAAAGTCGCAATTATGAAAACTAATTTGTCTATTCTTATTAGTCACTGTAATTTCTGCCTTTGTCTATTGGTCAGGGAGAGAGAAGATGAAGTTAATGAAGCGGGGCGTCGCGCTGGCGCTCATCGCGGTGTGGGGGCTGGTAAGCCTGCCCGCGCAGGCGTATGAAAAAGACAAAACCTATAAAATTACCATTCTGCATACCAACGACCACCACGGTCACTTCTGGCGCAGTGAATACGGCGAATATGGCCTGTCGGCACAAAAAACGCTGGTGGATGGCATTCGCAAAGAGGTGGCGGCTCAGGGCGGCAGCGTACTGTTGCTCTCAGGCGGTGATATTAATACCGGCGTGCCGGAATCCGATTTGCAGGACGCCGAACCCGACTTTCGCGGCATGAATCTGATTGGCTACGACGCGATGGCAGTCGGTAACCATGAGTTTGATAATCCGCTGACCGTGCTGCGTCAGCAGGAAAAATGGGCCAAATTCCCGTTCCTCTCCGCCAATATTTATCAGAAAAGCACCGGCGAACGCCTGTTTAAACCCTGGGCGCTGTTTAAGCGTCAGGATCTGAAAATCGCGGTCATCGGCCTAACCACTGACGATACGGCGAAAATTGGCAACCCTGAGTTCTTCACCGATATCGAATTCCGTAAACCGGCAGACGAAGCGAAGCTGGTGATTCAGGAATTGCAGCAAAACGAAAAGCCGGACGTGATTATCGCCACCACCCACATGGGCCACTACGATAACGGCGAGCACGGTTCCAATGCGCCCGGCGACGTCGAGATGGCGCGCAGCCTGCCGGCAGGCTCGCTGGCAATGATTGTGGGCGGTCACTCACAGGATCCGGTGTGTATGGCCTCGGAGAACAAAAAGCAGGTGGACTACGTTCCGGGCACGCCGTGCGCGCCGGACCGTCAGAACGGTATCTGGATCGTACAGGCGCACGAGTGGGGCAAATACGTGGGTCGTGCAGATTTCGAGTTCCGTAACGGCGAGATGAAGCTGGTCCACTACCAACTCATTCCGGTCAACCTGAAGAAGAAGGTCACCTACCCGGACGGGAAAAGTGAGCGCGTACTTTACACGCCTGAGATTGCAGAGAACCAGCAGATGCTCTCCCTGCTGACGCCGTTCCAGAACAAAGGCAAGGCGCAGCTGGACGTGAAGATTGGCACGCTCAATGGCCGCCTGGAAGGGGACCGCAGTAAAGTTCGCTTCGTGCAGACCAACATGGGCCACCTGGTGCTGGCGGCGCAAATAGCGCGCACCGGCGCTGACTTTGGCGTAATGAGCGGCGGTGGCATTCGTGATTCCATCGAAGGCGGAAACATCACCTATAAAGACGTGCTGAAGGTACAGCCGTTCGGCAACGTGGTGGTGTATGCGGATATGAGCGGGAAAGAGGTGATTGAGTACCTGACC
Source organism: Enterobacter sp. DC4 (assembly GCF_000568095.1). Taxonomy (NCBI): domain Bacteria; kingdom Pseudomonadati; phylum Pseudomonadota; class Gammaproteobacteria; order Enterobacterales; family Enterobacteriaceae; genus Enterobacter; species Enterobacter sp. DC4. The sequence continues at coordinate 67,754 of NZ_AZUB01000007.1, read as the reverse complement.
GCCGTGGCGCAGATGAAGCCAGATTCCGGGGCCTATCCGCAGTTTGCCAACGTCAGCTTCGTCGCGAAAGACGGCAAGCTTAACGACCTGAAGATCAAAGGCGAACCGGTTGACCCGGCTAAAACGTACCGTCTGGCGACGCTAAGTTTCAACGCCACGGGCGGCGACGGCTATCCGCATATTGATAATAAACCGGGATACGTGAATACCGGCTTTATCGATGCCGAAGTGCTGAAGCAGTTCATCGAGCAGAATTCACCGATTGACGTGAATGCGTATGAGCCGAAAGGCGAGGTGAGCTGGCAGTAGTGCGGGGATTTTGTGCCGGGTGGCGGCTTCGCCTTACCCGGCCTACATCCGAACCGTAGGCCCGGTAAGCGCAGCGCCACCGGGCAATTTCCTCAATCCCGGCGCGCAATATCCGCAAATTTAGCGTCCAGCATTTTCGCCAGATCGTCCGCCGCCAGCTCAATATCCAGCCCGCGTTTGCCGCCGGATATAAAAATGGTCTCAAATTCCTGTGAGGGTGCATCGATCAGCGTCGGCAGGCGTTTTTTCTGTCCGAGCGGGCTGATGCCACCCACCAGGTAGCCCGTGGTGCGCTGCGCCACCATCGGATCCGCCATATCCACCTTCTTCGCCCCCAGCGCTTTGGCGACTTTCTTAAGGTCCAGCTGTCCTGCCACGGGAGTCACCGCGACGGCGAGGTGCTTCATATCGCCGTTCACCGCCACCAGCAGCGTTTTGTAAACCTGGTCAGCGTTCAGCCCTAGCTTGCGCACCACTTCATCACCAAAGTTGGTCTCGTTCGGATCGTGATCGTAAGTGTGGATCCGGAAAGAAATGTTGTTTTTTTCGAGTAATTTAACGGCGGGAGTCATAGCTATCCTTCTTACGACAGACAAATCATGCCAACAGCATACGCCTGACGTTTGTCTAAAAAATAGCACCATCTTGCGCAATAGTATTGGCAGTGATGGTCACTTTGAGCGACAATCGGCTCAACCGAAGGTCTCCTTCGGCATAATAAAAACGATGAAATTCCTCTTTGACGGGCCAATAGAAATATTGGCCATTTTTTTATTTCAGCAACGACGGCAAGTTCCCTTCTCCGTACAAATGTAACGCCCCGACCGCCACCACGTAACGCCCCGCAGGTAAGGCATGCAGCGTCTGCCGCCAGGCTTTATTGCGCGCGTTCATCAGCACATCATACAGCGATTCGCTGAACGTCGACGGTAATGCCAGCTTACCGTCCTCAGGCGGCGCATCCAGCCACCAGCCAATCATGGTCTGCAGCAGGCGCGCGTTGGTGTGCCAGTGGGTCAGCGTATCATCCAGCAGCATCAGACCGTCGTCGGGAAGCTGCCGCAGAAGCGCAATCTGGCTGTCCGTCCCCTCCAGCTCGATGATGGGCAAACTGCGCGCCCTTGCCACGTTCAGCAACTGGTAATCGATGCCGTAATCACCGCGCAGGCCCAGACGCTGCGCCTGCGTAGCCTGTAATACCATCGCAATTTGCCAGAGCGGCAGGGTGTCAATCATGGAGAGCGAGACGCCGGTTTCCTCGGCGACGCGCGTCAGTTCCGCAAGCTGGGTTTCATCCAGGCGCTCCGCCAGGGTGAGATCGCTCTCGAGCCCGGCAAACGGTGACTCCTGACCCGAAATGTCCGCCTCAACGACCAGCGCATCGGCGTGTTTCAGCAGTTTAATCAGGCCGGGGGGCAGGGGAGACATATCCTGCGTGCCCATATGGATGCTGCCAACCAGGTGCAGGTGTTGCCCGCCGGGGAGCGAGATATCCAGACCGGGCCAGGCGTAACGGCGAGGGAAAAGGGCGCGAAACGATGTTTTTATACGATTAAACAGACCCATACGCGCTCCATGAACGGAAAGGTTCATGCTAGCGCGTACGGGTACAAGGTTCAATCCTTCGGTTTAAAGCGCAGCAGGCGGTTGGCGTTGCTCACCACGGTGATGGAGGAGAGCGCCATCGCCGCACCTGCGACCACCGGGTTAAGCAGCGTGCCGGTCAGCGGCCACAAAATACCGGCAGCAATCGGGATGCCGAGTGAGTTATAGATAAACGCCCCCAGCAGGTTCTGCTTCATGTTGCGCAGCGTGGCTTTTGAAATGGCCAGCGCGTCGGCAACGCCCATCAGGCTATGGCGCATCAGCGTGATGGCAGCGGTTTCAATGGCGACATCGCTCCCGCCACCCATCGCAATCCCCACGTCAGCCTGGGCCAGCGCCGGGGCATCGTTGATGCCGTCGCCGACCATCGCCACCTGACGACCCTGACTTTGCAGTTTCTTAATGGCGTCCGCTTTACCGTCCGGCAGTACGCCCGCAATCACCTCATCAATTCCCGCTTCTTTCGCGATGGCGTTGGCGGTGGTCGGGTTATCCCCGGTCAGCATTACCAGACGGTAGCCGGCACGGTGCAGGCGCTGCAGGGCGTCCACGCTGTCCTGGCGAAGCGGATCGCGCACGGCCAGCAGCGCGGCGGCTTTGCCATCCACCGCCAGCAGAACCGGCGTGGCGCCCTGAGACGCCTGCGCTTTCAGCTCGCTTTCCAGCGCGGTGGTATCAATACCGTTTTCATTGAGCAATGCCTGGTTGCCCAGCAGCAGCACGTGGCCTTCTGCTTCGCCGCTGACGCCGAGCCCGCGCAGGGTGCGGAAATTGCTGACCTGCGGCAGGGCAGACTCACTCGCTTTATCGAGAATGGCGCGCGCCAGCGGATGGCTGGACCCTTGCTCCAGCGCGGCGGCGAGGCGCAGCGCGTTCTCTTCCGTAATGCCGACCGTGTGGACGGCCACCACCTGCGGTTTGCCTTCCGTCAGCGTGCCGGTTTTATCAAACACCAGCGTGTCGAGGGTGCTGGCCCGCTGCAGCGCGTCCGCATCCCGCACCAGTACGCCAAATTCGGCCGCGCGGCCTACGCCGGAGATGATCGACATCGGCGTCGCCAGACCAAGGGCGCAAGGACAGGCGATGATCAGTACCGTGGTGGCGATCACCAGGGTATAAACAATCTGCGGCGCGGGGCCGAAAACATACCAGATCGCCGCGCTCAGCAGGGCAATACCGACCACCACCGGCACAAAAATGGCCGAGATTCTGTCAGCAAGCTGGCCAATTTCCGGCTTGCTGCTCTGCGCCTGGCGCACCATGCGGATAATACGCGACAGCGTGGTGTGGCTGCCGACGGCGCTGGCGGTGAACAGCACGCTGCCGTCCTGCACGACCGTACCGGCATGCACGGCGTCGCCGTCTGATTTCTGCTGGGGGATCGGTTCCCCGGTCAGCATCGCTTCATCCAGCCAGGCTTCGCCCTGGGTTATCTTACCGTCAACGGGAACGCGATCGCCGGTGGTCAGACGCAGCGTCATGCCCGGCTGAACCTCAGCCAGCGGGACGCTCTTTTCCCCTTCGTCCGTGACCACGCGGGCCGTCGGTGGGGTCAAATCGAGCAATCTTTCCAGCGCTTTCGAGGAGCGCTGACGGGCGCGGGCTTCCAGCATATGGCCTAAGTTAATCAGGCCGATAATCATCGCGCTGGCTTCATAATAGAGATGCCGCGCTTCCATCGGGAACCACTGGGGCCAGACGTTCACGCTCATCGAATAGAGCCATGCTGCGCCGGTACCGAGCGCCACCAGCGTATCCATTGTCGCGGTGCGGTTTTTCAGGCTCTTCCAGGCGCTGGTATAGAAATGTCCGCCTGCAAACACCATCACCGCAAGGGTAATCAGACCAATCACCAGCCACAGCGTGCGGTTGTCGTCGGTAACCATCATGTTGTCGCCGATCATCCCCCACACCATCACCGGAATACCGACCAGCAGGGCAACGATGGCCTGCCAGCGGAAGCGCTTCATGGTGGCGATAGCCGTTTCCTGCTGGCGCTCGCGGCGCTCGGCATCATCTTCGATGGCCTCCGCCCCGTAGCCCGCTTTCTCAACGGCTTGCACTAAATCTGCGGCGGAGGCGCTGCCCATCACCAGCGCAGTACGCTCCGCAAGATTGACCCGTGCCTGCGCGACGCCCGGTACGGCCTGCAAGGCGTTTTGTACCCGGGTGACGCAGCTGGCGCAGCTCATGCCGTTGATCAGCAGCTGTTGGCTGTCATCAATATCATCAGCTACCGGAAGCTCAGGAGTGGCCGCTGTCAGTGCTTCCGACGGGGATGATGACTCTGCCAGCGGTTTAGCCTTTGGGTGGCTTAACTCCGCCCCGTAACCGGCCTGCTTGATGGTATCGATCAGCGCATCCGCGCTAGCGCTGCCGGTGACGGCGGCATGATCGATAGTCACCTCAGCGCTTTCAATGTCAGGGCGCTGTTCCAGGCTTTCTTTAACGCGTTTGACGCAGTGGCCGCATGAGAGGCCGTCCAGCGTCAGGTCAATAGTGTGAGACATAACAAAACTCCCGTATAATATTTTGGTCAGTTGTTGACCGGAGTAACGCTTTTTACTAACTGTTATGAAGGTTAAACCTTCCATCAAGGGGAAGGTCAAGGGGGAAATGTGAATATCAGTGATGTGGCAAAAAAAACCGGCTTAACCAGCAAGGCAATCCGTTTTTATGAAGAGAAGGGACTGGTCACGCCGCCGCTGCGCAGCGAAAACGGCTACCGCAGCTATACGAAACTGCATATTGATGAGCTGACGCTACTGCGCCAGGCAAGACAGGTCGGGTTTAATCTGGAAGAGTGCGGCGAGCTGGTTAACCTGTTCAACGATCCGAAGCGTCACAGCGCCGACGTGAAAAAACGCACGCTGGAAAAGGTGGCCGAGATTGAACGTCATATCACCGAGCTGCAGGCGATGCGCGAACAGCTGCTGCAGCTCGCGGAGTCCTGTCCGGGGGATGACAGCGCCGACTGCCCGATAATCGACAATCTTGCCGGCTGCTGCCATCGTAAGGCCTCTGCCTAACAGGCTTTCACCCGCAGGGTAATGCCTTCCACCGCAATGACCTCAACCCGCGTGCCGGCGCTGAGGTCGTCGTCGGCGACCACCGGCCACGAGCTGTCGCCCACCCGCATATGCCCCCGCCCGTTTACCAGGGCGGTGTCGAGCGTAAAACGTTTGCCGACTATTTGCTGTCCGCGCTGGTTAAGGTGTGCGTCCAGCGGTTTCTGTTCGTTAACCCGCCGGTTGAGCCAGCGCCACCACAGCCAGGCGGCTACCAGCGTCAGCACGGCAAACAGTGCGCCCTGCCACGCCCACTCCAGGGGAAGGATCCAGACCAGAAGACCCGTAATGACGGCGGCAACACCGCTCCAGAGCAGGTAGCCGTTGCCGCCCAGCATCTCCGCCGCCAGCAATAAGCCACCGAGGCTTAGCCAGAAGGCATGAGGATGTGCAACGATCAGCTCAATCATTTTTTACGCTCGTTTCCGCTGTCCTTGATCAGTTCGGCAATACCGGCGATAGAGCCCATCAGGCTGCTGGCATCCAGCGGCATCATCACCACTTTGCTGTTGTTCGCCGAGCCAATCTGTTTAAGCGCGTCGGTATATTTTTGCGCGACAAAGTAGTTCACGGCCTGGATATCACCGGCGGCAATCGCCTCAGACACCATTTGGGTGGCGCGGGCTTCCGCTTCGGCCGAACGTTCACGCGCTTCAGCCTGTAAGAATGCGGACTGACGATCGCCTTCCGCTTTCAGGATCTGCGACTGTTTTTCACCTTCCGCTTTGAGGATCTCCGCCTGACGCACCCCTTCAGCTTCCAGAATATAGGCGCGCTTGGTACGCTCGGCCTTCATCTGGGCGTTCATGGAGGCGATCAGCTCCGCCGGCGGGCGTACGTCGCGGATCTCAATGCGGGTGACCTTGATCCCCCACGGGTTCGTTGCCTCGTCGACAATGTGCAGCAGGCGGGTGTTGATGCTGTCGCGCTGGGAAAGCATCTCGTCCAGCTCCATCGAGCCGAGCACGGTACGGATGTTGGTCATCGTCAGGTTGACGATCGCCAGCTCCAGGTTGCTCACCTCATAGGCCGCTTTTGGCGCATCAATCACCTGAATAAAGCAGACGGCGTCGATGGTGACGTTGGCGTTATCCTTGGAGATCACTTCCTGTGACGGAATGTCCAGAACCTGCTCCATCATATTGATCTTGCGACCAATTCTGTCCATGAACGGAACAATCAGGCTTAAGCCAGGCTGGAGTGTGTTGGTGTATCGACCGAAACGCTCAACGGTCCACTGATAACCCTGAGGGACAATTTTGACGCCGGCGCCCACGATAACCAGCGCAACGAAAATAAGGACAGGAACAACGATAAGCATAAAAACCTCCTGTTTTGCATGCTGTGATGAGTGAAAGTGTGTGTTTATTGCTCGTAAGTATAGGTAAAGTCAGAGATGAATCCATCACCCGCTTCAGCAATGGCTTTCGATAATCCCTCGTAGTAATTCTCCAGCCCCAGCGCTTCGATACGCTGGATCTGTTCGCGAATGGGGGCGCAGAACAGTACGGCATTCCCCGCTTCAACGCGTTTGTTATTCGGTGGAAGGTCGCCCGCGATGGCTTTAAACCAGGTTCTGATGCCCTGCTTTAAATTATGCGGCGCTTTTGTCAGATTATCCATGCCCGTCAGGACCTGCAGGGTAGGGAACTCATCGGCCAGCACGGCGGTTTTCATTCGTGCAAAGAACTGACGGAACAATTCAAACGATCCCAGATCGGTCACGCGTGGTTTGGTGGTTTTACCGTTCTTATTGCCGATTTTACCTGCGGCCGGAACCGCATTCACCTTTTCCAGCTCCAGCCCAAATAACAAATTACAGTGCGCGCGGCGTTCTTTCAGCGGGTAGGACATCAGCACGTCAATGAACTGAGTGGCTTTTACATCCGCAAGATTGTGGTTGATAAGCCACTGGGTGCGTGAAAATTCCGCCGGAGAGACGAACCAGTCGGGTACGTCATTGAAACGTTTTGATTTTCCCTTACCGTCAAATTCAAGGAAGTGTGTCCCGTTGTCGAAGGCGAAATAGCAATTTTTGAAGCTGCCGATCGTGGTGTTCACGATGAGCGCCTTCTTAACAAAATCCACCACCTCTGCACCAATGACAAAACGCGTGAGTTCCGACGATTTGATGACTTCCATTAATGTTTCGACATCAGGAACACCAGGCTTCAGGGAAGGAAACTCATAAAAGATATGTGCCATGTCGCATACTTCCTGTAGTGATGGTGGTGACAAATAACAAACAAAAAGTTTAACACTTGCTTTAGCGTGAGGCTATTCGCTCTGTGTGGGCGAAAGGATTATGCTACAGACGGTTATGACAAAAAGCGGTTAACGGAAGCGCAATGAACGATAAAAAAAACGTATTACTTCTCAGGGATGTCGGATTTCGGGTCGGGGAAAACACGATCCTGCAGCACGTCGGGTTTAGCCTGTCGCCAGGTGAGTTTAAGTTAATCACGGGCCCTTCAGGCTGCGGCAAAAGCACGCTGTTGAAAATCGTGGCCTCACTCCTCAGCCCGACGGAGGGAACCATTCTGTTTGAAGGACAGGATATTGCGTCGCTCTCTCCGGAAAGCTATCGCCAGCAGGTCTCCTATTGCGTGCAAACGCCCGTGCTTTTTGGCGATACGGTTTATGACAACCTGATTTTCCCGTGGCAAATCCGCAATAAAACGCCGGAGCCGGAACAGTTTATCAACGATCTGGCCCGCTTTGGCCTGGCGCAGGAGACGCTGACCAAATCCATCAACGCGCTGTCGGGCGGAGAAAAGCAGCGTGTCTCGCTGATCCGCAACCTGCAGTTTTTACCGAAGGTGTTGTTGCTTGACGAAATCACCAGCGCACTTGATGACGTCAACAAGCGCAACGTCAACGAGATTATTCATCGCTACGCCCGGGAGCAAAATATTGCCGTGCTGTGGGTGACGCACGATGCTAACGAAATAACCCATGCGGATGACGTGATTACGCTTCAGCCGCACGGCGGAAAAATGCAGGAGGCAAACCGTGGGTGAACATAACATTACCAACGAATCGCTGGCCTTTTCGATGGTGCTGGTATTGATTGCGATTGTGGTCAGCTACCGCGAAAAGCTGGGGCTGGAAAAAGATATTGTGTGGAGCATCTGCCGCGCGGTGATTCAGCTCATCATCGTCGGCTATGTGCTGAAGTATATCTTCAACGTTAACCACGCGGTGCTGACGCTGCTGATGGTGCTCTTTATCTGCTTTAACGCGGCGTGGAATGCGAAAAAACGCAGTAAATACATTGATAAAGCGTTTATCTCGTCGTTTATCGCCATTACCACCGGGACGGCGCTCACGCTGGCGGTGCTGGTGCTCTCCGGCTCGATTGAGTTTACGCCGATGCAGGTTATCCCTATCTCGGGGATGATTGCGGGGAACGCGATGGTGGCCGTTGGGCTCTGTTATAACAATCTCGGTCAGCGATTCAGCAGTGAACAGCAGCAGCTACAGGAGAAACTAAGCCTGGGGGCAACGCCAAAAGTGGCCTCGGCGCGGTTGATTCGTGAGAGCATTCGTTCATCGCTGATCCCTACGGTAGATTCCGCCAAAACGGTGGGGCTGGTGAGCCTGCCGGGCATGATGTCGGGGCTGATTTTTGCCGGAATCGATCCGGTAAAAGCGATTAAGTATCAGATCATGGTGACGTTTATGCTGCTTTCCACGGCAAGCCTGTCGACCATCATTGCCTGCTACCTGACCTATCGGAAGTTTTACAACGCGCGTCACCAGCTGGTGGTGACGCAATTAAAGAAAATGGGTTAAGCCTGTTTTGTAGGCCCGGTAAGCGTTAGCGCCACCGGGCTTTTTTTGTCAGTACAGCAGGGCGTACAGCTGACGACGATACTTCGACGCCAGCGCGTCCCCGGTGCCCAGCGCGGCCAGGATCTCCTGGAACATCTTACGCGCCTGACCGTCTGCGGCAGCGAGATCCTTTTGCAGATGGCTGAACAGCAGCTCCAGCGCCTCTTCGTTACGCCCTACCTGGTGCAGCTGCAACGCCAGCTGGCTTGCCAGCGCGGCATCCGCCGGGTTGTCGGCAACCTGCTGCTGCAACTGCTGAATTTCCGGGGTGTCCGCCGCCTGTTTCAGCAGCTCAATTTGTGCGACCAGCCCCTGATAGCGGGTATCCTGATCCTGCAGCGGAACGGTCTTGAGTACGGCTTCCGCGTCTTCTGAACGGTGCAGGGCGATCTGCGTTTCCGCCAGCAGCAGGCCAATCTGGCTGTTTTGATTCGACAGCTGCCATGCGTCTTTGAGCAGCGGCAGCGCCTCGTCGTATTTGCCTTCCTGCATCAGCGCCATGCCTTCCTGCGCCTTCAGCTCTTCTTCGCGCGGCAGCACTTTATCCAGCAGGGCGCGGATAGCCTCTTCCGGCTGCGGCCCCTGGAAGCCGTCAACAGGCTGGCCGTTCTGGAACAGATAGACGGTGGGAATGGCGCGCAGACCAAACTGGGACGCCACCATCGGCTCGGCGTCGCAGTCCAGCTTCGCGAGAATGAACTGACCGTTGTACTGGGCGGCAAGGCTTTCCAGCACCGGCGTCAGCTGCAGGCAGTGTTGGCTGCGTTCAGACCAGAAGTAGAACAGGACCGGTTTGGTCATCGACTGTTCAAGGGTCTGTTGCAGGTTAGCTTCTGTAATATTGACGATATTCTGTACGGACATGCGGCTTTCTCTTTTGTCGGTTTGTTCTTTACATGGGGATGCGCGTCGTCGCTTCAACTCAACCGTGTAAAATTTTGTCCATCATCCGGCCCGGCAGCAGGCGTTTTAACCAGCCTACCGCATGGGTGACCAGCGTCACCGGATAGCGCATTTTGGGGTGTTCGCTCTCAAAAGCATGGCGCACTTTGGCCACAACCGCTTCTGGCCCGAGGGTAAAACGTGCGGCAATGCCGGGGTTCTCGACCGGTTTATCCGCCTGCGTCTGGTTCACGTTTTCGGTAAAGCGGGTGCGGATCGGGCCAGGTTCAATCAGACTGACCTTAATACCGCTGTGGCGTAGCTCCATGCGCAGGGCGTCGGACCAGGCCTCCAGCGCATATTTGCTGGCGGCGTAGGCGCCGCGGCCCGGGGTGGAAATCAGCCCCATCACCGACGATGTCATCACGATGCGCCCTTCACCATGGGGCAGCATCGCGGGGAGCAGACGCATGGTGAGCTGATGCACGCCGAAGAAATTGGTCGAAAACTGCTTCTCCAGCGTTTCGCGGGAGAGGGTATCCAGCGGGCCATACACGCCGTAGCCGGCATTGTTAAACAGCCCGTACAGACGATTGTCGGTCAGTGCAATCACCTCATCGGCGGCGCGCTCAACGCTCTCCGGTGAGTCCATATCCAGCAGAACGCCGGTAAAGCCCAGCCCGTTCATGCGTTCGACATCGTCGGGTTTGCGGCAGGCCGCCAGGACCCGAAACCCCTGGCGCTTCAATTCGAGCGCGCTTTCCAGACCGATTCCACTGGAACATCCTGTAATTAAGACCGATTTTTGCATAACTTTACCTGTCAGGATCTCCGCTTAATCAGGAGTCATGTTTAACTAAAGGAGCCAGCCGCGTTGCCATCCAGTCGGCAATAAACGGCTGCGCATCGCGATTGGGGTGGATCCCGTCGTCTTGCATCCACTGGGGTTTGAGATAGACCTCTTCCATGAAAAATGGCAGCAGCGGAATATCAAACTCTTTGGCAAGCTTAGGGTAGATCGCGCTAAAGGCCTCATTATACCGACGACCGTAGTTGGCGGGCAGGCGAATTTGCATCAGCAGCGGCTGGGCGTTTGCCGCCCTGATGTCCTGCAAAATGGTGCGCAGCGTATTCTCCGTTTGCTGAGGCTGGAAACCGCGCAGGCCATCATTACCGCCAAGCTCAACCAGCACCCAGCGCGGCTGATGCTGTTTGAGCAGCGCAGGCAGGCGCGACAGGCCCTGCTGCGAGGTATCACCGCTGATGCTGGCGTTGATTACAGACGTTTTGCTCTGCCATTTTTCATTGAGCAGGGCGGGCCAGGCCGCGCTGGCCGCCATGCGATAGCCTGCGCTCAGGCTGTCGCCAAGAACCAGTAACGTGTCCGCTGCCGCCGCGCGGAAGGTCATCAGAATCAAAAACAGGAAGGGCAAATGCCAGCGGAAAACAGTGTTGAAGTTCATCATCTTAAGAAGTCCGTCGGTCAGGGGGAACACGAGCTTTCCATCCTTACTGGAGTTGAACTCGTTGTCAAACGCGCTGAAACCATCGCGCTGATTGGCGAATCCGGTTCCGGTAAGTCCACGCTGCTGGCGATTTTGGCCGGTCTGGACGACGGCAGCAGCGGCGAGGTCCACCTTGTCGGGCAGCCGCTGCACCAGCTTGATGAAGAGTCGCGGGCGGCGCTGCGCGCGCGTCACGTGGGTTTTGTCTTCCAGTCTTTTATGCTGATCCCGACCCTGAACGCGCTGGAAAACGTCGAGCTCCCGGCGCTGTTGCGCGGTGAAAACAGCCGTGAAAGCCGCACGCATGCGAAGGCGCTGCTGGAACAGCTCGGTCTGGGTAAACGTCTCGACCATCTTCCCGCCCAGCTTTCCGGCGGTGAGCAGCAGCGCGTGGCGCTGGCGCGGGCGTTCAACGGCCGCCCGGAAGTACTGTTTGCCGATGAGCCCACCGGTAACCTTGACCGTAAAACCGGTGACAGGATTGCCGACCTGCTGTTTTCGCTCAACCGCGAGCACGGTACTACGCTGATCCTCGTGACCCACGATCCGCAGCTCGCCGCCCGCTGCGACCGCCGCCTGCGGCTGGTCAACGGTGTTCTTCAGGAGGAAGCATGATTACCCGCTGGTTCTGGCGTGAATGGCGTTCCCCCTCGCTGCTGATCGTCTGGCTGGCGCTAAGCCTGGCGGTAGCCTGCGTGCTGGCGCTCGGCAGCGTCAGCGACCGCATGGAAAAGGGGCTCAGCCAGCAGAGCCGGGAGTTTATGGCGGGGGACCGGGCGCTGCAAAGCTCCCGCCCCGTGCCGCCGGGTTGGATTGACGAAGCGCGTAAAGAAGGGCTGAAGGTGGGGGAGCAGGTAAGCTTCCAGACCATGACCTTTGCGGGCGACACGCCGCAGCTGGCGAGCGTCAAGGCCGTCGATGACATCTACCCGATGTACGGTGACTTGCAGACCCGCCCGCCGGGATTAAAGCCCACGCCCGGTACGGTGCTGCTGGCATCGCGTCTGATGGCGCTGCTGAATCTGAAACCCGGCGACAGTATCGACGTCGGCGACGCCACCCTCAAAATTGCCGGGGAGGTGGTACAGGAACCTGACTCTGGGTTTAACCCGTTCCAGCTTGCGCCGCGCCTGCTGATGAACACCGCGGATGTCGCGGCCACCCATGCGGTACAGCCGGGCAGCCGCGTCACCTGGCGCTATAAGTTTGGAGGCACGCCTGCCCAGCTTGACGCATATGAAAAATGGCTTCTGCCGCAGCTCAAACCGGAACACCGCTGGTATGGGCTGGAGCAGGACGAAGGGGCGCTCGGTAAATCTCTGGAGCGCTCTCAGCAGTTCCTGCTGCTGTCGGCATTGTTGACCCTGCTGCTGGCGGTGGCGGCGGTGGCCGTGGCAATGGGGCATTACTGCCGCAGCCGCTACGACCTGGTGGCGATCCTCAAAACCCTGGGGGCGGGCAGGGCGCAGCTGCGCAAGCTGATTGTCGGTCAGTGGCTGATGCTGCTGGTCCTGTCCGCGCTGACCGGCGGAATAATGGGGCTGCTGTTTGAAAAACTGCTGATGGTGATGCTGAAACCGGTGCTCCCGGCCGCATTGCCGCCGGCCAGCCTCTGGCCGTGGCTATGGGCAATCGGCGCGATGACGGTCATTTCGCTGCTGGTAGGGCTACGCCCCTACCGACTGCTGCTCGCCACGCAGCCGCTGCGCGTGCTCCGCAGCGATGTGGTGGCGAACGTCTGGCCGCTGAAGTTCTACCTTCCGGTGATTATTGCGGTGGCGGTGGGGCTGCTGGCGTGGCTGATGGGCGGCAGCACGCTGCTGTGGGCGGTACTGGCCGGGGCGGTTGTGCTGGCGCTGCTGTGCGGCGTGCTGGGCTGGATACTGCTTAACCTCCTGAAAAAGGTGACGGTAAAATCCCTGCCCGTGCGCCTGGCGGTCAACCGCCTGCTGCATCAGCCCTGGTCAACGCTCAGCCAGTTGTCGGCCTTTTCGCTGTCATTTATGCTGCTGGCGCTGCTTTTAGTGCTGCGCGGCGATCTGCTCGATCGCTGGCAGCAGCAGCTTCCCCCGGAAAGCCCGAACTATTTCCTGATCAACATTGCCCCAGAACAGGTCACGCCGCTAAAGGGGTTCCTGTCGGAGCATCACATTATCCCTGAGTCGTTCTATCCCATCGTTCGCGCGCGTCTGACGCAGATCAACGGGCAGCCAACGGAGGGGAACAAGGACGAGTCGCTTAACCGCGAGCTGAACCTGACCTGGCAGGAGAAACGCCCTGACCACAACCCGATAACCGCTGGCACCTGGCCGCCGAAAGCGGGAGAGGTGTCGATGGAGGAGGGGCTGGCGACGCGCCTGAACGTGAAGCTTGGGGACAGCGTGACCTTTACCGGCGATACCCAGGATTTTACCGCGAAGGTCACCAGCCTGCGTAAAGTTGACTGGGAAAGCCTGCGGCCAAACTTCTTCTTTATCTTCCCGCCGGGCGCGCTGGACGGTCAGCCGCAGAGCTGGCTCACCAGCTTCCGCTGGGAAAACGGCAACGGCATGCTGACCCAGCTTAACCGGGAGTTTCCGACGGTCAGCCTGCTGGATATTGGGGCGATCCTGAAGCAGGTAGGGCAGGTTCTGGAGCAGGTGAGCCGCGCGCTGGAGGTCATGGTGGTGCTGGTGACAATCTGCGGCGTGCTGTTGCTGCTGGCCCAGGTGCAGGTAGGCATGCGCCAGCGCCATCAGGAGCTGGTGGTCTACCGCACGCTGGGGGCCGGAAAGCGGCTGCTGCGAATGACGCTCTGGAGCGAGTTTGCGCTGCTGGGGCTGGTGGCGGGTCTGGTGGCAGCCATTGGCGCAGAGACGGCGCTGGCGGTGCTGCAGACAAAGGTTTTCGACTTCCCATGGGAGCCTGACTGGCGCCTCTGGTTGATCCTGCCTCTCTGTGGCGCGGTGCTGCTTTCTCTCTGCGGAGGCTGGCTCGGCACGCGGCTGTTAAAGGGCAAAGCCCTGTTCCGTCAGTTCGCGAGTTGATTTAGCACGGTGAAAGTTACGCACCGGTTTTAAATGCCGGTGCGTAGTGTTTAAAAAGCACAAAGTGATAATACCCACTCATTTAGTAGCACAAAACATTAAAAAACCGACCACACAGCCCGATTATTTCCAGTTAATATTCACCCGCTAAATATTTAGCAGCGTGTCTATTAAGGAAAAATAATGACTATAAAAAAATCAGCGCTGGCGGCAACGATCGGCGCGGCAGTGGCATTAACGACCTTCGCCTCTCAGGCGGAAATCACCGTTCTTAAGCAGGATCCTCAGGCGGGTAACCCGCTGAGCCGCCTGAACTTCACCGTTGGCGGCAGTATTCGTCCTCAGTTCCAGAACATGACCGGCGACGACGGTAAAAACAGCTACAAGCGTAACGGCTTCGACGGCGGCACCCGTTTCCGTTTCGCGGCTGATTACTACCTGTTTGATGACATCAGCTGGATCAGCTACTACGAACTGGGTGTCAATATTCCCGCGCAGTTCAACTGGGATCACCACTACGCCGACGGCGCACACGACACCACGCGTCGTATGCTCTACACCGGTCTGAAGAGCGACACCTGGGGTACGCTGACCTTCGGTCAACAGAACAGCGTTTACTATGATGTGGTGGGCGCGAAAACCGATATCTGGGACTACGACATGATCGGCCAGGCACCGGGTAACGGGATCAACGGCGATTACGACGGTTCTTACCGTTCACGCCAGATGCTGAAATATAAGAAAACCGTGGGCGATGCTGACATCTACGCATCTTACCTGTTTGAAGACAGCGAATACCTGCCGGGCAACGGCCTGCGCTACAAGCGTAAAGGCGGCGGTTCACTGGGTCTGGATTACCACCTGACCACCGATCTGACCTGGGGCGCCGCGTGGAACTACACCCGTGCGGATATGCGTAACCCGGCCAATGGCGACAGCAAAACCTACGACCAGAACATCCTCGGTACCGCGCTGAGCTGGACCCCGGACAACTGGACATTCTCCGTTGGCGGCGGCTGGTATCAGAACTTCATGACCACCAAAAAAGTGTCCGTTAACGATTACTTTGCGGGTGACGCGTGGGGTATTGAATACTTTGCGGGCTACAAGTTCCCAATTGGTCAGTATGCGGTTAAATCTATCCAGCCTTACTTCATGGGCGACCGTATTGACTACGTGAATGGCCGCAACTACCAGCGCATCGACAACGGCGTGGGTATTAGCTTCCAGCTGGATTACGGTTTCCGCGTGGATTACGAACACGTGTTCACTTCCAGCACCGACAACCTGGGCGACATGAACCTGGTGCGTCTGCGTTACGACTTCTAAGTCGTCTGTTCCCCGGTGGCGCTGCGCTTACCGGGGCTACAAATGCACGCGTAGGCCGGGTAAGGCGTAGCCGCCACCCGGCTTTTTTCAGCGATTAAGCCAGTCAGCAACCTCGTCGTACGTCCCGCGATAGACAATCTTCTCCGCCTTTTTCTCCAGCTGATAGCCGTACATCGGGTCGTAATAGTCCTTCAGCAGCGGCGCAAGCCAGCTGAAGTGCGCATCCGTGCTGCCAGTACGTTGTTGTTTGACAAGCGCGGCGTCCAGTAAGACGGTAAATTCCGCAAAGCGCTGCAGCCCCAGACGGCGACGAATGGCGAACAGGCCGTGATGCAGGTACTCGCTGTATTCTTTCCAGCCAGCTTCCTCGCCGTAGGCGGCAGAAAAATCCGCCCACATATGGTCGAAATACTCTTCGCGCAGGCGTTCAAGACGGATCTCAAACGGATCCTCTACCACCACGATAGGCGCTTCAACCATGCGGTCGCGCAGGCACTCCGGCAGGTGGTTGGAGCCAATCATCCGGCCTTCATCTTCCAGCACCCAGCGCGCGGCGTCTTTTTTCAATAGCTCAACCGCAAGGTGGTTTTCAAAGCTCGCCTGGGAAAGCTGCGGCGTGAGCGTGCGGCCAAACGACGAGCCGCGATGGTGCGCCAGCCCTTCCAGATCGATACCCTGCGCGTGCTGCTTCACCAGCAGGGTTTTACCGTTTCCGGTACAGCCGCCAATAAGCACCATCGGCTTTTGCGACTGCTCAATGGTCACCTGAATCGCCGCCTGGCGCAGGGCTTTATAGCCGCCGCGGATCAGCGGGTAGTCGATGCCAGCCTCTTTAAGCCAGGCCTGCGAGATATGCGAGCGCTGGCCGCCGCGCGCGCAGCAGAGAAAGCCCTCAGGATGGGCAAGGCTGGCTTCACGCCAGGCGTTGATGCGTGTCTCACGCGTCTCGCCGTTCACCAGGCTATGGCCAAGCGCCAGCGCGGCCTCGGGGCCCTGGCGTTTATAGCAGGTGCCGACGGCGGCGCGTTCGTCGTCATTCATCAACGGCAGGTTAATGGCGGCGGGCATCGCACCCTGGGCAAATTCGATCGGCGCGCGAACGTCGATTAAAGGGGTATCAGACGCGAGGATCGCGCGATAGTCCGTTCCATCGTTCATGGTTATTCCAGAAGAAAACTCAGCAGCAATGGGCGGGGATTGTACGCCGGGGAAGGGGAAGGTCAACTCCCCGGCGCAGATGTCTTACTTGAGCTTTGACTGTGCCCAGACGATGCCGCTCGCATATTCCGGCGGCAGGAGAGGGATCATGGCTTCCAGGGTGGCGCTCAGGCGGCCCGTGTCGCTGTCGTTCAGGTTCAGGTGACCGACCTTACGACCCGCGCGAACCTCTTTGTCATACCAGTGCAGATGTACCAGCGGCAGCTTCAGCCAGTCGTAGTTCAGATCGGTGCCGATCAGGTTGATCATCACCGACGGGCTGTCCACCACCGGCTGCGGCAGCGGCAGGTCGGTGATCGCGCGCAGGTGCAGTTCGAACTGGCTGATGGACGCGCCGTTTTGCGTCCAGTGGCCGCTGTTGTGTACGCGCGGCGCAAGTTCGTTGATCAGCAGACCGGACGGGGTGATAAAGCACTCCATCGCCATGACGCCCACATATCCGAGTTCGTGCATGATGGCAGAAAGCATCTCTTCTGCCTGCGCCTGCTGCTCAGCATTGGCGTGCGGGAAGGCGACGCTGGTGCGCAGAATACCGTCCTGATGCAGGTTATGCGTCAGCGGATAAAAGACGGTATGTCCGTCGTGCCCGCGTGCGCCAACCAGCGACACTTCACCGCTAAAGTTGATGCCCTGCTCAACGATGCATTCGCCGTAGCAGTCGTCCGGCAGCTCGGCGGTGTCGTCTGCGCGCAGACGCCACTGGCCACGACCGTCGTAGCCGCCCACGCGGCGCTTCACGATGGCCAGCTCGCCCAGCATCGCGAAAACATCATTCCACTCGCTTTTATCGGACAGGAGCTGCCACGGTGCGGTCGGCAGGCCGAGCTTGTCGAACAGCTGCTTTTGCGTCAGACGGTCGGCAATGATCGGGAACACGTCGCGGTTTACGAAGGCGTTATGACGCGCCAGTTCGCGGGTCAGCGCGGTTTCCGGCCAGCGTTCGATCTCGGCGGTGATCACGCTCTGGTGGAACGGTACGGCTTCAGGTTCAGCGTCCAGCCCGACGGGCCAGACGGCAATACCCAGCGGCTCACCGGCCTGACGCAGCATGCGGCCTAACTGGCCGTTACCGAGGACGCAAACCTGCTTCATGCCGCACCCCGCGGGTCCGGATTGTCCAGCACTTCGTCGGTCTGGGCTTTACGCCACTCCGCCAGACGCTGATGTAACGCTTTATCGTGCGTCGCCAGGATCTGCGCGGCCAACAGGGCAGCGTTCGCCGCGCCCGCTTTGCCAATCGCCAGCGTCCCGACAGGAATACCGCGCGGCATCTGGACGATGGAGTAGAGGCTATCCACACCGCTTAACGCGGCGCTTTGTACCGGGACGCCCAGAACCGGCACCAGGGTTTTGGCGGCAATCATGCCCGGCAGATGTGCTGCGCCGCCCGCACCGGCAATGATCACCTCATAACCGTTCTCTTCGGCGCTTTCGGCGAAGCTGAACAGTTTGTCCGGTGTACGGTGCGCGGAGACCACTTCGACGTGGTGCGGAACATTCAGGATTTCAAAGATTTCGGCGGCGAACTGCATGGTAGCCCAGTCGCTTTTGGACCCCATCACGATGGCGACACGCGCCGGATTATTGCGGGAAGACATGCGTCTTAAAACTCCTGTGGTGCGAAACACACTGCTTTCGAGGGCACAGAGAATAGCATGTTATACGGGCAAGGAAAACGGTTGCGTGGCTGAGAAATAAGCGAAACGACGAGAAAACGTTAAAACGGAAAAGCGATCAGTTCGACGCCTTCCGGGGTGACTTTGACCATCGACCCCTCGGCGTGCCAGGCACCTAGTACCACGCGATGGGCCGGTTCGCCGTTGGCGATAAGGGAATGCACGTCAGGACGATGAGTATGCCCGTGGATCAACCACTGAACGCCATGTTTTTCCATCACGTTGACCACTGCTTGAGGATTAACGTCCATGATGGTCATGGATTTGCTGCTGTTGGCGGCTTTACTGCCCGCGCGCATTCTGGCGGCGATACGGTTGCGGATAAACAGCGGCAGGGCGAGGAACAGCGTTTGGATCCACGGGGTGTGGACTTTGGCGCGAAACGCCAGGTAGCCGGTATCGTCAGTGCAGAGCGTGTCGCCGTGCATGATCAGCACCTTGCGGCCGTAGAGGTCGAGCACCTGTTCTTCCGGCAGCAGCGTCATGCCGCTTTCGCGGGCGTAGCGCTTGCCGATCAGAAAATCACGGTTGCCGTGAATGAAGTAGCAGGGGACGCCGGAATCCACCAGCGCTTTAATGGCCGAAGCCATTTCACGGTGCAGCGGGTTAGGGTCGTCGTCGCCAATCCAGGCTTCAAAGAGGTCGCCCAGGATGTACAGCGCATCGGCGCTTTTCGCTTCACCGCGTAAAAAACGCAGAAAACCGGCGGTTATCGCCGGTTCTTCTGTTTGCAGATGAAGATCCGCAATAAAGAGTGTCGCCACCAATTACTCGCTGACGGTCACGCTTGTAATCACAACGTCTTCTTTTGGAACGTCCTGGTGCATACCGCTGCGGCCAGTAGAGACGGCTTTGATCTTGTCAACCACGTCCATACCTTCAACCACTTCTGCGAATACACAGTAGCCCCAACCCTGCAGGCTTTCGCCGGAGAAGTTCAGGAAGTCGTTGTCCGCCACGTTAATGAAGAACTGTGCAGTAGCAGAGTGAGGCGCCTGAGTACGTGCCATCGCCAGCGTGCCGCGGGTGTTTTTCAGGCCGTTGTTCGCTTCGTTCTTGATCGGCTCTTTAGTGGCTTTCTGGTTCATGCCAGGTTCGAAACCGCCGCCCTGGATCATAAAACCGTTGATCACGCGGTGGAAAATGGTGTTGTTGTAGAAACCTTCGCGGCAGTAGTCCAGGAAGTTTTTAACTGTTTCAGGCGCTTTGTCATCAAAGGTTTTGATTACGATATCGCCATGATTAGTGTGGAAAGTAACCATTTTTGCATCCTGTTCCGTTATTGTGGTACGTCGACCCGCGTTCGGGTCATCTATAGGGGCTTGTTATAGCATAACCACAGGATGCGATCACCTTGCATTGTGTGCTGCTTCGGGTTTGAATTACGGGTAGAATAGCCGGTTTTCAACCACACACGTGTTTACATGGAATCTTCGATGTTAAAAATCTTTAATACAATGACGCGCCAAAAAGAGGAATTTAAACCTATCCATGCCGGGGAAGTCGGCATGTACGTGTGTGGTATTACGGTTTACGATCTCTGTCACATTGGCCATGGCCGTACCTTTGTCGCTTTTGACGTGGTGTCACGCTACCTGCGTTTTCTGGGCTATACCCTGAAATACGTGCGTAATATCACCGACATCGACGATAAAATCATCAAGCGCGCTAATGAGAACGGCGAAAGCTTTGTCGCGCTGGTGGATCGCATGATCGTTGAGATGCACAAAGATTTCGACGCCCTGAATATTCAGCGCCCGGACAGCGAGCCGCGCGCGACCCACCATATTCACGAAATCATCGAGATCACCGAAAAGCTGATTGCACGCGGTCACGCCTACGTTGCCGACAACGGTGACGTGATGTTCTCGGTGCCAACGGACCCAACCTACGGTTCGCTTTCCCGTCAGGATCTGGATCAGCTCCAGGCCGGCGCCCGCGTTGACGTGGTTGACGTGAAGCGTAACCCGATGGACTTCGTGCTGTGGAAGATGTCCAAAGAGGGGGAGCCAAGCTGGCCATCCCCGTGGGGCGAAGGCCGCCCGGGCTGGCACATTGAATGTTCCGCGATGAACTGCAAACAGCTGGGCAAGCACTTCGACATTCACGGCGGTGGTTCAGACCTGATGTTCCCGCACCACGAAAACGAAATCGCGCAGTCCACCTGCGCCCACGGCGGCGAGTACGTGAACTACTGGATGCACTCCGGGATGGTAATGGTTGACCGCGAGAAGATGTCGAAATCGCTGGGTAACTTCTTTACCGTGCGCGACGTGCTGAAGTATTACGACGCGGAAACCGTGCGCTACTTCCTGATGTCCGGCCACTATCGCAGCCAGCTGAACTACAGCGAAGAGAACCTGAAGCAGGCGCGCTCGGCGCTGGAGCGTCTGTACACCGCGCTGCGCGGGACCGACAGGTCTGTTCCGGCGGCAGGCGGCGAAGCGTTCGAAGCACGCTTTGTTGAGGTGATGAACGACGACTTCAACACCCCGGAAGCCTACTCCGTGCTGTTCGACATGGCGCGCGAAGTGAACCGCCTGAAGTCAGAAGATATGGCGGCGGCGAATGCGCTGGCGTCTCATCTGCGTAAGATCTCTTCCGTGCTCGGCCTGCTGGAGCAGGATCCTGACGTGTTCCTGCAGAGCGGTGCACAGGCGGACGACGGCGAAGTGGCGGAAATTGAAGCGTTGATCAAAGCGCGTCTGGAAGCGCGTCAGGCGAAAGACTGGGCGGCGGCAGATGCGGCGCGTAACCGTCTGACCGAGATGGGCATCATTCTGGAAGACGGCCCGCAGGGTACCACCTGGCGCCGTAAGTAAGTCTGTAACGCCCGGTGGCGCTTACGCTTACCGGGCCTACGGGTAAAAGTAGGCCCGGTAAGGCGCAGCCGCCACCCGGCTTTTTTTTACCTTCTTCTCCACCACAACATCCCCATTAGCACAACCCCCGGCAGCCACACCCACAGCAGTTCTGAAATAATCACCTGATGCCCGTACGGCGTGGTATAGCGTGAGAGCGCAAACGGCGCGACCTTAATCACCTGCCACGGCGCAAAGAAGCGTTCGTCTGACCAGGGCCACAGCCAGCCGACGCCTTTCCCGCCTGTGGTAATCGAATCCAGCAGGCTGTGCGACAGCAATGACACCGTTAAAAACAGCCAGCACCGCGTCAGGCTGGCCCTGAACCATCGTCGTCCAGTCAGCACGCAAAGTATCGGCACCACGAAGGCAAACAGCAGGGAGTGGGTAAAGCCGCGATGGCCGAAAACATTGCCGTACGCGACGCCGAACTTAAACGCCAGCACGTCGGCGTCCGGCAGCATGGCGAGAACAATCCCGGCAAACAGCAGGCGGGGAGGAATCACTTTGGTTCCCAGGCCCAGGCCCAGGCAAAGCGGAACAGCAGCGTGTGTAATGACGGTAGGCATTGTGATTATCCATGGCAAATCATGGAAATATAGCAGTCATCTCGCGCTAAAAAACCTGTGCGAAATTCTGATTTTACGCCGACTCGCGCGCGATAAGCTGCCCGGAAAGCGTAATGCGCTGGGTTTGTAGCGTCGGCTCCTTTAGCGTGCGAATAATCAGCCCGGCAGCCTGACGCCCCGTCTCTTCGCTGGCGGATGAGACGTAGGTAAATGACGGCGAGGTGAGGTTAACATGGAGCATATCTTCGAAACCGACCAGCGCGACCTGCTGTGTTAAAAACACATCTTTACCCACCGTTCGTCCGACCTGATGAATACCGGAGATGGAGCCGATCATGGCATCCGGCGAGTGGCAGAGCAGGGCGGTGATAGTATTGTTTTTTTCCAGCAGCTGGCGGGTGGCGAAACCCGCAGCCAGGGTGTCATCGCTGCAGGCCGGAGAGTATTCATCGCGCCAGACCAGCCCGTTTTGCGTCATCGCGCTGCGAAAACCGAGCAGGCGCTGCTCGCGGATAAGGCAGCCTTCACGTCCGCCAATGTAGGCGATATTGCGATGGCCGCGCTCGATAAGATAACGCACCGCCAGGTTTGCCGCCTGACGGTTATCGCGCATCACCAGATTGCATTTTTCATCCAGCAGCGACTGAGAGACCACCACCAGCGGTAGCGGGCAGCGGCGAATCTGTTCCGGTAGGGTAGAGGTGCGGGTATCCGAGGCCAGATAGATCACCCCGGCGACGCCCTGCTGCTTAAACGACAGCAGGCAGCGCTCAAGTTGGTCATGGTCGTTCTGGGGCTGTCCGAGAAAAACCATATACCCCTGTTTTTCAAGATCCTGAACGATGCTCGCCATCACCTTGATGGAGAAACTGTCGCTAAAGTCACGGAGGATCAGGCCAATCAGGTTGGAGGTATTGGCGCGAAGGTTGGCAGCGGCGACGTTATGAACATAGCCCAGGGTATTGATGGCAGCGTTGACCTTCTCGATCGTTGCCTCTGAGATTTTCCCTTTCTGGCGCAGCACCAGCGAGACGGTGGAAACCGACACGCCCGCGTGCCTTGCGACATCAATAATGCTGACTTTCTTCAAAACCGCTCCCTGAAATTTGCCGATTATCAGCCAGATAAAACACGTCTCCCAGCGTACGGGAGACGTGTCGCTCAGGCATCTTATTATTTGCCGATCATGGTGGACATGGTCTGGGCGATAAACTGTGCTCTGGCACCGAAAATCACCTGAATACCGTTATCGCCGACGAAGACCACGCCGCGCGCGCCGAGTCCGTTCAGGCCGTCTTTATCCACCACCTCGCTTTTTGTCACTTCCAGGCGAAGACGGGTGATACAGGCGCCGACGGAGTCGATGTTATGCGCCCCGCCCAGCAGGGTGATAATCTCGGTCGCGAGTTCGGAATCCGATTTCTCATCCGCGTTGGCGGTCACTTCAGTGCGGCCCGGCGTTTTCACGTCGAAACGACGGATCACAAAGCGGAACGTGAAGTAATAAATCAGGCCCATTGGAATGCCGATGATAATGGCGCTCAGGAAGTGGGTCTGGTAGCCGTTAAACGACGGCAGGATCCCGAATGACAGATAGTCGATAAAGCCCGCAGAGAACGACTTGGCGATATGCGCATGCAGCAGGTACATGGTCATGTAGGCCAGACCCGCCATGATGGCGTTAAAGACGTACAGGATCGGCGCCACGAAGATAAAGGTAAACTCGACCGGCTCGGTGATCCCCGTCAGGAAGCAGGTGAGCGCCGCGGAGAACAGAATACCGGCCGCGATTTTCTTATTCTTCGTATGGGCTTCGTGATACATCGCCAGGCACGCCGCAGGCAGCGCGAACAGCATCAGCGGGAATTCACCCTGCATGAACTTGCCGGCGTTCTGGTAGGTGTCGCTGCTGAAGGATTTCACCCCTTCTTCCAGCATCTTGAACCAGATGGTCTGGTCGCCATGGATCACCTGGCCTGCCTGGGTGGTGTAATCGCCAAACGAATACCAGAACGACGGATACCAGATATGGTGCAGACCGAGCGGGATCAGCGCGCGCTCCACCAGACCGAAGATAAAGGTCGACGCCGCCTGATTATCGCCGTTCACCACCACGGAGAGCGCGTCGATACCGGCCTGGATATGCTGCCAGACGTACGGCAGCAGCAGCCCCATCAGGAAAGAGAGGAACGCCGTTGCAATCGCCACGAAGCGCTTGCCGGAAAAGAAGCCGAGGAACTCCGGCAGCTGCATGGTGTGGAAGCGGTTATAGCACCAGGCCGCGAGAATACCGCAGATCAGGCCGCCAAAGACGCCCATCTGCAGCGTCGGAATGCCCACCACCATGGCGTATTTCCCGCCCTGGGAGGCCATTTCCGGCGTGATGCTCAGCACGGTGCTGATGGTGATATTGGTGACAAACACCGAAACGGCCGCAGACAGCGCCGCGATGCCGGATTCTGACGCCAGACCCACGGCGGAGCCAATGGCAAACAGCATTGGCAGGTTATCAAAAATAACCCCGCCTGCGTTCATCATCAGCGGCAGGTGGAACTTATCGCCGAAGGCCAGCAGCAGGCCCGCAGCGGGAAGCAGTGAAATTGGCAGCATTAAGGCGCGACCAATCATCGATAACTTAGACAGCGATTTAACAAACCCTGATATCAGACTCATGCTGATTTCCCCCGAATAGCGCTTTTTTTGGCGCTGTTATTGTAAGTAGAACGTTTTAGTAGAACGTTCTACTTATCGTGGGCAAAGAGTGAAAAACGCGCAACTGAATTTTCACGTTTCAACAGATGAAATAGCGATTATTTGAAGTGGATCGATAAATAACCGTGATGGGTGTGAGGGGATAGTGAGAGAAATTGCCGGGTGGCGGCTTCGCCTTACCCGGCCTACAAACGGAGACCGTACGTAGGCCCGGTAAGCGCAGCGCCACCGGGCATCAAAGGGCTCAGGCCGTAACGGTTACGCTCTGTCCTTCAAAGCTCACGGTCTGGCCCGCGACAATCTTGCAGCGCTTGCGCGTTTCTACCACGCCGTCGACTTTCACCCGCCCGTCGGCGATAACGATTTTCGCCTGCGCGCCGCTTTCGCTCCAGCCTTCCAGCTTGAGCAGATCGCACAGCTCAACGTGCGGATGTTTACCTAATGAAAAAGTCGCCATCTTACGCGTCCTCTACGTCGTGATATTCTTCGCATGCCTGCAAAGTATTCTGAATCAGCGTTGCGACGGTCATTGGACCCACGCCGCCCGGTACAGGGGTAATGTAAGAGGCGCGCGCGGCGGCATCTTCATACACCACGTCGCCAACCACTTTGCCGTTTTCCAGACGGTTAATCCCGACGTCCACGACGATCGCACCCTCTTTAATCCACTCGCCCGGAATAAAGCCCGGCTTACCGACCGCGACGATCAGCAGATCGGCATTTTCGACGTGATGACGCAGGTTCTTGGTGAAGCGGTGGGTCACGGTGGTGGTGCAGCCGGCCAGCAGCAGCTCCATGCTCATCGGACGGCCCACGATGTTAGAGGCACCAATCACCACGGCGTTCAGGCCGTAAGTATCGATGTTATAGCGCTCCAGCAGCGTCACAATGCCGCGCGGCGTGCACGGGCGCAGACGCGGCGCACGCTGGCACAGACGGCCAACGTTGTACGGATGGAAACCGTCCACGTCTTTATCCGGTGCGATACGCTCCAGCACCTTCACGTTGTCGATACCTGCTGGCAGCGGCAACTGAACCAGAATGCCGTCGATCTCTTTATCGGCATTCAGAGTGTCAATAAGTTCCAGCAGTTCTGCTTCGCTGGTGGTTTCCGGCAAATCGTAAGAGCGGGAGACGAAGCCGACCTCTTCACACGCTTTGCGCTTGCTGCCGACATAAATCTGCGATGCCGGGTTGCTGCCAACCAGCACAACGGCCAGCCCGGGGGCGCGTTTTCCGGCGGCTTTACGCGCCTTCACTTTTTCCGCGACCTCAGAGCGCACCTGCTGCGCAATCGTTTTACCGTCAATAATCTTTGCTGCCATCAGAGAGAAGATTCCGTCTGTAACGTTTGAAAGGGGGGATGCGTGTATTTTGTCAGAAGCGAGCCTCGCTGTCAGTCACCCTTTACGCGTTTTTATCAGCAAGACGCAAAAACCCTTCTTAAGGGATGGTCAATTTCTTAGGCGGGATTAGGATGTGACCTGGCGAAATGGCAGCGTTTTGACATATTTAAAAATCGCCTCCTGAGCTACTTTGTCTCCTCCGAAATAAGCTTTCAATTACTCAATTGAACGTATTTCTTATTCCCGATTATTCGCGGGAAGGGTTATTTACATTTTAAAGGAATAGACATGAAACTCAGCAACATTGCTTCTACTGTTATTGCAACTTTGGCCCTGGTTGCGGGTGCCGCAAATGCAGCAGATCCTGCTGCGCCGGTTTCCGTAAATGGCGGTACCGTACATTTTAAAGGTGAGCTGGTTAATGCCGCTTGTTCAGTAAATACGGATTCTTCCGAGCAGACCGTTAATCTGGGTCAGTATCGCACCGCGAAATTTACTAAAGTGGGCGACACCACCTCTAATATTCCATTCAACATTGAACTGAATGATTGCGATCCGCTGGTTGCCAAAACTGCAGCTGTTGCGTTCACCGGTCAGATCGACCCAACCGACAAAACCCTGCTGGCCGTGACCTCCGGTAACAACGACAACACCGCGAAAGGCGTGGGTATCGAGATCCTCGACAGCAAATCCAGCGTTCTGACCCCAGACGGCGCGACCTTCTCTGCTGCGCAGACGCTGATCGAAGGGACCAACACCCTGAAGTTCACCGCGCGTTATAAATCAACGGCTGCCACCACCGAGCCGGGCCAGGCGAACGCTGACGCCACCTTCGTAATGAAATACGAGTAATTCCTCCGCACAGGGATGTTCAGGCCTCAGGGACGAGGCCCGTCATACGCTATTGCCAGGAACGAAGGATGACAAGGACTGGAACACTACTGCTGTTAACCCTTGCGATGGCTTGCCCGGCATCGGCGCATACCGTGGTGATCGAAGGTGGCAAGGTTCATCTTCGGGGGGAACTGGTGAACGGCGGCTGCGCCGTGGCGCCCGATAGCCAGAATATGCGCATCGACATGGGGCAGTACCGAACCAATTCATTTTCCGGCGTGGGCAGTTTTTCCACGGTGAATGTACCTTTCACCGTGCGGCTGCTGGACTGCAGCGTGGATGTTTCGCGCACCGTGGGGATCCAGTTTCAGGGCGTCACACCCGCAGAGGATCCGCAGGTCTTTCTGGCGACATCGCGGCCGGGTGAAACACCTGTCAGCAGCGGCGTCGGGCTGGCGCTCTTTGACGAACAGCAGCGTCAGATTATCCCAAACGCCACGGCCGTCAGCTGGTTGCCGATCGAAACCCGCGAGCTCGCGTTCCATTTTAGCGCTCGCTATCGGGCTATTTCCGAACATCTCGAGCCAGGCAAAATTCAGTCGGATGTCTGGTTTACGTTGATTTATCCATAACACCTGCGAACACATTATTAAAGGTACGGTTGTGATGAATACCCTAATTAAACCAGGACTTTTTTTATCGTTTATTTTGATGATGGTTTCTGCCTGCGCAAATGCATCCGGCGGTATTGCGCTGGGGGCCACGCGTGTTATTTATCCCGCAGAGGCGAAGCAAACGTCGCTGGCGATCACCAACAGCAACAAACAGGAACGCTATTTAATTAACGCGTGGATCGAAAATGCGAACGGGCAAAAAGAAAAAACCTTTGCCGTCACGCCGCCCCTGTTTGTTAGCGAGCCGAACAGTGAAAACACGCTGCGTATTATTTACGCCGGTCCGGCGCTGCCTGCCGACCGCGAATCGCTGTTTTACATGAACGTGAAAGCGATCCCGTCAGTGAACAAAGCGAAAACGGAAAACAATAACGTGCTGCAGCTGGCGATCCTCTCGCGCATCAAGCTGTTTGTGCGCCCGAACAACCTGGCGATGCAGCCTGAAGAGGCGCTTTCCCAGCTGCGGTTTGAGCGCGCGGGCAGCCATCTCAAAGTTAGCAACGCGTCCCCGTATTACATCACCCTCGTCAATCTGAAGCTGGGCGGGCAGCAGCTGGATAACCTGATGGTTGCGCCGAAAAGCTCGGCTCAGCAGGTGCTGCCAGCCGGTGCCAGCGGTACGCTTTCCTGGCAGAGCGTGAATGACTACGGTGCCATCACCCCGGCGCGTAGCGTCAACCTGTGAGCAGAGTCAGGGCGATGAAAAACCACCAGAGACGTTACTGCCCGGTTGCGCTGGCGCTGATGGCTGCGCTCTGGCCGCAGGCTGGCTGGAGCGAAAGCTATTTCAACCCGGCCTTTTTGTCCGACGACACCGCCAGCGTGGCGGATTTGTCGCGTTTTGAACAAGGACATCAGCAGGCACCCGGCGTTTATCGCGTGGATATCTGGCGCAACGATGAGTTTATCGGTACCCAGGACGTGCGTTTTGAGCAGGCCGAGAACACGCCGCCGGTGGCGGGCGGTTTATCGGCCTGCATTACGCGCGCGATGCTTGACCGCTTTGGCGTCAACGTTGCGGCGTTTCCCGAGCTGGCTAAGGTGCAGGGCGAGACCTGCGTTCCGCTGGCTACGGCCATACCCGGCAGCGAAACGGTATTCAACTTTGCCTCACAGCGTCTGGACGTCAGCCTGCCGCAGGTGGCGTTGCAGAACAGCGCCCGGGGGTATATTCCGCCCGAACAGTGGGATGAAGGCATTCCCGCCGCGCTGGTGAACTACAGCTTCACCGGTAACCGGGGAAGCGAAGACGACAGCTATTATCTGAACCTGCAAAGCGGGTTGAACTATGGCGCCTGGCGTTTACGTAACAACGGTGCATGGCGGTACACGCAGAATAACGGGCAGCGGCACAGCGAGTGGCAGAATATTGGCACCTGGGCGCAGCGCACCGTTATCCCGCTGAAAAGTGAACTGGTACTGGGCGACAGCAATACCGGCAATGACGTTTTCGACAGCATGGGGTTCCGCGGCGGGCGGCTCTTCTCGTCTGACAGCATGTACCCGGACAGCATGCAGGGCTACGCGCCGACCGTGCGCGGGATCGCCCGTACGCCCGCCAAAGTGGTGGTTCGCCAGAATGGCTACGTTATCTATCAAAGCTATGTCCAGCCGGGCGCATTTGCCATTACCGATCTTAACCCGACCTCCTCAAGCGGTGACCTGGAGGTCACGGTCGAAGAGAAAGACGGCACCCAGCAGCGCTATACCGTGCCGTACTCCACCGTGCCGCTTCTGCAGCGTGAAGGGCGCTGGAAGTACGACCTCGTCGCGGGGGATTACCGCAGCGGTAACAGCGATCAGGACACGCCGTTCTTCACCCAGGGCACCCTGATTACCGGTCTTGCCAACGGTTACACGCTCTACGGCGGGACACAGCTGGCGTCACGCTATACCGCGGTGGCCGTCGGGGCCGGAAAAAACCTGGGTGACTGGGGCGCGGTCTCGCTCGATATCACCCACGCCCGCAGCCAGCTTGCGGACGACAGCAAGCATGAAGGGCAGTCTCTGCGCTTCCTCTATGCGAAATCCCTTAACGGCTTCGGCACCAACTTCCAGCTGCTGGGCTACCGCTACTCCACAAAAGGCTTTTACACCCTCGACGATGTCGCCTGGCGCTCAATGGAAGGCTATCAGTATGCCGATAGCCAGAACGATAACGATGTGCCAGACGTGCAGAGTTATCACAACCTGACGTGGAATAAAAAAGGCCGCTTCCAGCTCAACGTATCTCAGTCGCTGGGGGACTACGGCTCGGTCTATATCTCCGGTAGCGAGCAGACCTACTGGGGAACCGATGAGACGAACCTCTGGTACCAGTTGGGCTATGCGGGCGGCGTGAAGGGGATCAACTACTCCGTTTCGTGGTCGTGGAACAAATCTGTTGGGATAGACGGCACCGATCGGATCGCGTCATTTAACGTCTCCGTGCCGTTCAGCCTCTTTACCCGTCAGGGCTATCGCCGGGACAGCGCGATTGACCGCGCCTACGCTACGGCATCCGCCAGTCGAAACAGCGATGGCGACACAAGCTGGCAAACCGGCGTCAGCGGAACGCTGCTGGAGGACCGCAACCTGAACTACAGCGTGACCCAGGGACACACCAGCACCAACGGCGCAAGCGGAAGCGCCAGCGCCAACTGGCAGGCGACCTACGGCACATTGGGCGTGGGCTACAACTACAGCGACGATCAGCACGATCTCAACTGGCAGCTCTCCGGCGGGGTGGTCGGACACGCCGACGGCGTGACCTTCAGCCAGCCGCTGGGCGACACCAACGTGCTGATCAAAGCGCCGGGAGCATCAGGCGTCAGCATTGAAAACCAGACCGGGGTGAAAACCGACTGGCGAGGCTACGCGGTGATGCCGTATGCCACCGTCTATCGCTACAACCGCGTGGCGCTGGATACCAACACCATGAGCAACAACACCGATATCGAAAACAACGTGAGCAGCGTGGTGCCGACGAAAGGCGCGCTGGTGCGCGCCAGCTTTGATACCCGCATTGGCGTGCGCGCTTTGCTGACGGTGATGCGCGGTAACCAGCCCGTGCCGTTCGGCGCGGTGGTCCGTGAAACCCGAAGCGGTGTCACCAGCATGGTGGGGGATGACGGGCAAATTTACCTGAGTGGGCTGCCGCTGGAAGGCGAACTGCTGATCCAGTGGGGCGACGGGGCGCAGTCCCAGTGTCGCGCACCTTACAGCTTGTCTGAACAGAGCCTGCAACAGGCAATCACACTTAAGGGGATCAGCTGTGATTAAAACCCAAATCTTTGCCTTGTCGCTGCTGGCGTTACTGCCCGCGACAAACGCATTCGCTACCGTGTGCGTCAATGAGAAAGGCGTGCCGACGGAGGTGCATTACGACCTGACGGATAAATTCAATAGCTCGAATAACCAGATTGGACAGGTCGTAACGCTCAGCGAAAAATCGCAGTGGGTAGGGGTGAATGCCGTCTGCCCGAAGGGCACGACCGGGAACACCACCAAGCGCAGCTATGTGACGGATTATCCAATCACCGGGACCAGCGATGGCTACCAGTATCTGAAGCTGAACGACTATCTGGACGGGGCCATGAAAATCACGGACAGCTACGCTGGCGTGTTTTACCCGCCAAAAAGCTATATCCAGATGGGGAGTCATCCTAACGTCTCCAAAAACAAACCGTTTGGCGTTCAGGACTCCAGCCTTGTCTTCCGCCTTAAGGTGACCCGGCGTTTTATCAACATGGTGGTTATCCCGCGTGCCACCATGTTCCGGGTCTACGTCACCACTACCTCCTCCGATCCGCTAACCACGCCGGTCTATACCATTAGCTACAGCGGAACCATTCAGGTGCCGCAAAGCTGTGCCATTAATGCCGGTAACGTGGTGGAGTTTGATTTCGGTGACATTGGCGCCTCTTTGTTCAGCAAGGCGGGCGTGGGTAACAAGCCGGAGGGCGTCTCATCGCAAAGCAAAACCATTGCGATCAAATGCACCAACGTGGAGGCGAACGCCATGCTGACGATGCGCGTCGAGGCGGAAAAAGTCTCTGATAATGTGCTGGTGTCGGATAACCCGGACGTCGGGTTCATCATTGCCAACGAGAGCGGAGCGCCGCTCACGCCTAACAACCTGACAAGCAAAATTCCGTTCCGCCTTGACGACAGCGCGCAGGCGCAGGTGGGGATCCGGGTATGGCCGGTGAGCGTGACGGGCAATAAGCCAGCGGAAGGGCGTTTCACCTCGCGCGGGTATTTGCGCGTGGATTACGACTAAGGAGCCAATATGCGAAACGGGATCCGTTTTATCACCGTGGCGCTTTTTGCGCTTTGCACGCAGGCTCAGGCGGACACCGCGTTGGGCGAGATTAACATTCGGCTCTACGGCAATATCGTTGATTTTACCTGCGTTGCCGAGGGCAGCGACAGCGACAAGACCGTCACGCTGGGCACCTGGCCCACGAAACAGCTCAGCACCACCGGAAGCCGCACGCAGCCCATGCCGTTTACGCTGAAGCTGACCGGCTGCCCGCCGGGCGCGGCGTCCATTACGTTTTCGGGTAAAGCTGACGGGAGCAATAACGGTTTGCTGGCGCTCAATGACGCCAGTACAGCAAGTCATGTCGCGGTAGAGATCAGGGATGCGGATAAAACGCGTCTGGCTCTCCAGCAGGCCAGCCAGCCGGTGTCGGTTGATGCGCAGGGGAATGCGACATTGTCGTTTTATGCCAATTATATTGCCACCGCAGATAATCCTCAGCCCGGACGAGCCGATGCGGATGCCACCTTTATGATTAACTATAATTAGCACTGACCGCACTCCCTGCAGCTCAGATAAGCTGCAGGGAGTGAATTCAGGTTAAAGCAGTTCGTGCGCTTTGGCGTAATCAATTAATTCCACGATGCTTTGCACACCCAGCTTGGAATAAATATTGGATTTATGCGCGCTAATAGTTTTGTTGCTTAATAGTAGCTGTTCAGCAATTTCCTTATTGGATAATCCATTCGCCAGATACCGTAATACCGTGACCTCACGATTCGATAATGGCATATCTACTGCCATCCCTTTCCCTGACCCCAGGTGGTTTATAAAGTTCAGCGTTTCCGACGGGAAAAAGGAATAGCCCATCAGGATCATTTCTACGGCGTTGTAGATCTCACCCAAATCTTTCCGTTTGCTGACGAAGCCATTTGCCCCGGCGCGAATGGCGCGACCCGCGTAAAATAGCTCTGATTTAGACGAGAGGAACAGAACCTTAATCTCTTTGTTTAAGTTTCTGATTCTCTTAAGTAAAGCGAAAGCATCCGTGCCCGTGAGTTCAATGTCAAGGATCACCAGATCGATAGGGTGATTGCGGATACAGTCAAGGACTTCATGGCTATCGCCAGACTTGAGCTTGACTGCGATATTCTTATTTTTCTGTAGCAGGACTTCTATCGACATTCTGACGATAGGATGTTCGTCCATAATGATAACGGATGCCGGTTTCATTTTTAATGCCTCAGATTGTTAAAAGCGTTATGCAGAGTTTGGTAAAACTCTCGAAATGCCGGAAGGATATAATGTGCAGATCCCTATACCGTAGTATTTCCCTGGAAAGAGCGAAAGCATCCTTGTTTACGTAATGAAAAGAACTATGCCTCAGCGCGGTCATCTCATTAGGCTGGTGTTGGCAAAAAGGTTTTTCTTATTCAAATTTGGTACGCATCTTATTATACAGGGTAAGTTTTTTCCGAAAACCCTGTAAATTAATATCCGCGCATGGGTTTGTATTATCTTCTGGATCTGAATCACTATTTTTTTAAAATTAGCGGAAATATCCTATTATCTCATTTACCGCATATTTTCATCTTTATGTAATAACAAAAAATAACAGATATCTCTGTATGTTGATCAGTTGTTAACAAAAATAGACATCATTTCTGCGGGGGAACCCACGACGCTGAGGTTAAAAATTGCCCTCGCAGGCCGTCAGACCTTCATCCGAAAGTGCTTGCGTTGACCATGATAACGGCGCCAGCTCCGCAGGAGAACATGCTACCCGCTTCGCTTTTTACTCCTGGACGTTGTCGCTAAGCTGCTTGTTTTTACATCATTATCATCTTGTTAACGCTATCTGCATTCACTTAACGGATGGAGGAAAGTGCTGCCGTTCATTCAATTTATGGCATTTCACAAGGTTTACGCCCATAAATTAGGAATAGTTATAATTTCGATTTTATTGTTAAAAATTAACATTTATGTAACGCATTTGGTAAGTAAATTCCTAAACCGCTTTAGGAAATAAGGGGTTAGGACGTGAGTGTAAACGTGCAGTCTGAGAGGTTATTAAGAAGGTGAAGTAATTCCTGCCGATGACTCAGCCCCAGTTTCACCAGGATGCAGCTGAGACGATAGATAATGCGGCTATAGGGGCGATTCTGCATCAGGGCAATCTGACGCAGCGTCTTGCCCCGTGAGAGCTCCTGCAGGATGGGCCATTCATTGCGTGAGAACCAGTCTTTGTCGGACCCCTGCGGGGGGCGGGTATCCAGCAGGCTGTGCTGGAGCGCGGCGGCGTTCAGTTGACGTTCGAGCACATGAAAGGGACCTGCCGCTTTGCAGAAGAGGCGGGTGTCGTAATTATCGGCCCGGACTAACAGCCAGGGCGTCAGGAACGGAGGAAACAGGCTATGCCTTCTCAACTGATCCAGTTTCTCCAGCAGCCCCGTGGACCGGCTTTCTATATCCACGACCAGACGGGCGGAGGGCCACTGTGTCTGCGCGATAAGGGCGTCGTCCAGCGTGGCGTAGTCGCAGCAGCTGCTTAGAGGAAACTGCCCGTTGAGAAAGCCAGTGCGCAGGTAGTGATCCTCCGTCACCAGAAGGATAAAAGGGGCGTCTGTTTTGCGGGGCTGGCTGATGGACTGGCTCAAAAATTCGAGTCGGTCGAAAAAGGGGGGAGCAAAAGGTGAGCGCGTAAATCCCAGTGCATCACTTCCTGTACGCCGCCGCCGGTAACGGCGCACTGTCATTCGCATGGTCTCCCTCCTGGAAATGGCGTTTTAATCCTCCGGCCATGTCCAGGACGGCCAGTAATATCCCTGGCCGAGGTCTGCGCCTGCCTGCAGTGCCCAGGTACGATCGCGTTCAGTCTCAATACCTTCAATAAGCACTTTCCCGGCCAGCTGAAAGCAAAGGGAAACCAGTTGCCTCAGCGCAGGGGTGTCGCGTAAACGCCAGAATGCTTCCTTATCTATTTTGACGCCGCTTAACGGGAGTCGACAGGATAAAAACGACTGCACTAAGACGTCATCTACGTCATCCAGCCAGATAGCGTGTCCCTGTCTGCTAAGTTGCTGCAGATTCTGAACCACATGCTGCTTCTGTGCGACAGATAGCGCCAAAAAGGACGCGAGGTCGACAATCTCAATATTGAGCGGCACGCCAGGTAACTTGATAAGTCGCTGAAAAGACGCAGGCTCCGTCAGGACGGTTATCGGCAGATTAATAAAAAGGTTATGTCCGTGCGGCGTATTTTTTAGCGTGGCAAGCTGCGCTTCAAGCAGGGTTATCGACCACTCAGCGGACCGATCGCAAAAAAAGTCCTCGCTGTGACGCGTGTCAGACAGAACGCTAAGTACCTCCACGCCAACCTGGCGCAAGGAGGTGAGGGCGACGATAGGCTCAAGCTTAATGCCGACGATGTCCTGAGAAAGGTACTGTAACCGGGGGGGCGTATCGATCAGGTTTTGCGCTGTCACTCCATTGTCCTGTTGTCTGTCAGCCTCCAGGCGGCCGGGATACCTGACTCTAGTGTGACGAGCTGACGTTCAGGAAAACAGCAGGCGTTACTTAAATGCAACTAGGCCTTTTCGCAGCGCTAAATTTTACGGTGAAACAGGGAGAAATGTTGAGAAAATAGCCGTATTTACAACCGGCTAGCGGTAATTGCCCAGGAAAGCGGAAAAGGCATTGACTCACCTGCCATTGACCGTATAATTCTTCGCGTTTCACCACCGCGAAGCACACGCTTCTCAGTGCGCCCTTAGCTCAGTTGGATAGAGCAACGGCCTTCTAAGCCGTAGGTCGTAGGTTCGAATCCTACAGGGCGTGCCATTTCCTCTCAACGCACGTCTTTATTCATCGACATCACCCACGCTATGAAGGTTCTCAGTGGTGCTGGCAGATGTTTTCGGCTCGGGTAGTAAACACAAAAATTATCAGCGGGATAGGTATAATCAGGTAGCAAACGGACAAGTTTGTTTTCGCTAATTTTATCCTCAACCAAATTCTCATAAACAAACGCAATCCCTAACCCATATTCAGCAGCCTGGATCATTGCCGCGTCTGAATCGACAACCAGATCGCCATTAACAGATACCTCCATTTTTTCCCCTTGTGGATCCATAAACTCCCAGCGATACAGCTTTCCATCAGGAAAACAGCGATTTATACACCTGAAATTGACCAGATCTTTTGGTGAGTCAGGCGTGCCTGATTTCTTCAGAAAATCGGGGCTGGCAACGGGAATAAGAGCCATCTTGCCACCAAAAGGAATGGCAACCATATCTTTAGGAACATCTTGTGTATACCGTATTCCGGCATCGAAACCTGAGTCGATAATATTGATTTTTCTGTCAGTGGTGAACAACTCTAATGTAATACCCGGGTAATCATTTTTGAACGCAACGAAATGGCTTTGAAAAAAGAGATCAACCACGATCCGGGGTAAGTTAACTTTGATGACACCTTCTGGCGTTTCTTTGTGGTCATTGAGATTATCAATGACGCGTCTGTAGTCATTCAGGACGGGCGTCACGTCATCAAGAAACGCTTTACCGACGGCAGTCAAAGACAAGCTTCGGGTGGAGCGATTCAAAAGTCTAACCCCAAGTTTTTCTTCAAGATTATTTATGGCGACAGTTAACGTCGGCGCTGAAACATTTAATTCTTTTGCGGCCTGACGAAAACTCCCGTGTTTTACAATAAGAAGTAATATTTCTATATGTTGTAACTCTGGTGCATTTTTCATTGTTAATTCTCATAAAATACTGCATTAAAAATATACTAATTGTTATGCGTTAAGAATGAAAGTATATATTTCCTGTCATTTATCAAAACAGGAATATAAGATGAAATCACGTTATCTGGGAAAAGATAAATTCCAGGTGTCAGCACTGGGGTTGGGTTGTATGGGGATGAGTTTTGCCTATGGTGGTGCCGAAGAATCGGAGGCGATCAATACCATTCACGCTGCGGTCGATTTGGGCGTTACCTTCCTTGATTCAGCGGAAGTCTATGGCCCCTATGATAATGAAGTCCTGGTCGGGAAAGCGATTAAAGGCATTCGCGACAAGGTACAGATTGCGACTAAATTTGGTTTTCGCATCCTTCCCTCCGGACGCGGGCTTGAACGTATGGCTGGTGTTGACAGCCGCCCTGAACATATTCGTGAAGCGGTAGAAGGTTCACTTAAACGTCTCAATATCGAGACTATCGATCTGCTTTATCAGCACCGCGTCGACCCGTCTGTACCTGTTGAAGACGTTGTGGGAACAATGGCTGATTTTATCAAGGAAGGGAAAGTTCGCCATATCGGGCTTTCAGAAGTCTCAGCCGACACGTTGCGCCGGGCCTGCAAAGTTTATCCGATTACCGCCGTGCAAACGGAATATTCGCTTTGGACTCGCGAGCCGGAGGAAAGCATTCTTAACGCTTGCCGCGAGCTGGGCGTTGGGTTTGTGCCCTATAGTCCGCTGGGTCGCGGATTTTTAACCGGGAAAATCACCGACAGCTCCGGCTTTGGCGAGGATGATTTCCGACGGAACCTGCCTCGCTTCCAGAAAGCAGCGATGCAGAAAAACCAACAGCTGCTCGGCCAGCTACAGGATGTCGCGGATAAATACCGCTGTTCCCTCGCACAGCTGGCCCTCGCATGGGTGATGAGTAAAGGAGATGACATTGTTCCTATTCCGGGGGCTCGAAAAATAGCGCATTTGCAGGATAATGCGGGGGCGGTCAGCCTGAATCTTTCCGATTCTGATATTAAGTTCGTTGACCATGTCTTTACGCCTGACAATATTCAGGGGCAAAGATATAACCAGGGTGATTTTAATTTAATCGATAAATAACACACCGCATAACATTCTCCCGCTTCTCTGGCGGGAGAGTTGTTCATCTGTGCATTAAATATCGCAATAATAAATAGAAGGCTAATGAATTCTTTTTCCGTTCAGTCTTAAGGTTTTCTTAATTTTGAATTGAACTGTCTTTCCCATCTGGATTTTTATCATTTCAAACCACGCAATAATGAAATTTTACACTTTTACGCGTAAACTGGATTGATACTAATTATCATTAGCGTTGTTGTATGCTTTAATCCTGTCCCACAAAGCTATGAGTGGTTACTCCCGTTGGTCAATTAAGGATATGTTCATGAATTCTCGCCTGCTGTCCTGCTTCTCGCTTGCCTTGTTGTCGTCATCCCTTTTCCTTTCCACACAATCAGTTGCCGCAGATAACAACGAAGGTATCGTTGTGTATAACGCGCAGCATGAAAACCTGGTGAAGTCGTGGGTTGACGGTTTTACCAAAGAAACCGGCATTAAAGTGACTTTGCGCAATGGTGATGACAGCGAGCTGGGTAACCAGCTGGTTCAGGAAGGCAGCGCATCGCCGGCCGACGTATTCCTGACGGAAAACTCACCGTCCATGGTGCTGGTGGATAACGCTAACCTGTTTGCGCCGCTGGATGCAGACACCCTGAAGCAGGTACCGGCAGAGTATCGTCCGGCGCACGGTCGCTGGATCGGCATTGCCGCCCGCAGCACGGTATTCGTCTATAACCCTGCGAAACTGAGCGAGCAGCAGCTGCCTAAGTCGCTGATGGATCTGGCGAAACCCGAGTGGAAAGGCCGCTGGGCGGCATCACCGTCAGGCGCGGATTTCCAGGCCATCGTGAGCGCGATGCTGGCTCTGAAAGGCGAAAAGGCCACTCTGGAATGGCTTAAGGCGATGAAAGCTAACTTCGTTGCCTATAAAGGCAACAGCACGGTGATGAAAGCCGTCAATGCCGGCCAGATTGATGGCGGCGTGATTTATCACTACTACCGCTTTGTCGATCAGTCCAAAACCGGTGAAAACAGCAAAAACACTCAGCTCTACTACTTCAAACACCAGGATCCGGGCGCGTTTGTGAGCCTCTCTGGCGGTGGCGTACTGGCGTCCAGCAAGCACAAAGCCCAGGCGCAGGCCTTCATCAAATACATTACCGGCAAAGAAGGTCAGGAGAGTCTGCGTACCAACAACGCCTTTGAATACGCTGTGGGCGTAAACGCGGCCTCAAACCCGAAACTGGTCCCGCTGAAAGATCTTGATGCACCGAAAGTTGAACCTTCAACGCTCAACAGTAAAAGAGTTATCGAGCTGATGACGCAAGCCGGTCTGCTGTGATCCTGAGAGTGAAGTGAACGTCTTATGTCTGGTCTGAGTCTCGACATCGGAAAAAACAGAGTGCAGGAGCCTGCCCGCAGGCGTCCTGCACTGCCGATGGTTGCGTTAGCTGTGTTGTTTTCATTAATGGCGCTTCTGCCTTTGGGTTTTATCATTGCCATTGGCATTGAGACCGGCTGGGAAACCATTAAGGCGCTGGTATTTCGCCCGCGTGTTGCTGAGCTACTCAGCAACACGCTGTGGCTGACGGCTTTAGCGGTTCCGCTGTGTATCGTGACGGGCGTGGCGATAGCCTGGCTCACCGAGCGCACACAGCTTGCCGGGCGAGGGATCTGGTCTGCACTGGCGGTCGCCCCGCTGGCGATCCCCGCGTTCGTGCAAAGCTATGCCTGGGTGAGCGTTGTCCCGTCCATGCATGGGCTCTCCGCGGGCGTGTTCCTCTCCGTTCTGGCCTACTATCCGTTTATCTATATGCCGGTTGCGGCGGTGCTGCGTCGTCTTGACCCGACGCTTGAAGATGTCGCCGCATCGCTCGGCACGCCGCCCTGGCGGGTCTTTTTCCGCGTGGTGCTGCCGCAGCTCAAGCTGGCTATCTGCGGCGGCGCGCTGCTGGTGGCATTGCATCTGCTGGCGGAATATGGCCTGTACGTGATGATCCGCTTTGATACCTTCACCACGGCAATCTATGACCAGTTCCAGTCTACCTTCAGCGGCCCGGCGGCGAACATGCTGGCGGGCGTGCTGGCCTTGTGCTGTCTGGCTATTCTGGTGCTGGAAGGCGTAACGCGCGGAAAAGCACGCTACGCGCGCATTGGCGCCGGGGCCGCGCGCGAGCAAAAACGCTGGCCGCTGAAGCCTGCGGCTGCCGCGCTGGGCCAGCTGTTTTTCATCGTGCTGATCGTGCTGGCGCTGGGCGTGCCGTTGATTGTCCTGTGTCGCTGGATTTGGCTCGGCGGCGTGCAAAACTGGATGAGTCCCGATCTCTGGCACTCCCTGCGCCAGACGCTGATGCTCGGCGTGGGCGGTGCGCTCCTGACGACGGCGTGCGTGATCCCCATCGCGTGGCTCGGTATCCGCTATCCGCACCGTATCTTCCGGATGCTGGAAGGGTGCATCTATATCACCAGTTCACTGCCGGGCATTGTCACGGCGCTGGCGCTGGTCACCGTCACCATTCATTACGCCCGCCCCATTTATCAGACGGAAATTACCCTGTTCCTGGCCTACCTGCTGATGTTTATGCCCCGAGCGCTCATCAACCTTCGGGCGGGGATTGCGCAGGCGCCGGTCGAGCTGGAAAACGTGGCGCGCAGCCTGGGCAGCACGCCCGCGAAGGCGCTCTGGAGTGTCACGATGCGGCTGGCCGCGCCCGGTGCTGCGGCGGGTGCCGCGCTGGTTTTCCTCGGCGTCAGCAACGAGTTGACCGCCACGCTGTTGCTCTCTCCGCTGGGCACGCGCACGCTCTCCACCGGATTCTGGGCGCTGACCAGTGAAATTGACTATGTTGCCGCCGCGCCTTACGCGATGCTGATGATCCTGATTTCACTCCCGCTGACCGCCATTCTCTATATGCAGTCGAAAAAAATTGCAGGGCTATGACATGCTTGAATTAACCGCCATTTCTAAATCGTTTTCTGATGTGCAGGTGCTCGACAGCTTAAACCTGAGCGTTGCGCCGGGGAGCAGGACGGCGATTGTCGGTCCGTCCGGGTCGGGGAAAACCACGCTGCTGCGTATTCTTGCCGGTTTCGAAACGCCTGACACCGGGCGTATTGTCATGCAGGGGAGAACGCTGTTTGATGAAAACCGTTTTGTCCCTGCCCACCAGCGCGGGATCGGTTTTGTACCTCAGGAGGGGGCGCTGTTCCCGCACCTCAATGTGGCAGACAACATTGCCTGGGGGCTGGATGGCACCCGCCACGAGAAACGCCAGCGCGTTGAGGCGCTGATGGAGATGGTGTCTCTGGACAGGCAACTGGCAACGCACTGGCCTCACGAGATTTCCGGCGGACAGCAGCAGCGCGTGGCGCTTGCCCGTGCGCTGGCCCAGCGTCCTTCACTGATGCTGCTGGATGAACCGTTCTCGGCGCTGGATACCGGCCTGCGCGCCATGACGCGTAAGGCAACGGCCGATCTGCTGGCCGAAGCGGGCGTGGCCTCGATTCTGGTCACCCACGATCAGAACGAAGCGTTGTCCTTTGCCACGCAGGTTGCCGTGATGCGCTCCGGACGCTTCACACAGGTCGGTACGCCTTATGAGGTTTACACCCGTCCCGTTGACGAAGAGACGGCGCTGTTTCTTGGCGACGCCGTGATCCTGCCAGCTCAGCTGGCTGCCGGGTATGCCGTGTGCGCGCTGGGTGAAGTGCCGACGGACAACGCGCATGCGACAGGACAGGGCAGGGTGATGATGCGCCCTGAACAATTACGCGTGACGGCATGTGCCTCACATGAAAGCCCGATCTCGATTCTTGATGTGGATTTCACCGGACAGCTATCGACGCTCACCCTCGGATTAGCCGGGCAGCAACAGCCCGTGATTCTGAAGACCGTCAGCCAGCCAGGATGGAACCCGGGCACGGCGGTACGCATTGATATTGCTGGCACCGCGCGGGTATTCGAATATTCTTAATATTCGTTAGTAATTTCATGCAACGGGTTGTTATAAAAGAATTTTCCCGACCGTATGGCATTTCCTGAGATTCTCTACCATGCTCATAAAACCTCACCACAATGCGTGAGGTTTTTCGTAGTTGCTGATTAATCTCAAGGAAAAAAGGTTATGAAAAAGACGACTGCTATTTTGTTGGGAACGGCGTTACTGTTTACGACCAATGCTTTTGCTGCTCAGTTGCTGACAAAAAATGAGTTCAAGAAAGTTGCGTCTCAGTATCAAAAAATCGGTACGGTAAGTACCTCGAATGAGGTATCGGTTGATGATGCAAAAAAAGAACTGATTGAGAAAGCCGATAAGAAAGGCGCAGATGTCCTGGTGCTCACGTCAGGGAACACCAACAATAAAATTCACGGTACGGCCAATATCTACAAGAAAAAATAACGTCATTGCAGCCACCCCCGCACGGGGTGGTTGTTCCCCTCATTTCTCGCCAAACCTCCTCATGAACGCGGTTACACTTGCTAATGCATGTATAATGCGTATAGTTCTCATTTGCATTTCAATAAACACATTCTAAAGCCCGACAACGGGTCATTTTTGCGCGCACGTTTAAATGAGTTAACGATGAACAACACCAAAATAAACAACACGCTGTTGGCGCTCGCCGTTGGCGCGGTGACGCATTCCGCCTTCGCGGCGGACGATCAAAAAGAGGAAACCCTCGTTGTCCAGGCTGCGCCAGCCAGCGATTTCAAACCCGGTGGCGACCAGTTGGTACCGGCCTTCCTTGACGGGCAGATGGCGAATGGCGGGCGCATGGGGATGCTGGGCCAGCAGAACGCCATGGACGTGCCGTTCAACATCATCAGCTACACCTCGAAGCTGGTGGAAGATCAGCAGGCGAAAACCATTGCCGATGTCGTCGCGAACGACGCGGGCGTGCAGTTCGTCCAGGGATTCGGCAACAGCGCGGAAACCTACCGTATTCGTGGCCTGAAGTTCGACGGTGACGACATGACCTTTGGCGGGCTGTCCGGCGTGCTGCCGCGCCAGGTGGTGGATACCCAGATGGTTGAGCGCATTGAGATCTTCAAAGGGGCAAACGCCCTGATGAACGGCGCGGCGAGCTCCGGCGTGGGCGGGATGATCAACCTTGAGCCAAAACACGCGGGCGAACTCCCGCAGGCGAAAGTGGGCGTGGACTACACCTCAGATTCTCAGATTGGCACCACGCTGGATGCGGGTCGTCGCTACGGCGACAACGACCAGTTTGGCGCGCGGGTGAACCTGGTCCATCGCGAAGGGGAAACCGGCATACCGAACGATCGCCGCCGCACCACGCTGCTCTCTACCGGCCTGGATTACAGCGGTGACCGCTTCCGCACCTCGCTTGATCTGGGCTATCA
The DNA here is from genome assembly GCF_000568095.1 of Enterobacter sp. DC4. NCBI lineage: Bacteria > Pseudomonadati > Pseudomonadota > Gammaproteobacteria > Enterobacterales > Enterobacteriaceae > Enterobacter > Enterobacter sp. DC4. The sequence goes on along the minus strand of NZ_AZUB01000007.1, from coordinate 24,864 downwards.
AAAGAAAACCTTCCACGGTAGCCCAACCAGCGTCAACATTTCGGCGGTGGATTTCGTGCCCGAGCCGCCGAAAAACGATCGCAACTTCTCGCAGAAGTGGGCCTACAGCAACATCGAAAACGAGTTCGGGGTGTGGCGCAGCGAGTACGACATCACCGACGGCTGGACCGCCTATACCGGCCTGGGCGCGCAGCATGCGCATGAGGAAGGGATCTACAGCGCGCCGAAGCTGGTGGACAAAAGCGGCAAGGCAACGGTCAGCCGCCTTGATACCAACCGCATCAGCGACTCCGTCAGCGGTATGGCGGGCATTCGCGGTAATTTCAATACCGGTTTCGTCTCGCACAAGGTCAACGTCGGCTATTCGGCGATGACCAAAAGCGAAAAAATCGCGTGGAAAATGTCGGCGACGAAGGATAACCCGACGACCAACATCTACCACAATACCGGCGTGGATATGCCGGACAGCAGCAACCTCAACGGCTCAGGCGGGAAATACAGCGATCCGCTGACCAGCGGACGCACCCGTACCCAAGGCTGGCTGTTGAGCGATACCCTAGGTGTGCTGGACGACAAACTGCTGTTCACCGCCGGCGCGCGCCACCAGAAGGTGGTCATTCGCGGGTATAACAAAATTACCGGTGCGGAAAACGCGGCAGACGGCTTCGACGGCAGCCGCTGGATGCCAACCTACGGCGTGGTCTACAAGCCGTGGAAGGAAATTTCCCTCTACGCCAACCACACCGAAGCGCTGCAGCCGGGCAAAACCGCGCCTAATACCGCCACCAACTACGGCCAGAGCACCGGTATCGTGCACTCTAAGCAGAACGAAGTGGGCGTGAAGGCGGACTTTGGCCGCGTGGGCGGATCGCTTGCGCTGTTCGAAATTAAAATGCCGTCGGCGATCCTCGACGACAGCGGCCACTACGGCCTTGACGCCGAGCAGCGTAACCGTGGCGTGGAGCTGAACGTCTTTGGCGAGCCCCTGCTGGGGATGCGCCTCAACGCCAGCGCCACCTGGCTGCAGGCCGAGCTGACCAAAACCAAAAATGGCGTCAATCAGGGGAACGATGCGATCGGTATTCCGAACTTTTACGCCGTGCTGGGCGCAGAGTACGACATCAAGCCGATTGACGGCCTGACCGCCACCGCCCGCGTGAACCACTCCGGCGCGCAGTACGCTGACCTGGCAAACACCAAAAAGCTTGACAGCTACACCACGCTGGATCTGGGTATGCGCTATCGCTTCGCGGTGAACCACAATGCAAACCCGATGACGGTGCGCGCAGGCATCGACAACGTAACCAATGAAAACTACTGGGCCAGCGTGGACGATTCCGGTACTTACATCACGCAGGGTGAACCGCGTACCTTTAAGATCTCGGTTGGCTACGAATTCTAAGCGTTCCATCTCGTTATCCGGGGCAGGGATGCCCCAATCCCTTGCTACCTCCAGCATGAAGTGTTAAAACGTGCCCCTTCTAAAAAAGAGACAGGGGTAGGACGTGAAAGACGCGTCATCCGCTTCAGGCCATGGTAGCGCCGAAGCCTCGTCGGATCAGAATCCGACGCTGCAACGTGGTTTGCAAAATCGACATATTCAGTTAATTGCCCTTGGCGGCGCGATCGGTACCGGGCTGTTTCTCGGCATCGGCCCCGCTATTCAGATGGCGGGCCCGGCGGTGCTGCTGGGTTACGGTATCGCCGGGATTATCGCCTTCCTGATCATGCGCCAGCTTGGCGAGATGGTCGTTGAAGAGCCGGTTTCAGGCTCCTTCGCGCACTTTGCTTATAAATACTGGGGCCCGTTTGCAGGCTTCCTGTCCGGCTGGAACTACTGGGTCATGTTCGTGCTGGTGGGGATGGCGGAGCTGACCGCCGCAGGCATTTACATGCAGTACTGGCTGCCGGATGTCCCGACGTGGATCTGGGCGGCGGCCTTCTTCATCATTATCAACGCCGTTAACCTTGTTAACGTCCGCCTGTATGGCGAAACCGAGTTCTGGTTTGCGCTGATCAAGGTGCTGGCGATTATCGGCATGATCGGCTTTGGCCTGTGGCTGCTGTTCTCAGGCCACGGCGGCGAGCGCGCCACGATCGATAACCTCTGGCAGCACGGCGGCTTCCTGGCGACCGGCTGGAAAGGGCTGATCCTCTCGCTGGCAGTGATCATGTTCTCCTTCGGCGGATTAGAGTTGATTGGCATCACCGCCGCGGAAGCGCACGACCCGCATAAAAGCATTCCAAAAGCGGTTAACCAGGTGGTATACCGTATTCTGCTGTTCTACATCGGCTCGCTGGTGGTGCTGCTGGCGCTCTATCCGTGGGTGGAGGTGAAATCCGACAGCAGCCCGTTCGTGATGATTTTCCACGATCTGAACAGCAACGTGGTCGCCTCGGCGCTGAACTTTGTCATTCTGGTGGCGTCTCTGTCGGTCTATAACAGCGGCGTTTACTCCAACAGCCGTATGCTGTTTGGCCTCTCCGTGCAGGGCAACGCGCCGAAGTTCCTTACCCGCGTCAGCCGTCGCGGCGTGCCGGTGAATTCCTTATTCCTTTCCGGTGCCATTACGTCGCTGGTAGTGCTAATCAACTACCTGCTGCCGAAAGAGGCCTTTGGCCTGCTGATGGCGCTGGTTGTCGCCACGCTGCTGCTGAACTGGATCATGATCTGCCTGGCGCACCTGCGATTCCGCGCCGCGATGCGCCGCAAGGGACGCGAAACGCAGTTCAAAGCGCTGCTTTACCCGGCGGGGAACTACATCTGTATCGCTTTCCTGGGGCTAATTCTGGTGTTGATGTGCACCATGGATGAGATGCGCCTTTCGGCGATGCTGCTGCCGGTGTGGGTGGTGTTCCTGTTTATTGCTTTTAAGCTCTCGCGCAAAAAGTAGCTCGGTTTTCTCCCTCTCCCTGTGGGAGAGGGCCGGGGTGAGGGCACCAGACCGCACTTACTTTGACGCCCGGTTGCCCACACAGATTACCTGGCGATGACACCCGACAGGGCGCGAATATCGTTCCCGGTCGGGGACTGGTGAATACGCAACCCAAATTCATCCACCACCGCGAAAATATGGTCGAAGATGTCAGCCTGAATCTCCTCATATTCTGCCCAGACCACCGTATTGGTGAAGGCATATATTTCAATCGGCAAACCATTCGCGTCAGGTGCCAACTGACGCACCATCAGCGTCATATCTTTGCGAATGCGCGGGTGGTTGCGCAGATATTCGTTCAGGTAGGCGCGGAAGGTGCCGATATTGGTCATCTTGCGCAGGTTTAATACCGATGCCCCTTCACCGTTCTGCTGATTCCACAGGTTAATTTCCTCATGACGTGCGGCCAGATAAGGCTTCAGCAGTTTCGCCTGAATGAGTTTCTGCTGCTCCTGCTCGTCGAGGAAATGAATACTGGTGGTATCAATATTCAGACTGCGCTTAATACGTCGCCCGCCGGAGGCCGACATGCCGCTCCAGTTGATAAAGGCGTCGGAGACCAGGGCCCACGTCGGAATGGTCGTAATCGTATTATCGAAATTGCGTACTTTCACGGTGGTCAGGCCGATATCCGTCACCGTGCCGTTGGCGCCGTATTTCGGCATCTCCAGCCAGTCGCCGAGCTTGAGCATGTCGTTGGCGGAAAGCTGAATACCCGCCACAAGTCCGAGTATCGGATCTTTAAACACCAGCATCAGCACGGCGGCCATGGCGCCCAGACCGCTTATCAGAATCGCCGGGGACTGGCCGATGAGCAGGGAGATAATCAATATCCCCACCAGGATGGCGCTCACCAGCTTGATGCCCTGGAAGATCCCTTTCAGCGGCAGCTGTGACGCGGTGGACATTTTCTGCGACAGATTGAAAATAACGTCCAGCAGCGAGAAGAAGGAGAGCAGGGCATATACCATTACCCACAGCCTGGCGCAGGTAGTGAGAATTTCCGCTGCTTCGCTGCCTTTTTGCAGCCACAGTACCGCCTGGACATTGACAATTATCCCCTGCAGGGTAAAGGCCAGACGGTGAAATAATTTATTCTGGGTGATGATCTGCAGCCATAAATGACTGCTGGCCTGCGCGCGTTTTTCGAATGCGCGAAGCACACCTTTGTGCAGAATAAAATGAACGATGATGGCGGTAAGAAAAATAATACCAAAGATAATCACTAAAGAGGTGGTGTGATTAATTTCAATGCCTAACTCTTCAACCTGAGCAATCAATTCCTGCATAACGTCTCCTGTATTTTTGCAGCCCCATAATGGCGGCTGCGGATCTATTATGCAAATTCACGAACTTATTTGACGGCCTGGCAGACCTTTACCACCGGCAGGCACAGGCTATGGCGGATGCGCAGCGTCGCCAGAGCCAGCACCACCATCATGGCCGTTTCCACCATCAGGAAGACGTTAACCGCCTGGGTGTAATCCCCGTGATGGTTTTGCAGCGCGTGCAGCAAAATTGCGCCAAAAATGGCCGGGCCAAGCCCCAGCGCGGCCTGCTGCAGCGTGCTTAAAATAGCGCTCGCGGCCCCCGCGTCGTCAGGCTGAATGTCGCGCATCCCGATGCGGTAGAAGCTGTTCACGATCAGCGCCTGCCCGTAGCCCACCAGTCCGGTGGCGGGTGCCAGCGTCAGGGCGGTATTCTCCATGCCCCAAACGCGGAACGTGGCGATCAGCGCCAGCAGGCCGGTAATCTGGATCGCCAGACCCGTCAGCAGGATGGTGCTGGTGCTGTAGCGGGCAATCAGCCGCGGCGCGAACCACGCCGAAACAAAGTAGGTCACGCCAAGGGCGATAAAACTGTTCCCGGACTGCCACGGCGCCATCCCCAGACCCGTTTGCATGGTCAGTGCCATACAGAACATAAATCCGGACCAGACGCTGAAAAAGAGCATCGCAATCAGAATGCCAAAGCGAACGCTGCGAAGCGCAAGCAGGCGCGGCGGGATCAGCGGGTGGGCATTCTCACGCTCTTTTTTGCGCGCATTCAGCGCCATCAGCCAGGCCAGCGGAACAAGGGTGAGCAGCATCGCCTTCAGCGGCCAGGACCAGTGCCACTGCGGGCCGAGCGCCATCGGGAACAGCAGGCAGCAAAGCATGATGGCCAGCAACACGGTACCCGGCCAGTCGATGCGTGACGGCGTCTCGCGACGGGTTTCCGGTACGAAGCGGCGGCTCAGCGCCAGCACCACCAGACAGATCGGCACGTTGATAAAGAAGGCGTTACGCCAGCCCAGCCCGGCGATATCCGCCGACACCAGCCAGCCCCCGCCCATCTGCCCGACGATAAACGCAATCCCGCCGATGCCGCCGAACAGGCTGATGGCTTTTGCATGCGCCGTACCTTTCAGCGTCACGTGCAGCGTGGCAAGAATTTGCGGCATGATCAGTGCGGCACCCGCGCCCTGAACGATGCGCGCGGCGAGCAGCTGTTCAATGTTCCCCGCCATTCCGCACAGCAGCGAGGCCAGACCAAAGCTCGCCACACCCCACATAAACAGACGGCGACGGCCAAAATTATCCCCCAGCTTGCTGCCGAGCGCGAGGCAGACGGCAAAGGCCACGCCGTAGAGCGCGACGATCAGCTCCAGCTCGGTGGCGGTAGCGTGCAGTGAATGGGTAATGGCGTCCAGCGCCACGTTGGTGATTGAGGTATCAATCATCGGCAGCATCTGGCCGGTTAACAGCAATATCAGGCCAGCGCGACCCGGTGAAACAACTGACGTATTCATGGTAACTCCATTGCGTCATTCAACAGATGGTCGTAGCATCTACCATCAGATAAACGGGTACCAGTTCTTGCTTATACTGGTACTGGCACTACCATGCAGGGGGATTTATGGCGCTGATGTCTGAACCCGTCGTCTCACTTCAGGATGACACCCGAAAACAGCTGGGGGCATTTTTACGCGCACGGCGTGAAAGCCTCGATCCGCAGCGCTTAGGCCTGCCGCGCAGCGGTCGCCGCCGCACGCCCGGTCTGCGTCGGGAAGAGGTAGCGATGCTCGCTGACGTGGGCGTAACCTGGTACACCTGGCTTGAGCAGGGCAGGGACGTCAATCCGTCCAGCGCGGTGATGGCGGCCGTGGCAAAAGCGCTGCAATGTACCCCGACCGAGGCCCGGCATCTGTTTGTATTAGCGGGTTTGCCGCCGGGTGAAGCACCCCAGGCGGTCTGCTGCGAGGGCATCAGCGAAGGCACACGCCGCCTGCTCGACACCCTGCTGCCAAAACCTGCCAGCATCCAGAAGCCCAATTTCGACATCGTGGCGTGGAACGACAGCTTCGGCCACCTGATGGGGGTGGATTTCAATGAAATCCCGCCGGAAGATCGCAACTGTATTTACCTGTTCCTCACCCATCCGGCGTGGCGCGCGCGCCTCGGCAGACGCGACGACGTGCTGCCCATCTTTGTCTCCTATTTCCGCGCGGCGATGGCCGAGCACCGGGGTGACCCATTGTGGGAGGCCAAACTGGCGCGCTTCTTTGCGGTGTCCGAAGAGTTTAAAACACTGTGGCACCAGCGTAACGACGTGCGCGGCGTGGAGAACCAGCTCAAGCTGTTTACCCATCCCGAGCTGGGGGAGTTTACGCTGCAGCAGATGTACTGGTATTCCGCGCCGCGAAACGGGTCGCGTCTGCTGGTGTATCTGCCGGTAGATGAGGCGGGAGAGCGGGCGATGGGGTGGCTGGCGGCGCAGGGGAAATAGTTTTTTGCGAGGGGCTTTCAGGGAATAAGCACGGTTTCGGTTTAGCCTGGTTGAAGCGTATAAAGTGCGTCATGAAAGGCAATATTAGCCTTTAATGCAAATTGTCTTATATGCTAATATCATCAGGGATGAAAAATCGTGTTCAAACTTATCGTTCATGAGGCCGTCAGAGAAGAAATTCTCGCATTGCCAGCAGAGGTACAGGCGAAGCTGATTCGCCAACTTGATAAATTACGCACTCACCCGACAGCACTACGAGAACCCGACAGCAAGCCCTTACCCTATGGTTTGTTTGAAATCAGAACCGTTGGGGCGATCCATAGCCGTGGGATCTATGTGTACCAGCGGGAAAAGACGATTTTCCTGTTGCGTGTGTTTATCAAAAAGACGCAAAAAACACCCTCTGCTGAGATTCGTCTGGCGCTGAAAAGACAACAGGAGATGTTGGATGAGCAAGAAGATTATTGATTGGGACGAATTAAGAACCGAGCTGTTAAGTTATGCGGAAGTAAAGGCGTCTTTTGATGCGGAAGCCCGTAAAGAACGTTTGCAGGAGATGCTGGCACAATGGCGTAATCATGCTGGCCTGACGCGTGCTCAGGTTGCAGAGCGAATGGGCGTCAGCGCGCCAACGGTATCGCGAATGGAAGCCAATATCACCCGGGCGAGTCTTGATACGTTAACGCGATATGCGCTGGTATGTGGGGTTAAGCATCCGCAGATCACGCTTTATTGATGGCTGGCACGCCGGGATCCAGCGTGCCAGTAAGGTTTAGCACTCAGTCACAATCGTGCTCAGCGGCAGGCGAGATTTCGGCAGCGTGGCGTTGAAATCTTCCACGCTGTGATGCCCAACCGGCACCACCACCAGGCTGGTGAAGCCCTTCTCTTTCAGGCCAAACTCTTCATCGAGAATAGCGGCATCGAAACCTTCAATCGGTACCGCGTCCAGGCCCATTGCGCCCACGCCCAGCAGGAAGTTGCCGACGTTCAGGTAAACCTGCTTCGCCATCCACTGGTCGTCATCTTTCAGATCCACGCGGTGCATGTCGGCAAAGTAGGTACGGCCCTTATGGTTCGCGGCTTTGGCTTCCGGGGTGTTGAAGCGACCGTCGGCTTCTTCCTGATCGACAATGCGCTCCAGCCAGGCATCGTCCATCGCGGTTTTCGCGCAGAACACCACCACGTGAGATGCATCCAGCATTTTGCGTTCGTTGAACACATAGGTGCCTGCCGCGGATTTCGCCACCCGCGCTTTTCCTTCCTCGGTGCTGGCCACAATGAAGTGCCACGGTTGGGAGTTGGTGCTGGACGGGCTGTACTGCAGCAGGGTTTTGATTTTTTCCGCTTCTTCCGCGGTCAGTTTTTTGCTTGCGTCGAACGCCTTGGTGGAGTGGCGTTTCAGGGCGACAGAAATGATATCCATAACAACTCCTGGTGATGAAATTCGCCCGCTCGCGGGCGCGAAAGGAAAGCAGATTACCGCGCGAAGCGGCAAAAGATAAGTGCAATTCGAGCGCTTAATCTGTTCGTCTCAGACGAACAATCAGACTGGCCTAATCCACTTCTGGTCTTTTTTCGGCAGCTTATCCACCACCAGATGCCAGGAGTCATTTATGAGGTCGGTAACCAGTTCCGGCGTCACGTCGTCAGTGCCGTAAAGGGAAATCCAGTGCTTTTTACTCAGATGGTAGCCGGGTTCTACCCCGCGGTAGATCTGCTGGTTTAACAGTGATTTCTCCGGGTCTGACTTCAGGCTGACGTGCGGCCGCCCGTGCGCGACGGCCACAATCATGAAAATTTTTCCGCCCACTTTGAAGACGTCAAACTCCGGCCCGAACGGCCAGCAGTGTTCGGTGAACGGCAGTTCCAGGGCCACACGCATAGCGTGCTCCTGTAAGGCTTTACTCTCCATTGGCGTCCTCATACGCAAGCCCGCGCCACATCACCTCAAAGCCGAGCGCTTTAAAATCAACGGCGCGGGACGGATCGCGGGTGGCAAATTCCATCGTGCTTTCAGCCAGCGATAAGAAAAGTGCATCGCCAAACGTTTTAAATTCATCCGACATAAACACCGGGCGCACCGAGCGGCGGCACAGCTCATGGAGTTCCGGGAACATATCTTTCACCGCCTGTTCCGTTTCGACGCTCAGCTTTTCACTGACGCCAATCTGGCGGATCGCCGCATGAGAAACGGGGTTACGTATACCCCAGTCCACATAGCTGTTCCAGATATTGCGGGTATGTTCTTTAGGCAGCGTGATGGTGCGATCGAGGTTCGCCAGCATGGTCTGGCAGAGATCCTGCTTCAGATGCACATAGAGGGCATTCAGCAGATCGTCTTTCGTAGCAAAGTAGCGGAACAGGGTACCTTCGGCGACGCCCGCCTTACGGGCAATGAGCGCCGTTGAGGCGGCGATACCTGACTGTGCAAACGCCGCCGTTGCGGCTTCCAGTAAGGCCTGTTTTTTATCTTCACTCTTCGGACGTGCCACTAAATTGTTCCCCCTGTCAATGGTTAAAACCCTGATTGAAACACGTGCTTTGACACGCTGCAACGCGGAATGTCAAAGATCGAAAACGTCTTGACGACTTTATCATCATATCTATAATGAGTGCTTACTCACTCATAATCAAGTTTACCCTGCGCACGCTATCGGATGGGGCGCGTTTTCGGGTCAGGATATGAAAAAACCTCTCTTCATCTGCGTGGTGTTAATCATGATTATTGCTTCAGCTGCGAGTTTACCGTTTGTTCTGAATGCCGGATTCGGCCAGCCGCCGCAGGGTGAGCAGCTCACTGAAGTGGAGGCCTCCCCTCAGTATCGCGAGGGGAAATTCCACAATACGCTGCCGACGCCGGGTTATAACGGTGACAAAAACATGCTGGTCGCGATGTGGGAATTTCTGACCAAAAAAACCGAAAACGCCCGCCCGGCCCGGCCGCTTCCGCTGGTGAAAACCGATCTTGCGAGCCTGCCGCTGGAGCAGGACACCCTGGTGTGGCTCGGTCACTCCTCGTGGTACCTGCAACTCGCGGGCAAACGCATCCTGATTGACCCGGTTCTTGGCAACTATGCCGCGCCGTTCTCGTTCCTCAATAAGGCCTTTGCCGGCGAGTATCCGTGGCGCGCTGAACGCATGCCGGCGATCGACCTGCTGATTATCTCGCACGATCACTACGATCATCTGGATTACGCCACCATCAGGGCGCTACTGCCGAAGGTGAAGCGCGTGGTGACGCCGCTGGGCGTGGGATCCCACCTGCGCTACTGGGGAATGAAGCCCGAGATTATTGACGAGCGCGACTGGAACCAGTCGGTACGCATCAGCGATGAAGTGACGGTGCATGTTCTGCCAGCACGTCACTTCTCCGGGCGCGGCATTAAACGCGATCGCACCCTGTGGGGCAGCTTTATGTTCGTCACGCCAGATCAGAAGATTTATTACAGCGGGGATTCCGGTTACGGCCCGCACTTTAAGGCTATCGGAGAGCAGTTTGGCGAGGTGGATTTAGCCATTATGGAAAACGGCCAGTACGACCAGGACTGGAAGTACATCCACATGCTGCCGGAGGAAACGGCGCAGGCCTCGGCGGATCTCAACGCGAAAGCCGTGGTGCCCGGGCATAACGGACGCTTCGTGCTGGCGAAACACGCCTGGAACGATCCGCTGATCCAGCTGGCAAAAGCCAGCAAGGATAAAAATTATCGGCTGCTGACGCCGGAACTGGGCGAGCCCGTCAGGGTAAGCGACAGCGCACAAACCTTTCGTGCGTGGTGGGAATAATGTTTAAGCGAGAAGCAGAGGGGGACAGCAGTATGACCATTTCCGCTCAAGTCATCGACACTATCGTCGAATGGATCGACGACAATCTGCATCAGCCATTACGTATAGAAGAGATTGCCCGCCACGCGGGTTACTCGAAGTGGCACCTGCAGCGGCTGTTTATGCAGTACAAAGGGGAGAGCCTGGGGCGTTATATCCGTGAACGTAAGCTGCTGCTGGCGGCGCGCGATCTGCGAGAATCCGACGCCCGGGTGTACGACATCTGCCTGCGCTACGGGTTTGACTCGCAGCAGACGTTTACCCGCATCTTCACCCGTACGTTCAACCAGCCGCCGGGTGCGTACCGTAAAGAGAACCATAGCCAGACACATTAATCTGTCGCGTGTAGGCCGGGTAAGGCGTAGCCGCCACCCGGCTTTTTTATGGGCTCAGGACGCCAGTGAAAACCAGCGTCGCCAGACGAAACGCAGCACGAAGAATTCAATCGCCCCGAGCAGTAAAAACCACACGCAGAACAGAATGGTGTAGAGCTGGTTAAGATCGACCATGTGAAAGGTCTGAACCAGCTTTTGCGCCAACACCAGCCCAAGCGAAGGCGCAGGGAGCAGCAGGCACGAAAGCAGGGCCAGCAATAAAATGCCCCCCGCCGTAAGCAGCGATTCTAACGGGTGTTTCATCGTAATGTTAATCGTCAGTTAAAAATGTCATTGTCCGGCATTCTGTAACGTAAAGCAATATCAGCCCCGCTGGCCTTTTTGAATAAAACAAAGACATTATTACTGCGAATTAATAACAACATACGATCCGGCGTTTATATTAATATCGCGTTATGTAAATAAACGTCCGCATCAGGAAAATAATTTTACAAATGTATAGGTGCTATAACCAATTAACGTGGCAATAACAATGGCCGCGATAACGTATAACACCAGTCTGCGCCCGCGATAAATACCCCACATGGTTCCCCCTCGTTTAGTATTGGTTTAGAAATATTTTGTAAAAATCAGCTCATCGAAATAGTTTTAATCAGTTTTGAATAACCGAGAAGTCATTATATTGCGGTAGATCAATTTTACCCGCAAGACTTTAAAATGAATTTATTTAAGCCCGAAAGGAATTCAGGCTTCAGTTCACCGGATATTGAAGGAAAAATACGATGACCGAAAAAAAATTGTCCCCAAACATGCCGCCTTCCGGCGGGCTGGCATACCAGCAGACCGCAGAGCAGGTGCTTGCACACGCGCAGAGCCAGGCCAGCGGTCTGGATCGTGCGGAGGCGCAGGCGCGTCTGCAAAAATCAGGGCCGAACGCACTGCCGGAGAAAAAAGGCAAACCCGCCTGGCTGCGTTTCCTGGCCCATTTTAATGATGTGCTGATTTATGTCCTGCTGGCCGCCGCCGTATTAACGGCAGTAATGGGCCACTGGGTGGATACGCTGGTTATTTTGGGCGTGGCGGTAATCAATGCCTTAATTGGCCATATTCAGGAAAGCAACGCGGAAAAATCCCTGAAGAGTATTCGTAATATGCTCGCCAGCGAGGCGCGCGTTATTCGTAACGGTAATCATGAAACAATCCCCACAACTGAAATAGTCCCGGGCGATATTATTGTATTACGCGCGGGGGATCGTATTCCGGCGGATATGCGTTTAATTGAAGCGCATAATTTACGCGTGGAAGAAGCGATTCTGACCGGTGAATCCACCGTGGTGGATAAACACGTTAATCCGCTGAGCGGTGAATTACCGCTGGGCGATCGCACCAACATGGTCTTCTCCGGGACGACAGTCAGCGCGGGCGGCGGCGTCGGTGTGGTCACCGCGACCGGTCAGGATACGGAACTCGGCCACATCAACCAGATGATGGCGGGTATCGAAAAGCACCGCACGCCGCTGCTGGTGCAGATGGACAAGCTGGGTAAAGCGATCTTCGCCATTATTCTGGCGATGATGGCCGCGCTGTTTGTCTTCAGCCTGGTATTCCGCGAAATCCCAATGGGCGAGCTGCTGCTCTCCCTGATTAGCCTGGCGGTCGCCTCCGTACCGGAAGGTCTGCCGGCCATTATCTCCATCATCCTCTCCCTGGGCGTGCAGGCGATGGCGCGCAAGCGGGCGATTATCCGCAAGCTGCCGACGGTTGAAACCCTGGGCGCGATGACCGTGGTCTGCTCGGATAAAACCGGTACCCTGACCATGAACGAGATGACGGTTAAAGCCATCATCACCGCCGACGCCTGCTACCGTGTGGACGGCAACAGCTACGAGCCGGTGGGCAACATATACCTGGAAGGCAGCGACGAGCCGGTACAGATCCAGCCGGGCACCGTGCTGGAGCAGTACCTGCGCACCATCGACCTGTGTAACGACAGCCAGCTGATTCAGGACGATCGCGGGCTGTGGGGCATCACCGGTGGGCCGACCGAGGGCGCGCTGAAGGTGCTGGCGGCGAAGGCTAACCTCGAGCCTGTCGTGACCACGCTGGTTAACAAGATCCCGTTTGACTCGCAGTACAAGTACATGAGCACCCACTACCAGATTGGCGGTGAGGAGCAGATCCTGATCACCGGCGCGCCGGACGTCATTTTCGCTCTGTGCGCCGAGCAGCAGACCCGCAACGGTGCGGAAGCCTTCAACCGCACGTACTGGGAAAGCGAGATGGAGCGCTATGCGCGTCAGGGGCTGCGCATGGTCGCCGCGGCGTTCAGGCCGGCGAACGGCGAGCAGGAGCTGACGCACGATGACCTGAGCCACGGCCTGATCTTCCTTGGCATCGCAGGGATGATGGATCCGCCGCGTCCGGAAGCGATTGACGCGATTAACGCCTGCCAGCAGGCGGGGATCCGCGTGAAGATGATCACCGGGGATCACCCGCAGACGGCGATGAGCATTGGTCAGATGCTGGGAATCACCAACAGCGAGCAGGCGGTCACTGGCTACGAGCTGGAGAAGATGGACGACGCCGCGCTGGCGGACGCCGCGGTGAAGTATGACATCTTCGCCCGTACCAGCCCGGAGCATAAGCTGCGCCTGGTGAAAGCGCTGCAGGACAAAGGTGAAATCGTCGGCATGACCGGTGACGGCGTGAACGATGCCCCGGCACTGCGTCAGGCGGACGTGGGTATCGCGATGGGCATCAAGGGTACGGAAGTGACCAAAGAGGCGGCGGATATGGTCCTGACGGACGATAACTTTGCCACCATCGCCAGCGCGGTGAAAGAGGGGCGTCGCGTTTACGACAACCTGAAGAAGACCATCCTGTTCATCATGCCGACCAACCTGGCGCAGGGGCTGCTGATTGTGATTGCGCTGCTGGCGGGGAACATCATTCCGCTGACGCCGGTGCTGATTCTGTGGATGAACATGGCCACCTCCGCCACGCTCTCCTTCGGCCTGGCCTTTGAGGCCGCCGAGCGCAACATCATGCGCCGTCCGCCGCGTCAGACCGGGCAGCACGTGATGGACGCCTACGCCGTCTGGCGCGTGGCCTTCGTCGGCACCATGATTGCCATTGCCGCCTTTGCGCTGGAAGCCTGGCTGGCGCCGCGCGGCCACAGCGCGGAGTTCATCCGCACCGTGCTGCTGCAGATGCTGGTCTGCGCCCAGTGGGTGTACATGATTAACTGCCGCAACACTGAAGGGTTCTCCCTGAACCGCGGCCTGCTGGCGAACAAAGGGATCTGGCTGGTGACGGGCGTGCTGTTCCTGCTCCAGGCAGCGATTATCTACCTGCCGTTTATGCAGATGCTGTTCGGCACCGAAGCCCTGCCGCTGCGCTACTGGTTTGTGACCCTGGCCGTTGCAGGCGTGATGTTCTTCGTCGTCGAAATCGAGAAGCGACTGACCCGCAGGTTCCGTAAGGCTGCATAACGAAAACCTTACCCCTCACCCTAACCCTCTCCCCATAGGGGAGAGGGGACAGTCTGGTACTCTCCCTTGGGCACGGTTTTCTCCCTCGCCCCTTTGGGGAGAGGGCCGGGGTGAGGGGAGAAACAACGCTGAGGTACTCCCATGAAATTCCCGGTCCTGTTTGCACTTCTTGTCAGTACCCTGCAACCCGTATTCGCCGCCGCCATCCCCGTGCGCATCGCCACCGTGGAGCAGACCGCCCATGCCGCCGAGCGCCAGATCCCGGGCCGCATCGAAGCCATCCACACCGTTGAGCTGCGCGCCCGCACGGAAGGCGTGATTACCCAAATCCACTTCCGCGACGGGCAGTACGTGAAAAAAGGCGACGTGCTGTTTGAGCTGGACGACGCCGAGCCGCGCGCCGCCCTGCGCCTGGCGCAGGCCGAAGTGAAAAGCGCCGAAGCCACGCTGCGTCAGGCGCAGCAGCAGCTTTCCCGCTTTGAAAGCCTGGGCAGCAGCAACGCCATCAGCCGTCACGACGTGGACAATGCCCGCATGCAGCGGGACGTGGCGAGCGCCGCGCTGGAGCAGGCCAAAGCCCGCCTCGACACCCGCAGCGTCACCCTGAACTACACCCGCATCACCTCGCCGATTGACGGCCGCGTGGGGCACAGCAGCTTCCACGTGGGTAGCCTGGTCAACCCGGCGAGCGGCGTTTTGGTGGAGGTGGTTCAGCTCGACCCGATCCGCATCGCCTTCGCGCTGGAAGAGGGGGCGTTTGCGACCAAAGCCGGACAGCATGCGGATATCAGCGCCATGAAGCAGGCCTGGCAGGCATTAATTGATAGCAACGGCCAGCGCGTCAGCGGCGAGCTGACGTCGGTGGACAATCGCATCGACCCGCGCACCGCCAGCGTGATGCTGCGCGCCGAATTTGCCAATCCGCGCCATCAGCTCCTGCCCGGCGGCAACGTAAACGTGACCCTGCGACCGGCAAGCGAGCAGCCGGTGCTGACCCTGCCTGCCGCCGCGGTCCAGCAGAACGGCGACGGGTTCTTTGCCTGGGTGGTTAACGCCGACGGCAACGCCGAAATGCGCCCGCTGAAGGTCGCCGGACAGATTGGCCAGCAGTTCCAGATTTCATCCGGCGTGAAGCCCGGTGAGCGAGCGATTACTGACGGCGCGCAGCGCGTGCAGCCCGGCGCTGCCGTCCAGATACTGAATTAAGGAGCCATCATGCTGACGTTTTTCATCAAACGCCCGCGCTTCGCGATGGTGATTGCGCTGGTCATCACCCTGCTGGGGGCCATTGCGCTGAAGATTATCCCGGTGGAGCAGTATCCGCAGATCACGCCGCCGGTGGTGAACGTCTCTGCCAGTTGGCCGGGTGCCAGCTCCGCTGACGTGGCGGAGGCCATCGCCACGCCGCTAGAGACGCAGCTGAACGGCGTGGATCATATGCTCTACATGGAGTCCACCAGTTCGGACGAAGGCACGTACAGCCTGAACATCACTTTTGCGGCGGGTACCGATCCGGATCTCGCGGCCATCGACGTGCAAAACCGCGTGGCGCAGGCCGTGGCGCAGCTGCCCACCGAGGCGCAGCAAAACGGCGTGCAGGTGCGCAAGCGGGCCACCAACCTGATGATGGGGGTAAGTCTTTACTCACCGAATAACACCCACACGCCGCTGTTCGTCAGCAACTACGCCAGCACCCAGGTGCGCGAGGCGCTGTCGCGTCTGCCCGGCGTGGGGCAGGTGCAGATGTTTGGCGCGCGCGACTATAGCATGCGCATCTGGCTGCGCCCGGACCGTATGAACGCCCTGAACGTCACCACCGACGACGTGGCGCAGGCGCTGCGCGAGCAGAACGTGCAGGGCGCGGCGGGTCAGGTGGGCACGCCGCCGGTGTTTAACGGCCAGCAGCAGACCCTGACCATCAACGGGCTGGGGCGCTTAAGCCAGGCCGACGAGTTTGCCGACATCATCATCCGCGCGGGGGAGATGGGCCAGCTGGTGCGCCTGAAGGACGTCGCCACCATCGAGCTCGGCTCGCGCAGCTACAGCTCCGGCGCGCAGCTGAACGGGCACGATTCCGCCTACCTCGGTATCTACCCGACGCCGTCCGCCAACGCCCTGCGCGTGGCCGACGCGGTGCGCGCGGAGCTGGAGCGCCTCTCGACGCGCTTCCCGGACGACCTGGTCTACGAGGTGAAATTCGACACCACCTCCTTTGTCGCCGCCACCATTAAAGAGATCGGCGTCTCGCTGGCGCTCACCATGCTGGCGGTTGTGGTGGTCGTTTCCCTGTTCCTGCAAAGCTGGCGCGCCACGCTTATCGTCGCGCTCGCCATTCCGGTGTCGCTGGTGGGGACGTTTGCCGTGCTCTATACGCTCGGCTACTCCGCCAACACGCTGAGCCTGTTCGCCATTATTCTGGCGCTGACCATGGTGGTGGATGACGCCATCGTGGTGGTGGAGAGCGTCGAAACGCTGATGGCGGAAGGGCAGAGCCGCACGGCGGCGACCGCGCTGGCGCTGCGCCAGATCGCCGGGCCGGTGATCGCGACGACGCTGGTGCTGCTGGCGGTGTTTGTGCCGGTGGCGTTCCTGCCGGGGATTGTCGGCGAGCTTTACCGCCAGTTCGCGGTGACGCTCTCGACTGCCGTTACGCTCTCAAGCCTGGTGGCGCTGACCCTGACGCCCGCCCTGTGCGCGATGCTCCTGCGTCCGCGCCCGGAGAAACCAGCGGCCGTTTATCGCGCCTTTAACCGCGGGCTGGACGCCACGCGCGGTTTCTACACCCGCATCGTGAATGTCTTAAACCTACGTCCGTGGCTGGCGCTGCTGGCCACCGCAGGCGCGGCGGCAGTCGTGCTGTTCAGCTTTACGTCGATGCCAAAAGGTTTCCTGCCGCAGGAAGATCAGGGCTACTTCTTCGCCAGCGTCCAACTGCCGGAAGCGGCCTCGCTGGAGCGCACCGAGGCGGTGATGACCACCGCGCGGGAGCTGATCGCCAAAAATCCGGCGGTGGAGGATGTGATTCAGGTCTCCGGGTTTAACATCCTCAACGGCACCAGCGCCTCCAACGGCGGGTTTATCTCCATCATGCTGAAGGACTGGAGCGAGCGCCCGCCGCTGGAGGAGGTGATGGGTACCCTGCAGCGCCAGCTGCTGGCTCTGCCGGAGGCGACCATCATGACCTTCGCGCCGCCGACGCTGCCGGGGCTGGGCAACGCCTCCGGCTTCGACCTGCGCATCCAGGCCCAGGCGGGGCAGAGCCCGGCGGAGCTGGAGCGCGTCACCCGCGAGGTGCTGGCGAAAGCCAACCAGCATCCCCAGCTGAGCCGCGTGTTCACCACCTGGAGCAGCAACGTGCCGCAGCTGACGCTGACCGTCGACCGCGAGCGCGCCGCGCGTCTCGACGTGCCGGTATCGCGCATCTTCAGCAGCCTGCAAACCGCCTTTGGCGGCACGCGCGCCGGGGATTTCAGCATCAACAACCGCGTCTACCACGTGGTGATGCAGAACGAGATGCAGTGGCGCGAGCGCGCAGAGCAGATCGGCGAGCTGTTCGTGCGTAGCAACAGCGGCGAGCGGGTGCGCCTGAGCAACCTCGTCACCATCACGCCGACCGTCGGCGCGCCGTTCCTGCAGCAGTACAACCAGTTCCCGTCGGTGTCGGTGAGCGGCTCGGCGGCGGCTGGGGTGAGCAGCAGCACCGCGATGGCGGCGATGGGTGAGATTCTGGCGGAAAGCCTGCCGGCCGGATACGACTACGCCTGGAGCGGAATGTCGTACCAGGAGCAGCAGACCGGCAATCAGGCGATCTGGATCGTGCTGGCGGCGGTGGTGATGGCGTGGCTGTTCCTCGTCGCCCAGTACGAGAGCTGGACGCTCCCGGCGAGCGTGATGCTCTCGGTGCTGTTCGCCATCGGCGGGGCGCTGGTCTGGCTGTGGAGGGCGGGCTATGCCAACGACGTGTACGTGCAGATTGGTCTGGTGCTATTGATAGCCCTAGCCGCCAAGAACGCGATTCTGATCGTGGAGTTCGCCCGCGCGAGGCGCATGGACGGGATGGAGATTGCTGATGCCGCGCGGGAAGGGGCCTCGCGCCGTTTCCGGGCGGTGATGATGACCGCCGTGTCGTTCATTATCGGCGTTCTGCCCATGATGCTGGCGACCGGGGCGGGTGCCCAGAGCCGCCGCATCATCGGCACCACAGTGTTCAGCGGCATGCTGGTGGCGACCGTGGTGGGGATTCTGTTCATCCCCGCGCTGTTCGTGCTGTTCCAGCGCCTGCGCGAGTGGGGCCACGGCCTTACGGACTCGTCGCCCACAGCTCGCAGTGCTTCTGCACCAGAGAAATCAGCGAGCCGCCGTCGGCGATAAACTCCCGCATGCGCTGTGCCTCGCTCTTGCCCTGCTTTAACAGCAGGGCAATTTCATTAATTGCGCTCGTCGCGCCAAGCTTCTCGGCCGACGGCGTCACCTGCTCCAGCAGCCAGGCAATGTCTTCCGCCACGGTTTTGTGCTCGCCGGTGTGCACGTCCGTCAGGATCCCCTCCAGCCCGTAGCGACACGCCTGAAAACGGTTAAAGCGGTACAGCAGAAAATCTTTTTCCTGATGCTTATAAGGCCGCGTGGTCAGCAGCCAGTGGGACGTCGCCTGGATCAGCCCAGCGATGTTAATCGCGTGGCCGAGCGTCAGCGGCGTATCCATCACCCGCACCTCCACGGTGCCAAAATGCGGGCTGGGGCGAATATCCCAGTGCAGATCTTTGATGCTGTCGATCATGCTGGTGGAACTCAGGCGGCGGAACAGCCCCTCGAACTCCTGCCAGCTGTTGACCCACGGCATCTGGCCGTTATCCGGGAACCCTGAAAAGATGTTGAGCCGCGACGAGGAGAACTTCGTGTCCGTGCCCTGCATATACGGCGAGGCGGCCGCCAGGGCGATAAAATGCGGTACGAAGCGCGACAGGCCGTGCAGCAGGTAAATCGCGTCATCCCCGGTCCGGCACCCGACATGCACATGCTGGCCGAATACCGTTGCCTGCAAAATCAGATAGCCAAAGCGCTCCAGCGTGACGTTATAGCGCTCATCGTCGCACACCTCCTGACGCTGCCATTTCTGGAACGGGTGCGTCCCGCCGCCGCAGATCTGGATATGCTGCTCCGCCGCCGCGCGCAGGATGCTCTGCTGCATCACTGAGAATTGTGCCGCCGCCTGATCGATGGTCTGACACACGCCGGTGGCGATTTCGAGCATGCTTTCGGTGATGTCGTGTTTGACTTCACCGCCTTTGATGTCGTCTTTGACGGCGGCGATGAGCGCGGAGGAGTCCTGGCTCAGATCGTACCCCGGCGGGTTAACCACCTGCAGTTCGAGCTCGATGCCAAGGGTGAACGGTTCAGAGGATTTGAAATCGGGTAAAGGCATGGCGCACTCCGTTGTCTGTAGAGTGTTGAGTATAGACAACGGGTGTGGCGTGCTCGTCTCAGGGTGGTATAACTGATAGCAGGCTTAGCAAAAGGGGAGTGACTCATGTCTGACTATCCAACGATTGCGCTGATAGGACCCGGTGCGATTGGCACCACCATTGCCGCAGTACTGCATGACGCTGGCCGCACGCCGCTGCTCTGCGGACGGACCGCACACGCGGCGTTACGCCTGCGCCACGATGAGGGTGAAACGGTGGTGCCCGGTCCGGTATTAACCGATCCGACAGCCATCGCGCGCCCCGTGGACCTCGTGTTTATCGCGGTGAAAACGACGCAAAATGCCGACAGCGCCGGGTGGCTGCGCGCGCTGTGCGATGAAAATACGGTGGTCTGCGCCCTGCAAAACGGCGTTGAGCAGAAGGCTCAGCTTGAGCCTTTGGTCAGTGGCGCGACGGTGCTGCCGTCGGTGGTCTGGTTCCCGGCGCAGCGCGAGCCGGATGCCTCCGTCTGGCTGCGGGCGAAGCCGCGCCTGACGCTGCCGGACATGCCGCAGGCGCAGCGGGTGGTGGAGGCGCTTCGCGGTACGCGCTGTGAAGTTGCACTCTCGGCAGATTTCGCCACCGTCGCCTGGCGCAAGCTGCTGCAAAACGCGGTCGCCGGGCTGATGGTGCTGGCCAACCGCCGCGCCGGGATGTTCAGGCGCGAGGATATCAGCGAACTTTCACTGGCCTACCTGCACGAGGGGCTTACTGTCGCCCGCGCGGAAGGGGCGAAGTTGAACGATGACGTAGCGCAGGAGATTCTGGCGAACTTCCAGCGTGCCCCTGAGGACCTCGGCACGTCGATCCTGGCGGACCGTCAGGCCAACCGTCCGATGGAGTGGGATATCCGTAACGGCGTGATCCAGCGCTACGGCCGCAAGCACGGCATTGCGGTGCCCATCAGCGACGTGGTGGTGCCGCTGCTGGCGGCGGGGAGCGAGGGGCCGGGTTAACGGCCGCTGTTTTTCCGTTCGGCAAAGTAATGGGCGGGCGTGCTGCCCATCGCTTTTCGGAACATGGTGATAAACGCGTTCACGGATTCGTACCCGAGCGTTGTCGCCACGTTCTGGACCGGCACGCCGCTTGCCAGCTCCCGTAGGGCAATAATCAAGTGCAGCTGCTGGCGCCATCGCCCGAAGCTCAGTCCGGTCTCGCGCTGCATCAGGCGTGCAAACGAACGCTCGCTGAGGGCAAGCCGTTTCGCCCACTCCTTAAGGGTGCTTCGGTCCTCAGGGCGGCTGACCAGCGCGTCGGCCATGGCGCGAATTTTCGGGTCGGTTGAGACCGGCAGGCTCAGCTTCTGCTGCGGCATGCTGGCAAGCTCATCAAGCGTGACCCTGATTAGCCTGGCGACATGGCCGTCGGGGGGATAATCAACGCCCTCGCGGGTTAGGCGATCGACCAACTCCTTGATCAGCGGCGAGATCGCCAGCGTGCAGCATCTCTCCGGCAGCGCCGCCGCGCCGGGCTCAATAAACAGATAGTTCAGATGCGCGTTCCAGGTCGCTTTGGCGCTGTGCGGGATCCCCCCTGGGATCCAGACGGCGCAGTCTGGCGGCACGATCCAGATGTCATTCTCCGCGTAACAGCTGACCGCACCGTACCGGGCAATAATCAGCTGGCCCTTGCGGTGGGTATGTACCGGCACTTCCGCGGCGTAGTCCACGAAGTCCAGATGACGCGCCACCGCCGGGCTGGCGGTAGAGTCGGGGTCATACAGCGTAGTAGCAGATTGAGGCTTCACGATTCTGGCAACATTCAGGTATTTTTTGACAGAATAGAGTATTTAAGCGGGTCTGCAAGCCGGTAATAATTCCGGCATGAAAAACGTCTTCTCTTATCCCGTGCGCCTGCCCGCCGCGCTGCAAAACGACGCGGGGGCGCTGATCTACGCCGCAAAGAGTTTCGCCGCGGCGATGCTCGCTTATTACCTCGCGCTGTCTATCGGCCTCGAACGCCCCTCATGGGCGATTATTACGGTTTACATCGTGTCGCAAACGTCGGTCGGGGCATCGCTCAGCAGAAGCCTCTACCGGCTGGCCGGTACGGTTGTCGGGGCCAGCGCGACCGTTCTGATTGTGCCCACCTTCGCGAATACGCCGATCCTGTGCAGCATTGTGCTGACGGGCTGGATCGTATTCTGCCTGTGGCTTTCCCTGCTGGAGCGCACGCCCCGGGCCTATGCCTTTGTGCTGGCGGGCTACACCGCGAGCCTGATTGGTTTTCCCGCGGTATCCGATCCCGGCGGCATCTTTAACGTCGCCATTGTCCGCGTGCAGGAGATCGCGATCGGGATTTTCTGCGCGGCGCTGATTCACCGCTACGTGCTGCCCGCGCGGGTATCAGGGCTGTTCAACGCTAAATTATCCCAGACGCTACAGGCCACGCGCGAGCGGGTGGCGGATACCTTAGCGGGCAAGCCCGATGCGGCTTCCGGCCCGTTGCATCTGGCCCTGGCGCTGCAGTTCCTGCAGGGCATAAGCCACCATATTCCGTACGATTTTGCCCTCTCCGCCCCGGTGCGGCAGGCCAGAAAAGCGATTCACGACCGGCTGGCGCGGCTCGTTATCGTCAACTGTGAACTGCACGACCGCATGCCAGCGATCGGAACCCTGCCCGCCGACGTGCAGGCCTTGCTGGAGGATGTTCAGGCCTGGGTGGCCGGTGAAGGCGCTAGCCTCAGCAGTACGGCAGAGGCGCTGCGGCTCCGCTGTGCGCTTCTCATCGATCGGTATGCCGCGCAGGCGCAGACGTTTGACGACGCGCGGCTGGTCAGTTTTATCCGCTACCTCACGGAGGCGATCGCGCTTCTGCAGCAGTGCGAGCGCCTTTCCAGCGCCATCCACCATGCCAAACCCGTCTTTGGGGAGAGGCAAACCCGCGCGGCTAAAGGCTACGTTTTCCACCGCGATCCTCTTACCGCGGCCCGCACGGCGCTGGGGGCTTTCGCTATTATCCTGAGCGGCTGTCTGGTCTGGATCTTCTCAGCATGGCCGGATGGCGGTACGGCGGTGTCTATCCTGGGGGTCTGCTGCACGCTGTTTGGCAGCTTCGACACCCCGGCCCCCCACATTGTGAAATACATCATTGGCTCGTTCTGGGGCGTGGTAATTAGCCTGTTCTACAGCTTTGCGCTGCTGCCGCTGGTGAGTGATTTCCCGGTGCTGGTGGCGGTGCTGGCCCCGGCGTATCTGCTGGCCGGGTCGCTTCAGGCGCGCCCGCCTACCACGTTTATGGCGATGGGCATCACCCTGACGCTGCCCATTCTGTGCGAGCTGGGGGCGCAATACAGCGGAGACTTCGCCGTCGCGGCCAACACCGCCATTGCGTTATTTGCCTCCACCGGCTTTGCCGTCATCAGCATGAGCCTGCTGCAAACCGTACAGGCGGATGGTGCCATCACGCGTCTGCTGAACCTCTGCCAGCGCGACATTCGCCGCAGCGTGAAGGGCACGCTGCGGGTTGACGAAACGCACTGGATCAACCTGATGATGGACCGAACCGCCCTGTTGCTGCCGCGACTGCAGCGCAGCGAGCGCGCGCCAGACCAGGCGCTCGATCGGCTGTTACACGCGCTGCGTCTGGGGCTGTCGGTCATGCATTTACGCCGCAGTGACGCACCGCCCGGCAGGGAGGTTGACGCACTTGTTCATAGGATAAACGACGCAGACCGTGACGCCTTACGGGAACGCATCGTCACCCTTGTCGAGCGCCATCTGCCTGCGGCAGATGAACATACGCGCCAGTTTGTCTTCAGGCTGGTGGATCTGCACTGTGCATTACGGGAGCCAGACCATGGTTAACGATCTCAATATCGGCGGGGTTTTTATCCCGGGGTTGCTGACGGTCGCCCTCGCGGCGCTGGTCTGCACGCTAAGCCTCGTCGCGCTTTTCTCTCTTAGCAGGGGCTACCGGCGCTTGCCGTTTCGCCCGCTGATGGATGTTTCAACCTGGATTGTCACCTTTTTTCTGCTGATGCAGGGTCTGACCGCGTTGGGGTTATTGTCATGAAATCACTGCTCTCTTTACTGGCTCGGTATGCGCTGACGTTGAGCGTCGTCGCGGCGGCTACGCTTCTGGCGTTTATGATGTGGAAACACTACGCAGAAACGCCGTGGACCCGCGACGGGCGCGTGCGTGCGGATGTGGTGCAGATTGCGCCGGACGTCTCCGGGCCCGTCATCAGCGTGGCCGTTCGGGATAACCAGTGGGTGAATCGGGGCGATGTGCTTTACACCATCGATCCGCGCTGGCTCAAGCTGGCGGTGGCAAGCGCGCAGGCTGATGTGGAGTCGAAACGCCATGAGATGCTGATGCGCCAGGATTCGGCCCACCGCCGCACGCTGATTAAAAACGCCATCTCCAGCGAGGACTTGCAGCAAACCGGCAGCGCGGCGAACGTCGCGGCGGCCAATTATCACGGCGCGCTGGCCGCGCTGGATCTGGCTGAGCTTAATCTGGCGCACGCCACCGTCCGTGCGCCGGTTTCGGGGTACGTTACGCACCTGCGGCTGCGGCCCGGAGACTACGCGACGGCGGGGGAGACAAAGGTCGCCATCGTCGATGCCCACAGCTTCTGGGTGGTGGGGTACTTTGAAGAGACCAAGCTGCGCCATATTCGCGTTGGGGATGCCGCGCAGATTGTGTTGATGGGATACGAGCCGGTCATCACGGGGCACGTGGAGAGCATCGGACACGGGATTGGGGACAGCAACGACGAGACGGGCGGGCTGGGTCTGCCCGACGTCGAGCCTACCTTTAGCTGGGTGCGGCTGGCGCAGCGCGTACCGGTGCGCATTCATATCGACAGGTTACCGGAGGGGGTTGAACTGGTGGCGGGGCTGTCGGCGAGCGCGGCGGTGGGGGAAAAGTGAGGGGGATAGATGTGAGTAAGAATGTCTGCTTTGTGCCAGGAGCAGACGCTGCAGTATATTCCACTTTCGGCTCGAATCGGACTGAGGTAACGTAGCAGAAATATTTATCCGGACTCAACCAAGATGCCTTCCATCGAAACGTTTATCACTTTTCTTCTCGCGCTAAC